>JBOGLG010000039.1:0-73288 GCA_050745985.1 Terriglobales bacterium | reverse complement strand
GTGGCTACTCGGTGGGAGAAGAACTTTGTCAGCGAACAAAACCAAGAACTCACCATGAACCCAGAATTCTCTTGACTCCGACCGGCCTTCTCATGGAAGGCGTTTACACTCAAAACCCCGGTCAATGAGTGCAATTGGCGACGTTTCACCAACCCAGAGAGTCACACTTCTTTGGGCGGATGTTCGACCGTGCCGAACTCCTTGCGTATATCTTCGAGAACTCCAAGCCCACCTTCCGCAGCAAAGAAGTCAATGTACTCGTCATGACTGAAGAATGCGTTTACGTAGTCCGCCTGAGTCAGGATGTATCCACCCCAGCCGTTCAATACAGCAATTTGCAGGAAGGATGTAAGGTCTTCCGATTCGTGGCCGAGAAACAGATGGCCGGGTGCTTCATGAAGCAGACGGAGATCACCATAACTTTGTCGGAGTTTGTAATACAGATGCCAGTTCTCGCTGCTTCCCCAGATACCCCACTCCGTAATCCATACCAACGCCGGACTGCGGTACATCAACGAGCTTCCGATCCAATGCGCGAGATAGAAAATGCGGCCTACCGTAGTCGGATAGTGAACGTGCGCTCTATGGATTTCAAGGATCGCGTCGGGCTTTACCCGGCCTAGCCCACCGAGCCATTCCTCGCATTCGTCTTTGGTGTAAAAACGCATCGCGGCTCGATTCTATCAGCGGGATGACCGTCAATTGACACTATCAGGCGTTAGCACTCATTGACCTCCGCCTTGACCTCCGATTCGCGCGCGTGCACCGCACTCTGGGAAATTGTTAATGGTCCCGCCTTTTCATGGGTCAACCCAGCTGCAATCCGCTCATTCCACGCTAGTTATAGATGTGTAAACAAACTCGGAGTGGTAATGTTAATGATTCCCAATTGCCCCGCGCTGCCCCGCGAATCGCCCCGCCAGCCGCGCTTGCCGTAGCCTTGTGGGATGATCCACAAACGGGGGAGGGAGCATTTTGCCGTCGTCATACATAGACCCCGCGGTCGTTTGACCGCTTTTTGGAACCGCCTGTAAGATCGAAACACAGCTCCTAGCTCCTGGCCGCTGGCTAAATCTTCTTTGCGAGTGCTGTGAACCCGCAGCATTTTCAGCGAATTGTTCACGCTAGCGGCTAGCAGTCAGGAGCTAGAAGCTGTGCTGCCCATGCCCCACGACCTTCCCAAATCCTACGAACCGGGCGCCATTGAAAAGCGCTGGGCTGAATACTGGATCAGCGAAAAGCTGTTCTCGGTGAAGACGCCGCCTGCGGGCGAGACCCGGCCGGTGTTCACTCTGCTTTTGCCACCGCCCAACGTCACCGGACGCCTGCACATGGGCCACATGCTGAACCAGACGCAGATGGACATCATCGTGCGCTGGCACCGCATGCGCGGCTTCATCACGCTGTGGCTTCCCGGCACTGACCATGCGGGCATCGCCACACAGATGATGGTCGAGCGGCAACTCGCGAGCGAAGGCAAGAAGCGCCGCGATCTGGGCCGCGAAAAGTTTATTGAGCGGGTGTGGGAATGGAAGCAGCTTTACGGCAACGCGATCCTCGATCAGATGAAACGCCTGGGCGCATCGGTCGATTGGGACCGCGAATATTTCACCATGGACGAGAACCTCAACCGTGCGGTGCGCGAGGTGTTCGTCCGCCTGCATGAAGAGGGTCTGATTTACCGCGGCAAATACATCGTCAACTGGTGCCCACGTTGCGAAACCGCGATCTCCGATCTCGAAGTGAAGCACGAAGAGGCAGCGGGCAAGCTGTATGAGATTCGTTATCCGGTGATTGGAACTTCGGAGTTCATCACCGTGGCCACCACGCGCCCGGAGACCATGCTTGGCGACACCGCCGTCGCGGTGAACGCTGCTGATGAGCGGTACAGGCATCTCCACGGCAAGAAGCTGCTGCTGCCGCTGATGAATCGCGAGATCCCCATCATCACCGACGATCTGGCCAAGCCGGAGTTTGGCACCGGCGCCGTGAAAGTCACGCCGGCGCACGATCCCAATGACTTTCAGGCGGGATTGCGGCATCAGTTGCCACAGATCGAGGTCATGGACGATTACGCGCGCATGAACCAGAACGCTGGGCCGTACGCCGGGCTGGATCGTTTTGCCGCGCGCAAGAAAGTTCTGGAAGACTTACGCGAGCAGGATTTTCTGTCCGGCGAGAAGGACTACACCATTCCTCTCGGGAAATGCGATCGTTGCGGTACGGTGGTCGAGCCCCGGCTTTCGACGCAATGGTTCATCAAGATTGCGCCGCTGGCCAAGCGCGCCGCCGCGGCCGTGGAAAGCGGCGAGATCACGATCGTTCCGGAAAATTACAAGACGATTTATCTGAACTGGATGACGAACATTTACGACTGGTGCATCTCGCGCCAGTTGTGGTGGGGACACCGCATTCCGGCGTGGCATTGCGCGTGCGGCGAAATCATCGTGGCCCGCGAAGCGCCGACGAAGTGCCCGAAGTGCAGCGGCTCCAAGCTGACCCAGGACATCGATGTTCTGGATACCTGGTTTTCATCGGGCTTGTTGCCCTTTACCACCCTGGGCTGGCCGGAGAAGACGCGCGACCAGCAGGTGTTTTATCCCACTACGCTGCTGATTACGGCTTACGAGATACTGTTTTTCTGGGTGGCGCGCATGATCATGTTCGGCTGCCACTTTATGGACGGGCATGAGCAGGACCCGAAGATCAAAGCCGCCAGCGGCTGGGCGGACAAAAAAGACGACAGCGTACCCTTCCGCCAGGTTTACATTCACGCGTTGGTGCGTGACGCGGACCGCCAGAAGATGTCAAAGACCAAGGGCAATGTGATTGATCCGCTGGAGATCATTGAGCGCTTCGGGACCGACGCCACCCGCTTCACGCTCGCAGCCATGGCCGCGCCTGGGACCGACATTGCATTCAACGAGAGCCGCACCGAAGGGTACCGTGCCTTCGCCAACAAGATTTGGAATGCGGCGCGCTTCATGTTCATGAATGTGGACCGGATTGGAGCGACGGGCGTCTCGCCCGTCAGTTCATTTCAGCCGGCCACCCTCGAAGACCGCTGGATTCTTTCGCGCTTCAACGGGGTGACGCAAAGCGTCAGCGACGCGCTCGCGGCCTATCGCTTCCACGAGGCGGCGAACCAGATTTACGACTTCTTCTGGGGCGAGTTCTGCGATTGGTACCTCGAATTGATTAAGCCGCGATTGATGGATGACGCTTCGCGAGAATCGGCGCAGGGTGCTTGCCAAAATCTTGTGAGCCTCTTCGAGGCCGCCTTGCGGCTACTGCATCCCGTGATGCCGTTCATCACCGAAGAAATCTGGCAGGCAATTTATGATGGAAAACCGCCGCAGAAGTCGATCGCACTGGCGTCGTTCCCTCAAAGCGATGAAAAACAGATCAATCTCGCAGCAGAAACCGAGATGTCGATCCTGCAAGATCTGGTCGTGAGTGTGCGCAATTTGCGGGCGGAACTAAAAGTTGAGCCGAAAGTGAAGGTGCCGATCGAGCTCTTCACCCACGATCTGCAAACCAAGACTTTGGTTGCACAGAACCGGGAGGCGATTGAGCGGCTGGGAAGCGTCTCAACTATCGCGGAAGTGACGCAAGCACAGGCGAGCCAGGCGCCGTCGCGGGCCACCGCCCGGTTCGAGGTGCGTGTAATCTACGAGAAGAAGATCGACGTCGCCGCGGAGCGCGAACGCCTGACGAAAGAATTGGAGAAAATGGAAAAAGAAATTGCCAACGGCCAGCGCCAGTTGAGCAACCAAGGTTTTCTGGCGAAAGCTCCGGCGAATGTGGTCGAAGGGCTGAGAAGACGTGCGCAAGAATTGCAGGTCTTGCGAGAAACAGCGAAGAGCAAGCTGAAGGAATTAGGATAGACGGGGCGCGCGCACGAGGGACAGCCGAGGCGGCCGTCCCCGGCGACCGTCCCCACGCGGCCAACGACGAACGACTGAGTCATGGACTGGAATAGCCGACGCATCACCGCCGTTATCGAAAACGCGCTCCAGGAAGACCGGGCGACGCGCGACGCCACCAGCTATGCCTGTGTGGACGCCAATCAGCGGGCAACGGGTACCATTCTCGCCAAGCAAGACTGTATTTTGGCCGGGATCGGTTGCATCGCCCGTATTCTTGACGTTTACGCTGAACTGGACGGCGCTGTCACTTCGCACTATGAGGTCACCACTCATCCCGAGATCTTCGACGGCATCCGCCTGCACAAGGGTCAGTCTGTGGCGGTGATCCGGCACAACGGCCGCGTGGTGCTTTCCTGCGAGCGGGTGATTTTGAATTTCATGCAGCGCCTGAGTGGGATCGCCACCCTGACCCGCAAATTCGCCGATGCGGTTGCCGGCACCCACGCGCGAATTCTGGACACTCGAAAAACCGCGCCCGGGCTGCGGATGCTTGACAAGTACGCCGTGCGCTGCGGCGGGGGACATAATCACCGCCTGGATCTATCGGACGGAGTGTTGATTAAGAACAACCACATCGCGCTCGCAGGCGGGGTTGCGGCGGCCTTGGAACGTGCCCACCAGAATCGTCGCGGCGAGCAGGTGATCGAGATCGAAGTACGTTCGTTGGACGAGTTGGAAGAGGCCTTGAAACATGGAGCGGAAGCCATTCTTCTCGACAACATGGCGGTGGAAATGGTGAGGCGCGCGGTGGAACTGTGTTCGCATGCGAGCCGGCACATCCCCCTGGAAGTCTCGGGCGGCATCAATCTGGAAAACGTCCGCGGCTATGCGGAGACGGGAGTAAATTTTATTTCTGTGGGCGCGCTCACCCACTCCGCCCCAGCGGTGGACATGAGCCTGCGAGTGGGGCCGGCATAGCCGGCGGTATTTGTCGTTTTCCTTCGCCACGCTCATAATTCCTCCATCAAGAAGCCGACGACAATTCGCTCACGCACTGCGCCGGCCGCATCATCCAAGGCCGCGCCGCAAACCGACGCCCGGCTTGGGCGCGTGGTGCGGCTGTTAGCGGACCACGCGACGGTCGTGGTCAGTGGAACCAAGATCGCATCCGAGATCGGCATCAGCCGCTCGGAAGTGTGGCGGCTGGTGCAGCAACTGCGCGAACTCGGCGTCAATATCGGCGGGCATCCCGCGACCGGATACAGCCTGAACTCGATGCCCGACCTGCTGCTCCCAGATTTTCTCGCGCCCTTATTGCGCGGAACCGTCTTCGCCAGAAACATTCATCACTTTTACAAGACCGGTTCGACGAACACTCTGGCCATGGATGCGGCCAGTGCCGGGGCGCCCGAAGGCAGTGTATTCGTGGCTGAGCAGCAGACTGCCGGCCGCGGCCGGGGAGCGCATGAATGGCATTCAGCGCAATCAGTCGGGATTTATTGCTCGGCGCTGTTGCGCCCGTTGCTTCCACCGTCAGAAGTCCTGGTTCTATCTCTGGCTGCGGGCCTGGCAGCCCAGTCGGCGATTCAGGATATAGACCCGCGAGTGCATCCTGATCTGAAGTGGCCGAACGATCTTCTGATCGAGGACAAGAAGGTCTGCGGCATTCTCACGGAAATGAACGCCGAAGTCACTCGCGTCCGGCATGTAGTGGTGGGAATTGGGATCAACGTCAATCAGGCGGACTTCCCCGCGGATTTGGCGGTGGTCGCGACTTCACTGCGTCTGGCCACGGGAAGCGAATGGTCGCGGGTGGAACTGTGCGCCGCTTTGCTAAAATCACTCGACCGGGAATACCGTGAATTGACAGGAAAGCAGAGTTCGCGTGAGTCGATTCTGCGGCGTTTTTCGGAAGCTTCATCCTCGGTCCGGGGCGCCAGGGTCACGGTGGAAGAAGACGGCAGTTTCGAAGGTGTAACCGAAGGGCTGGACTCTCGCGGGTTCCTCCAGGTGAGGACGCCCCAAGGCCTGCGCACGGTATTGAGCGGGACGGTACGAAAGCTGTAAATCCTATGCTGCTAGTCCTCGACGTCGGCAATACGAACACTGTTCTCGGAGTCTTCACCAGAGGCACCAAACCGGTTCCCCTGAAGGGTGGGACGGCTGCCCTTTACGAACGCCTGGCGGCGAACTGGCGGGTGGCCACGATTGCCACCCAAACCGTCGACGAATACGGCGTGCTGTTCCGCAACCTGTTTGCCATGGACAATCTCGAAGCGAAAGAGATCCATGGCATCGTGATTTCGTCGGTGGTTCCGCCGCTCGACTCCACTTTGCGCCAGGTCTGCGAGCACTATTTCAATACCAAGCCGCTCTTCATCACGCCGGGCGTGAAGACGGGCATGCCGGTTCTCTACGAAAATCCGGCGGAAGTCGGCGCCGACCGCATTGTGAACTCCGTGGCCGCATTCGAAAAGTATGGCGGGCCGGTGATCGCGGTGGATTTTGGCACGGCGACGACTTTCGACTGCGTAACCGCAAGGGGAGAATATCAAGGTGGGATCATTTGTCCGGGAATCGGCATTTCCGCCGACGCCCTCTTCGGACGCACCGCCCGCCTGCCGCGGGTCGACATCCGCAAGCCCGCGCGTATCATCGGCACCAACACCGTGGCCAGCCTGCAATCGGGGCTGTACTACGGATATTTGGGTCTGGTGGACGGCATCCTCGAGCGGTTGCTGGCGGAACTGGGCAAGCAAACCAAAGTGGTGGCGACCGGCGGTTTGGCGCCGCTCATTGGTAAAGGATCGAAATACATTGAGCAGGTGGATGATTTCCTCACCCTCGAGGGCTTGCGGATCATATGGGAACGCAATGTTTCTTCCAAGCCGGTCGGCAAGGTTCGCTAGGCGGTCGTGGAAAACTACTTCAACTATTTCACCGAAATTGAAGAGCACTACCAAAGGCGGCGTGGGAGTGGTCTTTTGTTGTCCACTCTCGACTGGGCATTGATTGAGACTTGGAAAGATGCGGGCATCCCGCTCGGAGCGGTGTTGTGCGGGATTGATGCCGCCTTCGATAAGTACGATCAGCGGCCCTCGAAGTCGCAGAAGATCAATAGCCTGGCATACTGCGCGCAAGCCGTGCTGGTGGCCGCGGAAGACATGAAAGAATCGGCCGTCGGGACAAACAAACCCGAGCGGCAGACCGGGTTCGAGAACAGCGAGATCGCAGCTTTTCTTCTGCGCAACGCCGACTTGCTGGAAGCGGCAAAGCTGCCGGAGACCACAGGAATTTCAGGACCGCTCGTAGCCAGGGAAATCGCGAACGCGCTGCGTGGGACCGCGGCCGAAGTCAATACTGCGAAAGAGAATCCGAAGCTGGAAGATTTGGAGCGAAAGCTCACGGTGGCAGAAGAAAAGCTACTTGCGGCGCTGGTTGCAGCCACGCCTGACGAACAAGTTGTGGCGGTGCGCGCGGAAGCCGACCGCGAATTGGCTCCCTATCGCAGCAAGATGTCAGGTCCGCAGATCGCGCAGTTACAGAAACAATTTGTGCACAAGCGGCTTCTGGAAAAACATAAACTGCCGCGGCTGAGTTTGTTTTACATGTGAACCTCTGTGAACTCTGCGTTCCCCGTGGTTAGGTTGTTGCTTGCAGCTCACCATTGAAAAACTCGTGTACGGCGGCGATGGGCTGGCTCACCTGCCCGCGGACGAGCATGGTCGCGGCAAAGCGGCCTTCCTGCCCTTCGTGCTCGAAGGCGAGACTGTCGAGGCCGCACTGCTGGAACAAAAGCGGGGATTCGCCCGCGCCCGGGCCGAAAATATCCTGCAAGCATCTCCATCACGCATCGCTCCGCAATGCCCCTACTTCGGCGAATGTGGCGGCTGCCATTATCAGCACAGCAGTTACGCGCATCAACTCGAAATCAAGGCCGCCATCCTGAAAGAGAGCCTTCGCCGCATCGCCAAGCTCGAATTGGACACGGATCTCATCCTGCATCCTTCGCCAGAGTGGAACTACCGCAATCGCTCCCGCCTTCAAGTCAGGACCGATCCACAATTTGCGCTCGGCTACTACAAATTCAATTCGCACCAGTTGTTGCCAGTCGAGCAATGCCCCATCAGTTCGCCATTAATCAACCGCGCCTTAGCGGCGGTCTGGCAACTCGGTCGGACAGGTAAGATCGGCGCGGGGGTTCAGGAGATTGAATTCTTCGCCAATGCTGAGGATTCCGAGCTGCTGCTGCAACTTCACGTCGCGGATATTCGGCGCCAGGCGGCAATCCAGGTCGTGGAAGAAATGCACTCGATCCTGCCCTCTGCCATTGGAATCTCGGTATTGCGGACTTTGCCCACCCAGAGTGCGGAGCCGGAACAAATCGTGGCCCTGGGAGTCGGCAACATCGCCTACCGCACGCCCCAGGCGTCCTACCGGGTCGGCCACAACTCGTTTTTTCAGGTAAACCGCCACATGGTGGAGGAATTGGTGAAAACCGTCACTAATGGCCACTCTGGAGATGTGGCCCTGGACCTCTACGCGGGGGTGGGGCTGTTCTCCACAATCCTGGCCGGAAGTTTTGCACAGGTAATCGCGGTTGAGTCGTCACCGACATCCCACACCGACCTGGCGCACAATTCGCCAAGCAACGTGAGAACTGTTTCCAAAACTACCGAGCAGTTCCTGGAGGGTCCGGTGGATAAATTACGACCAAATGTCGTCGTGGTTGATCCGCCGCGCCAGGGACTCGGGGAAAAGGTGCTTCGAAGGCTGGCAGGTCTCGGAGCGGGTCGGATGGTCTATGTATCCTGCGATCCGGCAACGTTGAGCCGCGACCTGGCGGCCCTGCTTGGCGCTGGATACCGCATTCAGAAAGCCCATCTGGTTGATCTTTTCCCACAAACCTATCACCTGGAAAGTGTGTTTCACCTGGCTCGCTAGAAAATAGTGATCGTTAAATATGCCACCTCGATCCGCGTGATCCCTGCTAGCGGGCGAGGGGTCAAAGGCTTTAACCACAGGGGGCACATAGGATCACAGTAGAAGTAGCCAGCGGCTTCTCTTCGGAGCGATACGCCTCACCCATGAAGTATGCGCCTGCTTTCTCTGCATCGAAACCAGCGGCCCGACAGCCGGTACTGTGGGCGGCGCTGGCATATGGTGGGGGAATATTCGTGGGCCATTACGCCTGGCGGCCGCCGCTGTGGTGGCTGGTTGCCGGGCTCGTATTCGGTTTTTCGGCGGTCTATTTCCTGCACCGTCGTGTACGGATTGGCATTGTCCTGGCTTTATCCTCGCTATTTGTTTTTGCCGCCCTCGCCATTCAGTCGAGTGGCCCTGCCCACGGCGAGGAAGCCGACGTGTCATTTGGCGACGGACAGGACGCCGTGGTCACCGCCCATGTGGTCCGTGAAGGAGGCTTGCTGCGGAAAGGCCTTGGTGACTTGCAACAAAAGTTGGACATCGAAGCTGAACAAATCGACCTCGATGGGCGGAGCTTCTCCTCGCACTCCGGCATTCGCGCAAGCTTCTACGCTAAGGCGGATGCGCCCGGCGCCGTGCGCGAATTCCGCTATGCTGAGCGCATTCGTTTTCCCACCAGACTTTATCGGCCGCACAATTTCCGCAATCCGGGAGCGTTTGATTACGCCGGCTACCTGGCACAAAACGGAATCACAGCGCTAGCATCGGCAAAAACGGCGGAGGTGGAGCTGCTCCCCGGGTTTGTCGGTGATCGCTTCGAACTCTGGCGAACCCGCGCCCGCCGCGACTTGATTCAAAGAATCCGTCTGCTCTGGCCCGAGAAAGAAGTCGGGTTGGCCGATGCCATGCTGATCGGCGAGAACACCCTCGTGGGACGAGACCTGCTCACCGACTTTCAGCGCACCGGCACCTACCATGTGCTGGCGATCTCCGGATTGAAAGTAAGCATTGTGGCGCTGGTTACGTTTTGGCTGCTGCGGCGATTGCGCGTAAGCGACTTTGCCGCCGGCGCAATTACAGTGCTCCTGATCGTCAGCTACGCGGTCTTGACCGGCTTGGGCACGCCGGTCTGGCGAGCGACGTTGATGCTCACCCTCTATTTTTGCACGCGGCTGCTGTACCGCAGGAAGTCGGTTCTCAACGCCATCGGAATCGCCGCCCTGATCCTCCTGCTGATCGACCCGGCTGGCCTTCTTGGAGCCAGCTTCCAGCTCAGCTTTCTGTGCGTGCTGCTGATCATCTGCGCCATTGGGATGCCGATCCTGGAGCGAACCACACAACTGGTCTCATCCGCGATTAAGAATCTCAATTCCATTGGCTATGATTTCGCGCTTCCGCCAACCTTAGTCCAATTGCGTCTTGACCTGCGATTGCTGGCCGGGCGACTGCGACGTTTTCTGGGCCCACGAATTCCGTTGCCCATGCTTGCAATTATGGCCCGTGTCATGTTGCTGGGCATTGAATTTCTAGTGATTTCTCTGGTGCTGCAAATGGGGTTCACTCTGCCAATGGCCTATGATTTTCACCGCGCGACCGTCGTCTCTTTACCGGCGAACATTCTCGTTGTACCGTTGACTGAAATTGCGCTGATCGCCTGTCTCGCGGCCATCGGAATCAGCTACATATCGTTGCGCATCGCCATGCTCCCGGCTCTGATTGCCGGTTGGTCGCTGCAAGCCGTGGCAGGGTCGGTCACCTGGATCGGAGGTCTGCGAATCGCTGACACCCGGGTTGCAACTCCCGGGCTGTGGCTGATTCTCGCCGGCATCGCGGCCTTAGTGCTGGCTATGGTGCTGGCACGGAGACGCTGGCCAACCGCAGCAGCAGGACTGGTGGTCCTCGCTGGAAGCGCAGCCTGGGTCTGTGCGGTCCCCCCCCGGCTCCAGATGCGTCCAGGCACGCTTGAAGTAACCACCATCGATGTCGGGCAAGGGGATTCGATCCTGCTGGTCGCTCCCGACGGACACACCTTGCTGGTGGATGCCGGCGGAATCCCTCACTGGATGCACTCCGAACTCGACATTGGCGAAGACGTTGTATCGCCGTACCTGTGGTCGCGCGGCGTCAGCCATTTGGATGCTGTTGCCATCACCCACGCCCACGCCGATCACATTGGCGGCATGAATGCAGTTCTGGCGAACTTCCATCCCCGCGAACTCTGGATAGGCGCTATTCCACCGAGCGCGGAATTGGACAGCCTGTTGCGGGAGGCGAAAGCCCTCAACATTGCAATTACGTCCTACAAGGCTGGAGACCGCTTCAGGGCGGACGATCTTTCATTCCGCATCCTCGCGCCGGGCGCAGAGGCAGAGGATTCCGCCCGCAAGCGAAACGACGAGTCTTTGGTAATCAGTGTCACCTATGGCCGCACCACCGCGCTACTGGAAGGAGATGCAGAAAAGGAAAGCGAAAAGAGAATCGCGGAACAAGAACCGCAGGCCGACCTGCTCAAAGTCGCGCACCACGGGAGCGCAACCTCCACCATCCCGGAACTGCTGGCCGTAGTGCATCCCCGCTTCGCGGTGATTTCGGTGGGCGCGCGCAATGTCTACGGACATCCGCGGCTGGAAGTGCTGGAGCGGCTTGCCGAAGCCCACATCAGGACCTATCGCACCGATCTCGACGGCGCGGTCACCATGTATCTTGACGGCAGGACGGTCACTCCTGCGGCAGGTCGCTGACATCGATCTCAGCCGTCTCCATCGTGTCCGGCGTCCGGCGGTACTCCTCGATCGTTCGCTTGGCGCTTTCCGCGTCTTCTTCGCGCACCAGGATGACCGTGCCGCCCACTCCCGGCAGAATGTCCTGTGGCGCATCCAGCGAAGTCACGTCGGCATCGATCCCCGCAGACTCGAGCAGGCCGCGGACCACCAGCGCCTCTGACTCCTGTTCAGTGTCGAAAACCCGCACCAGCTTCTCATTTGGGTTGGGACGTTGTGTTTTGTTACCTGCCTCCATTGCTTCTCCTAGAACCCGCGTTGCCGGGCCGCCGCGCAACCGTCCAGCCCGTATCGCCGATTCTACGCCACAGGTGACCGAAGTCCTACACCTTGGGGCCATTGCGCGGGGCCGCGATTGCCCGGAGAATGGTGGAAGCAGGCATTTATGGAGAGCGTGCATCGCGCCGCAGTCGGCAGAATCAACGAACAGGAACAGGAAGCCCGCAACATTCGCCGCTTGCAGGTCATGATCAGCATGGTGATGTCGGTGATCAGCCAGGATGCGAGCCTCACCATCGAAGAGGCATCCGAAATGGCCGCCAACGCCAAGCGGGCCGCGCTCGCGATGTTTCCCGACAAAGAGCTTGCATACGATCTACTCTATAAACCCCGCCTACAGCGCCTGATGAATGAACGCTACCGCCTGCAATAGTAGAGCTCTTTTTCGCAGCCTTTTTTCTTGCGAGCTTTCGCGGTAAGAGCTCTTAACCGCAAACACTCCAAGAACTCCGCAAAAACGCAAAGAAACCCCAACCGAACCACCACGCCGAAATTGACCCTGGCGCCACCCACGGACTAAACTCACGTTTACCGCGAGGTTCCCCATGAAACGTCTGGTTCTGCTGATCGTTGCCGTGCTTTTATGTGTCTCCACCGCCCTTGCCGATGATGACGCTCATCATCACGAAGACATGACTCAGGAACAACTGGGGACAGTGCATTTCCCGACCAGCTGTGTCATCGAGGTGCAGGCACAGTTTGAACGCGGCGTGGCGTTGCTGCATTCGTTCTGGTATGAGGAGGCGGAAAAGCAATTCAATCATGTCGCTCAGGAGGACCCGCACTGCGCCATGGCGCACTGGGGCGTGGCCATGAGCCAGTGGCACGAGCTCTGGAACCATCCCGACCGGAAGGTGGTCAAGAAAGGCCTGGCGGAAGTAAAGAAAGCCAAGGCGATGCACGTTACCGATGACCGCGAGCGCGGATACATCTCGGCCATTGATGCCTTCTACGGTGGCTCCAAACATCGCTCCTACCATGACCGCGCCACGGCCTATGCAAGAGTGATGGAGACAAACAATCAGCGCCATCCCGAAGACCGCGAGGGCGCCGCATTTTATGCCCTTTCTCTGCTGGCCTCAGCGCCTGAACCGGATCCAACCTTCGCCAACCAAAAGAAGGCCAACGCGATTCTGGAAACACTGTTTGCGGAAGAGCCGAACCATCCGGGGATCGCGCACTACATTATTCACAGCTGTGACAGTCCCCAGCTGGCAGAGCTAGGACTGCCGGCGGCTCGCGCCTACGCCAAGATCGCGCCCGCGGCACCCCACGCGCTGCATATGCCCTCGCATATTTTCGCGCGGCTGGGGCTGTGGCAGGACGATATCGATTCCAACCTGGCCTCGGTCGCCGCCACCCGCAAGACTGCGGCTATGCACATGGGCGGTGAGAGTCATCAGTTCCATGCCATGGATTTTTTGGAATACGCGTACTTGCAGTCTGGCCGCGAGGCGGACGCGCAGAAATTGATTGATGAGATTAAGGCCATGCCCGAAATGAAGGACGCCATGTACGGATCGGACTTTGATCCGCGTACGTATTCTCTGGTGATTTTTCCCGCTCGCTACGCCTTGGAGCTTCATCACTGGAGTGAAGCGGCGTCTCTTGCCCTGGTACCGGGGGCGAGTAGTGGCGACAATTCCGTTACCTATTGGGCCCGCGCCATCGGAGCCGCCCGCAGCGGAAATTTGGCCGAAGCGCGCCAGGATATCGCCGAAATCGAGAGCATCCGCAAGAAGCAGAAGAGTCGAGAGTTTGTCGACGGCATCGTTTCCGATCAACAGGAAGCCGAGGCCTGGTTGGACTACGCCGAAGGCAATCATGACCAGGCGTTGAAAGCTCTCCGCACCATGGCTGAAAAGCAGGAAGCCGAAGGCGACGAGCCGCTGGCGATTCCCGCCCGAGAAATGTTGGCCGACATGTTGACAGATATGGGCCAGCCTGCGCAGGCGCTGGGAGAATACGAAGCCGACCTGAAGTTCAACCCCAACCGTTTTGACGGTTTGTATGGGGCGGCGCACGCCGCTGAACTCGCAGGCAAGAACGTCGAGGCCAACGGCTATTATGCTCAACTTCTGAAGGTCTGCAACGGAGCAGCTTCCGACCGGCCTGAACTGAGCAAGGCGAAGGCCCTGGTGGCGAAGAACAACTGACGGAATCGCAGCAGCCGGGAAGGCGGGAAGCGCCTGGGTTAGTCTCTTTTGGCCGCTTTGTATCCGGCCTTCTTAGCATCGTCCACAGTCATGAACTTGCCCGTCTTGGTTTTGCCATACCAGCGTCCGCCCTTGTGATAAATGCCGGTGTCGAGGTTGACCCACACTTTGTGGCTGGCTCTGGCGGCGGCGACTTCGGAGGCGGACGGGGCAGTGGAAGCTTTGCTGGACGCAGCCGGTTTCTGAGCGGGAGTGTCCTGCGCCGCGGCAAATGCCGGCAAGCTTGCACCCAGCACCAGCAGCAATGCCAGCCCGGCTAGGCTCACCTTACGCATAAATCCCGCGCTGGCGGATGGTGTAGGCCACGCGATCAATGGCCAGCATGTAGGCTGCGATGCGGTTGTTCACCTTGTGGGCCTCGGCGAAGCGAACTACATCCTGGAACGACTCTACCATGATGGTTTCCAGCTGTTCGTTGACGAACGATTCCTTCCAGAAATAGCCCTGGCGGTCCTGAACCCACTCGAAATAGGAAGTGGTCACGCCGCCGGCGTTGCAGAGGATGTCGGGAATTACGAAGATTCCCTTGTCGGCCAGGACTTCGTCGGCGGAGGCGGTGGTGGGGCCGTTGGCGCCTTCGGCAAGAATCTTGCACTTTATCCGTTCGGCGTTGCGGCTGGTGATCTGGTTTTCTGTGGCGGCGGGAATCAGGATGTCGCATTCGGTTACCAGCAGTTCCGCGGGGTCAACCTTGTCGGCTGCGGGAAAGCCGGTGATGGTGCGGTTCTTTTGCCGGTGTTCGGCCAGGGCTTTTACGTCGATCCCATTCTTGTTGTAAAGGCCGCCATCCACTTCGAGGATGCCGATGATCTTGTAACCGGCTTCCGCCATCAGCAAAGCGGCGTTCGATCCCACATTGCCGAAACCCTGCACGATGACGCGTGTAGCTTCCTTTTTCAGTTGAAGCTTCTTGATGGCCTCATCGCAGACGATCATGATGCCGCGGCCGGTGGCTTCGCGGCGGCCACGCGATCCGCCCATGTTGATGGGTTTGCCGGTCACTACCGCCGTGACGGTCTGCCGCATGTGCATGGAGTAGGTATCCATCATCCAGGCCATGGTTTGTTCGTTGGTATTGACGTCGGGGGCGGGAACATCCTTTTCGGGGCCGATGAACTCGAACAGCTCGGCGGTGTAGCGGCGGGTCATGCGCTCCAGTTCGGCCATCGACATTTTGTGAGGATCGCAAATGATGCCGCCTTTGGCGCCGCCGAACGGAATGTTGACTACGGCGCACTTCCAGGTCATCCAACTGGCCAGGGCGCGGACTTCGTCGAGGGTGACGTCGGGCGCGTAGCGGACACCGCCTTTGGCGGGACCGCGTGCGATGGAGTGCTGGACGCGAAATCCGGTGAAGACTTCGAGCTTGCCATTATCGAGCGCGACCGGAATGTGCACGATGATCTCGCGATTGGGATAGCGCAGGACCTTCCAGATTCCCTCATCGAGGTTCAGCTTCTGCGCGGCCAGATCGAAGCGGGCCGACTGCGCCTCCATGGGGTTAAATTCACGTTCCAGGGCGGCTGTTTCTACAGTGGTGGCGGTCATGGCGTCTCCGATGCGTCGATTCCGGAGCTGGGCTGGCCGGCTCCGGACCGTCTTCCCGAATTTTGGCGGGTAGCTCCAAGAGTATAAGCAGGCGGGCGCGGCGAGGCAAGTACACCGAGGCATGGTGTAGATGCTCCAAGATAATGTCACCCCATAATTGCAACGAGACTCTGTCACCCTCCAAGGATGGTGACGATGCTCTCATGCCCGGCCTGGCCAATTGCTTGACCAAGGATTCTCTCGGCGTATCGACTCTTACTGCATCCGGCGTGGGGGCATTACCAGCCACTTGAGCAACATGTTCACCACGGTGAGCACGATTCCGCCGACGAACGCGGCGCCGAAACTACGGATGTGGAAACCGGGGACGAACATGGACGCGAGTTCCAGCATTACGGCGTTGATCACGAACCAGAACAGGCCCAGCGTGACGAGGGTCAGCGGAAAGGTGATGACTTTCAGGAACAGTCCCAGGGTGGCGTTGACCAGGCCGATGACTACGGCAGCGATCAGGGCGGCGGCGGGGCCGTCCACATAGAAGCCTGAGACCAGGCGGGAAGTGATCCAGACCGCGAGGGCGGTAGCAATCCAGTGGAGAAGCATGCGCATTTGGGGGCCTCTTCTTGACCAAGAGAATATACGGCGGGGAAGGAGATCGGGCAAATGGCTGCCCTGCAAGATGAAGTTATGGCTTGGTTGCCCTCAGATAACTGCTATTTTGCGCCAGCGGCCTGGCTTTCCAGGTGTTCGAAGACTTCTTCGGCGCGGCGCAGCGCATCCTGGACGTTGTCGCAGATGTTTTCGCGGCCGATGACCTCTTCGAATTCGGCCTGGCGGATGAGTTTGGCGGGTTGTTCGCGGGCGCCGCACAAGATCAGGACACGCTTGCTGGCGTGGAGTTCGCGCGCAACTTCTTCCAGCGCGAACAAGCCGGTGGCGTCGAGGGCGGTCATGTTGCGTAAGCGCAGAATCACGACCGGCGGAAGCGTGTGGATGTCTTCGGTGACGACGGCCAACTTGTCGGTTGCGCCGAACAAGAACGGGCCGTGAATGCGGAAGATGGTGGCGTAGTAGGGAATGTCTTTGTCTTGCAGGATATGGACACGGCCGTCTTCGACGTAGTCGTCGGTGACTTGAGAGACCGTGGTGGTGTCGGCGACGCGGCCGATGAATAGCAGGGCGGCAAGAATCATTCCGGCTTCGACGGCTACAGTTAGATCGGCGAAAACGGTAAGCGCGAAAGTCACCAGCCAGATGCTGATGTCGGTCTTGGTCAATTTGAGTAGTTGCGGAATTTCGCGCCACTCGCCCATGTTGTAGGCCACCACCATGAGAATGCCGGCCAGGGTGGCCATCGGGATGTAGCTGGCCAGGGGGGCGGCGAACAGCAGGATGCAAAGTAGAGTGAGGGCGTGAATCATTCCGGCAACGGGCGATTTTGCGCCGGAGCGGATGTTGGTGGCGGTGCGGGCGATGGCACCGGTGGCCGGGAGGCCTCCGAACATGGGGGAAACGAAGTTGGCTACTCCCTGAGCCATGAGTTCGACATTGGGGTTGTGATGGTCATTGCTCATGCGGTCGGCTACCACCGCGGACATGAGTGATTCGATGGCTCCGAGCATGGCGACGGTGAATGCGGGGCCGAGCAGGCCGTGGATGAGGTCGGCGCGAAAGTGCGGGATGGCGAGATGCGGCAAGCCACTGGGAATGCCACCGAAGCGGGTGCCGATGGTTTCGACCGGGAGCTTCAGCAGAACTGCCGCTACCGTGGCTCCCAGCATGGCAACAATGGGTCCGGGGATGCGGTTTGAAACCACACGGCACGCCAGCATGGTCACAACAGTTCCTGCTGCGAGAGCAGTTGCGGCATAGGAGAGGGTGTGGGCATTGGCGGCCAGGGCCTGGATTCGGAGAGAAAAAACTCCCGGGACTTTTTCGAGGCTCAGTCCGAAAAAGTCTTTGATCTGAGTGCTGGCAATCAGCACCGCGATGCCGTTGGTAAACCCAATCACGATGGGCCGGGGAATATACTTTACGGCCGTGCCCATACCGGTGACGCCAAGAATAACCAGGATGATGCCGGCCATGACGGTGCACATGAACAGGCCATCGACACCGTGCAGGGCGACAATGCCCGCGATTACGACCACAAACGCCCCCGTTGGGCCGCCGATTTGGGTCCTCGACCCGCCGAGGGCCGAGATGAGGAACCCGGTGACTACCGCGCAGTAGATGCCAGCTTGCGGTGTGAGGCCGGAGGCGATAGAGAAAGCCATGGCCAGGGGCAACGCGACCAGGCCGACGGTGATGCCTGCGACGACATCGTGCAGGAATTTGTTCAGGCTGTAGTCGCGCAGGCAGAGCACGGACTTGGGCAGCCAACGCTCGGGCACGTTGAAGATAAGTGAAGTCGCAGCCATGGGACGCCCCTTGTGACTCAATTATGCCAGCAACGGGTTGGATTTCGGCGCCCGCTCTGGTTACTAACGGGCGTCACTGCCGGACTCGTCGATTCGTTTCCCGGTCTTCAAGTAGTGATTGATGGCGGTTTCCCAGCCTTGCATCTTCTGGTGAAACCAAGTCCCGTCAAAACGCTCCACTTCGCGATTGCCCACTGGCGACAGGCCGGTGTAGGTGTACCGGACGAATGCCCTGGTTTGACCTGCGGATGGCTCTAGAGAGATGTGGATTTGGGCAGTTACTCTTCCGGGGTTCACCCAGGCGAATGCAATGCGGAAGTTGGTGGGTTCGTATTGCGTGACAAGCCAGGTGATCTCGCGCTCGTTTTCTTCCGTAGTGAACACGCATCCGGCCTCGGCGAAACCGGATTTCGAGTAGATCAGCCGATATTGCCAGCGGGGGACCCAGTCTGCTTCGCGCACCGGACAGAGCAGGGGAAAGACGGCTGCGGGTGGGGCGAAGTTGGTTTGGGTGTATTCGTGAGTGACGCGGATGGCTTGGAATTCCATTTTTCCCTCCAAAAGAAAATGGCCCGCGCCAGGGGCATGGGCCTGATTTATATGCAAAAGAAAGAGGCCGGATCGAAGGATCCGGCCTTGAATTATTGTGTCACATGTTCATGGATCTGGCTACGGCAGCTGAGCAAAAACCTTGAAACGCAGAGCGCGCAGAGAATTCGCCGAGTGCGCGGAGAAAAGCTTGAACCGCACACGCGTCACACACTAGAACAAGTTCCACAGGAACTGGTTGTAGACGTCGTGGTGGTACTGGACTTCGGGGGCTTTTACGAACGTCCCCAGCAGGCGCGGGCAGCGGTCGGCGGAGGCCTGTTTCAGGTCGGCGTAACGGGCCTTTACGTCTTCGCCCAACAGCTTCGTGGTCCAGTCGGCTTTACGGAAGTTGGCGAGGGCATCGTAGATGTTGTCAGGCAAATAGCGCTGGGCCTGGCGGAGGTTCTTGATCTTCGAAGTCTCACCGTCGAGACCGGTTTTGAAAATGGAGAGCATGACCAGGTACGGGTTCGCGTCGGGCGAAACCGAGCGGACTTCGACTCTCATGCTGCGCTCGTTGCCGATGGGAATGCGGATCATGGAACCGCGATCGGTGGCCGATGCTTTGATCTGATTGGGGGCTTCGAAGTGAGGGTCGAGGCGGCGGTAGGCGTTTACGCTGGCATTCAGCAGCAGGCAGAGATCGTTGCCGTGAGTCAGAATCCGGTCAACGAATTCCCAGCCGAACTTACTGAGCATCTCTTCTCCCTTGGGATCCCAAAACAGGTTTTTACCGCCCTTACTGATGGAGACATTGGTGTGCATGCCGCTGCCGTTGACTCCCACCACCGGTTTCGGCAGGAAGGAAACTGTGCAGCCCATTCTGGTGGCCACCTGGCGGCAGATCAATTTATAGAGCTGGATCTGATCGGCGGCTTGGACAACTTCTCCGTAACCGTAATTGATTTCAAACTGCGACGGGGCGACCTCGGGGTGGTCCTTCTCGTTCTGGAAACCCATGGCGCGTTGGACTTCGGCGGTGGTGTCGATGAAGGTGCGCAGGACGTCTCCCGGCAGTGAGTGGTAATAACCGCCGGTGTTCACGTAGTCGAATTTGCCGGTCTCGTGATAGCGGCGCTCAGCGTCGGCTCCCTGAAAGAGGAAGCCTTCAATCTCATTGGCCGCGTTCAGGGTGTAGCCCTTTTTCTGGTAGAGGCTGTTGGCGTATCCCTTCAAAATACCTCGAATGTCGGCGGCGTAGGGTTGGCCGTTCTTGTCGATGACGTCGCCGAATACCAGCACCTTGCCGGGACCGAACACGTCAGCCGGGCCCCAGTAAAACGCGGGCCAGTCGATACCCAACCGCAAATCGCTCTCCCGTTGGGCGGTGAAGCCGCGAATTGATGAACCGTCGAAAGTCAGGTTGTCCCAACTGTTGAGCAGAAATTTCTTGTCGTAGTCGAGCATGTGCAGGCGGCCTTCGAGGTCGCTGAATAGCACGGTGACGGCCTTGATCCGCTTCTCGCGTTCGAGGTAGTCGAGGCGCTCGTCTCGGACCTTGTTGGCGGCGGCGCGATTCTTGCGTTGCTCTTTCGCGCCCAGATTCATCTCTTCCAACTCGTCGTAGGGGATGGACAGGAAGTTTCGCAATTCGCTCGACATGGATCTCCTTTTGCTTGAACGCGTTTAGGCGATCTGATTTGGGGGACTAAAAAGGAACATCAAGAGTATCGTGGAGTCCATGTCGCTGCAAATCAAAAAAGATGATGGAACGTATAGAGGGAATTTATGAGTGTAGCGACGTTCTCACCGGCTCCGTGCAGAGGTCCGAAGCAGATCCTCGCCCCATTGCAGGTTTTCGGTGGCTTGGGGAAAAGAGAGACAATACTTGAGAATAGAATCAATATTCATAAGAAGTTGGAATCTGGCGCTGGGTGGAAAGAATCCAACCTCAACAGGAGGTCGAAATGCAGACCAAGCAGCTGGGCAATTCTAACTTACAGATTACGGCGGTTGGCTATGGCGCGTGGGCGATCGGTGGCTCGGGGTGGCAGTTTGCCTGGGGAACGCAAAGCGATGAGGATTCGATTGCGGCGATTCACCGGGCGTTGGCGATGGGCGTCAATTGGATCGATACGGCCGCGATTTATGGCGTGGGCCATTCGGAAGAGGTGGTCGGGCGTGCGTTGAAGAGTTGGACGGGGGCGAAGCCGTATGTTTTCACCAAGTGCGGGCTGATTGCAGATGCGAAGGGAAATGTCAGCAAGGTTTTGGATGGTGCTTCAATCCGGCGCGAGGTGGAAGCCAGTTTGCGGCGGCTGGGAGTAGAGACGATCGATCTGTATCAGATTCATTGGCCGCCGGAACCGGACTCGCCGAAGCTGGAAGAAGGTTGGTCAACCTTGGCCGATTTGAAACGCGAGGGCAAAGTACGGTGGATTGGAGTTTCGAATTTTGATGTCAAGCAATTGCGGCGAGCAAAGGCGATTGCGCCGGTGACTTCGTTGCAGCCGCCTTATTCCCTGATTCATCGCGAAGTGGAAGAGGACATTCTGCCTTACTGTTTGCGGGAAAATATTGGGGTAATTGTGTATTCTCCCATGGCTTCGGGGCTGCTGACTGGGGCGATGACGGCGGAACGCGCGGCCAAGTTGCCAAAGGACGACTGGCGGGCTGGGCATCCCGACTTTACCGAGCCCCGGCTTGCGCACAATTTGGCTTTGGTGGAGCGGCTTAAGGAGATTGGGAAACGTCACGGGCGTTCGGCGGGAGAAGTGGCGATTGCCTGGACACTGCGGAATCCGGCGGTGACGGGAGCAATCGTGGGTGCACGCAATGCCCGCCAAGCTGAGGGAGTGATGCGAGCGGGAGACCTGCAATTGAGCGATAAGGAAGTGAATGAGATTGAGGAGTGGTTTGAGGAAGCGGCCTGATTCAAAAGCTTAACCACAGGGGCCACAGGGGGGCACAGAGTCAAAGCCTAAGCGCAGAGATCGCCGAGAAAATTGCTTCTTGTTTCCCTGGCGACCTCTGCTGGCTTGGCGGTGATTAGGTATTTTTGAGCAGCGTGGCCTTGCTATAGGCGACCTGGAAGCCGAGGCGTTGAGCGTTGCGCATCGAGGTTGTGCCTCCCAGGGTGACGATGACGGCGTACTCGCAACCGGCTCTAAGGGCGACCTCCATGCGCCTTCTTAGCAGCGCGGTTTGCAGGCCGCGGCCGCGGAATTCTGGCAGAGTCCCGGCTCCAAACAGCGCGACTATGCCACGCTCGGGAATGATCAGGCCGGCCGCGGCGGCGGCCAGCTTGCCGTCGATTTCTGCCGCGAACAGGATGCCTCCCTCGCATTGGTAAATCGGAGCAATCATTTCCGCAAAGCCTTCCGGGGCATCGCCGTTGGGGAAGAAGCTGCGGACGACGATGGTGGAGAACGCTTCTGCTTCTTCGGCATGACCTTGACGAATCACCGCCCCGACGGGTGCCTGCGTTTCGAGATTGTCTTTCAACCGGCGAAACAGAACGTTATTCAATTCGGCCATCCCGTAGCCGCGCTGTTTCAACATTTCGAACAGAGGCGGGTCGGTTAGCGGACAAACGTCGATTTGCGAGGGCGCGTCGTGGGAGCGATAGAACTGCTCCATGCAGTCGAGCTCAGCGGCGCTGGCGGAACCGTCGAAGCCCACGCCAACGGTGCGGCCGATGGGGGAATTGAGACCCGCGAAAATCATGTGGCCCCCGCAGATGGGTTCAATGGCGGCGCCGATTTCTGGCTTGAGTTTCTGGTACAGGCGAGCGTAGTGCACTTGCGGCATTTCTTCCGCCGATTCGAGGCGACGGGCTAATGCTTGGTCCACGAAATCCATGGGATGTCCTCGTTTTCGAAATTTTGAATGGGAAAGTCAGGGCGCACACTTCGGCGCCGGCATAATAGCGCGGGAACGATGAGCTAGCGAACGGCAGTCATAGGCAGAGCTTAGAAGTTAGCCGGTCAACAGAGAAAAGTCAAAACCTTAAAACGCAGAAGGCGCAGAGAAAGGCCGCAGAGAGCGCGGAGGAAAGCCCTGAACCAGCGGGGCACAGAGGTACACAGCGGAAGGCAAATCCGCCCGGGACTTACGAGGGTCAACGCGGACCTAAAACAATTAGACCTGCTCCTTGGCTTCACCCAGCACGACTTCTACCTGCATTTTTCTCTTGCCGCGAAAAATAGTTATGTGGACGGCGTCGCCGGCACGGTGTTTGTTCATCATTTGGGCGAGGTCCTGCTGGTCTTCAATTTTTTCGCCGTCAATGGCGACCATAAGGTCTCCTCCGACCATGATGGGCACGTTACCGAGGTAGGCGCGTTCATTGCCGCCATGGAGGCCGGCGCGGTCGGCGGCGCCTCCGGCGACTACCTGGACGATGAGCAGGCCATAGTCGGCAGCCAGGCCCATCTGATCGGCGAGATCGGAATTGATGGGAATAGTCCGCACGCCCAATGCAGGACGCCGCACCCGGCCGAGGGTGACGAGGTCGTTCAGCACGGCTTTAGCGGTGTTGATGGGAATGGCGAAGCCGATGCCGGCGCTCTGGCCGACGTTGGAAGCGATGAGCGTGTTGATGCCGATCACCTCGCCGTGCCAGTTCAGCAGCGGGCCGCCGGAGTTGCCAGGGTTGATGGCAGCGTCGGTCTGGATGGCTTCGTCGATGGCGGTGCCGTCGGGTTCCTGCACGGAACGGATCGAGCTGACGATACCGCGCGTCAGGGTTCCCGCGAGGCCGAAGGGGTTGCCGATGGCGTAGACCTTTTGGCCGACCTGGAGATGAGTGGAGTCGCCGAGGGTCATGGGCTGCAAGTCGGGGGCTTTGATCAGGAGCACAGCGAGATCGTGCGAGCGATCGGTGCCGACAATCGTCGCCTTGTAGGACTTGCGGTTGTGCAGCATGACTTCGACTTGCCGGGCTTCAGCGATAACGTGATAGTTGGTAAGAACGTGGCCAGCTTTGTCGATAATGAAGCCGGATCCCTGGCCTTCTTCAGGAACCAGGCCGTAGAAGAAGTCAAATGTGACGGCGCGGGACTTGACGTTTACCACCGAAGCGATGTTCTTACGGTAAACCTCGATGTTGTTCTGTTCTTCAGCGTCGAGCGGGCCGTCGTTCGTACTCGAGGCCTCGGTGATTTCGAGTTTAGCCGGGTGGCTCAGCCAACTGGCCAGGCTTTCGCGAGTCGGGCGATAGGTGGTGAAAAGGAAAAATGCTCCGGCGAGAAAAATACCCAAGATGAGTGGGCGTGACAATTTCATAGAGTCCAAGAAACCTTAAGCACGGA
Organism: Terriglobales bacterium; assembly: GCA_050745985.1. GTDB lineage: Bacteria > Acidobacteriota > Terriglobia > Terriglobales > Acidobacteriaceae > JABCZH01. Next base: position 49,407 of record JBOGLG010000039.1, on the reverse strand, counting down.
TTTGCACGGGCCTTCACTGATTGTAAATTCTTTCATCCTGCTTCCGCTTGAAGTTTCGGATAGAGTGCGCGGACTTTGGCACGGGTCTCGTCGAGGGAGCCGGAATTGTCGATTACGTAATCGGCGGCTTTGATCTTTTCCTGGTCGGGGAACTGGGCGGCCATTCTCCGGGCCACTTCCAGTCGGGCGGCTTCCAAGTCTACTTTTGTCCTGGCCGCCCAGCGTTCGACGCGCTGTTCCGGGCGGCAAGTCACGACCAGCAAACGGTCGAAGTGCTTGACGGCGCCAGCCTCAAGGATCAAAGCAGCCTCCACGATGGCGATGGCTTTCGGATCACGACGGCCCACGGCTTCCATCCATTCGTCCTGTTTCCTGATTACGGCGGGATGGACGATTTTGTTCAACTCCTGAATACGGGACGGCTTGTCCCCGCTGCCGAACGCGGCCTCGGCGAGGCGGGCGCGGTTCACGGTGCCATCTGGACTCAGGATTCGCGGGCCGAAGGCACGGACGACTTCCTTGTAGACCGGTTCGCCGGGTTGCATGAGCTGGTGGGAGACGGCGTCGGCCTGGATTAGTTGAGCGCCGAGAGCAACCAGCATCTCTCCTACTGCCGTTTTGCCGGCTGCGATGCCGCCCGTTAGGCCTAGTTTCAGCAATGTAGCTCCTGCAAAAGCAAAATCGTAAAACGCAGAGTACGCAAAGAATGCGCGGAGGGCGCAGAGAAAAGCAAGTAACCACAAAGGACACGAAGGTCCACAAAGGTTAACGTGCGTGCGATGGCTCGGGCACTCCCCGCCTTAGCTTGGCTGCGCGTACGGTGTTCGACATCAGCATGGCGATAGTTAGCGGCCCGACGCCGCCGGGTACTGGCGTGATGGCGCCGGCTACTTCGGCTACTTCGGGATGAACGTCGCCCACGAGCACCGCACCTTTGGTACGAAACGCCGCTTCGCGCCTGGCGTCGCCGGCGAACAGGCGCTGGAACTCGGCGCTGTCGGTCACTCTGTTTATGCCCACGTCAATTACTACTGAGCCCGGCTTCACAAAATCTCGAGTGATCATTCCGGGGCGGCCGATGGCCGCGACCAGAATGTCGGCCCGGCGGCAGACGGCGGGTAGGTCATGCGTTTTCGAGTGACAAACCGTTACTGTGGCGTTGGCGTTGATCAGCAGCATAGCGACGGGTTTGCCGACGATGTCACTGCGCCCGACCACAACTGCTTCGCGGCCGGCGATTGGGATGTGGCTGCGCCTCAGAATTTCCATGACGCCGGCGGGTGTGCAGGGCACCAGGCCGGGTCTTTGGGTGGAGAGAAAGCCGATGTTCATGGGGTGAAACCCGTCCACGTCCTTGGCGGGATCGACGGATAGCAGAATTTTCTTGGAATCGATGTGCGAGGGCAAGGGAAGTTGGACCAGGATGCCGTCAATTTCGTCGCGGCGATTGAGGTCGGCGATCATGCTGAGAAGTTGCGCAGTGGAAATATTGTCCGGGGGCGTGAGCTGTTCGCTGTAGATGCCGATTTCTTCAGAAGCTTTGACCTTGCCGCGGACGTAGATTTCGGATGCGGGATCGTGTCCAACCAGAACTACGGCGAGGCCGGGGCGGATGCCGGCGGCGCTCATCGATTTCACTTCGGCAGCGACTTCGGCGCGGATTTCAGCGGCGATCTTGGCGCCGTCGAGAATAGTGGCGGGCATAGGAGCCACCAAAAATTGTATATGAAAAGTCAGCCGCAGATTTCGCAGATGAACTCAGATGTGGTGCGGCCGCAACTCTAGTGACCACACGTCAAAGGCTTGAACCGCAGGGAGCACAGAGCACACAGAGAACGATTCGTCGCAGTTCAGCCTCTTGAAAGAACAATCAGGGTATCGGAAACTCTGCGCTGCCGGCCTTTTGCACGTTGGCTTCGGCGAAGGCACGGACACGGTCCAGTGCAGCCTGCAATTCTTGTAATGACGCTTCTTTCTGGGCGTCGTCTGCCTTGGGCGGTACCGGGATGCAACGGCTTACTCGCATCAGTCCGCGGGAAAAGGGTTTGGGGATCATCAGTTTGTCCCACGTGCTCAGCACCCAGGCATCGGTTAGGGCGATGTGGAAGACGACCATGGGGACGGCGGTTGAGGCGGCCAGGGAGACTGGGCCCGGCTTTACCACGAAGCGTGGGCCTCGCGGGCCATCGAGGGTGAACGCCGCAATCCAGCCTTGCTCCAGCGCCCGGCGCATTCCCAGCAGCGCGCGTACGGCGAAGCGGCTGCTGGAGCCGCGGATCTTGACGAAGCCGAACCTCTGCATGATACGGCCGGTGTATTCACCATCAAAACTGTCACTGCTCATGACGCGTATATCGAGGCCACGCCACAGATACATGGCTGGAATCATGCAAGTGTGCCAGAAGGAATAGACGAAGGGGCGCGCCTGAAGCGAACCTGGCGAGCCTTCCTCCCAGGAGACGGCAATTCTCACGGTGGAACAGATGGCGCGGATGACAAGATAGCCGGTCCACTCGATGAGTGAGAGGAGAAATCGCTGCCACAGGTTAAATCTCCGGGGTTCAGCCGAAGGGTCGTGCGAAGCTGGAGTTGTGGCGGCTGCGCTCACCTTCGATATTGTACGTTGGCCCCGGCTGGAAGCTTTATAGAGTGTGTAAATAGGCCAGGAGATCGTTGATTTGTTGCTGGTCGAGCACCTGGCCGTAGGCGGGCATCTTGTCACGGCCGAGACGTATCACGTCAGAGACGCGATCATCGTTGGCAGGCATGCCGCTCATGGGCAAGTATTTCCGTTTGAAGATATTCTTCATACTGGGTCCCTGGCGTCCGTGGGAGGAGTAAGGGGCGTGGCAGCGGTCGCAGTAATTGTCGTAAATACGGCGGCCGGCAGCCTGTTGGGGAGTGAGGCCGAGTTCGGCGTCGCTTTTGCGGCGCTGGACGTCGCAGGCGGTCAGGGTGATGAGCAAGGTTGCGGCGAAGATGAAGATTCCTGATTTCAGAAATTGGCTCCAGGCGCCGGGCGTCGGCCTCGGCGCGGAAGTACAATATTAGAGCACGACTCTGGCGTTGGCTGAGTTGGTGATTGGAAAAGTCAAGACCTTGAAACGCAGAGACCGCTGAGAAGGGCCGCAGAGGTTGCGGAGAGAATCACTCAAAATGGCGGTTGTGGTTAAGCGAATTTACGAGAAGGCGGCGCTTACGGACGGCAAGCGGGTGCTGGTGGATCGTTTGTGGCCTCGTGGGTTAAGCAAGAGGCAGGCGGCACTGGACGCCTGGTTGCGCGACCTTGCGCCGTCGGATGGGTTGCGTAAATGGTTTCATGCGAGCCCCGGGGCATGGGCGATTTTTCGCAGGAAGTACGTCAAGGAGCTGGCGAGGCCGGAAGCCCTAGAGGCATTAACTGAGCTTTACCGTCTGGCGCGCGGCCGGAAGAAGTTGACTCTGCTATTTGCATCGCGAGACACTGAGCGCAACAATGCGGTCGTCCTGAAGGACCTGTTGGACGGCATGCGGAAACCGCCCACGGGTACCGGCCCGGCAGGAGCGAGGACGGCAAATGTGCGGCAGGCGAAGAGGATGCCCAGGCGATAGCGACCGTTTCCCCCGGAGGCTGAAGCCCGCCTTTTTCGCAGTTTTCGTCACTCGCGCCCCTTTCCCACCTCAAGACAGTCCCACCTGAGAAGCAGCCAAGGTTTAGAATCGCCGAGATGCGCCCCGTCTTCGAGTGGAATATCGGCAGCCGCACTTTGTGGCTGGGGAAACGCACCCTGATCATGGGTGTGGTCAACGTGACTCCCGACTCATTTTCCGATGCCGGCTTGTATCTTGATCGCGATCGGGCAGTGGAGCACGGGCTGCGGTTATTGGATGAAGGCGCGGACATTGTCGATGTCGGCGGCGAGTCTACGAGGCCAGGGGCCACGGTGCGCATCGCGACGGATTCGAATTCGGCGGCGGCGCCCGGCGAGAACCAGCCAATTAGCGAGAAAGAAGAGTTGGAGCGGGTGATTCCGGTGATCACGGCCCTCAAGCAAAGGACTCCCAGGGCGGTGATTTCAATCGACAGCTACAGGGCGGCCGTGGCGCGGGCGGCGGTGGAGGCTGGGGCGGAGATCGTGAATGACGTGAGCGGGTTTCGCTGGGACCCGCAGATGATCAAGACGCTGGCGGCGCTGAAGTGCGGAGCTGTGATGATGCACATGCGCGGGCGGCCGGAAGAGTGGCATAGTCTGCCGCCGGTGGCGGATGTTGTGATGCTGGTGAAGCGCGAGTTGCGCGAGTGGGTGGATTTTGCGGTGACCAAGGGCGTGAAGCGGGAAACGATCGTGTTGGATCCGGGATTTGGATTTGGGAAGAACCTGGAGCAGAATTATCCGTTGTTGAAAAGGTTCGATGAGTTGCACGGGTTGCGCTATCCGCTGCTGGCGGGAGTTTCGCGGAAGTCGTTTATTGGGCGCGCGCTGTCACGAGATGGAAAAGATGCGGGGCTCGACGAGCGGCTGCTCGGAACCGTCGCGACGGAGACGGCGCTGATTTTGAAGGGCGCGCACATCCTGCGGACACACGATGTACGAGCATGCGCGGATGCGGTAAGGATTGCGGATATCGTAGTAAGTTGATGCGCGGGACGGGCGCGGAGGCAATATGCCGCCGCAGCCGGCGCTGCATGAGCGAGCCTGCCAGCTTTATTGGTCCTCCACTACCAGGAACGGGACGTTGGTCTGGATTTTCTGGGGGTTGGGGTGGATGGAGTCTTTTTCGAGAGAGAAGGAAAGTACGCCGTTCTGTACGGCTGGGTTCGTGGCGTTGGGATAGCGGACGGTGGCGTCGGGCTTGTAGAGGGTTACTTCTGCCATTTTGCTTTTGCCTCCTGAGAGAATCATCGAAGATCAACAACCACAAAGGGCACTAAGGTCCAGAAAGGGATTCATTCAGACCTTTTTGCGCATTGCGGGTGACGCGCGAATGAGTCGATCTACGCTGCTATAATCAAGAATTGCACTTATGAAAAGCAAGCGACTGATTCGCTCGACTACAGTGTTGTGTGTCCGCCGGAACGGCAATGTGGTTCTGGCAGGAGATGGACAGGTAACTTTGGGCGAGGCGGTGATCAAGCACACCGCTAAGAAAATCCGGCGGTTGTATCAGGATAAGATTCTGGCGGGCTTTGCGGGTTCGACCGCGGATGCTTTTACGCTGTTCAGCCGGTTTGAAGCGAAGCTTGAGCAGTATCACGGGAATCTGGGCCGGGGGGCGGTGGAACTGGCCAAGGATTGGCGCACGGACAAGTTCTTGCGGCATTTGGAGGCCCTGCTCCTGGTTTCCGATAAAGAGCAGACTTTTCTGCTGAGCGGGCAGGGAGACGTGATTGAGCCTGATGGCGGGATCGCGGCGATTGGCAGCGGCGGGCCTTATGCGCAGGCGGCGGCGCAGGCGCTGGCGGAGCAGACGCAGCTTTCGGCCAGGCAGATTGCCGAAGAGGCCATGAAGATTGCTGGCAAAATGTGCATCTATACAAATGACAAGGTGACGATCGAGGAGTTGTAGCAACTGCCGAGCTGCGCTCGGCTGGACGGGCGAGGGTGCCCGTCCCCACACGAGTTTACTTATGGCAATTTACTTACCCGGAACGGTTGAAGAAGAGCAGGTTTCGCTGGACGAACTCACGCCGCGGGAGATCGTGGCTGAGCTGGACAAACACGTCATCGGACAGAAAGACGCCAAGCGAGCGGTGGCGATCGCTTTGCGCAACCGCATGCGGCGGCAGAAGCTGACGCCGGAACTCTCCGAAGAAGTCATTCCCAAGAACATCATCATGATTGGCCCCACCGGTGTGGGCAAGACCGAGATTGCGCGGCGGCTGGCGAAGCTGGCCAATTCTCCGTTTCTGAAAGTCGAGGCGTCGAAGTTTACCGAGGTCGGTTACGTTGGGCGCGACGTGGAGTCGATGATCCGCGATCTGGTGGAGATTGCGATTGAGATGGTGCGGGAAGAGAAGTTGGAAGACGTCACCGACAAAGCCGAACTGAATGCCGAGGAGCGGCTGCTCGATATTCTGCTGCCACCGATTGCGCCGCCCCGGCAGGAAACTTCGCCGGCCGGCTTTGTGCTGGAAGGGACGACTTCAGGGGGAGACTCGCAGTCGCGTACGCGGGAAAAGCTGCGGCAGCAGTTGCGCGAGGGCAAACTGGATGACCGCATGGTGGAAATTGACGTTCGCGAGAGGAATTTTCCTTCGTTCGAGATCATCTCCAACCAGGGCGTAGAGGAGATGGACGTCAACATCAAAGACATGCTGCCCAACATCTTCGGCCAGCGCACCAAGAAGCGGAAAATGAAGGTGAATGAGGCGTTCGAGTATCTGATTCAGGAAGAAGAGCAACGGCTGATTGATATGGACCAGGTCACGCGGACGGCGATCGACCGGGTGGAAGACGCTGGCATTATTTTTCTGGATGAGATTGACAAGATTGCAGGCCGCGAAAGCGGCCATGGGCCGGACGTTTCACGGGAAGGCGTGCAGCGGGACATTCTGCCGATTGTGGAAGGCACGACCGTCAACACGCGCTATGGCATGGTGCGCACCGACCATATTCTGTTTGTCGCAGCGGGAGCGTTCCATGTTTCGAAGCCCAGTGATCTGATTCCGGAATTACAGGGGCGGTTCCCCATTCGCGTGGAACTGCAATCACTCACCATGGATGACTTCATACGGATTTTGAAGGAACCGAAATCATCTCTTGTGAAACAATACACGGCCCTGCTTGAGACTGAAGGAGTGAAGCTGGAATTCACCACGGATTCACTGGAAGAGATTGCCCGCTTTGCCTTCCGGGTAAATGAAGGCACGGAGAATATCGGGGCACGACGCCTGCACACAATCATGGAGCGGGTTTTGGACCAGATCAGCTTTGATGCGCCTGACAAGAAGGGCGAACATGTGAAGGTCGACGCCGATTATGTGCGACACATGCTGGCGGACATTGTGAAGGACCAGGATTTGTCGAGATATATTCTCTAGGGCTTCGGTCGGCTGATGGGCTGAGAGCGGAGTTCTTGTTATGGGTCGGCAGGGTCTATTCGTCGCGATTCTCTGTCTACTCTTCACCGTGGCCGGACTCGCCCAGACGACGGCACAGTTGCCCGCAGTCAGTGTCGCTTTTCCAACCGCCTTGTCCTCCGTGAGAGTATGGATCCAATATGTGTTGTATGGACCCTTCGGAGCGTACGGAAACACCATCGTGGGAAAGCCTGGTTCTCAGCTTCTTCGGATCCCGGCGGGAGTAAAAGGCAAACCAGTTGGCCGAGTCAAGATGTTTGCCTGGGCCCCCGGATGCAAGATAGAGAGCTTTGATATTCCACTCCGCGAATCCTCCGACGTCCAGGAGTCTTATGCCTGTAATCCGCTTCCAACCGTCTCCTTGGCCGGACAGGTCAGCAGTACCCACCAGCATGGCAAGAAACGACTCCAGGTTAGCGTTGACTATCTTGCGTCTTGGTCCTGTGGCTTCTTCGAACTTGCGGACTGCATGATCTTCCCAATTCCCCTGGGAACCGCAATTCTTGATCCGCAGGGAATGTTCCAGGTCGAACTGCCTGATTTCAGCGCCGATCCCACTTCCTCAGAACCGAATGGCGGGACGGAACTTCAGTTGGTTCTGCGAGAAGTTAAGACTGGGAATCTAATCGCTTTCTTGGAACCGGATCTGGAGACGTTTCGGAGCTCTGGCCACCGTCTCAAGATCGCATCCTCATACCTGGAGGATATGGTTTTCTTGGTGCGAAAGGTTAACTGACTAAATCGGTGTCCCTCCCTGGGGGACTCGCATCGATGGCCCATTCTTTCCGGCACTTCCGTACCTGGATTTCACATGCCACCGCTTCGCGGCTGAGGTGCAGTTGCCCCATCAGTAGTGCTCGAGTTCAAGTGACGAGAGTATGCGTCAGGCGGGAACGCCCGTCGTCCATGATTTGTTACACTCCTTCCGGCCCCATGTTTATTCTCGACCGCACCCGGCTTGCCTCCCTCATGCAGCGCGAGCGGCAGCGCTTCGTGAACGATCATCCCAAATCCAAAGCGTTGTTTGAGCGGGCGGGACAGTCTCTGTTGGCGGGCGTGCCCATGAACTGGATGCGCAAGTGGGCAGGGGCGTTTCCGCCGTTTGTGAGAGAGGCGCAAGGGGCGCAGTTCTTTGATGTAGATGGCAAGCGCTATGTGGATTTCTGCCTGGGTGATACGGGGGCAATGACCGGGCACTCGCCCTCGGCTACGGTGAAAGCGGTGGAGGCGCAATCGCGGCGCGGCATTACTTTCATGCTGCCCGTGGAAGACGCGATCTTCGTCGCGGAGGATTTGCAGAAACGTTTCGGCTTGCCGTTCTGGCAATTTGCGCTTACGGCCACCGACGCCAATCGTTTTTCCATACGCCTGGCGAGAAAGGTCACGCGGCGGGCGAAGATTCTGGTCTTCAACTGGTGCTATCACGGCACAGTCGATGAGGCGTTCATCACTTTGCAGGCGGATGGCACGGCGCGGGCGCGGAGGGGAAATGTCGGGCCCCCAGTGGATCCCGCGTTGACTACAAGAGTCGTCGAATTCAACGATGTGGCGGCCCTGGAGAAGACGCTGGCGCCGGGGGATGTGGCTTGCGTGCTGGCGGAGCCGGCGATGACGAATGTGGGCATCGTGCATCCCGAACCGGGATTCCACAGTGCCCTGCGGGAATTGACTCGCAAGACGGGCACGCTGCTGATTCTTGATGAGACCCATACCATCTGCGCGGGGCCGGGCGGTTCCACGGGTGCGGACAAACTTCAGCCGGATGTTTTGGTGTTCGGCAAAGCCATAGGCGGAGGCATTCCAGGCGCGGCTTACGGGTTTAGCGGCGAGGTGGCGAAGCGCATCTCGGATGACGACAACCTGGAAGACTGCGATGTGGGCGGGATTGGCGGGACGCTGGCGGGTAACGCACTATCTCTGGCGGCCATGCGGGCGACTCTCACCAGCGTGCTTACTAAGGAAGCCTTCGATCACATGATGCCGATGGCTGAGCGCTGGGCTGCGGGAGTGCAGCAGACCATCACGGAATTTAGTTTGCCCTGGCATGTGACCCGGCTGGGATGCCGCGCGGAGTACCTTTTTTCCGCCAAGCCGCCAAGAAACGGGAGCGAGGCGCACGCTGGCATGGACTTCGAGCTGGAACGATTCTTGCATCTTTATTGCATGAACCGTGGGATTCTGCTGACGCCCTTTCACAATATGGCTCTGATGTCACCTTCCACCGGCAAAGAAGATGTGGACCATCATTCGCAGGTGTTTCGCGAGGCAGTGAAGGAGTTGTTAGGGTAGCGGCATGGTAGGCTGGCATTCTTCTACGTGAGATTGGCGCGCCATCCCGGCAGGCTGTGCATCCTGGCGTTTGCGGGCTTGACTGCCTGCGGCGTCCCGGGCATTCCCAAACCCCCTTCTTTGAATTTGCCGCAGCCGGTCACCGACCTCCGGGCGGTGCGGAAAGGGGATCGAGTGTATCTGGCGTGGACGGTTCCGAGCAAAACCACGGATTTGCTAGTGGCACGCCAGCTTGGGCCGACCCAGGTTTGTCGTGGCACAACTTCCACGATGACTGAGTGTGGGACCCCGGTGGCAGAAGTAGCGGCTCCAGCGGTTCCGACGAAGAATGAAAGCGATGGGAAGCAGCGCCAGAGCTATGCCGACACCCTGCCGGCGGCGCTGACCGGCCCCTCCGCGGAAGTATTCTATGCGGTTTCAGTGCTGAATCAGGATGGTCGGACGGCGGGGATTTCCAATGTTGTGGAAGTGCCGGCGGTGGTAGCGCCGGCGCCGCCTGCGGAGTTTCAGGCGCAGATCACGGCAGATGGGGTGGCGATGAACTGGAAGGAGACGGCGGTGCAGGGCGCGCAGGTTTTCTATCGTGTGTACCGTCGGGCTGAGGGAAGCGCCACCGATGCAGTAGCCGGAGAGGCTCCCGCGGGCAGAGTTCAGCTCGTGGACCACAATTTCGAGTGGGAGAAGACCTATTTCTACCGGGCAACGGTAGTGACGGTCATTCATCACGAAGGTAAGCCGGACAGCGAGTTTGAGGGAGCTGACACTCCAGCGATCAAAGTGTTTGCCCATGATGTGTTTCCTCCGGCAGTGCCTTCGGGAGTGCAGGCGGTCTTTTCGGGGGTGGGACAGCAGCCGTTCGTCGATTTGATTTGGGCGCCGGATACAGATGCGGATTTGGCGGGGTATAACGTTTATCGGCGGGAAGAAGGCGGCGAGGCGCAGAAGATTAATTCGGGATTGGTGACCACCCCGGCGTATCGCGATTTGAATGTTGCGGCTGGGCATAAGTATTTTTATTCGGTTTCGGCGGTGGATGTGCGGGCGAATGAGAGCGGTCGGTCCATGGAGGCCAGCGAGGCGGTGCCTTAGCAGCGAAGACGCCACGGATTTTCATGGATCACACGGATGGGCAAGGCTTGAATCGCGGAGACCGCGGAGAACGACCGCGGAGGTCGCTGAGTAGGATCGTTTTAACCACAGAGAGCACAGGGGTACACGGAGGAATCGGCCGCAGATAAGTTCGCGGGGTCGCCCGCAGCCAAACTGTCGTTGCCAGACGAGTGAGGACGCCCGTCCTCCATTGCAATCGTCTATATTTTTGGCCTACGGCCCATTCCTCTGTCCATGGCGGCATTGGCTAGTTCGTCGGCTTCCTGGTTGTGGCCGCGCAGGACGTGGCCGATGGAAAACCAGTCGAGTTGGGCGATCAATTCTTTGGCGCGGGTGTGCAGGTCTTTCAACGCCGAGTTTTTCACTTTATAGATGCCTTTGATCTGGCGGACCAGCAGTTCTGAATCGCTCACGACTTTCAGGGCTTTGTGGCCGTGCTTGACGGCGTACTCGAGAGCTGCGATCAGTCCTTGATATTCAGCGAAATTGTTGGTCTGGTGGCCGAGATACTCGCTTAGGGCGGCGACTTTCTTGCCAGCTTGATCCTGGATGACCACACCGTAGCCGGATGGACCAGGATTACCGCGGGCGCCGCCGTCACTATAGGCGGTCAGATAGTGGTCGGGTGGGCCGCCCCCGCGGGGAGCGAACAGGGTGCCGGGTCCAGGGTTGGGGGACATGAAGAGAGTTTACATCGGAACGAAATTATTCTTGGTTCTCAGGAAAGGCAGGTCTTGTCCTAAAAGCATGCTTTAGGACAAGACCGAAAAGCATAACCACAGAGCGCACAGAGGAGCACAGAGTGTTGGATTGGACTGGGCAAAAACTGGTTCCCGTTCCTCAGTTCTCGGTTCGCGGCTTCAGGTAGTGGTCGAACCATGCCAGCACTCGTTCCCTGACGTCATTTTGATGTTCGGGCTGGATGAAGACGTGGCCTTCGCCGGGATAGATCACCAACTGAGTCTCCACGCCGAGGGTTTTCAAGGCATGCCAGAACTCGCGGGATTGAGGCGCGGGACATTCGCCGTCGTACTGGCCTACCAAAAGAAGGGTGGGCGTCTTGGCGTTCTTAATAAAAGTCATGGGCGCGCTGCGGGCGTAGACCGCGGGATCGTCGTAGACCGAGGCTCCGAAGTACGGGATCATCCATTCGTCGATGTCATTTTGTCCGTAGTAACTCAACCAGTCGGCCAGGCCGGCGCCGGAAACTGCGGCGCGGAAGCGATGGGTTTGCGTGACCGCCCACATGGCCATGTATCCGCCATAGCTCCACCCGGTGATACCGATACGGTCGTTGTCCACGGGGAGGGTCGTTACGACTTTGTTAACGCCGGCCAGAATGTCGCGAAAATCGCCGTAGCCGAAGTCTTTGATGTTGGCTTCGGTGAACTTCTCGCCCTGTCCGAAGCTGCCACGAGGGTTGGGATTGAGTACGAAGTACCCGTGTGCTGAAAGTTCGAGGGTGTCGAAGAAAACATCGGGCCAGCCGGAGTTGACCGTGCCCGCAGGGCCACCGTGGGCTACGACCACCATGGGATAGTGGCGGCTGGGATCGTAATCTCTGGGATAGACCAGCCAGCCCTGAATCTTCAGGCCATCACTAGACCAGTGCAAGCTCTTGATTTCTCCCCAAGGAGTTCTTCGCGCGGGATTACTGTGAGTTACCTGCTTCCATTGGCCAATCGGACCCGCCCAGATTTCTGGGGGCTCGACCCAGGAGTGACGAATTACGGCGGAAGTCTTGCGGTCGGAGGCAACGGAAAACGAGATTGCGCTGCGGAATTCATCGGTGGTGATGATGCCGGCCCAGGTCCACAGGGCAGAAATGTTGCCGCTGCCCAAGTCAAGGGTTGAGATTCCCGATTCGCCGTCAATGTGTTCGGCGAACAGAATTTCGCCGGGGGAGCGCCAGTAGAGGCTGGCAGGGGAAGCAGCGATTCCGGGAGTGACGTTGTGCGCGTTTCCTCCGCTTGCGGGGACGACGAAGATATCGCCGCCGACGAATCCTTCATCACTCATGAGGCCGGAGATGAAGGCAATGTTTTTGCCGTCGGGAGACCAGCGCGGGTCGGCAATTTGGAAATGCGGCTTGTAGATCGCCGCCAGGGTTGGTGTGGCCAGACTCAGGGTGTAGAGTTGCGCGACGTACCAGTTGGCATCGCCGGCGCCACGAGCGGCCAGGAGAGCGAACCTCTGGCTGTCGGGTGACCAGTCGAACTCGTAAACGTACATGTTCGCAGGCGAAAGCGGAGTGACTTTGCCGGAGGCTACGTCAACGACAGCGAGGCGCTGCTCATAGACTTTTTCGGAGATAACCCCGGTTTCCTGAGCGATGGGCGCCAAGGGGTCGGCTTTGGGAGCATTCTCGGTGAATAAGAATGCGATAAGCTTTCCGTCCGGCGACCAGGCAGGATCGGCAAGCGCACCGGTCAGGGTGGTGAGCTTGCGAGCGACTCCATTATTTGCCTGGGCTACATAAATCTGGGGCTGGCCGTCGGTGCCTACGTCGGAGACGAACGCCAGTTGTTTGCTATCCGGCGACCAGGCCACGTGATTTTCGGTGGCTGCGCCTCCTCCAGCTACGGCGGAAATGCGGGTGGGTTTGGAGCTGGGTGAATTGGGGTCGGCGAGGTAGATCGCCGATCCACCGATCGATTCGCCGGCGGCGTTCTCGGCTGGCGCCACCCAGGCGACGCGTGTGGCGTCGGGCGAGATTGCGACTTCCTCGAAAGTATGGACGCTCGTGGCATGTGCCAGACCGGCTAAAAACAGAAGGCTGGTGAGTAGCCGAGGTTGAAAGCGTTTGGGCATGAGAATGTCCTCGAGTACGCCGATCATCTTCCCATGGCCAGGCGGGTGGCCAGGCGCGGTGGCAGGTTGGCGGCGAGAATGCGTTCTTGAGCTGACTGGAGATTGTAAGGGACCCGGCAAAAGGTCAGGATACCGGCCTCGGAATCAAACAACGCAAAGGCAGCGCGCCAGTCGCCGTCGCGAGGTTGGCCCACCGAGCCGGGATTCACGAGATAGCGCAATTCTTTCTTGAGCGGAAACTCGCTGATCTCGCTCTGTCCAACAGTCTTGTAGGTGGGGCGAAAAGCTTCGAGCTGGATGTTGTTGGTCTCAAAAAGTCCCTGAAGATGAGTGTGTCCAAAGAAGGTGATGCGAGCCGGAGTCACTAGCAGGGGCTCCACCGCATCGCGAACCGTGACCACGTAGTCATCTTCATCAATGGGCGAGCCATGCACCAACTGGACACTTGGATTGCCCTCGAGATCGACCGGGCCGTGCGGCATATTACGCAACCATGCAAGATTTTCCGGAGTGAGTGCGCCGTGAGTCCACTCCGCCGCTAGGGCCGCGACGGGATTGAAGTCCTTGAGGTCCATGAGGCCGCATACGGCTTTGTCGTGGTTGCCGCGGACAAAGGTCGTGCCCAGGGCGCGAGATTTCTCCATGACTTCGTTGGGACTTGCTCCGTAGCCGACGAGGTCGCCAAGGTTCACGACTGCGTCGTGAGCGGGAGCGGCTGCAAGGCAGGCTTCCAACGCTTCGAGGTTGCTATGAATGTCGCTTATGAGAAGGATGCGCACGTGTTATCGGGCGAATTGGCGATTATAGACCCACGCAGGGTTTTGCACAGCGGGTTGAACTCCCGCTGGAGTTCAGATTCGAGAGAGAAGCATGGTTCGGCGCCCTACTTATTCAATACCGGGCAACGAGCCCAGTGGTGGGGAGTGACCTCAAGCAGCGGAGGCAGGGCGTCTGCGCATTCGGGAACACGCAGGTCGCAGCGCGGTTCGAAGGGGCATCCTGAGGGGATGCTGTGGAGGGGCGGTACCGTGCCGTCGATGGTTGGCAGGGGTCGGGTGCGGGCGGTTGTCAGCGTGGGCACGGCGTTTAGCAGGCCGCGAGTGTAGGGGTGGGCGGCGGCACGAAAAATATCGGATTTGGAGCCCAGCTCGATGAGGCTGCCGGCGTACATCACGGCAACGCGGTCGGCGACATGGGAGATGACCGCGAGATCGTGGGAGATGAAAACCATGGCGAGACCGAATTTCTCGCGGAGGTGCGACAGAAGTTCGAGGATCTGCGCCTGGATGGTGACGTCGAGAGCGGTGGTGGGCTCATCGGCGATTAACAATTGCGGGCGGTTGACGATGGCCATGGCGATCATGATGCGTTGGCGCATGCCGCCGGAAAGTTGATGGGAATAGTCGCGGGCGCGCCGGGCGGCGTCAGGGATGGCAACGTCGTGCATGGCTTCTACTGCACGCTTCCAAGCCGCGCCTTTTGTGGTCGGGGCATGGGCACGGACGGCTTCAGCAATCTGGTCGCCGACGCGCATGACGGGATTGAGCGCAGTCATGGGTTCCTGAAAGATCATGGCGAGGTGCGATCCGCGCAGATTGCGCATTGCTTCGTCAGGAAGTTGGAGCAGGTCATGAGAGGCGCCGTTCGAGAATACGATCTCACCGGTGGCACGGGCGGCGGGAGGGAGCAAGCGCATTAGGGCGAGGGCGGTAAGGGACTTGCCGGAGCCGGATTCGCCGACCAGGCCCAGGACTTCGCGGGGAGCGACGGTGAAGCTGAGATCGCGGACAGCGGTCAGAGAGGTCTGACCGTGGCTCGGGAATGAGATGTTCAGATTGCGGACATCAAGCAGGGGCGGCACGGGATCATGGTACCAGCGTGGGTTAACGCGGGCGAGGGCGCCGCGCCACAAGCCTTTATTGGCCGAGGATCAAAGGCAGGCCATTCTTGCTGTTTCCGATCACGACCACTTTGCTGTTCGGACTCTTCGCCAGATTTTCCGTGGCTTCGATGCCTTTCCATTCGAGCAGCTGCGGGCTGATGCCTTGCGCGACGATCTGCTGGAAGTCGCGGATGCCCTGGGCTTCAATGCGTTTGCGTTGGGCTTCTTGAGTTTCTTTTTGCAGTTTGAAGTTCATGGCCAGCGCGTCTTGCTCGGCTTGCTGCTTGGCTTCAATCGAGGACTTCAGCGTCAGCGGGAGTTGAATGTCGCGCAGCAGAATGCTTTCCACAAGGATTCCGCGGGTTCCCAGAATGCCCGCCATTTGGTCGTGGATTTGCTTGGCCACCATTTCACGTTCGCCGGTATAGAGGGCATTGGCGGTGTGGGAAGCCGTGGCCTCGCGGATGGCGGCACGCAGGTTGGGCTCGATCAGCACCGTCTCGTAGCCGGGGCCAATCTTCTGAAATACATCGGAGGCCTTTTCCGGATCAAGGTGATAGATCAATGAAGTGTCGAGATTCATCACCAGACCTTCGCTGGAGGGGACGCTGGCGGATTCCTTGGTCTCCTGGGTACGGATAGACATTTCGTTGTTGGTCTTGAAGGGGCTGATCAGATGCATGCCTTCGGGCAACACTTCACCAGTTACGCGGCCGAAGAGCGTGAGCACGCCGACGTGGCCGGATTCGACGCGAGTGACGGAGGCGAAAAGCAGAATGATCAGCAAGAACACGGCTACCGCCGGCCCGATCAGGCGAACGAACGGACTGGGATCGACGTTGATGATCCGCCCACCGGTGTTGAAAGTTGCCATGAAGAGCACCCCCGAGTCAGTGTAGTAGGGAGGAGTGAGTCCTGCGAAGTGACTTGGCGGGGACCCTCCACCCACCGCGATTGTCGCCAGTTCCGGCCAAAACTTGGATGAAAAAAACTGCACATTGACAGCACAGAGAAAGCGTTATATCTTCACTGCGCTTGCTACTACCGTGTGTCGTTGCAGCCGCGAATGCCCTCCCCATTCAGTCCCGCAACGGCCCGGCGGAGTCAACTTCCAGCGTTAAGGATACATTGCAAATGAACCGGTTGCCCGCGGGAGCCTTTTTTCCCCGAAACTACTTCTCTTCCCTGAACTGGTTGTTGGCCTTGGCCGTCCTGATGGTGTCGCTTCCGGCCAGCGCGCAATTCAAGTTGAAAAAGATCAGCGTTGACACTTTTACCGACAACGACGCGCAGCATGCGACCGAGGTCGAGCCGGATACTTTTGGCTATGGCTCAACCATCGTCAGTGCGTTTCAGGTGGCCCGCATCTCGGACGGCGGCGGCGCGGACGTTGGCTTTTCCACGTCGACGGACGGCGGCAAAACGTGGACGGCTGGTTATCTTCCCGGCTTGACCCACAACTATCAGGGGGGAAGCTTCTCTGCCGCCAGCGATGCGTCGGTGGCCTACGACGCGGCTCACGGGATGTGGCTGATCTCCACGCTTCCTATAGGAAATAACGACCTGGTGGCGGTGAGCCGCTCGGCTGACGGCATCACCTGGGGAACGCCCATCATGGTGACCAGCACTATTAATTCTGACAAGAATTGGATTGTGTGTGACAACACTGCCACCAGCCCGTTCTATGGCCATTGTTATGTGGAGTGGGACAGTCCGGCCGAAGGGGACCTGGTTTTCATGAGCACGTCCACGGATGGCGGACAGACCTGGGGCCAGGCCAGGAATACGGCGGACAGTCTCCAGGGTATCGGGGGGCAGCCTCTGGTACAGCCTAATGGCAACGTGGTCGTGCCGATTGTGAGCTTGTTTACCGGCGGAGTGGCCGCTTTCAGTTCGACGAACGGCGGAAGCAGTTGGGGCACCACGGTGAACATTGCCACGATTGAGGAACACGGTGAGGCGGGCGGCATACGCAGCCCAGGATTGCCCACAGCGGACATCGACGGCGCGGGGAACATCTACCTGATTTGGTCGGACTGCCGCTTTCGCAAAAACTGCACCACCAATGACCTGGTGATGAGCACGTCGGCGAATGGGACTAAGTGGACGTCTCCGGCCCGCTTGCCAATGGTGCCGTTGAGCAGCGCGGTTGACCTGTTTATTCCCGGGTTGGGGGTGGATCACGCCACTTCCGGTGCTTCTGCACACCTAGCTGTTACCACCTACGCATACTCGGACACCAATTGCAATCAGTCCACGTGCAAGCTTTATGTCGGATTCACCACCTCGAAGGATGGGGGGAAGACCTGGACAGCCGGGAAAGTGCTGGCTGGACCCATGAGCCTGAGCTGGTTGCCAAACTCGCAGAATGGTTTGATGGTGGCCGACTACCTTAGCGTCTCCTTTGCGAATGGCAAGCCCTACGGGGTGTTTGCAGTGGCCAATGCCAAAGTGGGCGGAAAGTTCGACGAAGCCATGTACACCAACACGACGACCATGCTGGCGTCAGCCGACGAACCGACGTACAGCTCGGCTGGAGAAAAACCGATACCAGGCGTGAAATCCGACAAGGGACCGCGCAAGTTCTACGATCTGGACAACGAATATCCGATTCCGCCGAAAAGAATGGCGGCACGAAGATCGAGCAAGAAATAGGAGATGCCAATGCACGGAAGAAACTACGGTTTTCGTCAAGCAGCGGTTGTGGTGCTCTTTATTGCGGCCCTCACTGCAACAGCCGCGGGTCAACTGAGAAAAGTCAGCTCTGACCCGTTCACCAACGGCGAGAGCCAGCACGCGACGCAGGTCGAGCCCGACACTTTCGCGTTTGGAAACACCATGGTGAGCGCATTCCAGACAGGCCGCATTTACGATGGAGGCTGCTCCGATATAGGTTTCGCGACTTCGACCGACGGCGGCACGACTTGGAAGCACGGCTTTCTGCCGGGGATCACGACCTTCTACAAAGGCGGAAGATACACCTCGGTGAGCGATCCCTCCGTGGCCTACGATGCCGCCCATGGAAAATGGCTGATTACGTCGATCGCCATCACCAACGGGATTGGCGTCGGGGTACTGGCCAGCAGCTCAAGCGATGGTTTGACGTGGAACAATCCCGTGAACGTGCATACCACCAACGGTTTTGATGACAAGAGCTGGGCCGCGTGCGACAGCAATGCCGGCAGCCCGTTCTTTGGACATTGCTACGTCGAATGGGACGCCGCCGACAACGGGGACCAGGTGCAAATGAGCACTTCGACCGACGGCGGCCAGACTTGGAGTGCGGCGAAGAGCGTGCCCAACGCCTTCGGCCTGGGTGGCCAGCCGGTCGTGCAACCGAATGGGACCGTGGTCGTGCCTTTCGAGAGTGGCGACATGGAAGCTTTCACTTCCACCGATGGGGGGAACACATGGAAAAGCCCAGTGAGTGTAGGCAGCATTTCGGACCATGGGGTCCACGGCAGTCTACGCACCTCGCCGCTTCCTTCGGCTGAAATCGATGGAGCCGGGACGGTGTACGTAGCCTGGCAGGATTGCCGCTTCCGCAGCGGTTGCTCCTCGAACGACATCGTGATAAGTAAATCCAGTGACGCGAAAACCTGGTCGCAGGTCAGCCGGATCCCGATTGACCAGGTCAACAGCACCATCGATCATTTCATTCCTGGGTTGGCAGTTGACCCGGCCACCTCGGGCGACAGCGCGCATCTGGGGCTGACTTTCTATTTCTACCCGGTTTCCAGCTGCACGAACGCTTCGTGCAAACTAGGGGTGGGTTTCATTTCCTCTCACGACGGGGGGAAAACCTGGGCCCGAGGCAAAGTCATGGGGCAAGGGATGAACACCAGCTGGCTGGCTAGTACAAACCAGGGATACATGGTCGGCGATTACATTTCGACTTCGTTCGTCAACGGCAAGGCCTTTGGCGTGTTTGCCGGGGCGCCGGCGCCCAGCGGCGGCAAGTTTCGCGAAGCCATGTACACTCCCGCGGTCGGACTTCTCGAAGAGGAGCAGGGGCCGTTGTTGAGTTCAGCAGGCGACAAGGCGCTGCCGAATGCGAAGTCTGACCACGCACCGCGGCCGTACTGGGACGACGAGGGTCGGGTTCCGAAGACGAAACAGCCGCCGCCTTCCGGGCGGTAGCCGCCTTCTTCCAAGACTTGATGAGCCCCGGCACCCGGCGGTGATGGGGTGGCGGGCGCGGTCTTGGTATCGCGGTTTGCCTCGCGCTCTTCCGCTGTCATTGGGAATTCCGGCAGATTTTCCACACTATGCCCGCATGCTTGAAGCTGGCCCGAACTTCACATTGGAGAAGAAATCGCGCTGAAAAACGGGGCATCGATGGTTCCGGCGATCGCAGGCTGCACCAAATTTGGTCACTGGCTTGTGGAGCGGCTGCACCCGGCTGCATTTGCAGCGTTTACGAGACGCGCTTTTTTATTGACTCTGAAAATAGAAAGCGTACAAAGGCAATCGTTCTTTGACACGTTCTAAAGTTTACCCGGTTGGTGCGGCGTCCGGGGCTCAAGCGAAGTCACTCTGCAGCATCGCGAGATGAAAAGCGGAGAGGGTGAGCGAGGGTCTTATAGCCAAGCGCTGGTTGAGGCGAACGTGAACATCATGTCAAAGGCAAGATAGAGTCCCGAGGCGTTGAACTGGTTTATCCGGTTGGCGGTTAGCCCGGAGCCCGAGCAACAATCGCAGCATCGCGTAGCCGCAAGGCGAGAGATGAAACGCAGGTTGGCAAGGGTCTAAAGCGAGCTACTGGCCGAGACGAATGAGTTCAACACCACCTCGGGACTCTTAGTTTTTACCGCGAGCTTTCCGCACCTCAGCCGTCAGCTTTCAGCCAGGCCTGGTTCCGGCCCGTTCAGAACTCCGGTGCGCGCAGATGGAATGAGGATTTACTTTCCCGCCTGAGCTTTTCGGGCAACGCCATTTTTCTCAGTATTGGATTTGCCTAGGAGACGATCCATCTCTTCAAATAGCAGGCGCGACTGAATGGGTTTCGAGAGGTAGCCGTCAAATCCGGAGCTTAGCACCCTTTCGCGGTCCCCCTGCATAGCATAAGCGGTCACAGCCAGCACGGGTAACGCCGCGACCACCGGGTTTTCGCGGATTCGGCGGACGGTGGCGAAACCATCGAGGACCGGCATGTCAAGATCGAGCAACAGAATGTCGGGAAGTGATTCCTCAATCCGATGCAAAGCCTCCTGCCCGTTGCAAGCTTCGCCTACGGAATGTCCGCGGGTCTCCAACAGCTCGCGGAGCAGTTCCCGGTTGACAGGGTTGTCTTCGGCGATCAGGACCTTGCTCATGACTGCCCCGCAGCTTTTCCGCGGTTACGTTTGCGCACCTGCCGATCCACCTCCACCAGGAGTTGCTGGTGCCAGGACCCATTCTTCTGAAACAGGGCCTGGGTTTCACGATTGAGAAGCGCGCACTCTTCGGGGGTCAAGGTTTTTGCCGTCATCACAAAAACCGGCAACTCTTGGAGGTGGGGGACTTGTCGAATGTGGTGAATGACTTCAAAACCGTTCATGCCGGGCATTAGAAGGTCCACCATCACCGCTCCCACCAGTTTGGAGGACAGCACCTCGAGCGCCCGGGCGCCGCTGCGAACGCTCTGGGTTTCATATCCGGCGGAGCGCAGAGTTTCCTCCAGCAATTCCAGAGTGCGCGGGTCATCGTCCACCAAGAGAATGGCGGCGTCATCGTCAGTTTTAGAAGAGACATGTTTGCGGATGGTTTCGAGCAGCAGTGGCTTGCGAATGGGCTTGACCAGGTAATCGGCCGCGCCCAAGGCGAATCCGACCTGCTTTTGATCGACGATGGAGACAATGATGACCGGGATGGACGCGGTCTCCGGATCTTTTCTCAGCGCCACCAGGGTCTCGAAGCCGTTACCCTCGGACATCAGCACATCCAAGGTGATCGCATCCGGGCGCAGTTCGCGGGCCTTCTTGATGGCCTCGACGCCCGAGGCCGCCGACACCGTGCGATATTCAGGGTCGAGATAACTGGAGATCAACTCGCGCGCCGGAACCTCATCGTCCACCACAAGTACCAGGGGTTTGCCGAGGCTTGTCGTGGCGGTGGGGCGGGGGGGTGGGTGAGGCACAGCAAGGGAAACTTTGGCGCCGGCGGGTAGGGTGAAGGTAAACCGGCTGCCTTTGCCGAGTTCGCTCGCCACGGAGACTTTGCCGCCCTGCTGCTCGACCAGCCGCCTGGTAATGGCGAGCCCCAAACCGGTGCCTTGCTGGGCGGCTACCGAACTTCCTTCCACCTGGCGAAATTCTTCGAAGATCATGCGCTGATCTTCGGGCCGAATGCCGATGCCAGTATCGGTGACCGAGAGACTCACATGGCTGCCGGCTTCGAAACACTCTATGGAGACCCTTCCCCCTTTGGGCGTGAACTTCACCGCGTTGCTCAGCAGGTTGTACATGACTTGCTTGAAACGAACGCGATCGGCGTGGACCGGCGCCTGGGTGGGCACAGTCTGCTGCACTTGAATGTTCTTGGCCATGGCCAGAGGGCGGATTGTGGACATGACTTCCGGCAAAGCGTCGGTGACGTTAAAATCCTCGCAGCGCAGTTCCAGCTGACCGGCTTCGATCTTGGAGAGATCGAGAATATCGTTGATCAACTGCAAGAGATGGGCCGAACCCTGCTTGATGTGCTCCACGAAACGCTTCTGCTTGTCGTTGAGTTGGCCGGGAGTCCCCTCGGCCAGGAGTTCGGAAAATCCGACGATGGCGTTGAGCGGGGTACGCAACTCGTGGCTCATGCTGGCCAGGAATTTGCTCTTCAGCTTGGTGGCGCGCTCGACTTCGCGGTTGCGGAGGTCGAGCTCTTGATTGGCGGAAGCTAAGCGATCGGTGAACTTGCGCTTTTCGGCTTCGTCCCGCTTTCGCTGAGTCACATCGACAGCAACGATGACCTCCGCGGGCCGTCCGGAAAAATTGAGCGAGTAAGACGTGATCTCGACATCGATGATGGATCCGTCTTTGCGGCGATGGCGCCAATTGCCCGCTTTCTCACTACCTTCATGCACGTTGGCAACGCTTTCGAGAAGGGCGGCAATGTCCTCTGGCGGGCGAATGTCTTTGATGGTCATCTCCGAGAATTCGCGGCTGGAATATCCGTACTTGCGCACGGCCGCGGCATTCACGGCGAGAAAACGTAGCGTCTCCCGGTCATAGACCCAGGTGGGGTGGGGATTGTTGTCAAACAACTTGCGGTGCCGCTCTTCGCTCTCCAGCAACATTTGTTTGGCGCGCTTCTGCTCGGTGATGTCACGGGTAACCTTGGAGAAACCGCGCAGTGCGCCTTTTTCATCGTGGAGGGCGGTAATGACTACTTCTGCCCAGAAGCGTGATCCGCCTTTGCGCAGCCGCCAACCTTCTTCTTGATAGCTGCCGTTCTGGATCGCCTGGTGCAGCTCGTGCGCCGGTTTGCCGCTCTGAACGTCTTCGGGGGAATAGAAACAGGAGAAATGGCGGCCGAGAACCTCTCCGGCTTCGTAACCCTTGATGCGCTTGGCTCCCTTATTCCAGCTGGCGACGTTGCCGGCGGGGTCGAGCATGAAAATTGCGTGGTCACGGACCCCGCTGATCATGCTGCGGAAACGCTCCTCGCTGTCGCGTAAGGCCGCTTCCACCCGTTTGCGCTCGGTAATCTCGCGCGCGACGGCGTAAATCAATTGTTGTTCGGGTACCGAAACCGCGTTCCAGAGCATCCATTTGTAAGATCCGTCTTTGCATAGGTAGCGGTTTTCGAAGGCGAAGGTCACTTCCCGATTCTGCAGGCGGACGCCCTCAGCCACCGTGGCCGCACGGTCGTCGGGATGGATGAACTCCAGGTAGGGTTTGGCCATGAGTTCGGTGGTGGTAAAGCCGAGCGCCTTCTGCCAGCTTGGGTTCAGACTTTTGAAGTAGCCGTCGAAACCGGCAGTACAGAACATGTCAATCGACAAGTTCATGAAACGGTTCCCGGTCTCCATCTGGTTGTAGAGAGAACCCATAAAAGCGCTTACCGCCACGCCGACCATCAGGAACGCGATTCCCAGCAACCACACCCGTCTCTCCACTAACTCGACACCCTGGTGCAGGACGGAGGCGGATTTCTCCACCAGCACACCCCAACCGTATTGAGGGACGGGCTGGTAACGGGTGGCGAAGGTGTCGCCGTCTCGAGCAAAGTAGCCATATCCGGCGCTTCCGGCGTGCATGCGCTTCACCGGTTCGTAGTCGCCAAGGTTTACCGCGGGTGAAAAAATATCAATGTTGGGGCGGGCGGAAACGTGGCCGTACTGGTCGATCAGCGAGATATCCCATCCGTTTTCGAGTCTGGTCTGAAGCAGTTGTTCGCTCATGGTGTTGAGCGAGAAGGGGGCCATGAGAATCGCGATCGGTCTGCCGGCATCGTCCGTCACCGGCACAGTGAGGGCCACCACCAGTTGATAGGGGGGAAGCGCGGTCTGGTAGACCTCCGAGACATAGGGCTGCCATTGTCGAACCTCGCCCTTGTACCAATCTCGGAATGCGAAACTTCGGCCCATTACGGCCGGGGCCGGTGGATAGACCGCGCGCAGGGTGCCTTGCAAATCTGCGACGCAGACAAATGCAAAGTCGGGGCGCAGTCTGCGGGCCTGCTCAAGATGCCAGGAGACCAGCGAGATATTTCCCGCCTGCCAACCCTGACGAAGAGCGGGGCGGTTGGCGATCGATTGCAGAAACGCGATGCTCTGGCGAAAGTCTTGCTCGAGCAGGGTGGCAGAAACACTGGCGATTTGCGCGCTTTCGTCGATGGCATGGGCTTCAGAGCGGTGGCGCAGGAAACGGCCGATGGAAAAAGAGAAAATCGCAATCGGCAAGAGCATGAGCGGGACGAATAAGAGATAGACCCGCCACCGCTTGCTGGAGAGCCAGTTCCCGACGACAGCGTGTACCTTCAAGTGAATGATCCTTTTGGCGAGACGCTCTCTCATTAGCCTACCGAAGCGCCCTTGGACAGGAAACCGGCAGTCCCGCCTCGCACCAGTTGCTCAAATTCGTCGAAGATTTGCCGGTCCCACCATCCCTTGCCCACTTCTTCTTTCATGGTCTGGAGCGCTTCGGTGATGGAGAAAGCTCGCTTGTAAGGCCGTTCTGTGGTCAGTGCGTCATAAACGTCAACGATTTGGAGAATTCTGGCGGTAACGGGGATGGCCTCTCCGCGCAGCCCATCGGGGTACCCGGAGCCGTCGTATTTCTCATGGTGATGGCGAATGATGGGAAGCACGGCGCGAAATGACTTGAGCGGCGAGCAGATGCGCTCGCCGACGACGGGATGTTCCTGAATCAGTTTCCACTCATCCGGGGTGAGCTTGCCGGGTTTCAAGAGGATGGCGTCGGGCACTGCGATCTTGCCAATGTCGTGGACGATGCCGGCACGACGCAACGCGACAATCTGTTCGTCCGGGAGCGCCAGATGTTCGCCCAGGCTTACGGAATAATGCATAAGGCGTTCACAGTGTCCGTGGGTGTAGGGATCCTTGCCCTCGATGCTGCGGGCCAGTGTGAACAGAACCGACTCGGCGCGCTCCAGTTCGTCGGTACGGTGCTTGAGGTTGATGAGCGACCGGACGCGAGCCAGCAATTCGGTGCGATCCACGGGCCGGCTTAGAAAGTCGTCGGCGCCCACACGAATGCCTTCAACGCGATCCTTCTTATCGGAAAGGGCGGTGACCATGACCACGGGAACCAAGTAAGTCTCGGGATTGGCCTTAATTTTGGCGCAGACTTCAAAGCCATTGATCTCGGGCATCATCACGTCGAGCAGCACCAGGTCGATGTTGACCAGGTTCAGGTGCTCGAGGGCGGCCGCGCCGTCGGCGGCGGTGAGGACGTTGAACCCCTCAGAGCTGAGGAGTTCGTCGAGCAATTCGCGGTTCGCGGGCTGATCGTCCGCGACCAGAATCGTACCGCTTACAGATTGATGCGACGGCAACATCATTCCCTCACTACTTAGTTAGTGTGGATAGACTTAGGGTCACATAAGCCGAAAGGGTTAGGCTAGGTTACGGAAGTTTTGAGGCGGGAAAAGGAGCCCCCAGACAGCCATCGGGCATTCCATGTACGGTGGCACTCGATCGCAGATAATCGTGTCGGAGCGAAATCGGAACTACAAGACTTGAACCAGGCGGGCCGATAGGCCTCTCCCAAATTGCTCGGCCAATGCCGCGCATTCTAGCTTGTTGGGAATAGGCATCGCCCCTCGTCTCGGATATTCGTTGTAGGTGCGGCCGTTGAGCGACCTGCCATTCTTGGCTTTACGGACTCCTCCCCATTGTTTGAAGAAGAACGGGACCCGTTGTTCGAAACACTGATCGCGAAGGGAAACCACCCATTCTTTTTTCATGGGGCGGGCGCCATGTCCGCTTTCCCCTCCCACAATTACCCAGGTGATACCGGACAAGTCAATTTCGCCGAGGTCTTCCAGAAGCGGTTCGATCGACAAAAAGCGAACTCGGGCGGGAGTGCGGACGAGGTGGTCGATTCTCGGCAAACCGTGTTTGCGATCTTCGACGCTCACGCCCCACCAGATGTTCTCTTGCTCGGCGGCGAAATGGAGCTTGCCGCTGAGCATATCTCGTAATCTTTCTGACCGCTTGGTGAGGACTTGATAGGTGTGCCAGTTGGCTGTGGTCATGACCCTTGCGACGGCTTTCACATAATCGTCGGGAACGCCGGGCTGGAACAGGTCACTCATGGAGTTCACGAATACCAGCTTGGGCGAGCGCCAGGTGAACGGCTCGGTCAGCTTTTGAGGAACAAGGCGCAAGTCAAAGCCTTGCTCGTAGGGATGGCCTTTAACCCCGCGGAAACGCTCGGCGAATGTCTCGGCATAACAATGCTTGCAGCCGGGGCTGATTTTGGTGCAGCCCCGGACGGGGTTCCAGGTGGCGTCGGTCCATTCGATCTTGGAGTTATTCGCCAATGGGCTTCTCAAAATTCAGACTGGTCTGTCGAGTGCTGTACTTCAGAACTTCATCCCAAAAATCGTACGCACGCTCATGCCTTGAGAAGAGTGCCAAGTTATAAAGCTTAACGTTTTTCTCTGGCATGCGGATCGGTTTCATCTTGTAAAAAGGCTGGGGTTTGTACCCAAGAGTCTCCATGCTGTTGGAGAATTCTTCCGCCAGGAATCTTGGGAATGCGATTCCCGTTTGCCGTCGAACTCTCCAGCGTTCACGCCACGTTTTTGATCCCAGGAACTCATCGATTTTGACGGCTTCCTCTTTCACGTAGTTCTCCATATTCCTATTCGCGTCCATGTAAAGCGCGAGAAGGAACAGGAAGTCCATGTAAACGATCGACAATTTGCGTACTGTGTCGAACTTGATCCCTATATCGAATGGATCGACAAGCAAAGCGAGAGAACACGGTGACTTGCGGAAGCGGCTGGAATCTTCGCCAGGATCTTTTCAACTTCTTCATTACAGTCGCCAACGACATACGCGACATTGCGCGACGGCGCCAGCTTCGCGAGGCGCTTTTTCAGAGCTTCTAGATCGTTTGGTTGCTTTTCGCAGAAAACGTACTTGTCGAAGGGATGTTCAAGCAGAAGTGCTCTCACGGGAGAGCCCGCGATTGTCCTGGAATCGCCCTTCACTTTGGCAAAGCCTGACCCAGAATAAAGCTCAATGTATACGAGCTCGTCCCATTTAGCTTTCATACCGGTGGAAAAGAGCTTTGCGTACAGTGACACTGTGTCATGCTTTTCTTCAGCCCATTCGCCCACTACCGGTGCGGACAGGCCGTCGTCCTCAATATTCACAATTCAAATCCTCGACGTAAATTCGTCTTTTATTCGCCCACAATGTCATTGTCGTACCTTATCTTAAAAAAATCAAAGTTTTTAATCGGCATTTACAGCGGTATATTCCCGTGTTTCTTGGGCGGATTCTTATCGCGCTTGGTCTCCAGCATTTCGAGGGCTTGGATCAACTTCTTCCGCGTTTCGCGGGGCTGGATGACCGCGTCAACGTATCCGCGCTCGGCGGCGACGTAGGGGTTGGCGAAGCGATCGCGGAATTCTTCGATTTTCTTTTGGCGGGTTTCCGCGCGGTTTTCTGCCCGGTCCAATTCTCTTTTATAAACAATGTCCACTGCGCCTTCGGGGCCCATGACGGCGATTTCGGCGGTGGGCCAGGCGTAGTTTACATCGGTGCGAATGTGCTTTGAGGCCATCACGCAATACGCACCCCCGTAGGCTTTGCGGGTAATGACGGTGACTTTTGGCACCGTCGCTTCCGCAAACGCGAACAGGAGTTTAGCGCCGTGCTTGATGATGCCGCCATATTCCTGATTCGTGCCCGGCAGGAATCCCGGGACATCTTCGAAGGTCACCAGCGGAATATTGAAACAATCGCAGAAGCGTACAAACCGGGCCCCCTTGATTGAAGCATTGATGTCGAGCGTGCCGGCTAGAAAGGCCGGCTGGTTGGCGACGATGCCCACCGGTCGCCCGTTCAGCCGCGCAAATCCCACCACGATGTTCTTGGCATAGTGCTCTTGCACTTCAAAAAAGTAGCCGTCATCAACAATTGCATGGATCACGTCTTTGATGTCGTAGGGCTGGTTCGATTGATCGGGAACCAGCGTGTCAAGTGCTGCGTCGGCGCGGTCGATGGGATCGGTCGAGGGTTTGCGCGGCGGGTCATCAACGTTATTCGACGGCAAGAAGCTTAGCAACTCGCGAATCATGGAAAGACACTCGGCGTCATCGTGGGCCTGGAAGTGCGCCACGCCGGAAACTTCGTTGTGCGTACTCGCGCCGCCGAGCTGGTCCTTGGTGACTTCCTCGTGGGTTACGGTCTTAATCACGTCGGGTCCGGTGATGAACATGTAGGAAGTTTTATCGACCATGAAAATGAAGTCGGTGATGGCGGGCGAATAAACAGCGCCTCCGGCGCAGGGGCCCATGATGGCGGAAATTTGCGGGATGACTCCGCTGAAAAGCGTGTTTCGCAGAAAGATGTCGGCGTATCCGGCCAGCGACATTACGCCTTCCTGAATGCGGGCGCCGCCGGAGTCGTTGAGGCCGATTACGGGGGCGCCCATCTTGGCGGCGAGGTCCATGATTTTGACGATCTTTCCCGCATTGGCTTCAGAGAGCGATCCGCCGAAGACGGTGAAGTCCTGGGCGAAAACGAAGACCACACGGCCCTCGATGCGGCCGTGTCCGGTGATGAAACCGTCGCCGTAGGTCTTTTGCTCGGCCATGCCGAAGTCGTTGGAGCGGTGAGTGACCAGCTTGTCGGTTTCTT
Source organism: Terriglobales bacterium (assembly GCA_050745985.1). GTDB lineage: Bacteria > Acidobacteriota > Terriglobia > Terriglobales > Acidobacteriaceae > JABCZH01. The sequence goes on along the minus strand of JBOGLG010000039.1, from coordinate 20,943 downwards.
CGAAAGTGCCTTCGTCGAGTAGAAACTCAATGCGCTCGCGGGCGGACATCTTGCCTTCCTTGTGCTGGCGTTCGCGGCGGGCAGGGCCGCCGCCGTCTTCGGCAAGCTGATTGCGTTTCTGGAGTTCGGCGAGCTTCTGTTCGCGGTTCATGGAAGAAGAAATTATACGGGGAAAGGCGCAGTCCGGGGATGAACGCAGAGGCGCGGAGGATGTGCGGAGATCGCGGGGAGAAGCTGAACCACAGGGGGCACAGAGGGACACAGGGTAAAGCCTTAACGCAGAGGGCACAAAGGATGCGCAAAGATCGCGGAGAAAACCGGAATCGGGAACCTATTCCATGCTGGAGCCCATGGGGTCGTAGCGGTACTTCTTGCCGTCCCAGTAGACCATCGAGGTCATGGCGTCGCCGCCGGTTTCGGCTACGTAGATGGCCATGCGCTGCTTCTTCTTTACCAGCAGCTTTCGGATTTTGATATCGCGGAAAGGGACATTCACCAGCATGAACTTGGCCTTGGGAACGGCGGCGTGCCAGGCGTCGGGTCCGGCGCCGTGGATCACCAGCAAAGAGAAGCCGCGGCGCGCCGGATCGTCGGCGACGAAGGCGGTGGTCACTTTGGGGTTGCCGTATCCAAAGAAGGAGTCGTAAGGATCGACGACCAGGTAGTTGTTCTGGGCCTGGTCCATCAGGGGACTGTTGCAGTGGGCAGGAATAACCAGATCCTCCACACCGTCGCCGTCGAGGTCTCCGCGCAGCGAAGGCATGCCGATGAGCTGGCAGTTGGAACCGAATTGCTGCTCAACGAAGGCGTTGTCAATGATGGGTTCGGGCGATTGCTGTGCTGGTGCGGCGGTGCAGAAACAGAGGCCGGTGGCGAGAAGCAGGATCGCGAGTCGAGGGAAAGTCATGGGTCTAATTTAGACCCGGTAGGCGCGAGGCGATACAGCACTAAAGTCACCGGGCTCCGGCTGTTGGTCGTTAGCGGGATTTGAAGTGCTCCCAGCCTTGGGGACGAAGCTCGGATCGCACGCCATGCTCGTTCAGCAAGACGCATCGCTTCCCCCGGATGACGCGCCCGATCTGAGTTATGGAAACACCGGCAATCCGCGGGGGCACGTGCTTGCCGCTGGCGGCGGTGAAGAGTAGTTCGTAATCTTCTCCGCCGTGCAGCGCGGATTGCAGATCGACTCTGCGACGCGGTTGCCCGATGCGGGCCAGGGGTATGGCTGCGGAATGGATTTCGGCGCCCACACCGCTCTCTTCGCAAATGTGGCCCAGATCGGTGGAAAGACCATCGCTGAGGTCGATCATGGCGGAGGCCAGGCGCTTCTGGCGCAGGAATTCTCCTACGGCGAGTCTGGGTTGGGGTTGAAAGTGCTGAGGGAAATTGGCGGGACGAAGTTTGCGTCCGGAAAACAGCAAGCGCAGGGTGGCGGCGGAGCCGCCGACCGCGCCGGTCACGTAGATGCGGTCGCCGGGTCTGGCCCCGGATCGCGGGATAGCTTTGCCCCGCGGGGCGGAGCCGACGACCACAATGTCGGCCAGGATTCCGTCGGGGGACTGGGCAATGTCGCCACCGGCAAGAGTCACATGGAACCCATCGGCCAGGCGCAGCAGGCCACTGAGAAATCGACTGATCCAGCTCTGAGGAAGCTCTCGCGCCACGGCCAGCGACAAGAATGCGGCGATGGGGAGGCCTCCCATGGCGGCAATGTCGCTCAGTCCGCGGGCGAGGCAGCGATGGCCAATCACCTCGGGGGCGTGCCACTCTCGCCGGAAGTGTACCCCTTCGAGGCTGAAGTCGGTAGTGACAAGGATTTCGTGACCGGCCGGAACGCGCAATGCGGCGCAGTCGTCGCCGATGCCGAGGCGGACGGGGAACCGCCGCGTTGCCTGGGCGCGAATCCGCTTGATGATCGATTTTTCGCTGAGAGGCACGCGGGTTCAATATATAAGAGGCCGCGAGCTTGCGGGATTGGGCCCCAGTCGGCAAACGGCCAGGTAACCCGCATGGACGGTTACCCTACCCCGGTACGGTGATTGTTACCCCGCCTTCGGTAACCCGGAACATTGCCCTATGTCATTGACAGACATAGACCTGCTTTGTTACCGTTGGCTTGCGTTTCCCAAACACCTTTGGCCGAGCCTAAGCGTTGCATGGATGACTACTTGCAGCGCACAACGATTTCGGACCTGAGACTGGTTCTCGGTAGGAGAAGTCGGCCGATCAGGTCGTTTCCCAGCAAGGGAACGATGCTGGAATCAGGACTCAGGGATTGTCGATAACCCGAAACAAGGAATTTTGCCGGTCCTGACGACATTGCAAGGAGCCTATTGCGCAAGCGTTTCTACATTCTTTTCGTAGCTCGCGGTGAGGATGGGCAGTTGCGCAAGATCCCCATTCCTGTCCACTATCTGTACGTTCTGGTGGTGGGCGCGGCCATTGGCGGTTTAAGCCTGACGGGGATTGCCAGTTCCTATCTCCGCATGCTGCTGAAGGTTTCTCACTTCAACGAATTGCGGGCTCAAAAAGAAGAACTGAAGAACCGCTATACCCGGCTGGAGCAGGTTGCCAAGGAGCGGGACATTCAAGTCGCATCGCTCGGGTCGCTGGCCAGTGAGGTTTCTTCGCTGTACGGCTTGAAGAGCGACCCCATCCCGGCCGCCGATACGTTACAGGACGCGCAAGTCAGCTCGTCTCTGGACCGTCTGTACACATTGAAAGACACGGCCTTGAGTGGCGCGGCAGCGACGGGAATTTCCCTTGGACTCACACGGGATGCCACCACCGCGGACTGGATGCGGGCCAATTCTGCGCCCAGTGTGTGGCCGGTGGAAGGTCCGGTAACCGGATCGTTTGGCGAGCGCACTGATCCGTTCAACGGTGAGGGCGCGTTCCACAGCGGCGTTGATATTTCAGCCTCTTACGGGCAGCCCGTCATCGCTCCTGCCGATGCGGTGGTGGTCTTTGCGGATTTCATGGGCGGATACGGACGTGCGATTGTATTGGACCACGGCCACGGCATTACCACCCGCTATGGTCACCTGGCCAACTTCGCCGTCGCCGTCGGCCAATACGTGCACCGCGGCGACACCATTGGATACGTTGGTCTAAGCGGTCGTAGCACCGGGCCACATCTGCACTACGAAGTCCGAATCAACGATACTCCGGTCAATCCCCACAAGTACCTTCGCCTCACCTTCGCGCATACCGGCGGATTTGCAGCGGGAAGCTAGAAAAAGCTTTCAGCTTTCAGCCGTCAGCTTTCAGCAGGGCCTGCAAATTAGCATTTTTCCCCTGGGATTTGGTCGTCCAGGCCCTTGACTGGGTTCAGCTGATGTCTGATAGCTGAGAGCTAATGGCTTTACCTACTGCCTTAACCCCATCCATCTCTCCGAAACCACAATCGAATTCCCGGGATTCTGGGGGTCGTAGCGCACGGACGTGGGCAGTCCCAAACGGCAGGAATGCAGGTTTATGAACTGGCGCAGGTAGGTGACGTCCTGCGAGGCTTCGTAGGAGACTCCGGCAACATCGTAATGGAAAATCAGCAGGACGGATTGTCTCTGCTCGTCGCGGGGAATCTCCTGCACGTCGATGACGGTGCCGTCGGTGATGCGGCCGATGCGGTCGAGCCACTGCCGGCGTTCCCGTTCGAGGTCATCCGGGCTCTTGGGCTTGCGGCGCAGTAACAGGTAGGCGGCGAATAGGGCGCCACAGCTGGCTACTACCAGTGCATAGAGACGAAATGTGTTCATGACTTGCGGAAGCAGGAGCCGTAATTCTGGGCCACGGCCTTCTTTCCAAGCATAAGGCCTGCGGCGGAATCGGGGAAGTGGCGGAGATGCGGCGCTACCCCTAATAGCGAAAGAAGCTACGCGGGGCTCTTCTTCGCTACCGCCGCAAGCGGAATTCCGGCCTTTTCCCAGGGGCGTTTGGGGCGCTCGGGAGCGGGCTTGTCCCGATCTTTCACACGGTCGTAGTGGTAGGACTCGCTGACCGTGCCCAGTGATTCGTTGTACAGGCTGGGCAGGCCGAGGCATTCCTTCAGTTCTTCGGTGAATTGCTGCAAGGCTTTGAGATGGTCCGCGGTGGCGGCGATTTCGTTTTTGGAGGTCTTCAGAAACTGCTGATATCCGCGGTTGACGAGCTTGGAAATCTCGCTGCCGATCATGTAGCCGGGATAGGCGAAGATCTTCACGCCCTCGACGCCGTCCTTCTGAATGGCAGCGGAGCAATTGTACTTCTTCAGGAATACGCGTCCCTGGGTGCCGGGGGCTTCGATCAGGTCAAAACCGTGTTCGCGCAGCCAGGCCAGGGCCTCGTCATAGGTACGATGTTCTGTTGTGGTCGCCATTTCTTCCTTTGAACTGCTTCTGTATAGATGCCGATCCCGGCAAAAGGGAACCGCCGTGTATCTTCTGTGGAACCAATCCACCTTCCTTATAATCTAATTTCGCAGTCCTCGTGCGCGCTTTCCCGTCTAGCCGGGGTTACGTAGGTCACGAAGATAAAGTTCAGATGCCATGAACCAGACGCGATCCAAGTTGACGCAAGTCCCGCTTTTCCACGAGCATGCGGCGCTCGGCCAGAGCAGCCTGGAGCGCATTGGGAACACTCCTTTGCTGCGGCTGGCGCGTATTTCTCAGGAGCTGCCCGCAGCCGAAATTCTCGGCAAGGCGGAGTGGCTCAATCCCGGAGGCTCAGTAAAAGACCGCGCCGCCGCCAACATCGTCGCCCAGGCGCGCGCTGGCGGCAAGTTAACATCCGGTAAAATTCTGCTCGATTCCACCAGCGGCAACACCGGCATTGCCTACGCCATGATCGCTGCCGCCCAGGGTTTTTCTTTGACCTTGTGCATGCCGGAAAATGTTTCGGTGGAACGTAAGCGCATTCTCCACGCCTACGGCGCCCACATTATTTATACCGACCCGGCGGACGGTTCCGATGGCGCCATCCGCAAAGCCCGGACGCTGGCCGCCGAGCAGCCCGATTTGTATTTCTATGCCGACCAGTATTCCAACGATGCCAACTGGCAGGCACACTACCATGGCACGGCCAACGAAATCTGGCAACAAACAGAAGGACGTATCACACACTTTGTGGCCATGCTCGGCACCAGCGGGACCTTCATGGGCACGGCGCGCCGGCTGAAAGAATTGAACCCGCGAGTGCGCTGCATATCGCTGCAACCGGACTCGGCGTTCCACGGAATTGAAGGTACCAAGCACATGGCCAGCGCCATTGTGCCCAAGATTTACGACGCGTCGCTGGCGGATCAGGACTTGGGAATTTCGACCGAGGACGCTCATGCCATGGCGCGGCGTTTGGCGCGGCAAGAGGGCTTGCTGGTGGGAGTGTCTTCGGCGGGGGCGATTGTGGGTTGCCTGCAAGTGGCGCGGGAGCTTAAGAAGAATGAGCGGGCGGTGATGGTGGCAATCCTGCCGGATTCTGGGGATAAGTATTTGAGCGAGAGGTTCTGGGAAGAAATTGAGTAATTTGAAAAGTGGGAAATTCGGGAATTGAAAAACCGTGCTCAGACTTCACCGATCAGATTACGAAGCGCTCCGCCACCATGGGGAAGAGACCTATCCACATGAGTGTTGCGGCGTGCTGTTGGGGCAGGCTGAGGACGGCATGCGTATAGTGAGTTCCGTTGCCCGTTGCGGAAATACGCGCAAAGATTCGCCGCAGAACCGCTACAACATCGACCCGGCTGAACTGATTCGTATTCAGCGGGCGGGACGAAAACGGGGCGAGGACATTGTGGGCTTCTACCACTCGCATCCCGATCATCCGGCGCGCTGGTCGGCGACGGATTTGGCGGAGGCGCATTGGTTTGGCTGTTCGTATGTGATCATCAGCGTGGAGAGGGGCAAAGCGGTGACCACAAATTCGTTTGAGCTGGTGGGCAGCGAGGAAAATGACAAAAAACTGGTGGATGAGAAGCTTGACGTGGGGTAGCTGTGGACCTTCGCTCCTCGGGAGAGCCCCTTGGCTGATGCGGACTTTTGGCGGACAAGAGTGTCCGCCCACACGAAGCAATCGCTTGAATCTTATGGCTGCCAAGGGCATCCATTAAGAGCATGACCAAAATCCACATTCCCACTCCGCTACGCCAATACACCGGCAAGCAGGCGGACGTGCAGGTCAAGGGTGGCACTGTGGGTGACGCCCTGTCTGACTTGACTGTCCGGCACCCCGACTTGCGCCGACACTTGTACACCGAGGAGGGTAAACTGCGGTCTTTTGTGAATGTTTACCTAAACGATGATGATGTGCGCTACCTGCAGAAAGAAGCTACCACCGTTAAGGATGGTGATAGTATTTCGATAGTGCCTTCGATCGCTGGAGGCCGCAGCTAGATGGACCGCGCTCCCATGAAGTTCACCTGCCAAATCCGCCGCTTCTGTTGCTGTTGCTTCTGTTGTTGTTGTCGTTAGTCCAAGTAGTTCACAAATCCCCACAATTCCCCAAAAGCAGAGGTTATTATGGCTACCATCGCTCCTGAAATTAAACCCGACACGGCGGTCTTGAGTAACGACGAGATTCTGCGTTATTCGCGTCACCTCATCATGCCCGAGGTGGGGATGGAAGGGCAGAAGAAACTCAAAGCCGCGCGAGTGCTGTGCATTGGCGCCGGCGGCCTGGGTTCGCCACTGGCTCTGTATCTGGCAGCAGCGGGAGTGGGCACGCTGGGGATCGTGGATTTCGATGTAGTGGACTACACCAACCTGCAACGGCAGATCATTCATACCACCGCTGACGTGGGTCGTAAGAAGCTGGACTCCGCTGCGGAGAAGCTGAAGGCAATCAACCCTCTTATCAACATTCAGAAGTTTGAGACTCGATTGAGCAGTGCCAATGCGCTGGATTTATTCCGCGAGTTCGACATCGTTGCCGATGGCACCGACAATTTTCCCACGCGCTACCTGGTGAACGACGCGTGCGTGCTCACCGGGAAGCCCAACGTTTACGGATCTATTTTTCGTTTCGAAGGTCAGGCCAGCGTTTTTGCGACCGGGCAAGGGCCATGCTACCGCTGCCTCTATCCCGAGCCGCCGCCGCCGGGGCTGGTTCCCTCCTGCGCCGAAGGCGGAGTACTCGGGATTCTTCCTGGCTTGGTGGGCGTAATTCAGGCTACAGAAGTGATCAAGCTCATTCTCGGAAAGGGCGATCCACTCATCGGCCGGCTGCTGCTGGTGGACGCGCTGGGCATGAAGTTCCGCGAGCTCAAGCTGCGCAGGAACCCCGAATGCCCCGCCTGCGGCCAGCATCCCACCATCACAAAACTGATAGACTACGATGAGTTTTGTGGAATTCGCGGTGAGGAGAAGCCTGTGGACGGTGGAATTTCTGAAATCCAGGTGGAAGAATTGAAGCGGCGTCTGGATGCAAAAGAAGACTTGTTTGTCCTCGACGTGCGCGAGCCGCACGAATATCAGATCTGCAATATTGGCGGGCACTTGATTCCTCTGGGTGATCTGCCCAATCGCGTGCACGAGCTCGATTCCAGCCGGGAAATTGTGGCCCACTGCCGGTCGGGCGTACGCAGCGCCAAGGCGGTCGGCTTCCTGCAACAGGCGGGGTTCAAGAAAGTGCACAACCTGACGGGGGGGATTCTGGCCTGGGCTGATCGGGTTGATCCGACGATGCCGAAGTACTAAAGGCTGTGCCCACGGACCGATCTGGCCGCGAGAGGAAGCAGATTCCTCGCCGCTTCGCGGATTCCCAATGACAAGTAGTTGAGGCGGTCTCTTTTTCCGGCCTGCACGGGCACGGACGCCCGTGTCTACATTGGCATTCGTACAAGGCCTACAGTAACTTCGCTCCTCTCAGTCTCGATGCGAAAATGGCCATTCCCCCTACAAAACTCATCTCAAGGCTGGAGGACAGATGCGTCGAATTCTTGTATTGGCATGTGTTTCGATGGCGATTTCAGCGGTGGCCCAGACGTCAGGGGAGGGACGGGCGCGAGTGTTCATCAGCGACAGCCAGTCCTGGCAGATAGCTGGAAATTCGGGCGGTTCGAAGGGCACATGGGCGAGCAGCACGCGTGGCGGAGCTCGGCCGCAAACTGGCGAGATCATCAAGACTTTCGGGGATCGCTGCCCGCAAGTGGTGGTGAACAACAAACAGGACAAGGCTGACTACGTGGTGCTTCTTGACCACGAAGGGGGCAAGAGCATTCTGGCCCACGACAACAAGGTTGCGGTCTTCAACAGCGATGGCGATTCCATCGTTAGCCATTCCACGCGGTCGCTGGGCAACTCGGTAAAGGATGCCTGCGAGGCAATCACCAAGGACTGGCCGAACCGGGCTGCCCAGTTGGCCGCCGCCGCTGCGGCGCCGAAAGCCAAAATCGTCGCGGTGTCGGAAAGGGCAAGCGATGCAACCGGCCAAATCAATGTTTCATCGACCCCGGCGGACGCTGACATCACCGTGGATGGAAGTTTTGTGGGCAGTACGCCGTCACAAATCGACATTGCGCCGGGAGACCATACAGTCGCAATCAGCAAAGCCGGCTACAAGACCTGGGAGAGGAAGTTCAAAGCCAGCGGCGGAAGTGTGAACATCAGCGCCGAACTGGAATCGAAGTAGTCGCGAATTCAGCCGCCGCGTGAGAATAGAACAGGGGAGCGGCGCTCCCCTGTTTTCCATTCGTCAACCTGTTATTTCGAACTGCCATTCATTTCTGCGGTCGCCTCATCTCCGATCGCGATTGCGTATTTCTTGCCGCCAAAGCGGATCTCGGCCAACGACCTGCTGCCGTCACCATTGCTTTTTAGCACAGCAGAATCTGAACCGGTTGCCTGACTCAGATCTACGAGGCGCGCCGGAGTGGAGGCGACCACTTTGCTGCCCTGGAGAATACTCAGCTGCACGTTGGAGCCAGTGCCTTCCCACTTCAAGGAGTAGTCACCGGCTTTCAGGTTTTGTCCCGCGACGGTCGCGGAATCGAAGAGCTGGAGTGTGCCCTTGTTTGCACTCGATGCGAACCCGCTCGTCGCCAGCAGTAATGTCACGCCCAGCAACAAGCCCTTGGAAACATTTGCGAACTTCATGCAATTCTCCTTTTTCTTTCCCGAACGTCGGGAACCGGTTCTGGGCGGCCTGGACCTGCCTCCTGCAAAAAAACTTGCGTTTCTCCGCCAAAGGCCTACAATGCAGCGGCGGGGTTAAGGAGAAAGCAATCGGACCGCAAGGTCCTGGTGCTCTCTGCTACAGGGATTGCGCTCACCTGGGCCGCCAAACCGAGTGTGAGACAGTCCCTCAACCCCTGAAACTTTTCCTGGCCGGGCGGACTGGTTGGTCTGCCCGGCTTTTCCTTCATCTTGAGCTGATACGTCCTTTGATGCTCAAAAGTTCCTTCCGATCTAATCGCAATCACTACGTTGGACGGCTTGTTCCTCGCCGCGTTAGCAGCTTGTGGCCCTCAAACAGCAATCGTTTGTTTAGTCTATTTCAAGAAAAAGAAGTCGTGACAAATTGTGACAACTTTTCACCGTCATTTAACAGAAGAGTGGATTGCACGTGAGATACCAAGAGAGTGGAACGCTCCTCGGTTGATTCCTTGCGAGAAGAATGGGCCGCAAGGCGACAATGTGACCGTTGGCGGGATGCGGCGTTCGCAAGCGGACAACGGCAGGGCGAAACTCTACCGCGACAGCCGGCGTTACACTTTGGAAATTTGCAATACTACTTTGCCGAAGCTTCTTCCTTCGCTTAGCAAGCGGTAGGCATCGGAGGCTTTCCCCATGGGGAAGACTTGTCCAATCACCGGATGCAGATACCCTTGAGACGTCCACACTGAAAGTTGCTTCCAGGCTTCACTCATCACCTCGCGATTGGCCGAGAGATAGGTCAGCCACAGTCCATGCACGCTGCTCCCCTTTGCGTAGAGCAGACGAGTGTCGAGCATTGATTTTTCACCGGTGGCGCTGCCGTAGACGATTACCCGGCCGAAGTCGCGCAGACAGCGGGCGCTCTTGTTGGTATGTTCGCCGCCCAGCATTTCAAAGACGGCATCGACGCCTTCGCCATGGGTGAGATCGCGAATGGCTTCTTCATAATCGTGTTGTTTGTAGTTGATGCCATATTGAAGACCCAGTTTTGTTGCCCGCGCGAGTTTTTCGTCGGAGGATGAGGTCCCGTACATTTCTATCCCCAACAGTTTGCCGATCTGCACCGCGGCTGTGCCTACTCCGCCGGCGACCGCGTGGATTAGAACTCGCGATGACCTCGGTGCGGGAGTCACCAGACCGGCTTTCCAGTAGGCCAGGTATGCGGTGAAGTAATTCACCGGGAAAGCCGCGCCCTCTTCCGCGCTCCACCCTTGCGGCACTGGCCAGAGCAGCTGGGTTGGAGCGGCGACGCGTTGGGCGAAGGCTGACCATTGGGTGTAGCCCATGACGCGCCGGCCATCGCTATCTGTGGCGCCACAAAATTCGCGGCCGGCGATGAGTGGGGGCGGAGGAGTGCCGGGGTAGCCGCCGCTCATGGTCATGGTGTCGGCAAAGTTCAGTCCCCCGGCTTCGACGCGTACCAGCGTTTGACCGGGAGCCGGTGCGGGTTCCGGCATGTCGCGGATTTCAAGTACCTCCGGGCCTCCCAGCCGGGTGATGACGATCGCCTTCATGGATGAGAGTTTAACAGCAAGCTGGCGTGGGCCCTGGTGGAGACAATTCGGCGGCACTGCGGATTTCATTTGGTTGCCGTATTCGCACGCCCTTGCGTAGCGCACTTTGTGACCGCCGTAATCGTGGCGGCTTTACCGCGGGTATATACTTCTCGGGAATAGTAGTAATTCCTGCCGCATGCAGGGCAGGAGCGGAGCGCGGTTCATAGCCAGTTTCCCTTATATGCTCCGCAAATTGATTGCCGGTTTGCCAATGGCTTTCGGTAGTGGCGGCCGGTGCGGGACCGGGTACACCTAGCCTTGCGGTCCCGGGAGGAAGTGCACGTGGACTTAATACTGGTTCGTTTCTTGTTTGTTGTTTTTGTTGCCGTCACCTGCTTTCTCATTCAGCCGTTCGGTTTGGATCCGAAGATAGATGCGGCGGTGGGCGCACTGCTGGGCGTAGCCATCGTGGTGTTCGAATGGCGGCTACGGCTGATGAGCCTGACTCGGCTGATCGGGGCGGCGATTGGCAGCATTCTGGGAATTTTTGGCGCCTACCTTTTTGCGCTGGTGATCCGCAGCAGTGTTCCGGTTGGACACACTCAGAGCTTCCTGCAAATCATGGTGATGCTGCTGATGGCTTACGTCGGCCTGATCGTGGGCGCGAACAAGGGCGATCTGTTGAATCTGGCGGCGCTGGGCGGAGTGTTCGGCGGGGAGCGGCAATCGAAAAAGAGCTACAAGATCCTCGACACCAGCGTCATCATTGACGGACGCATCGCCGATATAGCCGAGACCGGATTCCTCGATGGCACGATCGTCATACCGCAGTTCGTGCTGCGCGAACTCCAACTGGTGGCGGATTCCGCGGATTCGCTGAAACGCAACCGGGGACGGCGCGGGCTCGACATCTTGCAGCGCTTGCAGAAGGTCGTTTCTGTGCAGATACAGATTGTGGAGGACGATTTCCCGGCGGTGCGCGAAGTCGATCTCAAGCTCATCGAACTGGCCAAGCTGTATGAGGGCAAGATCATCACGAACGATTTCAACCTCAACAAAGTGGCGCAGTTGCAGGGCGTCGATGTGCTCAACATTAACGAACTGGCCAACTCGTTAAAGCCGATCGTGCTGCCGGGCGAGATCATGAAAGTGTTCATATTGAAGGAAGGCAAAGAATACAACCAGGGCGTGGCGTATCTCGACGATGGCACCATGGTGGTGGTGGACAATGCGCGCAAAATGATTGGCAAGACCATCGACATTTCTGTGACCTCGGTGTTGCAAACGACGGCAGGGAAAATGATTTTTGGAAAGTGGGACGAGCGGGCGGGCCTGCGCAGCGAGTCGCGGCCGGCGGTGGTGGTGTCTCAGGCGGGAACTGCCGTATCCAACGGGGAATTGAAGAAACCGCAGCCCATGATGGTGGACCGACCGGCGGATGGTTAGTGGCTGCTCTTGCGAGGGTTGCCGATTGAAATCACTTTGATGGTGTCTCCAGAGAGCGTGCCGGCAACCGCGACTCTTTGTCCGGCCCAGCGGCTGAGTTCATTGGCTTTGCCTTCCAGGACGTATTTCTTGTCTCCGTTAACCAGAGAAAACTTGCCGCCTTTTCGTATGCAGGCGAGAGTGCACTCCGCGGGGCTCTTGTCAGAATCCCTGTTATGCCGCGCGTCGCATTGATAATCGCTGATGACGCCCGAGAAGACGTGTTGCTGGGCGGAGGTGTTGGGCTCTTCCGCTGCCGCGGTTGCAGGGGCCGCCGCAACCAGCGATGCTGCGGTGAATACCATCGCGAGGGCCAGCGCCGCCGCCAGCGAGGCGCCGGTGCAAAGTGTCACTAACGAAAGCCAGGAACGATTCGGGTTCACGCCCTCTCACGTTGCAATCCCGTTGCCAGCACAAACCAAGGCGGTATAAGTGACGGGCAGTCATAATGTTGCGGCACCGCGCGGGGCGAGTCGGGAGCGAGACTGTCAGGTAGGAACTGCCGGGTGTGGTGAAAAAATGAGGGCAGCGAAAACTTCAGAAGCGCGGGATTGGCGGAGTATTCTTCAACCTGGACGACGCAGAGAAGATGTATCAGTGGTATCGGGAATCGTAGTGACATTATCGTGGAGCATCTTCACTAGGGTAGTCCCATACTAGGGTAGTCCCATTTGAATCCCTCCCCGCTGCACTCGTATACTGACACCCCCGATGAAGGTCGTCGTCTTAATTCCGGCTGCAGGCTTGGGCACGCGCATGGCCACGGCAGCGAGTGCCAAGGGCAAGCCGCCTGCCGCGTCCAAGCAATTCACTGAACTCGCCGGTACTCCGATTCTGATTCATACCATGAACAAGTTTGCCGCCAACACGGAGGTGGCGGAAATTTGCATTGCCCTGCGCGCGAATGAAATTGAGGGCTTCCGCGCGCGGTTGGAAAAACAAGCCAGCGACGTTCGCGGGGGAAAGGTTCGGCTGGTGGAGGGTGGCGAGCACCGGCAGCAATCGGTGGCGCGCGCCATCGCGGCAATTTCGGCGGCGGCGGATGACATTGTTCTGGTGCATGATGCGGTGCGGCCTTTTGTGACCGGAGAAATTATTCATGAAGTGATTGCAGCGGCGCGTAAGTATGGCGCTGCGATTGCGGCTGTACCGGCTTCAGACACGATCAAAGAAGTGCAGCGCACGGCGGAAGGCGCGGTCATCACCGCGACCATTCCGCGGGAACGCATCGTGATGGCGCAAACGCCGCAGGGGTTTCGTTACAACGTGCTGAAGAAGGCGTTCGATGAAGCAGCCGCGGATGGCTTCACGGGAACCGACGAAGCTTCTCTGGTGGAACGGTCGGGGCACGAAGTGGCGGTGGTGATGGGGTCGGTGAGAAACATAAAGATTACGACGCCGGAAGACTTGGAGTTGGCAGGGTTCTATTTAGGGAAATAATGCAAATCCGTGGCCGAGGTTTCAGCGTGAGAATTGGCTTTGGGTGGGATTCGCATGAGTTCAGGGCGGCCGTTCCGCTCAAGATTGGCGGCGTGACGTTGGCTCATTCTCATGGCCTCGGCGGCCATTCGGATGGAGATGTTCTGCTGCATGCATTGACGGATGCCTTGCTGGGGGCGGTGGCCGGGCCGGATATTGGCACTTTGTTCCCGCCTTCGGATGCGAAGTGGAAGGGAGCAGACTCGGCGGTATTCTTACGGGAGGCGCTGCAGAGGGTTAGTGCGGCCGGTTATGCGATTGTTAACGTCGATTCCACATTGATTCTGGCTGCACCTAAGATCGGGCCGCATACCGCGGCGATTCGCGAGAGCCTCGCCAGGCTTCTGGACATTCCTTCGGATTGCGTGGGGCTCAAGGCCAAGACTCCGGAGGGTATGGGGACTGACAATGCCGCGATCGCCCATGCCGTGGTACTGCTAGAGAAAAAGCGCTAGCCACAAAGGGCACTAAGGTTCACAAGGGACGTCCCTCTCCGCATTTCTTCTGATTGACGAACATCGGCGATGAAGATTGGGATTATTTCGGATACGCATGGGTTGCTGCGCCCTGAAGCGGTGGCCGCGTTACAGGGATCGGATTTTATTATTCACGCCGGTGACATTGGGGCCCCGGAAATACTCGACAAGTTGCGCGATATCGCTCCGGTCACGGCGGTGCGGGGCAACGTCGATCGCGAAGACTGGACGCGACGGCTTCCTGAGACGAATGTGCTGGAGGCCGCTGGCATGACTTTCTACGTATTGCACGATCTTCAACAACTTGATCTCAAACCGGAAGCGGCCGGGTTTGCAGCGGTGATCTCCGGCCATAGCCATGTCCCCGGTCAGCAGATGAAGAATGATGTGATCTATTTCAATCCTGGGAGCGCGGGTCCGCGAAGGTTTCGTTTGCCAGTCAGCGTCGGGCGGATCGTCGTCCGGCGGGGACGGGTGGAAGCTGAAATCATCGAATTGGACGTATAGGCCTTCCTCGTCCGTTACAATCTCGCAGTGTCGATTGCCTTCCAAATTGAAGCCACCGCGGGCGCCGCGCGCGCCGCGCGCCTGATTACACCGCACGGCGAGGTCGAGACGCCCGTTTTCATGCCGGTGGGGACGTTGGCCACGGTCAAGGGCGTGCCCCAGGACTTGCTCGAAGAACTGGGCGTGCAGATTCTTCTCGGCAATACCTATCACTTATATCTGCGTCCGGGAGTTGAGCAGGTCCGCAAGTTGGGCGGGCTGCATCGTTTCATGGCGTGGCCGCGGGCGATTCTTACAGACTCGGGTGGCTTTCAGGTGTTCAGCTTGAATGAGCTGCGAAAAGTTGCAGAAGAAGGTGTCACGTTTCGCTCGCATCTGGATGGGTCTTCGCATTTCTTCAGTCCGGAGAGTGCGATGGCGGCGCAGATCAGCCTTGGCGCGGACATTATTATGGCCTTCGATGAGTGTACGGAGTATCCGGCGGAGGCTTCACGAGTGCGGCAGTCGATGGAACTTACATTGCGTTGGGCCGAGCGCAGCAAGAAATATTTTGAGGAGCATAAAGAGGAAGTGCCTTGGAGCCGAGTGTCCCGTTCCCAGTTTCCAGTTTCTCGTCAAACAAGCACTGGAAACCAGAAACTGGAAACTAGAAACGAGGATCAGACTCAGGCGCTCTTCGGTATCGTCCAGGGCGGCATGGATTTGGCCTTGAGAAAGGAATCGGCTGAGCGCACGACTGAGATTGGGTTTCCAGGCTACGCCATCGGCGGACTCAGCGTGGGCGAGTCGAGAGCATTAACCAGGGAAGTTGTCGAGGCCACGATCCAGCACTTGCCGGCAGACAAGCCGCGCTATCTGATGGGGGTGGGAACTCCGGAAGAAATCGTCGAATATGCGAATCTCGGCATCGACATGATGGATTGCGTGCTGCCTACGCGAGCAGCGCGGCATGGGCTGCTGTTCACCTCGGAAGGTAAAATCTCGATCAAGCAGGCGCGCTACGCGGGAGATGGAGGTCCGCTCGACCCAAAATGCGGCTGCCGGGTTTGTTCCCGGTATTCGCGGGCCTATCTCCGCCATCTGTATGCGTCGAACGAGGTTTTGGCCCAGATTTTGAACACTGTCCACAACCTCAGCTTCTACCTTGACACGATGCGCGCGGTGCGTCATTCTATTGCACTTGGGAGAGGGGCCCGCTTTCTCTGAGGTCTGGTCTTGGCCTAAACCTATAGACCGGCATCCCTTCGTTCGTGTCCGAATTTTAAGGAATCTCCGCCAGGTACGCGAGAGCTCCAGAGTTAAATTGCAGAGCCAGTGCGCGCGGCTAGGGCTGAGGCCCATCCCTGGCAAGGGACGGAACTCTAATCTTGATGAATGTACGGCACTTATTAGCGCTTCAGTTAGGCGGTGGGTCGGCGGGACTGCTGGGCTTCGCGCCCCTGATCTTTATTTTTGCCATCTTTTACTTTCTTCTGATCATGCCTCAGCAGCGGCGCCAGAAGAAATGGCAGCACATGCTCGGTGAGCTCAAGACCGGAGACAAAGTGGTGACCAGCGGAGGGTTACGGGGTACGATTATTGCCTTGCGGGATGATTACATCCACTTGCGGGTTCCCCCGGATAATCTGAAGATAGAGGTCAGCCGGGCCTCGGTGTCGTCGGTTACGACCGCCGATGATGCCGGAAAAGCGGATAAGTCATAATTGTTAGGGTGTCGAGACGCATCAAAATCTATTAGTGAATTCATCATTATGAACAAGAATTTGGGTTGGAAGATGGGCGTGATCGTGGCCACGCTGGTGGTCTTTCTGTTTGGCATCATCGGCATACCGGACAGCTGGTCCGGCAAAGGCTTGCTGGCCGCGGTTGGGAAGAACATTCATTTGGGGCTGGATCTCAAGGGTGGAACGCACCTGATCCTGCAAGTGCAGGTCAACGATGCGGTCAGGGTCGATTCGGACAACGCCATCGAGCGTTTGAAGACTGATTTGCGGGCCCGCAAGATCAACTATGCCGAGATCGTGAAACCGGACCCTGTGAATGCTCCGGACAAGATCGTTCTGAAAGGCGTGCCGGCGGAGTCGCGGTCAGATCTGCTTTCTATCGTGCAGGACAGGCTTCCTGACTATTCCCTGGCCTCAGGCCCGGACAATACCTGGACAGTGGCCATGAAACCGCAGCAACTGTCCGAGTTGAAGAAGCGCGCCGTGACTCAGGCCATCGAAACCATTCGCAACCGCATTGACCAGTTGGGTGTCAGCGAACCGATTATTGAGGAGCACGGGCTGGGGCAATATCAAATTCTGGTGCAACTGCCGGGAGTTGACGATCCGGCGCGGGTGAAGGACATTATGCAGTCCACCGCCATGCTGGAGATTCGCCAGTCGATGGGCGGCCCCTACTCAAGCGAGCAGGCGGCCTTGCAGCAGAATAACGGGGTGCTTCCGCCAGATACGACATTGATGCCGGGACGCAGTATCGGCGCAGGTCAAGGGGACGGCGGCCAGGTCTGGTACTTGATTTCGCGGGCGTCGGCAGTGACTGGGCGCGATTTGCGGTCCGCCGAGGCATCCAGAGACGAGAACGGCCAGCCCTCGGTTCAATTCAATCTGACGGGGGAGGGTGGAAGACGTTTTGGGGCTTTCACTGGATCGCACGTCGGTGACAATCTAGCCGTGGTTCTGGACAATAAGGTCCAGGAAGTCGCGGTGATCAAAGAACAGATTCACGACACCGGCGTTATTAACGGACGCTTTACCGAGCAGGAAGCCAAAGATTTATCCATGGTTCTGCGATCGGGCGCGTTGCCGGCCGGGATCAAGTATTTGGAAGAGCGCACGGTGGGGCCGTCGCTGGGCACTGATTCCATTCGCGCCGGCGTGACGGCGGCGGTGATCGGCATGCTGGCGGTGCTGATCTTCATGCTCGTTTACTATCACGCCGCAGGCATCAACGCAGACGTCGCATTGATTCTGAACCTGATTATCCTGCTGGGATTCCTGGGATTCAGTGGGGCGACGCTGACGCTTCCGGGGATCGCTGGAGTGATATTGACGGTCGGCATGGGCGTTGACTCGAATGTGCTGATCTTCGAACGAATTCGCGAAGAACTCAGGAGTGGCAAGACACCGCCCTCGGCGGTGGAGCAGGGATTCGGCCACGCCTGGATCACCATTGTGGATACGCACGTGACCACAATCGTGTCGGCAATCATTCTCTTTATCTTCGGCACCGGCCCGGTGCGAGGGTTTGCCGTTACGTTGAGCTTCGGCCTGTTTGCGAATTTGTTCACGGCGGTATTCGTCTCACGTGTGATTTTTGATTGGGTTCTTGGCCGCAAACAACGCGGTGAAGCTTTGAGCATTGGGTAACTGTCAAGAAACGGGGTTCTGTTAGGTGGAATTTTTTCGCAATCCAAACATCGATTTCCTCGGGAAGAAATGGTACTTCCTTGCGTTTTCTCTGGTGTTCAGCGTGGCCGGCCTGTATTCCATGCTGTTCTGGCACGGGATTCCGTACGGCGTGGATTTCCGCGGCGGCACGCTTGTGTACGTGAAATTCGCGCAGACGCCCAATGACAACGCGATTCGCTCCGCCATGGACCATGCCGGGTTACGCAACGTGCGTATTCAGCGCTACGGGCCGCCGGGCGGCAACGAAGTCTTAATCGGCGTGTCGGAAGAAGAGACCAATGAACAGGCGCTTGACCGCAGCAAGCTGGCGATCATCAATGCTCTCGAAACCAAAGCCCCAGCCGACAAGCAGGACCTGAACAACGCGAGTGTGCTGGCCATCAAGAACTATCTTCTGCAAAAGGACCCCTTGCGCGCGGGCACCGACGCCGACCAGCGCTATGGGGCCCAGGCCCAGGCCATTGTGGACTATCGCGACAAGACCGCGGGTGGCGTGCTGACCTCGCTGGATGAGCTAAGAGGCGCGGCCGATCCGGCGGTAATCGCCTCCCTTCAGGATGGCTTCTTTCTTTCCGATTTCGCGGTGCGCAATGTGGAAATTGTGGGACCGCAGGTTGGCGCGCAGCTGCGCCGCCAGGCCCTGCTGGCTACGGCTTACTCCTTGGCCGGCATGTTGATCTATCTGGCGGTGCGCTTCGAGTGGATTTACGGCGTCGCTGCGGTAGTCACCGTCTTTCACGACACGCTGATCACGGTGGGGGCATTTTCGCTGCTGAATAAGGAAATCTCCCTCACGGTGATCGCCGCCATTCTGACCCTTATCGGGTATTCGAACAACGACACCATCGTGGTCTTCGACCGCATTCGCGAAAACCTGAAGCTGATGCGGCGCGAGAAACTTTCCGACATCGTAAACCGCAGTATCAATCAAACCCTGAGCCGGACCATCCTGACTGCAGGGCTGACTTTCCTGACCGTGCTTGCGCTGTTCTTGTTCGGCGGCGAGGTCTTGCACGGGTTCTCACTTGCGCTGGTGATCGGTATCCTTATCGGTACCTACTCCTCGATTGCGATTGCGGCTCCCATCCTGGTGGCCTACCAGGATTTGCACGCGAATCGCGGAAAGAAGCCGACGGAAGCGGCCCCCCGCAAGGAAGCCAATCGCGGAGAAAAGGCGAAAGCCCGGGTGTAAGGGCCGAGTTGCGGTAACGATAGCGGCACAAGTTTGTGATTGGCGGGCATTTGAGGTAGTATTCTGCGGCCTTCAATTCCGGCTTTGTAAAGTGGGTCTGGGAGCAAAAAGGAGGCAGTCGGTGTCTAAGTAATAGTTAGGCGCGGGAGGGACTCTTATGTTTGAAGACAGCCTCATAGAATCCGGCGGCAAACTGAAGACCAAGCGGGGCATGACCACCACGATTTCGTTTGTTTTCCAGATGGTGTTGGTGGGCATTCTGGTGTTGATTCCGCTGCTGTTTACCGAGGCCCTTCCTAAGACCCAGTTGATGACCTTCCTGGTCGCCCCGCCCACGCCCCCGCCCCCGCCTCCGCCCCCGGCGGCAGCCATAAAAATCGTAAAGCAGGTGCAGACCGACATCATCAATGGGCAACTGCGGACCCCCACCAAGATTCCTGAGAAAGTACAGATGATAAAGGAAGATGAGGCGCCGCCGCCGGTGATGTCGGCCAGCGGGGTGGTCGGAGGTGTCCCAGGTGGCATCCCGGGCGGGCAACTGGGTGGGGTACTCGGAGGCATTATCAGCTCCAACCCAGTGGTGCCCAAGGTGGCCACGCCGCAGCGCATTCGCGTGTCCCAGGGCGTCACCCAGGGAATGATTATTCGCCGGGTACAGCCGACCTATCCACCCCTGGCCCGGCAAGCGCGCATCCAAGGACCAGTGGTGCTGCAGGCCGAGATCGGCAAGGACGGTTCGATCCAGAACCTGCACCTGATCAGCGGGCACCCCATGCTGGCGCCGGCGGCGATTGAGGCCATTAAACAGTGGAAGTACAAGCCTTACATTTTGAATGGCGAGCCGGTGGAAGTAGAGACCACGATCACGTTTAATTTCACGCTGTCGGGAGGCTAATTCCGCAGCGGGCGTATAGACCAAGTTCCAGGAGGAAAAGCAACTCATGTTCGTAGCCAACGTAGCAACCCATACTCTGAGTCATGTATCCGCCATGGCGTTCTGGCTCTTTCAGGATCAGCCTGTGGCCTGGGATCCGATCTCTCTGTGGAAACAGATGGGATTCATCGCCAGGACCGTGGTCGTCATTCTCTTCGTCATGTCCGGTTGGTCGATCGGCGTGATGATTGACCGCTGGATGGCATTCAGCGCGGCCCGCAAGCAATCGCGGGCGTTTGCTCCCGCGGTCGCCGGAGCGCTGCGCGATGGCAAGATTGACGAGGCCATCAAAGTGGCGGAGCGCAACAAGAAGAGCCACCTGGCCAAGGTAGTGACCGCTGGGCTCATGGAGTTCCGTGCCCACCAGGATAGCTCGGATATCCCCGGCGAGACTATCGAAGCCTCCAAGCGCGCTCTGGAGCGCACCGAGGCCATTGTCCACGCCGAGCTGAAGCGCGGCCTGGGCGGACTGGCCACCATCGGATCGACCGCCCCTTTCGTGGGGCTGTTTGGCACCGTGATGGGCATTCTGAACGCCTTCAAAGGCATCTCGGAACAGAAGGCAACCGGTCTGGGCGCGGTCGCCGGCGGCATCGCGGAAGCGCTGGTGACCACGGCTGTGGGTTTGTTCGTGGCCATTCCCGCCGTCATGATGTTTAACTACCTGACCGGCCGCGTGGAAGCGTTCGACGTGGAGATGGACAATTCCTCGAGCGAACTGATCGACTACTTCCTGAAGCGCCGGGGCGTGCGCCGGTCGTAGTTGTTTCGGCAGTTTCGCAGCAGGCTTTCGATCATGAGTTTGCGACTTGGCGCTGGAGCAATGGCTCCAGCGC
>JBOGLG010000038.1:0-59454 GCA_050745985.1 Terriglobales bacterium | reverse complement strand
GACCTCGGGATTGCAGTGCGATTTCGGTTCTGACCGTGTGTTCAATTCGCCGATTGCTGAGGCCAGCATTGCCGGGCGGACGGTGGGAATGGCGGTGCGCGGGCTGAAACCGGTGGCTGAAATCCAGTTCTTCGACTACATCTGGCCGGCGATGATGCAGCTGCGCAATGAGCTGCCGCTGATCCGCTGGCGCTCGAATAACGGATTCTCGTCGCCGGCGGTCGTCCGCGTAGCCATCGGCGGCTACCTCACTGGCGGCGCCATCTACCATTCGCAATGCGGAGAGAGCGTTTTCACCCACATCCCCGGCCTCAGGGTGGTGTTCCCCTCGAACGCGCTGGATGCCGCCGGCCTGTTGCGCACTTCCATCCGCTGCGATGACCCGGTCCTCTTCCTCGAGCACAAGCGCCTATATCGCGAGACCTTTGGCCGCGCTCCCTATCCCGGGCCGGATTACATGGTCCCGTTTGGCAAAGCGAAGATCGTTCAATCCGGCGCCGACTTGACCGTTATCACTTACGGCGCAGTGGTCCCCCGCGCCCTGCAAGCGGCGCAGAAAATCGAACGTGAGCATGGAGTGAAAGTCGAACTGATTGACCTGCGCTGCCTGAGTCCGTTCGATTGGGAAGCCATCGCAACTTCAGTGTGCAAGACCAGTCGCGCGCTCGTGGCATATGAAGATACTCTGAGCTGGGGCTATGGCGCGGAAATCGCAGCCCGTATCGCGGATGAGCTATTCGACAGCCTCGATGCCCCGGTACGCCGGGTCGCGGCCAAAGATACCTTCGTTGCCTACCAGCCGATTCTGGAAGACGTCATCCTGCCCCAGGCCGAAGACCTCTTCCGTGCCATGAAGCAACTCGCCGAGTACTGAGTTACGCCCGCCCCGCTCGGCGCGGAGGCCCAGCCTCCACCACCACCTTCGGCGGCGTGATCTGGATCAGCGACCGGTTTCCCACATGCACAAAACTCAACTCCCGCGCCGCCAGCAGAGCATTGATCGATTCCTTGATCCGCGAACGTGGAACAAAATTCCCGAAAAAAGTTTCAATCTCCTGGGGATCGGCCGCCACTACGCAATCCAAATATTTTGAGACCAGGGCCGACAACGCCTCCGCCACCGAAAGCGAAATCCCCTCGCGCACCGCGTCCGGCGACCAGCGATAGAGGACATCCCACACCGCGCCCTCTTTCTGCTTGTAGTCCACCCGCGTAATGCGCAAGCGTGACCACAGCTCGGCCAGCGACTTATCCAGCGCCGGAGCCGAAGCGCCCCCGCCCACGGCTTCCAACAACTTCTGTTTTGAGATGGGACCGTCGCGCCGAATGATCTCGTAGGCATCACACACCAGCTGCGAATACTCCGAGCGCGCCCCGGCCACCGGGGCCTGTTTCGGATTGCGCTCCCCCACCAGCGCATAGAAGTAAGGAAAGATCGACCCCGCAATCAGCAAGCCGTTATTCTCATCGAACAGATTGGCTTCGTACGCGGCTTGCTCACGCAGCAGGCGCACCATCAGCTCGGTCGCTTCCTGCGCCCGCGGATCAGAATAAGCATGCTGCCAGGTGGGCAGCCGCTCCGCCGACCCCACCCATGCCCCAATAAACGTCGGCGCTAAAACCGGCGTCTTCGACGGATACATCTGGCAAAACCCCACCGACTCAATAAACTCGCGGGCCTCCTCGAGCGTGCGCACAGCCCGCCCGTCCAGCCGCCACTTGGATCGCCGAAGTTGGTCAAGATCAAACATGAAATGGCTGTCAGCCATCAGCTCTCAGCCATCAGCATCGGGGTTAAGCCGAGAGCTGAAAGCTGATAGCCGACAGCTTTCTTTCAAATCCTCTTAAACGCCTTCTGAATGTCCTTCATTGAGTATCGCAGAACTACCGGGCGGCCGTGCGGACAGGACATGGGACACTCCGTTTTCGCCAGCTCCGCCAGCAGCCACTCCATCTTGTTCTGCTCCAGCGGCATGTTCACTTTGATGGCTGCGTGGCAGGCGATCGAAGCCGCCACCCGAGTCCGCACTTTTTCCATATTGAGCGCCTGATCCTCCCGCGCAAACTGATCCAGCAGCTCGTTTAACAGGTGCTCCACCTGTGCGGCATCCACTCCCGCCGGGGCCGCCTTCACCGCAAAGCTGCGTGTGCCGAAGGGCTCAGCTTCAAAGCCGTTTTGGTTAAGCTCCTCGCAAATTTCCGCAAACACCGCCTGCTGAGCCGGAGTGAGTTCCAGCACCAGCGGCATCAGCAAGCGCTGCCTCTCAACTTTCTGCGCCGCCCTTTGCTTCAGGATTTTCTCAAACAGCACCCGTTCATGGGCCACATGCTGGTCCACGATCCAAAGGCCTTCATGATTCACCGCCAGAATGAACGACTCGCGAATCTGGCCCAGCGGCTTCAGCGACGCCAGCGACGGCGCCAGATCGCTCGGCGCTTCCGGCTCCTCCGCCACCGGCGGAGTGCATCCATCACCCCGGTTAGTCTCAGGAACTATTTGCGGACCGCGCGCCAGCGACAACGCCGCATTCCCGTCAATCGCAATCCCATCTGTGCCGAACGCAAGCCGCCCGCTCACTGGAGGAGGCACCGGGGCTTGCAGGCTGAAGCCCTGCGCGCCGGCGGGCGCATAGGCCGACTGCCACGGCGCCGAGTTGCCGCTTCCACGCGCTCCCGGCGTCAGCCCCTGCTGCGCCGTAGGATGCGCATCAATCTCAGTGACAAACTGCGGCACCGGCCGCGCCTTCATCAACGCCACCCGCACCGCATCCCGCACAAAATCATGGGTAACGCTCTGTTGCCGGAAGCGCACCTCGGTCTTTGACGGATGCACATTCACATCCACTTCCCCGCACGGCATTTCCAAAAACAGCAGCACCACGGGGTAAACCGTCGGCGGCAGAATGTTGCGGTAGGCCTCGGTAATCGCATGCTGAATGAGGCGGTCGCGGATCAGCCGCCCATTCACAAAGATGTAAATCGAGTTGCGGTTGAGCTTCTGTATTTCAGGCTTCGAAACAAACCCATGCACCCGCAACTCGCCCGGCTCAGCCGGAGTCTCTTCCTCGTCCGTCCTTCGCCATGGCGGAGGCTGCGGCAACCCGATCCGCTCCAAAGGCTGCATCGCGGCCACCGGAATCAATTGTTCCAGAACCTCGCGCCCAAAAACCTGATACACCCGTTCGCTATGCCCAGCCACGGGAGACGCCACCAGCACCGCATTCGTAGCCGAATGCAATTCAAAATGTTTGTCAGGATGCGCCAGCGCATAATGCGTAACCAGCGACGCAATGTGCGAGAGCTCGGTCGACTCCGCCTTCAGAAATTTCTTTCGCGCCGGGGTATTGAAAAAAAGATCGCGAATAGTGATCGATGTTCCTGCCGGCAGTCCGGCCTCTTCCACTCTGAAAATCTTCCCGCCATTGATCTCGATGACGGTCCCCGAGTCCTCATCGGCTGCCCTGGTCTCCAGGCGCAAACGGCAAACTGAAGCAATCGACGGCAAAGCCTCGCCGCGAAACCCCAGAGTCGCCACGCTGAGCAGGTCTTCAGCGTCTTTGATTTTCGAGGTGGCGTGACGTTCAAACGCCAGCAACGCATCGTCGCGAACCATGCCGCAACCGTTGTCGGTAATCTGAATCAGCTTCTTGCCACCGGCCTCGACCTGAATTTTGATGCGAGTGGAGCCCGCGTCCAGCGCGTTCTCCAGCAGTTCCTTCACCACCGAAGCCGGACGCTCGACGACCTCGCCAGCAGCAATTTTGTTGGCAACAGCCTCGGAGAGAACGTGAATGCGGCCCATGGTATGCGTCAGTTTGGCAGATGGGAGCAGAAAAGCAAAGTGGGAGATGGCAACATCGAGGAGATTCGGTTGAAAAATCGGTGATGCATGAGCCAAATCGGGAAAGCACGTCAGGCATTCCGCGATTTTCCAGCTTTGGGGTGGCCCAGCGCTTTAGCACTGCGTTAGGGTGTCAAGAGGGTGGGCAGTTTCGCAAAGACTTCCAGGTGGAGCAGGCCTTCAGGCCTGCATCAACGCAATTCCATGTCGCCGGCTTTAGCCGCTGAGGTACCTATGACGATCCCTTACCGAGGAACCAGTAAAACCGGCACCTACTTCATCACCGCATCAACCTGGGAAAAATCGGCAATCCTACAATCGGAGCGCATGGCCCAACTCCTCATCTCTGTATTGACCGACTATCGCAGAGACGCCAAATATCAACTTCACGAATTTGTAATCATGCCCAACCATTTTCATTTGCTAATTACCCCAACTCCTCCAGTGACTTTGGAAAAAGCGATTCAGTTCATCAAAGGCGGGTTTTCCTACCGCGCAAAGAAAGACCTTGGATTCACGAGTGAAGTCTGGCAGACCAGCTTCTATGACCGACGAGTGCGGGACGAACTCGAATACCGCCGCTTTCGGCACTACATCCATATGAACCCGGTGAGGAGAGGCTTGGTTGTCGCAGCCGAGGAGTTTCCGTACAGTTCGACAACCCTCAGCTTGGATGAAGTCCCTCAGTGGCTAAAGCCCACCACTTAGATCCTCTAAATGCAGGGCTAAAAGCCCTGCTCCACCTCAAATCCAGCCTACTTCTTCACCTGAATCCCCAACTCCTTCAACTGTGCCTCGCTCACCGGCGTTGGCGCATCCACCATCAAATCCACTGCCCGCGCCGTCTTGGGAAACGGAATCACCTCGCGCAAACTGTCCGCTCCGGCCAGGATCATGGCAATGCGGTCCAACCCAAGCGCAATCCCGCCATGCGGAGGCGTCCCATACTCCAGCGCCTCCAGAAAAAACCCAAAACGCGCCCGCGCCTCATCTTCCGTCATCCCCAAAGCGTGAAAAATCTTCCGCTGAATGTCCTGGCGATGAATACGAATCGAGCCCGACCCCAACTCCGTTCCATTCAACACCACGTCATACGCCAAGGCCCGCACCGCCCCAGGATCAGATTCCAACCGGTCCATGTCCTTCTCATGTGGCGAGGTGAATGGATGGTGCGCAGGCACCCAACTCTTCCCCTCTTCGTCGTATTCGAACATGGGAAAATCTGTCACCCATAGAAAGCGGAAATCCTGCCGCGGATCTCCAGTTCTCTCAAAAGCCTTGTGCCGATCGCGATACTTGTCAGCCAGCCGTAACCGGCAAGCCCCGGCAACCTTGCCCAGCCCCAGCACACTGGTTTTCGAGGATGACGGATGCTTCACCCCCACCAGCGCAATCAGGTCATCCGGATGCGCCGAACTCATTCCCTTCAGTTGATCCGCCGCCTCGGGCATTGATTTTTCCAATCGGTCCATATCAAGCAAATTAAATTCCGCGTGGGCCCCGAACAATTCCTTGTTCTCATCGCGCTCCTTGCGCGAGAGCTTGCCCACCTTCGGAATCCGGATCGCGAGCAACGGCAGCGCAGCGTTCACTCCCAGCTTCTCAAAATCGGCGGCCGCAAACGCCTCCCGCACATCGGTCATCTCGGGCAGGCGCATGTCAGGCTTGTCGCTGCCGTAAAGGCGGATCGCGTCGTCATAGGTCATGCGCGGAAACGGCGTCTGGATCTCCTGGCCGGCAGCCTTAAATGCGGCAGTCAGAAAACTTTCCACCACTTCCCGTACCTGTTCCGGTTGCGGGTACGACATCTCCAGGTCAATTTGCGTAAACTCCGGCTGGCGGTCGGCGCGCAGGTCTTCATCACGGAAGCAGCGCACAATCTGGAAATATTTGTCGAACCCCGAAATCATCAGGATCTGCTTGAACAACTGCGGCGACTGCGGCAGCGCATAGAAAGATCCCGGCTGCACCCGGCTGGGCACCAGGTAATCGCGCGCCCCTTCCGGCGTGGAGCGGGTCATGAAAGGGGTTTCAATCTCAAAGAACCCTTGCGCTGAAAGATTTTCGCGAATGGCCAGCGCGACTTTATGCCGCAACTCGATATTGTGCTGCATGGCATCGCGGCGCAGATCAAGATAGCGGTATTTCAGCCTCATTTCTTCATTCGCCAGGACGGCATCGCCCGGCAAAAAAGGCGGCTGCTTCGACTCATTGAGCAGGCGCAACTCTTCGCCAATCAGTTCGACCGTCCCGGTGGGAACATTCTTGTTGACGGTGTTGGCGTCGCGCAGCTTGACCGTACCCACCACGGCAATCACATACTCGCTGCGCAGCCCTGAGGCCTTCTCGTGAAGCGCCGGGTTCCGCTCTTTGTTGAACACTACTTGCGAAATCCCGGAACGGTCGCGGATATCCACGAAAATCAGGTTGCCGAGGTCCCGGCGGCGATTCACCCAGCCCATCAAGACAGCCTTGCCGCCGGCATCAGAAGCACGCAACCCCCCGCACATGTGGGTCCGCCGAAGATCGCCAAGGAAATCGAGCAAGTTTGCACCTTTTTCAGTCAGGAATGCCGGCAGAATGCCGGTATCAGATTATAAATGGCACGTACCGTGAGCAACAGTGAAACCGATCCGCCGAGTCATGGGACGACGTTCGACGTAGGCTCGCCAGCCGCGGAGCGGCGCAAGCATAAAGCCCACGGCGCAAGCCGTGGGTCCAGCGCACAAATCAGACCAAGCCCCAACGGGGCGAAAGAACTATCGCCACGCCTGAATCCTCTGCGCCAACTCCGCACGCGCCACCGAAACCTGCTCGCCCGATGCCAGGTTCTTCAGCGCAAAACTCCCGGCTTTCACCTCGTTCTCCCCCACGATCAGGATGAAGCGCGCTCCCAGCTTGCTGGCGATCTCAAACGATTTCTTCAGACGAAACGATTCATCCCCCAACTCTGCCACCACATCATGCCGCCGCAACTCCCGCGCCAGCCGGGCCGCTTCGCGATCCATGCCGTCCCCGAGGGGTGCGATGTAAACCTCGGGCTTTGATTGCACCGCTTCCGCCGACTCGTTCAGCGCCAGCACCAAACGGTCTTCGCCAATCGCAAATCCAATTCCTGGAGCGCTCGGTCCGCCGAGCGATTCCGAAAGCCCGTCATAGCGTCCGCCGCCGAGAATGGCATTCTGTGCGCCTAAAGCTCCGTGGGTAAATTCAAATGCCGTCCGGGTGTAGTAGTCGAGACCACGCACCAGGCGGTCGTTTATTTGAAACTCGACCCCAACCGACTTAAGGATTTCCTGCACCTGCTCGAAATGCTTGCGGCACGGCTCATCCAGATACTCGCCGATACGCGGCAGCGCCTCGATGATGGGTTGATCTTCTGGAACTTTGCAGTCGAACACTCGCAGGGGATTGGTCACCGCCCGGCGCTGGCAGTCGGCGCACATCCTTGCCGCAACCGGCTCCAGCGCTTTCCGCAGGGCTTCGTTGTACTTGGCCCGATCGTTGGCGCAGCCGATGGAATTTAACTCCAGCGTCCAGTTGGCAATTCCCAGGCGATCAAGCAAGGTTGCCAGCAGTTCCAGAATCTCTGCATCGCGCGCCGGCGATTCGCTGCCGGAAGATGGCGGCCCCAGCATCTCTGCGCCGATCTGGTAAAACTGCCGGTAGCGCCCTTTCTGCGGACGCTCCCGTCGAAACTGCGGCCCGATGTAGTAGAGCTTGTTCAGCCCGCGATCCCACAGCTGGTGCTCGATGTAGGCGCGCACCACGCCGGCGGTGTTTTCAGGACGGAGAGTCAACGATTGGCCTTTTTCGCTTTCCGCCCGGGTGCGGTCTTCCCACGTGTACATTTCCTTCGAGACTACATCCGTCTCTTCCCCAACCGCCCGCGAGAACAACTGCGTCTCCTCGAAAATCGGCGTGCGAATCTCGTGGAAATTGTAGGCGCGGAAAACGTCGCGCACCGCCGCCTCCACAAAATTCCACAGCGCCGTCTCCGGCGGCAGCAAATCCCGAGTTCCCCGGATCGCTTTGATCATTGGCTCTTTTGCTACTTACTGGCTCCACCTTTTGTCATCCTGAGTGCAGCACCATGTTTCGCTTGCGAAACATGCTGCGTAATCGAAGGACCCCATATCAGCCCGATAACTCCACTACCGCCTCAGGGAGTTCTCGCCACAAGTCCCAGTGAGAACGCCTTGACGCTACCGCTTGAATGAAAGAGTTTAGGGATCCTTCGACTACGCAGAAGGTTCGCCTGCGCGAACCTCCTGCTCCGCTCAGGATGACAATTCCAAATCTAACTGCTACTTCCTCTCCGCCAGATACGTCTCCTTGTACCCCAAATAATTCCGCGCATAGCGCATGATGCTTTCTTCGTCTTTCTCTTCCAGCTTGCGGCGGAATTTCCCTGGCGATCCCATCCAGAGCGAGCCCGGCTCGACCACGGTCTTCTCCGGTATCAACGTCCCCGCCGCAATGATCGAACCCGCCCCAACCCGCGCACCGTTCAGGATAACGGAGCCCATGCCGATCAAACAGCGGTCTTCAATGACGCAGCCGTGCAGCGTCACCGAGTGGCCAACCGTCACGTACTCGCCGAGAAAAACGCCGTACTGCTCCTTCATCCCGTGCAGCACGCTGCAATCCTGCACATTCGAGTGCGCGCCGACGCGAATGGAGTGCACATCGCCCCGCAGCACCGCATTCATCCACACGCTGGCGTGCTCGCCCAGCACTACATCGCCGATAATCTGTGCCGAATCGTCCACATAACACGATGCGGGAATCGTCGGCGTAACATTTTTGTAAGGACGGATCATCTCTCGATTGCAGGAAGAATATTGAACATAACACGGGCTTGGCCCCGAGGGTAAGGGCAGGACCGGCCGGGCCGCACAGCGGCGCAAGAATAAAGCCCACGGCGCAAGCCGCAGGCAGAATGGAGCGATGACCACGCCCGGGAGGGGGCGAGAGAAGTGTCCTGCCCTGAAGGACTGCCTAGTTCTCCGTGACTGAGGGAGCGCTCGGCGTCGCCGGCCGCGACCGCGGCTTTTTCGTGGAAGGTGGCGAGGGCGGCGCGGGTGGCGCTTCCGCCAGCGATGATCCCTTGCGAATCTCGATGGTTCCGTGCTCATTGGTCACCACCATGTGCGGGCCGCCGCCACCGACGACACCGGTCAGCGTCGCCTGCTCTTCACCGTTGTCCGCCTTCAGTTCATTGAAGTCGGTTTCCACGTCGCCGTTGCGCGCCCGCGCGTCCACCTGAAACCCACCCTTGTCGGGAACATAAATCTGAACGTCCCCTTTGCGGTTTTCCAGCTGAATGCTGCCTAGCTTGCTCATATGTAGTTCCACGGAGCCGTTTTCATCCTGCAGGCGCACATCGCCGGCCACGCCGGTCAGGCGGATATCCTTGGAGCGCGTCGTCAAACGCACCGGCCCCGTCACCTCCGAAGCCTGAAGATCGCCGGAATCCAGGTCCAGATCACCATCCAGCCGGGAGAATTGCAAGTCGGTACGCGAGGAGTGGAAAGTGGCCCCTTGCGCGATTCTCGACAACTTCACGCTTTCCATGAACTCGCCATCCAGGCGGACGGCGCCCTTGACGTCTTCCACCGAAACGTCGTTGGCCCGTCCTTCAATCGAAACATCGGAAGAAATCTGCGAAACCCGCGCTGAACTGCGCTCCAGAGTCAGGCTCACTTTTCCGTTGACGTCAGTGGCAGTGACATCGTCGTGTTGAGCGGAAATCTGCACGTCACCGTCCCGGCCCACCACACTGACATCTCCGCTGCGCGTTGAAATCGTCACCGCGGCCTTTCGCGGAATCGTAATATCCAGGTCAACCGCAACGTCGTGATCGCCCGCCGCTTCATTGTTGGCATTGAGCGTGACCACGCCTCCGCTCACCGTGATCTGCGGCTTGGTGCCGGCATTCCACTTGTCAGCGTCCGATGCACTGTCGGCGTTGATGCGCTTGTGCACCGCAACCTGGATCTGGTTATCGTCTCCGGCGCTCACACTGACCGCACCCCGCAGGTCGGTCACGTGCAGAGCGCTGCCCGCAGGGAAAGCCTCCGCCAGCCGGTCCTCGTAGGTATATTTCTGCCCAAAGAGAGTGAAGTCGTGGTCATCGATGTCCATCTGATCGCGCAGTTCTCCCCAGTTGAAACGGGATGCCTGCGTGGCCAGCAGGCCCAGGAAAACCACCAGGATGATGAGAAAAACTCCGCCTGCCCCAATGCCCGAAGCGCGCGTGCCTTCTCTCTGCGCCGCCTGATACTCGATCAATTTGATGATGCCGGCCACAATCAGAATCACCGGCCAGTAATGGGCAAACCAGTGGGCCAGATTCCCCCAATTCAGGACGCCCATCGTGCCCAGCAGAAAGATTCCGCCAATCGCGATCAGAATGATGGGCCCTGACAGCGAACGCCGATGGCGGACGGGAGGAAGTTGGGTTGGGCTAGCCATTGCTCACCTCGCTCACCGGCGGCTGCACATCACTGCTGCCCGCGCCGGGCGCGCCCGGCATCGCAGGCGGAGGCAAAGTCGGCCCCTGCCGCTCCAGCAGCTTGATGATGCCAATCGCCAGCAGCAGCACCGGCCAGGTGCGGTGCCAACGGGGGCCGCCCATGTCTTCGATCAGGGAAAGCATCCCCAGCGTGATCAGCACCACCGGCCCCGTCAGGCCGCGATAGCGGTTTCGGCAGTCATAAATCCGATTGGACGGGATCCAACCCCAGCGTTTGGCAAATAACCACAGGCCAAGCACAATGCAGAGCACCGGCGCAATCCGGCCCACGCTGAACTCAAACACGCCCAAGTTTTGCAACAGAAAGAGCACGCCCAGCCCAATCAGGATCACCGCTCCAACCGGAATCTTCGAAGCGTCAACCTTTTCTCCAGCCCCGAATGCCTGGCCGAGCCCCAAGGGATCGGGAGCCGGCTGCCCGGCGGAAACCGCGTGCGCAGTTCGCACTGAATCAATGATCTGCCACACGTAAAAGAAGGCAATGCCGATTCCGAACAACCAGTCCAGGCTGTCGGAATTGCTGGCCCCATAAACCAATCCAAAGAAAATCAGCAGATGGGCCAAGCCTTTGGCATACTGGCCGCAATAAACTGCGCCCACACCAAAGGGGAAGAACCCGGCCAGAATCCCTGCCACCGCCGGATTCGGCCCCGAACTCGGCGCTACCGGAGCCGCAGAAACCGCTCCCGGCACCGGCGGCATAATCGTCGGTTGCACTCCTGCCAACCGGTCAGCCAGACAGTTCTCGCAATAGATCACACCCTTCACATCGCGCTTGCAGTTTGAGCACAATGGCTTCCCGCAAGTGCGGCAATAAGCCGCTGCGGCAATATCGGGATGGTTGGCGCAGTTCATGAAATCCTCCTGTGTGTGGCAAGCGTCACTACTACAGGCGGGTTATCGGGGATCGCGGCCAGCATTACCTGGCGCTCTCCCTGACTGTAGTTGCGTTCCTGTTTTTCATCGGGTTGTCCACTGCTGTTATCGTTCTTCTGATTGTTGTCCTTCTTCTGCGGAGCGGGTTCCGCAGGGGTGGTGGCGCGCTTGAACTCGCGCACTCGCGATTCAATCTCATACACAAACCGGATGTTCTCGTAGTACTTCACCACCCGGCCGCTGGTCTCGTAATATGTGCGTTTGATCGCGCTCGGACGCAGGTCAGCGTGCCGCACGTCGCTCAACTTCACTCCCGTCAGGCTCAGCGATATTGACAGCGAGAAGAAGGCCATGCCGAAAGACATGGCGAAACGCGGCTGGCGGGCGATGCTGGCTACCGGGGTGACCAGCGCGCGTCCCCATTCCGTCATGCGCTCAAACCACGAAGCCTGACCGGGAACGGTTGCCGTACCACGCATGCGCGCGGTATCAATGCCGACGGTGGCCGCCAAAATATTGTGCATCAGCATGGGCGGAGGTTCCACTTCCACCAACTGCTCCAGCCAGTGCTTGCCGATCTCCGCCTCCGCCAGCAGCGGTCCGCATACCGGACAAATCTTGCCATGGGCCAGGAAGGCTTCCGCCTTCGGCCCGGTGAGCATCTTGTCCAGGGCGTCGCTGAGCAGGGCGTCGAACTCGTTGCACTGCATCCCGTTATGGGGTTCTGCTGCCATCACATCACCTGTTTATATGTACGTTGGAGCAGGCGTGCAAGTTCCGCGCGCCCGCGGTTAATTCTGGATTTGACGGTTCCCTCCGGTACCTTTAGTACCGTGGCAATGTCACGATAGTCCATATCGTGTAAGTCCCTTAAAATCACTGCTTCACGCAGATCCGGCGACAGCTTTACCAGCGCCCGCTGCACCACTTCCCCAACCTGCTGACTCTGCGCCCGCGTATCCGGCGTCGGCGCGTGATCGGGAATCCGCTCGCTCAAAGGCATTGCATCCTCATTTTCAGAAGAAGTCCCGTCCAGCGAATCCGTCACGCGGTCCTGCTTGGTCTTGCGAAAATGATCCACCAGAAGATTACGCGTGATGGTGGTGACCCAGGTCATGAACGCGCCGCGTTCGACGTTGTAGGTTTTCAACGTCCGGTACATTTTGATGAAGACCTCTTGCGTTAGGTCCTGCGCGTCATCCGCAGATCCCGCGAAACGATAACAGATGTTGTAAATGCGCCGGTTATAGCGCTGTACGATTTCCTCCCACGCCACTGCATCGCCGGCTATGCAGCGGCGGACGAGCAGCGCAGCAATCTGGGCGTCTTCCAACCGGCGCTCCTGGGAAATCCCGGACATCGACTCGACAGCATCCGGGCTCAACACCACATAACGATACGTTATCGTGGCCCCAGAGGTTCTCAGACTGCCGGGAAACAAGGCATTGTAACAGGGGGGGAAAGAGGGATTAGCCGGCGCGGGATCACCAGAGACCGGGGTTGGCCCGGGTAAACCCTCTCACTTACTCTTCGGGGTGCCGCGTCCAAGCCTCTGCTTGGGCGGGGGTTCTCGTTTGCTCGCTAATTCACCGTCAAGCTAATTGCCGCAGTCTGCGTCGCCACAGAGCCACCGGTAGCCGATGCGGTCACTGCATACCGCCCCGGCACTGCCTTTGTAGTGGCCGTAAGCCTCAATACCGAAATCCCTGCCCCAGGCCCCGCCAGCGAAACTGGAGTAAATACACCGGACACTCCCGACGGCAGTCCCCTGACCCCGAGCGTGACCGCAGCATTAAATCCGCCGCTCAAACTCACCCGCGCGGTCACCTGTGCGCCGGGTTTACCGCGAGTTACAGAGACGGCGCTGGACGACAGGCTCAGATGAAACGCCGCCGCCGCCGCGGCGTATCCCGCAACCCCTGGAACAGAATTATTTCCCGCCGCCACGTCATGAAACACTGCCGCGCCGCCAGACTTCTGATTGTTGGCCAGCGAATAAAACGCGGTGTTGGCATTTCCCTGGCGCGCACTCGCACTCTGCACCACCAGCGCCATCAAGCCGGCAAACGACGGCGAAGAGGCTGACGTTCCCCCGCACACCATATTGTTGCCATTCATGAACAGAAGATAACCATCATGCACCGCCGCCGTCAGCGATACGTCGGGCACATCGCGCCTGCCATCGGCCGGAACACCCGGCCCGTTCTGCCACGCCGGTTTCGCGTACACCGAACTGGCTCCGCCGCCACCCGCCCACAACCCCGGCCCTCCACTTTCATTCCAGACCGCCTCCGGAATGTAGCTCACCGCCGAGCCCATAGTCCCGCCATTCGACGCCGTCCAATAGAGGCTGTAGTTGTGGTCGCTGAACTGCGTGCCGCCCACGCAAACGCTGTACGGGCTTGAGCACAGCCCATTCACTCCGCGCCCCGCCGTCGCTCGACTCGCCGAAGCAGAATCGCATCCCGCCGCACCGCTGTCGCCGGAAGATACAAACACGGTGATGCCCTGCGCCGCCGCCTGCTGCCACAGACGGTTGATGAAACTGTTTCCCGACGCGCCCAGCGCCGCCTCGCACAGCCCAAAGCTCATGCTCATGACCGGGGCCAAATTGTGGCTGACAATGTATTGCGCCGACAAATACGCTCCATCGCTCGAATTTGTGGAAGCGGAAACCACCAACTTGATGGTCGCCTTTTTCGCCACTGCCCCCGACCATTCGACATCAAGCGCCGCCTCCGATTGCTCGCCGCCGCTGAGGATTCCCGGATTCGCCCCGTTGAAAATGATCTGCGGATCGTTGGCTGGCAGCCCGAACGCCGCGCGAAACTGCCGTACATCCGAAAGGTTGATATTCGAACGGCCCACAATGGCGATACTCTGCCCAGTGCCGTCAATCCCCTGCTGATAAAGCGGCGCCAGATCGTAGATGGCGGCAAAGTCCGCCGGCGACATGTAATGCGTATTGCCCGCCGAGAACTCCGCCACCGGCCGTTGCAGCGCGGTATGCATCGGCTGGCTGCGAAAATCGTTCAGCGAAACAATGCCCGCCACTACCTTCGCCAAAGCCTCAGGAATTTCCGGATCGCTGGCATTGGCATGGTGGACATCCCCGGCCACCCGGTAGACGTGAATGTGAGTATGGAACGTGGCCTCCACCTGTGCCGCAACCCCTCCGAAAACAATCGAACTGCGTCCCGGCCCCACTTCCACCGAGTCCAGGCCATGCGTCCGCAGCCAATTCACGATCTGCTGCTGGTCGCTTTCCGAGATCCCAAAGCGCCGCCCATACTCTTCCGGCGAAAGCCACCGGTGGTAGAAGGGCGATGCCGGATCGTGCTGAGCCTTGACCAAATCATCAAGCGCCACCTGCTGGCTGGCATCGGGCTTCAACGCCAGAATCATCCGCTCCATGCGAAAATCGCCGGAAACCATGCCGGCATCGTTCACCGCAGCCGCCAGCGGATGTCGGTTGCCGCGCAGTACCACCCTGCGCTCGTCATCAATTACAGCGGTTATGCGGTTGCGCGGCTGTGCTGCCAGCAGGCCCTGCCCCTCGGCAGTCTGGGCGGCAACAAAAAGGCCCGGCCGCAGCAAGCCCAGACCAGTCAGAAGAAGGCACAAGACCGTTCTCCGGGGGATGCAGCCGTTGATAGACGGAAGACACATTGCGGGCCTCCAGGTGAGATAAAGAAAAATCGCACCCAGTCCATCGGCAGAACCGCAGAAATCTTTAGGTGGGGCTGCAGCTTTCGGCCCCGCGTTAGGCCTCATCAAATGCGCGCCGTCTGGCAATCCTGCACTCAGTCCAAATTACCTGATACATTGTTCTCCACTCCACAATCGCGGAAACAGCCATGAAAAAACTTGCTTTCTTGCTTTGTTCCATCCTCCTGTCCGCTGCATTCGCACAATCGAATCCCGCAAGCCCCATCCGCTACACCGTCGTAGTCGCGGGCAACAATGCCGGATTCGAAACTTCCACCCGCAATCCCGACGGCAGCCTCCAGTTCTACTTCGAATTCAACGACCGCGGCCGTGGCCCCAAAGTCACCGAACGTGTAGTGCTCGGCTCGGGCGGCATCCCCACACAAATCGACAACTCCGGCAACGACTACGAAAAGGCGCCGGTCGAGGAACATTTCTCCCTGCAAGACGGCAGCGCCACCTGGAAAAACCGTGCCGAACAGGGCCACAAACCGGTTTCCGCGAAAGCCTTCTACGTCAGCCTTTCTGGCGCTCCCGAAGAGACCGGCGTCCTGGCGCGCGCCTTGCTGGCCGCGGGCGGCCACTTGCCTCTCCTTCCTGCCGGAGAAGCCAGCATCGAGAAACGCGGCGAACTCAAGATCGAAAGCAAGGGTCAAACCCGCACCGTGGTGCAGTACGCGATCACCGGCCTCGATTTCACTCCCACCCCCATCTGGCTTGACCAGGACGGCGCCTTCTTCGCCTCCGTCTCCAGTTGGTTCAGTTTCATTCGCGAAGGTTGGGAACCTGCCATCGACGCCATGAACAAGGCCCAGGACGACATTGCCAACCAGCGTTCTGCCAGCCTCGCCGAAACTCTGGCCCACAACCCGAGGGCCCCGCTCGCAGTCGTCCACGCCAATTTGTTTGATACCGAGACCGCGACCAGCCATCCCAACACCACCGTGCTCGTCATCGGCAACCGCATCGTCATCGTCGGTGACGACAAAGATGCCCACATTCCTCCCGGCGCAGAAATCATTGACGCCGCCGGCAAGACTCTGATGCCCGGCCTCTGGGACATGCACGTCCACCTCGGCCCCAACGACGGTCTGCTGCACATGGCCGCCGGCGTCACCACCGTCCGCGACATGGCCAACGACATTGACGCGCTCGGCGCCATGACGCAGCGTTTCGATGAAGGCACCGAGATCGGCCCGCGCGTGCTGAAAGCCGGATTCCTCGACGGCCGCGGCCCCTATCAAGGCCCAACCAAGGTCTTTGCCGACTCCGAACCGGAAGCCAAAGACGACATCGATCGCTACGCCAAGCTGGGCTATGTCCAGATCAAGATTTACAGCTCGATCAAGCCCGAGCTTGTCCCCAAGATCGCGCAGATGGCGCACGCCCACGGCATGCGAGTCAGCGGACACGTTCCCGCCTTCATGACCGCGCAACAATTCGTTGAGGCTGGCGCCGACGAAATCCAGCACATGAATTTCATCTTCCTGAATTTCATGTTCGACAAAGTCCAGGACACTCGCGGGACCGCCCGCTTCACGGAAGTCGGCGCCCATGGCGCTGAGATCGACCCGGCATCGCCCACGGTCCAGGCTTTTATTCATTTCCTGCAGCAGCACCAGACGGTGCTTGACCCCACCATCGCAATCTTCGAAGGCATGTTTACCGACCGGCCCGGTTCCGTGTCCGCCGGTTACGCAGCAGTCGCCGACCGCATGCCCGCGCAGGTCCGCCGCGGATTTTTCTATGGAGGCCTGGAAGTACCCTCGGGAATGGACCAGCGCTATCGCGACTCCTTCCAGCAGATGCTCAAAATGACGAAGGCTTTGTACGACGCCGGCATTCGCATTGAGGCGGGCACCGACGGCCTCGCCGGATTCACTCTGCATCGTGAACTGGAACTCTACGTCCAGTCTGGCATACCGCCCGCCAAAGTGTTGCAACTCGCCACCCTGGGCGCGGCCCGCATTATGAAACGTGACGACCAACTGGGCTCCATCGCCCACGGCAAACTAGCCGACATGATTCTGGTAGATGGCGACCCCGCCACTCACATCAGCGACATTCGCAAAGTGGTCACTGTGATAAAAGACGGCGTGGTCTATCAGAACGCCGCCCTTTATCAGGCGTTGGGCGTGAGCCCTTAGCAGGTTGGAAACAGGATTTAATTGGAGCAGGGCTTCAGGTGGAGCAGGGCTTCAGCCCTGCATTGAGATTCTCTTCTGATTGCGCGCTTCAGCGCCTGAGGTACATTTCGACCGGGCATCCGAGAACTGATCTCTGACCGGCGTTCATCCAGACCCCTGGCAGAAAATCATTCCGAAGTAAAGTAGTCCACCGCCACCGGATTCTCGAACAGCGAATAATCCCGCGTCACCACCGTAATGCCGCTCTCGGTCACAAAATAGCGCTGGCGGTCGGCTTCGGGGTCGTAGCCAATGGTGGTGCCTTCGGGAATGTGGACATCGCGGTCAATAATCGCCTTGCGCAGGCGGCAATGGCGTCCTACATTGACGTGCGTAAATAAGATGCAGTCTTCAATCTCGCTGTAGGAATTTACCCTCACGTCGGGCGACAACACGCTGTTCTTCACCGTGCTGCCGGAGACAATGCAGCCCGCCGAAACGATGGAATCCAGCGCCGTGCCCGTACGCCCAGTCTCGGCGAACACAAATTTCGCCGGCGGATACTGCAACTGGTGGGTGCGGATCGGCCAGGCGTCGTCATAAAGGTTGAACACCGGCGACACCGATACGATGTCCATGTTGGCTTCGTAATAAGCTTCCAGCGTCCCCACGTCGCGCCAGTAGAGCGCCTCTTTCTTGTTCTCATCCACAAAATCGAACGAGTACACGCGGTATTCGTCCACCATCTTGGGAAGAATGTCTTTGCCAAAATCGTGGCTGGAGCTCGCATCTTCGGCATCCTTAAGCAGCACCGGAATCAGCACATCCGTATTGAAAATGTAGATTCCCATCGACGCCGCCACTTTCTCCGGATTGTATGGCGACCGCAGCGTAGTCTCTTGCGGCTTTTCCTGGAACCCATTCACCCTGTGGTCGCTGTCCACATCCACTACACCGAAGCGATACGTTTCCCCCGGATCCACTTGAATCGTAGCCAGCGTCACATCCGCCGCCGAATCCTTGTGCTGCGTCAGCATGCGGCCGTAATTCATCTTGTAAATATGGTCGCCCGACAAAATCAGCACATGCCGCGGCTGCTCCGACCCAATCGAATAAATATTCTGGTACACCGCGTCCGCCGTGCCCTGATACCACTCCTCGCTGACCCGCTTCATGGGCGGCAACACTTCAATAAATTCGCCCAACTCCCGCCCAACGATGTTTCCCCAGCCTTCGCGGATGTGGCGATTGAGAGAAAGCGCCTTGTATTGGGTGAGGATGTAAACCCGCCGCAGGTCGGAGTTGACGCAGTTGGACAACGTCACATCAATGATGCGGTAAATGCCGCCGAAGGTGACCGCCGGCTTCGCACGGTCGCGAGTCAGCGGATAGAGCCGTTCCCCGGCCCCTCCCGCCAGCAAAACTCCGAGCGTGTCTTTCATCTGTGGTCTGCTTAGATGACGCCAGTGAGCGCAGCGTTCTTGGGATTAAGCATTTCTCCGCCTAGCCCACGAACCGCTCATACTAGCACAGGGAAAAGCGACAATGATGGAGTGCCCCATTTCTCGCGTATTCTTTGCGCGAGAAATTCCCGCGAGACTTGTCATTCCGAGGAGCGCAGCGACGAGGAATCTGCTGTTCCGTCCGCCGGCAAGAAGCAGATTCCTCCCTGCGGTCGGAATGACAAGGGTGAGAGACTGCCTGGCCGGCCTTTAATTCAGCTTACGACTACAAGGCAGAACGTCAGAGGAGCAAGACTAAACGATGACGGTCTGGTTGGATAAAGTGCTTACGCGGCGTCTTCCTCAATCTTGATCCGCAACGATTTGAGGAACTTCAAATCCTGATCGCTGATCTTGAATTCAGGATTGGTGCTCAGGGTAGTGACGAGAGAAGTCTTGTCGGCGGATTTGTCGCCGGGCTTGCTGACGCCGATGGTGGCTTCGAGCACCAGGAAAATGTCGTAGCCGCCCTCTTTAATGCGGGAGACGACTTCGGCAATCTGGTCGGAATCCGCCAGCGACTCGTTGATGGCTTCCCCCAGTTCCTTCATCAATTGCTTGAGTTCCTGGTCCACGACTCCTCCCGATTGCCTGGCTTTTACTACACTCCATTAGATGCAGCCACATCGCCGCAGGCTCATGCGGAAAACTACCCACGCTGGCGTATTGTAGCGCGGAAGCTTGATAAAATCGATGACGATGTCGCCGCTCTCTACTGGCCGCAAGTTGGGGATTGTTGCCCGGGTCGCCGGCCGTCAGGTGCGCAATACGCGGACGTTTGGCGCGGTGGTCAAGGCGGGCCGGATGACCGCGGCGCGCTGGAGCCGGGTGCTCGGACAGTTATGGCTTGAGGTCACGGGATTTGTTTTCTTGGCGTTAGCCGTAGTGGGCGCCCTGGCCTTCTGGCGTGAGTGGACGAAACACGGCGGCCACGCTCGCTTGATCCTGGCCGCGGTGTTCACAGTCTTATTCGGCTGGTTTGGGGCAAGCTCGTTTTGGCGGGTAGGCAAAAAGCAGTGATATCAGCCGCAGAATGTTGTTGTGATTAGCGCCTTTCATGGAAAATACTAAGAAGCCGGATGCCGCGTCCGCCGATCCGCAGACGGCTTCGCACCTCCCGGTACGCCCGGTTTACACTCCGGCTGACCTCAAGGGCTGGGACTACGACCGCCAGGCCGGGTATCCCGGGGAATATCCGTTCACTCGCGGCGTGCAAACCACGGGATTTCGCGGGCGGCTTTGGACGATGCGCCAGTATGCCGGCTTTGGCGATGCCGAGGAATCCAACAAACGCTACAAATATCTGTTAGCCAATGGGACGACGGGATTGTCGGTCGCGTTCGATTTGCCGACGCAGATTGGCATGGATTCCGACAGCCCGCTGGCCATGGGCGAGGTGGGCAAGGTCGGAGTCGCCATCGATTCGATCGAAGACATGCAGCGCCTGTTCGATGGCATTGACCTGACCAAGATTTCAACTTCGATGACAATCAACGCGACGGCGTCGATTCTTCTGGCGCTGTACGTGGCGGTCGCGCGCCGGCAGGGCGCGGATATTCGCAAGCTTTCGGGCACAGTGCAGAACGACGTCCTGAAAGAATACGTTTCACGCGGGACTTACATTTTTCCGGTGGC
Organism: Terriglobales bacterium; assembly: GCA_050745985.1. Lineage (GTDB taxonomy): Bacteria > Acidobacteriota > Terriglobia > Terriglobales > Acidobacteriaceae > JABCZH01. Next base: position 39,228 of record JBOGLG010000038.1, on the reverse strand, counting down.
GCAGGCGATGCGCATCATCACCGACATGTTCGCCTGGACGAACGAGCAAGTGCCCGAGTGGAACTCGATTTCGATCTCGGGATACCATTTGCGCGAGGCGGGGTCGACGGCGGTGCAGGAAGTTGCGTTCACCCTGGGCAATGGGATTGCGTACGTGCAGGCGGCGATCAATGCCGGGCTGGATGTCGACAAGTTTGCGCCACGGCTTTCGTTCTTCTTTAACGCCCACAACGATTTTCTAGAGGAAGTCGCCAAGTTCCGGGCGGCGCGGCGGATGTGGGCGCGAATTATGCGCGAGCAGTTCAAGGCGAAGAACCCGAAATCGTGGATGCTGCGGTTTCATACCCAGACGGCTGGCTCCACGCTGACCGCGCAGCAGCCGGAGAATAACATTGTGCGGACGGCGCTCCAGGCCATGGCCGCGGTGCTGGGCGGCACTCAATCGCTGCATACCAACTCTTACGATGAAGCCCTGGCGCTTCCGACCGAGCAGGCGGCGCGCATTGCCCTTCGCACCCAGCAAATTGTGGCTTACGAATCAGGGGTGCCGCAGACTATCGATCCGCTGGCGGGGTCGTATTACATTGAATCGTTGACTGACGAACTGGAACGGCGGGCTTCCGCATATTTGGAGAAGGTCGCCGCGCTGGGTGGAATGTTGAAGGCGATTGAGCGCGGCTTTGTGCAACAGGAAATCCAGAACGCCGCTTACGATTATCAGCGGGCTGTGGACCGCGCCGAGGCGGTGGTGGTGGGAGTGAACCGGTTCAAGCAAGAAGAGGAGAAGCCGGTGCCGCTTCAGAAGATCGACGAATCGCTGGAGCGTAAACAGGTGGAACGCTTGCAAGCTTTGCGAGCGCGGCGGGAGCGGGGTCCCTGGGCGGAGTCGTTGAGGAAGATTGAAGAGGCGGCGCGCTCGGGCACGAATCTGATGCCCGATATTCTTGCCGCGGTGGAGGCTTACGCTACCGTAGGTGAAATCTCCGACACACTGCGCCGGGTCTTTGGAGAGTACAAGGAAGCCGTGGTGGTCTAGAGCGGTGGTAGCGCATTGGCGTGGTCAGCGTTTCGTCGGCCGCCGTCTGCAGGTTCCATCTATTCAGTCGACGACAAGTATGTGTTTGGTCAACGATCCGAAGGTGTAGCTGGCTTGGGCACCGGTCATTCCAGGGCTGAAGCGCTTCTCCACCTGAAAACTGATGTTTCTGCAGCCGCTGGAGTTGTTCCCGCGAGCTGTTACCTCCACTGGTTCATCATCCTTCCGGTCATTGAGCCTGTGAGGCGCTTGGAAGAGAATCAGGAGCAGCCATGGGGACAGGGGGAAGGTTGCCGCGACCACGAGTTGTTGCTCTTACCTTGATGATCTTGGGCTGGGCGGCGGCGGCGCCGGCCAAGGACTTCGCGCTCATTTCCAACAAAACCAACCACGTAGAAGGCGTGTCTCAGGCGGAGCTAGTGAAGATCTGCAAAGGCCAGATGGAACACTGGCCGGATGGCAAGCCGGTCAGTCTGGTGTTACGCGATCCGGCGTCGCCCGAGATGCGATTGGTACTGGAAAAGGTTTACGGCATCCCCAAGGAAGAAGTTCTGCCGCTAATTACCTCCGCCAATCACGCGCGGGTGAATCATCCGGCGATTGTGGTGGTGGATTCTGATGAAGCGGCGGTGAAAAAAGTGGAGTCGAGTCCCGGTGCGGTGGGGCTGGTAGATGTTTACGCCATCACCGGGCGCGTGACAGTTATCAAGGTAGGCGGTAAGCTGCCGCTGGAGCCGGGCTACAGTTTGCACGGAAACTAGCCGAATGGACGATTGCGTCCCCAACCCGAGTGCTGCACCCGGTCCCCGCCGCTACCCGCGTTACCCGGCGGATATTCGTGTCTCGGTCGAGGTTTTCCGCCCGAATGGCTCGGCCTCAATGTGGGGGCGGTCAACGGAGTTAGGCGAAGATGGGGTGGGAGCAACGCTGACCGGGGAGGTCGAGCCGGGCGAGGTTGTGTCGATGGAGCTGTCGCTGCCCGCAGTGCAGGCGCCGGTTCGAGTGCGGGCGCTGGCGCGGTATCGAGATGGCCTGCGGCACGGGTTCGAATTTCTGGCTCTAAATGAAGAGCAGCGCGAGCTGCTACATCGGGTCTGCGCCAGTCTGGGCAGCTAAAGTGGGATCACTTTCGAGCTGCAGAACAGGTTGCAGGGAGTGCGAGAACGCCGTGTATTCATCCGCCATCTTTGGCTTCGACTTCGAGATGGCTTCAATGTATGATTTCTGGCCGTGTTTTTTCGCACGCTTACGGACTATCAGAACCATTGCCTAAAGCATCGAATAAACGTAGGGGCACGGGATTGCCCCGACTACGCGATGCGGGCTCTCGAATTTCTTACCAAACCGGTTACGGGTACAATGCACGAATGTACTCGACGAAAGGGGGACGCCGTGAGGTATGATTCCTCCACAGACGAGTTTGCGGTTGCTTCAAACGATGGATTCGTGCGGACGTACATGAAGCCAATGATTAGCCATCACGGGCTGGCCAGCAACTTAGCGTATTTTCGACAAGAGTGCTTGAAGTAACTGATTATGACTACCTATACATGTCCGGTTTGCGCATTCACGGGGTTGGAATTTCCTCCGCAAGACTACTATATTTGCGCTTGCTGTGGGACTGAATTTGGATACGATGATATTGGCCACACACTGAAGGAATTGCGGAACAAATGGTTGCGAGCTGGCGGACATTGGTTCAACAAGGAGAACCCGCATTTCTTGACCTATCGTTATTGGAACGCATGGGATCAATTGGACTCCTCTGGTTTACCATACGACGTAGAAAACCCTCGCAGAATAGGTCAGGAGCATGACCTTAGATTTCCAGTGCGAAGTGTGCGTGACGTAGAAGTACGAATAGCGAGCGATGGAATATGCCACGCCTCATAGCATTGCTTCCGTGCGAAAAAATACTCTATGGCCTGGACGAAAGTGTTTCTTTAATCATGGTGCTATCAGAGTTTCATTTCGTTCCACGATCGCCGGAGGCGATGAAGGATTTGCCGCCTAACGCAGGCGTGTATTTTAAGTGGGCTGTATTCGTGCAATGGGAACGCGACTCTCGTGACAACAACGAGAAAAGCTTCCAGCAATCGATTGGACTTGCTTCTGAGGCTGGGGTGAGCCATTTCACAAATGTGAGTACCATTGAGTTTCAGGTCGGCAAGACAACATATCGCAATATCGGACATTTCGATGCGGTTCCTGTCGTGCCCGAGGGAAAATATGATCTAGTCGTGCGCTGGCGCCTCAACGAAAGAACGGATTGGGTTGAAGCCGGCAAGTATCCTATACGAGTAGCGTACGATCCAGCCCCGTCTCCAAGTGTCTCCGTACCGATGCAACATTAGCTCCCTTGTCACGGCAGTTCCAGCCTGCGCGAAACCCTTCGGGTTGGCCCGGGGCAATTCTTGCCACAACCCCCTCCGCCTCGCGCCTCAGTCTGAGTTCCGCGAAAGACATTACTTCTTGCACTGCCTTTGAGGCTGGAGAATTACCTCGGTAACTTTTGGCTCCCCCTTTCGGCGTCTAACATCTTGATTTAGCTCTGGTTCGGAAATAGGGGGAGTTTGATGGGTGACAAAATCACCCGGCCGGTGGTGTCGGTTGATCATGTGCGTGCGCGAATCTTGCGGGAGTCGTTGCGCCACGGCACAACTGCGTCCGCTCCACACACTCCTGCCCTGGTCTCTGAAAGCTCCCAACCCGGCAGCGAAAGTCCGGAACTGCAAGGGGCCTATCTCGAACGATTGGTAGAGTGCGCTCCGGAAGCCATCAGCATTTTGGATACGGACTTGCGCATCACGCGCCTGAATGGCGAGTTCAGCCGGGTGTTCGGATTCGGTCCGGAAGAAGCATTGGGCCGGCGGCTGGAGGAGATAATCGTTCCGCCGGATCGCAACTCGGAAACAAGATGGATCCAGGAACAGCTGGCCCAGGGTAAGAAGGTAGTGCTCGAAACCAAACGGCAGCGCAAGGATGGCACCTTGGTGGACGTTGTTATTTCCACTGCGCCGGTGGTCGTAGCCGGGAAGCAGGTGGGATTCTGTGCCCTGTATCGCGACATTTCGGAGAAGGAGCGTGTGGAAGCAGTGCGTTCGGCGCTGCTGCGCATTGCGGAAAAGGCCAGTTCGCCAGGCGACTTACAGCAGTTCTACGGCGAGATTCACAACATCGTGGCGGAGCTGATGTATGCCCGCAATTTCTACGTTGCGCTATACGATACCGAGACCCAGCTGTTGAGCTTTCCTTATTTTGTGGATGACGAGGATCCGCCTCCCTCGCGCAAGAAACTTGGAAAGGGACTTACAGAGCACGTATTACGGACGGGAGAGCCGTTGCTGTGCACACCGGAGTGCTTCGAGACGCTGGTGGCGCGGGAGGAAGTGGAACTCATCGGCTCGCCCTCGCTCGAGTGGCTGGGAGTTCCTTTGAAAGCCGGCGGCGATGCCTTCGGCGCGCTGGTGGTGCAAAGCTACGGCGGAAACGCCCGGTTTTCGGAGAAAGACAAAGATATCCTGACGTTCGTCTCACAGCAGGTTGCCAGCGCTGTCGAGCGTAAGCGCAATGAAGAGGCGCTGCGCCGCTCAGAGGCGAGATACCGCTCGGTGGTGCAAAGCGCGGTTTACGGAATCTATCGCGCCACCCTGGACGGAAAGTTCCTGGATGCGAACCCGGCGTTGATTGCGATGTTGGGATACAGTTCCGCGGCAGAGGTGTCGGGTTTGGACGCGAAGCGTGATGTTTTCGTGGATGCCGGAGAACTGTCACGGCTGATTCGGGACTTCCGCGACGGCAGTGGACCGGGAAACATGGAAGTGCGCTGGAAGCGGCAGGACGGAAAAGTAATCACGGTGCGGCTGAGCGGGCGGCTGGTGCGGCGTCCGGAGGAAAGCGCGGAAGTTCTGGAAATGATTGCTGAAGATGTCACCGAGCAACGAGTTCTGGAAAATCAGTTCCGCCAGGCGCAAAAGATGGAGGCGGTTGGCCGGCTGGCAGGCGGAGTCGCCCACGATTTCAACAATCTGCTGATGGTGATTGGCGGCTATACCGAACAACTGCTGGAACACACCGGCAAGCGCGACGCGTTGTATCCCAAAGTCGAAGCCATTCACCATGCCACCGAACGGGCGGCGAGCCTGACCCGGCAATTGCTGGCCTTCAGCCGGAAGCAATTGCTCGAATTGAAAGTGGTGGACTTGAACGCAATCGTGGCCGACATGGAGCGGCTGCTGCGGCCGCTGATCGGCGAAAGCGTTGAGTTACAAACCACGCCCGCCCCTGACCTTGGGCGCACCCGTGCAGACGCCGGCCAGATCGAACAAGTCATCATGAACCTGGTGGTGAACGCGAAAGACGCCATGCGGGAAGGCGGCAAAATCTCCATCCAAACCGCGAACGCTAACCTCGGCGGAGACGATTTTCGGCGCGAGCACAGCTATATCCAGCCCGGCGCTTACGTCATGCTCTCGGTCAGTGACAACGGACAAGGCATGGACAAAGAAACACAGACCAAAATCTTCGAACCGTTCTTCACCACCAAGGAAAAAGGCAAGGGCACGGGGCTGGGGCTTTCGACGGTTTACGGAATTATCAAGCAGAGCGGCGGCTACGTGCTGGTGCAGAGCGAGCCGGGACATGGAACGACGTTCCGCATCTACCTGCCTCGAGTGGAGGAATCGGCGGAGCCCGTGGGTACGCTGCGGATCAGTCAGCCACAGCGTGGGGGATCGGAAACCGTGCTGCTGGTGGAAGACGAAGAATCCGTGCGCCAACTGGTTCGCGAAACTCTGGAAATCAAAGGCTACAAAGTTTTGGAAGCGGCCAACGGGGAGGCCGCGCTACAGATTGTGATGGATCATACCGAGCCGATCGACATGCTGATCACCGATGTAGTGATGCCAGGCATGAGCGGCCGCGAGCTTTCGGCACGGCTGTGTGCGACGCATCCGCAGACCAAAGTGCTGTACCTCTCGGGATACACGGAAGACGCGATCGTGCATGAAGGGGTGCTGGAGGCGGGGACGGCGTTTCTGCAAAAGCCGTTTACTCTGCAAATGCTGTCGCGCAAGGTGCGCGAAGTGCTGGGAAGTGAAAGATAAGTTTTTGGCAAACCCCTCACGGGATCTTGTCGGCAGGGCTCGAGTCTTGAAAGAGAGCGGCTTGAAGCCGCGCCCTTTTACTCGCTGGTCATGATGAAGAGCGGGCGCATTTCGAAGCTGCTGTAGTGAGGACGCAGGCGCTCGGTGTTGTAGTGTTCCCTGACGTTGACCACTTTCTTGGAAGCGATGACGGCATCGATGGGCATATTGTCGTAGCGGCCGTTCTTGAGCACCACCAGGCGGCCGTGAACCTTGCGCAGGATCAGGTCGAGCGCCAGATTGCCGTAGGCCATGGGGACGATGGAGTCGATGGCGTCGGGATCGCCACAGCGCACCAGGTATCCGAGTTTCTGATTGATGGTGTCGATGGCTTTCCCGTGATTGTACCTGGGCGACAGTTCTTTCAGTTTCTCTGACACCAGGTCGCCGATGCCGCCGAGTTTCTTGTGGCCGTAAGCGTCAGTGGTTTCCTTCTCAAAAATCATCTCTCCGCCTTCAAACATGGCGCCCTCCGAGATGAGGACCACGGAATAGCGGCTGGGATTGTGGTGGCGATCGGCCACCAGGAGTTCGGTCAACTGTTCGATGTTGAATTTGTGCTCGGGAATGACGCAGCGGTTGGCCGCTCCCGCCATGGTGGGCAACATGGCGGTGAAGCCGGCGTACCGGCCGAACACTTCGAGCACCAGGATGCGCTCGTGCGATCCGGCGGAAGTGCGGAGATCGTTGGTCATCTGGATAGTGCGGGTGACGGCAGTGCTGAAGCCAATGCAATAGTCGGTGCCGGGGACATCGTTGTCCATGGTCTTGGGAATGGCGACCACGTTCACGCCTTCCTGGTAGAGGCGGACGCCGTAACTCAGAGTATCGTCGCCGCCGACGGGGACCAGAGAGTCGATGCCCAGCCACTCGAGGTTTTTCAGCACTTCGGGCGTGAGGTCGTTGCGGTCCGCGGTGTAGGTCTGGCGGAGATGGAGCGGGACTTCGGCCTTACTGACTTTGCCGGGGTTGGTGCGCGAGCTATGGAGGAAGGTGCCTCCAGTGCGTCCGGCGCGGTTGACGATTTCTTCGTTGAGAATTTGGAAATTGTTGGTATTGTCGTATCCCTTCTCGCGAACCATATCGACCAGACCACCCCAGCCACGGCGCAGGCCCACCACTCCGTAGCCTTCGCGCAGCGCCCGGATGGTCACGGCGCGGATGGCAGGATTCAAGCCGGGAACATCACCGCCGCCGGTGAGGATTCCGATCATGCCTTTGTGGCTGCCGAGATTCGACATCCCTCCCTCGTTGCCCAACTCTTCCGACGCGATGACTTCATTCTAGCGGATGGCGAGACAATTCCGACGGAGCGCGCCGCGCGACAGGCAATTCCGTGAGGCGCTGAGGTCTCCGATTCCTGTGAGTTTCGTACAGGATGCTTGAATGACAGGAGCTTGGCGCGACACGGAAAGTCTGGAACACGTCAGCGGACCAGGGCGAAGGCGATGATGGTTTCGCCGTGTGCTCCGGTGGTCTTCTCCAGTTTTTCAAGCAGAGCAGCCTCAAGGTTTTCGGGGTCGGGTTTCATTTCGCAGGCGGTGATTTCGGTTTCGGTGGCGCCATTGAAGCAGAGGTCGCACACCCCCAACTCACCTTCCGACATCAGCGGCGGCCCGAAGGTGCGGCACATCACCGGGCGAAACTCATAGAGCTCGCAGGTCCCGGTGACAGGGTCGAGGACTGGACAGGGCTCGTCGTTGGCGAACTCGTCCCAGCGCTTGCAGTCTTCGTCATCATCCGCTTCATCGAGCAGGCCGGTGGCGGGATCACCGGGGTATTCGGGGGAGAGCCGGGCGACCGTGTCGAGAGCGCGTTTGCGAATGCGGGCGGCGCGCTCGGGATCGTTCTTTTCGGTTTCGGCCAGGCCGTGACGCAGGCGGATGGCGTCGAGTTGATTGATGGCGAAGACTCCGACGCAACAATGCTAGCATCCAGGCCTGCAGGCCAGCCACTTGCCGCTGCGGCGCGCGGAATCGGCGAGGGCGGCGTCCACGATCTGAACCAGCTTTTGATCTCCGGGCGGCGGGGAGCAGCATGACATACATAGAGGATAACCCGAGAAGGCAAGCGAACCACAGGGGGAAGCACCGGGCAATCGAAACAGACGTGGTATTCTAGAAGAGGTAGCTGCGTTCCCGCCTTAGGGCAATTCCCCGCAGTCTCGTTGGAAAATCATGATCTCAGTCAGTAACGTGTCGATGCGCTTCGGCGCCAAGATTCTGTTTGACGAAGTCTCCACCGGCTTTACGCCGGGGAAGCGCTATGGCCTGACCGGTCCGAACGGGGCGGGCAAGTCCACGTTCATGGGGCTCCTGAGCGGAGAGGTTGATCCCCAGAAGGGGACGGTTGTGCGTCCCAGGAAGATTGGCGTGGTAAGCCAGGACCAGTTTGCCTTCGACAAGTTTCGCGTACTGGATACCGTCATAATGGGGAACAAGCGGCTGTGGGCGGCGCTCGAAGAACGCGACCGCATTTATGCCAAGCCCGAAATGACCGATGCCGACGGCATGAAGCTGGGCGAATTGGAAGGGGTCGTCGGCGAAGAAGACGGGTACACCGCGGAGAGCGATGCAGCGATTTTGCTGCAAGGGCTGGATATCGCCGAGGAATTGCAAGGCAAGAAGATGGGCGAGTTGCAAGGCGGCCAGAAAGTGCGCGTGCTGCTGGCGCAAGCGTTGTTTGGTCATCCCCAGGCGCTGCTGTTGGATGAACCGACGAACAATCTAGATCTGGATTCGATCCACTGGCTGAAGAACTTTCTGAATCAGTATGACGGCGTGCTGATCGTGATCTCGCACGACCGGCATTTCCTGAACAGCATTTGCACGCACATCGCCGACATCGATTACGAGACCATCATCACTTATACCGGCACTTATGACGATATGGTGGTGGCGAAGACGCAGATCCGGTCGCAGATTGAAGCGCAGAACGCGCAGAAGAGCAAGAAGATCACGCAGTTGAATGAGTTCATCGCCCGGTTCTCAGCGGGCACGCGATCAAGTCAGGTGCAGTCGCGGCGCAAGGAAGTTGAGCGCTTGCAGGTGACAGAACTGGCGAGGTCGAACATCCAGCGGCCGTTCTTGAAGTTCGAGCAGAAGCGGCCTTCGGGGAAACACATTCTGGAACTGGAAGGCGTGACGAAGTCCTACGGCAAGAAGAAGGTGGTCCACGAGTTTGCCGCCAGTGTGCTGCGGGGAGAAAAGATTGCGCTGATGGGACGGAACGGCGCGGGAAAGACCACGCTGGTTAACGCCCTGCTGGCGAATTCTCCGACGGTACCCGAAGCTGAATTGCGCAAGACCAGCGGCTACGACGGAGCTTTTCTAAGTAAAGGTAAAGTTGTTTGGGGACATGAAGCAGCAGTCGGATATTTTGCCCAGGACCACCGGGCGCTGATTCAGCCGGGAATGACGGCCTTTGAATGGCTGCATCAGTGGGACCCTGCGGCGGCCCACGAAGAGATCCGGGGATTACTGGGGCAGATGCTGTTTCCCCGCGACGATGCTGACAAGAAGACTGACGTTCTTTCCGGGGGCGAAGCGGCGCGGTTGCTTTTCTGCAAACTCATGCTGCAAAAACCCAACGTTCTGGTGTTCGATGAGCCGACAAACCACCTGGACCTGGAATCGATCAATGCGCTGAATATCGCACTCCAGCGCTATCAGGGGACGGTGCTGCTGGTGTCGCATGATGAGGATCTGATTGACGAAGTGGCCACCCGGATTTGGCACTTTGAGGGCGACCATAAGATTACCGATTTCAAGGGCGCTTACGAGGAGTATCAGGCGGTGCTGGTGTAGTTCCAGATATTCACGTTTGAGGTCAAATGCCGCGCCAGGCATAGTGATCGCTAAATATCGCGACCTCGATCTGCGTGGTCCGTGCTACCGACGAGGAGGTCAAAGACTATAACCACGGGGGGCACAGAGGATCACAGGGAAACCGCCGCCCCCCCGCGTTTCGAGTCCCACGCCTTGTGGCGTGGGCTCTATTCCGATGGCGCTTCGCGGCTGATGCAACCGCTCCTAATTCCTACTCCAGATGTAACTCAGATATTACCTCCACCTTACAACCACATGACACTGTCACGGCCGGTCATTCCTAGGATGAGGATGTCCTTAAAGGAGAGGACCTTCATGGCATCAACATTTATGGGGCGGGTGGCACGATTGGCGGTGGTTCTGCTGACGGCCTGCGGTTGCGCTTTGGCGCAATACGGAGGAGGAGGCGCGGGCACAAACGGAGGCACGTATACGCCGGGCAAGAGCTACGGCCACGGAGCCTTGATCGGCGGCATCGCGGCCGGCGCTGGAGCAGGCGCCTTGTTCTTGGCGCTGCATGATCGCCACAGCACAGTCGTCGGATGCGTAGCCGCGGATGGTAAGACCATTACTGCGGAAAACAGCAAGACCTATCAACTGACGGGTTCGCCGGTTACGGGCGGAGAGCGGGTGTCAGTCGTGGGAAAGAAGAGAAAGGACGCGTCCGGGATGGAGGCATTGGAGGTCAGCCAAGTTAAGGAGGATTTCGGCCAGTGCCAGCAGACTGGGGTGGTGGGCGGCGGGAACTGAAGGCGGGAAGCTTCCGAGGAAAAGGCACGGGCCACGATGGAAGCGTGGCCTTTTTCCTTGATCGCGAGCTTCCTGCGTCGGCGGCAGAAGGCGCACGTCGGTACAGCACGGCCCTGCGTGAGTTGAACGTTGGACGCAGCGCCATCGAGAGGCTAGGATGGCGAGATGATGAAAACTCTATTTTTCTCAATGGTGCTGCTTCTGGCTGCGGTCCCGGCGGTTGCGCAAACCGATCACGTTTACCCCGTTCAGGACGGCTTCGTGGATGCCAACGGGGTGATGATTTATTACACGACGCTGGGCCGTGGCGAGCCGCTTTTGATTCTCCACGGCGGGCCGGGGGCTTCGCATGACTATTTCCTGCCTTATCTGCTGCCGCTGGCGCGTCATCACAAAGTAATTTTCATTGATGAGCGTGGGTCGGGGAAGTCGCAGAAACTGGAAGACCGCTCGGCTTACACCATCGAGAACATGGTGGAGGATGTAGAAGCAGTGCGCCAGGGGCTGGGCTTGGGCAAGATCGATTTGCTCGGCCATTCTTACGGTGGAGCGCTGGCGCAGGCTTATGCACTCAAATATCAGCGGAATTTGAATCACCTGATCCTGGCGAGCACCTGGTCGAGCACAGCCGCGATGAACCAGGTATTCGTTCGCATGAAACAGAATATGGCTCCCGAGCTGCGGGAACGCATTGACAAGTTGGAAGCGCAGGGGCTTTTCGGGCACCGCAAGGACTATGAGAACAACCGCTACAGCAATGAATACATGATCGCAGCCTGGGGAGAGGGATATTTTCCGTACGTGTATCACAACCGGCCCGACCCGAATTATGATCCGACGGCCCTCGGAAATGCGTGGGACTTGTATCGCGAGATGTGGGGCGAGCACGGGGAGTTCATCATTGACGGCAATTTGAAGTCGGTCGAGTACACGGACCAACTGTCAGGCATCAAAGTGCCGACACTGATGGTGGTAGGCGAACACGATGAGTGCGAGCCCGCGCTCTCGCAGGTGATGCACGAAAAGATTGCAGGATCGAAGATGGTGGTGTTGCCGAATTCGGGGCATATGACGTTTGTGGACCAGACCGGGATGTTCATCAAGACGGTGGATGAGTTCCTGGGAGACGGGAAGTGATGCGCAGTAGGGCCCTATGGATGGTGTGGTTGCCTGTGCTTTGCGCAGTCTGCGCAGCTCAGCAGGGCGGGGCCACAGGAGAGCCGATAGTTGTTCGGACCACGGGCCTCCCCAAGGGATATGTTGCGCAAGAATACCAGGCGGCGTTGGAGGCAAAAGGGGGCATTGCACCTCTCCGGTGGGAACTGAAAGAAGGATCGTTGCCTCCGGGCGTGAGCCTGCACTCCGAAGGCGTAATCATCGGAGTTCCCACCGAGGCGGGAGAGTTCAAGTTCACCGTGACAGTCAGCGATAGCGGGCGGCCAGCCTACCAAAAAGACCAGAAGCTGGTGCTCGTGGTGATGAAGCCTCTGTTCTTGAAGTGGGGGAAATATCCCACGGTGAATGGGCGGCGGGTTGAGGGGTCAGTGGTCGTCTCGAATTCGACGGAGCAGGACTTTGATCTGACCGTCGTCATAGTCGCGGTGGATGAAAGCGGGCGGGCCACGGCACTTGGCTACCAACACTTCAGCCTGAAGAAGGACACCACAGAGTTGGAAATTCCGTTTGGAGAGAATTTGGCCCGCGGCAGCTATCAGCTCAATGTGGATGCAGTGGGAGAACTCCCGCCGGCTACGATTTACCGGGAGCGCCTTGCGCCAGACCTACCCCTGGTGGTTGCGGCGGGACCGTAAGTAGCCCGCGGCTGGTAGCTAGCAGCGCGGACGCTAGCGACTCGTGGCGCAGGGCGTCAGAGCCAGTCTCGTTTGGGGGAGAGCAAGCTCCGGGCTTCCAGCCACCAGCCCCGGGCTATGGCAAATAAATTAAGAGTCCCGAGGTGGTGTTGGGATCGTTCCTCTCAGCCAGTAGCTCGCTTTAGACCCTTGCCTGACCTGCTCTCGCTGCATCCCTTGCGGGTTGCTGCGCGCGATCATGACTCGGGCTCCGGGCTTACCGCCAACTGGACAAACCAGCCCAACGCCTCGGGACTCTATATTGGCCTTCAACAGATCTTCTTGTTCTCCTCGACCAGCGCTTTGCTATAGACCCTTGCCTGCCTTCTCTCCGTCATCTTGCGATGCAGAGAGTGACTTGGCTCGAGCCCCGGACGCCGCACCAACCGGAAAAACTTTAGAAGTTGTCAAAGAACGAGTCTGTTTTACTCCTTCTAGTTTTGCAGTCAACGAAAAATGTGAGGATGTATGTAGCTGCAATTTCAGCGGGGTGCAGGCAGTTCACAGGGGGGTGCAGCGAGGTTTGTGCAGATGAGCGTCAGAGATGCCTATGAAAGCGGGCTTGACGCGGTTTGATCGGAGAGAACACGAATACAAGGCGCGGATCGACGCCATGACGAGTTGTTGAAATCTCTCGAAGATGGTACTGGACGGCCTTTCCCATGGTGCGCCCTGGTTGGCCGCAAGGACGTAGCTGGCTAGGTCTCTACGCTCACGATACAATGCGATTCCATTACAGGAGCCCAGCGTGGCGCGGACGGCTTGTTCTCTTAGACAGATTCTTCTCATTGTCCTTCTCTCCTCACTCGCGGCCTCGCAGTCCAAGGCGACCCCTGAAGAACGAACCGCGGCGTACTTGCAATCGGTGCGGAGCCAACCGCTGCTGGCTCTCGCCTTTCTGCGGGAGATGCCCAAAGGCGGCGATCTGCACAATCATTTGAGCGGCAGTATCTATGCCGAGAGCTTGATCGACTTCGCCGTGGAAGACGGGCTTTGCGTGGACCGCACTACGGCAGTGCTGATCGCGCCACCCTGCGACGCCTCTTGCGACAAGTTCACCAGCGAGCCGGCGGCCCGTTGCGCTTATGGTGACCATATTTTGTACAACACAATCATTGACGCCTGGTCGATGCGGAATTGGAATCAGGGTGAGGAATCGGGGCACGATCATTTCTTTGCGACTTTTGACAAGTTCGGCCTGGCGTCCCACAACCATATCGGGGACATGCTGGCCGAGGCGGCATCGCAGGCCGCCGCAGATCACTTGCAGTTTCTGGAGTTGATGCATACCGCGGATGGAGGGCAGGCCTCGCAACAGGGCGCCAGAATTGGCTGGGATGAGCAACTGCCGAAGCTGCGGGAGAAGTTGATGGCTGCCGGCTTGAAAGATATTGCTGCCGCCGCCAGCAAGAAACTCACCGGGGACGAGGACGCAATGCGCTCCCGCCTCAAGTGCGGCACGCCCGAGGCAGAGCCGGGGTGCGCAGTCACGGTACGTTATCTGTATCAGGTGCTGCGGGGCCTGCCGCGAGAGCAGGTGTTTGCGCAGATACTGCTCGGTTTTGAATTGGCTTCTACCGATAAAAGATTTGTGGGATTGAACCTGGTAATGCCGGAAGACTGGTACGTCCCAATGCACGATTTTGAATTGCATATGAAGATGCTCGATTATCTGCATGAGATTTATCCCCAGGTGCACATCAGCCTGCATGCCGGCGAACTTGCATCGGGCCTGGTGCCGCCGGCGGGCCTGAGGTTTCATGTGCGCGACTCAGTGGAACGCGGGCATGCCGAGCGCATTGGGCACGGCGTGGACATCATGAATGAGCACGACCCCGCGGGCCTGCTGCGGGAGATGGCGGAGCGCAATGTGCTGGTGGAGATCTGTTTGACCTCGAATGACGAGATTCTGGGAGTGAAGGGAGACGATCATCCTTTGCCCGTCTATATGAAATATGGAGTGCCGGTGGCGCTGGCGACGGACGATGAGGGGGTTTCGCGGTCAGATTTGACGCATGAGTATCTGCGGGCGGTGGAAGAATATGCGATCTCGTACAAGGATTTGAAGCGCATGGCGCGGAATTCGCTGGAGCACAGTTTCCTGCCGGGCGACAGTTTGTGGGCGGATCCGAAGAGTTTCCGCGCAGTGAGCGCGTGCACGGGTGGCCGGGAAAAGGCTTCAGCGGCTTGTCAGAAGGTTCTTGATGGCAGTGAGCGAGCTACGGCCCAGTGGAAGCTGGAAGGCGAGTTCAGGAAGTTTGAAAGCAAGCATTAGAGAACTGTTTCAGGTTTCTATTTTTTATGGGTGACACTTACGGTTTTGTTGAATACGCGGCTACGTTTCTGCTGGAGCAAGTTACGCTGCGGCCGAAGATCGGCATAGTGCTGGGCTCTGGCCTCGGCGCATTTGCGGATGAGTTGAGTGAGGCGATCCGTGTTCCCTACACCCAGATTCCATCCTTTCCGCATTCCACTGCTATTGGACACGCGGGGCAGATGGTCATTGGGAAGGTCGGAGACGTTGCAGTCGCGGCGATGCAGGGGCGAGTGCATCTTTATGAAGGATATTCGGCGCAGCAGGTGGCGTTTCCGGTGCGGGTCTTGGGGCGGATGGGAATTCGCGCGCTGATCGTTACCAACGCGGCGGGCGGGATCGACACGAAATACACGCAGGGGGCGCTGGTGGCGATTTCGGACCACATCAACCTGCAAGGACAGAATCCGTTGGTCGGCGAAAATGACGAGCGCTTCGGGCCGCGGTTTCCGGATATGTCAGAAGCCTATTCAAAGGCGTACCGCGAGATCGCCCGCCGAGCTGCGGCAAAACTGGGCAAGACACTGCATGAGGGCGTGTATGCCGGGTTGCCGGGGCCGAGCTATGAGACTCCGGCGGAGATTCGCTATTTGCGGGCGATTGGAGCGGATTTGGTGGGAATGTCCACGATTGCAGAAGTGATTGCGGCGCGTCACATGGGGATCAAGGTGTTGGCCATTTCCTGCGTAACCAACATGGCGGCGGGAATTCTGGATCTACCGTTGAATCATCAGGAGGTGCTGGATACGGCCGAACGGGTTAAGGGGGACTTTGTGGGGCTGCTGCGGGCAGTGCTGGTTCAGATCGCTGAAGATATTGAGAAGTAGGAGCAGCCACGGATTTACACGGATATTCGCCGATCTTATTCTTCCGGGGCGGGCTCCGACGCCGGGTTCCCAGCGGCCTTTGGTTGACCTGCGATGATTGCCTGCCAGTTGAGGATTGCATTCCATAGCAGACGCTGATCGCCGCGGTTCAAGTCGCGGTGCATGGGATTGAAGTTGAAACTCACAACGTGTCCTTTGCCCACGGGCATGTCAAGGATTGCGGGCCGCCCGATCAGGTTCTGCTCTCCCCAGGCTTGGCCGCTGACGACGAAGGGCTTACCATCGCTGTCTCCCCACTCCATGACCATGCCGCGGCGGTCTTCCGGGCCGTCGAGACAGGTCGTGCAATAGGCCATGCGCAGCCAGTAACGGGGAACGTCATAGAGCGGGAAGTTTTGCCGGAAGACGTAAGTATGCGCAGGATATCCGTATGCGATGGGATGGTTGGGGCGATCGAAGGTGACGCGGACATGAGCCCCGGGAGTCCGCGTAGCGGCTTCCTGAGAGGCCGCCGACGAGGCTGCGCCGCCACCTGCCGTGCTGCGCGGAACCCCTCCGGACGACCGTCGCACAAAGCGCACCAGTCCGCCTTCGAGCGCGAGCATGCTGCCGCTGCCAAGCGTGACCATCAGGCCCCCGTCTTCGATGAAGCGCTGAATCTGCCCGAGTCCTTCGTAGCCGATTCCTCCAGTAATGTCGTCGGATTCTGCGGGGGTTCCGAAACTTGGCGTCTGAGCTGTCTTCTTGAAGGGCATGGGCGACCAGCGTTTGGGCAGACCCTCGATTTGTTCGGCAAGTTCCAGGTCAACCTGTCCGTAGAGCAGGACGTCGATGCGCGAACTTAGATTTCCGGCGCGAATGTCTTCGTCACGCAGATAGGTGTAGGGGACCTTGCGCTGGTCGAGTGAGTAGCGAATCCATCCGATCGAATCGGTATCCGCCCACGGCACGCAAAGGCCGATGCGCGGAGCTTGCGCCTGGTGGTGAGGGACATCGGGCACGGTCGAGACCTCGCTGAAGTCGAGGCCCAGTTCAGCGGCAGTGGACAGAATGGCATCGTGCAGCCCGCTTTGGCCGGGAATGATCCACGAGCCCGCTGGAAACTTCGTGCCGCCTTCATCGAAGTCACGCTCGGCGATCTGAATTTCGAAGTTCGCCAGGCGATAACGCGCGGCCAGGAACGATTCTTGTCCGGTGTCCTTGAGCAGATAAATGGGCCCGGCGCCGCTAATGCGCCCCACAGCGTGCGGGGGATCGGTCAGCCGGGGTAGGTCGGCTTCGCGAATAGACGCGTCGGCGGTTGGTATGGCCTGCAAATGGTAATGGGCGGGCAGTTCCCAGGAAACGTCATCGTAAGGCTCACCGCCATCCTTCGGGTAGTGCTGGGGCGTGAGCAAATCGACCGCGTAGTTGCGGTAGGGCTGATCGAGACGGACCACGTAGGTTCCGGCGGGAAAACTACCTTCCTTAACTTGAACTGGGCTCTGCGCCTCGGCGACTTCGATTTGCTGGCTCATGAGGCGCGCGACCATTTGCGCTACGCGGGCCGGGTCCCCTTGGCCCTGGGGAATCAGAAAGGCGTAGGGCGGCTGGGTCAGGCCTTTCTGCCAGGAATCCCACGACTTCTTGTAGAAATTGTGGAGCATTTGTTTGGATTGACGGGCGCTGTCATCGAGCGCCGCGAGCGCTGCGGTCTCCTGGTAGTTGAGATTGTCGCGAGCTGACCAGGTGACCTCGCGCGGGGCGGGCAAAGGGCGGTACCACTGCATGGTGGTATCGGACAAGGGAATTGACCGGCGTTCGGTTTCCGCGCTGCCATTGCCAAAAGTTTCGTAGCCGCGTCCGATGCTGTTGTGGTTCATGGCCACGGAATCGAGGTAGAGGTGCGCGAAGGCTTCGCCGAAATTCCACGTGGAGACGCCCGGCATGCCCATCGCGGTGAGCGCCTGCACTTCGTGAAAGCTGAGTTCGAGGAACTCTGTGTAGGTAATGGGATCGATATTGGGGTTGTAGGGCCCGGTGCCGTTCCAGGTCATCAGCAAGGGCACGGCTTCATGCAGGTCATGCACGACCGTGGGATGCCACTCATAAAACATCCGGTGCACGGCTTTCGTTGTCTCATGAGTTTGCTGGTGAGTGTCACGGTTAATATCGACAAAGGTGTACTTCGACCAATAGGGCGGCGACTGGCGCGGCAGCGCCGTGCGGTCGGTCTTGCCCTTGAGGTAGCGGTAGAACCAATCGACCATTTTGTCGCGGCCGTCGGGATTGGAGATGGGGTTGATCAGCACGACCACTTGCTGGCGAATGCGCTGGATCATGGGTTGTTCGGACACTGCGAGGCGGTAGGCAAGTTCGACCGTAGCTTCGGTCGAACCGGTTTCATCGGAATGGAGCGCGGCGTTGAAATAATAGATTGGCCGTGCGGTGGCAATGAGGCTGTCGGCAGCGGCCTGATTGGTGCGGCGAGGATCGGCTAAGGCTGCGGTCGCGGCTTTCAAGCGATCCAGATCGCGGATACCGGCCTCGTCGGCGATGGCTAGCAGGAGGATTTCGCGGCCTTCTTCACTGTGGCCGATGGTGAACACCTTAACCCGTGGGCTGGCGGCGGCCAGGGCGCGAGCATAAGCATAGGTCTTTTCCGTACCCAGAAGCTCACCGGGAGCACCCATGATGCGGCCGAGAAATTTCTCAGGAGACGGAACTGTACTCGATTGGGGGACATACGAAACCCAGGGGGAGCCAAAATGCGGATCTGTGGTGGCTGCGGTGATGGCTTCGACGGAGCCGGGCTCTGGTGTGTCAGGGCTTTGCGCAATCGCGGGGATAGTGAACCAGGCAAGCGCAAACGTCCATAGCAGCGCGAGTCGAAACATGGAACCTCCTGTGTTCCCTTAAGGGGCCGGGCTGGGAGCCGCGTTAGCGACGCTTTCGCAAGCTGCGTCCCTTGGGACCACTGTTCAGGTCGGGCACTTCCTCGCCCAGGGCGGTGGCTAAATCGATTTGGTGGTCCTGCTCCTGCATGAGGATCTGGCGGATCTGCTCCGCCAGCGCGTACTCCCCGAGCGCTTCGCATTGCCGGATGCGATCACGATAATTGCGGATCGTTTCGTTCTCGTTTTCGAGATCGTAGCGGAGCATGGCCTTGGCATTCTTCGAGGTGCGCACCGGCTGCGGCGTGACTGCCGGCATTTTGCCCAGATAGTCAATCTGGCGAGAAAGAATGAGGGCATGATCGAGTTCCTGCTTGGCGTGGATTTCGAGCTGCGCGGCGATGTCCATATACTGCGCGCCGCTGAGCACCTGGGAATAGACTACGTAGCCGATGATGGCTTGGTATTCGCGGGAAAGGTCTTCGTTCAACAGATCGGCGAGTTGATCGCGGGAAATCCGGTTCGGGTTCGCGGTGGTTTTGGATTCGGCCATTTTATTTCTCCTTTGAATGGGAAACAGGTTGTGCGATCGATCAGTTTACATCGTCTTAAAGCCCGCGTGGGACCGAGCTTCTTCGGCAAGAGTTGCAACCCTCCGGACGCCGCGAGCCCCGGCGGTTTCTCCTGTGATCCTCTGTGCCCTCTGTGGTAAAAGCCTTTGACCTCATCGCCCGGTAGCACGGATCACGCAGATCGAGATCGCAACATTTAACCATCACTATTTCCAACGCACTACACTAGAACGCAAATTTTGCGGCCAACTGAATTACGCGCGGGCCGCCGCCGCCGAGTCCGGGATTGCCCTGGGCCACGTCGGGAGTTTGCGAGATTTGTCCGGCGGGCGCCAAGCCAGGACTAATGCTGCCCGCCGGCAAAGCGAAATTCGGATGGTTGAAGACGTTGAAAAACTCAGCCCGCAGCTGAAGATTCAGGCGCTCGTAGAGGCGCGTGTTCTTGGTCACAGAAAAATCCAGGTTGGCATAGGCGGGCCCGTAGATGGAATCGCGTCCTAAGTTGCCGAACGTCCCGAAGGCCGGCTGTGAGAAGGCGGCGGCGTTCAGGTATCCACTGACCGGATTCCAGTTGGGCAGTATGGGATTCACGCCGGGCACAACGTTGGGCCGCTGGTTGAAGTAGAAGCGCCCGGTAGTGTCATCAGAAGTGATGATGGGGATGGGACGTCCGCTCTGCAGGCTGGCGATCCAATTCAATGCCCAGCCCGTGCCCAGCGCTTTGGGCAGAGCATGCCAGACCGGCACTTCGTAGTTCACAGCTCCGGTGAAACGGTGGCGGGTGTCGAAAGTTGAAGGGCCGTGTTCGGCGGCGATGTTGGTGGAATCCTGCGGGAAAGCAGCGCCCGCGGTGAAATCGATGCCGTCGGAAGCGTCGTCGATCGACTTCGAAAAGCTATAGGTGGCGAAACCCGACCAGCCGCGCAGGCCCTGAATGCGGAACGTGGTTTGCAATGCGTGGTAGATGGACGAACTGATGGGCGCAAGCTCATCCACGCTGCCGAAGTTCGGATTGGGATAATTGAAATTTGCGTCAGGTTGATTGGCGTCCAGAAGTCGCACCAGGTGCGATCCCTTGCTGCCTACGTAGCCGACTTCGAGCGAAGTGTTGTCCCAGACCTTCTCCTGAATATTGAGGTTCCAATTCTGGCTGTAAGGAGTGGGAAAATTGCGCGGGGTGGCGAAGATGGTGAACGGGCCGGTGGTAATGGGCGTCAAGACGGGCACGCCCGGAGCATTGCCGTTGAATGCGTCCTGATTGAAGTTCATCCCGAAGACCGGCGCCGGGCCGATGGGATTGGTCGCTACCCCGGCAGAGGTGGTGAAGTTGGCGATGAACAAATCCTGCGGGACGTAGTCGTAATAAATGCCGTAGCCCATGCGCACGACGGTGTTCGGGATCGGAGTCCAGGCCATGCCGAGGCGCGGAGCGAAGTTGTTGAGATCGCGTTTGTAAACTCCGTTGAGGCCGTGAGTGCCGACCAGGGCCAGCGTGCCGTCCGGCGCGAGGTTCGAGAGCAGATGGTTGGCCTCGCTGAGCGGGCCGAAGTATTCCCAGCGCAGCCCGAGGTTAACCGTCAGATTGGAAGCAACCCGGAAGTCGTCCTGCGTGAAAAAGCTGAGGCCGTTATTGTAGGTGGTGCGTTGGGTGTTGCCGGTGTCGGCCTCGACGAAAATGTTGCCTACATAAAAATTGGCCAGGGCGTCAACCACGGGATCGGGATCAAGACCGCCGAGGTTAACGGAAAAAATACCGCGCTCCAAATTGTCATTGAAGTTGTCGATGGCGGCGTGCCGGAATTCTCCGCCGAATTTGAAAGTGTGCCTGCCACGAAGCCAGGTGAAGTTGTCGAGAATCTGATAAGTCTGGCTGGTGCGGCCACGGGGGACGCTGAATCCCTGAGCCCCGAGGTTCTCCAGTTGCGGCACCGAGAAATCGAACTCCGGCAGACCCGGCTTGCCGGTGCCGAAGTCGAGGCCTAGGCCGGTAGTGGGATCGAAGTTGGCGTCGAGCGAACTGAAGGAAGTGCGGTAGCGGCTGTAGCCGAAGCGAACTTCATTGATGCGGCTTTCACTCAGCGTCGAAAGCAAACTCGCGGAAGCTACCTGGGCGCGGGTGGGTGAAGTCTGGGCAAATTGCGGCAGGCGGGAACCTTTGCCGAAACCACCGTTGTTGCCCAGGGGGAAAATCTGGTCGCTTTGCCCGAAGGCGTAGCGCCCGGTCAGCAGTTCGGTGTCGGTGACGTTTTCGTCAATCTTGATAATGAAGTTGTCGAGATCGTTCTTGTCGCGGACGACCGATGGGATCTGGCCGGTATTGCTCTGAGGGTAGAAGTCAAGAATCTTGGTGAGCGCGGGATTGATGGCTGCGATTTCTCCTGTGCCCAAAGCCACAGCTTGCGCCTGCGCGATCTGAGCGGCAGTGGGGACATTGAGCAGAAAGTCGGAGCCCACGTTTTCGCGCTGCCCTTCGTAGGCGGCGAAAAAAAAGGTCTTGTCCTTTACCACGGGGCCACCGAGAGATCCGCCGAACTGGTTGTTCTGAAACACTGACTTGCGCGCTTCGGTATTGAAGTAGTTGCGGGCATCGAGGGCGCTGTTGCGCAGAAATTCAAAAGCCGTACCGTGCAGCTTGTTGGTGCCGGAGCGGGTGATGATGTTGACCACGGACCCCGAGTTGCGTCCATATTCGGCGGCGAATTGCGATTGCAGATTGAATTCCTGAATGGCGTCCACCGGCAGCAGCGTTGCCGGGGCGCCGGTGATCCCAACCTGGTTGAGGGCGGAGTTGTTGAAGAAGGGATCGTTGTTATCGGTACCGTCAAGAGTGTAGTTGTTGGAGCGGTCGCGGTTGCCGTTGATGTTGAACTGGCCGAAACCAAACTGAGTGCCCGCAACCCCGGCTGGTTCGACCGTAACGCCGGGCACCAGCGCGACCAGCTTGCCAAAGTCGCGGCCATTGAGCGGCAACTGGTCCATCAGTTTGCGGTCCACGGCTTCGCCAAGAACGTCGCGAGTCTGCTCGATCACCGGGGCATTGGCTGCGACCGTCACCTGCTCGGTCCGCCGGGCGAGGCTGGTCAGGTCGAAATTGGCGGTGGTGTCGAGACCGACGTTGACCACCACGTTCTGTCCTACCGGAGAAAGGCCGGAAGATTCGGCGGTCACGGTGTAGAGGCCCACGGGGAGCTCCGCCAGGACGTAGGCGCCGTCGTTGCCGGTGATCGCGTCACGCGTCAAACCGGTAGCCGCGCTCTTGGCAACAATCTTGGCCCCAGCGATGACGCTGCCGCTCGGATCGATCACCTGGCCGCGGATCGATCCGCGAAAGCTTTGCGCAAGAAGCAGACTGGACATGAGCAGCATGGCGACGACGGCAACTAAATGTCTCCCGCGGGAAAGGGGCGGTTGTGCGCTCATGAAAATCCTCCGGTCGTAAGCCGCTACTTCCCCGCGCGGGGGATGAATATCGGTTGCGGCGGCTTGATTTCGTATTTGGATGCAAAACTTCCCTGATTAACTGCAAAACCTATGCGCCCCCGGGAGTCGATATACAGCAGCGGAGTGTTCAGGGGAACGTCGCTGAAGGTACGAACGAAGGGAAGCCTGAGTTCAGCCTTGCCGATGGTCACAGGCACGGTCTGACCACGGCGATAGCCGAGCTTGAGAAAGTCATCACCGCTGATGTTGGTGACCAGGTTGCCGAAAGGACCGTCCGTGGCGATGACCTGGGCGGTCAGGCCGTGATCGTCCAGTTTGGCCGGAGCAATGTCGAGGCGCACGAGCTTGGCCACATCGAGTTCGGGGCCGGCCTGTGTCCAGTCATCGCCGCGCGCGAGGTGCGCCCCGGCGGGGGAAAAAATATCGCGGCCATGAAAGGTCGAAGACATGGCAGCGCCAATCATCCACGCCGGGTTTGTAATTTCACGGGCGGAGTCGAGGCCGTCACGGTCCTGAACCAAAGTCATGAGGCCGTTGTCGGGAAGAACGAAATATTGGCCGCGCCCGGACTTCACGATGATGGCTTTGCGGCTGCTGCCAACAGTGGGATCAATGACCACAACGAAGATGGTCCCCGCGGGATAGTATGCGGTCGCCCCGAACAGGAAGCGGGCGCCGTCGAGGATGGAGTATGGCGTGACCTGGTGGGTAAGATCGACGATGCGAACATCGGGCGCGATGGAATACATCACACCTTTGCAGAGGGCGACGGAATCGTCGACCACGCCGAAGTCGGTCATGAACACAATCGTGGGCCGGGTCGAGTGGTCACCGGCGAAGGCAGCGGCGGCGAGGAGAATCAGAATGGCGAGTTGCTTCGGCAGTCGAGTCCACATCGATTTTTCCGTCTCAAGGCCGCAAAGGGCAGCCAGCGAGTCCACGCCTGCTTTGCGGTGAGTGAGGTATTGTAAAGCATTTAGTCGCAGAGTTCTCAGAAGGATGGGCGGAGAACCGAGAGAACATCGTACGTGACTCGGCGGAGACGCTATAATTCCCTTGGTCGCCGATCAGCGTGCGATCGCCAAGGAGGCTTGGAATGTCTGGAGCTATCCCGGAGAAATATCGTGATCTGTTCAGCAAGCGCGCGTTTGCCAGCTTGAGCACGCTCATGCCGGACGGGCGCCCGCAGGTGACGCCGGTGTGGTGCGACCTGGAAGGCGATAAAGTGCTTTTCAACTCTGCCAAGGGCCGCCAGAAGGACAAGAACGTGCGGCGTGATCCGCGAGTCGCGCTGGCCATTGTGGACCCCGAAAATCCCTACCGCTATCTGGAGATCCGCGGCCGGGTGGTGGAAATCACCGAGCGCGGCGCGGACGAGCATATCGACAAAATGGCCAAGAAATATCTGGACGTTGACAAGTATCCCTACCGGCAAGCTGGAGAAGTGCGCGTCATTTACAAGATCCAACCCGAGCACACAACCATGATGGGCTAAGCTGGCATCGTTCGTCGCTGGTCATTTGTCATTGGCTGATCGGTCCGGCTTTCAAGGAAAACACTTGTTCCCGACACTTACTGAAGTCAAAACATCTTTCGATATTGCATCGGTTCGCTCACAGTTCCCTTCGCTTTC
Organism: Terriglobales bacterium; assembly: GCA_050745985.1. GTDB lineage: Bacteria > Acidobacteriota > Terriglobia > Terriglobales > Acidobacteriaceae > JABCZH01. The sequence continues at coordinate 14,961 of JBOGLG010000038.1, read as the reverse complement.
GCAACAGGTCAACGGGCAACCAGCGGTGTTTCTGGACGGACCGGGCGGAACCCAGGTTCCGCAGCGGGTGATTGATGCCATTTCTGACTACCTGAAGCGCAACAACGCCAATACGGGCGGCGCGTACGCCACCAGTCGCAATACTGACGCCATGATCGCGAAGGCGCGCGCAGCGATGGCGGATTTTCTGGGTTGCGATGCCGACGAAGTGGTGTTCGGCGCGAACATGACCTCGCTGACTTACGCGCTCAGCCGTTCCCTTGGTAAAGGCCTGCGCTCCGGCGATGAGGTCGTGCTCACGCATTTGGACCACGATGCCAACGTTTCGACCTGGCGGGCTCTTGAGGAACGCGGAGTCATAATTCGGATGGCGGACATCCATGAAGCGGACTGCACGCTCAACATGGAGGACCTTGCAGCCAAGATCGGCGCCCGCACCAGACTCGTGGCTGCGGGTTATGCTTCGAACGCAGTCGGAACCATCAACGACGTGAAGGCGATCGTGCGCCTGGCGCATGCGCAGGGCGCGCTCGCTTTCATCGATGCGGTTCACTACGCCCCGCATGGGGCGATCGATGTGCGCGCCCTCGATTGCGATTTCCTGGTCTGCTCCACTTATAAATTCTTCGGGCCGCACATGGGTGTGCTTTACGGCAAGCGCGAGCACCTGCAGAAGCTGCAGCCTTATAAGTTGCGCGCGAACACTGATGCCATCCCCAATCGCTGGGAGTGGGGCACGTTGAACCATGAATGCATTGCCGGCATAAGCGCCTGCGTGGAATATCTGGCGGCTTTGGGATGGAGCGTGAATCCCGCTGCCGGGTCCCGCCGCGCGGCGTTGCTGGCGGCGTTTGAGGCGATCCAGAAGCATGAACACGGGCTGATGGAGACGATGATGCGCGGGCTGACGGCAATTCCGGGCCTGAAGTTGTATGGTATCTCGGATCCCGGCCAGTTTGACCGCCGCTGTCCGACGATGGCGGTGCGGATCAAAGGACACACACCCTTGCAGCTTGCCACCAGGCTGGGGGATCGCGGGTTCTTTACCTGGGATGGAAATTACTACGCGTTGAATCTCACCGAACGGCTCGATGTAGAGAAAGACGGCGGCTTCCTGCGGCTTGGCCTGGCGCACTACAACACTCTCGAAGAAGTGGAGCGGTTCTTGAAGGCGCTGCGGGAGGTTGCAGCGTAGGGGCCTCCGCTTAGCGGCCGGGTCGTTTCCTATTTCTTCCTTAATTCTCGAACTTCATCACCGTTTGCAATCAGCACCACACTGGCCAATCCGATGAACAGACCATGTTCCACAATCCCCGGCATATCGCTCAAAATTCGCGCCAGCGCGGGTGGATCGGGAATCTGGCCGAAATGGCAGTCGAGGATGTGATGTCCTTCGTCAGTAATATAAGGCTTGCCGTCGGCTGACTGGCGGCGCTGGACGCTGGCTCCGAGCGCCGCGAGCTTTTTTGCGATCACGGATTCAGCGAAGGTAATCACTTCAACGGGCAGCGGAAACCTCCCCAGAGTTGCAACCTGCTTGCTGGAGTCGGCAATAATGATCACCTGCTTCGATGCCGAGGCGATGATTTTTTCACGCAACAGTGCGCCGCCCCCACCCTTGATGAGATTCAGATGGGGGTCGAATTCGTCGGTGCCGTCGATGGTGACGTCGATTTGCTGGAATTCGTCGAGGGTGGTGAGCGGGACTCCCGCCGCGACCGCGAGGCTCCTGGTTTGGACGGAAGTCGGGATGCCGCGAATTTTCAGCCCGGCATGGACCCGTTCTCCCAAAAGGCGGACGGCGTGAGCAGCGGTCGAACCGGTGCCGAGACCGACGATGTTGCCGTCCTGCACAAATCGCACGCTGGCGCGGGCGGCGGCTTCCTTTTCGTGATCGTTAGCCATTAAGGTCAAAAAAACGCTACTGAACGTTCTTCTCTAACTTCGCATACTCGGTTTTGGCATCGCGCAGCAGCGGAACATCGGGATCGGCATCCTTCCATATGGCAAAAAAATCCTGATAAGCGGTGCGGCTGTGCTGCAGATCGCCTTGCATCGCATAGGCGCGTGCCAGGCCGAGCTGGCTCATCGGCACCAGGGGGTCGAGGCCCAAATAATTTTTCAGGACCAGCACGCGCTGGAAGGCCTGCACAGCATCGCCGGACTGCCTGGCCTTCATATAGGCGAGTCCGCGCAAGGTAAGAGTACCGGAATCCACCCGGGCATAGACCGTGGCGCCGTCCAGCAGATTGCCGGCCTGATCGGCGTCGCCGCGGTTGATGGCGATCTCGGCCTTGATGTCGGGAACCTGCACGAACTGCACCAGGGTGTCGAATGGCCGCTTTTCGGCGACATCGGCCGCAAGTTTAAGAGCGCGCTGATCTTCTCCCACATACGCCAGAACCCCGGCAGATGTGAGCACGATCCCGGGAGAACTCGAGAGCTTTAACGCCTGGTCAACATCCCGGATGGCTTCCGCTTTCTCTCCAAAAACAGCTTCCACCGTAGCTTCCTGCTGATACTGGTTAGCGGAAACTTCCTTCAGGGAGAGCCGGTCGGCGGCATCGCGCAGTTTCTGCGAGTAGTCGCGGAATTGCCGCAGTTGTCCCCGATATGCCGCCATCCCAGCGCGGAATCCCAGCACATTCATCTCGCCATCAGGACCGACTTTCGCCAATTCCAGTTCATGCTCCATGCCCGGAATGTCATTCTGGGCCCAGGCGATGCTGGCCATCTGAATGTGCATCCCGGAAATTCCAAACTTGTGTGCCTCGGCCCGAACCAGTGTGGCCTTGGCTTCGTCCAGGCGGTTCAGGGCCTGGTACGCCCAGGCCAAGTTGGAGTAGCCGCTCGCGCTATCGGGGTCGAGTTGCACGGCCTGGAGCGCATTCGACAAAGCATTGTCAAACTGGCCCAGCCGCAAGTAGATGTTGGATACGTTGTTAAAAGGAATGGAATCGCGGGGGTAGGTCTGCTTGTAGAGCTCGAGCGCGGTGATGCCTTTGTCGAGTTGTCCGGAATCGGCGTAGTAGTGCGAGGTGATATACAGCCTCTCATGCTCGCTGGCGCGGTCGCGAAGGTCGAAGGCCTTCTGACGGCTTTGTTCGGAGAGCGTAGCCTGGCCGGTGTTGCTGTAGACGGCGCCCAGCCGGGCATAAGCCATGGCAAAGTTCGGATCCAGTTCAACCGCACGCTGATAGAGAGGCAGAGCGGCAAACTCCTCTCCCGCCTCGTGCTTGACATCGCCCAGGGTGAATGCCTTCAGCGCTTCCAGAGAGGAAGTCGTGGCCTCTGATAAAGGCTTGTCATACTTCTGCACCGAGGCCAGCGATTCCCCCAGCTTCTGGCGGAGATCGGAACTGGCGTGATGAAGTGAATTCAATATCGCTTCCTTGCTGTCAGCCTGTACCTGCTCCTGCCCCAGTGATTCTCCGTTGGCGGCGTTGACCGCCTCCAGCGTGATCACGTATTGGGTGCCGAGCGTGGTGATGGCACTGGTCAACAGGGCTTTCACTCCCGTCCGCTGACAAATTTCTTTCCCCACCTCGTTGGTGATGCGGTCATCTGGGGAACGGCCCATAAACTGAAGGGCCTGCCGGACTTTCTGTTCGGAAACCACATTTAGATAGGGAGATTGCCCGAGATCGACGGCCACGGCTTTTTTCAAAGTGCCATCGAACATGGCGTCGCCGGTGGTATTCACAAAATCGGCGACCAGGATGGAATCTTTGTCGGTCAAGGCCACGTGGTGCTGTTGGCGAAAGAAAACGGCGGCCATGCCGGCGATCGCCAGAACCGCAATGGCAGCCACCACATAACTCCATGGCTTGTGTGATCTTTCCCCTGCCGGCCGAATCCTTCCGGAAGAACTGCTGACCGCGCTGATAGTGCCGGATTCGGTCTCCCGCCGCAGCCGCTTGAGGTCGGTGCGGAGTTCGGCGGCGCTTTGGTAGCGCAGTTCGCGGTCTTTTTCCAGCAGTTTGGTGATGATGTCTTCCAGGTGGGCGGGAATTTCGGGATTGAGCCGCACCGGCGCAATCGGCGGGCGATTCAGAATAGCCTCGAATAGCACTGCCGAAGTGTCACCGTGAAACGGCAACGCCCCCGTCGCCATTTCATAGAGCACCGCGCCGAAGGAAAAAAGGTCGGTGCGGGGATCGAGGTCTTTGCCGCGAGCCTGTTCCGGCGACATGTAGGCCACGGTGCCGACGGTGGAACCGGGGCTGGTCAGCATGGCATCGGAAACTGTGACCGCCGTGCCGGGTGTGGAGCCGCCGGCCTTGATGTGCTTGGCCAATCCGAAATCGAGCAGTTTCGCCTGTTCGCGGTCGGTGACGAAGATGTTTGCGGGCTTGATGTCGCGATGGATGATGGCTTTGGCGTGGGCAGCATCGAGGGCGTCGGCCACCTGAATGGCGACTTGAATCAGCAACTCCATCTCCATGGGCCTGCTGCCGATCCGTTGCTTGAGGGTCTGGCCCTCCAGCCGCTCCATGGCGATGAAGTGGCGGCCATCGACTTGTCCGATTTCATAGATGGTGCAGATGTTGGGATGATTCAGGGCCGACGCGGCGCGGGCTTCCGCCTGGAAACGTTCCAGTGCCAGGGGGTCGCGCTCGAGTTCAGCAGGAAGAAATTTGAGCGCGACGTGACGCCCGAGACTCAGATCTTCGGCTTCATACACCACACCCATGCCACCCCCTCCCAACTGCTGAAGGATGCGGTAGTGGGAGATGGTCTGCCCGATCATGAAGAGCGTTCCAGGAACGTCTTTCGATAGTAGGCGGAGACCGCAGAGGAGTCAACGCGAGGAACTCTACAGACTGCATTGAAGTTAAAAGCTCAAGGCAAAGAGTGCAAAAAAACGCAAAGGGCAGCTTCCTCCGCGCGCTTCCTCAGCGATCTCTGCGTTTTAAGGTTTTCCCCTGTGTTCCCCCGTGCCCCCTGTGGTGAAGCACTTACTGACTCGGACGTCGGGATCACCGCCGGTTTCGCCTTGAATCTGACAGCAATGCCGCGCATCCATTATTCTAGTAACAGACCTATGGCGCGATCCAAAACAGCTACAAACGGCACCACCACTGGACTGCTTGATGCCCCAAACGGTGAACGGGAACGTGTGTTTGAAGTCTTTCGCCGCTGGGGGTATCTGGAGGCGGACCTCGATCCGCTCGGCTTCTTTCATCCTCCGGCCCAGCCTGAGCTGCAAATCGAGGGCGAATTTGCGCGCGAGGCACGGAGAGTCTATTGCGGCACCGTGGGAGCGGAGTTCATGCACCTTCCCGAGCCCGATCGCCGGCGCTGGATTCAGGAGCGCATGGAAGCGCCGCCGGCGGAAGTCGACCAGGGCAGGGTGCTTGATCAGCTCATCCGGGCCGATATGTTTGAGCAAGTCTTGCAGCAGCGCTATCTGGGCACCAAGCGCTTTTCCCTCGAAGGGGTGACGGCGCTGATTCCGTTAGTGGATGAGATTCTGGACACCGCCGCGCAGCGCGGCGCCGTTGAACTGGTGATGGGCATGAGCCACCGCGGACGGCTCACCGTGATTGTGCAGGTGGCGAAGCGTTCCCTCGAAGATGTGTTCGCACGCTTTGAAGATGTGGATCCGCGCAGCGTGCTGGGCAGTGGCGATGTGAAGTACCACATGGGTGCGACCGGAGAGTACACCACTCGCAACGGCGGCAAAGTTCACATTCACCTGGTTTCAAATCCCAGCCATCTGGAAGCAGTCGATCCCGTGACTATCGGGCGTACGCGGGCCAAACAGGATCGGGAGGGACAAGGCGGGAAAGAAAGACATCTGCCCCTGGTGGTGCACGGAGACGCGGCTTTCGCCGGGCAAGGCATTGTGGCGGAAACCCTGAACTATGCCGACTTGCCGGGCTACACGGTTGGGGGAACAATTCACATTGTTGCCAATAATCTGATTGGCTTCACCACCCCTTGCCGGGAATCGCATTCTTCCGTTTTCTCGGCGCAAATCGCACGGCGGCAATCGATTCCCATTTTCCATGTGAATGCCGAAGACGTGGACGCTGTGGTGCGCATGGGGCGCATTGCGGTGGAGTACCGCTACCAGTTTGGCAGTGACGTTGTGGTCGATATCATTGGCTACCGGCGCCAGGGCCATAGCGAAATCGACGACCCCACCATCACCCAGCCACGGCTGTACAAGGCGATCAAGGAACATCCGCCGCTTTGGGAGATTTACGCGGAGGATACCGGAATCGAGGAAGCGCCGGCCCTCGCCCAGCAGGTCCGCGCCGAACTGGAAACTGCACAGGAGCAAGCGGGATCAATCAGCAAGAAACCGACTCTGCGGGAATTGCCGGGTTATTGGGATGGCTATAAAGGCGGACGTTACAAACCGGATTACGAAGTTGAAACCGGAATGTCGCGGGCTGAATTGGCCGGACTCACCGAGCGGCTGACTACATATCCCGAGGGTTTTCACGTTCATCCCAAGATCAAGAAGTTGCTGGAGCAGCGGGCGGAGATGGGAAACGGCAACCGGCCGGTGGATTACGGCATGGGCGAAGCTTTGGCCTTTGCCAGCCTGGTAAAAGCGGGCGTTCCGGTTCGGATGACGGGACAGGACAGCCGCCGGGGCACGTTCAACCAGCGGCATTCGGTGCTGGTGGATGTCGACAACGAACAGGAGTATGTGCCGTTGGAAAATATTGCGGCCGGCCAGGCGCGCTGCGAGATTTACAACTCGACTCTGTCGGAAGCGGGTGTAATGGGCTTCGAGTATGGCTACAGCCGGGACTATCCGGAGGCGCTGGTAATGTGGGAAGCGCAGTTCGGCGACTTCGCCAATGTGGCGCAGGCGATAATCGATCAGTTCGTCAGTGCCGGCGAAGACAAGTGGGGGCTGCTCTCCGGGCTGGTGCTTCTCTTGCCCCACGGACATGAAGGCCAGGGACCGGAACATTCGAGCGCACGCATTGAACGCTTCCTGCAACTGGCGGCACGCGACAATTTCCAGACCTGCCAGCCGTCGAACGGGGCGCAGTATTTTCATATGTTACGCAGGCAGGCGTTGTCGCCGTGGCGGAAGCCGCTGGTCGTGTTCACGCCGAAGAGCATGTTGCGGCATCCGGATGCAGCATCGCCGATTGAGGATTTTGAGAGGCCGCGCTTTTTGGGTGTGGTGCCTGACCAGGAAGTTATCGACGCCCGACGGGTGCTGCTGTGTTCTGGCAAGATCGGCCACGAACTGCGAGCGGAACGGCGGCGGCGTAAAGACACTTCAACCGCGATTGTATTTGTAGATCAGCTTTATCCCTTCCCCGAAGCGGAACTCGCGGCTGAATTGGAGCGCCATGCCAACGCGCGGGAGATTGTCTGGGTGCAGGAAGAGCCGGCCAACATGGGCGCGCTTTTCTACATGCTGCCGCGGCTGCGGCACCTGGCTGGAGAGCGGCCGGTGCTGTCGGTGAAACGGTCGGCGAGCCCGAGTCCGGCAACGGGGTCGGCGAAGGCCCATGAATTGGAGCAGAAAACATTGCTAGCGCTGGCGTTTGCCGGGAGTGAATAGGCGAAATCAACCAGCTGACGGTCGTTCCGTAACCGGCTTTCCTCCCCCGCCCGGCAATTTGGTTTTTGCGCCCCCCGCAGCTTCTCCGTCGAGCAAAGCTGCAATGCTCCCATAAGCGTAAATAGTTGGCGCATGATTCTGCATCAGGCCGCCGGTGTCGGCTGTCGGACCGTAGTTGCTGTGCAGATCGCGGCCCAGCATGCGCAGCATGGCCATCAGTTGCCCGCGATGGTGAGAAGTGTGAGTCAGCCGCCGGGTCATCACCCAGGCGCGAGTCCTTGGCACATTAAAAAATGTAGTAGCGCCTTCCCACCAGGCGTCGTCCTTCTGCTGAAACAGCGCCAACCGCTTGCCGGAGTCTTCTGCGTATTGCCGGATGAACTCCAGCCTGGTTTCCTGCTTGGGAAGCGGGGGCGCGCCCACGTCGATGCCAAGCATCGTGCGCAACCACAGGTCTTCACTCACGCACTGATGCACCATCTGCTCATGCACGCTGCGGCCGCGGGGGTCGCCTGAATTCGGGCGAATCGGCAAGTCACCGTCGCGGAATTCGCTCCAGACGCTAAGAATCTTGATTCGTTCGGTGGCATAGGTCTCAACCAGAAATTCATATCGCATGGCCGCTCCTTCGGCTGGCTGTCCCGCCAGCAGATTGTCTGCACAAGATGGTACGCTATCGTCCGATTCCATCCGATGAGAAAAACACCTCAACCGCTTCGCGTTGCCATTGACACCGGCGGGACGTTTACCGACTGCGTGTGGGTGGAGCGCGGACGCATCTGCATAATGAAGGTTCCCTCGACGCCCGACGATCCGTCGCGGGCGATTGCGGAGGCCCTGGAGAAGATCGGTGTGCAAGGTTCACTCACGCTGCTGCACGGTACCACGGTCGGAACAAATACGCTGTTGCAGCGCAAGGGAGCGCGCGTGGCGCTGGTAACCACGGCTGGGTTTGAAGACGTTATCGAGATCGGGCGGCAAGCGCGGCCGAAACTCTACGATTTTTTCTTTGATCGCGTGGAGCCGCTGGTTCCGCGCGATTTGCGTTTCGGAGTCGATGAACGCGTAACTAGCGATGGCGAGGCCTTGCGGGAACCATCACCCGGAGAGTTACAGGAATTGGCCGGAAAGGTTGCCGCAAGACAGCCGGAGGCAGTTGCGGTTTCGCTGCTGTTTTCGTTTGTGAACCCCAAGCATGAGGACTCCGTGGTGGGCGCCCTGAGCGGGCTGGGAGTGCCGCTGTCAGTTTCGCATCATATCTTGCCCGAGTTTCGCGAGTATGAGCGGACGAGCACGACGGTGGTCAACGCTTACTTGCAGCCGGTGATGGCCCAATATCTGCGGAAAATTGAGCAGCGATCAGGGAAGGCTCGCGTGTTTGTGATGCAGTCCAATGGCGGGATCGCTGCCCTGAGCGCTGCCGTGCAGGAACCGGTACGGACTTTGCTTTCAGGGCCGGCGGGTGGGGTTGTCGGCGCGGCCGCGGCGGCGCGGCGCAGCGGGCTTGAACGAATTATTTCGTTTGACATGGGCGGGACTTCCACCGACGTCGCGCTGGTGGAAGGTGAAGCGCAGCTCAGTGGACACTCGGAAATTGCCGGGCTGCCGGTGGGTGTGCCCATGCTCGACATTCACACCGTGGGCGCAGGCGGAGGCTCGATTGCCCGCTTCGACGCTGCCGGGGCATTGCGGGTAGGGCCGGAATCGGCGGGGGCTGATCCCGGGCCGATCTGCTATGGACACGGGACGCAGCCCACGGTGACCGACGCCAACCTCATTCTTGGGCGGCTACGCGCGGACTGTTTCTTGGGCGGTGATCGCTCACTCGATGCGCAACGCACCCGGCGGGTGATGACGGAATGGCTCAAGAAGCAGGGTTCACGGCTCCCGCTGGAGCGCTTTGCGGCCGGAGTGGTGCGTGTGGTCAACGCCACCATGGAAAAGGCGATTCGCGTGGTTTCCATTGAGCGCGGCTACGATCCCCGGGAATTTGCGCTGGTGGCCTTCGGCGGGGCAGGAGGCCTGCACGCTTGTGAACTGGCGGAAGCTCTGGGCATCCCGCGGGTGATTGTGCCGGCGCTGCCGGGTGCGCTGTCCGCGTACGGCATTCTGGTCAGCGATGTAGTAAGAGATTATTCGCGCACCGTGCTGTGGCGGGCTTTGGACCAACTGCCGGGCACACAACTAGATCGGGAATTCTCCCGGTTACGGCGCAAGGCTGAGGAAGATCTTCGCCGCGAGGGATGGCAGGGAAGAATCCGTTTCGCGTTGAGCGCCGACGTCCGTTACCGCGGGCAGGGTCATGAATTGAATGTTCCCTACACCCGAGGGATGATCGAGGCGTTTCTGCGCGAGCATGTGCGGCGATACGGATATGGTTATCCGGAGCGCGAGGTGGAGTTGGTCACGCTGCGGCTGCGGGCGAGGATGAAATCGGACAATTTGAAGACGGCGGTGATTGAGGCAACGCGCGAGTCAGGCCGCACGGCGTTGCATAAGGCCCCGGTGATTTTTGATGGAAAGAAGGTTACGGCAGCGGTTCATGCGCGAGAAGAGTTGCGGCCCGGACAGAAATTTCGCGGGCCGGCGATCGTGACCGAGTACAGCGCAACCACGGTGGTGCCTACAGGGAAGAGATTCTGGATTGATCGAGCCGAGAATTTGGCGATCGAGGTTTGAGGTTGATGCCGTGCCCGCAAGTCGATCGACGTTGGCGAATCAGGGGATATTGAGTGAAATGGTGATGGGCATGAACAAGCGCCAAGAAATGCGCCGAGAAAAGGAAACTAGGGAGTAATTTCGAACACGACGCCCCGATTGTTCTCTCCGCCGATAACGGTCGTACCGTAGAGATTGCCGTCGGGCCCTACCGTGACGCCATTCGGCCCAGTACCGTCGCTGCCATCAAATGCGTGCAGCAGTGTGTACTTCCAGGTGCCATTCCGCTGTGGCGATAGGCGGTACACGACTCCGCAGTAGCCACCACACGACTGATTCCCACCGCCCGCCGCGCCATACAGGTTGCCGGCACTGTCCCGTACCACCGGACCAAATGGCCCGCAGCCCTGGGAACAGTCGGGAAACGTATAGAGCTGGGTTTCTGAGTAAAGAGTGCTCGGCCCCTTTTGTCCCTGGGGCTTCGGGCTCAACTCAAACACCGTGCCCGTGCCGGTTGGTCCGCCTACTGCGGTGCTGCCGTAAACGTTGCCCTTGCCGTCCACTGCCAATCCCCCGTTAAGCAGCAAACCGTCATCGGCAAAGGCACCGAACCAGTACAAGATGCGATACGACCATGTATCATCGGGACCAGGACGCATCTGAAAGACCAGGCCGCAGCCCTGGTCGTCCCCGCAAGGCCTGGGATACTTGTAGATGCCACCGTTAATTGTGTTGCCGTAGAGGTTGCCGGCGGCGTCCCATGCCAGCGGACCCTGAGGCTCAATGCCATCTACACATTTGGGCCGGCGAAAGCAGAAGCTGTAGAGCGCAGAATAGCTCCAGCCATTGGGACCTGGCGAAAGCTCCCCGATCGCTCCGCCCATATATTGACCGGCACCGAGCGGGGCATAAAGATTGCCAGCATTGTCTAGAATCACACCGCCGTGTGTACCTTCGTCATAGAGGAGGCTAAAGTCCCACCCACTGCCGTTTGGTGAAAGCTCGAAAACGGTGCCGACCAGTTGAGGCCCATTAAATGGGGTTGTGCCATACAGATTCCCCCTCGAATCAAGGGCAAGCATCCCGTCGGGATTCTCCCCATCAACTTTATAGTTGAAGCTGTGCAGTGTGGTCTCAGTCCAACCGGTGCCGGGAGAATACGTGAGTTCGTACACCGTTCCATCTCCAAAGTCGCCCCCAACCGCGGTGGTACCGAATAGGTTGCCATGAGAATCAAATGCAACGCTCGCCGCAGGCTCAGAAGCGTCCGGGCTCGGACTAAAGTTATAAAGAACCCTGTACGATGTGGCTTGCAGGCTACCCGAGAATGTGAGGGTTGTGAAAATGACGCTGGTTAATGACAACGACCTCAACCTTTGCATAAACACCTTCGATGGATCGTCACTGCCCTTGACCAGTGTGGCCTTCGTGACCAGCCGGTGCGTACTCTAGCACACAAACCGCGGCGGACATAGAGCCAAACCTATGCCCACCGCCGCAAACGATTTACTCTGCCCGTCAATCGGCGTCGTCGCCGTCTGGTCCCTCCGGCAACTGCCCTTGATTCTCAGGACGTTGGAAGTAGCCGGTGAAGTAATCGGGCCCCATTCCAGCCGCTGGCTGAATACTCGTAAAGGAACGAGGTGCAGTCAGGGAAAAGAAATCTGCCAAGGGAAGGAACGGGGGGACATTGTCGGGCGCACTACGATCTGCGTAGCCAAGGTTCGTAGTGACGTTAATAAAGCCCAGCCCAAAGTTTTTCTCAATAAACGCTAATACACTCCCGAAATCGTGGATATAAGGGACCGCCTTGCCAGGCCCGCCCTGCGCTATGGATCCCGAAACATATCCCGCAGGCGTGTACGCCGACACAACCAGTAAGGGTACACGGAAGCCGTAGGTGTAGCCGCAGCCCCAGGTCTGGCCCGGGTTGGTGCAGGAGTTCGTAAAGTTGTCATACTTCCGCAACAGCATGTTGTTGGGCGGGGCCACGTTTAGGCCTCGCTAACTCCCGGTTCCCCATTCGACACGAAACGCAAAGCTAAAAGATTGGCCATCAAGGATCGTCGTAGATTCGCTCCCCCTCAATTGTTTCAATCAGGTTACAAAACGATGAATTTGGCGCGCTCCCGGCTACAATACGCTTGTGAAACCAAGCATCTTTGTGGTGGAGGACGATCCCGATATTTCCCGCCTGGTGCGGCATCATCTGGAGGGAGCGGGGTTTGGAGTAAAACTGTTTCCCACCGGCAATGTGGTGGTGGCGGAATCGGAGCGGCAGCGGCCGACGTTGTTCATTCTCGACATTATGGTGCCGGGAAAAGATGGGCTGGAATTGTGCCGTCAGATCAGGCAGACCGCATCGCTGGCGTCTATTCCGGTTATTTTCCTGACCGCCAAAAGTGGCGAGGCTGACCGCATTCTGGGTCTCGAACTGGGGGCGGACGACTACATTCCCAAACCCTTCAGCCCGCGCGAACTGGTAGCTCGAGTGAAGGCGGTGTTGCGGCGGTTTGAGAGGCCGCTTTCGCAATCGCCGCTGCGCATCGGCGAGATTGAAATTGATCCCGGCGCAATGACTCTTACCGTCAGCGGCCAGCCGGTGACTACCACCGCCACCGAGTTTCGCCTGCTGGATTATTTCGCCCGGCACCTGGGACGGGTGTTCACGCGCGACCAGCTTCTCGATTCGGTGTGGCGCGATACAGCTTACGTAACCCCACGATCGGTGGATGTGTACGTGCGCCGCATTCGGGAGAAGATTGAGCCGGACCCGGAAAATCCCCGATACTTGAAGACTGTGAGGGGGGCCGGCTATCGCTTTGAGGCTGCCAAGTGAGGAACCGGATCTTCGTTAAGCTGCTGGCAGGCTTCGCGCTGGCAATTGCGGCCGCCATCGCGCCGCTGCGTATTTTCCAAGTGCCCGTTGGACAGCTTCTTCTGAGTTCACTTGCCGGATTGGTAGTTGCAATTCTGATTTCTGGAGTCATCGCGCAATCCTGGGCTCGGCGATTGGAGGCCATCGTGCGATTTTCCGAACGGATCGCAGCCGGTGACTTGACCGCCCGGATCGAAGAGAGCTCGGCTGATGACTTGGGACGCATCGCAGCCGGACTCGACAAAACGGCGCGATATCTGCAAACCGAGTTCTCAGCACTGCGTACCAGCCAGCACGAGCTGGAAACCTTGCTGAACAGCATGGAGGATGCGGTCATAGCGGTCGGCCCGGATGATCGGGTGCAGTGGGCGAACCAAAGCATGGATGCGCTGGTTCCACAGCGCACCCGGCTGGGATCGCCCCTGGTGGAGACGGTGCGCGACCCGGACTTTCTGTGGGCGGTTCGCGGAGCCAGCCAAACCCGCGTGGTGTTAACGGCGCGGGCCGCGTCCATCCTTCCCGGACGCAGCTTTGAAGTAACCGCCGCGCCCTTGCCGGCAGGAGGGGCAGTGGCGGTGTTGCGCGACCTGACCGAGACTGAGCGGGTGGAGAAAACCCGTCGTGACTTCATCGCCAACGTGTCGCACGAGCTCCGCACCCCGCTCACTTCGATCCAGGGATACGCCGAGACATTACTGGACGGGACCCAGGAGAATAATCATTCCCGCGACTTTCTCGACATCATTCGCAAGAATGCCAGCCGCATGTCCCGGCTAACGGAAGACCTGCTGACCCTGGCCCGGGTGGAATCGGGCGAGCAGCGGTTTGACGTCGAGCCGGTGTTGCCGGGAGAGCTGTTGCACGAAGCCGTCGAAAGCTTCGAAAAACTGGCGCGCGCCCACGGGGTTGAGCTGCGGGTGGAAGATTCCGCTCCGGATCCGGTGAACGCCGACCGCGAGGCCATTCATCAGGTGTTCTCGAACCTGATTGACAATGCCATGAAATACGCGGCCGCCGGCGGGCAACTGGTGCTCGGAGCGCGACCGGCGGAGCGTGGGGTGGAGTTCTTTGTTCGCGATTTCGGGAGTGGGATTCCATCCGAACATCTGCCGCGCCTGTTCGAGCGTTTTTACCGGGTGGATAAGGCGCGTTCGCGGGAGTCTGGTGGGACCGGGCTGGGGTTGGCCATCGCAAAACACATCGTGCTGGCACACCAGGGCGCCATCCGGGCGGAGAGCGAACTGAACCACGGATCGACTTTCCTGTTCACCCTGCCGCTGGCGGGGGTGGCGGAACCGCGGGTATCGTGACGTGTGCGAGTGGCGGCAAGAATTAACCCGCCGTTAACAACTGTTGTGGAAAAACATCCTATGCTGTGGCTGTGGCTACCTCTCCCCGGGATCGTTCCATGACTGCCCCCGTCAACAATCGCCTGCCGGATTACGCCTATTCGCACCTGGTGACCCGTACCGTCGAGGCTTGCCGGGTGGCGAAGGAGGCGGCAGCGGCCGCCGCGGAAGGCATTGCCACCGGCTCCGCTCCCCTGCTCAACACCATTCGAGAAAAAGAGAAGCAACTCGACACTCTGGATCGGGAGATCGACGATGGAGTGACGCTGGCCATTACCCAGGTGACCGGGGCGCAAGCCCGCGAGCTGCTGGCTTGCATGAAGTTCATGATCTCCCTGGAACGTATTGGCGATCTACTGCTGAGTTTTGCCAGCAGCGCACAGGCGGCGGGCGGACGCGTCGATTCCCAGGACACGCGTGATCTGACCCACATGGCCACAGTCTTGGAAAAAATGCTGGCTGACGCGGGCTCGGCATTCTCAGAGCGGGATGTTAAAAAGGCGGTCGAGGTGCTTCGCGCCGACGCGGAAATGGAC
>JBOGLG010000037.1:0-4476 GCA_050745985.1 Terriglobales bacterium | reverse complement strand
GTTGTGCATCGCAGCTTATGGGTTCCTGGTGGCCGAGCGGAACCGTTTTTCCCCCTCCGCCCGCCCCGGTCATCTTGGACTCGTTGCCCCCCGGGCGGCGCCGGATTTCCGGCCACGCGGGTCGCCGCACACGTCCCGAGCGACATAATCCGCACTCGATCGCGACGCTGCGCATTGGTCTGGCGCGCCTGCTGCTGCGGCAACTGCCTCACTGCCCTTTTTGCGGGTCGTTTCCGGGCTGAGCGTCGATATCGAAGTCAACTTCATCGATACAGGTTTGCCGGTGTGAGCGTGGCTCGGTGTGCCATCCGCCCTCGCGCAGTTCGACTTGGTCGAGTCTTTCCACGGCGAGGCAACGCCAGACACCGATTTCTCCTGCCGTCGGAAGGCTCCGGCGGCTACTTCCTCCAAACTGATAGACGAACGCGTGAAGTCGGCCTGCTTTGCGGCCCAACACGTGTGGGCAAAGGAGTCGGGGGTGTCCATCATAGACTGCTGCCACCGACTGCCTGCAAACAGCCGCACGGCGGAGGAGTTTGTAAGTAGCATTCGCATCTGAAACTCCAGCCGACCGTGGCGTCATACCTCCTCAGGATACGCCCGCTCTAGCTAGCCAAGGCTCACGCGCGGAGAAGCGATCTTTTTTATGACCCAGTAGTACTAGCAGCCCGTGGTGAAAGTCCGGCAGGACACACGATTTCACTGGCATCCGAAACATGAAACTAGTAAACTGTTTGTATGTCCATGGGCACCCGCCAAGACCGGCAGCGCCAGGAGCAACTCTGGGTGACACACACCGAACTGGCTACAGGACCCGGTCATCCTTTTTATACCCGCCTGAATGACTTGCTGGACCAGGAGAAGTTCGATGAGTTTGTTGAAAGTGAATGTGCCCAGTTTTATGCAGCGAACAATGGACGACCTTCACTGCCGCCCGGAACGTATTTCCGCCTCTTGCTGATTGGGTATTTCGAGGGAATTGATTCGGAACGAGGCATTGTGTGGCGAGCGGCCGATTCCTTGGGATTGCGTCAGTTTTTGCGCATCGGTCTGGACGAGGCCACACCGGATCATTCGACCATCTCGCGGACTCGCCGATTGATCGATCTGGAAACTCATCGCAAGGTGTTCTTGTGGGTGCTGGGCATAATAGCGGATCGGGGTCTGCTGAAGGGCAAGACGGTGGGCGTGGACGCGACGACGCTGGAAGCCAATGCAGCCATGCGATCGATCGTGCGCAAGGACAATGGGGCCAGCTATGACGAGTTTCTCAAGGACTTGGCAAAACAATCCGGTGTGGATACGCCGAGCCGGGAAGACTTGGCCCGAATCGACCGGAAACGCAAGAAGAAAGGGTCCAACGAAGAGTGGGAGAGTCCTACTGGACTTGCCCCCACTTTTGAGACAAATGGTTAAGACTCATTTTTCATTGAATGGAGAATTGAGTCATGGGATTGTCACGTAGGCAGTTCACCAAAGAGTTCAAACTGGCCGCCGTGCGGCGGCTGGAACAAGGGGTATCCATCGGCGAAGCGGCGCGGGCGTTGGAGGTAAATCCGAACGTGCTGCACCGCTGGCGGCGGGAGTTCCGTCAGGGCTCGGGCAATGTGTTTCCGGGCAACGGAAAGCAGCGCTGGTCGGAAGGCCGGATCGCAGAGCTGGAGCGTAAGGTCGGTCAGCAGACGCTGGAGATCGATTTTTTGAAGGGGTGCTTGCAGCGTATCGAGGAGCAGCGGATGCTGCAGGCACTGACTGGAAGTCCGCGGTCTACCGGAAGGTCGAAAAAGAAATGAAAGCCGACGGGGGGCTGACGATTGCGCGGATGGTGGAGCTGGGCGGCGTGAGCCGCGCCAGCTTCTACCGCTGTGACGAAGACGCCGCTGGGCTGCCGGATCGCGACATGGACCTGCGCGACGCCATCCAGCGGATCGCGCTGGAATGGCCCAGCTACGGCCGTCCGCGGATCACGGCCGCGCTCCGCCGAGAAGGGTGGATCGTCAATCCCAAACGGGTTTACCGATTGCTTCGTGAGGACAACCTGCTGGGTATCCGGAAGCGGAAATTCGTAGTGACTACCGATTCCAACCACAACCGACGCGTTTATCCGAATCTGGCGGAACAGATGACACTCAGCGGCATCAACCAGCTCTGGGTGGCCGATATCACTTACATCCGGCTGGAGGCGGAGTTCGTGTACCTGGCGGTGGTGATCGACGCCTTTTCGCGCCGTGTGATTGGCTGGGCGCTGGACCGGAGGGCTGAAGACGAACTGACGCTGGCGGCGCTCCGCATGGCGCTGGAGTTGCGGCACCCGCCAGTTGGTTTGATGCATCATTCCGATCGCGGCAGCCAATATGCTTCGGGAGATTACACCGGCCTGTTGAAAGCCCACGGCTGTGAAATCAGCATGAGTCACAAGGCGAGCCCCTGGGAAAATGGGGGCTGCGAGTCGTGGATGAAAACCCTGAAATACGAAGAAGTGTATCGGCAGGAGTACCGCGACCTGGCCGAGGCGCGAGCCTCGTTGGCGTGTTTCATCGACAAGGTCTATAACCAGAAGCGGCTGCACTCAGCGTTGGGTTACCGGCCCCCGGTGGAGTTCGAACAAGTGTTGGCGGCATCCGGCGGCGCGGGAGGTGGAGTATGACGTGGCAGACACACAGTGCCCCCCTGGGGAGGGAAAAGCGGCGCGTGCCACAGTGCGTCGCAGGTAGTCCTCGGGATCGCCATGGCGGCGGGGAAAATGCGGACTGGCGAGGCGCAGGATGGCTTGGATCTGAACTGCGGGCCTGCCCTGCGAGAGCAGGTGTCTGGCGACCCAGAGATCTACGATGCTCCAATCCGGCTGCGGAAAGCGCTCGCGAATGTGCCATCGCTGCATACAACCCTGATAGATCGTGACCGCCTCTGCGGCGTTGGTTGGGTCAGGATCTGCGATGGTCCAGTCGATGGGGAACGGCGAGGCCGACGGTGGTATCGATTGTCTGACGGATTCCAGCAACGACTCGCCGCGCGGCGCCAAACCGGCACGGGCGTGGACAAGTTTTACCCACGGGGCGTAGCGCTCCAGGGTGCGTCGTGCCGGTTTTTGATTGGTAAATCCGGTGAGTCGCCCCAAGTGGCGCCAGTCGGTGCTGGCCCAATCGCCACCGTAGAGATGCGCCAAGTGCCTGCCGGTCGCGGTCGCTACGGCCGGCTCCAGCGGAGAAGAACTGAGGTGAATCCAAGCCTGCAGATGGCCGGGGCTAGTATGTACCACAACACAAGGATCATGCCCGTTGGCGCGCATGAGGTCCATGGCCGCCGGATGGGCACGATCCAGATCGACCAGAATATAGCCGGAGTTTTGGTCTCCGGCGTAGGGGTGCATGTAAATGTCACACCCCTCGCAGTTGCGAGCGCGCAGAAAGCGAATGGTAGCGGCGCCCGCCAACTGGGCGGCCGTCCAGAGTCGTTCGCCAGGAAATGGGCGGCCCGTCAGGTTGTGAATCAAACGGACCAGATAGAGTTCGTTGGGCATGGCGGCCAGTTGTCTGCGAATGGCTTGCCAGGTGAGAAAGAAACCGCGGTCTTCCATGACCGCAATTTTGCAGTCGGAACCAACCGCCGTACAATAAACGTTAAGCGGACGGCGAACAGTGTCTTAACTGTTTGTCTCAGCCGAGGGGGCAGGCGCAGACGGTCTCGATCACTCTCCCGCTATGCAGGTCCAGTCCAGCCAATAGAGACACCGTACCCAGCCGCACATACTCGTAATCCCGGAGGTGACGGGATGCGTACCCACCACCGGTGGCCGATCAGGCGTGGTCGTCGCCAAGGCCTGAATGCCCAGCTTCTCGTCATACGAGATCGTCACCATCCCCAGTTGCCGGCCAGGCGTCGCGAGATGGTGCTGAGGCGGCTGTGGGCTCATTTGCCTCTTCTACCAATTCTTCCAACCCAGCTTGGCGCATCATGTGACGCCTAAAGGCTAAAAAGGGGCGGTCTAGTGAAAGTTCTCCAAGCAGGAGCCGCGTGACCCTACGTTGATTTGATTCCTGCGCTAAACCGGCTTCCCTCAGATGAATATACTTGTCGATTGCATTTCGAAGAAGCTCAACGATCCGGCCTCGCTCAAGAAGGAGCTCTCCTCTATTTAGCCCCAAGACCTTCGCGGTCGTGTCCCCTTCTGATCACGGTAGGTTACGAACACATAGTGTTTTCCTTTAGTCTGTCTAATCTCCCAACTAAGATGTTCCTCCGGATTTTCATCGACAGGATTAATCAACAAACATTTCTCGCCGTCAACCACTACTGTCCAAATTAGCTGGGAAGGCCCCGCGTATTCATTGAAAACACAACCCCTGAACCGGGCAGATTGTCACTTTTCGCGGGCAGGCCCCTCTCCTGAGGACGGCGGTGCTGTCTAAGTTAACCGGATAGCTTGCTTCGGTTTTCCCTCAATTCCTGCATTGTTGCCGCACCTCCATTTATTCC
>JBOGLG010000036.1:0-1843 GCA_050745985.1 Terriglobales bacterium | reverse complement strand
GGCCTCGTGCACGAGCGCCGTCGCCCCGAGAGTTTGCCCAGGTCTTTCGGTTCGCAGAATGTGTGCTGCAATGCGCTGAAGTTCCCGGTACATTGCCTCGAATAGCGTCTCTTCCGCGGATTTGTTACCTGCTTGCCACTCCGCAATCAGTCTGGTGATTTCTCCCGATTCAGGCATGTGCTCCGCAGGTCGATATTGTACCGTCAAATCTGCGAGCTATTGCAAATCTTTATTGGTAATTGATTAGCGGGCAGCTACTGGCGTTGTCCGAGAGAATAGCGACTGAAACATCTGGGTGACGGTCTGTGCGGCTGTCTTGCGCGCGGTCTGCGAGACGGTGACGAAAGCGGCGAACGCCTCGGCACCCCGCCGGTTCTTCGAGCATTGAGAGACCTTGCGGGCAATGACCGCGGGCCTCAGAATGCGTTCGGCCCGGTTGTTGGTGGGCTCCACTCCCTCGGCCACCAGGAACCGTAACACATGGCCGCGATCGTGTTGCAGACCAATTCCGTCCAACAGGCGCTGGTTGTCGTCATCTCGCAAAACCCGGCTGCGGAGATGGTGGGTGAGTTGTTCGTCCAACTTCTGTATCCGGGTTTGGAACTGTTCCGGAATGATCTGTCCCCTGGCATGCCAGAGGGCGAGCCCCTCTCGCAACAGGATCCTCAGCTTCACCCCAAACTGGCGGGCCGTTCCGCGCTTGGCCTCTACCACCTCACTTACATTCCTGACCAGGTGACCCAGACATTTCTGCTGGTCGACAGCGGCGAACTCCTCGGCGTCGTAGCTCTTGCCCCGATCGGTCACCATCACTCCGGCGTAGTCAGCTGGGATGAGTTCGCGAACCTCTTCATGGCGATGCTGATCGCGGATCTGATAGACCGTCGCCTGATCGGTGTCGAATCCCATCAGAAAGGCGGTCCGGCCACCAATTCGCCAGCCGGTGTCATCGGTGTGTACTACCGGAGCCTCGCGGACCCGATCCCGCAACTGTTTATACGCGGCCCCCACCGCCCCTTCCGCCCGTCGCAACGCATCCTGCGTGATAGCGCTCTGGGTGACAGTAACGCCCGTCAATTCCCGCAGTACAGCCGGAATCCTTCTCACCGGTATCCCCACCGAGTAGTGTAGGGTATGAGCTACAGCCATTACGCCTGCTCCCATTCTGTGAGCCGTCGCTCCGTACTGATCCGGCGCCAGGCCGGGTGCTGTGCCTCCCACCGGCCTCTTACACTGCTGGCAGCGGCACACAGGTATTCGATACAGTGTGACCACCGGTTGCGGTTGGGCTGGCACATCAGTCGTGGTTGCCGTCTCTTCACCCTCTTGCTCCAGCCGGCCACCGCAAAACGGGCACACTGGCGGAACCTCCGCCGTCTCCATCTGGCTGGGTGCTTGCGCCGGAGCCTCTCGCCGCCGGAATGGTCCTTTCCCACGTTTGCGGCCGGGCCTCTTGGGATTCGCCTTCGGTTTACCTTTGGAGAATGGCGCTGCTGGGCGATGCTGGCCGCGCTTGAGCCGTTCGATTTCGGCTCGGAGTGCCTCGATCAACCGTTGCTGCTCCAGCAACAAGGCGATCAACTCTTCCCGGCTCAACGACTCCACGGCGGCCATACAACATCTTGGAACACTTCTGTTTTACACACAACCTTTTTCTTTCGCGCCGTATCGCTTGGGGTGTTCAGTAGGGCTACCAACCCGCTAATCACTTACCTTTGTTCGCATTACCACCCGCAACCAAGCGCAGGACATCAACTTCTCGCGGGCTGAATGCGTCGTCGGTCGCGTGTTCGGCTATCTCGGCGGCGACTTCCGAAGAAAGGCGCTTTTGGCCAAGATGGAC
>JBOGLG010000035.1:0-37354 GCA_050745985.1 Terriglobales bacterium | reverse complement strand
TGTGCTTTCGGAGTGCTAAAATAGTCCGTTTTGCGATTACCCATCTTGAAACCTGTCAGGTGCCCGTGATGTCGAAGACCATGCTCGCCGTCGTAAAGCCGGAGGCTGCACCCGGCGCGGAAATTCGTGAAGTCAAAATTCCTGCATACGGCCCCAACGACGTCCTGGTAAAGGTAAAAGTGGCCTCGATCTGTGGCACTGACCTTCATATCTATGAGTGGGACCGCTGGGCGCAGAACCGCATTCACCCTCCCCTGGTTCCCGGACACGAGTTCTGTGGCGAGGTTGTGGCCTTCGGTGACAAAGTCACCAGCGTGAAAGAAGGCGATTTTGTTTCCGCGGAAATGCATGTCGCCTGCGGCAAGTGCTTCCAGTGCCGCACCGGCGATGCCCACATCTGCCAGTTCGTCAAGATCATCGGAGTCGATACCGACGGCGCCTTCGCCGAATACGTCGTCATTCCCGAATCGAATATCTGGAAGCTCGATCCCGCCATCCCCCAGGAATACGCGTCTATCCTCGACCCGCTGGGCAACGCCGTCCACAGCGTGCTCGCCGGCGAGATCGCCGCGAAAACCGTGGCCATCACCGGCGCCGGTCCGATTGGGCTCTTTTCCATCGCAGTGGCGCGTGCCGTGGGCGCCTCTGAAGTCTATGCCATCGAAGTTAACGAACACAGGCGCCGCATCGCCAAAGAGATGAAAGCCGATGTCGTACTCGACCCATCCACGCAGGACGTAAACGCCATCGTGATGGAGCGCACCGGAGGTTTGGGCGTGGATGTAGTGCTGGAAATGGCCGGCCATCCCAACGCCATTAGAACCGCATTCGACATCGTTCGTCGCGGTGGACGCGTCTCTCTCCTCGGCCTTACCTCCAAGCCCATTTCGCTGAATTTTTCCGAAGACATCATCTTTAAGGGCATTACGGTGCAAGGCATCAGCGGCCGCCGCATGTACCAGACCTGGTACCAGATGACGGCCCTGCTCAAGCATGGCAAGCTCGACCTGCATCCGGTCATCACCGACCGCATACCCATGAAAGATTTCTCCAAGGCAATGGACCGGCTGAAGACCGGCGAATCCAGCAAGATTCTGGTTTTCCCCAACGGGAACATGTAACCACCGCTCCTCTGATCGGATACAATCCTGATTCAATGTTGCGCTACTTCACTGCCGGAGAATCGCACGGCGAAGCGCTCGTCGGATTTCTTTCCGGCATGCCTGCCGGACTGCGAGTCGACCAGGGGTTGCTCGACCGCGAGCTGTGGCGCCGGCAGCAGGGGTACGGCCGCGGCGGCCGCATGAAAATTGAAAGTGACAAGGCGCACATCCTTTCCGGCGTCCGGCAAGGAAAGACGATTGGTTCCCCAATTGCGATTTTGCTCGAGAACAAGGACTGGAAGAACTGGCAGGAATCGCTTCCCGTGGAGGAAGGCGACCCGGCCAAGCACAAAGCGGTGGCATCGCCGCGCCCCGGGCACGCCGACCTCGCCGGAGCTTTGAAGTACAATTTTCCTGAGGCGCGCTATGTTTTGGAGCGGGCGTCGGCGCGGGAGTCGGCTGCGCGTGTCGCCCTTGGAGGCTTGGCTAAGCTGTTCCTGCGGGAACTTGGGATGGACGTTCTCAGCCATGTGACCTCGGTCGGTGCGACCACGATTAAGGGTGAGATTTCGTGGGAGAAAATCGCCGCTTTGGCGAAACGGGACGAAATCCTGCTGAATTGCGCCGAACCCGAAACCGAGCAGTGCATGAAGGAAGAAGTCGATAAGGTCTTAAAGAGTGGAGACTCTGTCGGCGGCATCTTCGAAGTCGTCGCGCATCGCGTACCGCCGGGCCTTGGCACCTACGCGCAATGGGACGAGCGCCTCGACGCCCGCCTGGCCGCCGCCGTCATGTCATTGCAAGCCGTCAAGGCAGTCGAAATCGGCTGCGGTGTTTCCGCCGCCGCCTCCCCTGGCTCCGCTGTGCATGACGAAATAGGTTATGGGGGATCGGAAACGCTATCGCACTTTACCCGCGCGCGTAACAATGCCGGCGGAATTGAAGGCGGCGTCTCCAACGGAGAAGACATTCGCGTGCGCGGCTATCTGAAACCAATTTCCACCTTGCGCCGCCCCTTGCAGTCAGTAAATTTTTCCACTCGTGAGCCGGTGAAAGCAGCCTACGAGCGCTCGGATGTATGCGTCGTCCCGGCCGCGGGGGTCGCCGGTGAGGCCATGGTGGCCCTGACTCTGGCAGGCTGCGCGCTGGAAAAGTTTGGCGGCGACTCCATGACCGAGACTTTACGAAACTTTCACGGCTATTGCGAGCAGCTCAAGAACTACTGAATGATTTACCCCATCGTAAAATTTGGCGATCCTGTCCTGGAACGGCCCGCGGAGCCGGTCACGGTCTTCGACGACGAACTGCGAAAACTGATCGACGACATGTTCGAATCCATGTATGAGGCGCGCGGTGTCGGTTTGGCCGCGCCGCAGATCGGCATCTCCAAACGGCTCGCGGTGATTGACATCACTTTCAAGGAAGACCCCGATGCCAGGCTGGTGCTGGCCAATCCGGAGATTCTTCACACCGAAGGCAAGCACACGCAGCCCGAGGGTTGTCTCAGCATTCCTGAGTTTCGCGAGCCGGTGAAGCGTGCTCAAAAGGTCACTATTCGCGCCCAGGATGCGCAGGGCCAGTGGTACGAGAAGACCGGCGAAGACCTGCTGGCGCGCGCTTTCCTGCACGAGACCGATCACCTGAACGGCAAACTCTATATCAGCCACATCAGCTCGCTGAAACGTGACTTGATGAAGCGCAAGATTCGCAAGCTGGTCAAAGCCGGGGAATGGTAGGGGTGAAAGATTGGCCCAATCTTTCAATTTGGTATTTTGTGGCACGCCTGGCTTTGCCGTTCCCACGCTGGAGAAGCTGCTTGCGTCCGGATTTACAGTCTCTTTGGTAGTAACCCAACCCGACCGCCCGCGCGGACGTGGCCTGGAACTTACTCCCTCGCCGGTCAAAGCACGCGCCCTCGAACTAGGCTTGCCCATCACCCAACCTGCAAAAATCAAGAACAATCCGGAATTTCAATCACAGATTTCCTCGCTCCATCCCGACGCCATCATCGTGGTGGGTTATGGGAGACTTATCCCTCAATGGATGCTCGATCTTCCGCCCCAGGGCAACATCAATCTGCACGCTTCCCTGTTGCCGAGGTATCGCGGAGCCGCGCCCATCCAGTGGGCGATCGCACGCGGCGAGTCGGTTACGGGGGTGACCACCATGCGTATCGATTCCGGCCTGGATACGGGTGATATTCTTCTACGAAAAGAAACCCCGATCGCTGCGGAAGATAGCGCAGAAACGCTGGCGCCGCGTCTAGCTGCCATCGGCGCTGATCTGATGATCGAAACTCTCCGCGGCTTACAGACCGGAAACGTGCAACCGCGCCCCCAAAACAATGCCGAAGCAACTCTGGCTCCTGTCCTCAAGAAAGAGGATGGCAGGATCGACTTTCATCGCGCCGCCCAGGAGATTTGCAATCGCCTGCGCGGCTTCCAGCCCTGGCCGGGCGCGTTCGCCACCTTCCGCGGCAAGACTCTGCAAGTCTGGGCTGCCAACCCGTCCACCCTGGAGATCGCGCCCGGCGAACTCGCGATCCGGGGCGACCGCTTAGCAGTCGGAAGCGGCAACAGTACAGCATTGGACCTTCTCGAAATACAACCTGAGGGCAAGAAGCGTATGTCGGCCCGGGATTTCATTAACGGCTACCACCCTGAAAACGGCGAGAGGCTGGGCTAGTCTGAACTTGGAACCGAGAACTGCCAACTGAAAAACTGATTTTATGGCCATCTCTCCCGCCCGCGTCGCCGCCTACAGTGTTCTGCTCCGAGTTGACCAGCAAGATGCTTACGCGTCCGAACTTATGCATGCGCCGGATTACGCCAAACTTTCCCTAGCCGACCATCACCTGGCAACTGAGTTGGTGATGGGTGTTCTTCGCTGGCGATCCCTGCTCGACGGCCAGATTGCACAGCGGTCTTCTCTGAAGTTGTCCAAACTCGATCCCGAGGTCCTTACTTGTCTGCGCCTGGCGGCGTATCAGTTGTTATATCTGGATCGCGTTCCGCAACACGCTGCGGTCCACGAAAGTGTGGAACTGGTGAAGCGCGCGCGAAAAAGCTCTGCCGTGCCTTTCGTCAACGCCGTGCTAAGAAAATTCGCGGAAGACGAAAGCCGGCCCCTTGCTATCGGTGCCGCTACCGAAGCCGGGTTGGCGGTATCATCAGCACATCCGCCCTGGTTAGTGGGGAGGTGGGCGCAGGCGTTGGGCCTTCCTCTCGCGCGCCAAATCTGCGATTACGATCAGCACATCCCTGCAACCTGTCTCAGTATTAGCGATGCGCGAATTACGAACGAACTTGAGGGTCAGGGCATCAAGCTTGCGCCCGGCAGTCTTCTGACCTCGGCACGCCGAGTGATCGCCGGTGATATTGCCGGAAGCCAGGCCGTTCGCGAACAGCGAGTCGCAATTCAGGATGAGGCCTCGCAGCTCGTAGCTTTGCTGGTGGGGCCAGGCTCGCGCATTCTCGACTGCTGTGCCGCCCCGGGAGGTAAGACGCGGTTGCTGGCCGAGCGCAATCCGAAGGCGGCTGTCGTAGCGGTCGAACTGCACCCGCACCGCGCCCGGCTGCTGCGGAAACTGGTTCCTCAGGGAAACGTGCAAGTAATCACTGCCGACATCCGCACCCTGCCGGTTTCGGAATTCTTCGACCGCGTGCTCGTCGACGTACCTTGCTCCGGCACCGGCACTCTCGCCCGCAATCCGGAAATCAAGTGGCGACTCAAGACTGAAGATCTCCGCGACCTACGGGCTCGTCAATTGGCCATTCTGCAATCTGCCATGCAGCGAGTGTCGCCGGGAGGAAGACTCGTGTATTCGACTTGCTCTCTCGAGCCTGAGGAAAACCAGACAGTCGTGGAATCCGCTCTTTCGTCCGATTCCTCGTTCCGCATAGCCGACGCCCGCCAACAACTGCACGAACTACATTCCCAGGGAGCACTGGCATGGAAAGATGCTGATTCGCTCGTTTCGGGCCCGTATCTGCGGACCATTCCCGGAGTGCATCCGTGTGATGGCTTCTTCGCGGCGATCCTGCAAAAAGCCCAATCCAATTCCTAGCGCACTTCGAAGTTCACTGCGGAACCCGCAACCACTTTGCCGCCGGGTGCTGGACTCTGCGAGACGACAATGCTGGCTGGAGACGGCTGCGCTGCCGGAACCGGGGTGAGTGCGCTCGACTCCGCCGGCGGAGTCTCCGTGACTGTTCCAACCCTGAGTCCGGCGTCCTTCAAAACTGACGTCACATTTCCCAGCGTCTCGCCCACGAGACTGGGCATGACGAACGCCTGAGGGGATGGTGGTTGAGAGACCAGCAGGCTGATCTTGGGAGCCGATATACTGCTCGCGCTGGGCGCCGGGTCCTGAGCGACTATTTGATCGGCCTGTCCTCCGGCTAACTGAACTGCGGCGACCCCTCCTACATCCAATCCGCGCCGGCGGATGTTGAGGTCCGCCGCCCGCTGGCTTTCTCCCAGTACGTTCGGGATCTCCACCCGCTGCGGCCCCATACTCTGCGCCACCCGAATCTGCCAACCCCGCCGAATCTGCGTCCCCGCCGGCGGCAACTGCGAAAGAATCCGCCCTTCCGGCACCTTCGGGCTGTAGTACTGGCGTTCGACATCGAACTGAAAGCCGCTGGCCTCCGCGATGCGCCGCGCTTCCACTGGAGTCTTTCCTAGGAGATCAGGCACGGCAACCTCCCGGCCATGAATGGCGAATCGCATCGCCATCAAGGCTGAGACGAGCGCCACCATCAGCAAAATCAGCGCTTGCAGAGCGTGTCGAAAGAAAGATTTCATGGGATCAGTGTGATTATAGCTTTCCTCTTTTGGGGCGAACAGGGCCGCCATCTCCGCTATCCCCGGAGTGCGGCCTGCTTCAGCCCTATACTGTTCTCATGCCCCAGGAAATCGACCTCATGAATCGTTTACAACGCTACTGGGGATACGACTCGTTCCGGCCCTTGCAACGAAACATTGTCGAAAGTTTGCTCACCGGGCATGACACCTGCGTAGTCATGCCGACCGGCGGCGGGAAATCGCTATGCTACCAACTCCCGGCGCTGGTTTCAGAGCGCACTGCGGTTGTGATCTCGCCCTTAATCTCCCTGATGCAGGACCAGGCGGCACAACTTGCGCAAATGGGGATTCCCGTGGCCGTGCTGAATAGTTCGCAGCCTGCCAGCCAACAATCGGCAGTCATGCGTAAAGCCAGCGAGGGCGGGTTCCGGTTGTTGTATCTTTCTCCCGAACGCCTGGCGCGGGCGGATACGATTGCCTGGCTCCAGCGTGTCCCCATCGCATTTTTTGCGATTGACGAAGCCCATTGCATTTCTGAGTGGGGACACGAATTCCGCCCCGAGTACCGGCAGTTGAGTTCTCTGCGCGTCCACTTTCCCGACCGCCCCATAGCCGCCTTTACCGCCAGCGCCACCCGGCGGGTTCGCCACGATATTCTCCATCAGTTACAACTCCGCGATCCTCATAAGTACATCGCCAGTTTTTACCGCTCCAATCTGCGATACCTCATCAAGCAGTGCGCAGGCCGCGAGCAGCCCGGCTTGCTGGTGAGAGCGCTGAAGAATTATTCGGATAGTAACGTCATCGTTTACGCGCCCACCATCGCCAAGGTGGAAGAAACGGTGGACTATCTGGGTGAGCAGGGAATCTCCGCAGTGGCCTACCACGGCAAGATGGATGCAGGAGTCCGCCGACGAAACCAGGAATCCTGGACAACCGACGAAGTTCGGGTCCTGGTGGGTACCATCGCTTTCGGATTGGGCATTAACAAGGCGTCGGTGCGGGCAGTGATCCATCTTTCGCTGCCCAAGTCAATCGAACAGTACTATCAGGAAGCCGGTCGCGCCGGACGTGACGGCAAGCCCGCCGATTGTATTCTGCTCTGGCAGAAGCGGGATGCGGCGCTGCTGGCCTATTTCATCGACCAGATTACCGACGCGGCAGAAAAGGAACGTGCCTGGCAGCGCTACCATGCGATTCGCGGCTTCGTGGATTCCAGGACTTGCCGGCATCGCCAGATCTGTATTCATTTCGGGGAAACGCCCAAGTGGACCTCCTGCGAATCCTGCGACGTTTGTGGGTGCGAATCCGCCTGGCTGGTCAAGTCGATCGGCGCGGAGCCGGGAATTGCCTCCCTTCCGGCCACTGGGCGCAAAGAGCAGAGGCCGGTCCCCAGGGATGTGGACTTCGAACTGCACGAGTATCTCCGCGAGTGGCGCCGGTCAGCAGCCAAAGAGCAGGGAGTCGCGGCCTTCGTAGTCATGCACGACACTTCGCTCGACGAGGTGTGCCGCCTGCATCCCACCAACACCGCCGAGCTGTTGCGCATTCCCGGCTTTGGCGAGCGCAAGACTGCCATGTACGGCCAGCAGATTTTCGACGCGCTGGAGAGGTTTCGCAACGGAGAGCGTGCCAGCGCTCTCCCGGCGAAGAAATCCAAGCCCGTGGATGAGACTTTGAACTTGCTGGCCCAGGGGCACACGCTGCCCGAAATCGCAGCCATTCGCGGACGCCAGTTGGGCAGTGTAGTGAGCCTGGTCGCTGATCTGGTTGAAAAAGGACAATTGGAATTTAAGCCCGCGTGGTTGGATAAGGACCGGCAGGCGATCATTGAAGCCGCATGCGCCCAGGTCGGTACCGAACGCCTCAGATCGCTCAAAGACATACTGCCGCCGGAAATTGCCTTTGAAGAGATACGTCTGGTGGTTGCCTTATTTCGGCTAATGCAGGCACGCGCCGGCTCGTTGACAGAGGAGGTCAAGCAGGTCAGTTAATGCCACAGACCGCAGCTCAATGCGACTCTTCCGCGGCGGGAGCGGCGTCCGGCGTGTCCGTCTTGGCCACGGCAGGCGGCAGCGGAGGAGGGGGCTCGAATGCTCCCGGGTCTTTCCCCGCCAGCGCAACTTTCATAAAATCCATCCAGATGGGCAGCGCCGCTCGTGCTCCGCTCTCCTTCTCTCCGAGAGACTTCTTCTCGTCATAACCAACCCACACGCCCGTGGTCATCGCCGGAGAGAATCCAATGAACCAGGCATCTGTGAAGTCATTGGTGGTCCCGGTTTTTCCGCCCAGCGGATACTTCATGCTGGCGGCCGCGATCCCCGTGCCGTGCCGCACCACCTCTTGCAACATCGAAGTCATGATGCGCGCAGTGCGGGCGCTGATCACATCCTTGACCTCGGGAAAATCCTCTTCCAACACGCGCCCTTCATAGTCCGTCACCTTGGTGATGTAGCGGGGCATGACTCGAACTCCGTCATTCGGAAAGACGCTGAAGGCCGACGTTTGCTCGAACAATGTCACCTCGGCCGCGCCCAGAGCTACCGGCAAGTATGGCGGCATATTGGAGGTAATTCCAAAGCGATGGGCATAGTCGATGACCGTCTTGATCCCGAGTCCGTCGGCGATCTTCAGTGCCGGAATGTTTCGCGACTGGGCCAGCGCACGCCGCAGCGTGATTACTCCTTCGAACTTTTCGTCGTAGTTGTGCGGAACATAGGGGCCGGATGCAGTCTCAAACGTGACCGGCGCATCCAGGACGGTATCGTCCGGCTTCGCGCCCTGATCAATGGCGGCGGTGTAGACGTAGGGCTTGAAAGATGATCCCACCTGCCGCAAGGCTTGCGTAGCCCGGTTAAACTTCGATTCCTCAAAGTCGCGTCCGCCCACCATCGCCTTGATCGCACCACTGGCATTGTCGATCGCCATCAGCGCGCCTTGCACTCCGGAATCCTGTTCCAGGCTCACATGCGCCTTCCCATCCGCCCCTAGAGAAAGCACCTTCACGTAAGCGATATCGCCCGATTTCAGAATGTCAGCGAGCTTGCGCTTGGTCCAGGCGGCATCGGCTTGGGAAACGGTTGCAAGGTAGCGTCCGAACCTCACTGTCGCCCCGCTCGGCCCAACCCCCAGCACCAGGGCGTGGATGTATCCGTCAACTTCCGGTTCGTCGTCCCAATCGGGATGCTGGTAGCCGGCCAGGGTGACGCCCGGAGTCAGTATGTTGTCCAGATGATTCTTCCAACCGTGGCGGCGTTCATAAGCGGCCAGGCCGTCGAGTACGGCGTGGTTCGCGGCGCGCTGCAAATCCATGTCCAGGGAGGTGTAAACCCGCAGCCCGCCCTCGTGGACCTGGTCGGTTCCGTACTTGTTCTCCAAGTAGCGGCGAGTCTCCTCCACGAAATACGGCGCCAGCGAGTTGAGGTCATGTTGCAATTTCAATCGAATGGGTTGGGTGCGCGCGTCATTGGCCTGCTGATGAGTAATCTTGCCATCTTCCAGCATGGCGTTAATCACCAGGTTCCGCCGCTTGATGGCCCGGTCAGGATGGTTGATCGGCGAATACAAACCCGGAGCTTTCGGCAGCCCAGCGAGCAGCGCCGCCTCGTCCAAAGTTAGTTGGCTCGCCGGCTTGCTGAAGTAATACTCGGACGCAGCCTCGAAGCCGTAGGCTCCATGTCCCAGGAAAATCTGGTTGGCGTACAGGGTGAAAATCTGTTCCTTGGTAAACCGGCGTTCGATCTGAATGGCCAGCAGCGCCTCTTCAATTTTGCGATGAAACGACCGGTCTGGAGAGAGAAATAGATTCCGCGCCAGCTGCATGGTGAGAGTGGACGCTCCCTGTACTTTGCCTCCCGACTCAATGTCACGATACGCGGCCCCGGCGATGCGCCACACGTTGACGCCCCAGTGGTCATAAAAATCTTTGTCCTCAATCGAAATCAGCGCTTCGCGCAGCAGCGGCGAAAAATCGCCATAGTTGGCCACCACCCGCCGTTGCAGCGCAAAAGATCCGATGATCCGCCCGTGATCGTCGTAGAGTTCCGTGATCGAACTCGGACGGTAATGCTCCAGTTGCTCCACCTGAGGCAGGTCGGTGGTGTAGACGAGCAAGAGTCCGGCCGTGGCTCCGATCAGCGCTGACAACAGCACCAGCAAGCCGAACAACACTCGCCCCACCAGCTTGCGTGGCGCGACTTCGACTTCCGCGGAGGGAAGGTCCTCGTAAATCAACTTCATGGGAAACTAGGTTCAGGATAGCAGGGTGTCCCAGCAGCCAGAAGGGGTTACTTGGTGTCGTTTGTGCTTGCTTCGGCTTTCTCGTCGTCTTGGTGTCGGTGTGGAGAACAGCTCGGCCGCGTGCCTACCCTGACCGATAAACAATTTTCCCACTGACAATCGTAGCCACTATCTTGCCCGTTAGCTGCCAGCCGTCAAATGGCGAGTTGTTCGACTTCGATCGGGACTTCGTCGCCTCGAACGTCCAGCGCTTCTTGGGATCGAAAATAGTAACGTCAGCATGACTGCCACGCGCCAGCGTGCCGCGCCCCCGCAAATCCACCACCCGCGCCGGACCCACGGTAAACAGTTCGACAATCCTCACCAACGGAATTCGGTGCTGGCGATGCAAGCGCGTGATGGCCAGCCCTAGCCCGGTTTCCAATCCCGTAATCCCGAACATGGCCTTCTCGAACTCAATAATCTTCTCGTGGGTGGCGTGTGGTGCATGGTCGGTGGCCAGGGCGTCCACCGTGCCGTCGCCCAGGGCCACAATCAGCGCTTCGCGGTCGGCCGCCGAGCGCAGCGGCGGATTCATCTTGCAATACGTGTTGTATTCTCCGACGTCCGCGTCGGTCAGCGTGAAATGATGAGGAGTGACTTCGCAGGTGATGTGCGCCTTGCTGCGCTTGCCCCGGCGCACCGCCTTCAGCGAGTCTGCGGTCGAGATATGGGCCACATGCAATCGTGCTCCCGCGAACTGTTGGGCCAGTTGCACATCCCGGTCCACAATGACCGCTTCGGCCGCCACTTTCATGCCGCGCAGCCCCAGCCGGAACGAAGTGGAACTCTCATTCATCGAGCAGTTGTCGGTCAGGCGCGTGTCTTCGGCGTGTTGAATTACCGGCAGATTGATCTCAGCCGCCAGGCGAAGCGTATCCCGCATCGTGGTTTCGTTCAGGATGGGCCGGCCATCATCGCTCACACCCACCGCTCCGGCACGTTGCAACCCGCGAAAGTCCGTTAGTACCGCGCCCTTGCTGGCTTGCGTAGCCGCTGCAATCGGAAAAACGTTGACCACCGCTCCGCGCTGCGGCTGCTGAAGCCAGGTCACCCATTCCACCGAATCCACCACCGGCGAAGTGTTGGGCATGCAGCACACCGAAGTGAATCCTCCGGCTGCCGCCGCCGCCGTTCCGCTGGCAATGGTTTCTTTGTAACTCTGGCCTGGCTCACGCAGGTGGACGTGCAGATCAATGAAGCCCGGCGCAACCACCAGTCCGCGGGCATCCAAAGTGTGCTCGGCGCTGCCGCGAATTTTGTTGGGCGGCGCGACATCCGCCACTCGCCCGTCTTGCAGCAACACATCCATCGGGGCGTCGATCCTCGCCGCCGGGTCAATCACATGGCCGCCCTTGATCAGCAACCCACCCGATTTGAGTTTGTCCTGTGCCATTTAGTTCAATCTGCTTTCACCGCCGTCGTCAAGCTTTCCCCAGCGCCCGCGCCAGAATCGCCATGCGCACCGGCACGCCATTCGCCACTTCTTCTACGATCACCGACTGCGGACAATCCGCAACTTCCCAGGTAATTTCGAGGCCTCGAATAATGGGCCCGGGATGCATCACCAGGGCATCGCGCTTGGCCAGTTTCAAACGCGTCATGGTCATCTGATAGCGGACAATGTAATCCTGCAGGCGAATCTTCATCCCCGCCAGCCGCTCCTTTTGCACCCGCAACACCATGACCACGTCCGCGCCGCGCACGGCTTCCTCCGCTGTGCGCGTGATGTGCAAATTCGGCGCCAGGCATGTAGCAATTTCAGGCAGCATTTCGGGCGGCCCGCACAGGGTGACGCGCGCCCCGAACTTGCTCAGCAGATGGATCGCCGACCGCGCCACCCGGCTGTGATAGATGTCGCCCATGATGGTGACTTGCAGTCCCTGGAGCTTCTTTTTGTGCCGCAGAATGGTATAAGCGTCGAGCAACGCCTGCGACGGATGTTCGTGCATGCCGTCGCCGGCGTTAATGACTGGGACCTTCAAGTGCCGCGCCATCAGTAACGGCGCCCCCGCCGCGGGATGGCGGACCACCATGATGTCCGCTCCCACCGCTTGCAATGTATAGGCGGTGTCGAGCAGGGATTCTCCTTTTTCGATGCTCGATCCGCTCGAGAGCACGAGCGTGGTCATCGCTCCCATCTCTTTGGCCGCAATTTCAAATGAGCTGCGCGTCCGCGTCGAAGCCTCGTAGAAGAGCAGCAGCACACGCTTGCCGCGCAACAGCGGACGGGGCTTGAGCGGATTCATCCGGCGCGCCAGTTGAAGCAGCCCGCTGATGTCCTTGGCGTCGAGATGTTCGATATCCAGCAGAGAACCGCGTGCAGTCTTGGTCATTACCTGCCCAACATAGCGGCACGGGCGAGATGCCCCTGCCTTGAGTTTCCGTTCAGCCCTGCTTTTCCACCAGCAGGACTTTTTCGTCTCCGTCCAGTTCCCGCAACTTCACTTCGATGATCTCTTGCGGAGTTGTCTGTACCTTCCGCCCCACGAAAGTTGCTTCAATCGGCAACTCACGGTGCCCGCGGTCGATCAACACACATAGCTGCACCCGCCGCGGCCGGCCCTGGCGAAACAGCGCGTCCAGCGCGGCCCGGGCTGTCCGGCCGGTATAGAGCACATCGTCGGCCAGAATGATGTTCTTGCCGGCGATGGGAAATCCGATGTCGCCTTTCTGTACCACCGGCTGTGACCCCACCGTGGAAAGATCATCGCGATACAGACTGATGTCCAGCGTGCCCACCGGCACCGGGATCTTTTCGATGCGTTGAATCATCTCTCCCAGACGTTGCGCCAAAAACACTCCGCGCCGCCGGATGCCCACAATCCCCAGGTCCGTGGCCCCATTGTTTTTCTCGATAATCTCGTGCACCAGCCGGACCAGCGTGCGCTCAATCTCCGACGCTGACATCAGCTGAGCCTTTTCCTTCAAGTTAGCGGGACGAGTCGGAGGTCGCGGGGTCATGAACGCTGAATCATACGCGGGAAAAGCACTACGGAGCAAGGTGGGGCAGATACCTGCGGGGCGGATAGCTCTACATCCGGTCCTTCCTCCGCATCATCGCCGCCCCCACCGCGCCTCCGATGCTGGAAAGAACCAAGAACGCCACCAGCACAACTCCCAAAGACAGACCCATCATCAACACCAGCCCGGGCGGAGTCTTCAGATATTCGATGATCTGCTGTGCCTGCGGGTCCGAACTGCGCGCTGCCGATTGCTCGATGGCCTCGAGCATCGCCGCCCGCAACTGGCCCCCGGTGTGGAAGACCAACGTCCCAATGGCGCTGAAAATCGCGAAAATCCCAAAGCCCAGGGTTCCGCTGACCAACCCCAGCCGAGCTCCCATGCCAGGCGTCAGGTGGCTGGTGAGGTTTCGCCGGCGGTAAAAAACCACACAAAGAACCCCGGCCGCAAGCATCCCCAACCCGAACGCGCCCAATGGGATGAACATCAGAAAAGCCGCGATCAGCCCAGCCAGTGCAGCTGACGGCAAGGCATCCGACCATTGAATGTCACCGGCGCCGCGGTAGTTGGGAAGGTGAACCCCGGCGGGCTCGGTTGTTGGCAGCCCCTCAGCGCCGGCTCCCTCAACGCGGATCTGTGGCGCATTGCATTGCGGGCAGAACGGAATTCCATCTTCTACATTCGAGCCACACTTATAGCAGGCGTGTTCCACTGGACTTCAAGGTATCGCAGCCCAGACGAGCGCGCAAGGAAGGTGAACGCCCTATTCGTCTGTAGCCTCGGCGTACTCTGCGCTCTCCGCGTTTCCAGGCACGCGAATTATCTGAATTAAATATCTCCCTGCTTGCCGCGCGTATGCACATAAACCATCGCAATGGTCGAGCCCTTACCTTTTTCCGCCGGCCGGACGGCCACTACGTGCTGATTGTCTTGAGTTCCAACCTTGAGTTCAATCACGTCGCCGGTGTTGTCGCCCTCGCACTTCAACTCCTTCGACTTGCTTGAATCATCGCCGCCTTCATTGACGTCAACATTTCCCCCGTGATGACTGGTGTGGCACTCCAGGACCCTGCCATACTTCTTCAGCTTGTCCTTATAAAAAGACACAATCTTGCCGCTGTCGTCATCGGAATCGTAGTTCACGACCAGCAGCTTCATGCCGAACGCCGAAGTGAACAAGGCAAGGTTGGCGCTGTTTTTGTCCGCTTCATGCTGCCGCAAACGCGCTCCGGGGTAGGCGGGCATGCCCAGCTCCCGCTGGTCAACATCGGTTCCTACATGCATGTCGCCCACGGAGCTTCTGATGTCGAAGCTCTTGTCTCGACCGCTGTCATCCGCGCTTTGCGCGCAAGCCAGGGACGTTGTGAGTGCCAGCGCAAGCGCCAACGTCAATCTCATCGCCGACGGGGCCAAATCTTCTCTGCCGGCCAAAATGCTCCGAATCATATGTTCCTCCAGGATTGTCTTCGCAGAAGCGCTAGATCGTGCCTTCCTTGCCCCGGGTTTGGATGTACACCAAAGCAAAATCCGTCCCCGTGCCCTCCGATTCGACCGAGACCAGGTGCTGATTGTCCTCCGTCCCGACCTTGAGTTCGACCACATTTCCGTTGTTGTCGCCTTCACACCGGACCTCGTGGTTGCCGTGTTCATGGCCAACCTTCACGTTGAGGTCATTGCCCTGCTTGTTGGTGCGGCACTGGATCACGTGACCGAATTTCTTCAGTTGGTCCTGATAAAATGCCTGCACTTTGGCCGGCGCATCATCGGACTCATATTCAATCGCCACCACCTTCACTCCAAAGAAACCGCTTGAGATGTTGACATTCGCGCTCTTGCTGTCGTGGTCTGTCTTTTCCTTCTTGCGCGCGCCAGGATAGACCGCCAGGCCGGTGTCTTTCACGTTCGCTTCATCGTCGATGTGCATACCTCCCATCGGAGTCTGGATATCGACCTTGCTGTTGTCGCCGTCGTGGTCTTTCACGCTGACCGTGCAGGCCAGAACCGTCAAACATCCGGCGAATGCCACCGCGATCAAGGCCTTGGCCTTATTGTCCAGGAACTTGGGTATGAGCATGTTGAGACTCTCCTTCCTCGACTCGAGCTGGACGCTCAATTCCGGCGCCACGTTCCGCGAAACCCGGAATCGTCACCGGAAGATGTCCGTGGATGGCAATCTCCCCAAACAATGCCTTCACTGCGCTGACTTCCGCAACCGAAACATTGGAGAAGCTGCAAAGATAATTCTGTATCATCGGGAAACTTTGCGCCAGGTACGGGTTTCCCATCGCCAAAACCATGGTCTTGTCAGCCCCCCGATCCAGAATCTTTCGCACCAATGCCGCGTTTGCATCGGGAAGACCAATGGAATCACTCAGCCCGTTGATCCCCTGCGCGGCGCGTCCGGCGGATGGAACCACGTACACAGCCGCAATCACCTCCTGCGCTTCATCCACCGCTTTTAGTATGCCGCCTGACATCGCATCCACAATCCTGGAATCGACATATACAACGTTGACTTCCGGTACGCGTTCGCGAATCTGCCGTTCCAGCGTCCGCCCGGCGTCGGTGCGGACATCGTCGATGAAAATCACCACCACCAGGCGGTTGCTGACCGCTTCCACTCTTTGATACGGCAGACGGGCCGAAACAGTTCCCGTAGGTTTGAAGGGCAAAAGTTTGCCATTATCGCGGACCAGTGTAACGGCCTCGTCCGCTACGTGCTGGCCAAAAGCCAGATTGGCGGGCTGTCCGACCAGGGTGGAAATGCCATCAAGCTTTACCAGTCGCCCCTTGTTCAGACCCACAGAAGCCTTTGCTTTCAATATCTTGAGTACAGAGGCGTCGAGCTGCGAAGGCGAAATTTCCCCGCTCCGGACGGCCTCCAACATCGCCTGGTACGACGCGTCTAAGTCCGCCGGGATAAGCAGCACATCGTTGCCTGCCTTGAAGGCGTCAACCGCCGCACGGCCGATGTGGCCGGCGTAAAGCCGGGTCAGGCCGGCCATATCCAGAGCGTCGGTTACCACAAGTCCCTTGAAACCAAGCTGCTCTTTGAGCAGGTTTGTGACGATCAACGGTGAGGTTGAAGCTACCCGGTCCGCCTGCGGATCCAGCGCTGGGACTGTGACATGGGCCACCATCACCGAGTCCACTCCTGCCTCAATGGCCTTACGAAACGGGGCCAACTCGATGGCTTGCAGTCGCGCGGAATCGCCTGTTACCTGCGCGATGCCTAAGTGAGAATCGGTCGCCGTGTCTCCGTGGCCGGGAAAATGCTTGACCGTTGTCATCATTCCGTTCGCCCGCGCGCCCTGAATATATGCGGTCACCATATTCCCAACCAGTTGCGCGTCCTCGCCGAACGAACGCGTATTGATGATGGGGTTGGCGGGGTTCGAGTTGACGTCCGCAACCGGAAAGAAATTCCACTGCACGCCGATGGCGCGCGCTTCTTGTGCCGTAATGCGTCCAAAGGCCTCGGCATACTCCGGCTTGCCGGTTGCGCCGAAGGCCATGGCATGAGGAAATTCTGTCGCCCCATGAAGCCGCATCGAGAGGCCGCGTTCGAAATCCGCCGCTACCAGCAAGGGCAGCTTCGAATCCTGCTGCAAGCGGTTGAGCAGCACTGCCGCCTCATAGGGTTCATTGCGATAGAGAAACGGCGGGTCCCACCGCACCGTCATGGCAAAACCGCCCACGTGATATTTGCGCATAGTATCGCGCAATTGCAGATACTCCGGGCTTGCGACGTTCAAAAACTCCGCCCGCACCCAGATCATGAACAACTGGCCAACCTTTTCCTCGGGGGAAAGCTTGCTGAGTGTCTTCTTGGCCCACTTTTCACCGTCGCGGTCAAGCCGAACTGGGCCGACGGGCTGGTATTTGTCCTTGGCCAAAGCGGGGCAGACCAAAGCTGTCGCCAGCAGCGCAAGCGCAATTTTTCGGGGCATGAGTCAGAAGATAGCACGCTTGTGCATCCTCCAAGAGTGGTCAGAGCAGTTTAGAATCGTGCGTATGAGAAGGACCATTGTTCTCGGGCTTCTGCTCAACCTCTTCGCGATTGCGGGCGGTCTCCGGCAGGCGCATGCCCAGCCGGGCGCGAAACCCGCCCAATTCTTCCTCGTGTTGCTGAATCGCCCCGCCAACGCGCCCCAGCTATCCACGGAAGCAGGAGAGAAGCTTCAGGAAGAGCACATGGCCAACATTCGCAGGCTGGCCGCCGAAGGTAAGCTCGTGGTCGCCGGGCCGTTTCTCGATGACACCGCGCTGCGGGGCATTTTTGTGATGCTGGCGGAGTCGGTGGCGCAGGCGCAGCAGTGGGCGAACAGCGATCCCGCAGTCAAAGCCGGTCGTCTCTCTCCCCAGGTGTATGGCCCATGGCTGGTCGATCCACGTGCAATTCAACATCCCGCCGAGACTCACGGCATGGAGCAATATTCGCTGGTTCTGATGAAGCTGGGCGAAAATTGGAACTCCAAATCGCCCAAGTTTATCGATGTCTTGAACCAGCATACTGCGTTTGTTCAACGGATGACCGACCAGGGAAATATAGCAATTGCCGGATTGTTTCCCTTTAACGACCAGGGCGAACTACGAGGGGCCGCCATTTTTCGGGTAGGGACCGCGCAGACTGCCAAGTTGACGCAAGATGATCCGACCATTAAAGCTGGTCTGCTCAAGGCTGAAATCCATCCCTGGGCGACGGGCAAAGGGATCCTGGCGCCGGGCCAACCGCTGCAATGAATTCATTCCGATTCCACTAGCTTAACCGCCGATTGCTGGATGGAACCGTCGTCTCCAAATCCGGCCAGCCAGTTGACTTCCGGTTCCCGCCGAAACCAGGTCATCTGCCGTTTGGCATAATTGCGGTGCGCCTGTTGCGCAGCCCGCAGTGCGGCCGCCTCATCAATTTCGCCCCGGACCACCTGCACCGCTTGCTTGTACCCGAGTGAACCCAGCGGCCAGGCTGCGTCTCCGTACCTAGTGAGCAGTTTCCGGGTTTCCTCGATCAGCCCTGCCGCAAACATGCGCCTTGCGCGCTCATTGATGCGCTCATAAAGCGCTTCCCGCTGCGGATTCAAACCAATCCGCAGGATGCGGAAGTCCCGCAGCGGGTCCCGCCCCTGATTCCACACCTCTGTCATCTTCTGGCGCGAGCCAAGGCAGACTTCGATGGCGCGAATCAGCTTCGGCAAGTCGTTGGCATGAATATTCGACGCTGCATCCCGGTCCATCCGCCTCAAGACCCGATGCAGATAGCTTGTCCCCCGGCTCTCTGCCTTCTCGCGCAGCCTCTCCCGCAATTCCTCCGACCGCGGCGGTCCGGGAGAAAGACCCTCGAGCAGTGCCCGCAAATATAATCCCGTGCCGCCCACCACGACCGGCATCCGCGCACGCTGCTTAACCTCTTGCAGGACCTTGCGCGCCTTCCGCGCATACTCGCCGGCTGTGATGTACCCCGCGGGTTCCACAAAATCCAACAGGTGGTGTGGCGCGCGGACGCGCTCAGCAGGGCTGGGCTTGGCCGTGCCGATCTCGAACTCGCGATACATCGCGACCGAGTCGCAGTTCACAATTTCGCCCTGAAAACGTTCGGCCAGCGCCAACGAAAGCGCAGTTTTCCCGCTGGCGGTTGGGCCCAGGACCACGACCAGCAGCGGCTCCGCGGACACGGCTAGCGGGCGCTCCAGGAAATGTGATGCCAATAGCGAATAAGGGTGAGGAGCAGGACTAACGCCGCGATCATCAGCAGGCCGGTAGCTTCCAGCGTGTACACCCGTGGGGTGCGATGAGGTTCGGCCGGGGGTGGCTCCGGCTGCCGTTTTGCTCCAGCAGGCACGGCACCATTGTAGTCCCGGAAACCGCCCACCCACCTAAACATCCGTGGAACCAGGTTGACCAAGACTCCGTATCATCGTCCAATGCCCGGGGGCGCCCGTGTGCCCCCCTGCACAGGAGCGAACTATGCAACGCCTCACATTCGCGCTTTTAGGCTTGGTTCTCGCCCTCAGTCCGCTGGCGCTGGGCGAGGATTGGTCGAAGACCTACACCATAACCGGCAAGCCCGATTTACGCGTCGAAACCTCCGACGCCAACCTCCGCGTCGATACCTGGGACAAGAACACCATCGACGTCCACATCGCCAGCAACCATTACAAGATTGGCGAGGGCGGCATTCAAGTGATCGAGCGCCAGAGCGGCGACCTGGTCGAGATCGAGTTGCGCTATCCGCATCACAATTTCACCATCCAGTTTGGCAGCTACCGGGTGGATGTCGAAATCCACATGCCGCGCCAGGGCCAGGTGAAATTACGCACCGGCGACGGCTCCATTGAGTTGGCAAATTTCAAAGGCAACATGGATCTCGAAAGCGGCGACGGCCACGAGCAGATCGACTCCGTCGATGGCAACTTGCGCGCCCGCACCGGAGACGGCCACATCACGGCTGCCGGCCGCTTTGACGCGCTCGACCTTAACACCGGCGATGGCCGCATTGACGCTCGCGCCTTGCCGGGTTCGACCATGGCCTCAAGCTGGAACGTTCGTACCGGCGATGGCAGCGTTACCCTGCAATTGCCCGAGACCTTCGCCGCTGACGTTGATCTTCGCTCCAGCGACGGCCACGTTAACCTGGAAATGCCGGTCACTGTAGAAGGCCGTATGGGAGAGAGGAACATACGAGGCAAAATCAACGGCGGCGGAAACCTGCTGACCATCCACACCGGAGACGGTTCGATTCACCTGGAGAAATCGTAGAAGGGAAGGGAGACGGTCTATTGCAGATCGCTCTTGTCCGGGTTGTAGAGGAACTTGAAACGCAGCGCCAGGTACTGGCCGCCGAATTCGGTGGGCAGCGGCGGAAACGGATTGGAAGCCGTAATTCCTCCCCAGGCTCCGCGATCGAGCGCCACGTCCCCGGAACTGTACACCAGTTTCATCCCAGCCACGCTGCCATCCTTGAGAATGGCGAATTCGATCCCCACATTCCCTTTTTTCATGATCGGCGCCCTCGCCGATTCTGGAATCAGGTTGTACCAGTTCACCTTGACATCGTGCAGGACTCGCGCCAGGTAGGGACCGAAGTCGACCCCCATGGTGTCGCTGAGCACTTCGAGCCCGCCGTATGCGGCTCCTTGCTTGCCCAGTCCCAAACCGAAATCACCGTTGTCGCCGCCCCCTCCGCCGCGCGTGCCGGCCGCCGCTCGCGCCGCCCGCTCGGTCTCTGATCCCACATACCTCGAGCCCGTGGAAAACGCGTCCTTCGGTGACAAGGCCGGCGTTTGCAACTTGGCAGTGAGATTCTGGTCTGGAGGCTGTGGTGGTGGCGCCTGTTGCTGCGGTTGCGGGGCAGGCGCGGCTTGGGCCTGGGTTTCAGCCGGCGGTTGCTGAGGAGCACTACTGGGGCCGGGCCGTCCCGGGCGGCTGCTATCCAGAATCTTCCTCAACTCTTTGCGATCAATTTGCGGCGACTTGGACGTCGCCACCCGATTCTTATCCGAAATGATGTTCGTATCCGGCGGCTTCGCCGGCGGTTTTTGCTGGTCCGGAGGAAGTTCCAGATAGGTAAGGTCTTTGTCCTTCGGCAAAGCATTCGCATTCAGCACCGTGGTCTGGTGGGGCACAAGCCCGGCGATCCTGGAGGAGTTCACGATCAGCAGCACAACAAAAAGGTGGACCACGACGGAGATCCAGAACGATTCTCTTCGCCGCGAGTGCGTCAGATCATCCTGAAGCTGGATGATTAAGGTCGGCGCTTCGTCAATGTCGCGGTAGGCCGACTCCCAGTAACGGGCATCGTACAAATCTCCGCCATCGGGTTTTCGGGGCGCAGCTGTCGCTGATGTCGACGTGGTCGGCGGGATTTGGGTGGTTGACATCGAACGGCTTACCCGGTTAGACACGAGCCACAGGATATTAGTTGCAGCAACAGCTATCCCGCAGGGTCACCGTGACTGTCGGCCCTACCCTGTAATTCGTGGCGTCTGCGGCCAATGGCCTATTTTCGCACCTTTTAAAGGAATCTGCGACGGCCTGGAAGGGTAGGTACTTCAGGCATCACTTGGCGGAGCGTGCATTGACAATACTTTACAGAGCACGGGCAGTCTGGAGGTTTTCTCAGCGATCTCCGCGGCCATTCTCTGCGGCCTCTGCGTTTCAAGGTTCAGAGCACGGGCAGTCTGGAGGTTTTCTCAGCGATCTCCGCGGCCATTCTCTGCGGTCTCTGCGTTTCAAGGTTCAGAGCACGCGCAGTCTGAAGGTTTTCTCGGCGATCTCCGCGGCCATTCTCTGGGGCCTCTGCGTTTCAAGATTTTGACGGCTCTCACCGCTGAAGCTGATCCAGCCTGACCCTGCTGCCATGTTCGTGGATTCCGGCCACAATATCCAGGCCTACAGCCAGCGCCCGCCGGCCATCTTCCAAGCCAACCAAAGGCCGGGATCGGCGTTGCACCGAGTCCAGGAAGCTTTTCAATTCCGCATGCAACGGTTCTTCCTGCACGGTTGGAAGCTTGGCCACCTGAATCTGCGGATTCACCGACGGCGCGCCAGTTCCATTGCCACCGACAGTGAACACCAGAGCATCCTGCCGCCCGTAGTCCAGCGAGACATACTGTTTCGGCTGAAAGAAGCGCAGCTTGCGGACCAGTTCGGTCGAGACCCGGCTGGCGGTAAAATTTGCCACGCACCCGGACTCGAACTCGA
Organism: Terriglobales bacterium; assembly: GCA_050745985.1. GTDB lineage: Bacteria > Acidobacteriota > Terriglobia > Terriglobales > Acidobacteriaceae > JABCZH01. Next base: position 15,503 of record JBOGLG010000035.1, on the reverse strand, counting down.
TCCGTACATTGGCGATGTCCACCTTGCTGGAAAGAATGGGCAAGCCGACTGCCCGAATCTCTTTCACCGGGGAATTTACAAACGACAGCACAATGTCGAGGTCGTGAATCATCAGGTCCAGCACCACATCGACATCCAGCGACCGGGGCGTGAAAACGCTCAGCCGGTGGACTTCAAAAAACATGGGCTGAGTAATTACCGGCAGCGTGGCTCGGACCGCCGGATTGAAACGCTCCAAATGCCCGACCTGCACGATGCGGGTCTCCTGGCGCGCTATGCGAATCAGTTCATCCGCTTCCGCCAGCGAACCTGCGACCGGCTTTTCAATCAAAACATCGACGCCGGCCTCCATCAATTGCCGCGCCGTGCTTACATGATGCACCGTGGGAACGGCCACCGACGCCGCTTCCACTTCGCTGTGGGTGGTAATCAGCTGATCGACCGAGCCAAATCCCCGGCAGCCAAATTCCCGTGCCACCGTGTCCGCCCGGCTGGTATCGGAGTCAACCACGCCCACCAGTCGCACCGCCGTCCCTTCTTTCGCCAGTTGCTGGTAAACCCGCGCATGGTTGCGTCCAAACGCGCCGACGCCGACCACCGCAACGTGAATAAGACGGTCTGAGTCCACGGCTTACTTTCCCTGTGCCTTCTTTAGCAGCGCAATCTGCCCCGCGTGATATAGCTCATGCTGCACAATCCCGCTGAACAGATAGAAATAGTCGTAATGCTTTTCCTTCTTACCCGGCACCGGTTCAAGCAAGCGAGAAGCGGGAAACTCCGCCACCGCTTTGACCAGCGCCTCATGCTTTTCTTTGACGCCGTCCACGGCTTTTCTCCACGCCGCTTCGCTGCTGTCGTCGATCGCAGGGAAATTTTCCCGGTCGCTGAGTTCCACAGCGCTGCCCCCGGCTCTGCGCAGCGCAGCGTCGTCCCAGGCCGCAATATGCAGCGCCAGTTCCCAAATGCTATGAGCGCCGCCGATGGGGTGGGCCGCCGCAGTTTTCGCATCCACATCGGCAAGCAACTCAAGCACGGAGTCGCCATGCCAGGCCTCTCCCTCAAAGGCCCGGCGGATCTGATCGGCAAGACGAGCGGTTTCAGACATGCAAATACACTCCTTCAATCCAATTCTTGAAACGCAGTTGCCACCATTGCAATTCCTGCCGCATCCGCCGCCCTGAAGATTTCAGCTCCGTCCAGCAGCAGGCACTTCCCGGCGTCCACCGCAAGGCAGGTCGCTCCCGCCTTGCGCATGACCTCAATTGTCTTCACCCCAATCACCGGAACATCAAAGCGCATGTCCTGTTTGGGCTTCGCCGCCTTTACCACCGTCAACCCACGGCTCAACGTGGAAGGGCCGGCCGCAAGCGATCCCATGATCTGCCCCGCCCGTTCGATGGTAGCGTCGGTCCCCTCCATGGCTTCAACCGCCACGCAGGCAGCTTCGGCAACCACCACCGTCTGGCCAATATCAAATTGCGCCAATTGCCGGGCCACCAGTCGCCCGTATTCCACGTTTTTCTCCTCCTGCTGGTTCGGAGAGCGTTTGGCAAGCACCCCCGGTTTGGCCAGCAATGGCTCCAAGAGCGCTGTTGAACTCTCCAGCGTTATGCCTTCATCTCCCAGGACCTTGGCCACAGCCCCAAGCAGCGCGTCAGTGTTGCGCGTGCGCAGGTTCAACAACAACTTTGCCAGCCGCCAATCCGGCCGGATGCTCGAAAAAATTTGTTTGTGTTTGACCTGGCCGGCCATGACGGCACGAGTCACGCCTTCACGTTTGAAAGTGTCGATCAATTTGGAGAGCTCTCCCAACGAGAGCCAGTGAACTGCCGCCGCACCGCGCGAATCAATTTCCGGATGGGTCTCTTCATTAATCGCGGCAACCACGACCTCAAACCCCTGCGCCCGCGCCGCATCCAACACCAGGAAAGGAAACTGCCCATTACCGGCAATCAAACCGAGTTTCCGTTTATCAGGGGACACGCTAGGAAGTCTAGCATTCTGCAGCCAGCCCTAGAAGCTAGTGCAGTGTGTCAAACAGACCGGCATTTAGGGGTCGCCGGTTTCTCCCGTGATCCTCTGTGCCCTCTGTGGTAAAGCCTTTGACCTCCAAGCCCGCTAGCACGGATGACGCAGATCAAAGGCAGTATTTACCGATCACGATTTCAAACGCGCACTACTCTAGCAGCTAGCGGCTAGGAGCTAGGAGCTAGGAGCTCTACTTAATTACTCCCCGCTCCGACTCCTCAATGAACTGGATCAGCCGCTCCACATCTTCGCCCCGCTCGCCTTCCGATTTCAATTTCTCCAGTGCCTGCGATGTGTTGAGGTTCGACGCCAGCAGCACCTTGTAGGCATGATGGATCTTGGCGATCCTGTCTTTACTGAAGCCGCGGCGCTCCAGGCCGACTGCGTTGAGTCCGTAAGCGTGAGTATCACGCGCCGCCGCGGTCTTCGAAAACGGCAGCACGTCGCGAGTAATGGTTGTGCCCCCGCCAATAAACGCATACTCCCCGATACGCACGAAGTGATGCACCGGACACAGCGCGCCCACCTGCGCCCAATGGCCCACGGTCACGTGCCCTCCCAACGTGGCAGCGTTCGCCAGAATCACGTGATCTCCAATCTGGCAATCGTGCGCGATGTGGGTGTACGCCATCACCAGCGTGTGACTGCCCAGCCTGGTCAATCCGCCGCCCTTGACCGTGCCGCGGTTGATGGTGACAAATTCCCGGATGGTGTTGTGATCGCCGATTTCCAGGCGCGTCGGCTCCCCCTGATAGGTCAAATCCTGGGGCGCCAGTCCAATCGAGCAGAAAGGAAAAAAACGGTTGTGGGCGCCGATCTTCGTCGGCCCCTCAAGGGCCACATGCGATACCAGTTGGCATCCCTCACCCAGTTCAACATCCGGCCCCACCACGCAATAAGGTCCAATCTTGCAGCTGGGATGAACCTTCGCGCTGGAATCGACGATGGCTGTGGGGTGTACGGTCTTCATTGCTGGAGCGGTCGACATGGTAATACTGGCGCCGGCTACTCGGATTCTGCGGAGGCCTCAGTCTTGCCCAGCGCGCGCCCGCGATCCACCAGCCGGCAACTGATAATCGCCTCCGCGGCGCGCTTGTCTCCAACGTACGCCATCCCTTCCATGCGTCCTGCATTGCCCCGCCAGGCCGTCACGTTCACTTCGATCCGCAACTGGTCGCCCGGAACTACCGGCCGCCGGAACTTGGCGCGTTCTATTCCAGTGAATAAAAGCAATTTGCCGTCCCGGTCCTCAACTTCGGTCAGCAACAGCACCCCGCCGGCCTGGGCCATGGCCTCAACGATCAATACCCCTGGCATAACCGGCGTGCCAGGAAAGTGGCCGGCAAAAAACGGCTCATTGATGGTCACATTCTTGATCGCCACAATGCGTTCCGTCCGCTTGATTTCAAGTACCCGGTCGATCAACAGAAACGGAAACCGGTGGGGCAACAGACGCATAATCGCATTGATATCCAGCCCGGTGCTGACGGCCGGCATCGCAACTGCGGAATGTGCCATGTCTGTCATACTATTTTTCGCCAGGAGCGAAGATTATACTTGATCGGCCCCACAAATCCCCTCGCCGAAATACATTCATGACCTCGAAGGCTAAGAAGAAAGTTCCAGACCCCGCAACCGTTGAGTCAACCCGGCGGCTTCGTTACTTCGAAGAACGCAAACCGCAGATCACGGAAACTGTCCGGCAATTGGTCGAAGTCGAATCTCCCAGTGACAATAAGGCGGCGGTCGATCGCCTCGGCTCCTTGCTGGCAGGTCGCTTTGAAGCCCTCGGAGGCCACGCCAAGTTCCATCGCACTCCAAACTTTGGCGATCATTTGCAGGTGGACTTCACGGGCAAAAGCTCCAGCAAACCAGTTCTGCTTCTCGGACATCTGGACACCGTGTACCCTCTGGGCACGTTGGCCGCCATGCCCTGCCGCATCGCCGGCCAAAAGCTTTTCGGTCCCGGCAGCTTCGACATGAAGTCCGGCATCGCCATCATGCTTCACGCCATCGAAGCCCTTCGCGCCTGGCACGGCGACGATCTGCCGCGGCCAGTCACCGTCCTCTTGGTTTCAGACGAAGAAGTCGGCAGTGATAGTTCCCGGCACATCACCGAAAATCTCGCCAGGAAGTCGGGAGCGGTGCTGGTACTTGAGCCCTCCTATGGCCCCAAGGGCGCCGTTAAGACTGCAAGAAAGGGAGTCGGCGAATACCTTCTCAAAGTCACCGGCAAAGCCGCGCACTCTGGACTGGACTTCGAAAAAGGCGAAAGTGCGATTGTGGAACTTGCACGCCAGATCATCGCAATTGAAAAACTCGTCGATCTGAAACGCGGCCTCACTCTCAACGCCGGAACCGTGCAAGGCGGCACGCGCTCGAACGTTATTCCCGCAGAGGCCGCCGCCGTTCTCGACGTGCGCGTTGCCCGGATGAAAGACGCTGCCGCTCTTGACCGCCGCCTGCGCTCGCTGAAGCCCTTCAATCGCAAGTGCAAGCTGCAAATCACCGGAGGCATGAATCGCCCGCCCATGGAGCGAAATCCCAAGGTGGCGGCGCTATTCATCCACGCCCGCGAGATCGCGAAACCGTTGGGCTGGAAGCTCGAGGAAGCCGCAGTCGGCGGTGGATCGGACGGAAACTTTACTGCCGGCCTGGGTATCCCCACGCTGGATGGACTCGGTGGTGTGGGCGATGGCGCCCATGCCAGCCACGAGTCCATCTCCATCCCTGACTTGCCCCGCCGGGCAGCGCTTCTGGCGGGGTTGATCGAAACTGTGTAGTGTGAATGGCTTACAAAATCGGCCTGCGGTTCATGGTAAAATCCCTCGCTGCTGCACCTGGGCGCTATTTTGGAGGGCAATCCAGTGACGATTACTTGGTTCCGTGGAATTCTCCCCGCTGTGGTTTTCAGTCTCGCCATATCCGCCTCCCCAGCCGACGACATGCACCATGTTTCCAGCCGTGTCCCGGTAGTAGGTTCTTCTCGCGAGCTGGCTGCTGAGCGCCCGGAGATTCCATCCGCCCCGCGCACCCACGATGTGGTCGGCCCTGCCGCGAACCCCTGGAAGCTGCTGGCTACACTGCCCGGCGCTGTGCTGCACGACATTTCCTTTGCCACGCCCAAAATCGGCTATGCAGCCGCCGAACTCGGCCAGGTGTGGAAGACTACCAACGGCGGTACCTCTTGGACCGAGGTCCTCAACCTGGGATTCCCCTACTACTTTTATGGAGTCCAAGCGGCCGGCGCCAATGATGTTGCCATCTCCGGATTCAACGATTCCAATTTCGAAAGTATCATTCGCTTCAGCCACGATGGCGGCGTCAGTTGGACCTCGGACATCGTTCTCAGCACCAGTGGCTGGGCAAACCGTGTGCGCTATGTCAACCCGCACGACGGACTGGTGATGGATCAGTTGAATCTCAACGCCGCCAACGCCGCCCATTACACCACCGACGGCGGCGCGGCCGCGACCGATTGGACGGCGGTCGTGCCCGATCCCAACGGAGGCTGGTTTGGCAATCAGTTCAGTTTTCTACCAAATCTTCACGCCCGCGCCTCCGGTATCACCTATTGCACCAGCTTGAACGGCGGCGCCGACTGGAGTTGCGCTCCCGCCATCGACCCAGTTTTCGACGGCCCAACCTTTTTCTCCAATGACAGCTTCGGCTGGGTGGGCGGAGGCGAGATTTCTCCCAATGTCGAGGGCTGGGTGCATCGCACCACCGATGGCGGACAGACCTGGAGCGGCCGCACGCTGGACATCGGATGGCCGATTCGCGAAATTCTCTTCCTCACCCCAAGCATCGGCTGGGCGGCGGGTGGGAATGTTTATTCCGGAGTGGGCGGAATGTATTTCAGCAAGGACGGTGGCCAGACCTGGTCCCAGGATGCCAGCACCGGGGCTGAAATGAGTTCCTGCGACACCAAGCACAGCGGCAAGCGCGTGCAGGTTTGGTGCGCGGGATACAACTTAACCAACAACGCATTCAATGGCGTGATCTACTCCGTGCGAGGCACGTTACCGTGACCCCGCGATTCCAAACTTTGACTCGAAGCATGGCGAAGCCTAGACTTTTCTATGGAGGGTTTTTATGGGTGGAAAACTAGGCCTGCCAGAGATTCTCGTGATCCTGGCCATTGCCCTGCTGATTTTCGGCCCCAGCAAACTCGCCGACCTCGGCAAGGGCCTGGGCGAAGGCATCAAGAATTTCAAATCGGCAGTCAAAGACGGTGAAGAAGAAAAGAAGTCGTAGAGGCGTAGCTGGCTACGTCTCGCCCGCTACCCCTCGCCGTGTGTCTCCTTCAGCATCCTCCAAACCAGCGCCACCGGCAATCCGACGACATTGAAATAATCCCCCTCGATGCGCGAAATCCACCGCGAAGCTATCCCCTGGATCGCATATGCGCCCGCCTTGTCCATCGGCTCGCCAGTCTTGACGTAAGCGCTGATGTCGTCATCGCTGAATACGTTCATGTTCACTACCGTAGTTTCGGAAATTGTTTTTCCCATGGGAAGGCGCGGCCCAACCAGACAAACGCCCGTGATGACTTCGTGCCGTCGCCCTGACAGCAGCCTCAACATCTGCCTAGCGTCAGCGGCGTCGCGCGGCTTGCCGAGCATCTCGCCATCCACGACTACAACGGTATCGGCGCCCAGAACCAAATCAGTCGGCCGTTGCGCAAACACTGCCACAGCTTTTTCGCGCGCCATGCGCTCGGCAAACGCTCGCGGCTCTTCTCCGTCCCGCCGAATCTCAGGAACGCCCGCAGGATTCACTACAAATTGAATGCCCGCATTACGCAACAATTCCTGCCGGCGGGGAGAAGCAGAGGCCAGAACTAACATTTACTTGCTTCCTACCAATCCGCGCGTAGATTCAATCAATTTGGCCGAGTCGTAGCCGACACCGTCCTTGAAGACGATTTCAACATTTTCAATGTCGCTGATTCTTTGTGAGGGGTCGCCTTTTATAACCACCAGATCAGCCTGCTTGCCGGCCGCGATGGTTCCAATCCGATCTTCCTCGCCCAGATACTTTGCGCCGTTGAAGGTCGCTATGTGGATGGCTTCGAGCAGACTGAAGCCCGCCTCGACCAGCAACTCCACTTCGCGCTGATCGCCGAATCCCGCAACCACGCCTCCCATGCCGGTTGGGTCGAGGCCAGCCAGCAGCAGGCCGCCAGCCTTCGAAAACGAGTGCTCAAATTCCATCTCCTTCTTGAATGCAGCCGGTATTGGAGACTCTTCGGTCTTATAGCGTTTATGGATTGCCGCCGTGTCCCCGGCCTGCACTTTGAATTGCAGCACCGCCGTACGTGCGTCCGGCGTTAGCGCATCCAGCACACGTTGTTGTATCGGAGGTCTTCCGGGAACCGCCATTTCGAAGACCGGCAGTGTTGACGTCACTGCAACATGATGTTCGATCAAATATGTGATCATGTCATGCACCGCCCCGTGTTCGATGTCCAGCCCGCCGAGTAACTGATAGTCGCTCTTTTCCGGACATTCACCCGGTTTTTTCCACGGATAAAATTCCGTATCCACCAACAACCCATGTTCCAGGTCGTCGATTCCCAAATCCGCAGCTTGGCGGAAGCCAATCGAACAGAGATGGCCTGTCACTTTCGCGCCGCGTTTGTGTGCTGCTGTAATCGCTGCAGAAAGTTCATCGGGCGTAATGAACATATATGCCTTGAAGTTGTCCACCCCTTCATCCAGCCAGAAGTTGACGGTTCGCGTTGCATCTTCCGGTCCGGTTAGTTGGTGCATCTGAACCGCCCATGATCCTGCACCTTCAAGGTAAGGGCCCGTGACGTGCATCTTGGGCCCCGGCATCGCACCGGAGTCGATCTTCTTCTTGACTTCAAGATCGGTGTACGGCTCAAGCGAACCGGTCGTACGGATCGTCGTGACTCCGCCCGCAAGGTAGAGCCGCGGAAAACTGTAAGCCATCTCGCCGAACTCGCGGATGTCCGCACAACACGCCGGCCCCGCCGGATAAAACATGTGGTCGTGCATCCCCACCAGGCCGGGAATCACGCTGTACCCGTGAAGGTCAAGCAACTGCGCATCTTTCGGGAGATCCACCGTTCCTACCGCCTGAATCTTGCCCTTCGCAATGATCAAGGTTTGATCCTCGCGCGCTGGGGCCCCGGTGCCATCGATCACCCGCACGTGGGTCAGCGCCACCACCGGCGCGCCCACCTTGATGAACGGCTGCGTCTGTGCGAGGCAGCAACTACACAACGTCAAACCAGCGAGCAGTAGTTTCCACATGACTGAAGATTCTATCGGAAATCCCTCTGTGGACCTCTGTGCCCTCTGTGGTTGACCGTTCCTGCGTTCACACCAGAACCGGGAACTGCCCGTTAACCCTGCTAAAATCAAATCTAAACACATATCCCATGGACGCTGTCTTTCTCCGCAATTTCGCCATCATCGCGCACATCGACCACGGGAAATCCACCTTGGCCGACCGCCTGCTCGAACTCACCGGCGCGCTCACGGCCCGTGAGATGCAGGCCCAGGTGCTCGATTCCATGGACCTGGAGCGCGAGCGCGGCATCACCATCAAAGCCCACGCCGTCAGAATGATGTACACCGCGCAGGACGGCCAGACTTACCAACTCAACTTGATCGATACTCCCGGCCACGTCGATTTTTCCTACGAAGTCTCGCGCTCGTTGGCCTCGTGCGAAGGCGCGCTGCTCGTCGTCGATGCCTCTCAAGGCGTCGAGGCCCAGACCCTCGCCAATTCCTACCTCGCCATCAACCACGGCCTTGAAATTATTCCCGTCATCAACAAGATCGACCTGCCCAGCGCTGACATCGCACGCGCCAAGGAAATGATCGAAGGCGCCGTCGGCCTCGATGCTTCCGACGCGGTCCTCATCAGCGCCAAAACCGGCCAGGGTGTGCCCGATGTTCTCGAGGCCATCGTCAAACGCATTCCGCCGCCCAAAGGCGATCCCGAAAAGCGGCTCCAGGCGCTGATCTTCGACTCCTGGTTCGATGCTTACCGTGGCGTTATTGTGCTGGTCCGTGTCTTCCAGGGCACACTGCGTAAGGGACAAAAGATCCGTCTCATGTGGAACGGCAAAGTTTTGGACGTGGAGGCGCTCGGCGTTCAGAGTCCCAAGCCGGTCGAAGTCGAAGAACTGAAAGCCGGCGAGGTTGGCTTCCTGGTAGCCAATATCAAGAATGTTGCGGACGCAAAAATCGGCGACACCATCACCGAAGAAAACAATCCTGCCATCGAGCCTCTGCCCGGCTTCGAAGAAATCAAGCCCATGGTCTTCGCCGGCCTGTACACCGTCGATGCCCATGAGCACACCCAACTTCGCGAGGCGCTCGAGAAGTTGCGGCTCAACGATTCGTCGTTTTTCTTCGAACCTGAGAGTTCCGTCGCCCTCGGCTTCGGCTTCCGCTGTGGCTTTCTGGGCCTGCTGCACATGGAAATCATCCAGGAGCGACTGGAGCGCGAGTTCAATCTGGAATTGATCACCACTGCGCCCGGCGTACGGTACAAAATCTACAAGACCGACGGAGAAATGGTCGAAGTAGACAATCCCTCCCGCTGGCCGAACCCGAGTGAGATTGCCAAGATCGAGGAGCCGGTGATTCTCGCCACGATCCTTACTCAGCCGGAATACGTCGGCGGAATCCTGGCCCTGGTCGAAGAGAAACGCGGCCGCCAAAAGACCTTCGAGTACGTCACTTCAAATCGCGTAATGCTGCACTACGAGCTGCCGCTCAATGAAATCGTTCTCGATTTCTATGATCGTCTCAAGTCCGTCTCCCGCGGCTATGCCTCGCTCGACTACCATCTCGCCGACTACTGGGAATCTCCCATGGTCAAACTCGACATTCTGGTAGCCGGCGAGCCCGTCGATGCGCTCTCCATCATCGTGCATCGCGACTTCGCCTACGAACGCGGGAAGGCGCTGGTGTCGAAGATGCGCCAGCTCATTCCCCGGCAGATGTTCGAAGTCGCGATTCAAGCCTCGATTGGAGCCAAAATCATTGCTCGCGAAACCGTCTCCGCCATTCGCAAGAACGTGCTCGCCAAGTGCTACGGCGGCGACATCACCCGCAAACGCAAACTGCTCGAAAAACAAAAAGAAGGCAAGCGCCGCATGAAGCGCATCGGCCGCGTCGATATCCCCCAGGAAGCCTTCCTGGCCGTGCTCAAAGTCGGCGAAGACAGCAACTGATTTGTATATGCGCGAGCGCCTTCGCTCGTGCGGGTGCCCCATCCCTTCGCGCACTTTGCGAAGGGGTGGGATTCCACGGACGCATGCAGTTCGATCTTTACCGTGAACGACCGGCGGGAAGGCTCTGTCCAGCCGTCGAACTGCCCCACTCAAGCCAAAACCGGGCTTGAATGATGGCCTTTAAAAAAAACCTTCTATGTGGAGTATACTGTGGAATATACTCCACATATGCAAATCGTGCAGGTCGTGCTCGATAAGAAGCTGTTACACGCCACCGATCAGGCGGCCAAGCGGACAAGGCGAAACCGTTCCGCCCTGGTGCGGGACGCCTTGCGCGAACATTTGCGCCGCTTAGAGTTGCGTGCCAGCGAAGAACGCGACCGTCAGGGCTATTCGCGCCACCCGCAAGCCGACGCCGAAGCTCAGCGCTGGGAATCGGAGGCTGCGTGGCCGGAAGAATAGCCCGAGGCGAAGTCCGGCTTTACCAGTTCGCCGCGCCTGATAAGAAACGCCCGGCCGTAGTGCTGACCCGCAATAGCGCCATCGCATATTTATCCACGGTCACGGTCGCGCCCATCACTTCCACCATTCGCGGCGTGCCATCGGAAGTGGTCCTGACCGAAGAAGACGGCATGAAATCTCCATGCGCCGTGAACCTGCACAACGCGGTCACCGTCTCCCAACGGCGCTTGGGAAAACGCGTTGCCCTGCTTAGCGCTGCCCGAATGGATGAAGTCTGTGCTGCCCTCCAGTTCTCTCTGGGCTGTGATTCGGGCGGCTAGTGCCTACCGTACCGTCCTCTACTCTTGGGTGGCCCGCCCAAGCTGTGCTTGGGCTGGGGCGTAGGTTGGTGACCCAAGTGCGCTGCCTCCCACTTTCGCGGATGATTTACATGAAATTTACACTTCTGCTGTACCCTTGGTCTGACGTTGTGATAAACGGCCTCACTTACTTCCTGTCAGGAGTTAAGTCCATGCAGATGCGAGCGTTCTTTGCCTATCTATCATTCTTGATTTGTCTCTCCCCTTCGGTTCTATTTGGCCAGGCGGCAGGAGCGAAGTATCCAATTCTGAACTGGCAGCAACTGGAGGCCGCGCGACCATCGGCCGGAATGCGCCTGTTTTTTTATCTGCTGCGTAATGACACCGAGCTGTTGCAGGATGAAGATGTACTGCGGAACTTCATGGCCGTGAACAATTGTCAAAACAACGCCTTCGCGCGTGCGTTGAACATTGAATTCGACTATCCCGGCATGAAAGCGTTCTACCAGAGCAAAGCGCCCGAGATCCTGAAGACTGGTCCTTTGTCGCTCAGCATGATGCTGAGCGGTTTCTACCTCGGCCAATACGATACCGCCAAAAAGCTGTTTCCCTTTGTCGATTCCCATGGAACGAAACCGGCGGCGACAGTGTTCCATAACCTGGAACCGGGCAACGATCTTCACGACACATGCCCGATGTTGGCGGTGCGTGGCGTAACCCAGAAGCGGGACTTCTACGCCTACTATTTGCGCTACCAGGTAAACGTTCAACCGGTGACGGTATCCGAGCTGCCCATGGACGAGGCCGGGGCCCGCAACTTTGTCGAGAGTCTTCGCTTCGGGCGGGCCGGCGCAGGCAGATCTGTCAATCTGCTGGTGGAGTTAGACATCATTGACGCACCTACGAAGCTTGGTCCGCACCTGCCAAACGTCGGCTACGCCCCGGTCAACGTGGAGGGCAGAATCAAGAAGATCACCATCATTTCTGTAGAAACCCAAAAGACCCTAGGAGTGATTGTTCCGTAGGCGAGTGCGGCGAGCAGCCTCCAGGACCCTTCGCCGCACAACCAAAAAAGGGGAGACAGACGAGCCCTTTCGATTCCTACGCGCGCGGCAACTGCGAAAGCGCCTCAAAATGCGCATCGCGGGCGCACAGCACCAGCGAATGTTGCAGCACTAGCGCCGCGATCCACATATCGTTCGTCGGGATGGGAGTGCCTTGCTTTCGCAGTTGCCGATACGCCGCGCCGTAGTGATGCGTGGTCTGCTCGTCAGCGTAAAGCACGCCAACGCCGGGTTTCAGCAGGAAGCGCCGCAGAATGGCTTCGTTGCGCGGTCCTTGATTGCCTACCGCAAATCCAGCGCGCAATTCTCCTAGCACGATGAACGGTAGCCAGACTTCATCGGCGAGCTCGATCATTTCGACCACCGACCGATCACCCCGGCACAGGTCGGTATAGCGATTGGTGTCGAGGGCCAGCCTCACCGCCACATCTCTTCATCGATGGTATCCTGCGCGGCCAATGCGCTATCGAAAGCGGCATCTCTGCGCCAGGTGCCTGCGATGTCGCCGAGATCGCGTTGCCGGCTGCGCTCCCGGGTAATGCCAGCCCCGCGGGCCAGGGCTTCAATCGCTACTTCATTCAGGCTCTTGCCCCGCTCACGCGCAACCCTGCGTAGAGTTTCGTCCAAGCTTCCCGGCACATTGCGGATGGTATATTGCATGCACTCATTATAGGCAGTGTAGGCATAAAGTGCAAGCGCTTGTACGACCGCAAAAAACAACGATGGCTCCGGACCTTGGAGCCATCGTCAATAATCCGTGGTGTAAGCAGACCGTAGCCAATTCACGGTCATGGCGGCATGGACATGCCCCCTCGTTTGTGCAAATCTCGCAAGCTGCTGGGAGGTTAAGATTATGTTAAGACTCGCTCGAACACATCTTTACAAACCAGTAATGGCTTTTCCTGGTAGCGGTTAAAGCATGCTCGGTGTTGTCCTGAAAACCTACCGAACGGTCGGGCCAATCGCCGTTTTCCAGCCAGGGAACCCTCTTCCACAAGATTTTCCACAGACTACAAGGCGATTCGGGGTGACGCCCAACCCTTACCCTTCCTGCTCCATCCCGCCTTCCATCAGCGACTCAAACCGCGTCGAGTTCTTGATAAACGCCAGCCTGACTTTGCCCGTCGGTCCATTGCGCTGCTTGGCAATGATGAGCTCGGCTTTGCCCTGCAAGTCGGGATCGTCCTGCTTGTAAACCTCTTCCCGGAAAATGAAAGCTACCACGTCGGCGTCCTGCTCAATCGACCCCGACTCCCGCAGATCCGCCAGCTGCGGACGATGATCCCCACCTCGGCTCTCCGGCGCGCGGCTCAACTGCGAAAGCGCAATCACCGGCACGCTCAGCTCCTTGGCAATTCCTTTTAATCCCCGCGAAATCGCCGACACTTCCTGCGTCCGGTTTTCGTAACGCCGTCCGCCGCCCGACATCAGTTGCAGATAGTCCACGATCAGCAAATCAAGTTTGCCCTGCGACTGTTTCAGCCGCCGCGCTTTGGCCCGCATCTCGCTCAGCACGATTCCCGGAGTGTCATCAATGAAAATGGGAGCATGAGCCAGTTCATCCATCGCCCGCACGACCTTGGTCATGTCGTCCCGCCACAGCGATCCCGTACGCATCTTGTGCGAGTCCACCCGCGCCCGCGAACATAACAAGCGGAGCAGCAAAGCTTCCCGCGACATTTCCAGCGAAAACATGCCCACAACTTTCTGATCTTCAATGGCTGCATTCTCGGCGATGTTCATCGCAAACGCCGTCTTCCCCATCGAAGGCCGGCCGGCAATGATCACCAAATCCGCGCGCTGCAACCCGCTGGTCATTTCGTCGAGGTCGGTGTAGTGGGTCGCGAGCCCGGTAATTCGCTGGCCGCGCTGTAACAGCGCGTCCACCGAACCGAACGACTCTTTCACGATTTCCTGGACGCCCATGAACCCGCGCCCAATGCGCTTTTCCGAAAGCTGCATGATGGCGGCTTCGGCGTCGTTGAGGACTTCCTCCGCCAGGTCGCTCTGCTCGGAAGCCCGGGCAATGGCAGAGTTGGCGACGTGAATCAATCCCCGCAACAGCGCCTTGTCGCGCACAATCTTGATGTAATGCTCAATGCTCGGCCGGTCCGGAACCCCATCCAGCAGTCCGGAAACGTAGCCCACATCGCCGATCGCCTCCAGTTCCTTGCGCCGGTCCAGTTCCTCCACCAGCGTGATCATGTCAATCGGCCGCGACGATTCCGCCAGATCGACCATGCGGGTGTAAATGCGGCGATGCGAATCCAGCGAGAAATCTTCCGGCTTCAGGTGCTCCGCCGCCTGGTTGTAGGAGAAGTTGTCGAGCAGGATCGCGCCCAGAATCGAGCGCTCGGCCTCAACATTTGCCGGGAGCGTGTGCGCGAGACTGTAATCAGTAGTCGCCAAAGTTCTTTTCCTGTGTGTGCAAGCTAAGACAGAGTGCGAACGCGATACTACTCACAAACCGCTTGTGGATGGCCCGCGCCTGCTTCGGAAAACACGGACGAATAATCATTTTGTTGGCTGCATGCTTGCTGCTTCTAGTGTAGGGGAATAAAAAGCGAATTATCAATAGCGGCCCACCAGCCTTCAGTTTTCTCTGTAACTCCGTGCCTCTGTGGTGGGGTTTTGATGTGTAGGCGCCAGCCGCGCGAGTCGGCCAAAAAGGTCCCGAAAAATACATGCGGCGCAGGACCAGCCATCCCGCGCCGCATTGCTTTTGAGACGTCACCGCTTTCTCGCTGCCGGAGGCAGCCAGTCGTAGGAGTCGAAACCGCGCTCACAAGGAGTGCTCGTTCCTTCCCCTACTCCGCAACTCGCGGTCCCGGGTTCGCATCCGCGGCCACGACTCGCATTGATTGCCCAAGTTGGCGACTCAGTCCTTCTGGTGAGGAGGACTTCCGAGGAGGCCGCAACGCCCGGGCCGGGAAACGCGCCATGACGCCTTTCCAAAACCCTCCAGCGATTCACCCTCGAGAACCGCCGGAAACTCGCCAACTCTTCAAGCAATCCGCAGCGTGAAAACGTCTCACCTAAGCACTGGCGCATACTCTGCTTCAGCGCAGAAGCGCGTGCAATAGAAAAATCGTCCGGCATTGTGAAGAACCTGTGCAGGACCAGAGTTCTTTGTGGAAAGAATAGGAAAACCAAGAAAAAACCAACCCCGGGCCATCACGATCAGACCAACAGCCAAGGCCCTGAAGAGTCGGGGATGTCGCTAGCCAGCAGAGACCTGCAAAAGGTCCTTACTGCTCCAAGCGCCTCTTCCGGAATCTGAACGGAGCTACCATCCCCCACCCCGATTGTCATTCCGAGTCGTCCGCAGCCGAAGGCGAGGACGGGCGAGGAATCTGTTTTCTTCTTTTCCTGATTTAGTCGAATCAGGCCATTCAGTCCTGGATGGCCTCAACGCCTTGCTGCCGCGATCGT
>JBOGLG010000034.1:0-69245 GCA_050745985.1 Terriglobales bacterium | reverse complement strand
GCAAGATTGTGGTGAGGGGGAGCCGCGTGCCCCAGGTTGAGACTCGCAACCTCTCGCTGCAACATTGGACCGACCAATGGTATTACGAGGTCTGTGCCAACCCCGCCATTTACGCCAAGCTCGAAGGAAAGACAGCCACCGCAAAGTAAAGTTGGTTCGGGAACTCAACCGGCCAGAGTGCCGGCTATTGGCCGGCGCGCGCGGGTGAGATGAGCAGGCGGCTTACGGTTTTCTTCTTGGTCTCTGCTTTGTCAGGCTGATAAACGAGATCCAAAGAGCCTTCAGAGGTGGGTGAGGCGTCGGCCAGCAACGCCGCCAGCCCACGGAAGGACCGGCCAATGTCCACACTCTCCAGCAACGCGACCGGCGTACCCTTATCAATCGCGGGCGCAATCGCCTGATGATTGTTGGGCAGCTTCCACAACACCTTGCAATTGGTCGCGGCCTCGACATCTTCGTCGCTGAAGCCGGGAATCTTCTTGTAGCGGTTCAAGATCAGGCGCACGCGATCGCGTCCCGCTCCCTCTTCGAGGAATGTCCTCATGCGTCCCGCGCTCCACAGCGAGACCACGTCGGTTTGAGCCACCAGCAACACCGCGTTGGCCAGATCACAAAGCATGCGGGCGGTGTCGTCAATGCGGTTCGAGCAATCGACCACTACGTATTGGAAGTGCGATACCAACAGGTCAAACAGACGGGCCAGTTCGGCGGCGGATGGCGTCACCAGATGAGGTTGTTGCGGGCCGGCCAGAAGTTGCAGGCCGTCTTTGCACTGGGTCATCAAGCCTTGCAGGAGAGACGTGTCGATACGGTGCAGGTTCTGCAACGCGTCCGTAAGCCCAAAGGTTGGACGCACATTAAGATGCAGGGCGGCGTGCCCCAGCGAGGCAAAATCCACCAGCAGGACTCCGCTGTGCACTTCCTGGAGGGCGGTGGCTGTGTTCACCGCAACCGTCGTGGCTCCCGCTCCACCCTTGGCATTGGTGACGGCGAAAACCCGGGCCCGGCCTGACGATGTACGCGCCTTGCCACGGGATGCGGCGAAGCGGGTGAAGGCTTCCACCATGCTTTCCGCGCTGGAATTGCGTTCCAGATACTCGCGCGCCCCGGCGCGCATGGCGGAAACGATCGTCTCAGGACTGGTCAAAGCCCCGACCGCGAAGATCACAATGTCATTGGTGTTCGCATGAATCAATTCGATCGCACGGATACCGCGGTGAGGGTTTTCCGGATCGATATCCACCACTACAACTTCGGCGTGGACGTCCTGAATCTGGCGCAACAGAGGATCGGTCTGGCTGGTGGGAAACCCGGCGTGTCCAAAGACGTTGCGGCCGATCTGTGCGTTCTCCAGCCGTTGCTGGAGCGCTTGCAGCCGTTCTTTATCCTCGGTAAGAAGGGTGACTGCTATCCCGTGCATTAAGAAGGCCTCAACGAACCCGGTATCTGCATGTTATGAAGAGTCTGGCCTGTCGCCAAGTGACTTTTGTAACTGAGCCTATAAGCGAAACTCGCTTTCAAAGCCCGGCCAGATTCCCACTCAGGGCTCGAACACACGCAGTGGCGGAAATGCCAAACCGGGAGGAGGATCCGGGGATTGCCAACATTGTAGCAAACTCCAGGACATGGCAAATGACCCGTTCGTGCCAGGGCGCGATGGGATGCAATCCTCAGGGCTGATAGGATGTCGCTAGAGCAAATTGTGCCATCCCGAACGGAGAGTCCACCACCCCCTAATCCCAGCATCCCCAGCGGAAGCATTCAGTTGTCCGCGACGCTGCGCGCATTGCGACATCGCAACTTCCAGCTTTTCTTCAGCGGACAGTTGATTTCGTTGATCGGAACCTGGATGCAAACCGTGGCCCAGGCATGGCTGGTCTATCGCCTGAAGGGATCTTCGCTGTTGCTGGGGGCCGTGGGATTTGCCAGCCAGTTTCCCGTATTTCTCGTCGCCCCCCTCGGCGGCATCGTTGCCGACCGCTACAACCGGCAGCGAGTCGTAATTGCCACCCAGGTCTTCTCCATGATCCTCGCCCTTATTCTGGCGGCTCTGACCCTGACCGCGACCGTGCGAGTGTGGCACATTTTCGTTTTGGCGGCGTTACTGGGAGTGGTGAATGCCTTCGACATCCCAGGCCGGCAGGCGTTCTTGGTGGATATGGTGGGCAAAGAAGACCTGATGAATGCCATCGCGCTGAATTCTTCCATGTTTAATGGCGCACGCATGATCGGGCCGGCGATTGCTGGAATTCTGGTGGCTAGGATCGGGGAAGGCTGGTGCTTCTTCGTAAACGGCGTCAGCTACATCGCGGTGATTGTGGGCCTGTGGATGATGAGAGTTCACCCTCCATCTTATGTTCAGCATGGCGTTTCACCGTTGGCTCACATCATCGAAGGCTTCCGCTTCGTAAGCCAGACTGCGCCTATGCGCGCCATTTTGCTGCTTTTGGGATTAGTCAGTTTTGTGGCCATGCCCTATACCGTGCTGATGCCCGTCTTTGCCGATCAGGTCTTGCACGGCGGCGCCCGCGAACTGGGCATTCTGATGGGCGCAACTGGCGTTGGTGCTCTGCTGGGAGCGCTGACTCTTGCCGCCAGGACCGGTGTCCATGGCTTAGGGCGATGGGTGGCTTTTTCCTGCGGCGCGTTCGGTGTCAGCCTGATCCTGTTTTCCTTCTCGCATAATTTCTGGCTTTCCACCGGACTACTCTTGCCGGTCGGGTTCTTCATGATGCTGCAAATGTCTGCGTCGAACACTCTCATCCAGGCCATGGTGCCCGACCATTTACGCGGGCGGACCATGGCTGTTTACTCGATGATGTTCATGGGCATGGCGCCGTTCGGCGCACTTTTCGCCGGCGCGCTCGCCGACCGGTTGGGTGCGCCCGTCACGGTAGCGATGGGAGCGGTTGCCGCAATCGGGGGCGCGGGATTGTTCGCCTTGCAGTTGCCAAAAATCCGCGTCGAGGCACGTCAACTCATCGTAGCTCAAGCCGTTGCCGGTGGTGAACCAGCAGGCGGTATGACTTCTCGTGTGGTGGACAGGTAAGGATCGAAAGGTTTCAGCCCTTTCCATTCGCCCGCCTTACCACCTACAATCCTTGCGTCCATAGTCGAGTCTCGAATGCCACTTGCCGCAGGAACCAAACTCGGGCCCTACGAAGTCATCTCAGCCATCGGAGCCGGCGGTATGGGCGAAGTTTACCGCGCCCGCGACACTCGCCTGGAGCGAACCGTCGCGATCAAGATCCTTCCCCAGCATCTTTCCGACCAGCGCGACGCGAAAGAACGGTTCGAGCGCGAAGCCCGTGCGATTTCGTCGCTCAATCACGCCAACATTTGCCAACTTTATGACGTTGGCGAGCAGGACGGGATCAGCTACCTGGTAATGGAGTACCTGGAGGGCGAAACCCTCGGTTCGCGTCTGGTCAAAGGCCCACTTCCGTTGGAGCAGGTATTCCGTATAGGCGCGGAGATTGCCGATGGGCTTGATCGCGCGCATCGCAGCGGCGTGGTGCATCGCGACCTTAAGCCCGGCAACATCATGCTGACCAAGTCCGGCGCCAAGCTAATGGATTTCGGTTTGGCCAAGGCGGTGACCCCAGTGACGCCGGTCAGTGCTCAGTCCTCCGGCTTGACCCAGACGGTTGCCAATCCCAACCTGCCGTTGACCGCGCAAGGCACGGTCGTCGGTACTTTTCAGTACATGTCACCCGAACAGGTAGAGGGGAAGGAAGCCGACCCACGCAGCGACATTTTTGCTCTGGGCGCCGTCCTTTATGAAATGGCGACCGGCAAGCGCGCGTTCGAAGGCAAGACAACGGCCAGCGTGCTGGCGGCGGTGCTGGAGCGTCAACCGGCCCCCATCAGCTCGGTGCAACCCATGACGCCGTCGTCACTTGATCAGTTGGTCAGAACTTGTATGGCGAAGGATCCCGATGAGCGCTGGCAAACAGCGCACGACGTGCGATTGCAGCTCAAACAAATCTCGGAAAGCGGATCACAAGCCGGCCTGGTGGCGCCGGTCGTAATTCAAAAAAAACGTCACGGGAGGTTGGCTTGGGCTGTAGCAGCGGCGTTTGCGGTGGTTGCCATCCTTGCCGGTGGATTTGCCTACCTGGCGAGCGAGAAGGAGTTGCCGGTACTGCGGGTACAAATCAGCCCGCCAGATAAGACGCAGTTCAATCTTACGGGAGATGAAGCTGGGCCCGCCGAAATCTCGCCTGACGGTCGCTACCTCGTGTTCTCGGTCAACGTCGGCGGGCACACACAACTTTACCTCCGTTCGCTCGACTCACTTTCTGCGCAACCGCTTCCCGGCACCGAGGGAGCATCGTTTCCTTTTTGGTCGCCGGACAGCCGTTCCGTCGCTTTCTTTACCGCGGCAAAACTCAAGCGCATCGACATCGGCGGCGGCCAACCGACCGCCCTCAGCGACGCCAACCTGGGACGCGGCGGGGCTTGGGGTCCCGACGGAATCATTATTTTTACGCCCTTCTATAACGCTGGAATATTTCAGGTGTCGGCCAGCGGGGGCACGGCGAAGGCGATCACGAAGGTGGACAACGTTATCTATACATCGCATCGCTGGCCTTCGTTTCTGCCGGATGGCAAGCACTTTCTCTACGTGGCTGTGAACCACAATGCGGTGAACAGCCCCGATACCGGAGTGTTTCTGGCCTCGCTCGACGGCAGCGAAAACCGGCTCCTATTTCACACCGTTTCGAGTGCCAGATTCGCCTCCGGCTACTTACTGTTTCTACGCGACAACACGCTGGTGGCACAGAAGTTTGACCCGGCGTCCGGCAAACTGAAGGGCGATCCGCAAACCTTGAAGGAGGACGTGCAGTACGATTCCGGCTTGTGGCGAGCGAACTTCAGTGTCTCCGATACCGGAATGCTGGTCTATGCTTCAGGGACATCCTCAGGGGCACAAACCCTCACCTGGTGGGACCGCAGTGGAAAGCAACTCGAAGTCGTCGACGACAATGTCGCCCTTTTCGACCTGACGCTCTCCCCGGACGGCAAGAAGGTGGCTGTGACCGACGCCAATTCAGCCACTGCGACCATCTGGATCTACGACCTGGCCAGCAAGCTGAAAACGCGCCTGACTTTCAGCGGAGGCACTCACCGAACCCCGGTCTGGTCGCCGGATAGCACCCAAGTCGCGTTTACTTCGGATCAGCAGGCCAGTATCGCGGTCAAACCCGCGGCCGGCGGGGCAGATGAAAGAGTGCTGATATCCTCGCCAAGCCGCGCGTTCACCGCAGTCTCCGATTGGTCGCGGGATGGCCGTTACCTGATGTACGAACAGGGATCAGGGCTTAACCAGCACCAGTGGGTACTTCCCTTGTCTGGCGGCGGCAAGGCTTTTCCCTACGCGAGTTCGTCGCCGGACGAGGAGGCAGGCCAATTCTCTCCCGACGGGCGCTGGGTGGCCTACCAATCCAGTGAGAGTGGACGCCCCGAGGTTTACGTAGCTCCCTTTCCCTGGACAGGAGCGAAATGGCAGATCTCCACCTCCGGTGCGGTACAACCTCGATGGCGCGGTGACGGCAAAGAACTCTTCTACTATGGTTTCGGCGAGCTTATTTCCACCCAGGTGGATGGTAGTGGATCGACCTTTCTGGTCGGCGCCACAAAGCCGCTGTTTCGCTTCACCTTGGAGACCATCAGCCGCGAGTACGCGCCCTCCCGCGACGGTCAGCGCTTCCTGGTAATTAGCCGCGGCGAGGGCGCTCCTCAACCTTTGACCCTGGTACAAAACTGGCTTACAGAATTGAAGAGCAAATAATGCTGAACTCCGGCGCCAAACTCGGCCCCTATGAAGTCACCGGTACCCTCGGCGCCGGTGGCATGGGCGAAGTCTACCGCGCTCGCGATGCCCGGCTATCGCGCGATGTGGCAATCAAGGTCCTGCCCGCTGCCTTCTCTCGCGATCCGGAACGTCTCCGCCGCTTCGAGCAGGAAGCCCGCGCCACCGCCGCGCTGAATCATCCCAACATCCTCGCGATTTTCGACATCGGCACTCACGAAGAGTCGTTGTATGTGGTGACCGAGCTCCTGGAAGGAGAAACTCTCCGCCAGCGGATTCTGTCCGGACCAGTGCCGCCACGCAAGGCCACCGACTACGGCCTGCAAATTGCTCGTGGACTCGCCGCCGCACACGATCAGGGCATCACCCATCGCGATCTCAAGCCGGAGAATGTTTTCCTGACTAAAGACGGGCGCATCAAGATTCTCGATTTCGGCCTGGCCAAGCTTTCACAGCCGGGGAAAAACGCTCTCGGCGCGGACACGCCGACGCTGGCCTCCCAGACAGAACCCGGCCTGGTTCTGGGCACGGTCGGTTACATGTCCCCGGAACAGGTTCGCGGCAAGGCGGCCGACCCGCGTTCCGACATTTTCAGTCTGGGCGCAATCCTGTACGAGATGGTCTCAGGCAAACGCGCCTTTCAGGGCGACACCGCCGCCGATACCATGAGCGCGATTCTGAAGGCTGAGCCGCCTCCGCTTGCCGACACACAACCGAGCATTCCGCCGGGATTGGCGCGCATTGCGGAGCATTGTCTGGAGAAGGATGCCGCCAACCGCTTTCAGTCGGCTCGTGATGTGGCCTTCGCGCTGGAGGCTTTCAGCGGTTCCAGCAGCACCCTCGCGGCCATACCGCAGGATACTCCTTTAGCGCAACGCCGAAGCATTTCCGTGTTGGCCGCGTTAGGCGCCGGACTGCTGGTGGCCGCGGTTGCCTTCCTGGCGGCGCGCATGACCGTTCCTGCTTCCCCGCAACCCGTATTCCATCAGCTTACTTTCCCACGCGGATACATCCAGACTGCGCGCTTCGCTCCGGATGGCGAGACCATTATCTATTCAGCCGCCTGGACGGGAAAGCCGATTGAGCTGTTCTCCACGCGCCCGCAAGGCGGCGAGTCTCGCGCTTTGGGCCTTTCGGACTCGGATCTGTTGGGGGTTTCCTCGACTGGCGAACTCGCTGTCCGCCTCGCTCCACGATTCACCGGCGCATATTCTATCTCCGGCACGCTGGCGCGCGCCATGCTTTCCGGAGGCACTCCCCGCCCGGTCGAGAACGATATCGAGTTTGCCGATTGGACGCCTGATGGGAAAGACCTGGCTATCGTTCGCAGAGTGGCTGGCCGCACCCGGCTTGAGTTTCCCGTGGGGAAGGTTTTGTATGAAACCGTCGGCTGGATCGGGAATCCCCGCTTTTCACCTCACGGCGACTCTATCGCTTTCATCGATCATATAAGTCTGGTGGGTGATCCTGGCACGGTTGCTGTTGTTGATCTGGCCGGCCACAAGAAAGTCCTCACTCAGTCGTTTGACAGTGCCCAGGGATTGGCTTGGTCGCCAACCGGCGATGAAATTTTGTTCACTGCGACCCCCGCCGGAGGCGCCCGTGCGCTGCGCGCAGTTTCCCTCCGCGGCAAGGAGCGGCTGATCGTCAGCATCCCCGGTATCCTCAACTTGTTCGATATCTCTCGCTCCGGCCGGGTGCTGCTGTCAAAGGATGACTGGAGAGTGGGAATTATCGCGCTGGCCCCGGGCGCGGCCAAAGAGCAAGACCTTTCCTGGATGGACTTCTCTGCCATTCGCGATCTCTCGAGCGACGGCAAGCTGCTGCTGTTCGATGAGTCTGGCGAGGCGGGGGGACTTGCCGGCGCGGTCTACGTGCGCAGGCTGGATGGTTCTGCTCCCGTCCGCCTCGCAGATGGAAACTCCAATTCACTCTCCGCGGATTCCAAGTGGGTTCTGGCCGGCGCGGGTTTCAGCGTCCACAGCGTAATACTCTTGCCCACCGGTACCGGCCAGGCACAGACCTTGAACATAGGCACGCTGGAATACCACTGGGGAAATTTTCTGCCCAGCGGTCATCAGATTCTGTTCTCCGGCAACGAACCTGGTCATGGCGGGCGCATGTTCGTCATGGATCTGTCACAGGGCCAGCCGCGGCCCATTACCCCGGAAGGGGTTAGCGTTGTTAACTACACTCGCTTTGTTTCCCCGGATGGCCAGTGGTTTCTGGGGTTAGATTCCGACAGAAATTCCGTCGTCTATTCCGTTCACTCGGGCGAAGGCAAGCCGGTGCCTGGCCTAAATCCGGCAGAAGTCGCGTTCGGTTGGACGGGCGATGGCAAAAGTGTTTACGTTTACCGGCCAGCCGTGCCGGCCTTGATATATCGCGTCGAATTGAGCACCGGACACCGCGAGCTTTGGAAAGAACTTAACCCGCCCGATCCGGCGGGAATCAACTTCATTCGCACGCCGCACATCTCCGCCGACGGCAAAGCCTATGCTTACAACTACAATCGGGTCTTGTCCGAACTGTTTTTGGTGGATGGCTTGAAGTAGGAATCTAGGCGCGGGCGTCCTCGCCGTGCGGCGCCGCCTACTGCCGCAACTCGCGGAATACTTCCAGCAATGAGCTGTGAGCAAAGGGCGCGGGCGCCAGCGTCAGGATGAGCATCACCACGGCAAACCCCGCCAGCCAGCGTCTTACACCCGCCACGGCCGGCCACTCGGTGACGATGGGATGGCGCATGCCGCTGAGGCGCAGCAGGATCGCCCAAATCAGCCAACCCGCCCAGAAGTAAAGCGCCATGGGAATCAGCGCCAGGATGGTTAGCCGTGAAACTTGCTTGTGGGCGCGGGGTGCGATGGAGAACACGATGTGCCCTCCATCGAGTTGCCCGCCCGGAAGAAGATTCAACGCGGTGGCAAACATTCCCACCCAGGCGGCAATCGCGGTAGGGTGGAAGTACACGCCGTGGAGGAAAGAGGATCCTCCGCGCACGTTCCCCAGCCGGAGAATCTCGCCTACGATCCGGAAGATCAAGGGATAGCCCAACGTAATATCAGGGGCTGCTACGCCCGCGGGCATCGCCTTCGACAGTGGCAAAGCGAAAAGCAGCACTGTGGTCGCGACTACGAACCCGGCGATCGGTCCGGCAATTCCAATGTCAAACAATGCTGTGCGCGAGCGTATTGGCGACCGAATGCGGATAAACGCGCCCAGTGTTCCAATCAGCGTCGGTGCCGGAATGAAGAACGGCAAAGTCGCATTCACTCCGTAGTAGACGCAGTAGAGGTAGTGCCCCATCTCATGCGCCATCAGAATCAGCAGCAGTGTTGCGGCGAATGGCACTCCCAACAGGAGGTGCGACGGTTCTGACAATGCCCAGCGTGCCGGAAAGAATGGCAGGTCGTCGTCCTCCAGCGAAAAGGCGGGACGATTGTGCTGGAAGTTATATTCCATTCTCGAGCCGACCACCAGCGTAGTGAACACAGTTGCCAGGAGCAAAAGTACGTGCAGCCAGTAACGTTGCCGCAGCCGGGGAACATAGAGCACCTGCATAGGAGGGGCAACATCAGTTTCCGCAGGCGCTGGAGGAACAAGATCAGACATGAAAGTTCAGGATACCCAATCGAGGAGACAAAGTTTTCCGCAGTAGTTTGGATGCCGCCATCGCGCGCCGGGACGCGGAAACCCGCGCATCCCAATCAATCGATGGACTGTAGTTCTTTGCCGGGTTTGAAGCGCACCGCCTTGCCCGGCGGAATCGAGACCTCGGCCCCGGTGCGCGGATTGCGCCCGATACCGGTCTTGCGCGGCCGCACATTGAATACGCCAAATCCGCGCAGCTCAATGCGATCACCCTTGGTCAGCGACCGCTTCATGCTCTCAAACACGGTTTCCACGGCCAGTTCTGCTTTGGTCTTGGTGATTCCGGTTTTGTTGACCACTTCGTTGATGATATCGAGCTTAATCACAAACGGCTCCTGCGTAGGGATGGTTGCAACTCACCAAGTTATTGATGCTAAGGAAGATATAAGCGCTTGTCAACCGGTGGATTTGCCCTTGATGGTTCCTGTCAATGGTGGGATCGCCCGCGTGTCGAAAAAGCTCCGATCATAGCCTGGAGCTGAAAGCTGACGGCTGAGAGCCTACTTCCCGTTCTCGCCTTCCTTGTACATGTACTTGATCGAAGGCTTGTAAATCATCAGGTTGGCCGCACCGTTGCGGTTTACTTTGATGCAGCTCTTGTCGTACCACTCGATAATTCCGCGCACCTGTTCGCCATCGCGCAGCACGATGACCATGGGAGTTTTCGACTGCATCTGCTTCTGGTAATAGAAGTTCTCAGCGTTGGTCTGCTCCGGCGGAGACGCCTTCTTGCCGCCGCCCCCGTTGCGGTCGCCACCGCGGTCAGCCCGCTCCGGCCGCTCCGCCCGGCGTTCACCGGCCGGCGGCGCGGGATGAGGCGGATGATCATTGCGGTTCAGGGAAGGACGGATGAGCTTGCGATTCGCAAAGCTTTCTGGCTCGATTGTCCGCTCGGCTGGCATGGAATCAATCGCATCTTTCATAACACCACCTGTAGACACGCTTATGACGCAGGCCACATCACACGGCGCGACTGTGTTGTGGGTTTTTGAAGGCGTGAACTTGCCAATAACCTAGCACAAGGGCAGCCGGAATGACAATGCTCAGGTGGTGGGTGGGGAAGCAGTTAGGGCTGCCCACCCGCTAGCCATTGGCGACCGCAAACGCATCCAGCGAGAGTGATCGCAAGAGGTTACGCCGCATGCCCCGCTCGACTTCCGCCAAACCGTCGGCCGCTGCGGCAATCCAGTCAAAGCTGGCGGCTTCCGCCAGCTTCCGCAATTCGCCTTCAATATCGGTATTGTGCACCGACCCGGAGGCGCCGGAGGTGATAAACAGCAAATCCTGCAACAGTGAGTACAGGGTTCGCAAAAGCCTTTCCGTCTTCTCGCGCCCTTCAGCTCCAGCCCGGTAGGTTTCGGTTATTTTGAACAGCTCGCTGTGGTCGGTGGCGCGCAAGGCAGAGTTCAGAATGGTCAGGGCATGCTGGCGGGCCGCCGTGTAAGCCTCCAGATCGAAACTGCTTGCCCGTCCTACTGCGCCCTCACTTAAGCGCGCGACCAGGGCCCGCTGTTTCGGGCTCCAGTCAGGCTTTTGCGACGCAAGATAGTCTTCTAGCTGCCCGGCAGGGAGTGCCTTCAGCCCCACCACCATCGAGCGCGAGCGAATGGTGGGCAGCAACTCGCCGGCATTTTCCGCCAGCAGAAAAATCGTTGCAAACTCGGGAGGTTCTTCGAGCACTTTCAGCAGGGAATTGGCTGCTTCCTTCATGAAAGCCGAATCGGTGAAGATGTAAACCCGTTCCCGGGCCTCTCCCGGCCGGTAATAGATGGTTTCGATCACCCTCCGCACCTGGTCAACTTTGATCATCATCTGCGGCGGATCAGGCGGAATCACCAGAACGTCGGGATGTGTCTGGACAAACAGCCGGGTCTCTTTCTTGTCGGCCTCGCGCAAGTTTTCTCGTGCTTCCACGGCTTCCGCCGTTCGGGCATCGAGATCTTGCGACTGCGAGATTCGCACACAGTTGGAGCATTTGCCGCAAAAGTCGGGAAGGCCGCCGGTTGTGAGCGGCTGCAGGCAATTCATGGCTTTGGCCAGCATGAGCGCCAGCGTGTACTTGCCCGAGCCTTGCGGCCCGGTCAGGATCACCGCCTGGGGAAAGTGATGGCGCGATAGCATCTCGCGCAGGCGATCCACTACATCCGAATTGCCGTAGAAATCAGAAAAGGGCATGTTCGCCAGTTAACCCTACGCAGATTTCGCCAGTTTCAACTTTCTTCCCACAACTTCCCGGATGCGCTTATGCGTCGCTTCCGGCGTACCCCGTGCATCCACCACGACCACCCGTTGCGGCTCGCGTTCGGCAATCGCCAGATAGGCATTCCGCACTCGCCCGAAGAACGCCCGGCTCTCCTGCTCAAAGCGGTTCTCGTCATGCTCACTAGGTTTGTGTCCGGGCGGGCTCGCTTTGTTTCGTCGGCGGGCGCGCTCTACGCTCATCACCGGGTCGGAGTCCATCAGAATGGTGAGATCAGGCAGCAGATCCCCACACAGCGCCCGGTGCAACGCCAGCACTGGTTCGCTGCCCAGCTTTCGCCCGCCGCCCTGGTAGGCCTCGCTCGAATCAGTAAAGCGATCGCACAGGACGATTCGGCCTTCGTTTAGCGCCGGCTGGATGACCTCTTTAATGTGCTGGGCCCGCGACGCAAACATCAGCGCCAATTCCGCCAAGGGCGCCAGGGCGGAAGTCCCCGTGTCGAGGAGGAGCTGGCGAATTTTTTCTGCGATAGGCGTTCCTCCGGGCTCGCGAGTCACCACCACCGGCTGATGCTGCGCGCGCAACATTTTCGCCAGCTTCTCCAGTTGCGTGCTCTTGCCGCACCCGTCGAGTCCCTCGAAGGTGATGAATTTCCCGCGCTGGGCGTGCAATGACACGCCGAAATGATAGCAGAGCGACCGCGGGTCATGACTTTCCGGGAAAATCACTTCGCAACACAGCCACAGTATTGAAACGTTTCTGTTATATTCTGGAGTTCTTTATATGCTGCTGCAATGACCCGGGGGGAATTAAATGCGTTTTGAGCGCTGTATCTGGTTGGGGATGTTCTTGTTTTCCGTCTTGAGTTTGGGGGCCTTTGCACAAAGCCCGTCCACCAGCAATTCCGCGGCCCCTGCCATCACCATCGCCGTTGATGCCAGTGATGCTCCCCGCAAGATTATTCACGCGCAACTGACTATCCCTGCGGCTCCGGGTCGGTTGACGCTTCTCTATCCCAAGTGGATTCCCGGCGAACACGGGCCGACCGGGCCGATTCAGGAACTCACCGGGCTGAAATTCACCGCCAACGGGCAGCTCCTCACGTGGCGCCGCGATCTGCTTGATGGATGGACGTTCCACATCGACGTGCCGCAAGGAGTCTCGGCGATCAATGTTGCTCTGGACTATGCCGCTCCGGCAGCCGAAGGCGGCATCTACACCGGCGGAATGTCCACGACCGACAAGATGACCGTTCTGAGCTGGAACACGGTTTTGCTTTACCCCGCAAACTGGACCACGGACGACCTGCGGTACACGGCAAGCCTGCGGCTTCCCGCAGGCTGGAAGTTTGGCACGCCGTTGCCGATCGCGTCGCAAAGCGGCGCCGAAATCAAGTTCCTCCCCGCTTCTCTCACCACGCTGGTGGATTCGCCGGTCATCGCCGGGGAATATCTGCGCGTTGTTCCTCTGGCGGAGAACCCCCACCAGGAGATGGATATCGCAGCCGACAGCGCCGCCGCCCTTGACGCTCCCGATGAAGTTTTCGCCCACTACAAGACGCTTACCGATCAGGCGTTTAAACTTTTTGGGGCCCGCCACTTCCGCGACTACCACTTTGTGTACAGTCTGAGCGATCACCTCGCACACTTTGGCCTCGAGCATCACGAGTCCAACGACAGCCGTGTCGATGAGCGCGGCCTGGCTGATCCGGAGCGCCGTCTTCTCCATGCCGGCTTGCTCACTCACGAGTATGTCCACTCCTGGAATGGAAAGTACCGGCGGCCGGCAGACCTCGCCACGCCCGACTATGAAAAGCCCATGCAGACCGACCTGCTGTGGGTGTACGAGGGGCTGACTTCTTATCTCGGGGATTTGCTCAGCGCCCGCAGTGGAATCCGCACACCGGAGCAATATCGAGATGCACTGGCCTTGATCGCTGCGCGGCTCGATAATCTTCCCGGACGCAGTTGGCGTAACCTGCAAGACACTGCCGACGGCGTGCCCGCGATGCAGGATGCTCCCCACGAATGGGAGTCATGGAGGCGCCAGCTCGACTATTACGATGAAGACGTCCTCAACTGGCTGTGGGTGGACACCATCATCCGGCAGCAGACCCACAACAAGAAATCCCTGGACGATTTTTGCCATATTTTTCATGGCGGGCAAAGCGGGCCGCCGGAGGTCGTCACCTACACCTTCGACGACGTGGTCAATACTCTCAACCAGGTTGCCGCCTACGACTGGCGCGGGTTCTGGACAGAGCGCCTGACCAACCACGGGCCCGCCGCCCCGCTCGAAGGCATCGAACGGAGCGGGTGGAAGCTGGTCTATGACGAGACCCCCTCGGACCTGTTCCGCATCTCCGAGCGCTACCACGAACAGATCGACGTCGCTTACTCAATCGGGTTGCTGCTGAAGCAGGATGGCACGGTCATCGACACCATCGAAGGGATGCCCGCTGCGAAAGCCGGCATCGGACCCGGAATGAAAGTAGTTGCCGTGAACGGGCGCCGACTTTCGGCCGATGTTCTTCGCGACGCCCTCCGCGCCACATCTTCACCGCTGGCGTTGCTGGTGGAGAATACCGACTACTTCAAGACCTACACGCTCGACTATCACGGCGGAGAGCGATATCCCCATCTGGTGCGCGACGAATCGAAGCCGGATGTGCTGAGCGACATCCTCAAACCGCGCTGAGCGCAAGACGGGCGCACACACGACCTGGCGCTGTGGTTGTGTGCGGTTCCTTCGTGGACCTTGGTGTCCTTTGTGGTTATTGCTATTCGTTGACCCCAGCGAATAAATCTGTCTCCAGCTGGACCTCTGTGGAAATCATGGAAGCCGCCAGGTGGAATCGCTCCTGTCCGCCGTACTCGCGCATGCGGGATTCGAAAAGCGGAAATAGCGGCGATTGCGTGGCGTGCGCCTTAAAGGCTTCAAGCTTGGCTTCGAGGTGCTGGCTAACCTCGATGACTGCAGTTGTCGTAGATGGTGTGAGCGGCGGCCGATTGGGCAGAGTAAAGTTCGCAGTTGCGTGGTAAAGCTTCTGCGCGCGATGAGGGTGGATGCGCTCGCTGAATTGGTCGGGATAGCGGTTGTTCCTCCCCGCCCAGTGGAAGGCCAGTGTGGCGAAAGTCGATGCCATGGAGTGATCAGTGTGGCCGGTGACTCCTCCCTCCGGTCCAAACGTGAGCACCACCTGCGGACGAAATTCCCGAAGCTCTAGAACCAGATCGCTGGCCACTTTGTAGGTTTCCAGGCGATGCAGTTGTCCATCAGGATAGTCGAGCACGATTCCCTTCGTTACCTGGAGAATCTTGCAAGCCGTGGCGAACTCCCGCCGCCGAAGCGCGGCCAATTCGATGTCGTTTTTCGCGGCGCCGCGATGGGTGGCAGCCTGCCCCGGCGTGAGGCACACCACGCAGGTTTCAACTCCGTGCCCGGCATAAAGCCGCAGGCAGCCGCCGAAATTGCCCGCTTCATCATCGGGATGAGCAGTAATGCACATCAATCGAAGCATGGCAAACATTGTAATTGCGACCGCCGGCTGCAATCCGCAGGAGATATTGTGCAAGCTTTTGCATCGACTTCGCCGGTGCTTTTCACGAAATGCTTTCCCCGCCGAGGATTTCGCACTAAAATATGACCGCTCGGGCAATCAGGTTCGTCCGGGCCGAAGTTGCCTGTTCCCTCAGGAAAAAGGATGCCCCGTGCATGTTCTGGTCACGACTGACACGCTGAGTGGGGTCTGGACATACACTCAAGAGCTGGTCACCGGGCTGATCAGCCGGGGCGTCCGCGTCACTCTCGTCAGCCTCGGTGACATTCCGCTTCCCCAACAAACTTCCTGGATGGACAATATGCCGGGCCTGGATTACCGGCCAACGGCGTTTTGCCTCGATTGGATGCAGCAAGGCCAGCGCGATTTCATCGACTCCTGCCAGTATTTGACCGGCCTGGTCAAAGAGCTTCAACCCGACCTGCTGCACCTGAATCACTTGTGCTACGGCGGCTTGCCGGTCAAAACACCAAGAATTGTTGTTGCCCACGGGGACCTTATCAGTTGGTGGCAGGCGGTCCATGGACACGAGCCCGAGGAGAGCCGATGGCTGCGCTGGTATCGCGACTTGGTGACCGATGGCTTGTCGCAAGCCAGCATGGTGGTCGCGCCTTCGTTATGGATGTTGGATACAATCCGCGAGTGTTACGCGCAGCCCCGGCGCGACGCCGTAATTTATAACGGCCGCAATCCGATTGCCTTTAATCCTTATGTGAGCAAGAACGATTCGGTGCTGGCCGTTGGCCGGCTCAGGGATGCGGGTAAGCAGATTTCGCTGCTGACGCAACACATGCATCCCTTGCCGGTTTGCATCGTGAACTCTGACGAGCCGGCGCGCGTGCCGGCGGTTCCCATTTCCGCCGATGTGAAGCTGGCCGCGAACGAAACAACTATCTCGTTGAAGGGCGCGCAAACCGAAGCCCAGCTTCGCCTGCTGTACAGCCGCGCTGCAATTTTTGTCGCGACCTCGCGCTATGAACCCTTTGGCCTCGCGCCGCTCGAAGCCGCCTTCTCCCGCTGCGCTATCGTCGCCAATGATATTCCGTCGTTCCGCGAGATTTGGGGCGATGCGGCAATTTACTTTCGCGAGAACAATGCCGCCAGCCTCGCCGACGTCATTCGCCGCCTGCACGATCAACGCGACCTCTGCCGCGGTTATGGCGCCCGCGCATTCCAACGCGCCCGCGAATGCTTCACCGCCCGCCGCATGACTGATGAATACCTGAAGCTGTATCACCGCACCTTGCAAGCCGAAGTCCGGGCAGCATAAATCAGCCGTCAGCTTTCCGTCTTCAGCTTCTGCTGTAGCACTACCTTGGTAACATGTGCGCCCCGCAAGTCCAGCCGCGAAGCGGCGCAAGGATAAAGCCCACGGCGTGAGCCGTGGGTCACGGATAGAAATGGTCGAGCCCAGAGGGGCGAAAGAAAGTCGGGACCGACAACGCCTCTGATTTGGAGGAAAGGCCGTCTTCTTTGGGCTGAGAGCTGACCGCTGATGGCTGATAGCTCAACGTGATATCTTTCAAGTTAATCACCATTTCAAGAAAAGAGGCCTCATGGCTACAGTCAAAATCACCGTCCGTCCCAATGGGCCGTATCGCGTAGAAGCTCCCGAAGGCGCCATCGAACTCGTGGACGTCAATGGCAACAAGTACGACCTCACCGGCAAGCCGGCTTTTTCACTCTGCCGCTGCGGCGGGTCGGTAAACAAACCGTTCTGCGACGGCACCCACAGCAAGATCGGCTTCCAGGGAGCGGAGTTGGCGGTAAAGAAAGTGGAAGGAACCTAGAATCCCGAAATGGCGGTCGGACTGAACGAATTCACAAGGAGCCACATACAATAGCTTGACACGGCGCAGTGCCGGGTAGCTGGAGATTGTCTGGGGCGCCCTGCACCGCGCTAGGTTGTCCCTAGCTTACGCTCTCGAGGCTACCATTCGTTGGCGCAGTGTGGCAGCGAGTTCCAGCCAGTACTTGCCGCTTACGCCCATCTTACTGACCGGGTGATCCGCAAAGACTGCTAGGGTTGGCCCGTCGCCGACAATGTGGACTTCTGGAGGAGCCGAGAATTTCACTCCGGCGATTGCTTCCCAGTAGTGCCGGTCTCTTGTCCCATACATGACGACGAAGGCAGGCTCACTAGCGCGCATCCTGCTGCGAATTTTCTCGACTCGTTGCGTCAAGAAGCAGTTCGCGTCAAAGCCAACGTGCTTCTTTGCTTCGAGATTGTTCGCTGCAAGGGAACAAAGTTCGATCACGCAGCTCTCGCCGGTCTTCATTCCCCACGACCTCTGCTGGTACGCAAGTACATCTTCAATGGTTGGCGTTCTGCCGTTGCGAACGGCCAATAACAGCCGGATCAATTGTTTCCATGTGGATTGAGGTTTAGGCGGCGGGATCTCCCGGTGCCAATCGTACTCGCCAAAGCCGAAATGGTGATCCTTGCAGTCGACCAACTCGCCCGCTCCGAGCTTTATCCATGCTTCGCACCGCGACCCAAGGTTGCCGTCGCCTGCAGCCATGCCGGGCTCAGGTCCAATAAACCAGTACGGCGCGTCCCAACGTCCGTATCCGTACCAATCGCGTGCCATATCGAGAATGCAATCGCCACCATCCGGAAGTGGGCGACCGGCTTGCACAACCAGTGGAGGGAGAGTTTTGCCTTTAGCGGACGCGGCGCCAGTAGAATCCGTTGACTGTGGAAAGACCCGCTGGAGTTGCCCCAGCTTCGTGAGTTCTCGTAAATGCCAACAAACTGAATTTGAGATTGAAGTCTCGGACTTGAAGGTCTTACTGTAGGCTTCTTTGTCCAGGGAATCGACAACTTGTTCACGAGTGAAGGGCGTGGGGAACTTCGGATTCAGGAGCACAGCCATGATCTGGGCGCGTTGCCCCTTGTAGCGTACGGTTCCCAGGGCTGGGGTTCGACTCAACATTCCCACAAGTCTCTTCAATGTATGGTCTTCGTCTTCCGTGACATGTAGTCCATCAACAAATACTGGCCCAGGGTGTATGGCGTCGTGAAGTATGCTTTGCCGCGGCACATCTCGGTAACTTTCTGTACGAACTGCACCAATCCATAGTCTGACGCCAGCATGAAGGTATTAATCATTACGCCTACCCGCTTGCACTTGGAAACTTCCTCAAGGGTCTGACTTACCACCAGCGGATCAAGCCCAAAAGCGTTCTTGTAGATGCGCCCGTCTTCGAGCGTCAGGGCTGACGGCTTGCCGTCTGTGATCATCACAATCTGCTTCATGTCTTTTCTCTGGCGCTGCAAAATGCGCTGCGCCAGCCGCAATCCTTCGCGTGTGTTGGTGTAGTAAGGCCCAACTTTCACCCGCGCCAGTTGCGAAAGCGGCACTTCCTCAGCGGAATCGTGGAAGAGAATCAGCGAGAGCGAGTCGCCGGGATACTGCGTGCGAATCAGATGCGACAGCGCCATGGCCACCTTCTTGGCCGGCGTGAAGCGGTCCTCGCCATAAAGAATCATGGAGTGCGAACAGTCGAGCATCAGGACGGTCGCGCAAGAGGACTGGTACTCGCACTGGTGCACTTGCAAATCGGAATACTCGATATTCAGCGGCAGCTTCATGCCTTCGCGCTGGATGGCGCTCGACAGGGTTGCGGTGATGTCGAGGTTCAGCGTGTCCCCGAACTCGTACACCCGCGAAGCCCCGCTGGCCTCAACCCCGGTGGCCATATCGCGCGTGTCGTGACGGCCAAAGCTTGACTTTCCCAGCGATCCCATCAAATCGCGCAACGTCTTGAAGCCGAGGAAATCCAGGCTCTTGTCGGTGATCTCAAACTTGACTTGCGGCTGCGCATCACCCACCTGTCCGCCCACGCTCGAGCGCTCGGAAGGATCATGGGGCTGGTCAATACTGATGTAGTCTTCCTGCTGCATGCGTTCGATGAGTTGCTCAATCAATTCATCCAGCGAGCCTTCCATCTGCATCTTGCGCAATCGCTCCCGCATTTGCTCGTCAAGTACATCGCCGTTCAGCAATGCCTGCTCAATAGCATCGCGAAGATCGTCCAAGGTCTGCTCGCCATCGGGAAACTCGTCGTAGAGATAATTCTGAAAGCCGCTTTGCAGCAGAAAGTCTGAGAGGGCGCCGAGCAGGTCCTCCATGCTCATTTCGCCGGCAGGATCGGGAATGTACTTCGAATAGCGGATGCGCTTCATAGAAAGCTTTTAGCTGTCAGCTCTCAGCTGTCAGCCACCGGGTTTTGTTGAGGGCTAAAGGCTGACAGCTGAGAGCTAATTGACCGGCCAGCAAGTCAGCTCTCAGCCACCGGTTTTGCTGAGGGCTGAAAGCTGACAGCTGATAGCTGAAAGCTGACAGCTAGTTGAACGGTCTCCTCGGCCTGTAGGGCATATCCTCGCGCTCAAACGGCTTTTCCGCAGGATGCTTCGGCTGTTTCTCGCCCGCGCTGAACACCCGCTCTTCATTCCGCCCGATGCGCTTGTGCGCGTGCAGGCCTTCGAGAATAAATTCCGCAGCCGACACCTGGACTTCCTGTGTGTCTTTCGGGCCAACATTCAGCTTCACCAATTTATCCATCAGGCCCTGAATACCGCGCAGTGCAGGCAAGGCTTCGCTCGCGCCCGCGGCATCTGCCAGCTGAATTTCGCCGCCCAGGTCAAACCATTGCACCACCTGCTGCATGTCCACGCCTTTGAAATAGCCGTCATATGCCTTGGCCACGGCGGTGCGAATCAGCTCGCGTCCGACGACGTCGGCGCCCTTCATCTCGCCTTCATATTCCAACTCAAGCTTGCCGGTAATAGCCGGCATGGCTGCGTAAACGTCGCCAATCCGGGGCACGACCAATTTTTCGTTATGCTTGATGGCGCGCCGCTCGGCATTCGAGACCACGTTCTCCATGGCTGAAATCGGCAAGCGCTGGCTTACGCCCGACCGCTTGTCCACTTTCTTGTCTTCGCGAGCGGCAAACGCGATCCGCTCGATGACCTCTTGCACATACTTCGGGATGTGCAGCTTGTGCCCGTTACGCTCAGTCCAGGCTTCTTGCGTCGTGATCGCAATCCCTTCTTCGACCGAGGCCGGATAGTGAGTGCGAATCTCAGATCCAATGCGGTCCTTCAGCGGCGTGATGATTTTTCCGCGCGCGGTATAGTCCTCCGGGTTGGCGCTGAACACCAGGGCAACATCCAGCGGCAGCCGGATGGGGTAGCCCTTAATCTGCACGTCGCCTTCCTGCATGATGTTGAACAGTCCCACCTGAATTTTCCCCGCCAGGTCAGGCAATTCGTTGATGGCAAAAATGCCGCGGTTCGCCCGCGGCAGCAATCCGTAGTGGACGGTCATCTCGCTGCTGAGTTCATGCCCGCCGCGCGCGGCCTTGATGGGATCGATGTCGCCGATCAGGTCGGCGATGGTCACATCCGGCGTTGCCAGTTTTTCCACGTAGCGTTCGGCAGGGGCCAGGTACGCAATGGCGGTAGCGTCACCGTGCTGCCCAAGCTTCTCGCGGCAGGGCCGGCAGATGGGTGCATAAGGGTTATCGTGAATCTCGCAGCCGGCGACGTAGGGCATTTCAGGATCAAGCAGGTTGGTCAGGGCGCGGAGCATGCGGCTTTTGGCCTGGCCACGAAGTCCCAACAAAATGAAATTGTGACGCGAAAGAATGGCGTTGACGATCTGCGGCACTACGGTATCGTCGTAGCCTACAATGCCCGGGAAAATCGTTCTGCCCCGGCGCAGGTTCAGCACCAGATTGTCACGCAGCTCGTCCTTCACCCCGCGCGTCCGCAGGGCGTCCTCAGAAAATTGACTGCGACGCAATTCGCCGAGTGTTCGCGGAAGACTCATGATCACAAAACCCCCAGGGAGAACGACAACGTGCCTTGATTATACGCCGCGCTGCTAGGTGGCATGGCCGTTCCCGCCGGCCTTGCGTCGCACGTGCAGGGTGCGGCGCACGTTCGGCAGAATGTTTTCGAAGAAAGAAATCACTGCCTGTAAACGCTCCGGTTCCGACTTCATCGCCAGCAGGCTTTGCTTGAAGTCGAGGTCGAGCGGCAGCGATCCCGCCAGGTGAAACGACAGCTCTTGTGCATTCACGTCGGCCGTACTCTCCGCTTTCGAGCCCGCTAGTTTCATGATCTCGCCGTGCAGTTCAATGGCCCGCGAAGCTTGCTCTGGCGTGGCGGCGCCGGGATCATCGCGCAGGTAGAAAACTTCCGCCTGAAGGAAGGCCCTTTCGGGATGGATCTGCATGACTTCAAAACGCTGGCGGCCTTGAGTCATGATGTCCATAGCCCATCTTCATACTTCTTGACCAGCTCAAGAATCTCCGCCGTGCAGCCAATCTCGGCAACCTCGCCGTCTTTGGCGCGCAGCATGCCAAACGGCTGCTTGCGCTCCAGGCATTCTCCAATCATCTCTTTATAGCGCGGCTCAAAAATATGCAGCGGCAAGGCGGCTCCCGGAAGCAGGACCGCATCCTGGGGAAACAGCGGCAGCAACGCATTGGGTACGGTCATTCAATGGATTGTATCCCCAGGGCACTTCTCTGTCCTGCAAGATGAGCTCTTGACTGGGTCCGGCGAAAAGCATAAAAGCACGAAATGACACTCGACGGCAAAGTTGCGGTCATTACCGGCTCTTCGATGGGCATCGGGGAGGCTATCGCCAAGCTGTTCGCGGATGAAGGCGCCAGTGTGGCGGTCTTGTCGCGAGACGCCGCGCGGGCCGAGACCGCCCGCCAACGCATCGGACACGCCGACCGCACGCTGGCGCTTTCCTGCGACGTTCGCAATCGCGAAGAAATCGACCGCGTGCTGGGCCTGGCCCTGCATCATTTTCAGCGCATCGACATCTGGGTGAACAATGCCGGGCATGGGCTGCTCGACTCCGTCGCCCACGCCGCCCCCGCCGCTTATCGCGAAACTTTCGATACGAACTTCTTTGGTGCGCTCCAGGCTATTCAAGCCGTGATTCCGGTAATGAAGCAACAAGGCGGAGGCGCGATCATCAATATCTCCAGCGTTGCCGGACACGTTCCGCTGCCCTTTCATGCCATCTACAGCGCGACAAAGTTCGCCATGAATGCTCTCGGCAAGGCCGCGCGAGTTGAGCTGAGAAGGTCCGGCATTGATGTGCTGACTGTCTGTCCGGGCTACGTGCGCACGGACTTTGGCGCCAACGCCTTGCGGGGTGGCGAACAGAAGCAGGTGCGTCCGGGTTCGGTCCGCGGCATCAGTGCCGACCGTGTGGCTCGCGCAGTGTTGCGCGGATACATCAGGAGAAAAAGAGAAGTCGTCGTGCCCTGGACCATGCATCCCGTCATCAAGCTCTACCAGTTGTTTCCCGGATTGGTTGAGTCGGGAATGTCGAAGATGGTGTCGCGAAGAGAAGAGTAAATCCGGTTAGGGCTTCTCTGCGATCTTTGCGGATTTTCTCAGCGGTCTCTGCGTTATAAGGTCTTGTTCTTGCCGGGCCTCTTACTTGAGTTCATCCAGCAGAGCCGTCATTTCCGATTGTGCATGCGAGTTTCCCGTGCGCACGGCAGAGGAGATGCCCTCCACCAGCATCCTTCTCGCATCTTCACGCCGATTGGCGGCCACCAGCGTCTGCGCACCCATGAAATATCCGGCGGTATAGTCAGGGTGAGCCGCCAGCAGTTTCCCGAACTCCTCCATCGCCCGCTCAACGTCCCCGGACTTCGAATACTCCATCGCCAGCCCGTAGCGCGTGAAGGCATCATTGGGACTCTGCCCAAGAATCTCATTCAACATTGTGACACGATCCATAGGTCAGCTTCTCCATCCCCGAACCAGCTGCCGGAACTCGTCGTCGGTGACCAACCCCCGCCTGGCGATTGCCCGTTTCTTGACCTCCGCCAAAATCGGGCCCCGCTGTTCCGGTTGAAGGCTCAGCCCCAGTTCTTTGCACTTGAGGTCGATACTGTCCAGACCGCTCTTCTTTCCCAGCACAACGCTGCGACGGGCGCTCACCAATTCAGACGAATACGGCTCGATTGCCTCCGGCAGGTGGAACTGACTCGCGACTGCGCCGCTCTCCCGCATGAAGAGGTTTTCTCCCACCAGCGGCTTCCAGGCGTCCAGCGTATACCCGGCGGCCTTACTCACCGCGGCAGAGGCGTCTCGCGCTTTGCTCAAGTCCAGCGCGACGTTCGCACCGTAGAGGCAGCGCAGCGCCAGCGCGATCTCGCAAATGTCTGCGTTGCCCGCGCGTTCGCCCATGCCGTTGATTGTGCCCTGAATCCACGTGGCTCCGGCGCGAACCGCAGCCACCGCGCATGCCGTCGCCATCCCAAAGTCGTTGTGTCCGTGCCAGTGCACCGGTACCTTCGGCCCCACCCAGCGGCAGACTTCCGAAACCAAGAATGCGGCGGCTTCCGGACCGCAGGCGCCAATCGTATCGACCACCACGATTTCGGTTGCTCCGGCTTCCAGCGCCGCCAGGTAGACGCGCTTTAGAAAATCGAGATCGGTGCGGGTTCCATCCACCGCGAAGTAGGCGACCGCGATCTCATTCTGCCGCGCGAAAGCAACCGCTTCCGTCACGCGCCTGAGCACTTCATCGCGAGAAATGCCGTAGGCTTTCAGTTTGATGTCGCTGGTGGGGGACTCAATCACAGACGCCCTAAGGCCCAGCCGAACCAGTTCTTCCACATCACCCTTCACTGCCCGCGAGAAGCCCCATAGTTCAGCCTTGATATTCGCCTTCTGCATCAACCGAATGGCTTCGATGTCTTCGGGAGAAACCTTGGGGAACCCGGCTTCAATGCGGCTTACGCCGAGCTGGTCGAGCTGGTGCGCGATCTCGACTTTTTGCTGGGGTGAGAGCACCACGCCGACGGTCTGCTCGCCGTCGCGCAGAGTGGTGTCGTAGAAGTGAATCGTCCTGCCGCCAAAGGCCGAGCGTATTTCGGGCCTCGAGTTGAGGTCGCTTACCCAGATTTTGGAGTCAGTGGTCATGGGTTGTTTCAAGAGCCGATTTCACCACAGAGGCACAGAAAAGCCTGAGAAAACGTTTCTCTGCGACTCTGTGGTGAATGACGGATCATTTCTCTTGTGTGGCCATGGCCGCCGGCTTGTGCCCGTAAGCTTCTTCCCATGAGATCACCGGGTTTCGCAAGATTCCAATTCTTTCGATCTCGCACTCCATGACATCTCCCGGTTTCAAGTACCAAGCCTTGGGGTCGTCGCTGAATGCGGCGACGCCGGAAACCGTGCCGGTCGAGATCACATCGCCCGCGCTGTATCCCATCGGCGAGTAGTGCGAGAGAATCTCCGGAATCTTGACCGACATCTTGCCTGAGTGTGATTTCTGGCGCGATTCGCCGTTCACACGCAACTCCATGGCGAGGTTGTGCGGGTCGGGGATTTCGTCGGCGGTAACAATCCACGGACCCAAAGGGCAGAAACTGTCGATTCCCTTACAGAAGCTGAATACACCCGAGCTCATCTCGCGCCGCTGGATGTCACGGGCTGTAATATCGTTGAAAATCACATACCCACCGATGTGGCTGGCCGCCTCCTCCGGTGGGAAATGTTTGCCCGCTCGCTTTAGGACCACCGCCAGTTCCAGTTCGTAATCCAATTCCTGCGTGAGATGCTCGGGATAAATCACCGGCTCCTCGTGCCCGATAATGGCGTCCACGTTCTGGAAGAACACGATCCAGGGCATCACGGGATGTGAAAATCCGGCCTTGGTGGCCTCTTCGTGGTGCTCACGAAAATTCCCCGCGGTATGAAAGAACTTCCTGGGGACGATCGGAGCTTTTAGAGTGACTTCACCCGTAACGTATGTAACCGGCTCGCCCCGCGGTCCGCTTGCCGCGTCGTTCTGTTGAGCGTAATCAAAGGCCTTTCGTGCCGCTTCGAGACCCGTGTCGCCCCCCTGGAACAGGGCCAGCATGTTGGGGGGAACCAGGGCATCGGCCAGGCGATAAAAGGCGCTTTCGTGTTCCACATCGCGCAGGTAGAGCGCGCAGGCGGAATTGAGATCGACCACCCGATCATCGCTGGTCACGGCGCCAATACGCGAGCGGCGCACCGAATCTTCAAACGTGATTAATCGCATAGTAGGGAGGCAGCACAAGCAGTTTATTCAGCCCGGAGAGGCCTTGTCCACCAAAGCCATCTTCCTCAGCGCTCTCTGCGTCGGTTATCTGCGGCCTCTGCGTTTCAAGGCCTTGACGGCACCGGGCTCGCCAAATCGCAGAGGAAGACCGAACCGTCTCCTCGTAAACGGTTAAAACGCTGGCATTTGCGCGCCGAAACTTTTCCCCGCATCCAGACTCTAATCCAGTGCTTACAATTATTGAGTACGGAGGTTGATCTCATGTTCCGTTGTTTTGTTAATGCGGTGTTGATACTGGTGTTGGGGGCGAGCGCCTTTGCCGAGGGTGGAAGCTTTCCCGCGCCCGCGGTGGACGCGCCGGTAGCCAAGACTTCCGGGCAGCAAACCGCGGTCGTGGCCGGAGGCTGCTTCTGGGGGATTCAAGCCGTATTCCAGCACGTCAAAGGGGTCATCGGTGCGACTTCGGGTTATTCGGGCGGTTCTTCGCTCACTGCCCAATATGAAGTGGTCAGTACGGGCGCGACCGGTCACGCGGAGTCGGTCAAGATTGTCTACGATCCCTCGCAGGTCTCGTATGGGGAGTTGCTGCGGGTATTTTTCTCCGTAGCCCACGATCCCACCGAACTAAACCGGCAGGGTCCGGATGAGGGCACGCAGTATCGCTCCGTGATTTTCTACGGCAGTGACGAGCAAAAACGCATCGCCGAGGCCTACATCGGGCAACTCGACAAGGCGAAGGTTTTCTCACGGCCAATCGTGACCCAGGTGGTGCCGTTAAAGTCCTTCTATGACGCTGAGGCTTACCATCAGAACTACGCCAGCAACCATCCGAACGACCTCTACATCCGTTTCAATGATGCTCCCAAAGTGGCGCACCTTCGTCAGCAGTTCCCGAATCTTTACACCGGGAAGTGAAGGAACGATCTATGTTTGAGACTCTTGATCGCACAAATTCCAAAGGCAAACTGGGCCGCCGTGAATTTATCGCCCTCGGTGCAGCCGGATTGCTCAGTTACGCCTACTCCGCGTTGCGCGCTACAAGAATTGTGGCTGTGGCCTCACAGGCCGCAGACAAATCGGGGCAAGTAACCATCG
This sequence comes from Terriglobales bacterium, assembly GCA_050745985.1. Taxonomy (GTDB): domain Bacteria; phylum Acidobacteriota; class Terriglobia; order Terriglobales; family Acidobacteriaceae; genus JABCZH01. The sequence continues at coordinate 42,846 of JBOGLG010000034.1, read as the reverse complement.
TCCAGTTTTCCGACGCGGGCCAGAAACTAAGAACCGTGCACATCGCCAAAGTGGTGAAGACCGACGCTGAATGGCGGCAACAGCTCACCCCGGCAGCGTTCGACATCACCCGCCATGCTGATACCGAGCTTGCCTACAGCGGACAGTATTGGAATCTTCACGAAAAGGGACTGTTCCGCTGCATCTGCTGTGACAATGCGCTCTTCAGTTCCAGCACCAAGTTTGATTCCGGCACCGGCTGGCCCAGTTTCTGGCAGCCGATTGCGCCCGAGAACGTCCGCACTATTCGCGACCTTAGTTATGGCATAATTCGCGACGCCGTCGCCTGCGCTCTGTGCGACGCCCATCTGGGGCACGTGTTTGACGATGGCCCCCCGCCGACAGGTTTGCGCTACTGCATGAACTCGGTTTCTATGCGGTTTGTGAAGCACGCGTAGAACGAGCCTTTGCCCGGCGCCGCGCGTACAATCAACTCATTATGGCGACCCTTCCAGTCTTCCGCCCGCCTACCGCTATGGAGAGGGTCTTCAACCTGGTCTACGGATTTCTGGTGGGGCAGGGAATCGGATTCTCCTACTGCTATCTGCTACAAGTGAAGGGCCGCAAGAGCGGAAAAACGTACTCGACTCCGGTCGATCTGCTCGAACTTGATGGCAGGCGCTTCCTGGTGGCTCCACGCGGGCGGACGCAGTGGGTGCGCAATGCTGAAGCTGCCGGAGAAATTACTCTAAAGAAGGGAAGCGCGCGGCGAAGATTTCGCTTGCGGCCCATCCCGGATGCGGACAAGCCGCCAATCCTGAAAGCCTATCTGGATCGCTTCAAGAGCGAAGTCCAACGTTACTTTCCGGTGGCGGCAGGATCGCCGGTCGAATCTTTTCGGGAGTTGTCGGAGAGTTATCCCGCCTTCGAACTCATCGCTGTCTGAGGATGACAGGGAGCTTACTCCAGCACGCTATCGTCCAGCTTTTTTCGTCCCCAGTCAGCTGCGGCCTGGACAAATGCGATCACGACGGGGTGCGGTTTCTTGGGTTTGGATGAAAGTTGCGGCTGGTACAGCGTCGCGATGTAAAAACGGTGCGTCGGCGACTCAATAGCGCGAATTTCGCCCTTGGACCCGCGAGCCGAAACTGGAAAGCCGGCTTCCATCGCGGCCCATTCGTACTCGGGATTCACTTCAAAATTGCAAAAGAACTCCTCGCTAACGACATCCTGCGCGTAAAACGAACGTAGATACGATCCCGGGCGCAAGCGAATTTCCGGCACTTCGCCGGAGAGTTTGGGAGCGTCCTTGGCCCGCTTTGGCACGGCGCACGCCACCGGGTAGATCACAATGTTTTTCGATCCGGAATTGTTCTCCGCCGAGTCCGCGTCTGCGATGCCGAGCACATTACGAGCACATTCGATGAGCGCATACTGGAAGCCTCCGCACGTGCCCAGGAAAGGCCAATCGCGCCGCCGCGCAAACTCGATTCCCTTCAGCATGCCGTCGAAACTCTTGTACGGACTGCCCGGCGCCGCCCAGATACCGTCGAATTTTTCCAGTGTCTTTTCGGTGTTTGGCTCGAGCAATGAAGGCGTAGCCAACCAGATGGGTTCGACAACGACGCCCAACTTGGCAGCAGCATGCTGCAATGATTTCTCGATGGCAGGCAGGGTTGGAGACTTCGGATCGAAGTCTCCCAGTATGCCGATGCGAACGGAGTCAGCCACGGGGCAATTCTAATTGAGAAATTCGAGTCACGGCGGTTACCGAGGTGAGAAGGCTGATGCTCGCTATTCGGGAAAGATCAGGGACGCGAAGCTCCCAATGGATTTTCTCTTTCATCCTCAACCGTTGGATCTGCCTAACCCGCCGCTCCGAAGCTCAGCTTCACTTCGGCTTTGTCGGTGTCTTCCACCTTGAACATGGGCAGCGGCCGCACATTCATGAAAGCCGCGATGAAGGTGTCCGGCACCTGCTGAATGCGGACATTGAACGTGTTGACCGAATCGTTATAGAACTCGCGCCGGTCGGCAATCTCGTTTTCCAATTCCGTAATCCGATTCTGTAACTTCAAGAAATTGTCGTTGGCTTTCAGCTGTGGATAATTCTCCGCCACCGCAAAAAGACTGCGCAAAGCCGCAGTTGTTCCTTGTTCTGCCTGCGCTTTCTGGTCCACCGAAACCGCCTGCTGATACCGGCTGCGCGCCTCGGTGACTCGTTCCAGAGTCTCGCGTTCGTGGGTCATGTACCCTTTACAGACTTCCACCAGGTTGGGAAGTTCGTCATGCCGCTGCTTGAGCAGGATGTCAATGTTGGCCCATGCCTTGGCTACATCGTTTTTTACCGCGATCAGGCCGTTGAAGATCATAACCACATAAACCGCCAGGCCGACGACCGCGAACAAGAATGCCAGAGAAAGAATGTTGTTCATTTTGTAGCCTCTATCTCACAGCCTGCCGAATTCGCCGGCCAGGATGTATGCACACAACAGCGTCAGGACGGGACCTCCCCAGATCATCAACGCAGATTTCCATCCCAGGGACCGCACCACGTCACGCTGGCTTCGCCAGGAAATAAAGAACGCCGGGCTGCGCGCGCCTTTCATCAACACCGTCGGGGGATGCAAATCGAATTGTTCAAGCGCAGGAGCCGCCCCGGCTGCGCTCCCTGTGTTGCTTCCAGCGATTGGCGTCACCTGCGAGGTCTGGTTTATTCCCGCCGCCGCCCACGCCGCAGGGTTGGTGATCCCGGCCCTGGTGAGCGCATCGGCGATCTTCGCTTGCTGGGTAGGGTCCTGCGCCACCGCTTTCGAAGGTAAAACTGATTCCTCCGGCTCTGAGTTTCCTTTGACGCCGGTAAGAGTTGTTGTCCCAGAGGATGACAGAACCGAGCTCAGTCTGAACGATCCCACACCGTCCGCCGGCAACGAACTTCGTACCGGCGCCGCGCTTACTTCGATCCCAGGATTACCGGCAAGTGTTCCCAAAACAAACAGGGCGTTCTTGGGCTTGATGCAATATTCTTCAATCTTGACTTTCGCGCTGGTGTCGACTCCGTGGGCCGTCAGGAAGCCGAGGATGTTGGCTGGAATCTCCAGGCTGCTCGAAAACAGCGAATGGCTGAATTCCTCCTGAAAGTCGCGATGGATCTCCAATTCCGCGCCTTGCGGATTCACCAGCACCCGCGCCGTGCTGTCATCCAGGTAGAAGGGCACGTGCATGCTTTCGTCCGCTTCTTTCACCCACGAACTGCTTTTGCCACGCCGCTTCCATTGCCACACGATGGTGCGGTAGAAGTAGCAGGGCACACCGGTGATCGGCGCGATCAGAGAATACGGACCAGTCGCCAGCCCGCTGACTTCTACCAGCCCGATGGCCGCGCTGCGAATCCTCGACGAAGGTGTGTTCATGATCAGGCGTTTTCGCTGCAATAACTGAAAGCCGTGACAGAACAGATAGACTCCGGCGCCAGCCCCCAGCATCGGCCACAACCAAGGGCTTGACGAACGCAAGATGAAGGTCAACAGAAACATTCCCGTTTTTTTGGACGCGGTAGAAGGCGTCGGGCCGAGTTTACGGGGAATTGCGGGGCAGGGCAGCAGGAAAGGGGTGGAAGGACTTACGTTGGTAATGGAGGGTTGCGCAGCGACTGACGGTAGGCGCGTAGTTCGCTGTCTCTCCGCGTTGCAAATCTACCGCACTGCCACCGCTCGCTCCTTCAAAATCTCCTCGACGGCTGCGATGCCCCGCTCCAACTCTTCATCGGTGTTGTAGAAGTGTGGCGACATGCGCACGCCCGCCTTGGGCCGGTAATCTACCAGGATGTCGCGCTTGATGAGTTCGCGGCAAACTTCCTGAGCGTCCGGCATATCGATTGAAACCGTTCCTCCACGGCTTTCCGCATCGCGAGGTGTATTCACGCGCCAACCGTGTTTGCTGGCCAGTTCAATCAGGCGCGCCGTCTGGCGTTTAGACTTTTCACGAATGCGGCCTATGCCGGCTTCGGCAACGATCTTCAGCCCCGGCCGCGCGGCTTCGAGCGCCGGAATGTGAGGCGTCCCATTCATGAAACGGTATGGCGGATCGGTATAGCGGATTGTGCCGGTTTCGAATGCGAAAGGGTTTTCGTGCGCCGTCCAGCCAGTAAACTTCGGCTCGAGCCTCTTGCCCAAATCCGGACGCGTGTACAGATACCCCACACCCGGGCCGCCGCATAGCCACTTCAAGACGCCGCCGCAGGCGAAATCCGTGTTGAGCGCATGCACGTCCACCGGCACAGTCCCGAGCGATTGAAAGGTATCCAGCACCACCAGGGCGCCGACCTTGTGCGCTTTCTCGATGATGGCCCTTGCGTCCTGGATGAAGGCGCTGCGGAAAATTACGTGTGAAATCGGCACCAGCAGCGTGGTTTCGTCAATCGCGTCCAGCAGCCGGTCCAGCGGGACGGTGACGCCGTCATCGGTCTTCACCATGTGTACGCGAGCGCCGCGCGACTGCTGCGCTTCCCAGAAGTACATCACCGAAGGGAAATTCATGTCGCTGTAAACGACTTTGTTGCGTTTGCCGGAGAAATCAAAACACGACGCTACCACTGCCTGGCAGGTGGTCACATTCTGATGGGTCGAAACCGATCCCTTGGCCGCGTTCATCAGCGCACCGATTTCGTCGCCGACTTCCGCCCCCAGCATCCACCATCGTTCTTCCCAGGCGCGCACTCCGCGCATAGCCCAGGTGTCGGCGTATCCCTTCATCGCGTCGTAGACCCCGCGCGGCATGGCGCCGAGGGAATTGCTGATGAGATAAGTCGTTCGATCGAGGATGGGGAACTCGGGACGGTAGCGTAGCAAGGGGTCGGTCACCGGACTATTGTACTTGGTCTTCTTATCTTTCTCATCACCACGTAGGCGAGTGAGAAGAGCGCCAGGTAAGCTGCTCCGCTTACCAGATTGACCCGGGAATCCCACCAGGTCCGCAGGATTGCCGTCGTCACCAGAACGAATCCCAGCACCGAGCCCCACATGCCGAGCCGGGACCGCATGGGCAGCGATTGCAATTCTTCCTCGCCAGCCCGTCTGCGAAACGAAACATGGGCCGCCAGCGAAGTCAGCCATGACAGCATGAGCCCGAACAATGCGGCACTCAGGATGTATACGAACGCATTCTTCTGTGCCCATGTTTCTGCTACCAGCGCCACCACGATCCCGTAGGAAGACGCCAGCAGAGCCAGCTTCGGAGACCCGGCCGCATTCAACCGCCCCAACCTTGCCGGCGCCCATCCGTCCCGCGCCAGCGAAAACAGCATTCGTGATCCGGCATACAGGTTTGCATTCGCGCCGGAGAGGGCTGCCGTCAGAATGACAAAGTTCATTAAAGCGCTGGCAGCCGGAATCTTGACCATGCGAAAGACGGTGACGAACGGACTCTCGGAGACGCCCGCACGATCCCAGGGCATTACGCCGACCAACACGATCACCGCGCCCAGATACACTACGGTCAGAATGGCAAAGGTGTAGAGCACTGCGCGCGGGACCTCGGCAGCGCTGCGCGATTCGCCGGTGGTGATGGCCACAATCTCGACTCCCCCGAAGGTGTACAACGCAAAAGTCAGAGCCAGCAATGAGGCCACCGGCCCGTTGGGAAAAAATCCGCCGTGCGCCGTGTACTGCGGGGCAACGTGACCGCTCATCAACAGTGCCCCGCCAATGGCGATGAACGCAAGCATGGTGGCCAGCTTCACCATTGAGAACCAGTACTCGAAGCGCCCGTATTCATGCACGCTGCGAAGATTCACCAGTCCAAGAAGCAACGAAAATAGCGCCACCCAAAATAGAGGCGGAACCGCCGGAAACCAGAAACGCATGTAGATTGCCGAAGCCACCAGGCTCGCGCCTACGGAAAGGCATATCGCCGCCCAATAGCCTGCGCGACACACAAATCCCGCCCACTGGTTGAGATAGAGATCGGCGTAGACACCAAAAGATCCGGCCGCGGGATGTTTGCTGGAGAGTTCTCCGAGGGCCATGGTGACGGTCCAGTTGATGAAGCCGGCAAGCAGGAAGCTCAGGATCACACTCGGCCCCGCGACTGATATGGCCGCGGCCGATCCCAACAAGAGTCCTGTCCCAATCGAGCCCCCCACGGCCACCATCGCCATCTGGCCGGCGCTCAGTTGGTGCTGGAGGCCGTGCTCCGAATCGCGTGTTTCGGACTGAGACATCCCGGCACGTATATCAGAAAGTTCCGTATTGCCAAAGGTTTATTACCTTGGGTGACTTTCGTAATCGCGCCCGGCCTTACTTCATTGCCGCCCACCGTACCCCCTCCTAGAATTTCTGTGGGTCACTCCGCGCACTCTCAGCTCTCATGTCAGATACCGCTAAACGAATGGAACGCGCCGAAATCAACAAGCGGATCGAGCGCGCCGAGAAGCTTCTCCAGAAGGGGAAGACCGATACCGCCCTGGAAGAGTACCTGCAAATTCTGGCAGCCGATCAGACCAATGACAGCATTTGCCAGATGGCGGCAGATCTCAGCCTTTCTCTGCAACGCATTCCTGAAGCCGTAAGCCTGCTGGGAGCGATGTTCGAACGCCAGATCCATGCGGGTGACGCCACCCGCGCCAGCCTTACCTACAAGAAACTGGCGCGTTTTGCCAATCCCACCTGGGAACAGAAAGTTCGCTTTGGTGAGCTGCTCGAGAACAACAACCGCAAACTTGCTCTCGAGACTTACGAAGAGGCCCTCGATGAAGTGAGCAAGCAGGGCCGAAAGCAGGATTCGCTCTCGGTCTTGCAACGAGTATTGAAGCTCGATTCCAGCGAGAAGAACCTGATCCGCCTGGGGGAATTGTCTTCAGAACTTGGCGATGGAAAAGGCGCGGCGGCCGCGTTCCTGAAAATCTCAGAAATGACGCGGGCATCAGGCGGCAACCCCGGGTCCTGGATCGAACGCTCCTACGCGGAAGATCCCACCGACGCACAGATTGCGCTCGCCTACAGCCGGGGTTTGGTGGAACAAGGGCAAGTCGGCGCGGCAATTTTCGTTCTCGAACCCCTGGTCAATGCAGGTTCTGCGCCACAAGACGTTCGTGACACCTACGGCAAGGCGCTGCTGGCGGCCAATCGCTTAAGCGACGCCGAGCCCATTCTCTGGCAATTGTTCGAAGAAAACCCTTCTCGCACCCAGGACGTAGCCACACTTATCGGCCTGCTGATCGATTCCAATCAGGACGCAGACGCGGTTTCCCTGGCACGAAAGCTGGAGCAATACCAACGCCGCAAGGGGGACCGCCGCGCCTTTCTCACCCTGATGCAGGAAATAGTTGCCGCGCACCGACCGTCGGCGGACATGCTGGAGTTCATGAGCGAGCAGTACAACTCCTCCAACCGTGAAACCGATTATTGCCAGACCCTGCTCAAGCTGTTCGATCTCCATTGCAGTATGGGGAAATACGACAAGGCAGCGGAGTCGCTGGACCGCGCCGCTGAAATTGACGCTTACGAGCCTGGCCATCACAAGCGCCTGGAGATGCTTCGCGGCAAGATCGACGAAAATCGTTTCAAAGTAATTGCTTCACGATTTTCCAGCATTGCGGATTCGACCGCGACCTCGAATCGTGCCGAGGAAAAACTCCTGGGGGCGGCTGCCTTGCAGGACCTGATGCTGCAAGCGGAAATCCTGGTGCAATACGGCATGCGCGCCAAGGCGCTCGAACGCTTGCAGCGCATTCAGCAGCTCTTTCCCCATGAGGAAGAACGCAACCCCGCGCTGCAACAGCTCTATCTCTCGGTGGGATTGATCCCGCACTATGCCGGGTCGGAAGCGCCGGTGGCGGCCCCGACGCCCACTCCCATCGCGTCCCCCGCAGCCGGACAGGCGCAATCCTCCGCCGCGGATGTCAGCGGCTTTGCCCGAGTGGCGGACATCACGCGCAAACTTTATCGCCAGAGTAATGCCGAGGCGGTCATGTCCACGGCGGCCGGCGAAATCGGCGCACAGTGGAAAGTCGGACGCTGCGTGGTCGCGATGCGCAAAGCCGGGCAACGCCCTACCAGCACGAAAGAATTTTGCGGTCCGGGCGTCGAGCCTGCCGAGGCGGGAGTGCTGGAAAGAGTCGTCTCCACTGCTCACGACGCCGCCATTCATCACGGCAGCATGCTGGCCGTCACCAATGTCCACTCTTCGCCCGAGTTGGCCGATGTCCGCGATGCTTGCAACCAGCTCGGAATGGCCTCGCTCCTGATCCTTCCGCTGGCCGATGGAACCGATCACGCCGGGGTCCTGCTGCTGGCGCAGAACACGGCACATGTCTGGAGCCCGAACGATGTCCTGGTGCTCAAGACTATCTGCGATCAAATCCTGATCGCACTGAATAACGCCGGCCTGCGCCGCCTGGTGAAGAGCCTCTCCGTCACTGACGAACGTTCCGGCTTGCTCAAACGCGCATCCTATCTCGACCTGTTGATGGCGGAAACCCGCCGCAACACCCAGCAGAGCACTTCGCTGTCGATTCTTTTGCTGCAATTCGGCGAAAAGGCGGCCATGCTGAAGGAATTTGGGGAGGCCGCGATCGAATCGCTCATGCAGCAGATTGGCCAGGTATTCGCTGCCAACATCCGGCAGAACGATCTTGCCTTCCGCTACGAAGCTACCAGCATCGCCATCGTGCTGGGTGAAACCACCGAAAAAGAAGGCATACTGGCAGCGGAAAAGCTCCAGCGTCTGATCGCCCAGATCCACCTTCCGGAAAAGGACGACGCCGTTCGCTTCAATGCCGGGCTGGCCGAAGCCGTTGTCCGCCCCGAATACGATCCCGTGGACATCGTGACCGAAGTTGTGAATCGCGCCGAGCAGGCAGTTCATCTTTCCATTGCCCAGGGCGCGGGCAAAGTCGTGGTTCTCGCAGCCTCGGTCGCTGCCGCCGCCACCGCCTGAACGCAGAAATTCCACCTCTGTGAATCTCTGCGTCCTCTGTGGTCGATCTTTGATTCTGCGGGTATGCCCCATAGGTAGCGCGATCAGCACCCACGCTGTTACACTTCAAAGTTCAACCGGAAATTCAGGTTCTTAAAGCCCCAGGAATTCATCGCTTCAGTCATGCTCAAACCAAGAGACATAGCCATCGTCAGCAGGGCGCGCACGCCCTTTGGCCGTTATTGCGGCAAATTGAAGGAATTTACCGCCCAGGAACTGGGTGCAATCGCCGCCAAGGGCGCCATCGAACGTGCCGGAGTTCATGCCACAGACTTTGATCACGCCGTCTTCGGCAATGCGCAGCAAACTTCCGGTGACGCACTTTATGGAGCGCGTCACGTCGGCCTGCGAGCAGGCCTGCCCATCGAAACCCCCGCTCTCACGGTGAATCGCCTGTGCGGATCAGGCATGCAAGCCATCGTTAACGCCGCGCAAATGATCCAACTCGGTGAAGCCAGCGTCGTTCTTGCCGGCGGCATGGAAGCCATGTCGCAAGCTCCGTTCTCCATTCGCGGACGCGACGGCTTTTCGCTTGCTCCCGGTGGCAAACTCGAAGACTCCCTGATGGTGGCGTTGCTCGATACCTTCTGTGGCTCCTACATGGCCAACACCGCCGAACTGTACGGCGAACAGCAGGGCATCACGCGTCTGGCACAAGATGAGTTCGCGCTGCGCTCTCAGCAAAATGCTGATGCCGCATACAAAGAACACCGCCTTCAGGAAGAACTGGTTCCAGTGCCGCTTAAAAATCACAAAGGCGAGCCCAGCGGCGAAAGCCTTACCGAAGACGATCATCGCCGTCCCCAAACCACAATGGAAGGCCTGGCTAAGCTGAAACCCGCGTTCGGCAAGAACGGCACCGTCACCGCCGGAAACGCGAGCGGCATCGTGGATGGCGCAGCCGCTGTCGTTGTGATGTCGCTCGAAGAAGCCACCAAACGCGGCGTAAAGCCCATGGGGCGCGTCGTAAGCTGGGGGATCGCGGGCGTAGAGCCGAAACTCATGGGCCGCGGGCCCGTCCCGGCCACGAAGATCGCCCTGCAAAAGGCCGGCCTGACTCTCGATTACATCGACTTGATCGAAGTCAACGAAGCCTTCGCCGCGCAGTATCTCGCAGTCGAGAAGGAACTCGGCCTCGATCGCAACAAGGTGAACGTGAACGGCGGAGCCATCGCCCTCGGGCATCCTCTGGGCGCGACTGGCACGCGCCTGGTGATTACCCTCTTATACGAACTGCGCCGGCGCAAGAAAAAATACGGCCTGGCGACCGCCTGCATCGGTGGAGGCCAGGGGATTGCCATGGTGGTGGAGAGCTTAAATTAGCTAAATTGTTATCTGTGTTTCCGCGCTCATCTGCGGCGAAAAAGGAATCATTTTATGGAAATCAAGAAAGTTGGAGTTCTCGGCTGTGGCTTGATGGGATCGGGCATTGCCCAGGTTTCAGCCACCGCTGGCTTTGACGTCACTGTCCTCGAAGTCGAGCAAAAGTTTCTCGACAAGGGTTTTGCCGGCATCGAGAAGTCGCTGGCCAAGTTTGCTGAAAAAGGCACGCTGAAAGAAACCCCGCAAGCCGTCCGCGCCCGCCTCAAGGGCGCCACCAACATGCAGGACCTGGCCGATTGCGACATTGTGGTGGAAGCCGTCATAGAAAATATCGCCGAAAAAAAGAAGATGTATGCCGCTCTCGATGCCATCGCGAAGAAAGATGCCATCTTCGCGACCAACACGTCGTCGATCTCCGTGACCGAGTTGATGTCGGCCACCAAACGTCCCGAACGCTTCATCGGCCTGCACTTTTTCAATCCCGTGCCGCTGATGAAGCTGGTTGAAGTGGTGAAGACTATTGCCACCGCGCCGGACGTGTACGACACCGCGTACGAGTTTGGCAAGAAGCTGGGCAAAGTTCCGGTACGCACCAGCGACAAAACCGGATTCATCGTCAACCGGCTGCTGGTGCCGTATTTGCTCGACGCCATCCGCGCTTATGAGGAGGGGGTCGGCTCCATCGAAGACATCGACAATGCCATGAAGCTGGGTTGCGGATATCCCATGGGCCCTTTCACCTTGCTGGATTTTGTCGGCCTTGAAACTACGTACTACATTACTCACGTGATGTATGACGAATTCAAAGAACGCCGTTTCGCCTCGCCGCCGTTGCTAAAACGTTTAGTCATGGCAGGCTGGTACGGCCGCAAGAGCGGCAAGGGGTTCTACGATTATTCGGATCCGGCGAACCCGAAGCCGAACAAGCTGTGAACGTCGAGCGGCAGATCTACGCGGATAACCTGATTTCTCTGTGCTTCTCTGTGAACTCTGTGGTTAAAATGATTTCGATCCAGCGTTGAGCCGTGACGAATAGAAATTTATGACCTACGAAAACATACTTTTCGAAAAGAAAAACGCCATCGCCTACGTCACCGTCAACCGGCCAAAAGTCCTCAACGCCCTCAATATGGCCACCATGGAAGAGCTGCGCAGCGCTTTCACCGACGCCAGGAACGACGCCGGCATCCGCGTATGCATCCTGACCGGATCCGGAGAAAAGGCCTTCATCGCCGGCGCCGACATCGGTGAACTGGCCAAGCATGACGCGGTCAGCGGCAAGGAGTACACTCACCGCGGCCAGTCCGTCCTCGATTTGATCGAGAATCTCGGTAAGCCGGTGATCGCCTGCATCAATGGCTTCGCGCTCGGCGGCGGATGTGAAATCGCCATGGCCTGCACCATGCGTCTGGCCAGCGACAACGCCAAACTGGGGCAGCCCGAAGTGAAGCTCGGAATAATTCCCGGCTACGGTGGCACCCAGCGCCTGCCGCGCCTGGTCGGCAAAGGCCGGGCCATGCAGCTCATCCTTTCCGGCGAAATGATCACCGCTCAGGAAGCCCACCGCATGGGCCTGGTCAACGAAGTCACGGCCGCAGGGGAACTGATTCCCCGCGCCGAGGCCATTGCGCAGAAAATCATCGCCAACTCGCCACTCGCGGTACAGTATTCCATGGAAGCGGTGAACCGTGGGCTCGAGATGCCCTTGCCGGATGCGCTTTATCTGGAAGCGGTTCTATTCAGCGTGGCCTGCTCCTCGGAAGACAAGAAAGAAGGAACTACGGCATTCTTGGAGAAACGGGCGCCGCAATTCAAGGGTAGATAGTGTCTTCCATCGCCACGGATTTCTTGGATGAAAAACATTCCACCACAGAGTCACAGAGACGCGGAGAAAATCGTCGAAGAGAAGATTCGAAAGAAGGCGCTCGCGGGGAAACTGGATGCGGCAGGTTTCCGCTTCGCAATTGTCGTTTCCCGCTTTAACGAGTTCATTACTGAAAGGCTTCTGCTCAGCGCCTACGATGGCCTGCTTCGCTCCGGTGCGCGGGAAAAAGACATCACCATCGTCCGCGTTCCTGGCTCTTTCGAAATTCCCTCTGCCGCACGCACTCTCGCCGAAACCGGAAAATACGATGCCATCATCTGTCTCGGATGCCTGCTCCGCGGAGATACCGCCCACTACGACGTCATCGTTAACGAAGTAACGCGCGGCATCGGACAATCCGCTCAAGAAACCGGCGTCCCGCACGCTTTCGGAGTCCTGACCTGCGAGACCCTGGAGCAAGCCATCGACCGCGCCGGCCTGAAAATGGGCAACAAAGGTTTCGAAGCGGCGCTCTCAGCCGTGGAGATGGCGAATCTGAAGAAAGCTCTCAGCTCTCAGCCCTCAGCTCTCAGCAAGGGCACGAAACTCAAAGCCCGCCCGAGAAAACGCAAACGCTGATGCCCGAACCACTTCTCAACTCTTGTAAACTGAATGCTGAACGCTGATAGCTGACAGCTTCCCATGGGCACCCGCCGTAAATCCCGCGAACTGGTTTTGCAAATGCTCTTTCAGTCCGACATGGGCAAGCAGCCGCCGGACGATGTCCGCCGTACTTTCTGGAATGAACACAAGTCGGCGGAAGGTGAAGTGCGCGGGTTTGCCGAAGATCTCTTTCGTGTTGCCACCGATCATGCTGCCGAAATTGATGGTCTTATCGAGCGCCATGCCGAGCACTGGCGCATGGACCGCATGGCGGCCGTCGATCGCAACCTGCTGCGCTCGGCTGTAGCGGAGCTTATCGGCTTCCGCGAGACCCCGCGTGCGGTTGTCATCAACGAAGCTCTGGAAATCGCCCGCAAGTTCTCCAGTCCCGAATCGGTGCAATTCATCAATGGGGTGCTCGATAGTGTAGGTAAGGAACTGGAGAAGAAGGTCATCAGCCCGACAGCCGGCGGCCATTGATCAAAAACAACGACCCGACGACCGACGCGTCAGGGCTTTACTGCGATCAGGTCAGGATTGCAAGTCAGACCCGGGAAAGGCTGGCCCGCCGCATTTTGACACAAGCCGAGCGGGAAGCTGATTTGCTGCACATCGGCGCCAGTGCCAGTTTGCAGAATGTGCAGCGTCCCATCGCTGCTTCCAACGAAAAGCTGCGTGCCGTCCGGGCTCAGAGAGGCCTGCAAGGGAAGACCATTCCCCGCCAGTGGAATCGCGGACGAAGTCCTGGCGCCAATATTGAAGACGATAATGCTGTTAAACGTCGGCGCCACGATGTACGCCGTCGAACCGTCCTGGGAGACGATTAACTGTGAAGCCACAAAGTTGCCGCGGCCCAAGTCAAACGTCGCTGGCGTGGGATCATTATTCACCACCGTCGGAGTGCACCCGGACCATTTGGTTGGTTCCGGAGGGTGGGCGCTGATGACGGTGATCAGCGGCGGCGCCAGGCCGAGGATGTGAAACGCGTCGGGCGGATCCGGGTGGTTCGGATCGGCGTTGAGGAGCGAGGCTTGGCCGGGCAGTGTCTTCATAAACGTCGGCACCGGCGATCCTGCGACACTCACCGTATCAACCTGGTCGTTATCGCACGTCCTCATCACCGTAATCCCTGCCAGACTGCCGCCGGCTAGATAAGCAAACGCCCCTTCCGAAAGAAATGTCACATCTCTCGCGGGTGCGGCAAGCGGCTGGGACTGGAGCGCCTCCACCTTGGAGTACACGTACAGCGTGCTTCCTGCCAGAATGAAGGCTTTCAGGCTGTCCGGGGAGAAGTCAGCGGCGGTTGCGCCGGTGATCCTGTACGGGTTGACGGCATTAGTGCTGGTATTCAGCACAAACACCTGGTTGGGTGAGTCCGTGGTGTCGGAGACAATCACCCGGGTGCCGTCCGGGGATACCGCTAGAACCTTGCCTACGACGCCGGCAAATTGACTCGGACTGCCACCGCCGGCGTTGACAATCGCCAATCCTTTGCTCCCCTGCAGACTGGAATTGGTTCCCAGGTAAGCTTTGGCTCCAAATCGGTCAAATACCATCGAATTCGGGGTGGCAGGCAGAAGGACAGCAGTACCGACGGTGTTGGCCGGAGTGGTTACCGGAACTACAGTGCTGATGCAGTCGTCCACCGTTCCACAACCCAGAGTTGACACAAATACCGTGGCGCCAGGCGATGAACTGGCCGGGGCCACCATGGTGACCACGTTCTCGGGAAAAATTGGACCAGAAAGGCCGATGTTGCAGCTGGGTGGCGTGCATGAGGCCACGATGGTTGCGCCACCCCCACCCGGCAGCGCGGCGGCCAAGCCTGCGTTAACGCCCACCGACGCAGGCTGCGAAGAGCTCCAGGTTAAAGGGGCTCCCAAGATAGTAGTGCCCAGACTGTCCACCACCGTGGGCGTAATTGTTTCCGACGTTTGGGAAGCGGCGGTTACCTCGAGTTGAATCGACTGAACCGGGCAGGTGGTGAAACTGAAAGGCGCGCTGCTGGTAGTGCCGATCAGCGCGAACAGGGGAGTGAGGCCGGGGATCTTGGCCGTGATCTGCACCTGGTTCAACGATTGGCCTTTGACGACGTTGCTCAATCCGTTCGCCGTAGTGCTAACGTCCGCAACCCCAGCATTGAGTGTCTGCCAGCCGAATTGCCCCGCAGTCGAGGTAACGTCACTGCCACGGCTGTAAGCCGTTGCCTGAAACAACCCCGTCTGACCAGCCGACAGGCAGGAGTTCACGGGGCCCGGCGGAAGCGGCGTGATCGCAATGTTGTCGATGTGCTGGTGAACGTAAACCCTGGTGGTCGGACTGCTCACCCCCTGCGTCGACGCGATAATATCGGCGAATCCCACAGGCCCAGGAGAACAGATTTGCGGCACGCTCAAAGAATCCCAGGAGCCGGCACAAACCAAGCCGTTTGAAGCCACGGTCACGACTGCGCTATTGCTGGACTGGTAGAAGATAGGTTCCGAAATGGGGGCATTATTCTTGTCTAAAGGCGTTCCCGAGAACGCCACGTTCGTTCCCAGTTCCATGGAGATGCTATTCGTGGGGTTCAGCGTAATACTGGTGGGCACGGCGAAAGTGGTCGAGGTTACCGCCTTGCTGCTGCTGCAGCCGGCTTGCACCGCGATCAGGAAACAAACGACAGCCATGGCACAGCCCAGACGACCCAACCTACTCATTCATCCTCCCCGCCTTCAGGCGGTCCACGGTTCGAGCCCACGTTGTATGGGAGTTCCCCAGTGTAGAAGCAGTCTGCGTTTTCAGCAATCCTCCAGAAAGGCGCATTCTGCTGGGATGCGCCGCGGCCAGATGAATGATGTGTTGACGATGTATGAAATCAATTGCTATATTTATAGGGTTCCGCGAGTCATCCTGGCTTTCCTGTGCGCGGTGGGTTTCACGGCGGTGCGATTTCTGCGCCGCGCTCGCCGCCTGAAGGCAGTTGAGCCGCAAAGATATACGTCTTCGGAAGTTGCGAAGATGCCCTCGCTGAAGCGTCCTGTGCGTACTTCCACCCGTTGGAGGGCTATGCAGGGCGGTGCTGACGAAACGGAGTGCCTCCCTTTTGGGCTTGGCGCCACCGTCGGCAGCGTTAGACCGAATTTGTGGTCCTCCGTCCGCAGTATGCGCGGCGGAAGCATGGCTGGCCCATCGCCATCCAGACCCCTGAATCGGGGAAAAGCAGAAGCTGCGGGTTTGCTGCCTACTCGCGCCAATGGGCGTGTGGGCGGATTATGCGGCTCAAGGAGTGGTAAGAGTGCCGACTTTCAATCAATTGGTGCGTGACGGCCGCAAGCGGCCGCGATATAAAACCGCCAGTCCGGCGTTGCAGGGATGTCCTCAGAAGCGCGGCGTATGTACCCGCGTGTACACCCAAACGCCCAAGAAGCCGAACTCGGCGCTGCGCAAAGTTGCCCGTGTTCGATTGACCAACGGAATCGAAGTGACGACCTACATTCCCGGCGTGGGCCACAATTTGCAGGAGCACTCGATTGTGCTGATCCGCGGCGGCCGTGTGAAAGACCTGCCGGGGGTGCGCTATCACGTAATCCGCGGCACGCTCGACGCGGTGGGAGTTGCCGGCCGCAAGCAGAGCCGTTCGAAGTACGGAGCCAAGAGACCGAAAGCGTAGATACGGAGCAGAGCAATGCCACGAAAAGGACATGTCCCGAAACGCGGAACCGAGACCGATCCAGTTTACGGATCCGACTTGGTCACCAAGTTCGTCAACTGCATGATGTGGGGCGGCAAGAAGAGCACGGCGGAGAGAATTGTTTATTCCTCCATGACCCGTCTACAGGAAAAGGGCGGCGACGAGGCCCTGAAGCTCTTCAAAAAAGCGGTTGAGAACGTCAAGCCGTTGCTCGAAGTCAAGACCCGCCGCGTGGGTGGCGCCAACTACCAGGTGCCGGTCGAAGTGAATGCTGACCGCCGGACTTCGCTGGCCATCCGCTGGCTGATCACGTATTCCCGCGGACGCGGCGAAAAGGGCATGATCGATAAGTTAAGCAACGAATTGCTGGACGCCGCCAACAACCGTGGCGCTGCAATTAAGAAGAAAGAAGACGTTCACCGTATGGCGGAAGCCAACAAGGCCTTCGCCCACTACCGGTGGTAGCGCGAATAGACCAAGGATTAGGGATAAAGATTTGACGGGTTCTGTAGCCAACGAGCAAGAGTTACGAAAAGAAGAGAGAAAGAAAGCTGTGTCCAGAACAGTCCCATTAGAGCGGTGCAGGAATATCGGCATCATGGCCCACATCGATGCCGGTAAGACCACTACGACCGAGCGCATCCTTTTCTATACCGGAAAGACGCATCGCAGCGGAGAGGTCCACGAAGGGACCGCCACCATGGACTGGATGGAGCAGGAGCAGGAGCGGGGCATCACCATCACTTCCGCCGCCACCACCTGCACCTGGCGCGACATTCGCATCAACATTATTGACACTCCCGGCCACGTCGATTTCACCGCTGAAGTCGAGCGTTCGCTTCGCGTGCTCGATGGCGCCGTCGCCGTGTTTGACGCCGTCCACGGCGTGCAGCCGCAGTCGGAAAAAGTCTGGCGTCAGGCTGACAAGTACGGCGTTCCCCGTATTTGCTTCATCAATAAGATCGACAAGATGGGCGCGGATTTCGAGCATGCGGTGGACACCCTTCGCAAGCGCCTGAATGCAAAACCCGTCGCCATTCAGATTCCCATCGGCCAGGAAGACAAGTTCAAAGGTGTCGTCGACCTCATCGAGATGAAATCCATCGTTTGGCAGGATGACACCATTGGCGCGGAATACATCTCCGGCCCTATCCCTGCGGAACTACAGAAAAAAGCGGAAGCCTTTCATGCCGCGCTGGTCGAAACCGTCGCCGAAAACGACGATGAAATGCTGCACAAGTTCCTGGAAGGTGAGACCATTTCTGCGGCGGAATTGCGCGCCTCGTTGCGCAAATCGACCATCGCCCTCAAGCTATTCCCGGTTGTGGTGGGCACTGCTTTCAAGAATAAAGGTGTGCAGCCGTTGCTCGATGCGGTTGTGGACTATCTGCCGTCCCCGCTCGATGCCGGCGAAGTCAAAGGTGTCAATCCCGACACCGGCGAAGTGGAGACCCGCAAGCCTTCTGACAGTGAGCCTTTTTCGGCTCTGGCTTTCAAGATCATGGCCGACCCGTTTGTCGGACAGTTGACCTTCATCCGTGTTTATTCCGGGCAGGTCAAATCGGGCGATTCGGTGCTAAGCAGCGGTCGCGGACGCACCGAGCGCATTGGCCGCCTGCTCAAAATGCACGCCAACAAGCGCGAAGACATCAACGAAATTCTGGCTGGCGACATTTGCGCTGCCGTTGGATTAAAGAATGTCTCGACCGGTGACACGATCTGCGATGAAAGGCACCCCATCGCGCTCGAATCCATCGAATTCGCAGTTCCCGTGATTTCGGTCGCGGTCGAGCCCAAGACCAAAGCCGACCAGGAAAAAATGGGCATGGCGCTTTCCAAGTTGGCGCAGGAAGACCCCACCTTCAAAGTTCATACCGACCCCGACAGCGGCCAGACGATCATCAGCGGCATGGGCGAATTGCATCTGGAAATCATCATTGACCGCATGATGCGCGAGTACAAAGTTGAAGCCAACGTTGGCAAGCCGCAAGTGGCCTACCGCGAGACCATCCGCAAAAAGTCTGAAGCCGAAGGCAAATACATTCGCCAGACCGGCGGCCGCGGTCAGTATGGTCATGCCAAGATCCGCATCGAGCCGAATGAGCCCGGCAAGGGCTACGAATTCGTCAACGAAGTCATCGGCGGCTCAGTGCCAAAAGAATTTATCAAGCCGATCGATCAGGGAATCAAGGAAGCCATGGAAGGCGGGGTCCTCGCCGGCTACGAAATGGTCGACGTGAAAGCCATTCTCTACGACGGCAGCTACCACGACGTCGATTCCAACGAAATGGCCTTCAAGATCGCCGGCTCCATGGCGTTCAAAGAAGCCGCCCGCAAAGCGTCGCCGGTATTGCTCGAGCCGGTGATGGCGGTCGAAGTGGTTACTCCGGAAGATTACGCGGGCGTGATTATGGGCGACCTGAGTTCGCGCCGTGGACGCATTGAGGGCATGGAGCATCGTGCCGGATCACAGGTAATTAAAGCGATCGTGCCGCTGGCGGAAATGTTCGGCTACGCGACCCACATGCGTTCGAGTACCCAGGGGCGCGCCGAATATTCCATGCACTTTGCGCGTTATGAAGAAGTGCCGCGCGGCGAAGCAGACGAAATTATTGGCAGGTCACAAGGGCCGAAGAGATAGCACGCTGAGACGTAGCAAGCTACGTTTCTACGGAGAGAGAACAAGCACATGGCGAAAGAAAAATTTGAACGAAATAAGCCGCACTGCAACGTAGGGACGATTGGTCACATTGACCATGGCAAGACCACGTTGACGGCGGCCATCACCAAGGTGTTGTCCAAGCACAACCCGAAGATTCTGTTCCGGTCGTTTGATTCGATTGACAACGCGCCGGAAGAGAAGGCGCGCGGTATCACGATTGCGACGGCGCACGTCGAGTATGAGACGGCGAACCGGCACTACGCGCACGTGGACTGCCCGGGCCACGCCGACTACATCAAGAACATGATTACGGGCGCGGCGCAGATGGATGGCGCGATCTTAGTGGTCGCTGCGACCGACGGTCCGATGCCGCAGACGCGCGAGCATGTGCTGCTGGCGCGGCAGGTCGGAGTGCCATACATCGTGGTGGCGTTGAACAAGTGCGATGCGGTGGATGATCCCGAGTTGCTGGACCTGGTGGAACTTGAAGTGCGCGAGTTGTTGAAGAGCTATCAGTTTCCGGGCGACACGGTTCCGGTGGTGCGGCTGTCGGCCTTGGGCGCGCTGAACGGGGAAGCGAAATGGGAAAAGCAGATTGACGAGTTGATGGAGGCGGTCGACAAGAGCGTGCCGCAACCGGCGCGCGAACTCGATAAGCCGTTCCTGATGCCGATTGAAGATATTTTCTCGATTTCGGGCCGTGGCACGGTGGTGACGGGAAGAATCGAGCGTGGCAAGGTGAAAGTCGGCGAGGAAGTGGAAATCGTGGGCTTCCGCGACACCCGCAAGACGGTGGTGACCGGCGTGGAAATGTTCAAGAAGCAGTTGGACGAGGGGTTGGCGGGCGACAACGCCGGATTGCTCTTGCGCGGTATTGGCAAGGACGATGTCGAGCGCGGCATGGTGCTGGCGAAGGGTGGATCAATTACGCCGCACACCAAATTCAAGGCGGAAGTTTACATTCTGACGAAAGAAGAAGGCGGGCGGCATACGCCATTCTTCAAGGGTTACCGGCCGCAGTTTTATCTGCGGACGACGGACGTGACCGGGGTGGCGGAGTTGCCGGCTGCAACCGAGATGGTGATGCCGGGAGACAACGTGAGCCTGGTGATTGAGCTGATCACGCCGGTGGCAATGGAAAAGGGGTTGAGGTTTGCAATTCGCGAAGGCGGCCATACGGTCGGCGCCGGAACCATTGCGGAGATTGTGCAGTAAGTGTAGGCGCGCGCGTCTCGCGCGTGTGGCGGAGCGAAGCTCCGCAGGGTTTTCAGCGGCTTGCATCTCGCCGCCAGTTCTTTCCTCCTGGAACAGCCGGGAGGGGATAGAGAGTGAAACATGGTTGGAAAAGAGAGAATTCGAATCCGGTTAAAGGCGTACGACTACCGCATCCTGGACCAGTCCACGGGTGAGATCGTCGAAACCGCCCGCCGTACTGGCGCGCAGATCGCGGGCCCGATTCCGTTGCCCACGATGAAGAACAAATACTGCGTGCTGCGTTCGCCGCACGTGGACAAGAAGTCGCGCGAACAGTTCGAAATTCGCACCCATAAGCGGTTGCTCGACATTCTCGAGCCGACGCAACAGACCGTGGATGCACTCATGAAACTCGACCTCCCGGCCGGTGTAGACGTGGAGATCAAGGCATTTGGCAAGGAACACAAATAGCTCTCGGCCCTCAGCTCTCAGCTTTCAGCGAAACAACGACTGAGGACTGACGGCTGACGGCTGACGGCTGAAAGCTAATCACATGGCAAAAGTAGCTGGAATCCTGGGAAAAAAGGTCGGCATGACGCAGCTCTTCGACGACAAGGGCGACGTGCATCCCGCTACCGTGTTGCAGGCTGGTCCCTGCGTGGTCACGCAGCACAAGACCGCGACCAAGGATGGGTACGTCGCCGCGCAGATCGGCCTGGTCGAATTCATGAAGGAATCGCGCCTGACCAAGCCGATGAAAGGCCATCTCGGCAAGAACAATCTGCCGCCGGTGAAGTTTACGCGTGAAGTTCCGGTCGAGATTGACGACAAAGCCTCCGCTGACGGCGATGGTGCGGTGAAGGCCGGTGACCGCGTGTTAGTGGACATTTTCGACGGCGAAAGATTTGTGGACGTGGTGGGAGTCAGCAAGGGACGCGGCTTCCAGGGCGTGGTCAAGCGGCATCATTTCGGCGGCGGTCCGAAATCGCACGGTTCGATGTTCCAGATCACGGGATCGATTGGTTCCTCCGCGTTTCCCTCGCGAGTGTTCAAGGGAATGCGCATGTCGGGGCATATGGGCAATGATCGGGTGACAGTCCGCAACCTGCGGGTGCTGGGTGTGGACAAAGATGACAACCTGCTGGTGGTGGAAGGCAGTGTGCCCGGCCCCAACGGGGGATATCTGGTGATCACCAAGGCCAAGAAGCCACCGAGAGAGCGTCGTGGATTTGCCGGGTCGGCCACGGTTGATCCCTTGAAGGCAGCCAAGCGCGCGGCAAAGAAGGCATAAGAAATCAGGGTGCGCGGGCGAGGCGCCCGTGTTCACAAGAAAAGCATATGGCAACGATTGAAATTCAAAATCTGAGTGGCGGCAAGGTGGGCACGCTCGAACTTGCCGACGAAGTCTTCGGCGCGGTCAACGAGGACCTGCTTTGGGAAGCGGTGAAGCACTACCGCGCCGCCCGTCGCGCGGGCACTCACGCCACCAAGAACAAGAAGCTGGTTTCGGGCGCCGGAAAGAAGCTCTGGAAGCAGAAGGGCACGGGCCGCGCCCGCGTCGGCTCCATCCGCTCGCCACTGTGGCGGCACGGCGGCACCGTGCACGGCCCGCAACCGCGCTCCTACGATTACCAGTTTCCCCGCAAGAAACTGCTGGGCGCGCTGCGTTCCGCGCTGGCAGCCAAGTTGGCAGACGGCAAGCTGGTGGTGGTCAACGCATTCAATCTCAAAGAAGTCAAGACCAAGACTTTTCGAGAGGCACTCGACAAGCTGAAGGTTGACGGCACCGCGCTGCTGATCGAAGTAGCGAATCACGGGAACCGCAATTTGGTGCTCAGTTCGCGCAATCTCGAAGGAGTGGAACTGGTCACGGGCAACGAGGTCCATCCCTATCACTTGCTGCGCTATGACCGGGCAATCTTCTCGCAGCCGGCCATCGAGAAGCTGCAAATTACGCTGAAGAGTTCGCTGCCCAAGCGGCGCAAGCATGCCGCCGAAGGCGAAGGCAGTCCGAAAAAAGCTGCAAAGGTGCCGCGGCGACGGACCAAACATGAAAAAGCCGCGGAGGTGGCCTGATGAAATCGGCATACCAGATTCTTCGCCGGCCGGTCATTACTGAAAAAGGTTTGGCCATCAAGGAAAACCAGAACACCTTGGTCTTCCAGGTGGCGCCCAAAGCGACTAAGACCGAAATCAAAGAAGCCGTCCAGAGCATTTTTAAAGTGAAAGTGCATTCCGTGCGCACTGCGACTTATCCGGGAAAAGAACGGCGGCGGGGGAAGTTTGCCGGCTATCGCGCCGACTGGAAGAAAGCGTACGTGCGGTTGAAAACCGGAGAGAAGATGCCGGAGTACGCGCAGAACCTGTAGCAAGCTTTCGGTTCTCAGCCATCCGCTTTCAGCAGAAGCGATGGCGATGTGAGCTGGCAGCTGAAGGTTGAGAGCTTTTTATGCCAATCAAGACATACCGACCGACGACCCAGACGTTGCGCTACCGGACGACGATCGTCAATGACGACATTACCAGCACTCGTCCGTACAAGCCCTTGACCGAGCCCAAGCTGCGTACCGGGGGCCGCCGCAATTCCGGCGATACCACCAGCCGATTCATCGGTGGCGGGCACAAGAAGAAGCTGCGCATCATCGATTTCAAGCGCGACAAGACCGGGATTCCGGCGACCGTGGCCTCTATCGAATATGATCCCAACCGTTCCGCCCGCATTGCGCTGCTGAATTATGCCGACGGCGAGAAGCGCTATATCCTGCAGCCGGATGGTTTGAAGGTTGGACAAAAGATCGTGAGCGGCCCGGACGCGGACATCCTGGTGGGCAATGCCCTGCCGCTGCGCAATATCCCCCCCGGCACCACTATCCACAACGTTGAATTGAAGCCGGGCAAGGGCGCGCAGATGGTGAGGTCGGCCGGCGGTGCGGCACAACTGGTGGCCAAAGAAGCCGAGTATGCGCTGGTCAAACTCCCCTCGGGAGAGACCCGCAAGGTTTCTCAGGATTGTCTGGCAACCATCGGACAGGTTGGCAACCTGGATCACGAAAACGTCACCATTGGCAAGGCTGGACGCTCGCGCTGGCTGGGCAAGCGCCCGCACAACCGTGGCGTCTCCATGAACCCGGTTGACCATCCGCACGGCGGTGGTGAAGGCAAGACTTCCGGAGGGCGTCACCCGGTTACCCCGTGGGGACAGCCGACACGCGGTTACAAGACGCGCAACAACAAGCGCACGGATGCGTTTATCGTGAGCCGGAGAAGCAAGTAGTTGTTTGTACAAGGCTGATGGCTGAAAGCTGAGAGCTGACTTTATGGCACGTTCAACCAAGAAGGGCCCGTTTGTCGATGGCTACCTGCAATCGCGGGTGGAAGCCATGAATTCGCGCAACGAGAAAAAGGTGCTGCGCACCTGGTCGCGGCGCTCCACGGTGATTCCGGAATTTATCGGACACACCATCGCGGTGCACAACGGCAAGAAGTTTATTCCGGTGTATGTCACCGAGAACATGGTTGGCCACAAGCTGGGCGAGTTCAGCTTTACTCGCCAGTTCAAGGCGCACTCCATGCGGGCGGCAACTGAAACCGCCGCCAGACCCGCGGGCATCCCCGGCGGGCCGGGGGCGATAACTCCGGCGGGCGGAGCGGCGTCGGCGGCAGCGCCGGCAGCTCCAGCGCCCAAGTCGTAAGGCAGGATGGAAGAGACTAAGACTATGGAATTTCGAGCTCAAGCCCGGTTCATGCGCGTCTCGCCGCAGAAGGCCCGTCTGGTGCTGGACCTGATCAAGGGCCGGCGCGTAGAAGACGCGCTTCATACGCTTGCCTTCACCAAGAAGCGGGTTGCGCCGACCATTGAGAAGCTGGTGCGGTCGGCGCTTGAGAACGCCAATTACCTGAGCGCGGAAAAAGGCTTGGACGTGGATGTAGACAGCCTTTACGTGAAGCGCGCAGTTGCCGGCGATGGTCCGCGGATGAAGCGAATCCGCCCTGCCCCGATGGGCCGGGCCTTCCGCTACGTGCGGCGCATCTCCCACATTGAGATCGAATTGGCGGAGCGCGGCAAGAATGGCGAAGCCGTGGCGCAGGTGGTTGGAGAGGCTCACGCAGCGGCGCCGGCGAAGAAAACCGCGGGTAAGAAGAAGGCGGCCGTCAACAAGAAGAAGAAAGTGGCAGCGAAGAAGTAGCTCGGCGCTACAGGAGATAAAGATGGGACAAAAAGTTCATCCGTACGGTTTCCGGCTCGGCTATACCAAGCCGTGGAAGTCCCGCTGGTTTGTGGAGCGCGACTACGACAAGCTCTTGCTCGAAGACGTGAAGCTCAAGAACGAGCTCAAGGACAAGCTTAAGTCGGCGGGCGTCAGCTCCATCGAAATCGAACGTCCCGGCAACAAGCTGCGCGTGATTATCAGGACGGCGCGCCCCGGAATCATCATCGGACGCAAAGGCGTTGAAATCGACAAACTGAAGCAGGACGTTCAGAAGCGTACTGCGCGCGAGGTTTATCTCGACATTCAGGAAGTGCACAAGCCGGAGCTCGATGCCCAGCTGGTGTCGGAGGCGATTGCCCTGCAACTCGAAAAGCGGGTGGGCTTCCGCCGCGCCATGCGCAAGGCGGTGGATTCGGCGCTGCGTTTCGGGTGCAAGGGAATCAAGGTCCGGGTGAGTGGACGGCTGAACGGAAATGAAATCGCCCGTTCGGAATGGTATCTCCAGGGCCGCTTGCCGCTGCATACCTTGCGCGCCGATATTGATTATGGCTTCACCGAGGCGCGCACCACCTACGGCGTCATCGGCGTAAAAGTTTGGGTGTACAAGGGCGAAATCCTGCCCACCAAAAAGCGAGAGGCGCAGCAACCCGTGGGAGCGTTTTGAGCTGGAATTTGACGGCTAGAAGCTCAAGAGTGAATTTATGTTAATGCCTAAGAAAGTGAAGTATCGCAAACAGCAGCGCGGCCGCATGACCGGCAAAGCCTGGCGCGGAAGCGAATTGACGTTTGGCGACTACGGATTAAAGGTGCTCGAGCCCGGCTGGATCACTGACCGGCAAATCGAAGCTGCCCGCGTGGCCATGACGCGATTCGTCAAGCGCGGCGGCAAGATCCAACTGCGCCTGTTCCCGGACAAGCCGGTGACCAAGAAGCCGGCCGAAACCCGTATGGGCAAAGGCAAGGGCGCACCGGATCACTGGGTGGCGGTCGTCCGGCCCGGCAAGATTCTGTTTGAAATGGAGGGCGTCAGCCTGAACGACGCCTCCGAGGCTATGCGTCTGGCGTCGCACAAGCTGCCGCTGCGAACGGTGTTTGTGAGGCGCGAGTCAGCGGTCCACTAGGTAACGATTATGAAACCCGACAAAGTCCGCAACTTGACCGAAGACGAACTTAAGCATCAGGAGCGTGATCTGAACGATCAGCTCTTCAAGCTGAAGTTCCAGCTCAACATGGGCCAGACCGAGAGCTTGAAAAAGATACGCGGTTTGCGCCGGGACATCGCCCGCGTCAAGACCATTGTTCGTGAGCGCAGCCTGGCGGCTGCAAATACGGAGAAGAGTTAATGGCAGAAACCAATATTCACCCGGCTGCGGGACGCCGCAAGGAAGTGGTTGGCGAAGTTGTGTCGAACCGCATGCAGAAGACCATCGTGGTGCAAATCGTGCGCAAGAAGTCGCACGCCTTCTACGGACGGGTGGTTTCGAAGTCCAAGAAGTTTTATGCCCACGACGAGAAAAACGAGGCCCATATCGGCGACGTGGTCCGGCTCGAGGAAACCCGCCCCCTTTCGAAGTTGAAGCGCTGGCGATTGAAGCAGGTGGTCCGCCGCGCCGCGCTGGTGCCCGAAGTGGTCACCGAAGTTGCGTCTTAAGATTCTGTGATTGGGAGATTGAATTATGGCCGTGATGATGAGAAGCATGCTCGAAGTCGCCGACAACTCCGGCGCCCGCAAGCTGCAGATGATTCTGCCGCTGGGCGGCTCGACCGGGCTGAACGCCGGCTTGGGAGACGTGATCACGGCCAGCGTGAAAGAAGCTTCGCCCGATGGTCAAGTGAAGAAGGGCACAGTGGTGAAGGCGGTGATTGTACGCACTCGAAAAGAGTATGGCCGTCGCGATGGCACCTACATCCGCTTCGACAGCAACGCGGCTGTGCTGATCAACGATGCCGGCGAACCGGTGGGGACGCGCGTGTTCGGACCCGTAGCCCGCGAGTTGCGGGAAAAGAAGTTTCTGAAGATCGTTTCGTTGGCGCCAGAAGTTCTTTAGGTAGTTTCTGGTTTCTAGAGCGCCTAGAAGCTAGAGACCAGAAACTGGAAACTGGAAACTGAGGTTTTGGAAATGGCAACCGCAGCAACCGCACATAAACGAGTGGACATTCGCCGTAACGATATGGTGAAAGTCATCACCGGTCGCGACAAAGGCAAAGAAGGCCGTGTTCTGCGGGTGTTTCCCGGCGATGGGAAGCTTCTGGTCGAGCATGTCATGGTGGTGAAAAAGCACGTGCGCCCCAACCCCCAGCGCAACATAAAAGGCGGGATTGCTGAGCAGGAAAGCCGCATCGCAATTTCCAACGTGCAGTTGGTATGCGGAACCTGCGGGCCCGTGCGAATCGGCCGTGAAATCCGTGGCGACCGCAAAGTGCGGGTGTGCAAGAAGTGTGGAACGACTTTAGAAAAATAGGCGGCTGGCTTTTGGCGGTCGGCTTTAGCTGAAAGCTGAAGCCAGGAGTCAAGGGTAAAGACAATGGCAAAAGACAAGAAGGAAAAAAAGGGCGGGGCGCAGGAGGAACAACGGGCTCCGGAAGTGGCGCGTCACAGCGCCAAAGAGACGCCGCGGCTGAAAGCGCGTTTCAAGAACGAGGTCGCGCCCACGTTGATGAAGGAGTTCTCCTTCAAGAACCCCATGGCGGTGCCGCATCTTCATAAGATTGTGGTCAACATGGGTATGGGCGAGGCCACGCAAAACGCCAAGGTGCTGGATCCCGCGGTCAACGAACTTGGCCAGATCACCGGCCAGAAGCCGGTGGTCACGCGGGCCAAGAAGTCCATTGCGGCCTTCAAGGTCCGTGCAGGGCAGTCGATTGGCGCCATGGTCACTTTGCGTGGCGACCGCATGTACGAATTCTTTGACCGCCTGGTGAACGTGGTTTTGCCTCGGGTGCGCGATTTTCGCGGGGTTTCAACCAAGTCGTTTGACGGTCGCGGCAACTACACCCTCGGCTTGCATGATCAGTTGATCTTTCCGGAGATTGACTACGCCAGGGTCGACAAGCAGAAGGGCATGAACGTCACCATCGTGACCACCGCGGCCAGTGACGATCAGGCGCGAACGCTGTTGCGGCATTTAGGCATGCCGTTCCGGCCGTAGGTATTGAACATTGGGTCATTGACTATTGAGACAATGATCCGCCAAGAGCTGAAGGCTGAGAGCTGACGGCTGAAAGCTAGGAGCTAGATGGCTACAACTGCAAAACGAGTGAAGGACGCAAGAAAGCCCAAGTTTTCTTCGCGCAAGCACAACCGTTGCAAGATTTGCGGACGTCCGCGCGCGTTCATCCGCAAGTTCGGGTTGTGCCGGCTGTGTTTTCGCAGCCTGGCATTGCGGGGAGAGATTCCTGGGGTTTCGAAGTCGTCCTGGTAGGAAAACGAGCCGCCGCAGGTTCTTCGCGGAACATCGCGGAAGCTAACGGGCGGCTGAGGAGAAGCAAAACATGAAGTTGACCGATCCGGTCGCAGACATGCTGGCGCGCATTCGCAACGCGATTAGCGCCCGGCACCAGAAAGTGGATATTCCCGCTTCCAAGCTGAAGGCGGAAATTGCCCGTATCCTCAAAGAGGAGGGCTATATCGCCAACGTCAAGGCTACGGAAGAGGAAGGGCACAAAGTCCTGCGCATTTACCTGAAGTATGGCAACGGCAACGAGGCGGCTATCTCCAATGTGGAGCGGGTTTCTCGCCCCGGCTGCCGCGTGTATGTGCGCCGTACCGAAATCCCCCGCGTGCTGGGTGGTCTCGGCATCAACATCCTCACCACGCCTCGCGGCGTGATGACTGGACGCCAGGCCCGCAAGCAGGGCCTGGGTGGCGAGTTATTGTGCGAAGTCTGGTAGGGAAGCTTTTAGCTACTAGCCGCCAGCTAGTAGCGAAAGCCAACGCCGAGCTAGCGGCAAGAAGCTAGCAGCTAAGAGCCGATCTTATGTCACGAATTGGAAAAAAGCCGATCCCGCTCCCTAAGGGAGTGACGGTCAAAATCGAAGGCAATACCGTCGCTGTCCAGGGCCCCAAGGGCAAACTGGATACCTCGCTGCCTGCCGGCATCAAGATGCAGCAGCAGGATGGCAACCTGGTCGCTATCCGCGAGAACGATTCCCAGGCCGCATTGCATGGTTTGGCCCGGGCCCTGGTCAACAACGCCGTTGAAGGCGTGACCAAGGGCTGGACTCGCGAGCTTGAAATCGTCGGTATCGGATATCGCGCCGAATTGAAGGGCAAGGGAACGGTGGTGTTCAGTCTCGGCTATTCTCATCCCATCGAGTATCCCCTGCCGACGGGCATCGAAGTTGCTGTAGACCCGAAGCAGACCAAGCTGTCGGTCACCGGCATCGATCGCCAGAAAGTAGGCCAGGTTGCGGCTGAAATGCGCAGCCTGCGTCCGCCCGATCCGTACAAGAACAAGGGCGTGCGCTACGCCGGAGAACGCTTGAAGAAGAAAGTGGGCAAGACCGGAGCGAAATAGTCGCCGCCAACCACCAGCGACCAACGATCAAGGACGACGAAATGCTAACTCGAACTTCAAAGAACACAAACCGGCGGCACGTGCATGAGCGCATCCGCAAGAAGATTCTCGGCACCGCCGAACGGCCGCGCCTGAACGTGTATCGCTCGTTGAACCATATTTACGTTCAGCTGATTGACGATCTCCATAGCAACACCCTGGTTTCCGCGCACTCGGCGGAAGGCAAGAAGGGCGAGAAGCGCACCGGCGGGAACGTGGCTGCGGCCAAGTCGGTGGGCAAAGCCATCGCCGAACGCGCCAAGGCCAAGGGGATCACCAAAGTTGTGTTCGATCGCGGCGGTTACATCTATCACGGGCGGGTCAAGGCCCTGGCCGATGCGGCGCGTGAACAGGGACTACAGTTCTAGGGACGAAGAGAAGAGAGCGAATGCCAACAGTTATCAAAAAACTCGATGCGGGTGCCTACCAACTGAAAGACCAGGTCGTCAACATTAACCGGGTCACGAAAGTGGTCAAGGGAGGCAAGAACCTTTCCTTTGCCGCGCTGGTGGTAGTAGGCGACCCAAGCGCTGCCATCGTCGGATACGGCTCGGGGAAGGCCAAGGAGGTTCCCCAGGCCATTCGCAAGGGAATTGAATCGGCGAAAAAGAACCTGATCCGGGTCAATCTCACGCAGACCAGCATTCCGCATACCGTGCTGGGCAGGTTCGGCTCGGGCCGGGTGCTGCTGAAGCCGGCGCCGGAAGGCACGGGCGTCATTGCCGGCGGTGCAGTGCGGGCGGTGATGACTTCCGTCGGGATACAGAACGTGCTGACTAAATCCATCGGCACCACCAACCCGCACAATGTGATCAAGGCCACTTTCGACGCGCTCAAGCATTTGAAGAACCGGGCTGACGTCGCTGCCATGCGCGGCAAGTCAGCGCAAGAGTTGTAACCAGGAAGAGGCTTGGCAATGATGGCAAAAAAATCGACTCCGGCGGGCGGCAAACTCCACCTAAAATGGGTGCGCTCCGCAATTTGTACTCCGGTGAAACACAAAAAGGTAGTCAAGGGACTGGGCTTTACCCGTCTCAACCAGGTGATCGAGCGTCCGGACACCGCCGCCATTCGGGGCATGGTAGCCAAGATCCCGCACCTGATTGAAATTGTGCCGTAGAGACGCAGCTAGCTACGTCTTTACCGAGTGAGAATGCAATTATGAATTTATCCAACATTCGAGCACCCAAGAAGGCGTCGGAAAACAAGAAGCGTGTCGGACGCGGCATGGGTTCCGGCATGGGCAAGACCTCCGCCCGCGGCCACAAGGGCCAGCGCTCGCGCAGCGGTTCGCGCATGATGCGCGGATTTGAAGGCGGCCAGATGCCCTTGCATCGCCGCATGCCCAAACGCGGCTTCACCAACATTTTCCGCAAGGAATTCAACATCGTGAACCTCGACCGGCTGGCCACTCTCGGCGAAACCACGATCACGCCCGAAGTTTTGCGCAAAGCGGGCGTCATCAGCACCAAACACCCGGTCAAGATTCTGGGTGATGGCGAACTTTCCAAGGCGCTTACTGTCCACGCCCACAAATTTTCCAAGTCGGCCCAGGAAAAAATCACCAAGGCCGGTGGCAAGTTCGAGGTCTTGCAGTAATGGTGGAGAAATTTCTTAACATCTTCAAGATCCCTGACCTGAGAAGGCGCATTCTGTTCACTCTCGGTCTTTTGGCCGTATACCGCCTGGGCGGCCACATTCCCACGCCCGGCGTGAACGCGGACAAATTGCAGCAGTTCTTCGAGCAGAACCGGGGCACTTTCCTGGGTTTCGTGGATTTGTTCTCCGGAGGCCAGCTCCGCCGCCTCACCATTTTTGCTCTGGGAATCATGCCGTACATTACGGCATCGATCATTCTCCAGTTGTTGACCGTGGTCTATGAGCCCCTCGCCAAGTTGCAGAAAGAAGGCGAACTGGGCCGCAAGAAGATCACACAATGGACGCGCTACTTGACCGTGATTCTCAGCGCGGTGCAATCGCTCGGCATCGCGCTCAGCCTCATGAAGTCGGGAGATTTCGTGGTCACGCCCGGCTACGGCTTCATCCTGATGACCATGCTCACGCTCACCACCGGCAGTGCTTTCATCATGTGGCTGGGCGAGCAGATCACCGAACGCGGCGTGGGGAACGGAATGTCCCTGCTGATCTTCGCCGGCATTGTAGTCGGACTTCCCCGCGGCGTCGCCGATCTTGTCGATAAGACGAAAAACGCCGCCTGGGGACCGTTTACTCCGATCGCCATGGGGATGCTGATCACCATCATGATTCTGATCGTGGCCTTCATCGTCTATGTCGAGCGCAGTGAGCGCCGCATCCCGGTGCAGTATGCCAAGCGCGTGGTGGGACGGAAAGTCATGGGTGGTCAGTCCACTCACCTGCCGCTGCGCGTCAACGCCGGTGGCGTCATGCCGGTCATTTTTGCGTCGTCCATCCTGACCATGCCGCAGATGGTGCTTCAGGGTTTCAAAACCAACCGCTATTTCGGCGATCTGATTCGCGCCATGGGATGGGGTGAGCCGCTCTACACTTTGCTCTACGCGGTTGGCATCATTTTCTTTGCCTACTTCTATGTGTCGATCGTGTTTAATCCCAACGAAGTGGCCGACAACATGCGGAAGTATGGCGGATTCATTCCCGGCATTCGGCCGGGCAAGCGTACCGCCGACCATATCAACGAAATCCTGACCCGAATCACGCTGGTGGGAGGGTTGTATTTAATCCTCATCTCGTTCATCCCGGAATGGATGATCGCCGGCATCCACCTGAATCACCTTTGGGGGCCGGTGGGAGCGTTCTTTGAACGCCTGCCCACTTGGGTGACCAACGGTTTGGGCGTGACCTTTTACTTTGGCGGCACTTCCTTGCTCATCGTGGTTGGAGTCGCAATGGATACCGTGACCCAGATCGAGGCGCAGTTGATCATGCGGCACTACGACGGATTCACCCCAAAGAGTGGTCGGATCCGCGGCCGCCGTACCTGGGCATAATGTAAACGCCGGTGTTCGCCGGCAGCGATTTGTGTTTCCCCGGCGATCGGAAAGGAAGCCGGGTAGATTGAAGTCGGGGAGCTTACGGGGCCGGCTGGATGGCGGATCACACTTCGCGCAGCATCGGACCAATCGTACTGCTCGGACCACCCGGCGCCGGCAAAGGCACGCAGGCCAAGCTGATCGCCGAGCATTACGAGATTCCGCAGATCTCCACCGGTGATCTGCTGCGGGCGCACGTGAAGAACGGCACCCAATTGGGCGTGCTGGCCAAGGACATCATGGCCCGCGGTGACCTGGTGCCCGACGAGTTGCTATACGATATGGTCGCGGATCGCCTGCGGGAGGCCGACTGCGAACGCGGTTTCATTCTCGACGGGTTCCCGCGCACAGCCGCTCAGGCGGGCTGGTTGGACGCGTACTTCGAACACGAGGTCTTTGACAAACCGAACCGGGCCCGGTGCCTGCCGATTGTGATCCGCATCGACGTGGATTATAATGACTTATTGCTCCGGCTCACTGGACGCAGGACCTGCCCTGTCTGTGGACACATTTACAACGTCCATCTTCAGCCACCGCGAGTCGATGAACTTTGCGACCTCGACGGTTCCAAGCTGGTCACTCGTAACGATGATCGCGAGGACGTGATCCGGGAGCGCCTGCAAGCCTACGATTCCCAGACCCGGCCCGTAGCCGAATATTATGCGGGCAAAGGACGGCTGGTTTCGGTGGCGGGCAATTTGCCGGTAGACCAGGTATCGCAGCAAATTTTTCAGGAGATTGAACGCCACGCTTCCGGCGCATGAATGGCGATTGTCTGCAAATCGACGGCGGAAATCGAGAAGATGCGGCGTAGCGGCCGCGCTGTCCGGGAAGTGTTGAATTTGCTCGGCAGTCTGGTGGCTCCCGGGGTCACGACTATGGACCTGGAGCGGGCCGCTGAGAAAAAGATCAAGGAACTGGGCGCGAAGCCCGCGTTCAAGGGTTATTACAATTATCCTTGCGTGCTTTGTACCTCGGTGAACGAAGAAATTGTTCACGGCATTCCGTCGGAAAAGCGGATGCTCAAAGCCGGAGACATAGTTTCCATCGATTGCGGGGTTGTGCTCGATGGCTACTATGGGGACGCGGCCATTACCGTGCCGGTGGATGGTTCAGTTACTCCGGAAGTCAGAAAGCTGCTCGAGGTTACTGAGGCCTCCCTGTACAAGGGCATCGAACAGGCGGTGGTGGGCAATACCGTCGGCGATGTCGGCGCCGCAGTGCAGGAATGTGTGGAGGCCAACGGCTTCAGCGTGGTCCGTGAATTTGTGGGGCACGGGATTGGTACCAGGTTGCACGAGGAACCGCAAATCCCGAATTTCGGAGACCGCGGACACGGTCCGAGATTGTGCGAAGGCATGGTGCTTGCCATCGAACCCATGGTGAATTACGGAAAGCCGGGTACGCGGGTGCTCGAAGACAAGTGGACCGCGGTGACCGTTGACGGCAGTTGCAGCGCCCATTTCGAGCACTGCGTGGCCGTGACCAAAGCCGGCCCGGTGATTTTGACGCAATAGAAGCCGTCAGCCTTCAGCTATCAGCTTTCAGCCGATTCGATCTTCTGAAAGCTGATGGCTGATAGCTGAGAGCTTACTAGGAGCGAATGAGCAAAGAAGACGCGATTGAAGTCATGGCGACGGTCCTGGAACCGCTGCCCAATGCCATGTTCAAGGTGGAATTGGAGAACAAGCACCAGGTACTGGCGCACGTTTCCGGCAAGATGCGCAAGAATTTCATCCGGATATTGCCGGGAGACAAGGTCGCCGTGGAACTTTCGCCATACGACCTGAATCGCGGACGGATTGTGTATCGCTATAAATGAGCCTCCGCCTTTGCCGCAGTGGTTGTGCTGACGGCTGAAGGCTGACGGGCTGAAAGCTGGGGTTTATGAAAGTACGAGCATCGGTAAAGAAAATCTGTGACAAGTGCAAGGTCATTCATCGCAAGGGCGTAGTGCGGGTGATCTGCACGAATTCCAAGCACAAGCAGCGGCAAGGATAAAGGAACCACTATGGCCCGTATCGCAGGCGTCGATCTTCCGCGCACCAAGCGCATCAATATTGCGCTGACCTATATCTACGGCATCGGAGTGTCGCGCTCCGCCCGCATTCTTGATGAGGCCAAGGTCGAGCCCATGAAGAAGGTGCAAGACCTGGGCGAAGACGAGGTCAACCGCATCCGCCAGGTAATTGAAAACGAAGGTTTGGTGGAAGGCGATTTACGCAAGGAAGTCTCGATGAACATCAAGCGTCTCATCGAGATCGGTTCCTATCGCGGCTACCGGCACCGTCGCAATCTGCCGGTCCGCGGACAACGCACCCACACCAATGCGCGTACTCGTAAAGGGCCGCGCAAAGGAACCATCGCGCAAAAGAAGAAGGCGGCAACCAAAACCTAGAAATTGTCGTTGGTGGTTCGTCGTTGGCCGTGAGGGCTGGCGACCGGCGCCAACGGCCAAGGACGATTATGGCAAAGCAAACAGGATCAACGCCCGCAACCGGCGCGCCGGCGGCGCCGGAGAAAAAGGGCAAAAAGAAAGTTTTCAAGAAGAAGGAACGGAAGCACGTGTCGCATGGCATCGCCCACATTCAGGCGTCGTTCAACAACACCATCGTGACCATCGCCGACCAGGCGGGCAATGTGCTCTCCTGGAAGAGTTCCGGTTCTTTGGGATTTCGCGGTTCGCGCAAGGGCACGCCATTCGCCGCCCAGCAGGCTGCGATGAACGCGGCCAATATGGCCCGCGATCATGGTGTCCGCAGCGTCGAAGTTCGCGTCAGCGGGCCCGGTTCGGGACGTGAGTCCGCGATCCGTGCCCTGGCCGCCGCCGGCATCGAAGTGCGGAACATCAAGGACGCAACCCCGATTCCGCACAACGGTTGCCGTCCGCCGAAGCGCCGTAGAGTCTGATTGGTGGTAGTTTTGAAAGGGCGCGGCTTCGAGCCGCGCTGCAAAGTAACGGGTAATGGTCGCGGGTCTAGCCGCCGGCCAGGCCCACATCGTCCGGGAAGAAGGGTGAAGCCAAACCTGTAAACCGGTCATCTAAAGGAGAAGCAACTTGGCACGTTACACTGATCCCGTCTGTCGTCTCTGCCGCCGCGAGGGCATCAAACTCTTCCTCAAAGGCACAAAATGCTTCAGCGACAAGTGTCCGCTAGAGAAGCGCAACTTTGCCCCTGGCCAGCACGGTAAGGATCGCAAGGCGAAAATCGTGGGCTATGGCCTGCAACTGCGCGAGAAGCAGAAGACCAAGCGCATGTACTTCGCCCAGGAGAGCCAGTTCCGCAACTATTTCGAAAAAGCTGCGCGGTCCCAGGGCGTAACTGGCGAATTGCTCCTGCAACAACTGGAGCGCCGCCTGGACACCGTCGTTCACCGCATTGGCTTTGGCATCTCCCGCCGCCAGGCACGCCAGTTGGTCCGCCACGGCCACGTCCATGTTAACGGCCGCAAGGTCAACATTCCTTCTTATCAGGCGAATGTGGGCGACGAGATTACCATCCGCGAGAGCAGCCGCAAGCTGGCGGTGCTCGAGCAGGCCAAGGAATTTGCCGGCCATCAGAATTCGCCGGGCTGGCTGGAAATTGATCGCGAGAATTTCAAGGGCAAAGTGTTGTCCCTGCCCAAACGCGAAGAGATTCAGTTGCCCGTAAACGAGCAGCTGATTGTAGAGTTGTACAGCAAGTAGTTAGGATTGCCGCAGAGGATGGCAAGGTGAAGAGCTATCGCGGTGCGAACCCCGACCCTGCCGACTGCATAAGAGTTGCCGGGCGTAGCTCGGCCGCTGAAAGCTGACAGCCAAAAGCTGAAAGCTGTTTTACCGGTCCGCTTTTCGTGCCAGATCAGCCGGTTCGTGGCGCTTGACCTGAGGTGGGACCGCCTCAGGGAGCCTTGACCGAGCCAAACGGCCGAAGGAGAGAAACACATGCTTTGGAAAGGTTTTCAAAAACCGAAACGCCTGGCGGTTGACACTTCAACCTTAACCGACAAGTACGGAATTTTCTGGGCCCAGCCCTTTGAGCGCGGCTTCGGCACCACCATCGGCAATGCGCTTCGCCGGGTGCTGCTGTCTTCCATCGAAGGCGCGGCCGTTACCGCTGTCAAAATCGATGGAGTGCTGCACGAGTTCCAGTCCATTCCCGGAGTGGTTGAGGACGCCACCGACATCATCCTCAATATGAAGCAGATTCCCTTCAAGCTGAGCGGCGACGCGCCCAAAGCCATTTATCTGCGCGCCGATCAGCCCGGAATCGTCACCTCCGGCATGATCGAGGCCGACGCCGACGTCGAAGTGCTCGACAAAGACGTCTACGTCGCCACCGTCAGCGAAGGCGGCAAGCTCGATATGGAAATGCGGCTCAAGCGCGGCCGCGGCTACGTTTCCGCCGATAAGAATTTCGAAGACGATCTCGGCATCGGTTTTATTCCCATCGATTCCGTCCACTCCCCGGTGCGCAAGTGCAACTACACCGTGGAAGCGGCTCGTCTTGGCCAGATCACCGACTACGACAAGCTCACTCTCGAAGTTTGGACCAACGGCTCCATCACCCCGGCCGATTCCATCGGCCTGGCGGCCAAGCTGCTGAAGGACCACATGAATATCTTCATCAACTTCGAGGAAGATATCGAGACCTCCACTTCGAGTGAAGAGCGCAAGCCGGAAATTCG
This sequence comes from Terriglobales bacterium, assembly GCA_050745985.1. GTDB lineage: Bacteria > Acidobacteriota > Terriglobia > Terriglobales > Acidobacteriaceae > JABCZH01. The sequence goes on along the minus strand of JBOGLG010000034.1, from coordinate 6,111 downwards.
CAACGAGAACCTGAACCGTTCGGTGGAAGAGCTCGAGCTCTCGGTGCGCAGCTACAACTGCCTGAAGAACGCGAACATTCAGACCATCGGCGAGTTGGTGCAGAAAACCGAAGCCGAAATGCTGAAGACCAAGAACTTCGGCCGCAAGTCCCTGAACGAGATCAAAGAGATTCTCTCGACCATGGGCTTGAGCCTGGGTATGAAGATCGACGAGCAGGGCAACGCGGTACCCGGTCCCACTTCGAACCAGGTGCTGCCGGCGTCGGCATACGGGGATAACGATCTGTGAGAACAGTTTCCAGTTTCTAGTTTCGAGTTTCCAGCCAAACCGCTCGGAACGAAGAACTAGAAACTGGATACCAGACTAGAAAACTGAGGTTTTTATGCGTCACAAAGTAGCCGGATGGAAACTCGGACGGAACCCGTCGCACCGCCGCTCCCTGCTGCGCAATCTGGTCACATCGCTCATCATCGAAGAGCGCATTGAGACCACCGTGCCCAAAGCCAAGGCCATGCGCCCGCTCGTCGAGAAGATGATCACTCTCGGCAAACGTGGCGATCTGGCTGCCCGCCGGCAGGCGCTTGCGTACCTGATGACCAGTGCCGCGGTCGATAAGCTGTTCGACACCGTGGGCCCGCGTTTCGGAGACCGCAACGGCGGTTACCTGCGCATCGTTCGCACCGGCTGGCGGAAGGGCGACGGCGCCGATAACGCCTTCATTGAACTGTTGGGCAGCGAAAAAGTGCTCGACGAAAAACGCCAAAAGCGTGCCGAAGCCCGCTCCAAGCGCGCCGCCGAAACCAAACGCGCCATGGAGGAAGCTGAAGCCCATGGTGGTGTGGAGCACCCCACCCCCGGCGCCGAGGGCGAAGATAAGCTCTAGCCTCGCCGGCCCGCGAAATCATTTGCATGCAAGGCCCTGCCCACAAGGTAGGGCTTTTTTGTTTGCCGGACGATGGTTCTCATGACCCCCCGCCATGGTCACCAACGTAATCTAGCCCTCACCCACCCGCGCGCTAAACTCTCCTTAGGATGGAGTCCAGCCGCACACAAGTATGGATCGCAGCGGGAGCAGGCATCTTGCTGCTGCTGGTTTTCTTCGGCTATCTCATGTGGCTGAACAACCAGGGGCCGGTGCTGGCGCGCTCCGAAGATCACGATCCTCTGTCCGGTACCCCAAACAGCATCTCGCTGAACCCACTGCGCGACCGCACCTCCGAACGCGTTGCGGCGAAATATCTGGACGCCATGCGCGACGGCGAATGCAAAGAGGAATTAGCCAAGTGGGAACATGACTACCGCCGCAAATACGCCGCTTTCATCTGTGATTCGGAAGCCAAACACCCGCTGCTTTCGTGGAAGGTGGTCGATTGGGAAGACGATCCGCCTCTCCGCATTCTGCACTATCGCGGCAAGCGTCGAAACGTCGAAGGCGGGACTGGCACGTACAAAGAACTGTTCTCGGTCACGCTCGAAGACAAAGACGGCGCCTGGGAAGTCACCAAGTACGATGCCATGTACTGACCGTCCGTGGACGCAAGCCGTTTTCTTTCTCCAAATGATCCCGCAAGGCAATGCACATCCCTGCCTCTGTGATACAAAACTTCTATGGCAGAAGTGCCGGCGAAGGCTGCAGATCAGAGTTCCCATAATCTCTTTGCCTTTGGCGCGACCTCGTTCCTGAACGATACCGCCAGCGAGATGGCCTATTGGGTTCTGCCGGCATTCCTGACGTCGATTGGGGCCGGGCCGGAACAGTTGGGACTCATCGAGGGGCTTGCCGAGAGTGTAGCTTCGTTCTCCAAGCTTTTTTCGGGATATCTGGCCGACCGCGTCCCGCGCCGCAAGCCAGTCGTGGTTTCTGGGTACTTTGTTGCAAATGTTGTCAAGCCTTTGCTGGCGCTGACCAATTCGTGGGGTCAAATACTCGGCATTCGCTTTGCCGACCGCTTCGCCAAGGGAATTCGCGGTACCACGCGCGACGTAATGCTGGCCGACTCGGTGCCTGACTCCCGATTGGGATCAGCCTACGGTCTCTTGCAGGCGATGGACTCGGCCGGCGCCATCGCCGGTCCGCTGCTGGCGCTCGGTTTGGTTTCACACTACGGTTTGCGTGGCGTCTTTTGGTTTGCCGGAATACCCGGGGCGCTCTGCGTTGCAGTGGCATTATTCGGGATTCGCGAAATCAGAAGGGAACCGGACAAGAAGGCCGAGCAGCCCAGACCGGACAGGCTATCTATACGTTTCCCGGGCAAATTCTATTTCGTACTGCTGGCTGTGACTTTGTTTTCGCTGGGGAACTCCAGTGACATGTTCCTGGTACTGCGGGCCCAGAACCTGGGCATCCCGGTGGCCCATGCGCCCCTGCTGGGGCTGGTATTCAACATTACCTACACGCTGTTTTCCTGGCCTGCGGGCGGCCTGAGCGACCGTTTCTCGCGGCGCGCATTGGCAGCGGGAGGCTACCTGGTTTTTGCGGCGGTATATCTGGTCTTCGCAATTGCACCCAGCATTGGGGCCATCTGGTTTGCTATGGCGTTCTATGGCTTGTTCTACGCCCTCACCAATCCGGTGTTGAAGGCGCTCGTCGTGGAAGTGGTTGCGCCAGAATTGCGCGGTCGTGCCCTGGGTTGGTACTCCTTCGCTACCAGCGCGGCCATTCTGCTGGCGAGCGTCGTCACCGGGACCCTGTGGAAGCTTTATGGCCCGCGAACTCCCTTCTACTTGTCCGCCACCATCGCTCTTGCCGCGGCGGTGCTGTTGTTGATCTCGCGGGTTAGACAACCGGCCAGAACCAGCTTCGTCTGAGCCCAGCCGGCGACCGCCTGCGCACTCACCGGATTTCCGCCCGCTTCGCGTCCTTGGCGCGGAAATACAGAAAGATCACGATCTGGGCGGCCAGGGCCGCAGAGCTGTCCAGCACCACGTCGCTGAACAGCGCCGTCCGCGCTGGCTCAAAGCTCTGATGCCACTCGTCCAGACTCGCCACCATTGCCGACATAAAAAATGCAATTGCCGACCAGCGCAATGCCCACGCCGCTGGCAAGCTCAGGGTGGCTTTCCATGCCCGAAATAATAGAACGCTCAAAATGAAGTAGCCGACAAAGTGGCCGCACTTGCGAATGTAATGGTGCCAGACCATGAAGTGCTTCCAATCCAGGCCAATCAGAAAATGCAGGAGAGGGTACAGAAACCGGCTGGTATATTCGGCCGAGAGGTATCCCGACTCAATGGCAATCACCGCCAGCCACAGGCCGGCGGCGGTCCACACCTTGAGAATGTCTTTCTGATGCGGAGTCAAGCCGGGACTTCCCCCGCGAATGGCAAGAACATGCTTCCTTTCAAGTTGGAGGCCTTATTCAACCGCGTAGTTCGGGGCCTCGCGCGTAATCATCACATCGTGCACGTGACTCTCGTGCAGGCCGGCTCCGCTGATGCGCACGAAACGGGTCTTCTGTAGCAATTCAGGGATGCTGCCGCAGCCGCAATACCCCATTCCTGATTTCAATCCGCCGACCATTTGATGCACGATCATGGCCACCGAGCCGCGGTAAGGAACTCGCCCTTCAATTCCTTCCGGAACCAGTTTGGCCAGGCGATTGGAATCTTCTCCCATCGACGAGAGGGCCGTTGACGCCTCGCCCTCCGAGTTCTGGAAATAGCGCTCGCTGGAGCCCGAGGCCATTGCTCCCAGCGATCCCATGCCGCGATACGACTTGAAGGTGCGGCCTTGATACAGAATCAACTCGCCCGGACTTTCATCGGTTCCAGCGAACAGCGATCCAATCATAACTGCCGACGCGCCCGCCGCCAGCGCCTTGGTGATGTCTCCCGAGTATTTGATGCCACCATCGGCAATGATCGGTATGTTCGCGTCCTTGCTGGCGCGATATGCTTCCGCAATCGCTGTGATCTGCGGTACACCCGCACCCGTGACCACACGCGTAGTGCAAATCGAGCCCGGCCCGATGCCCACTTTTATCGCGTCCGCGCCCGCTCTCGCCAACTCGCAGGCGCCATCGAAGGTAGCCACATTTCCGACGATCAGATCTACCTCGGGTAATTTCGCCTTTACCGCCTTTACCGCGTCCAGCACCCGCGACGAGTGCCCGTGAGCGCTGTCAATCGCCAGCAGGTCCACCTTGGCGTTGGCCATCTCCTGTGCCCGTTCCAAATAGTCTCCGCTCGCCCCGATCGCCGCCGCCACCCGCAGCCTGCCATGCGAATCTTTCGCCGCATTGGGATATTTCAGTTTCTTCTGAATGTCCTTGACCGTAATCAGGCCCTTCAGGTTGTACTTGTCATCCACCACCAGCAGCTTTTCCACGCGATGCTCGTGCAGGATCTTCTCGGCATCTTCGAGGGTTGTCCCTACCGGCACCGTGATCAGATTCTCTTTCGTCATCACTTTGCTGATGGGAATATCGAAGCGCGTCTCAAAGCGCAGATCGCGGTTGGTGAGAATGCCGACCAGCTTGCCGTTCTTGGTGATGGGCACTCCGGAAATCTTGTACTGCCGCATCACTTCCAGCGCCTCAGAGACTTTGGCGTCCGGCCCCATGGTCACCGGATCAACGATCATGCCGCTTTCCGAGCGCTTCACTTTGTCCACTTCGTTGGCCTGCTGGTCAATCGTCAGATTGCGATGCACAATGCCCACGCCACCCTGCTGCGCCAGTGCAATCGCCATGTGCGACTCGGTTACCGTGTCCATGGCCGCGCTGATGATGGGAATATTCAGCCGGATATTGCGCGTCAGTTGCGTCTGTGTGTTGGCCAGCGCCGGGACAACATCGGAGCGCGCCGGCAGCAACAACACGTCGTCGAAAGTAAGCGCTTCAGGAACCGGAAAATGAATCATAGTGTTCTCAGCCGCGAAAGGTAAGCTTCTATTCTAGAGACGCGAAGAAGATTGGGCAAATGCCCGTGTAGCGCGGGCGTCCTCGCCCGCGTGTCGCCTGCTATCACAGCATTGTCATCTTGGGGCAAAGGAGTGGCTCGCTCTGTGAGCCGCTCCGAACGTAGAACCGCGGGCATTTTTCCGGTGTACTCCTCGTACCGTTCAAATTTTGGTCATTCCGGGCCGCCTGCCGGCGCGAAGCGTCGAAGGGCGTGTGGACGTAATGGAGCTGATTTTTCGTCACTGAGGCGGAATTCTGTCGCGGATCGGACGCTCCGGTAATTCGCGCGGCGGTTCGCGCCGATAACGCTCCCCCCGCGTTTGTCTTTTCCACCCCGCCAGCGTATTATTGTGCTTGGAAACTGTTGTGTAAGGAACCGATGTGGCGAAGCACACCAGTGGGCGCAAGCCCACATTTTAGTTTGTGCTGGTTTCAAGACCGGCCGCGGCGTCTCTAAGTTACTGGTTCCATGGTATTTGATATCGATCGGGTTCGTGAAATTGCCGCCCAGGTTGGCGCCTCCAGCGGAGTGGAGGTGGTCGAGGTTGACATGCGCGGGTCAGGTGGTGGGCGCATGTTGCGTGTCTTCATCGACAAGCCCGGCGGCGTCACGCATGAGGATTGTGCCAACTTCAGCCGTGAGCTGAGCACGATTCTCGACGTGGAGGACGCAGTTCCGGGCGGCGCGTACGTGCTGGAAGTTTCATCTCCAGGTCTGGATCGCAAGTTGTCGCATGCGGCCGACTTCGAGCGCTTCACCGGCAGCCGCGTGAAACTAACCACGCGAACTCCGGTGAACGGCAATAAGCATTTTGAAGGACGGCTGCAAAGTTTTCAGCAAGGCCGCTTGACGCTGGAACTGGTTACGCCGGGAAAGAAGCCAAAACCGGGCAGCGTGCCCGTGAAAGTAGACATTGAGCTGAGCAACATCGAGAAAGCAAACGTGGTACCAGAGATTTAGCCGAAGGCTGAGAGCTGACAGCTTAGGAGCTAGAAGCTAGAAGCTAGAAGCTAGAAGCTAGAAGTCAACTCCCATGCAGGTCCGAGTCCTATTTTTCGGGATGTTGAAAGATCTCACCGGGCGCAGCTCGGAGTCGCTCGACCTGCCCGAATCCGCCACGCTGCACGACCTTCTCTCCCACTACCAGCAGCAGATACCCCGGCTGAAGGCGATTGCTGCCTCCCTCGCAATGTCCATCAATCAGGAAT
>JBOGLG010000033.1:0-1583 GCA_050745985.1 Terriglobales bacterium | reverse complement strand
GCCCTCATCCAGACTCTTAGCGTTTTGCCGGAATATCTACGCAACCAGGCCACTGAAACCGGCGCTGTAATCGATTATCGCGACTGGCAGATTCCGCTCGGCCGGCGCTTTCGGGCGCTCAAGCTGTGGTTTGTCATCCGGCATTACGGAGTCGAAGGGTTGCAGCATCACATTCGCCGGCACGTCGAGTTGGCGCAGCAGTTCGCCGCATGGGTCAAGAATGACGACCGCTTCGAGTTGGCCGCGCCGGTGCCCTTGAATCTCGTCTGCTTCCGCCACAAAGGTGGAGATGAAAACAATCAGGCTTTGATGGACCGGCTCAATCGCAGCGGGGACCTTTATCTGACCCATACCCGGCTCGACCATCGCCTGACGCTGAGGCTATGCGTGGGACAAACGAACACCACCGGCCGGCACGTGCAGCAGGCCTGGAAGCGAATCCAGGAAGAAGCTTCAACGTGGGGGGCGGACACAGCTGTCCGCTGTTGAAGTTGGGTTTAGATTTCAGGCGGCGGATCGCCACCGCCTTCAAAACCCGTTGATCTAAAGCGACGGGTTAGTCAAAAACTGGAAATCAATGTCAAAGGCGGCGGACAAGTGTGTCCGGCCCGCACCCGCCCAACCTCAACGCTTCCGTGCGAGCCTTGCGCGCAAGATACTTTCCCGGCCCCGCGAGGAAGCGCGCCAATTTGTCGGCCACGGCTTCGAGCAATACTCGATCTTCTGGACCGAAAGCATTTTCGCGATCGCTCTCAATACTCAGGACTCCCAACTCACGCCCGGCCAACTTCATGGAAATGAGTATCTTCGAGCGAGTTTCCGGAAGCGCAACTTCACCTGGGACATCGCCTCCGGCGCCCAATGAGGGCTGGGCTGCGTTCTCTCCGACCGCCAGGAAAATGCCGACCCAGGCATAGTGCCGTCCATGGCAAAGCAGATCGATCACATCCTCCAGCGGAGAATGATGAGCGGAGGCCGGGCTGACAGCGAGCAAGCGATCGACGTCAGCCAGCAGCTGGCGCTTGGGACGATAAACCTTCAAGGGCGAGTCCTGGAGGTCAGAAAAGATCGAGGCCAAGTTTAACGGCAGGCACGGGGAGGGTCAACGGTTTTGGAGAATAGCCATCCGGGGCCTAGAAACTTCGTAGGCCACACACTAGAACCGGGATCGGGCAGGGCTCAACAAGTGTAATCGCCTGTTAACATCAACTACCGTATGAAAGCGTTCGGATTTATGGTTGCTGTCCTCGTGAGTGCGTGGGCGTCCATTTCATTTTTTAGAGGAAGCATCACTGGTGCTCCACCCCTGTACTCTCATGGATGGGTGCAACGGATTCTGCACTTCGCAGCGGGCATCATCTTTGGCGCACTCGCTATCGCCGCATGTCTGAAGCTGGCCGGAAGATGGTAGCGTAAACGGGTTTTGAGTGTAATCGCCTTCCATGAGAAGGCCGGTCGGAGTCAAGTGGGTTCTTTGGTTTTTTCGTTAAACAAAGTTTCTCTCCCGCCGAGTTGGCACTGTCGCTACCCTTCCATCCGCACTCTTCGTGAGCGATTTTGTTTTCGCTCGGTGCCAGTTGGGT
>JBOGLG010000032.1:0-17672 GCA_050745985.1 Terriglobales bacterium | reverse complement strand
CGCCACGAAGCCAGTCGGCCCGGCCGCCGGCGCCAGAAAACGGCGATGGCAAACCGCATCCAACCCTGTATCGTCAGGCGAAAACAGGGGCAATGCTAAAACACGAGGTTATTCAGAGTTTCCTTAGAGGTCACAGCGCAGCACGAGCACGCCGAGCGCATTAGCGCAGCTCTGGTTTGTATTCCAGCCGAATACCGCGAGGCCGTCGTCCTGCGTTTTCAGGAGGGTCTGACCCTGGATGAAATTGCCGCCGTGACCGGCGCACTCTTGGGAACGATAAAATCGCGGCTGTATCGCGGCCTGAATTTATTGATGCCATTGCTGAAGGGAGCCCAGGCATGACCCGCGATGTTCACCAACAAGTTCGAGAGTGGATCGCGCTCACCGGAATCGACGGGCTAAGCGGAACCCAGCAGTCGCAGTTGCACACCCATCTCCGGGAATGCGACTCCTGCCGCGAATATGCCGAAGCCACCGCCCAGGTCATTCGCTCTCTGCGCTCGGTCCCCATGGCGGCAACCCCGGCGCTGGTGCGGAGGACGCAAGCCCATGTCCGCCGGCACGCCCAGCTACTCCGTCAACATAAGGAGCGATTGTGGATGGTGGGAGTTGCTTGCGCAGGCATCGGATTCTCCACCGCCGTGACCATTCCGATCATGTGGAGGATTTTTTCCTGGCTGGGCAATTGGGCTGGAGTTTCCAACCCCGTGTGGGAAACCGGTTTCGGCGTTTTTGTGCTTGCCCCGGCGCTTCTGGTCAGCGCGCTCTTACTGGCTCGCGGCACCCATCTGAGAGATGACGCCGGCGGTTGGCGTCACTGAGATGAGAATTGGAGATCCTATGCAGGGAACAAATCAAAAGCTAAATGGATTCGTAGCCGAGATCAGACTCATCGCCGGATGGGCGTGGCTTTTGGCGGCGACTGGCTTCCTCGCCATGCAATACGTATTCAATGTGGTAGTTGCGCGGCAGCCCGACGCTCCGCCTGCCTGGGCACGGCCCCTGATCGGTCTGTGCGTCGGCCTGGTCGTGGCCTTCTACCTGTTGATGATTGGCTATGTGAGCCGCGATTTCAAACTCGTCGCCCGATGGGCGTGGATTCTGGCCGTTATTGGCTTCCTCAGCATGCAGGTCGTGTTCGACGTGATCGTTGCCCGGCAGCCGGATGCTCCGCCTGCCTGGGCACGAATCCTGCTGGGCTTGTTAGTCGGCGTGATCCTCACCTGTTATCTATTGCTGATTGGATATGTGAATCGCGATGCCGGGCGGCGGGGCATGAGCCGCGCTCTCTGGACCGCGGTTTGCATCCTGGTCCCCAACGGCCTGGGATTCATCCTGTATTTCATTCTTCGCAAGCCGGTGGTGGGCAACTGCCCGCAGTGTGGACACGGCGTGCAGCAGGGTTTCAACTTCTGCCCCCGCTGCAATTACAAGTTGAGCCCCAGCTGTCCCCAATGCCAGCGCATGGTCGGCCCGGGAGACACCTATTGTCCCTACTGTGGAACGTCGCTGTCTGGCCAGACGAGCGGCACCGGCGTTACCCAGGTCGAAGCCCGCGGTTGAAGGCCCGTACTACCCGATTCCTCTGCGCAAATTCTGATATCCTTCCGGTGACGGCTTCCCCATGCGGATCACAGGGGATTAGCATCCGGTTGCCCATTTCCAGGAGGCTCGATTTGATGACCAAGTCCTTTCGCCTGTTCCTGACCATCCTTGTCATCTGCTTGTCCGTCGCAGTTTTCGCCCAGGAAGATTTCTCCGCGGAAATCGTGCGTCACGATCAGGATCAAGAGAGAACACCCACCAAGATTTACGTGACCAAAGGCAAGATGCGCGTGGAATCAGCCGGACGCGATGGCCATGGCGGTGCTGTGATTTTGGACTTCGCTACCCAGACTTCAACCATTCTCATGGCTGAGCGAAACATGTACATGGAATTTCCCGCCGGCCGGGGGCCGGGCGCGCAGCGTACCTGGAATTTTTTCCGCACGCGCGACGTCGAAGATGCTTGTTCTGACTGGCTGAAGCTGCCCTCCAACCAGGGCGGAAGTTGCAAGAAAATCGGGTCCGACGTGGTCAACGGACGAACCACGGTTAAGTTCGAAGGCACAAATTCCAAGGGGGAAACCGGCGAGGTTTGGCTGGATCCCAAGATTGGGTTCCCCGTCAAGTGGCAGGGCAAGGACGGCGGCGGCGAACTGCAGAACATTCAGGTGGGAACGCAAAGCCCGAGTTTGTTCGAAATCCCCTCGGGCTACCAGAAGATGGAGATGCCGGCGGGCATGCCGAACCGGCGGCCTCAATGAAAGCCACGACGCTCCAGAACTGAATCTCGTGGATTCTTAGTGGCGGGTGTAAGGAGAAGCAATGTCGCTGTCGGCTGTAATTGTGGACGATGAACAGCTCGCCCGCGACGAACTCGCTTTCTTGCTGAAGAATGTGGGCGACGTTGACGTCGTGGCCCAAGGCAAGAACGGTGTCGAAGCCGTCAGCCTCATCCGCGAACACAACCCTGACCTGGTTTTCCTGGACGTGCAGATGCCGGGCCTCGACGGCTTCGGCGTAATCAAGCGGTTGCTCGACCGCAAGGTAACGTTGCCGCAGATCGTCTTTGCCACCGCCTTCGATCAATACGCAGTAAAGGCATTCGAAGTAAACGCGGTTGACTACCTGCTCAAGCCCTTCGATAAGAAACGGGTTGCCCAATCCGTGCAGAAGGCCCGCACCAAGCTCGGAGGCGCGAATCCCGCTTCCGACAAACTAGAGACCCTGGTAAAGATGCTCGAGTCACAGCGCCCGCAGACTTCCAAAGTCCTGCTGAAAACCGCCGGCCGCCTGTTCCTGGCGAATCAGAAAGACATTTGTTTCGCGTCCATCGAAGACGGCATTATTACAGTCGTGACCAGCGGGTCGAGCGGCATGGAGGGTCAATCCAACTGCCGCACCCTTGAAGAGCTGCTGGACAGCCTGGACTCAACTCTGTTCTGGCGCGCGCACCGTTCCTACCTGGTGAACATCAACCGCATCAAGGAAGTCGTCCCCTGGTTCAAGAGTTCCTATCAGTTGCGCATGGACGACAAGAAGCAAACCGAGATCCCTGTCAGTCGCGCCCAGACCAAACGTCTGCGGGAACTCTTCGGACTCTAACGTCTCCCACTGGACAACTCTGCCACCCGGGCCGGCATCCGACCCACCAAAGTTAGCTGGCGTGTAACGTATCCGTTGTGCTTTAATGGCGCTTTAGGCATTGCAACTTGATTCGATCCTACTCAAGCAAGAGCGCGTTCCTCAGGCAGTTGTCGCTGGCCTGTGTCCTGCTGGTAGCGTTCGCCGGCTTTGTCCAAGCTGTCCACGTCCATTCCGACAACTCCAAGATCCCGAGCCATGAGTGCTCAATCTGTTCGGTCGCTCATGCTGGCGTCATCGGCAGCTCAGTATTCGAGTCAGCTCCGTCAGTAGTTCATACTGTTCTAGCAACACTGCCTGAGACCGTTTCCGGGTCCTCCGGCTTCGTTTTTTTCCTTCGCATTCGCCCCCCTCCAGCAGTCTAGAGTCTGCCCAGAATCGATCCGGACCTGTGTTGTCAGGTCCTTTTTAACCCTATTGTCTCGATTCTTCAGGAGGAATCATGCTGGCTTCTTATGCGAAGTCGCGTCGTGTAGCGCTATTCGTAGCTCTCTATTTTGGACTTGCCCTCAACGTGCATGCGCAATCGGAAAGCGCGACCTCGGTAAATGGCACCGTCGTTGACCCATCCGGCGCGGTGGTTCCCAAAGCCACGGTTGAAATCCGCAACCCGGTCAGCGGCTTCGTCCGCGACACTACCACCGACAACGGCGGAAAATTTTCGATTCCCAACGTTCCCTTTAACCCTTACCACCTCACCGTAACCAGCGCCGGTTTTACTGCCCACGCCCAGGACATCGACGTTCGCTCCATCGTCCCTCTCGAGCTCTCGATCAGCCTGAAGGTAACCGGCTCAAACGAAACCGTGACCGTGGAAGCCGCCGGAGAAGATTTGCTGGAGAACACCTCAACCTTCCACACCGATGTGGATCGCAACTTGTTCGACAAACTTCCCCTTGAAAGCTCGTCTTCATCTGTAAGTTCCCTGGTCACCCTGGCCACTCCCGGAATCGCAGCCGATTCCAACGGCTTGTTTCACGGCTTGGGAGATCACGCCGAGAACTCCTTCTCCGTCGATGGCCAGCCCATCACCGACCAGCAAAGTAAAGTTTTCTCCAATCAGATTCCTATCGATTCCATCGAATCCATGGAAGTCATCTCCGGCGCGCCCCCGGCGGAATTCGGTGACAAGACCAGCGTGGTCATCAACGTCACCACCCGCTCCGGTCAGGGCGTCACCACCCCGCACGGCGGCGTCAACGCCTCCTACGGCTCCTTTGGTACGGTCAATGCCGGGTTGAATTTTGCCTATGGAGGACAGAACTGGGGCAATTTCATTTCACTGAACGGCCTCAACAGCGGACGCTTTCTGGATCCGCCCGAGTTCGTCGTGATGCACGACAAGGGCAACGAACAGAATCTTTTCGATCGCGTGGACTACCAGGTTTCCACCGGCGATTCCCTTCACTTGAATTTCGGCTTCACCCGTTCCTGGTTCCAAACGCCGAATTCTTTCGACGCCGAAAACGCCACCGGCTGGGCCGGGCTAACAGCGCCAAACGGCATTCCCGTGCCTGCCGCCGATCAGCGTTCGCAGATCAAGACTTTCAACATCGCGCCATCGTGGACTCGCCTGCTCAGTTCCACAACCGTGTTCACTCTCGGGGCTTTCGTCCGGCGGGACCAATACAACTACTATCCCAGTGCCGACCCCTTTGCTGACTTCGCGCCCGACCTGCAATCCCAAACCGTCGGTCAGAACCGTACCCTGACCAATGCCGGCTTGCGATCCAGCCTCTCCTACGTCAAAGGCATCCACAACGTGAAGGCGGGCATTACTTACGAACAAACATTCCTCAACGAAAATGACAAACTCGGTATTGTGGACCCCGGTTTTCTCGGCTCACTCACGGACGCCAACGGCAACTCTTGCCTGGACGCGAACGGAAACCCCTTCGAAACTCCCTGCACCACCTTGGCGCCGTTTGACCTGACCCGGGGAGGCGGTCTGTTTCCCTTCAACGGCCACACCGACGTCAAGGAGCTGGCGCTGTACCTGCAAGACACGATCACCAAGGGAAGTTGGTCTTTCAATCTTGGAATGCGGGGTGACTTCTACAACGGCCTCACCACTCATCGCGAAGCCGAGCCTCGCCTCGGGATCGCATACAACGTGAAGCCGACCAACACCGTGCTCCGTATTTCCTACGCGCGCGTGCTGGAAACTCCTTTCAACGAGAACCTTGTGCTTTCCAGCATCGGATGCGGCAACCCGGTCCTGAATCCTTTGCTGGCCTGCGCCACTGCGGGACTAACTCCGTTCAGCCCGGGTTGGCGCAATGAGTTCCACGCCGGATTTCAGCAGGCTTTCGGCCGTTACCTAGTCTTCTCCGGCGAGGCCATTTGGAAGTACACCCACAATGCCTACGACTTCAGCGTGCTGGGAGCAACGCCTATTACTTTCCCGATTGAGTGGGACCGCTCCAAGATTCCGGGATATGCGGGCCGGATAAGCGTGCCGAACCTTCACGGATTCTCCGCCCTCATGGTCTTTTCCAGCGTGGCGGCGCGATTCTTCGCCCCGCAGGTCGGCGGCGCCGGAGCCACCCCGTCAGCCCCCAGCGGAGTTTTCCGCATCGACCACGACGAGAAGTTCAATCAGACCACCCACCTGCAATATCAACCCTGGAAGCGTGGACCATGGTTGGGATTCAACTGGCGTTACGACAGCGGGCTGGTGGCCGGCGCCGTACCTTGCTACGGTATCGGCCCGACCAACGACTGCCCGAACTCCTTCGATGCCAATGGCAATCCACTGACCATCAACGGTCAGCCGGCAATCGACGTTAGCGGCTTGACTGCCGATCAGCAGGCTCAGGCGGGCCTGTTTTGTGGGAGCGTCCACGCAAGTCCCACTACCCCGTTGCCTTCACCGTGTCTGGCCTCGCAGTTCGGGTCCACCCTGGTCCAGATTCCGGCCCCGGGCACGCAGAATGACGATCACAACCCGCAGCGCATCGCCTCCCGCAATTTGTTTGATCTGGCGCTCGGCCATGACAACATCTTCCACGGTGACCGTTATAAGTGGAATTTTACTTTTACCGTCATTAACCTGGCCAACAAAGAGGCGCTCTACAACTTCCTATCAACCTTCAGTGGAACGCACTTTGTGACCCCGCGCACCTACACGGCGCAATTGGGCTTCACGTTTTAGTAGGCGCGAACAAAAAGCGCGGCTGGGAGGAAAACCCGGCCGCGATCCCAGGTGCAACCAACATGGCTACGCGGCCAGCGCTTCCAGCGCCGTCCGGTTTCGTATGACCAGCGTCGAACCCTCGAGCCGGATTAGTTCCTTCTTTTTCAAATCGCCCAGCAACCGGGTCACGGTCTCGCGTGACGCCCCTATCATCTGCGCCATTTCCTCGTGGGTCAGCGTCGGTCGGACACGGATCTCGTTGGACTCGGGCTTCTCATGGTTGGTCACCCCGGAGAGCAATAATTTGGCGAGCTTCCCCGCCGACGAACGCGCCAGGATCAAGTCATGAATATCCTGATAGGCTGATTGAAACTCCCGGCTCAGGGTCTGGGAGGTGTGCAGCCCCAGCTCGCCGCTTTTTTCGATCCGTTGCAGCAATGCTTCCCGTTCGATGAAGTTCACCTGACACGGCCCCGCGGTTTCCGCGGTGAGCTGAAATGGCTGGCCCGAAATCACCGCGCTCAAACCCAATACTTCACCGGCTTCGGCAATTTTCAGGATCAGGACTTTGCCGTCCCGGGAAGTAGTCGACAACTTGGCCTTGCCCGAGCACAGAACGTAGGCGCCGCGCGGTATCTGCCCCTCGACAAATAACAACGCTCCACCAGGAAATGTAGTCAGATGACTGGCCTCGGTGAGCAACTTGAGCCCGTCGCGCGAAAGGCCACAAAACCAGTTGTCCTTTCGCAGTTTGCAGGTGAGGCAACTTTCAATGATTTCCAATCCATACGGAGTGTTCATTTCCGCCGCTTTCCTGACTTCGCTTTCCGCAACCGCGGTAGCGTGATTGACGGTCGTATGATTGAGCTTGGCCTTGGCGCGCCGCAACTGCCGCATCAGGAGGCGCGTGTACTTGGTCTTCGCCAGTAAGTCGGCGGCCAGGGAACGCGCATTTTGGTCGGTCGAGCCCAGAAAGTGAAACAGTTCCCAACCCGCTGCCGTTTCCTTTTCCCGGTGCCACCTCAGACTGCATCCCAGCAGGTACAGCGGATCTACGGGTGCTTCCTGCTGCAACTGATAACCGTGGTTTGGAGTGCGTGAGCCTTTCGGCGCTATCTTAGGGTCGAGCGGCCACCCCGCAGCCACAGGAAGCGCCTGAAGACTGGGGTTGCCCCCATGATCTCCGTGAGGCGTATACATCGGTTTTCCTTTCTCGGAGAACCCCAATTCGACATAGGAATCGGCCGAGGCATCCGCGTTTTGCGGTTGCTTCCGTCGTGGGCGAACCGGGGAGGCAAGTTTCCCGACGGATAGCCTCTACTGGCATTCGCAGTACCAAACTGGAACTTCGCGCTAAGTGGCAATAAACATGGGAGGGAACGTGCTATTTCAACTCTCGAAGAAGTGGTCGCAGGGGCCGCGCGTGACGACCCTCCGGCAGAATGCCGATGCCACGGCACTTCGGGTCGCGAGAACTGGACCCGAGCTAATTCTCATACTCTTCACGAGTAATACCTAATTTCTGCATCCTGGACTGAAGCGTGGTTCGCTTCATGCCCAATTGCGCGGCCGCACCCCGGACCCCGGCGATCACTCCTCCGGCCTCGCGCAACACCCGCAAAATGTGCTCACGTTCTATGTTCTCGAGAGTGACATTCGTATGCGGTGCGATCGCCCCCGAGTTGAGCGGGAGATCTAGTTCCGCCAAAGGAGCACCCAATGTAGATCCTTCGGAAAGGATGACCGATCGTTCGATGAAATTCTCCAACTCCCTTACATTTCCCGGCCAGTGCCAATTCGCCAGGGCATTCATCGCCTCGGCTGGAATATTTTCGATCTTCTTGTTCATGCTACGGGCAAATTTCTGGACGAAGTAGCGCACCAGCAAAGTAATGTCTTTGTCCCGTTCCCGCAGCGCCGGCATGCGGACGGGGAAAACATGCAACCGGTAATAGAGGTCGCTGCGGAATTCTCTGGTGGAGACACACTTGGCAAGGTCGCGATTGGTGGCCGCTAGCAAACGGACGCTCACCTTGATGGTGCGCGTGCCCCCCAGACGCTCGAACTCCTGGTCCTCCAGCACCCGCAGCAGCTTGGGCTGTAATTCCAGAGGAATATCGCCGACTTCGTCCAGAAACAACGTGCCGCCATCCGCCAGTTCCACGCGGCCGACTTTCTGGCGGATGGCGCCGGTGAACGCTCCTTTCTCATGCCCGAACAATTCGCTCTCCAACAGGCCGGTGGGAATGGCGGCACAGTTCAACTTGACGAAGCTTCCTTCTCGGCGCGAACTCAGGCGGTGTATGGCACGGGCGATCAGTTCCTTTCCCGTGCCCGTCTCCCCCAGGATGAGCACCGTGGCATCGCTGGGGGCGACCGTCTCGACCTGCGCCAGGACATGCTTGAGCGCCGGGCTTTCCCCGATTAGCTCCGCAAAATTCTGTGTGGAATGGATCTCGCTGTCGAGGCTGAGCTTTTCCCCCCGCAACCTGCCCGAGAGCCGTGAGATCTCGCGATAAGCTCCGAGCCGGTCCAGGGCGCCCGCGATCCTGGATACAAGATGGCGCAAGAACGCCAGTTCGTCGGGGAGAAGCCGGTTGTCTTCTTTCCAGCCCAGGTTCAAGCTACCAAGCGTGCCTTTGGGGCCGACGAGAGGGAGGCAACACACAGACTGAATGCCTGCTTCCACCAACTGCAACAGATAGGGCGATTGACTGGCGTTCAATCTATCGCGGTTGTAAATCTGGACTTCGGCGTGCAGAAAGGCTGGGCCACAGGCTTCTTCGGTCACCGGTACCGCGGCTTGAGATGTCATGGCGCGCACCCCGGCCTCAGTGTCCAGGGAATATACCCGCAGCTGGCCGATGCTCTCGTCATAAAGGGCAATGCCGGCCGAGTCGACCTGAACCATCCTCTGAAGGAAATCGGAGATGGCAACAAACAACTCCTGGTCGCCCAGCTTCGAGCCCAGCAGCGTGCCGAAATCCACTAACGCTTCCAGTCTTTGCGTTGGGGTCGGAAATTTGGCTTGCGCATCCTCTTCCAGCCTTTGCGTCCGCGGAAGCTCAACTACAACTGCACCAACCTGCCGGACCCGGCCCTCAGGGTCCTTGATGGGGAAATAGCTTTCAAGCCAGCGGGCCGATTCGGCCCTTGCCGGTATTTTGGCCTCTACTTCAAAATTCGAGAGTGGGTGCCCGGTTCTGAACACGTAGTGAAGAGCCGGTTCCACCTTGGCGGCGGCGTCGCCCAAAATGTCATAGACGGTCTTCCCTAAGTGCGCGGCTGCGGGGAGTCCATTCATTCGCGCCAGCGCGTCATTGATCCTCACATAACGGAGATCCTCGTCACAGATCACAAATCCCACGTTGGGAGCGTCGAAGAAGGCGTACCAGTTCTGTTCGTCTGTCGGCGCCGGCGCAGGCTCAAGAAACTGTTTACCCCTCTCCGATTTCGCCATCCCTTCATCGAACTGCATAAGCCGTTCCACACTTTCCGCTCTTCACCTGGAGACGCACCGGCGCCCGGACAGGAACCTGCTTGCGATCCAAACGATGTCCAGTTATCGAAACAGGAGGGAGACCGATGAAACGAAAACAGGCGTGGGTGTTAGGGGCGGCGAGCACCGCCGAATACACAAATCCGAGTGACGGCGGAATGCGGTTTCCGCGCCGTAAACCGGTGCACGAAACGAAGTGGCCAGCAGGAACCATTTGCGCGAGCCCAACGGTGCCCCCCTCGTGCAAACCTTCCCAAAACACCGGCACTACAACAATAGACAAAACATAATAGACGAAGACGAGCTTTGCGCAAGATTTTTCTTGCCGCCACGCGGCCCTTTCACGACAAGAATTCCCGTAGCCGAACGAAATCGATGATCAAGAAAGATTGATCGTATCGCTGGCATATAGTCACATGGTATGAGAATTGCCTCATTTTTTGAGCGGGACTTTGCTGTTAA
This sequence comes from Terriglobales bacterium, assembly GCA_050745985.1. GTDB lineage: Bacteria > Acidobacteriota > Terriglobia > Terriglobales > Acidobacteriaceae > JABCZH01. The sequence continues at coordinate 7,389 of JBOGLG010000032.1, read as the reverse complement.
CATCTTATCTTCCTGTATGTTAAGGTGCTTGTGCCGAAATATCGGCACACCCCAAATGCCTCGATCCGATCCTGAACGTGAACTTGAGTCTGTGTTGGCATTTGCCGGCTTCTTGCAGTTAACTAAGTGCACACTCATCGTAAATCAACGGGTAGCCAGACAAGCGGACCGCCAGTTCGGCTTGAGCGTTCGGGAGATTTGGATTTTGCTGGCGGCTGGTTGCCAGAAACCGATAACCCAAAAACAAATCGCCAGGCACCTCGCGCTGAATGAAAATGTTCTGGTCTTGCTGCTCGACCGTCTGGAAAAAAGCGGCCACGCCCGGCGAGTCAGAAACCCGGCGAATCGCCGCGAACAGTTTGTGCGCCTGACCGGCAAAGGCGACAACGCCGTTCGCCGCGTACTGACGGAGCAAACGCAGTTTTATCGCACCGTGTTCGCGCCCTTGAACGATGCCTTCATCAAGTCGGTTTTCAAAGCGGGTAGAACGATCCTGAATTTTCAAGAAACTGGAGCCACGCGCCCCCGCCGGTCGAGATAACTCTCCGGAGTTCCAGGCGGACCACGTCCTTTGACCGCGCTATAATCCGGCTATGGCGCGCGGCTGGGAGAGCAAGTCTGTCGAGGAACAACAATCCCAGGCCAGCGCCGAACCGAAAGCCGGCCCCAGGCCAACCCCTGCCCAAGTCGCGCTCCAACGTCAACGGCAGGGGCTGCTGTTGTCGCGCTCCCGGGTGCTCCAGCAGATTGAAATCGTCGAGAACGCTCGCCACCGCCAGATGCTCGAAGCCGCCCTCACAGATCTCGACACCCAGTTGGCGCGGTTGGGCTAGGCCGGTCGTGCGCCGCCTTCGCCGGATCCTGACGTATAATTGCGAGTGTCCCCCATGAAAGCTTACGTCTATGTTTCGCTGAAGAAGAGCGTTCTTGATCCCCAGGGCAAGACCATTCAGGGCGCTCTGAAGAAGATGGGATTCAAGGGGTTGGGCGAAGTCCGCCAGGGCAAGTACTTCGAGCTGACGTTGGATGGCGGGCTCAATCGCACCGAGGCGGAAGCGGAAGTAGCGCGTGTTGCTCGCGAAGTGCTTACCAACCCGGTCATTGAAGAGTTCCGTTATTCCCTCGAAGATTAGGCCCCCGGCGCGATAGAAGGTACTTTTGTCACCTATAAAAATCTTTGATGTCACGCCGCGCGCGGGTTGCCGTAGTCTGTAGTGGGTGATCTGCCGGAAAATCAGAATCGGTGCCCCCACCGAATGCAGGAGCAAAAAAAGCATGTGCGGCATCGTGGGATATGTTGGGAGGAAAGAGGTCGTTCCCGTCATCATTGAGGGGTTGCGGCGGTTGGAGTATCGCGGTTACGATTCTGCCGGGATCGCGGTGTGCGGCAACGGTGAAGGCCTGCAAGTGCGGCGCGCCGAAGGCAAGCTGCGCAACCTTGAAGAGGTCATCCGCCTCAAGCCGCTCGATGGCACTTATGGCATCGGCCACACCCGCTGGGCCACCCATGGCCGTCCCACGGAAGAAAACGCGCACCCTCATCGCGATTGCACCGGCAAAATTGTCGTCGTACACAACGGCATCATCGAGAACTACGTCACACTGAAGAAGAAACTGATCGAAGAAGGCCACCGCTTCACCACCGAGACCGATACTGAGGTCATCGCCCACCTCGTCGAAAAATACTTTTACAAAAGGGGCAATGGCCATCGCCCCTCGCTCGAAGAAGCAGTGCGCAAGGCGGTCGCTGAATTGACCGGCGTTTTCGCCCTTGGCGTGCTCTCTGCCGATGCGCCGAATAAACTCGTGGCCGCTCGCAACGGCCCGCCTGCGGTGATCGGGCTCGGAAAAGATGAATACTTCGTCGCCTCAGACGTGCCGGCGATTCTCTACCACACTCGCGATCTGTTTTTCCTCTCCGACGGCGACCTGGCCACCATCACCCTAGAAGGCGTGAAGCTCACCGACTTCCTTGGCAATCCGCGGACGCCGCAGGTCCAGCACGTTAACTGGGATCCCATCGCCGCCGAAAAGGGTGGGTTCAAGCATTTCATGCTCAAGGAAATTTATGAACAGCCGCGCTCGGTCCGCGATACGACTTTAGGCCGGATCTCACAAGAGACCGGCCATATTTTTTTGGACGAGATGCAGATCACCGAGGCCGAGTTCAAAGCCGCTAAGAAGATCAACATTGCGGCTTGCGGCACCAGTTGGCACGCGGCGCAGGCGGGGAAATTCATGATCGAGCGCCTGGCGCGGGTTCCGGTGGAAGTCGACTACGCCAGCGAATGGCGCTACCGCGACCCGATCATTTCGCCTGACACGCTGACCATGCTGATTTCGCAGTCGGGCGAGACTGCCGATACCATCGCCGCTCAGCGCGAGGCAAAATCCAAAGGTTCGAAAACGCTGGCCATTTGCAATGTGGTCGGCTCGATGATCACCCGCGAAGCCGCGGGCACGATTTACACTCACGCCGGACCGGAAATTGGCGTGGCTTCAACCAAGGCCTTCACCGCCCAGCTCACTGCGCTTTATCTTTTTGCGCTTTATGTGGCGCAGACGCGGGAAGTAATGAGCGCCGAACAAGCCAAGTCGGCAATTGGTGAGTTGCTGCGCCTGCCCGCCAAGCTCGAGCAACTGCTCACGCGCGACGAGCAGTGCGAAGCCCTGGCCAAGCTCTATGTCCGCGCGCAAGACTTCCTGTTTCTCGGCCGCGGCATTCACTACCCCATAGCGCTTGAAGGCGCGCTCAAACTCAAAGAGATTTCCTACATCCACGCCGAAGGCTATCCGGCGGGGGAAATGAAGCATGGCCCCAATGCGCTGATCGACGAAAACCTGCCGGTGGTCATTCTGGCGACGCGCGATGCGAATGACGAACTGTCGCGTATCCGGTATGAAAAGACGATTTCGAATTTGAAAGAAGTCAAAGCGCGCTCGGGGCAGGTCATCGCTTTGGCCACCGAAGGCGACGAAGAAATCAAAGAAGCCGCCGACCATGTGCTTTACATTCCGCCCGCGCCGGAAGAACTCGCGCCGATTCTCGAAATCGTTCCCTTACAGTTGCTGGCCTATCACATCGCGGTGCGACGCGGGTGTGACGTGGACCAGCCGCGGAATCTGGCGAAATCGGTGACGGTGGAGTAAGCGGTCAGCCGTCAGCTTTCAGCTCTCAGCCATTTGTCATCTTGAGCGCGGCAATGGCTTCGCGAAGCGAAGCTCTTGCGGAGCCGAAGGATCCCCGGCCCGCGCGAAGCGAGACGGCACGACAAGAGGCATTCTCGCTACTACAGTCGATCAGAAAATTCCTCGATGCGCCGGTAACGGTGCACACGGACATGGGGTCCTTCGACTGCATCGTCGTTCGCAACGCGAACGACGTTTTCGCTCAGGATGACAGGTCTTAAGGGCAGCGGCTATCATCTAAATATCCGATGTCCCCCTTCCAAACTTTTACCGCTAGTCTCGCTGGTTCGACCGCGCTCTCTGAATTCACCAAACACCTGGACTTTGAGATGAAGGGTGTCCCTCGTTTTGGATTCGTGGCCGGGCAATGGCTGTCGTTTAAGACCACCAAGCCTGATGGCGAGGAAATTACCCGCGCCTATTCCATCGCTTCTCCGCCCGGCGAGGACAACCGCTTCGCGCTCTGCCTGAACCGCGTGCAGGACGGCTACATGTCGAACTTTCTTTGCGACATGAAAGCGGGCGATGAGATCGCCTGCTCGGGGCCGTTCGGAGACTTCATTCTGCGTCCGCCGATGCGAGATACGATTTTCGTCGCTACGGGCACAGGGATTGCGCCCTTGCGATCGATGTTGCACTGGCTGCTGGCCGAGGAGTCCCGGCACCAGGGCAAACAGCTTTCGCTTGTCTTCGGCAATCGCACGGAGAGAGACATTTACTATCACGATGAATTCCTGCGCCTGGCGGCTGAACACCCCAACTTCCACTACTCGCCGACCTTGAGTCGAGGCGATATGGCGTGGAAGGGCTTGCGAGGTTATGTACAAGAGCACGTTCCCGCCATCGCCAAAGATCGCACCGACATGCACGCCTACATCTGCGGCCTGGACAAGATGGTCAAAGCCAACCGCGAGCTGCTGAAGTCGCTGGGCTGGGATAGGAAGTCGATCTTGTACGAGAAATACGACTAACTTTTTCGCTCTGTCATCCCAGGCTTACTGCCTCAAGAGATCCCTTCGCCACGGGTTCTTCTCCGACGGAGGCGGTCATCGGAATCGAGCGCCCCGCGTTCTTCGCGGACTAAGCGGGCGGTGTCGACATTAACCTCGACCCCTTTCCGGCGATGCAGGCGTTCACGGAATTCAGCCAGCGAGGGCCGCTCGGCGATCTCTTTGATCTCGGCGAGCAGGAAAGCCGACAGCGACCTGCCGGACATCGCCGCGCGGGCCTTCAGGCTGCGATGCCGCGCGTCGGGGACGTTGCGAAGCTGGATCATCTTGGACATGTTTGTAGCTTACTTGCATGTGCTGCACATGTCACCAGACTGTGCGTGGCACAGAGCGCAGGCGTCAAAGGCATAGTCTGGCTGATGTTTTACCAATAGACGGTTGGGATGACTTGGATGGCGAGGGCAGGCCAACTGACACCAGGCCTCGCGGTACACTTCGCAGACCCCGCGGCTCGCGGTCCGCTGGGGAAAGAAATAAATCTGAGCATGTTGCTCGGCCACCGATATCGGGACTACATACCACAAATCTTCCGGCACGATATAGACCGTGAGGAAATCGACTTCGCCCGTGGCATAGCGGCGACTGTTGCCCCGGCACTTCACTACATAATGCGAGTCGACGAAACGCACGGTGGATTTGACCTGAATGCGCCAGAGCCGGCTGCCGGAGTCGACGATGAAATCGTAGCGCTCGCTATCTCCCCAGACGCGGGCGACGCCAAAGCCGAGATTGGCGGCTTTGGCGAGGAAAGCTGCTTCCGCCGCCTCTCCACGGGCCTTACGCGTGGTGAGGCCGACGGCATGGATTTCTGAAATAACTTCATTCATGGAATCTTCCGATCGTTTGCTGAAATAAAAAAGGCGCAGCCGTTAGGCCGCGCCTTTTTGTGTCTCTACTTTTAGGATAGCAAATCGGCGGGGTAAGTGAGACACGATTTCGAAATTTATTTCTGGATTTGAATCAACGGGCTAGCGGGAAAAGTGGAAGTCAAGGGGCTTGACAAGGTGTTTCCCAAATCGAGAATCGAGCAGCTGGCTTGGGCAAAAATGGACCGATTCGGGAAAAACTAGGGAAAAATCTTTACCACAGGGGGCACAGAGGATCACAGGGAATTTTTTCGCGGCGGATCGACGCGGATCGCTTTTCTCGGATTATTTACGCGGGCAGCCTAGAAAAGTCGCGAAAGCGGCGCAAGGATACAGCCCACGGCGCAAGCCGTGGGGTCAGGGAGAACATCACAGGAAACAGAAAATCGTTCCAAGAAGAATTCTTGGCGTTTCTCAAGAAAAAACAACGTGGCCTCCGACGAGAAAGTCACTCTAGGGCCAGTGTTGTTTCTTGCGCCCCGTTGGAGCTCGACATTCTTCTGTCTCTTACCCACGGCTTACGCCGTGGGCTGCATTCTGGCGCCGCTTCGCGGCTCTGCTGCAGAGCTCCAAACCGTCGATTGGATACCCTGGGAAAACTTCATGAAGAAAATGGCGGCCACAATCAACCACTGCATCCCGGCCTCCCAGAGCCGCATCTAAACCTTGACAGCAGTTCACTCAAGTCTTAGCATGGGTATCGACGCAATCATAATGGCATTGATTACAAAGCACTTATAAGAACTAGGAGGGACATCACATGTCCAAGATTATCGGTATTGACCTCGGAACAACCAACTCTTGCGTGGCGGTCATGGAGGGTGGCGAGCCCAAGGTTATCCCTAATGAAGAGGGTGGCCGGACTACGCCTTCGGTCGTCGGATTCACCAAGACTGGCGAACGGCTGGTGGGGCAGGTGGCCAAGCGGCAGGCCATCACCAATCCGGAGAACACGGTTTACTCGATCAAGCGCTTCATGGGCCGGCGCTTCGATGAAGTCAGCGAAGAAATGAAGATGGTGCCCTACAAAGTGGTTCGCCAGGGCGACCACGTAGCGGTGCTGGCGCAGGGCAAGGAATATACGCCGCCGGAGATTTCGGCTCTGATTCTGCAAAAGCTGAAGAAGGCGGCGGAGGACTATCTCGGCGAAACCGTCACCGAGGCGGTGGTCACGGTTCCCGCTTACTTTAACGACGCCCAGCGGCAGGCCACCAAAGACGCCGGCAAGATCGCGGGGCTCGATGTGAAGCGCATCATCAACGAGCCGACGGCGGCGGCGCTCGCCTACGGACTCGATAAGGGTAAAGACGAAACCATCGCGGTGTACGACTTCGGCGGCGGCACGTTCGATATTTCGATCCTGGAAGTCGGCGAAGGCGTGATTGAAGTCAAAGCCACCAACGGTGACACCCACCTCGGCGGCGACAACATTGACCAGCGCCTGGTGGATTGGCTGATTGACGAGTTCAAGAAAGATGAAGGCCTGGACCTGCGCGGCAAGGGCAACGAGATGGCCTTGCAGCGTCTGCGGGATGCGGCGGAGCGGGCGAAGATCGAACTCTCGACCACCATGGAGCACGAGATCAATCTGCCCTTCATCACTGCGGATGCCAGCGGGCCGAAGCACCTGGTGAAGAAGCTGACACGGGCGAAGCTGGAGTCGATGGTGGAAGACATCATTCAGCGCTCGGTTGGCCCCTGCAAGCAGTGCATGAAAGATGCCGGGGTGGATGCCTCGAAGATCAATGAAGTGGTGCTGGTCGGCGGGCAGACGCGTATGCCGCGCATTCAAAGCCTGGTGAAAGACCTGTTTGGGCGCGAAGGCCACAAGGGCGTGAACCCCGATGAAGTGGTCGCGATCGGCGCGGCGATTCAGGGCGGCGTGCTCACCGGCGACGTCAAGGACATGCTCCTGCTCGACGTCACGCCGCTGTCGCTCGGCATCGAGACGCTCGGCGGCGTGCTGACGCCGCTCATCCAGCGCAATACGACGATCCCGACGCGCAAGAGCGAGATCTTCTCGACGGCGGCGGACAGCCAGACGAGCGTCGAAGTCCACGTCCTGCAGGGCGAGCGGCCGCTGGCTCGCGACAACCGCACGCTCGGACGGTTCCAGCTCGTGGGCATTCCGCCCGCGCCGCGCGGCGTGCCGCAGATCGAGGTGACCTTCGACATCGACGCGAACGGCATCGTCCACGTGCTGGCGAAGGACCGCGCCACCGGCAAGGAGAACAAGATCACCATCACCTCCTCCTCGGGCCTCTCGAAGGATGACGTCGAGAAGGCGGTCAAGGAGGCCCAGGCGCACGAGGCCGAGGACAAGG
>JBOGLG010000031.1:0-15836 GCA_050745985.1 Terriglobales bacterium | reverse complement strand
CGCCACGAAGCCAGTCGGCCCGGCCGCCGGCGCCAGAAAACGGCGATGGCAAACCGCATCCAACCCTGTATCGTCAGGCGAAAACAGGGGCAATGCTAAAACACGAGGTTATTCAGAGTTTCCTTAGTGTACCCTACCACAGCCGAGCTTGCTCCTGACTGCTGGTCAGTACCAACATGCCTTCGCGAATCTCTCAGCCTTACGACGCCATCATCATCGGCGCCGGGCACAACGGCCTCACGGCCGCGGCCTATCTTGCCCGCGCCGGACTTTCGACGCTGGTGCTCGAGCGCCGCGAAATTGTCGGTGGCTGCTGCGTGACCGAGGAGATAGCCCCCGGCTGCCGCGTCTCGACCACGTCCTACATCGCAAGCATGCTGCGGCCCGAAGTAATTCAAGACTTGAAACTCGCCGACTACGGCTTGCGCATGGTCCCCTGCGATCCCGCCATTCAAGTTCCATTTCCCGATGGCCAAGTCGTTCCCTGGTGGGTGGACCGTGAGCGCGCCAAAGCAGAATTCCGAAAACTTTCCGCGAAGGACGCCGAGACCTTCGTTCGCGTCGACGACCAACTCAAAAAACTTGCCCGCTACTTACAGCCATTCTTCCTCGAACCGCCCCCGGAAATCGATACCACGAGCCTGGGCGGATGGATGGATCTCTTCCGCGTAGGCAAACGCTTCCGCGGAATCTCCAGCAGCGAAATTTCAGAACTAATCTCCTTCCTCACCGGCAGCCTGGGCGAATTTCTCGACAACCACTACGAATCCGAAAAAATGAAAACCATGTTTCTGGCCAACAACGTGTATGGCAAGCATGGCGGGCCCTACCAGCCCGGAACTGCCATCGGTCTGCTGTTTCATCTGCTAAGCGGCGGCGAGCACGAACTGCAAGGCTTCTACGGACACGTCATCGGCGGCATGGGTTCCATCACCCAGGCGCTGGCTGCCTCCGGACGAAAGCTCGGCGTCGAAATTCGCACGTCCGCGCCGGTCGCGCAGATTGACGTGCGCAACGGCAAAGCGCGCGGCGTGATTTTGGAAGACGGCACGGAGATTCGCTCGCGCATCGTGCTCTCGAACGCCGATCCCAAGCACACCTTTCTGAAGATGGTCCCCGGCGGCGAGCTACCGGACGACTTCCTGCAATCCGTCCGCGCCATAAAAATGGACGGCCCCTGCGCCAAAGTAAACATGGTGCTGTCGGAAGAGCCGCGCTTCACCGGAATTCCCGCCAGCGCCACTCCGCTGGAGCGCACTTTTTTCACCCTCGTCCCCTCGCTCGCCTTCGCCGAGCGGTGCTACGACATCGCCAAGTTCGGAGATATTCCTGAGGAGCTCTGGGTCGATTGCGTGGTCTCCTCCAATGCCGACGATTCGCTCGCCCCCAAGGGCAAGCACATCCTCACTTGCTTCGTGCAGTACGTTCCCTATCGCCTGCGCGAGGGCGCCTGGGACGAAAAAAGGGAACTGCTCGGGGACCGTGTAGTCAGGAAGATCGCCGAGTATGCTCCTAATGTTCCCGGCGCCATCGTCGCGCGTCATGTATTGACGCCGCTCGATCTTGAGCGCACTTACGGCCTCACCGAAGGCAACATTTTCCATGGCGACCTCCGGCTGGAGCAGCTTTTCTTCATGCGCCCAGTACCGGGCTGGTCACAATATCGCACCCCCATCGCCGGCCTCTATCTCTGCGGCGCAGGCGCCCATCCCGGCGGTGGCGTAACGGGCGCCCCTGGCCACAACGCCGCCCATCAAGTCCTGCGGGACAGAAAGCGAGGGCGACCATGAAGAGCGTGTCCCTCTGTGGCCCTCTGTGCCCCCTGTGGTTAAGATTTTGTGGTTAAGATGATAATGACAAGCGCGACCTCAATCCCGAAGTCGGCCGACATCGTCATCCTCGGCGCAGGCGTGATGGGCGCATCCATCGCATTCCATCTCGCCAAACGTAAAGCCGGAAGCGTGGTTGTGATTGACAAAGACCACGTAGGCCGCGGCGGCAGCGGCCGCTCTTCCGCCCTGGTGCGCATGCACTACAGCTATCCCCCTGAAGTTCAGCTTGCCCTCATCAGCTTGCGTATGTTTGAAAACTGGCAGGAAGTAGTGGGAGAACCGGGAGACTTCCGCAAAACCGGCTTTGTCCGCATCGTGCATCCCAACGAAACCGAGCGCCTCAAACTCAACGTGGCCATGCAGCAGAGGCAGGGTGCGAATGTTCGTCTCATCACCCGGGACGACCTAAGAACGCTCGAGCCCGACTGGAACGTGGACGAAGTCGAGCTCGCTGCCTACGAACCCGATTCCGGCTACGGAGACGGCTCCGGGGTGGCCAACGATTTCCTGAATCGCGCTCGCGATCTCGGCGTCCGCTATCTGCCGCGCACTCAAGCTACAGCCTTCAAAGTCCAAGCCAGCCGCATGGCAGGAGTAGCCACTGACCGAGGTGAGATCGCGGCGCCAATCGTAGTGGCCGCAACCGGTCCCTGGACCCGCCCTCTATTTCAGGCGGCAGGCTACGATCTACCCATCGAAACGGAATTCCATCAGGTTGCCATCCTGAAAAACGCTCCGGAAATGAAAGGCGGCGGCAGCGCCTGCATCGATTCCGTCACCGCCACATATTTCCGCTCCGACGCGCACGACAAATTCCTGATCGGCGACTTCTACGGCCAACGCCCCGCGGACCCCGAAAACTTTCCGCAACGCGCATCCGACGAAGCCATAGAGGAACTGATCGAGCGGGCTCACCACCGGATTCCCAAGCTCGAAAATGCCGAAGTCATGCGCGGCGTCACTGGGGTGTACGACATGACCCCCGACTCCCGCCCCCTGCTCGGAGAAATCCCCAGCGTCAAAGGCCTGAATGTCTGCGCCGGATTCTCCGGAATGGGGTTCAAGATTTCGCCGGCGATTGGGCTGGTGATGTCAGAACTGCTGCTCGATGGCAGAAGCGTTAGCGTGGACATCTCCTCATTCCGCCCCACCCGCTTCGCCGAAGGCCAACCTATCAAAGCCGAGCACGAATACAAAGACGATTAAGAGTCCAAGACCCGCCGGTTTTCTAAACGGGCCCGTAATTCCGTGAAAATGGCAAAAAGAGCAGGCCCGCATGGAATCTGCGCGCCCCGATACTTGCAGCTATAATAAGAACTCCCATGAAAGTCCGCATTCTCCTGCTCCTGACGGCCTCCGTACTGGCGGCCGCCCAGACCCAAGATCCAGCTTCATCTGGCTTGCCTTCCGCTCCATCTGCGGCGAAACAAGATGCGCAGCCCAAGCCTGCTCCGCCTCCACCCCCGGCGTCAAACGATCAGCAGAAGCCCGCACCACCCGCGTCCAAGGCGGAACCTCTGACTGCGGGCGATGCCGCCGCCTCGCCGCAACAATCAACCCCGCCTCCCGCCCCCGATGACAGCGTCGCCACCATCGTCAAACATGTCAACGAAGTCAATGTGGTCTTCACCGTCACCGACAAGCACGGCCGCTACGTCAAAGATCTAAAGAAAGCTGATTTCAAGATCACCGACGACGACAAGCCCGCGCTTGAACTTCGCAGTTTCCGCGCCGAGACCGATCTGCCGCTCGAAGTCGGCCTGCTGATCGATGCCAGCAACTCCATTCGCGACCGCTTCAAGTTCGAGCAGGAAGCCGCCATCGAGTTCCTCAACCAGACCATACGCCAAAGGTATGACCGCGCTTTCGTCGTCGGTTTCGATGCCACCCCAGAAGTCACCCAGGACTTCACCGACAGCACCGAAAAGCTTTCCGTCGGAGTGCGCGCCCTGCGGCCCGGGGGTGGCACCGCCCTGTTCGACGCTCTCTACTTCGCCTGTCGTGACAAACTGCTGAAGAGTTCTCCCAATGGCGCTGTCCGCCGCGCCGTCATCCTGTTGAGCGATGGCGACGACAACCAGAGTCACGTCACGCGCGAGGAAGCCATCGAAATGGCCGAGCGCGCCGAGGTCGTGGTTTATACCATCAGCACCAATCTCACCGGAGGCGGCGGCAAGCACGGCGACAAAGTCCTGGAGCGCATCGCTGATGCCACTGGAGGCCGCTCCTACGTTCCCTTCCAGCTCACCGAAGTCGCCAACGCCTTCGCCGCCATCCAGGAAGAACTGCGCAGCCAATACGCCATTTCCTACAAACCTGCGGATTTTGTGACCGACGGCCGCTACCGCACCATCGAGATTGCCACCAAACAAAAAGGCCTGCACGTCCGCAGCCGCCGCGGCTATTATGCCCCGATGCAGTAGGGATTCTCATGGCAGGATACTCCGGCACTCCGCTCCCCAAGAAACTCGGCATCAAAGAACAGTTCCACGTTCTCCTGCTGGATCCGCCGCCCGATGTGAAAGCTGAACTGAAATCGGCGTTGGCAACCTGTGAGGTCAACAAAGGCGGTATCCCGGTTGATTTTGGCATGATCTTCGTCAGGAGCGCGGCTGACTTGAAGAAAAAATTCTCTCAAGTTGCAAAACAATTGGCCCCGGCTGGAATGCTCTGGGTAAGCTGGCCGAAAAAAGCCTCTGGTGTGACCACCGATCTGACCGAAAACGAAGTCCGCACGATCGGATTGCAAGCCGGACTGGTCGACGTGAAAGTCTGCGCGGTGAACGACATCTGGTCAGGGTTGAAATTTGTGATTCGCGTCAAAAACCGGCCATCGGCACGGCTGATATCCAAGCCGGTCCCTACTCCGCCTTGGGCACGGCGTAATATCCAGCCCGCGATTGAATCTTGTAATCCTTGCTGTTCGCGTGGATCTCAATCTTGCGGAAGGTCCCATCCAGCTTGCCGTTGGTCGGCGTGTAGCCCAGGTTGTACTGGCTGCGCAGTTCGCGCGCGATCTGGTCAAACCCTTCCTTCAGCTTTTCAAACTTGTTGCCGACCTCGATGACCCGTCCTCCAGTTTCCTTGGTCAGCTTATTCATCTCGCCGCTGCCGAATCCTCCCCACATGCCGCCACGGTCTGCGATCAGGAGCACGTAACAAATCGCATCCGACTTTTGCGCCGCCTCGATGGCGTCCTGGATCTTGAGTTTGCTGCCTTCATCCTCGCCGTCGGTAAGCAGGATCATGGCCTTTCGTCCCACTTGCTGGGCCAGTTCATCGTGGGCCGCCAGGTACACCGCGTCGTAGAGCATGGTGCAGCAGCCGTGGCTCATGGTCGGCACCGGCCCGCCTCCCGGCCCCGTCATTCCCCCTCCGCCACCGATCCGGGCGCCGTTCATGGCCTTCTTCAAAAGATGCGTCGAATTGGTGAAGTCCTGTAACAAGTCCACATCGGCATCGAAGCCCATCACAAACGCCAAGTCCTTGGGCCGCAGGATCTGATCGAGAAATTGTCCTCCCACTACTTTTTCCATATCGAGCACCTGGGTCTGGCTGGGGCTGGTGTCGAACAGAATGCCAAGCGTGAGCGGGAGGTCGGACTCAGCAGCAAAATACTTAATGGTCTGCGGCTTGCCATCCTCCGAAACCTGAAACTGATCCTTGGTCAGGTTGGGGATCAGTCCACCCTTCTTGTCCTTCACGTTGAAGAACAGTTGCACCACATTTACATTCACCTTCAAGGGCTCGCCGCTTTGGTCCGAATCCGGGGTCGGTTGCGAGGATTGCGTCTGCTGGGCGTATGAGGCAATGGCTACACCGGCCAAAATCAGCATCACCGCGCCGACTCGGGCAAAATGCGTATTGGTTTTAGGCATCGAGGTATTCTCAGAGCAGTTTTGTTAGTCTATTCCTGATCGTTAGATGCAACAAACCGCCATCTTTGGCATTCTCAGGAAGAAGTAGAGCAGGAAAGTGGAGGTTCCGTACGTGGGGCAAAGGATGGCAATGCAACGTACCATCGCCGGTCTGGCAATCCTGTCGTGGATTCTGACGGTAGGCGCGGCGAACGCCCAACAACAGCCGGCCCAGCAGCCCGACATCCCGGACGCGCCATCAACCTCCCAGCCGCCGCCACCGCCTCCGCCGCTGCCAGAGCCCAAAGCTGCTCCGGCTCGCCAAGCCCCACCTTCGTCTGATCAACCTCCGGCTTCTTCGCCATTAGACTCCAGCGACACCGTACCCGTTCCCCCGCCGCCTATGAACATCAAAACCGTTCCCGAGGGCGGCGTCCCCAAGACCCCGCCTGCCGCTCAGGACCAGCTGTTTCAGCTGCGTGTAAACGTCAATCAGGTCGTGGTGCCGGTGCGGGTGACCGACGAATCCGGACATCTGGTGAGCGGGTTATTGTCCTCGGACTTTTCAGTCTATGAAAATGGCAAGAAACAAAACCTGAATTTTTTCACCAGCGATCCTTTTGCCCTCTCTGTGGCGGTGGTGATTGACCTCGGCATGTCCGACATCGCAGTGCAAAAAGTAAACCAAACCTTTTCCGCTTTGAGCGGCGCCTTTGCCGGATTCGACGAAGTCGCAATCTACACCTACAGCACCAGCGTCTCGCAACTCGCCGACTTCAACGCCGTCGGCCGCAAGCTGCAAGGAGTGTTGAATGGTTTGAAGACCAAACACGGCGAAGTCCCGGGGGTGCCCATCACCAGCGGTCCGTTGGGGCCGCAGGGCCCGGTCGTCAATGGGGTCCCCATCGACTCTCCCACCACCCCGGTCAGCACGCCCTCCAAACAGGCCCACGTTTTGAATGACGCCATTCTGATGGCGGCGCGCGACCTTGGAAAGCGGCCCAAGAGCCGGCGCAAGATTATTTTCGTGATCAGCGATGGCCGCGAATATCGCAGCGATGCCAACTACGGCACGGTTTTGCAGGTGCTGCTTTCGAACGAAGTCCTGCTCTACGGCATCGCGGTTGAAAGCTCAGCCATCCCCGGCTACAACAAACTGGAAAAATTACGCATCCCCGGCCAGGGTTACAGCAACATCCTGCCGAAGTACGCCAATGCCACCGGCGGCGAAGTGCTCGCGGAATATTCCCGCACCGCCATTGAAGGCGTCTATCAGCGGATCATTGGCGATGCCCGCAACCAATACACTCTGGGCTACATGGCCCGGGCTACGCCCAGCGACACTCGCCGTGAAATCGAGATCCGCGTGGACCGGCCGGGTTGCAAGTCCTCCGACTTGAGGCCCTGCGTGGAGGTCTTCGCAAAAGAGGGCTACTACCCGCTGCCCGCTCGTTAACTGAGAAGCGAGAACTGAGAACTGGGTTTTGCCCCAACATGCCCGCAGCCAAGAATCCCCGTCCGCGTGGCTGGCTCGCAATCGGAATCTTCCTGCTCTGGGGCGCCGCCATGGCCACCTTCGCCGCCGTTACCTTGATCTTTCCCGGAACGTTCCTCGACCGCGCGTGGGTCCTGAACCCCAAAGGGCACGCCGGCCTGACAGCGATCGGCCGCTGGGCGGGCTTCTTGTTTCCGCTGCTGGCGATGGCCCTGACCGCAGCCGGAATTGGCTGGCTCAACCGCCGTCGCTGGGGATGGACGCTTGCAGTCCTGCTGATCGCCACAAACGCGCTCGGGGACCTGACGCGCCTGCTCTCCGGCGCCTGGCTTGAAGGCGGCGTCGGCGTGCTGCTCGCCGGAGCTTTGCTCATCTACATGACGCGACCGCGCATGCGAAACTATTTCCAGGTTCGCAGCTAAGCTCCGCCTGGCTGGGAAATGCCGGCCGCTACTCCACCACGAACTCGGCAACTCGCGCCTTGGACTTGTTTCCCGCCGAGTCCATTGCCTGGAGCGCCACCTGATACGATCCCGGACTAAGTTTCTCGACCGGCAGTTTCATGCCCACCGCAATCACCGGACTCCCGGGCTGCATGTAGGGTTCGGCGTTTTGCAACCCCGTATCGAACTTTTCCGCGCCCGATTGATCGATCACCTTCAGTTCAATCCCCACCTGCATATGCTGCGTGCTCGCCAGAAGCGGCTCGTACACTTCAGCATAGACTGCCGCGTTATCGCTCTTCTTGAAATGGTGAGCCGCTGTGGGCACAATCTCGAGGCCTTTGGAGATCAACAGAGTGCGATCTTCCATCAGGGCGGCGTCCAGTCCGGTCGCAAGATCAGAGACCTTACGAACGTCGTTGCTCAGCGCCACCGAACTGAGGCTCAAGTTCTTGCCGTCATAGGGGTCAACGTCAAGCGGAACTTCAATTTTCCCGAAGCCTTCACCCCCGGAGCTGAACACCACTTTCAGAGCGTACTTGCCGCAGCCGAGATCAAATTGGTTCTGATAGGGGAAGGGCCGTTTGGCGAACTCTTCCACAGCGTGCTTGTCGTCGAAATCCAGGTTCACCGCATCGCTGAAGCGGGCCGCTATCGACCCGTCCGACTTACTCGCGATTCCCAGCACGTTGACGGTGGCGTGCATTTTCCCTTTTTCTTTTTCAAACTTGATGGAGTTGGCGGGAATGTCCATCACCAGGTTCACCCGCGCAGTGTTGGCGGAAGTGTAGAAAAAAGGCGCCGCCAGCGCCGCGGAAATAGTTCCCGGTTGCGTGCCGGTGGCCTGGCTCTGCAAATCCCGCTCGACCGGCCTTCCCGCCAGCAAGTCCACGGGCTTCACGTTGCAGTAGCCGCTGCGCGACCGCACCACGGCGTCACCGCGATTCAGCTTGACTTGCAACGCGTGGCAGGTGCCTTCCGGCGCCTCCGCCGGCCGGTATCCGAGGACATAATATTCGCTGAGCTCGGAGGCAATTTTTTGCATTCCGCCCAGCAGGTCGTTGGTGTTGAGGATCACGAATCCGCCCGTGCCCGATGCCAGCGCGTAAAGCACTTGCTGATTGTCAGAAGCGCTCGCCGGAAATGAAGGAACGATCTCGCGCGGCTGGTAATTGGGATTGTAGTAATTGGATGTGGTTGGATATCCCCGGTTGGTACCGCCATCCGTCATACCGATGCCCCCGCCGCCGCCGCCGACCCCACGACTACCACCGCCACCCCGTGCACCGCCGCCTCCGGCACCTCCACGGGCGCCTCCTCCCCCCGCGCCTCCGCGGCCCCCGCCTCCTCCCCCGTTACGCTGTACCAACAAGAGATGCGGCTGCGGAACCTGACTGCCAAAGTACCGGAAAGTCGTATCCACCAATCGAGCGGAATGGGGCTGCGGCGGCGTTCTCAGTCTCGCGCCCGACCCCACGGTGGGCATGGGCACCACCAGCCCTCGGACATCGACCGGGTAAACCGCCACATTCGCTTTGTTGCAGGCGTCGATTGCCGCCGTCAGTTCAGATTGCAGCTCAAAGGTGAGAGGAAAACCTGACGTCAGCATCACCAGAGTTTTCCGGCCGGGCACCGTCGCCAGATTCCTGGACAGATTGCGCAAAGCAATCAACACACTACGCGCACCAAAGTCGGCTCCCAGATTGGCCAGCGACGGCGCCCCAAGTGATGCAACTTCGGCTCCGGCATCCAGGCTGGGAATGCTGGGCAGCGCACTGTCCGAGGAAGCGTTGGAAGCCACCGCCGAAGTCTTGATTCCGCTCACCACTTTCTTCAACCGGGCTGCGTCGGCCGTGAAGTTCTGGGTTACTCTCATCACCCCGCCAAACTCCACCACCGCCATCAGTCGGTTGGGGCCGGCGTTGGCATTTACGAACTTTGCGGCCGCATCACGAGCTTTCGCCTGGTCTCCAAATTCCATACTGGAGTTGTCAAGAAACAGCACCAGATAATGCCTCTGGCTGCCGGAGGCGCCCTCGTCTGACTCGAAGGAAAAACTGCTGATCGTCTGTTCCTTCTTGTCTTCCCAGACGCGAAAATCTTTGGCCGTAAGGTCGCGGAGATGCTTCCCCTTCTTGTCGGTCACCACCGTGTCAACCAGCACCAACCGCGACTCCACTTTGATCGCACCCGCGTCTTGCGCGCGCGCCACCGCAGGCGACAGCATGCGTTCGCCCATCCACCCGCCCGCAAGGCAGAGAATTCCCATCCCAACCATCCATCGCCGACCCGTCATAAAGCACCTCACTAGGGAATTTCAATCGCTCCGTTCTCTGTCGACAGCTGCCCTTCGGAATCGCGCACCACCAGACGCACCAGATAACTGCCGGGTTTCACATCAAAGCTGGTCTTCACCGTCATCCCGGCGTCCAGTCTGTGCTCCAGGGTTTCGTCCCTCAATCGCATCGTAACCACTTTCTCTGTTCCGGTGATAAACGTTCCATTACGGTCAAACAAACCGGAAGCTATGGTGAGATCGCTATTGTTCCGTCCATCGGCCTTCCGGAAATGCAGATGCTTCACATCCACGTGCGCCAGCACCGCGAGCTTGGCGTCAGCTTCCGATTCTTTAAAAAACTGGGTATGCAGTTCGATGGGAAGGCCGTGCATTTCCTCCTGGGAAAACAGCGCATCTTCAATCTCTTGTTTGGCTTCCTCCGCCGCGTCCGGCGCGTGCTTGGGAGCGTAATAGCCTTTGCGAGCCTGCAGCGTTAGCCCGGAGGGATTCCTCAGCTTCACCTTCAAGTTGTGGAACCGTCCGTCGAATTTCATGTTCTGCGGAGCGAAACCCAGAACGTAGTAATACTCGGGAGAGGTGGCGGTCTGGCGAAAGCCTTCCACAAAATCATTGCTGTTGCGGAAAGCCACCCCGGCAGTCGCGTCCGCAAGCGTCGCAAGTACGTCTCCAGTGACTGCCAAACCGTCTATTTCATACTGAAGCTCTTCGGGTGCAAACCCCATATCAACCGCGTCTTGCCCGCTGGCATCGCTTCCGGCAAGGGGAGCGTAGAAGCCCCGGGCATCGAGCGTTCCGATGATCACGTTCGCCCGCAATGCGCGGTCGATCACCTCGGCGACGTCGTACTCCGTCTCTGTAGTCAGGAACCCGGGAGAGGCCAGTACAATGGAACGCTCGCCGGGAGCCACCGACAACCGCCGTATCACATCCTTCAGCGCGTCCAGCGAAAGCCGCGATTCGGTGTTGCCCACGCTCAGCGCATGCATGGCTGCCGTCTTGGCCACATTGGCAAAGGCCGCGAATCGGTTCTGCAGCCCGGGCGTAATCGAGAGAGGATCGTTCGCATCGAGCCTGAGTGTGCAATGGAATACATCCTTGGTGACCGCCTCGATTACCTCCGGATCCTGCTTGTTCACAACCAGGTCCGCCAGATAGTAGTCCATGTACGGGCAGGGATGCGCGGAGCGCCCTTCGACGGGATGCGGCTGGATCCTCTCCAGGGCGGCAACCAATTTGGCGCGATCGTCAGTGAAATCCAAACTGTCGTGGCCGGAGGTGGTAAAGATGGCCGCCCGATCCGTCGGCCGCAAAGAGACAAAGTGGCGGGAGGCCGCGTCTCTTACCCGCGCAATCTCGTCGAACTTCATGTGAACGTCATCAACCACATAAGCCACAAACCGCTCCGGTAGCGCCAGGGCCTTGGCCGGAACCGGGCCGCCAGTTCCCGTGGCCGGGGCCTGGTTCGTCTTTTGGTCGCGGGCAATCTGGTTTCCCGGCCGTTCCACCGAGAATTGGCTAATGATCTGTGGCTTCTTATCGTCCAACAGATCAAAGTCTTCTTTGTGCAAGTTGCCGACCGCGTGCCCCTTGCTGTCCCGCACCACTACTCGCGCCACCACCAGGTGCACATTCACTTTGAACGTTGTGGCTTCATCGTGCGAGCTCACTTCGGGTTGCGAGGTTGAGGCGGTAGTTTGCGCAGCGGGCGGTTGCTGCGCCGTAGCGGGACAAACAGACGACCAGAGGAAGACCGCCAGCCCAGCCAAGACACAACCAGGCAAGGGTCCTTTGCCGACACGTGGCTTCATTACAGTCCTCGCCGCCCCAAGCGAAAAGGCGATTCGCCCCTGGGAGAGAGCGATTCCCAAAGCATACGCCAATTGCGGCAAAATGCCAGCCCATATGTCGGATGTCGCCTGACAAGCGGTTTTCGCAAGAAAATTCAGAATCACGCGGCCATGGTTGCGATCCGCGCCGTAGACCACAATTCGCTCCCAGACGCTCAGGATTAACCCCGCAAATGGCTTCTGGGTTGAGCGATCACGTGTAGAGTCTGGAGGAGATCGTGATAATGGCCGATAGCTTATATGCCGCAACCCGGCAAGCGCAGCACTTGCCGGAAGAGGATCAGGTCAGGTCCTAAACTTACATTGCCCGGCTACAGCGTTTTCCTTATAGTACGGCCACGGCCCGCACCCTACTCTCTGTAAATGCGAGAATTGATTGCAAGTCCCGCTTTTGCCAAGAACGCTCAACTTTTATTGATAGTGGCATATGCCCTACTGGCAGTATTGTTTGGTCTTCACAAAAAGACCTGGCCGGTATCGCTTTATTACGTTGGCTGCTTTGTCAAGGACACAGGTGTTTTTGCACTGGCTTTTCTGATGAAGTGGTTCAGCGAGGGTCGTTAACTCTCACCGCCTCGGCGATGCTCAAAGTTCAAACTGAGGCAGCACTACCGTCAAATCAGCGTTTTGGACGGTCAGAACCCAATGATGTCCTAAAAGTAAACACACATGTAAGGCGACTCTCGGAGCGCCCTCCTTTTCGGATATTTTGGTTGTTGAATTGAGAGCTATCCGGAACCTAGCCTCTTGCGCGACGCCGAAATAACCGCGAACGGCCATCCAACATGCACCAAGGTAACCTGCTTATTTCATAAGCTGTTCCCGCCATATTGGCCCTGTGGTACTCTCGAAATCACTCTGTATTCTTAAGATTTGAGCAGGCGAATCGTGGCCTTGGTGTCTCCGAACCGCAAGCCGGGAATCCACATCGCGTGGAAAACCGTCACCTACCGCAGCGTGGCGCTGCTGGTATTGCTGGGCCTCGTCGTGTTTTTCCTGGGCATGCGCCTGACCTTCCCGCAATTCACCGACACCGAACTCAAAGCTGCCAACAATCTGGGCATGCGCGCCCTCGAAGCCGTCGCCGGCGCCGCGCCCAAGCCTGGTTCGCTGAACTCTCAGCAGGCCCACTTTACCGCCCTCGACGGCACGGTGCGGGTCAAGAAGTCGAACGCCAGCAGCTGGATCACCGCCGACTACAGTGTGCCCCTCGATAAAGGCGACGTAGTCCAGACCAGCTCCGAAGGCATGGCAAAAATCGTCTTCAACGACGGCACCAACTACACCGTCAAACAGGATTCGCTTATCGTTATCGAAGAAAACTCCACCAACGATCAGCAGCAGACTAGCGTCGCCGTGGCCGTCAGCACTGGTACCGTGGACCTGGCCACCGCAACCTATTCTCAAGGGTCGAAGTCGCAAGTGATCGTCGCCGGCGCCACCGCCTCTCTGGCCCCGGAGAGCGCCGCCATGGTGCATAACGATCCCAAGGGCGATCAACACGAAATCCTGGTCAAGAAGGGTTCAGGGGACATCGAGCGCAACGGCGAGACGGTTCACCTGGCCGATTGGGAGAAGATCAACTTTCATGACCAGTCCGCCCACATGGAGAAGGGAAAGGAGATCGGCCCGCCCACCCCCATCTCGCCTGCCAACATGATGCCGCTCTTTGTGTCTCGGGATCCCAAGCCCATTGAGTTTTCGTGGACTCCCATGGCGAATGCCAAGGGATACCGGCTGCGAATCTCCAAGAATCCTTATTTTTCCTCGATTATCATCGATCGCACTGTGAAAACCGCGGATGTCATGGTCTCAGGCCTCGGGCAGGGCGCTTACTACTGGCTGGTCCTGTCGCAGGATGCCGCCGGAAAAGAATCTGTGGAGAGCGAGAAGAACCGGTTTACCATCATTCCCAAAGGACCCGACACCGAAGCCATCACCCTGGACATTGATCCCTTTATCCAGCATGGCCACGTCATTGAGATGACCGGCAAAACCGAGGTTGGCGCGCGAGTCATGGTGAATGGACGCGAGGTGCCGGTGGTGGGCGCCGATGGGGCTTTCCATTACTTTACTCCGCCCCTGCCCGCAGGAGAGAGTGCCATCACCATCACGGCACAAAACGCCAAGGGCGGAGTCAATACCCTGCAGAAAAAAGTGGTGATTCAGTGAAAACTTAGGACAACTGCGGAAGGGTGAGAACTTTGGTGCGCAGCACAAGTAGGTGATCGGCCATAGAATCATTAATGATAGGGTTCCGTAACGAAGGTGCTGGGCAAAACTTGCTAAAGATCTAAGCTTGTAAAGATCTAAACAAAGAGAGAACAGTTTCGCGTATGTCAGGTAACGGTTTCCATTCCAGTCCGTCGCACATTCATAATCTGCGGTCGCTGTTCAGTGTTTTCTCCAGCGATCTCGCCATCGACCTCGGCACTGCCAACACGCTGGTGTATGCGCGCGGCAAGGGCATCGTGGTCAATGAGCCATCCATCGTCGCCATCAACAAGAATACCGGCGAGGTGGAAGCCGTCGGCAAAGAAGCCAAGGAAATGCTGGGCCGCACGCCGGGCAACATCGTCGCCATCAAGCCCATGAAAGATGGCGTCATCGCTGACTTCAAAGTCACCGAAAAGATGCTCAACTACTTCATTCAGAAGGCCCACAACCGCAAAATGATGGTGCATCCGCGCATCGTCATCGGCGTGCCGTCTGAGATTACGCAGGTGGAAAAGCGCGCCGTCGAGGACTCCGCCTACCGCGCCAAGGCCAGTGAAGTTTTCCTGGTCGAGCAGGCCATGGTCGCGGCCATCGGCGCGGGCCTGCCGATTACCGAGCCGAGCGGCAACATGGTCGTTGACATCGGAGGCGGCACCACCGACATCGCCGTGATTTCACTCTCCGGAATCGTCTATTCGCGCTCCGTCCGCATGGCCGGAAACCAGATGGACGAGTCAATAATGAACTATCTCAAGCGGAAATATAACCTGCTCATTGGCGAGCGCACCGCCGAGCAGATCAAGATCGAAATCGGCTCCGCGTATCCGCTCGACAAGCCCGTCACCATGGAAATCAAGGGCCGCAACCTCATCGAAGGTGTTCCCAAGACCATCACCATCGACGACGGAGAGATTCGCGAGTCCCTGGGCGAGTCCATTTCGACCATCATGAACGCGATCCGCGTTGCGCTCGAACGCACGCCGCCCGAGTTGAGCGCCGACATCAGCGACCGCGGCATCGTGCTCACCGGCGGCGGCGCGCTCATCAAGAATCTCGACAAGCGCATTCGCGAGGAAACCGGCCTGCCCGTCTCAGTTGCAGACGACCCACTCGCCTCCGTAGTGCTCGGAACCGGAAAGATGCTCTCCGACTTCCGGCTCCTGCGCAAAATCAAGATCGACTAAAAAAGCGACTAAGTGACCAGGGACTCAAAACGCGGTTGACGAGAGGGAAAGGTTAAAGGTTGTTCCTAACCTTCAACCGGACCAAGATGCGACGCCGACGCGCCAAGGAGCTCGATCACTATGCAGACCGTCAATCGCCACCATTCGCTAGTCCCTAATCCCTAGTCCCTGGCTTTTATGGAATCCGTCTTCTCCCGCTACCGGAACCTCATCGTGCTGTTCGCCCTTCTTGTGGCGCAGATCCTGGGGCTTGCCGTGCAGGTGCGCCGCACAGGCGAAGGAATCAGCACAGCCAATCCAAAGGACGCCTCAGGCGTCCGTCTCATCCGGCTCTGGGCTCAACTTCTGGTCGCCCCGCCAGAGCGGGCTATCCATTCCTCCAAGATCGGCGCGGTCGAACTCTGGCAAAACTATATTGACCTGCGCAGGGTCCGCCAGCAGAACCAGAATCTGCAGGACACCATCGACCGGCTCCGGCTCGAACAGGCATCGCTGCTTGAAGATGCCCGCCAGGGCGAGCGCCTCCAGGCCCTGCTCGACTTCCAGCACAGATACATTTACTCCACTCTTGCCGCCCAGGCCATAGGCTCGAGCGGCACCGATCAGTCGCGCGTCTTCTACCTCGACAAGGGCTCAAACTACGGCCTCAAGCCTGATATGGC
>JBOGLG010000030.1:0-8104 GCA_050745985.1 Terriglobales bacterium | reverse complement strand
GATGATGGTGATCGTAAAACAGCCAGGCGTCGATATTGCGCTCGCGCAGGGCAGACTGGATGGCGGCCAGGTTCATGGGCAAATAACCATTCTAAACAAGACCAGCCATTTGAGCGAATCAGAAAGTGAGCATCAACCATGTGGGGACAGCCGCCCTCGGCTGTCCGCCGGGCGAAGCTCGGCAGGATCCAACTGTCCGGTTCAATAAATGGCAAGCCAGTTAGGGTGATTGTCACGGATTCAGTTGAGTTCAAAGACCCGGCAAATAGGTGCTAGGGCACAAATTGAAATGGCTCCGTTGCCGGAGCCATTTCACATAACCGTAGTGTATTTTAGCGCTCTGCCACATCCAGTATCAGGATGTACAAACTCGCTTGTCAAGTTACTTGGGGAGAGTATCTCTGCGTTTTCTCCCCAAGACGGCTTCTCCATCCGCGCCTACGCACAGAAGAAGAGTGGACCCGACGGGATTCGAACCCGTATCTGCGACCTTGGCAGAGCGCCGTGTTACCGTTACACAACGGGCCCAACGCGAATCGAGTTGGATTCGACCATGCACAAGGTCATCCATCACACAGCAGGTGGCGGCCCGTGCCAAATCGGGGCCGTCGCCCTTTCAATCCTTCGCCAATATCATCTTGCGCTCCCTCACCGGCAAGGTTTCACACGCTGTCCGCAACACCAATCGCGGCGTCCGCCCACGAATGCTCATCAGATACGGCACCGTCCGCTTGGCATCGAACTTGGCCGTCTCCCGCAGCAGCCATCCCAGGCCTTTCTGCACCATGTCGTCCTGGTCGTCCAGCAGCAAGGCGGTCAAGCGCTTGATCTCCAAAAAAAACCTCTTCTGCCGGGCCCCACGGATCAGTGCCACGCAAGCCGCCCTCCGCAGCCAGCGGTTCCGCGACTTCGCCCAGCGAAACACGGCTTTCGTCCGAACCGCCCTGGCTGCGACCATCGGCGAGATCAAGTAGTACACCAAGCCGTCATGATCCGCCCAACTGCTGATCCGCGGCAGCCAGGATTCAAATAATCTGAATTCGGTATCGCGAAACTCATCTGTGAGGGTCTCAAGCAAGAACACCGCGAAGATCTTTTCTTCAAGGTTTTTTCCGCGGAACAGCTGGTCGGCAACCCGCAGCAGAAAATGAAGCCCGGAATCTTCGACAATCGCCAGCCGGGATTTCACTGCGGCCCGGCGCAGATCAGCCGTGTACCATCCGTGCGATTTAACCTCTTCTTTGAAGAACCATTGAACTCCCGCGGCATGCTCGGCGGTGCCGCCATCCTTTAGCAAACGGCGGAGGCCGGCCGCAATTTTGGCGGGAGCGGCTTTACCTTTAGACATGGAGACTCTCTATTGCCGGGCCCTGACCGTGCGGTCATAAATCCACAACGCCCCCGCGGTCGCCAAGCCCACTGCCGCGACCACCCACCATATGCGTTCGGGTTGATGAGCAACCTCGCCAAAGTGGTGCATGAGCGTCCCCCCGAACCAGCCTCCAATCAGCGAGCCAAGCCCAATCGGCAGGAACGCGAAACCCATGTAGGTGCCCTGCTGGCCCGGCGGCGCCAGCCGGGAGATATAGTCATAATAAGGCGGCTGCTGCGTGATTTCGCCCAACGCCAGCACAAATATCGAGAGCACCGCGCCCCAAACGGTCGGCCGCAACGCGAGGATCAGCCACGAAAGCGAGGTGATGACCGTCCCCAGAATCACCGCTTGAAATGCCGGTATTTTACGGGTGAGAAGACTCACCGCGAGAGTCAGACAGATCACTGTGATGCCATCGGTGGCCAGAATCTTCTCGACATCGACCTGCGAGCTGACGTAGCGGTGAAGGTATCCGGGCAAACTGATATATTGCTGCCAAAACACCACCCAGTAGCCGGTAAAGAGAACCAGGAACCACATGAACCGGCTGATGCCCGCCAGCACCAGCGCCAGGAGTCCGACCCACACCCACCAGGGCACGCTGAAACCGGGATACACCCACAAGCCAATGCGCAGCAGCAGGGCAACAACCAGAGCGGGCAACACCAGCCGGTAGTTACCCACGACGACGCAGAAATTCCGCGCCACCGTCGCAATCGAAGGCGGCGGCGCGTCGCCCGCCTTGCGCGGTTCGCGGAAAAAGAAAAGCACCACGAAGAACATCGCGAAAACACATAGTGCCGCGACCCGATAAACCTTCTCCACCCCCAGATGACGGTGGGTCCAGGAGGCGACCAGCGGCCCGGCAGCGCCGCCGAGATTCACCATCGTGTAATAGATCGAGTAGCCGATGGAGCGCACGTTCTCTTTGGAAGCCCGCGCCGTGGTTCCGACTACGCAAGGCTTTACCATCGAAATGCCCAGCGCGGGGAGCACGAGAATAACACCGACAAACAAGCCCAGCGGCACCGCATTGCGTACCGGCGCCAGCCAGGAAGCGCCGATCGAGCCGATCAGAAAATAAGCCGCCGCCAGAATCAAATACGCGGTCGCGAGCGCGCGACGGAAGCCGAGCCGGTCGGCAACCGCCCCGCCGAAGATAGCCAGAAACCACACCATGCCGCCGAATATGCCGGTCAGAGTCCCGGTCTGCTCGGTCGAGAAATTCAGTTTTTCCTGGAGATACAGCGCGAGTGATGCAAAGGCGCCGTAGTAAGCCAACCGCTCGAAGATCTCGCTGATATTCGCGATCCAAAACGGCCGCTCAAACCCGGTGCGAATTTCGTGAAAGCGCTCAGAAAAAGATAAGCTCATTGATCCTCAAGCGTAGCGCCGGCGTCCGGCCGAGCGCCGGGTGGGTCTCGCTGGCCACTCCATCACAGCCCAAGCCTTTTCCGTCCGCCTCGGCTGACAAACCCTGCACGCGAATCACTTTCCGGCGGCTGCTCTCGCCGGACGCAATAGTAACGGAGGAACGTGGAACCTCCAAAAGATTTGCGAGAAATGCAATGCAGGCCACATTGGCGCGGCCCTCGGACGGAGGAGCGGTTATGCTCAGTTTAAGAGCGTCTCCAAATTCGCCGCTGATCCCGTTTTTTCTGGCTCGCGGCTGCACCTTCACCGCAAAGCTCACACCATCAGAAGTTTCGTGGACAGCAATCATAAGCGGTGGTGGTTGACTGTCTCTCTGATTAGGCCTTTGTCCGCGCCCCAAAAATCGCGGTCCCCACTCGAACACAAGTCGATCCCTCTTCAATCGCGACTTCGAAATCGTGTGACATCCCCATCGACAGCATCTCCGTGCCGACTCCCGGCAAAGACCGGGCAGCAATCTGATCGCGCAATTTGCGCAGCTTCCTGAAATAGGGCCGTGCCTGCTGCGGGTCTTCAGTAAAGGGCGGCACTGTCATCAATCCTCGAAACTCAAGGCGCTCCAGTCCTGCTGCGCCCAGCAGCAACTCTTGCAACTCCTCCGAGTCCGCCGCCGTCCCGCTCTTGGCAGCTTCTCCACCAACGTTGATCTCGATCAGCACCGCGAGCCTTTTTCCTAGTTCCGATGCCGCGACGTTCAATTTCTCCGCCAATCGCAGCGAGTCCACGGAATCCACGCCAGTAAATAGTTCCACCGCCTTCGCCGCCTTGTTGGACTGCAAGTGGCCGATCATGTGCCATTCAGCTTCAGCCAGGTCCCGCAGCGGCCCAGCCTTTCCGGCAAATTCCTGCACCCGGTTCTCCCCAAACAGCCGCAGCCCGGCGTCATACGCCTCGCGGATGCGCGCGGCCGATTGAGTCTTAGTCACAGCCATCAGCAAGATCTCCGCGGGATCTCTTCCCACACAACGCGCTGCCTCAGCGATCCGCCGCCGCACTTCGGCGATGTTGTCAGAGATAGGCACGGTAAACCTGAAACCACAAAGGACACGAAGTATCACAAAGGAAACAGCCCAAATCAAGCCTTCCGTTGTGTACCTTCGTGTCCTTTGTGGTTGATTATCTTTAGATCACATAATCGCCGTCGGCGGCGCCGGTTCATCGGGACTGCCGGCGTTGGCCAGTGGCACCTTCATCATGACGAAGATCAGCACCGCCAGCCCGATCAATCCCGAAAAGGCGAAGTCGCCAATGCCAATATGCCAAAGCTGATGATTGCTGCCCACCACGCCTGCAATCACCAGACCACACAGCGCTTCACCGGCAATCAATCCCGAGGCCGTCAACACTCCGGCGTTGTCCACCCGCGCCTTCTGAGCATCGTTATATCCGCGGCGGTCGCGGAGTTTGTCGGTGAACCAGCGAATGACGCCGCCGATGAAAATCGCCGACGTGGTTTCCAGCGGCAGATACATGCCTACCGAGAAAAGCATGGGACTCTTCACTTCCACCAGGATCATGGCGAAGCCCATCAGGATGCCCACAATCACCAGCGGCCAGGCCATGTTTCCGCCGACGATTCCCTGCGACAGCATGGCCATGAGTCCAGCTTGCGGCGCAGGCAGTGCGGCGCTTCCGAAGTGATACGCCTTGTCTAAAATCATCAGAGGGAAGAACAGGACCAGCGAGGCCACAATCGTGCCCAGAATATCGCCCAGCTGCATTTTTGCCGGTGTGCCGCCCAGAATGTGCCCAGCTTTCAAATCTTGCAACATCTCCCCCGCAACCGCGGACGAGACGCAAACCACGGCGGCGACTCCCAACACCGCTGCCACTCCGCCGACGCCCGAAACTCCCAGCGCGACCATCAAAAGGGCCGCTACGACCAGGGTACACAGCGTCAGGCCGGAGACGGGGTTGTTCGAAGATCCAATCATGCCCACCAGATTGCCGGATACCGCGGCAAAGAAGAATCCGAGCACAATCATCACCGCCGCGGCCACCACCGCCCCCGCGATTACCTTGTTTCCCGACAGATTATGGGCCCCGGCAATGAAGTAGTAATACAAGCCGATCATGGCGATGAAAACCAGCCCAACTCCCAGAAAAACCACTTTCGCATTCAGGTCACGCTCGACGCGGCTGGTTGCTTGATGGGCTTCCGCCGACTTTTTCAGATCCGAAACCGCGCGCTTCATGCCCGCACCCAACTGTTTGCGCATGCGGAACAGTGTGAAACCTGCGCCCACCAACATGCCGCCCACCGCAATCGGCCTGACGATCGAGTACCACACACTGAAGGCGATCCCACCCCAATAGGCCGCAGGGGTCGTGCCGGCAGCCATCGCCGGCAAGTTCGGCCCGAGAAAGTAAATTAGGAGCGGGACGAGCAAGCCCCACGCCACCACGCCTCCCGCGAAGTTCAGCGAAGCCAGCCGCGGCCCGATGATGTAGCCCACGCCCAGATACGCCGGGCTCACCGCCGGTGAGGTGAACTGCGTCATGCCGCCCGTGGCCAGCGTGGGCGCGGCATTCCCGCGGCCCAAACGCAAGCCTGCCGCCATTTTCGGAATGTCGATCAGGACGTCCTTGGTGTACCAGAAGAGGTTGACTTGTGACAGGAAGTACATCAGGCCGCCAAAGCCCATGTTGGCGAATAGAATCTTCGCCGCCTTCGAGCCTTGCTGCCCGGCCTTATGGATTTCTGACGCCGCCACCGACTCGGGGAAGGGAAGTTCGGGATCTTCCACCATCACTCGCCGCAGCAGCGTGACAAACAGAATGCCCAATAACCCGCCGATCACCATCAGCGCCACGGACGCCCAGTAATGTTCCATGCCCAGGCTGGGCCACAATCCGGCCAGCACAAAGGCGGGAATGGTAAACACCGCGCCCGCCGCCACCGATTCGCCGATCGCTCCCACCGTCCTGGCAATGTTTTCTTCCAGCAGCGAGCCTTTCATCAGCCGCAGCAGTGACATGCCAATCACCGCCGCCGGATACGTGGCCGCAATCGTCATCCCGGCCTTCAACCCGAGATACGCATTTGCCGCCCCCAGAATTCCGGTCATAACCAGGCCAATCAAGACGGCCCGGAAGGTGAATTCCTTCATCTCCATATTTTCGGGAACATAAGGGCGGAACTTCTTTGGAGTATCAGTTGTACCGGTGGGGCTCATGGGCAAAATCCTCGTAAGTGGTCGGGAATAGGCACAAAAACAGGACGGCGAAAGTTATCACGCAGCCTCATTCGAATACAAGTGCGCCTGGGATTTCAACCGGCGTTCCCCTCTCAGCAAGACTGGCAATGAATCTGGACACCAACAACGTAGTCTGGAGCTTCTTCGCCCACCGTCAGACGCCTTCCCCCTGAGCCGCCAAAATGCCATGGGTTGTTACTTCGGAGCCCTTTGAGATGGTCTCCGCGTTGCGCCCGCCCCGGCTCGCCGATATACTGTAAGAGATTCGCCCGGCTGGAGCCCTGCTGTGGCGCTTGGGCGAGGGAGGGTGTCTTCAGCAGTAGCAAGGGCTCAACTCGATCCGCATTGCGAACGCTGCAAGGTTCGTTGGTTTCGTCTGTAACCTCCGGAGTTCATGGCGTCGCCGTAGCCCTGTTCACCACGCTTTTCCCTTCCGATTGTCGTCTCTGCGGCGCCCCGTTGGTGAACATTTCGCGCCTGCCCGTCTGTGAGGAGTGTCTTTCATCCATTCGTCCGATCGGCGACGGCCTCTGCTCGGTCTGCGGCGAACGCCTGCCGGGCCCATACGCGCTTGCGGAAAGTGAGATTCGCTGTGTTCTGTGCCGGCGCCTCGAGCCTCCCTATGTGAAGGCTTCTGCCTATGGCAGCTATGAGAGCGGCCTGCGTGAGTTGATTCATCTGCTCAAGTACGACGGAGTTCGTCCCGCCGCCGGCGTTCTGGGTCGTATGCTGGCCGAGGCCATTACGCCGCTCCAGGCTGGTTTCACAGCGGGGCCGGTGCTGGTTGTTCCTGTGCCCTTGCACATTGGAAAGCGACGGCAGCGTGGGTTCAACCAGGCAGAGCTGATTGCCCGGGCGGCCCTCAAGTTGACAGCGGTTGATCGATTTGAGTTGCTGCCGGCGCTCCGTCGCACGCGCGAAACCCAATCGCAAATTGGTTTGTCGCGTCACCAACGCCGTGAGAACTTGCGCGGAGCCTTTGCGGTGAACCAGCCCGGGGAAATTCGCGGCCGCGAGGTTCTGCTGGTGGATGACGTATTCACAACCGGCACGACGGTTTCAGAATGTGCCAGGGTATTGCGGCGAGCCGGCGCAACCAAAGTTTATGTCGCCACCGTGGCGCGCACGCTGAAGCTAGAGGCGCAATCGGCCGCACTGGAAGAGATGGCTGCGATGACCATGGCGGCGGCGAGCTAGGAAGCAGATGTCAGGCAAGTGGCACAATTCGGCGATGGGTATGACCCGGACGCACAGCCTGCCTCCGAGCATGGCCGTGGCCCGCCCGGAAAACGCTCGTCCGGACGGAGAAGTTCACGTCCTGCACGCTCCGGTGCTGGTCCTGAACGCATCCTACGAGCCCATCAATGTTTGCGCTGCCCGTCGGGCTATCGTTCTAGTGCTCAAGGGCGTGGCCATGACAGAGGAGGAAAACGGCCACTTTCTCCACGCCGCTCGCCTGGCCATTCGTTTGCCTTCGGTGATCCGGCTGCTTGAGTATCGCCGCATCCCGCACCAGACGCGCGCCCTTTCACGCAAGAACATCCTGCTGCGCGATCGTAATACCTGCCAGTATTGCGGGGAAGTGCTGCCTTCCGGTGAGTTGACGCTCGATCACGTTGTCCCCCGTTCCCGCGGAGGAGCTTCTACGTGGGAGAATCTTGTTGCCTGCTGCCACCTCTGCAACCGCCAGAAGGGAAATCAGCTCCCGCACGACGCCGGCATGAAGCTGATGCGCGAGCCTCGCGCCTTCAACCTTCACACCAGCCGCCACATCATGCGCTTGATGGGTCGCTCCGACGACAAGTGGAGGAAATACCTGTTCTACTAAAGTCCCAGGGTTTTAGCGCTAAGGGAATAGAGCAAACGAAGCGCGACGTCATCCCGAAGACCCGGCGCAGTTCAGCCGGGCGAGGGACCTGGCGTGAAACTCTTCCGCACTGCCCACAAAAAAACGCTAATCGCGAATCGCTACTTCTGTGGCGGCTGCGGCGTTGTCTGAGGCTGCGGCTGATCCGGCTTATTCTGCCCCTTCGGCAGATCCTGCCCGTCGTACGTGATCTTCACATTCGATCCGAACCGCTTGTAATCCGTGTACTTC
>JBOGLG010000029.1:0-75267 GCA_050745985.1 Terriglobales bacterium | reverse complement strand
CGAATTTCCGCGCCGGGTGCAGCCTCCGGCTTTACGACGGCGAGCATGGTCTTCGACATCACGGGCACCTGACAGGTTTCAAGATGGGTAATCGCAAAACGGACTATTTTAGCACTCCGAAAGCACAGGCTACGAATGACCCGGCCGAGGAGGACCCGACTGAGGACCGGACGGCCCCGGCTTGCGGTCCGCCGCTGGCTTGCGGTTGAACTCTTCCGATTGACCGCGTGGGATGCTCAACGACTGCCAGGCCCGGGAGCGGAGATGTTTGGCGAAAAATACAATCTGACCGACGTGATAGGCGTAGTGAGCAAGCTGCCGGTTGAGGGCTTGCAGTACAGTGTGGGGCTGGCCGCGAATGGTGACGATGCGCATCAGGTCTTCGGGCCGAAGCGCTTCGACCGCCGAGAAAACGCATGCCCAGCCTGACTCCCACCATCGCATAACCTCGACACGAGAGGTGTCAGAAGACAGTTCAAATTCCTGGTCACGGTGGCGGTCGGGCTTTTCGCCGTCCGTCGTCAGAAGATCAGTGAAGCGGGAACGCATGTTGCCGGCCATGTGCTTTACGATGACCGCGGCAGAGTTTGACTCGGGGTCGAGAGTCACAAACAATTCGTCGTCCTTTAGTTGGGCTAGGGCACCTTCGCCAAGACGTTTGTGCCCACGAAACTGGCGGCGAGTCTCTTCCAGGTAATGCTGGGCAATATCGGCCATAGCTAAACAGATGCAGCCGGCAGTTGAGAAGTATCAGACTGGACCTGCACTTCGATCCCGCCTATCCATTTTGCGAAAAGGTTGTAGAGGGCAGCGCCGATGGCGCCCATGATGAACCCCATGACGCCGTAGATAATCGGCATAAGAAAAGCAAAAACCATGCCGATCATCCCAGCGAAAGGCGCCTCCTGCCTGCCGGCCAGCGAACTCAGCAATCCAATCAGGAGAAAAACGGGGATAAAGATCAATCCCAGGCAAGCGTAGATCAATCCCATAATCTTGGCCACTGACAACACGCCTACGGACTTGATGATGTGCATGCAGCACTCCTTTCGCGAACTGCGCGTTCCGGATTTCAGTTTCCCCAGCCACCTCCGCCGGGGGTTTCAATGCGGATTCTCTCACCCTTTCGCAGGCGAAGGTTGAATTTGCCGGGCAAGGTTTGTGATGATCCATCGTTGCGGGTGATTCCAGCCTTTCCCGAAGTTCCGTCGCTTCCGCCGCTTAACCCGTAAGGTCCCCGAGTGCGCCGGTCGGCGAGCAGGGTGACTTCGGCATCGGTGAGCACTTCGATCTCCCGGCAAATACCATCGCCGCCACGATGCTTTCCCGCGCCACCGCTGCCGGGTCGCAATGAATAAGCGCGAACGCGCAGAGGGTAGGCATACTCCAGCGCTTCGGCAGGGGTGTTGAGAGAATTTGTCATGTGGGTGTGAATGCCGTGGACGCCATCTTTAGTCGGGCGCGCGCCCATTCCTCCGGCGATGGTCTCATAGTAGGCGAAAGGCTCATGGGTGCGAGGATCCATTCCGCCGATGGTCAGGTTGTTCATCGTCCCGGAGGCCGCCGCGGGAATCCGGTCTGGCAGGGCCTGAGCCAATGCTTTCAAGAGCACATCGACGATGCGTTGCGAAGTTTCCACATTGCCCCCGGCCACCGCCGCCGGCAAGTGCGCGTTCACCACCGTCCCTTGCGGAGCCATTACCTTGATTGGGCGCATCAGGCCCGCCGTCGCGGGAACATCTTCCATCAGCAGGCAGCGAAATACGTAGAAACAGGCGGAGTAGGTGATGGCCTCCACTGCATTCAGGCTGCCCTCTACCTGGGGATCGCTTCCGGTGAAATCGATCGTGGCCATATGGCCTCTTCCACCAGTCAGCTTAATCTCCACCGCGATTTTCACCGGTTTGTCGCTGATCCCATCGCTGTCGAGAAAGTCTTCAGCGTTATACGTTCCGCAAGCGGTGTTACTTAAGAACGACCGCATCATCTGCTCTGAATAGTCGAGCAACTCCTGCGCCGCTCGCTCCGTTCGCGGGAACCCGTAACGCTTGCAGATTTCGCGGAGGCGTTCGGCTCCGGTGTGACAGGCGGCGAGTTGCGCTCCCAGGTCTCCCTCGCGTTCCGCAGGAGTGCGGACATTGTTCAGCACGAGAGCAAGAATATCCGGCTGCACTTTCCCCGCGCGCATCAGCTTCACCGGAGGGATGCGAAGCCCTTCCTGATAGATCTCACGGCACAAGCCCATGGAGCCGGGATAGGCGCCGCCCACATCCGCGTGGTGGGCCCGCGAAGCCACATAGAAGCGCGGGCGAGCTCGCTGTCGCTGCACATAGACCGGCGCAACCAGGGTGATATCAGGCAAGTGAGTTCCGCCGCGGAAGGGATCGTTCAGCATCGCCACATCGCCGGGACGAAGTTCGAGGCTGTTCAAGACGGCGCGAACCGACATGGGCATTGAACCCAGGTGCACCGGCATGTGATCGCCCATGGCCAGAACTTCTCCCGCGGAATCGAACACGGCGCAGGAGTAATCGCGACGTTCTTTGATGTTCGGCGAGAACGCGGTGCGCCGCAGTGCAGCGCCCATTTCTTCCGCCACCGAGTGGAAAATGTTTTTGAAGATTTCGAGTTCGACGGGATCGCGCGTCATGGATGGAAGCAAGTCTACGACACGAGGATGAGTATGGGTCGCCTGAAAGTGAAACCTTGCCGCCAGATTTGTGTTGACATTCAAAACAATACTCCGCAATATCTTGGGGTGAGGGTTTCGCTCACACCAGAAGTGCAGGGCGACCTCGCGAATCAGGCTTTAGTTTTGAAAATCTCACAAGGGAAAATCGTTCACGGAGGATAACTTCATGGCAACCAAGAAAAAGGCTGCGAAGAAAAAGAAGAAACACTAACTGCCGTCGAGAAAATCTCGTACGGACGAGAAGTTCAGAAGAGCCTCGCGGGAGAAGCACCTCTCGCGAGGCTTTTCTCATGAGCGGCAGCCGAACTGTCGCGCTTCGATAGGCTTTTGACAATCATGGCGGCGATACCGACTCCGCCGTTTGCCGCCAGGCCCGAGGCCAGCGCCTGCATGCCCATCGATTGATAGTCATCCGAAACCGCGTCGGTTTCTTTTCCGGGAAGTGAAGAGAAGGTTTTTTCGAGCGGACCCAGCAGTGTATTGAGCAGCACCGCCTCGAAGTCGCGCGCGGCCTTGGCGATCTTGCGCGCATGTTCCGCCGAGGGAGTAGCTGCGGCATGGCTGGTCGAAACGGAGAAAGTATTCATCAGATCACATCGAGATCCGCTTGGAGAGCGCCGGCGGCTTTTATGGCTTGCAGGATCGCAATCACGTCGGTTGCGGTGGCCCCGATTCTTTGCAGTCCGTTGACCAGCTGCTCTACACTCGCGCCTTCGGCGAGCTCAATACTCCGCGCCGGAGCTTGTTCTGCCTTCACGGTTTGTTCCGGAGTGACTTCGGTCTTGCCGCCGGAGAGCGGGTTAGGCTGGGAGACGGTAAGTTCGGTTGCCACGACGATGGAGAGACTGCCGTGCAGGATTGAAACTGCGCCCAACCGGACGTCTTTGCCCATCACTACCGTACCGGTGCGTTCGTTGACCACCACACGCGCCCGATGATGCACCTCGACAGTTAGGCTCTGCACTCGCGCGAGCAGCGTGGGAACGCTGTCCGTGCCGGCAGCGGCGTTGTCGATGTCAACTCGCCGGCTGTCCACGACCGACGCGATGGATTTGCCGAATTCCTTGTTGATGACGCCCGCCACTTCTCCCGCGGTGTTGAAATCCGGCTCGTTCAGCAGCAGCGAGAGCTTAGTCAGACTATGGAGATCGAGTGAGCTGTCGCGCTCCACAATTCCCCCACCGGAGATGCGTCCGACGGTGGGGTGATTGACTTGTTTGGTGTTGCCGCGATTTCCAGCGGTATATCCGCCCAGGGTAAGCGGGCCTTGGGCTGCGGCATAGGTCTTGCCATCGGCCGCATACAGGGGAGTCAGCAAGAGCAAGCCTCCCTCCAGACTTCTGGCATCGCCGACGGAGGCAACCGTCACATCGATGCGCGTTCCGGGAGTGGCGAACGGCGGCAGGTTGGCGGTCACAAACACGGCGGCAACATTCTTAACGGTTACGGTCGCAGGCGGAATCTGCACACCCATGTGCTGGAGGATGTTGGCCAGGGTCTGGACGGTGAAAATGGTCTGTTGGCGGTCGCCGGTGCCTCTGAGTCCGACTACCATCCCATAGCCGATGACAGGGTTGTCGCGCACACCCTCGACCGAAGTGACATCGCGGATCAGAGATTGCTGCCGCGTCTCGTCCGCTCTTGCCGGCGACATCTCCAGCAACAGAAGTAACAACAGCCAACTGAGAATGCGAGCCATGTCAGACCTCTAAAAGCCAAGAATTCGCAGCAGCGTGCGGACCACAATATTGGGCGGCCGGGTGCCGTCGCTGAGAACACCCTTTCCTTTGAGTTCCAGCTCCAGATTGCCAATGGCATTGGATGTGACCGTGTTGTTCGGGCCAATGTCGCCGATTCGCACCAAGCCACGCACCAGGACGGTTTGCCTTTCATTGTTCATGGTGAGTTGGCGCTCGGCCTCGACCACCAGAAGACCGCTCGGGAGCACGGCCATTACCCGTCCGCTCAACGTGGTTTGCAGGCTGGAGGTGGTTGATGCTTGTGATTTCCCTGTCAAGACCTGCGAGGAAGTAGGGGAGAAGAGTTGTTCCACACCTGCGGTCTTCAGCTGTCCCCCGAGGGCGCTGATTCCGGAACTCGCTGCCAAATTCCTGGCGGTGGAAACGCTGCTCGCATTGTTCGCGGTGGTATCGTGAACCACCACGATGGTGATCAAATCACCGACCCGGCCGGCCTTGAAGTCGCCCGTCAGAAAGGCCAGACGACCATTGTCGCTCCAAAGACTTCCCAGGCTCCGGGAAGGCGGCGCGACGGTCCCGGGTTGCATGCGCTCGATATATGCGGCCAAATCCTCACGCTGAATTTTCTTGGCTTTTCCCAACGCCAGGGGTGCTGCCAGAAGAATGACGATGAGTGCCGCGAGCCAGAGTGCTTTCAACATAAGGCCTCGAATCAGAGATGCGCCCTCAGGGTTCCTGCGCCGGTAACCTCCGCCTGATATACGCGATGAGTGGAGGGATCCATAGCGCGAACCTGCTTGCCCAGCGAGCCGCGCTGGAGACATGTGACGAGCAGTTGGATATGCATTGGGGGATCATCGAAAACCAGCAACACGCGCTGGCCCGACTTCACCAGAGACGGGCCGGGAGCGGATTTGACCTCCGGCGCCGGCGCGGAAAGAAGATGTAGCCGCTGCCGGGTAGGAACCTCGACCCAGAAGCTGGGACAGACCGCAGGCTGCACACATCGCAGACGGATTTGCAGTTGCGGCCTGGCTGGATCGGGAAGGGCCTGCTCGACCTCCAGCGCCGGGCTTTCCTGGGAAGCGAAAATCAGCTCTGGCCAGCGGATAGGTGACACCGGCGGAGCGATCTCTTCTTGTTGCGCGAATTCCGAAATCACTTTCTCCACCGCTTCGCGGCGAATGGGAAAACATGCGCGTTGCACCGAGATCGGGCCGGCGAATACGAGCCTCTGCAATGCCGGCCATGAAGAGGTGCGCCGCTCAATGTCGGATGGATCGAAAAACCGGATGGTGTGACACTGCGGCGTTCGGCCAAGATCAATCTGTTCACCGGCGCGGCGCATCGCGGTGGAAGCTTCCGGCGGCAGCAGGTCGGAGAGAAGAATGCTGTCCCGGGATACGCTGGCGTCACGGAGCCGGACCGCGGGTTGACCAGCCCCATACGTGGTGGAAAGTGCCAACGCCGCCAACAGCATCCACTTCGGCCACGAGTTGTGTAAGACGAGTTTCATAGGACTTCTTAGCGCGCAATATTGTTGAGCTGTTGCAGCATCTGATCTGCCGATTGCACGACCCGTGAACTGGCTTCGTAGGAACGTTGCGCCAGAATCATCTGGACGAATTCCTCAACCACATCCACGTTGGACTGCTCCAGGAAGCCCTGTTGAATTGATCCCAGGCCATCGCTGCCGCCGGGAGTTCCTGCAATGGGGTCTCCCGAGGCGGTAGTCGCGAGGAAGAGGTTGTTACCCACGCTGTTCAGTCCTCCGGCATTGGGGAAAAGGGCGAGCTGTATTGATCCAACCTGCTGCGCCGCTTGCTGACCGGCCTGGGTGACGCTGACGGTGCCGTCGGAACCGACCGTCACGGATGTGACGCCCGGCGGAATTGTGATTCCCGGAATGAGAGGGTTGCCGTCGGCGGTCACCACGTTGCCTTGCGCATCCATGTGAAACTCTCCGCTGCGGGTGTACGCGGTGTCGCCTGTCGGCAACGTGACCTGAAAGAATCCGTTGCCTTGAATCGCGAGATCAAGCGGATTGCCGGTGGCGCTCAAGTCGCCTTGGAGTTGAACCACTTCAGAGGCGGCGGTGCGGGTCCCCAGTCCGATTTGCAGGCCGGCAACCAGCGTGGTCTGCTCGGTGGCGGCGGCGCCCGGCATCACCAGGTTTTGGTAGATCAGGTCCTGAAACTGGAGGCGCCTCCGGCGGAAACCGGCGGTGCTAGAGTTGGCCAGATTGTTGGCCACGTTGTCCAGGTTCATCTGCTGAGCGCTCATGCCGCTGGCGGCGGTGTACAAAGCTCGTAACATTGCTCTCTCTCCTAGACGTGTGGAAGGTCGTTGGCTGCGACCTTGTTGAAGTTGGAATAGAACGCGGTCATGGCGCGTTCCAGCATTTCGGCCCGGCGCTGTACGGCGAGCAAGTCCACTACCGCAGTCACCGCATTTACGTTCGAGGCTTCGAGCATGCCCTGGCGGACGGAAGAATGAGCGGCAGGATGCAGTTCCTTGGCGGGCGCCGAATAGTAGGACGCGCCCATTGCGACCGGCGAACTGCCGGAGGCAAACTCAACCAGGCGGATTTTACCCACCTGAGCGCCACTCACCGACACAGTGCCATCGGCGCTGATTGTAAGCGGCCCACTGGGGGCGACGATCGGCCCTTGTTCGCCGAGGACCGGGTCCCCGGCCTGGGTAACCAGTTGGCCGGCGGTGGAAACCTGGAAGTTGCCGTTGCGCGTGTACACCGGCCCGGCCGGCGATTGCACCACAAAAAAACCGTCACCTTCGATGCCAAGGTCCGTGGCGTTTCCGGTCGCCTGCAGGTTGCCAGCGCTCAAGTCGGTGCGGCTGTCGCCAAGTACATTGAAATTGTTAATGGCGCGATTCAGCGGGTTGGTGAACTCGCCCAATGCGCCGGCCACCAGAGACTGAAAAGTCTGTTGCTGCCCGCGGTAGCCGGGGGTATCGATATTGGCCATGTTCGACATCACCAGCTCACTGCGCATCACGTTGGCGTCGAGAAAGCGAGTCAGCGCGGCAATGCCGGGATCTTCAAGCAGAGACATAGTGCCTCCTCGCGGGCAAACCATATTCGCGAATCTTGTTGCGTACCGTGCGCAGGCTCACGCCCAGCATGACTGCCGCCCGGGAACGGTTGCCGCCGGTCGCCTCGAGCGTCATTTCGAGCAGACGCTTTTCCACGCTTTCAAGTGAATTGCCCGCCCGCAGCGGTTCTTGCCCGAGAGAGGGCGATAACCCCGTCAACCACTCCGCGGGCTCCAACATCCCCAAGTCCAACTCACTTCCTGACAGGGCCACGGCCCGGCGCATGAAGTTGGACAGTTCGCGGACGTTTCCCGGCCACGAATGTTGCCCCAGGCGGGAAAGAAATTCCGCGCTCACGGCCGGAATCTTTCCTGGGGGCGCAAAACGCGCGGCAAAATGTTCGGCCAGCGCCGGAATGTCTTCGGGATGTTCGCGCAGCGCCGGCATGTAAGCGGAATCACATTGAGCCGGTAAAACAGATCGGCGCGGAATTCTCCCTGGTCGACCATGTGGGCGAGCGAACGGTTGGTGGTCGCAACCACGCGAATGTCCACTTTGACTGAGCGCGTGTCCCCCAGCCGGTCGAATTCCCGTTCCTGGAGGGCGCGCAAGAGTTTGGGTTGCAGGGCCAGCGGCATTTCGCCGACTTCATCGAGCAGGAGCGTTCCCCCGTGCGCCAGTTCGAATTTACCGGGCTTCGCCGCCGCCGCCCCGGTGAACGCTCCCTTGGTGTGCCCGAACAACTCACTTTCCAGCAGGTTCTCCGGAAACGCAGCGCAATTCACTGCGATGAAAGGCCGGTCACGACGGGGGCTGAGGCGATGGATGAGGCGCGCCAGCAACTCCTTGCCGGTACCGCTTTCGGCCTGGATCAAAATGTCGGCGTCGCTCCCGGCCACTTGCCGGGCACGCTGCAAGGCGCGTTGCCAGAGCGGCGAGTGCCCGACCAGTTGCACCCCGTCGTTACCGCCTTCCGACGCCCGCGCCAGAATCTGCTGCGCTGTGCGTTGCAGTTGCTCGAAGCTCACGGGCTTTACCAGATAATCGCAAGCGCCGTCTTTCATCGCCGCCACCGCTTCGGGGACGCTCGCGAAGGCGGTCAAAAGAATCACCGCGGTGCCCGGTTCGGCTGACCGCAGCTGGCGCAACAGAGCAAAGCCGTCGCTTTCGGGCATACGGATGTCGGTGACCACCAGCGGGTGCGGACGGCGCTGGAACTTTGCCAGGGCCTCACTCGCCCCCGCCGCAGTTTCCACCCGCCAGCCGTGGCGGAGAAAACTGGCCTCAAGCGCGCAGCGCATGCCGGGATCGTCATCGACCACCAGCACCTGCGCGTGGGAAAGATTATTGCGTGCGGCATAGCTCATGCACATTCTCCAGGAGGAAATTCCACGGTGAAGGTGGCACCGCGTCCGACCGAACTGGCCACGCGGATGTTTCCGCCATGCTGCTCCAGTACGGCCTTGCACACTGCCAGCCCCAAGCCCGGACTGCCCGGCCGGGTGCTGAACCCGGGCGCGAATACCAGGTCGAGATCTTCCGCCGCGATTCCGGATCCGGTGTCGGAAATCTCGAGACTCGGCCCGCGGTTCTCGGCCGGCGAACCAGGATCACCCGAGAGGCGCAGCACTCCTCCGCCGGGCATGAATTGGAGGCTGTTCAGAGCGAGGTTCAAAAGTACCTGTTCCAGGCGATGGCGATCGCCAGCGATCCACACTCCCGCGAGCGCCGGAGTTCGTTCGATGCGCACCTGCCCGCGCTGGGCGAGCGGATGCAGGAAATGTTCCAGCCAGTCGAGCAGCGCTCCGAGATCTGTGGGCGCAAAGCCGGGTTCCGCCTGGCTGTGGAACTGCAAAACGTTATTCACCGTGGCCGCCAGAGTGCGCAGCCCGGCCTGGAGATGTTCCACCCACTCCCGCGGCTCCGGCGCCAGACCTGCATCCGCCAGCAATCCGGCAAATAGCTCCAAGCTGCCGAGCGGATTGCGAATTTCATGCGCCAGCACCGCCGACATTTCCGCCAACGCCTGGCGGCGGCGCAGGCTCTCGCGTTGCTCGTGGAAGTGCTGCCGCATGCGCCGGTTCTCTTCGAGCGAATGCGCCAGATCGCGACGGCTGGCCTCGAGTTCTGCGCGCAGGCGCCCGACTTCGGCTTGCAGCCGCGAGTAGGAGTGCTCGAGCGACGCTGCCACCCGGCCAAAGTCGGCAAATGCCTGGGCAAGAATTTGCTCTTCTGCCTCCGGAGCAGGCTGATCTGACGAAGCAGCGGGAAACAAGGTGTGAGCCGTAGCCATGAAGTTAATGTCGGTGCAACCGTTCTGCCAGTGTGCAGCGCAGCAGCTAAGATTTCTCTTAGAATGGCCGGCGCTGGGCAGATTCTTCCCCAACAGGGCGCACCCCGAAGCGGGCGGGAAAATTCAGGTGCGCGGGTAGAATTTCGGCACTGCCTTCGGCTAGAATCGCAGCCCGCTCCACCACCTGCTGCAACTCGCGCACGTTGCCGCTCCAGGCTTTAGCCTTGAGCACGCGGCCGGTCTCAGCCGTGAGTTGCGGCAGCGCGCACCGGGACACAGTCGCAAACCCACGCAGAAAATGTTCGGCCAGCGGCACAATATCGTCGCGCCGTTCGCACAGCGGCGGCAATTCGAGTGGAAAGGCCGACAGCCGGTAATAAAGATCGGACCGGAACTTGCCGGTCTCGACCTGCCGCTCCAGGTCGGCGTTGGTGGCGGCGACTACCCGTACATCCACCCGCAAAGTTTCAGTGCTGCCCAGGCGCTGCACTTCTCTTTGCTCCAGGAACCTCAACAGCTTGGCCTGAAGATTGAGCGGCAAATCTCCTACTTCGTCGAGGAAAAGTGTTCCTCCCTGGGCCGCGCAGATTCTACCTGCGTAGGCCTGCACAGCGCCGGTAAATGCGCCACGGGCGTATCCGAACAATTCGGATTCGAGCAGGCTTTCCGGAATCGCGGCGCAGTTCACCACCGCCCACGGACCGGCCGCACGCCTACTCAATTGGTGGATGGCACGCGCCACCAGTTCTTTCCCCGTACCCGTGGCTCCCATCACCAAAACGGTGGTGGGGTGCGGAGCCACCAGCCGCGCCAGACGGTAGAGCCGCCGCATGCCTTCGCTGGCGCCGATCATTCCCGGCAGAGGCTGGATTGCGGCAAGAGACTTGGCGGCCGGCTCTGGCGCCGGATCCGCTTCCGGGACGAGGGCAACTCTCGGCTTCGGCCACGAACTCAGCCCAGAGCGGCGATGCCCGGGCCACGCCAGTTTACCGTCGCGGTCGGAGTCGAGCATGACGACTTCGATTTCTGGAAACCGCAGCCTGATGATCTGAAGCAATTCTTCCGCGTCAAGATCGAGAAGTCGCCGGTCGAGAAAAACTGACTGCCACTGGCCGCTTTCGAGCTTCCCCAGGGCATCCGCGCCGCCGTTCACTTCCTGCACCGGGCCGGTGTCGTGGTCGAGGTTTCGCAGCACTTGTTCGCGCAAAGAAGTGCTGGGGCTCGCCACCAACACGCCACGGTTGTCATGAGCGGACAGCGCTACGCTGGACATGAGAACTATTTCATCGCTTTGGGATAAGAAAGTGATTAGTAGAAGGTGAAAGATTTCTTATTTCGGCAAGTTTTGCCCGCTCGTGGGAATCAGATCAAGAACGGGAATCCTAGGGGGGCGCAGCACCAGGCGGAAGTATTCCAGCCTGCCGCGACTGATTTCGTCCCGCTGCGGGAACCTACGACCTTCGTGTATGCGGCAAAGGCTCTCGTCCGTTCATTCTGTGTTTAGAATCGCAGCATTGCGCTTCATTAGAGGATCTTTATGCACATTCTGATCGCCGAAGACGATGCTCCACTCGCCAGCTTTGTGAAACGAGGTCTCGAGGCAGAACACTACGCCGTTGATACTACCGCGGACGGCGAACAAGCCCGCGCCATGGCCAGCGAATTCGATTTCGACCTGGTGGTCCTGGACCTCGGTTTGCCGCGCCTGGATGGAGTTTCCATCCTTCGCTCAGTGCGGACTCGCAAGCCCAGCATGCCGATTCTGGTGCTCACCGGGCGCAGCCGCGTCGAGGAACGGGTACAGTGTCTCGACCTCGGGGCGGACGATTTTTTGAGCAAGCCGTTCTCCTTCTCTGAACTTTCCGCGAGGATTCGGGCGTTATTGCGACGCAGCCGACTAGCGAGCGAATCGGTGTTGGCGGTAGAGGACCTCAAGCTCGACCGGGTCGAGCGCCGCGTGGAGCGCGCAGGGCGGCGGGTTGAGCTCACTTCCAAGGAGTTCGCATTGCTCGAATACATGATGCGGAACGCGGGGCGGCGCGTGACGCGCGCCATGATAATCGAACATGTGTGGAACCTGTCATTCGACACCTGCACGAACGTGGTGGACGTCTACATTAACTATCTGCGGCGCAAAATTGATGATGGCGCCGCGCTGCGCCTGATTCATACCATCCGTGGCGTCGGCTATGAATTGAGTGGCGCCAGAAAATAGTGGCTCTTCCTGTGGGAACCTGCTCTGCCACTCGCTGGCCGCTCCCAGGGTTGCGGATAATCTAATTAATAAGGATCCGCAGCGTGGAGCTTACGAACCGTAAAGCGTTGCAGCAACTGTTTGCGCCCGGAGGCTTACTACTGCTTCTGGCGGCACTGCTGCTGCACGGCGGATTGCTGGCCATTCCAACCGCGGCCATCGATTTCTATTACTACTCCGCCTTTGCTGCGGCCCTGCTGTTGGCCTGGCGGTTTCATTCCAGCCGCGTGCTGTTCGTGTTGCTAACGTTGCTGCTGGCCCACCGGTCTTTGGAATTCTTTTCCAATGGCCGGATGGTTCCGACGGGTCCTGGGCGAATCGCGTTTGAAGCCATTGCCCTGCTGCTGCCAGTGAATCTGGTGTTATTTTCTCAAGCCCGCGAGCGCGGATGGTCCCTGGCCGCAATCACGCCTCGGCTTGCCCTCCTTTTCTTCGAGTCCGTGTTCGTGGCCCTGATTTGCCGGCCGGGAGCCAGGGTCAGCCCCTGGTTTATTCACCTTGCATTCTTGAAGCATGATTTATTTGACTGGACGCCAATCCCGCAAGTGGCGCTGCTGTTGTTCGCTGTTGGATTCACGGTCCTGCTCGCCAGGTTTGTCATGCATCCGAAACCGCTGGAAAGTGGTTTGTTATGGGCGCTGGCAGCGGCTTTTGCCGGCCTTCAAGTA
This sequence comes from Terriglobales bacterium, assembly GCA_050745985.1. Classification (GTDB taxonomy): domain Bacteria; phylum Acidobacteriota; class Terriglobia; order Terriglobales; family Acidobacteriaceae; genus JABCZH01. Next base: position 62,606 of record JBOGLG010000029.1, on the reverse strand, counting down.
GGTGGAATCGGGCGCCTGGGAAGTGCCTATTTTGCGACTTCCGGGCTTATTCTTCTCAGTTCGATTATCGAGAACTCCTACCTGCTGGCGTATCACGACGAACTGACCGCTCTGCCTTCACGGCGGGCTTTCAACGATGCGCTGCTCCGCCTTGAAGCGCCCTATTCCATTGCAGCGGTTGACATCGATCATTTCAAGAAATTCAACGACAACTTTGGACACGATACCGGCGATCAGGTTCTGCGCATGGTTGGGACACGGCTGGCCCAAGTGATGGGGGGTGGCGAAGCTTATCGCGTGGGTGGCGAAGAATTTTGTATTCTTTTTCGCGACAAGTCCATGAAAGAGGCCTTGCCCCATCTTGAGGCTCTGCGCCTGGCGATTCAGGAATCAGTGTTCCACCTACGCGGTTTGCCTGACCGCCGCGGAGCGGACCGGGGAACGGATCGAAGAAGCTCGCGGAGCCGGCGAGTTGCCAGCTCGCAACTGCTTCCACGCACGCCTACTAATAGCGAGGAGCTTTCAGTGACCGTCAGCATCGGAGTCGCCGAGCCAAGCCCCGGCGTCCAGCAAGTTGAGCAGGTGGTACAAATGGCGGACAAGGCACTCTATCGGGCCAAGCGGGCAGGCCGCAACCGCGTCGAAATGGCCGCTCCGGCCCGCGGGCGCCGTTCACGCTTCAGGCGCAGCATCGCCTGAGCCGCTACGAACTGCCAATCAGCACGCCGGTCACGAACACTAGAGCCCCACCGAGCGCAACCTGCATGGCGGCAGAGACCGTGGGCGTGTCCATGTAACGATGGCGGATCCAGGTAATGATCCCGAGCTCGACCACGACCACGATCGAGGCGACGACCAATGCAACTTGAAAACCGGGGATCAGAAATGGCAGGGTGTGGCCGACTCCACCCAGGGCAGTCATGGCGCCACAGATCGCGCCGCGTACCCAGGGATGTCCGCGGCCGGTGAGACTGCCGTCATCGGAGAGGGCCTCGGCAAAACCCATGCTGATGCCGGCGCCAATTGAAGCCGCCATGCCCACGAGAAATGCGTCCCAGCTATTGCGCGTCGCCAGGGCTGCGGCAAATACCGGCGCCAAGGTGGACACCGACCCGTCCATCAGTCCGGCCAACCCGGGCTGCACCACCTGCAGCACGAACAACCTTCGCCGCGCGCGTTCCTCATCCTGCTTGACCTCAGGGCTCAGCTCTTCGGTTTTCAATTCCTGCGCCCGGTATTCGTGCGACCGTTCTTCCTGCGCCAGGTCGTCAAGCAGTTGGCGAATGCCGGCATCCTGAGCGCGCGCCGATGCTTTTTCGTAAAAGCGCCGGGTTTCCATCTCCATCGAGCCGGCGGTTTTGTGGACGGTGTCCAGCCCCAGCGGGCGCACCAGCCAGACCGGTTTCCTTTCCACAAAGCCGCGGACATCCTGTCGCCGGACCAGCGGGATGTGTTCTCCAAATTTCTGTTGATGTAACTCGATCAGCCGGCGACGGTGCCCCGACTCCTCCAGCCGCATGCCGTCGAAGACGGCTGCGGATGCTGGAAAACTCTGCCGCAGTCCCTCGGCGAAATCAGCGTAGACGCGCTCGTCCTCTTCTTCCAGAGAAATAGCGAGCGCAAGAATTTCCTGTTCGGACAGAGCGTCAAAATTTTTCATGGGGATAGTGTAATCAGGGCTGGCGTGCTCTCCAAGCAACCCGCGTATGGGTCCGAAGAGAAGGCGGGTTGTCTTCACGAGCAAAGACGGATCATCAACCATGCGCGCAAAGCGGCGCGCAGAAGAAAGCCCACGGCGAAGCCGTGGGCCAGAGGAAAAATGCACTTGCCGCGCAGCGCAGGATCAGTATGCCCACCACGGCGCGGGCGGGGCGCCTGACGGAACTGCGGATCCATCGATGGCCGTAATTACGGTTTTTCCGAAGAAGAAAGGCAGGCCAAAGTCGAAGCCACCCCCGGGGTTCGGTCCACCCAGAGTGCTGTATGCGGCATCGGCTCCGCCGCCCGCCGCGAATAGATTGTCGGTGTTGTCGATGCCGAAATTGACGGTGTTGGTTGCGCTGTTCGTCCCCAGGTTAACGGCAGAAAGACTCAGCAAACTAGCTGGACAAAAAAAGTCAGTAAAGTCTGTACACGTCGGTATCGTGGCGTCGGGGAAGAAGAAACCATTCGACCCGCTGTCTATGAAACTCGGAGTTCCATTGGCGCTGTTGTAGGTCACACCTTTATAAGTAGTGGAGAAGGTGTCCGACTGATCAAGCGTGAATATGGTTGCGTTGCTCGGAATCTGATTGTTCGTTTGGGTGCCAATGCCAAAAATCAGCGAGCCGGTAGAGGTGGCTGCCGCTCCGGACAGTGCGGGTAGCTGGACGATGACTCCGTTGTTGTCGGTCGCGAACAATGCGACCGGATTTACCAGTTGCTGGTTGACCGGCACAAAGGCCGGCTGACACGCAACGCCACTGGAGCACAGGTAATAGAAGCCGGTCGGCGGAAACTGATTGCCCCCGTTCGGGTCGCAAGCCAGACCGCAATCCACGGGCTCGGGCCCAACCCCCAAAATGCCATTGGTCCCTAACGACGCCTGAGTGTCCTCGTCGATCCCGCCGTTGGAACAATCGGAGGGAATGGTGAAGTCGGTTGGATCCGCAATCACCTGTATCGTCGCCGAACTGGCCAGTTCTCCCCCACCCCCCATTTGGACGTCGGCAACTTCAGCTGTACCCCACAGGTAAGAGGTGTCGGCGAAATTAATGCAATTGTAGAGGGTAGTGCTGCCGGAGGTCAGGGTCTGGAGGCCGGTCAGAGTTATGGCGGAAGACAGAACTCGCAAGCCAAAAGAACCGGTGTCCACCAGGATTCCGTCAATCGTCTGGCAAGTCGCGGTGCCGGGATTGCAGAGAGTCACACTGGTGAAGACGCCGTTCGGATAAATCTGGCTAGGCACCGGGCCGCCATCCACGGTGATGGACTGTTCATTTGTTCCCGTGCCGCCGCCAGGCACGCCTTTCGGCGTTCCGCCGCCGCCGCAAGCCGCCAGGAACAGCAGCGCTCCCACCACGATCACTGTCAGGATCTTGCTCACAGCTACCTCCTCAGATGTCCGTCGTTATCGAATGTCGTTCGCGGTGACTCCCGGCGGCAACATTCCGGGAACATACGCCCTTCCAAAGTAGCCTCGGGGATGCCCGGTGCTTTGCACCACCAGACCCGGCAACTGAATATTCAAAGGCCCGCGGCCCACGTGTGCGGCATGGTGCGCTTGAGCTTGGGCGGAGAATTGCGGGAAGTAGGTGCCTAGAATCTGCTGCAATGGGGGCATAGACGCTCCGCGCCACGCGACGGCGAATACCCTCCCGTCGGCGGAAGCAAACTCGCGCACGATGTTCCCCGTCGGCGTCTTGATCTCATGCAAAGTGTACCGTTGGGCCTCAGTGGTTTTGATACTGGCCTTCATGTGCGCCTGATCGGCATGGATCGAAGTCACATCGCCGCCCAGAGCTGCGAACGCGGGAAGCGTCAGACCGATGATGATGAAGGCTACGCCTGCCAGCCAGGCATGAACCGAGCTAATTTGCTCTTCGCCGTGATTAGAAATGTCCATATGAGCCTATCCTAATTCCTTTTACCGGAAACAACATGGAAGAGTGACCGTTTCTACTTAACCCGGAAGATTCCACCTAGTTGCTGTTCTCCTCTAGGATTTTCAATGGCATTCCGGGGTTGCCTAACCGGCAAAGTAATCCTGGTCACAAAGGAGGTACAAGTATCGTCGAAACAGACGGTTACGAGCCTGTGAGGCGCGGCTGTGCCCGGACCACAGAACCCTAACTGCGTCTTATTTCGGTCGATTTCTCTTATTACTTGGAGCTGCCAACCAGCTTTTCCACGTCCGCCATTTCTTTGGGCACGCCGGAGGAAAGGATTTCCGGGCCATTGTCTGTAATCAGGACCGTGTCTTCCACCCGAAAGTGCATTTGTTTGTCCTGGAATTCAACGATCGGTTCAACCGTAACCACTTGCCCAGCTTTGATCGGCCCGGTGGGGCGCAGAACGTCATGCGTGGCGAGGCCTACAAAGTGACCGGGGAAGCCATACCACTGTTTCTCAAGCCCGTTCTTTTCGAATACCGCCTTGCCGGCATCCGCCGCTTGTTCATACGTATTGCCGGGCTTGAGCAAGGCGATACTCGCCTTTTGGGACTCCAGATCGACTGCGTACCACTTGGCCTGCTCAGGCGTGAACTTCCCGCTGATGTTGAATGTGCGGGTAATGTCCATGGCCATATGATCGAGGTCGGCGGCAAAATCGAAAACCACCAACTGATTGGGCTGGATCAGGTTGCGATCGCTAAAGTAGTGCCAGGTATTGATGTTTGGTCCGGTGCCCACGATTGCCGGATACGCCCAGCCCTGTGCGCCACCATTGCGGAATACGTAAGCCGCCCGGGCCTCGATCTGATATTCGTACATGGGTGGATGGGCGGCTGCGATCGCCTGCCGAAGGCCTTCCGCGCTTAAAGCTCCATTGCGCCGCAAGAGCGCGATCTCGGGGGCGGTCTTGATATTGCGCATTTCATCGATAAATGGCGTGGCATCGCGCCGCTGGGCCGCGGGATAACGCACGGCCAGCTTCTCTAATGCGGCTCGATCTCCGGGGGTTGGATCGCCATACGGACTGGCGTACTCGGCAGCATAGTCACGGCCGACTTCGGGTCGTGCGCCGTCGGCTTTGTCGGCGAATGACAGTCGCAGCCACAAGTCGGTGTCTTTTTCGAGAGTGAAGGCGAGAACGCCGTCCAGCGCGCTGATCGGCATGACCGCCTTGTAACCCAGCTTCCCTTGCTCGTCCGCGGTCATCGCCAGAAGATTTGCCCCATAAACCTGCTTGGTGCGGGCGTTTTGTTCCGGCTCGAAAATCACGGTCTTACCAGCGGCTACATCCATCAGCAGAACCGCACCCGGGTCGGCCAAGCCGGTGAAATAGAAAAAATCGTTGTCTTCCCGGTAGTGAACGGCCTCAGGAAGAATGGTGCGGGCAAACAAAATCAGATAGCCCGTCTTGAGTTGCTTGGCCAGTTCCTGACGGCGCCGGGAAAACTCCTGCGGCCCGCCCAGATCGTTGATGGCTACCGGGTCGGTGTACTGGGCAAAGGCTGGCAGCGCGAGGGCCAAAGCCAGCAGGCAGGCGGTGAGGCGTGTGAACCGCGCAATGAAAGATTTCAAGGAGTCCTCCTCAGAAAACGAGAGTGTAGCGCACAGACGGAGGGTTGACAAACGGCAAGCTCCCCTCGCGAAAACCACTATACTGTATGGGGGCACGCTTGCAGAGCTGCCGGCAGCTCGAAATTAAATAAAGGAGAATCTTATGAGACCCAGGTTCCGTTTGTCCTTGGTGGTTGCGTTGGCGATTGCGTCGTCCCTCCCAATTTTCGCGCAGGAACGGGAGCCTTCCCCAAAAGCCGTCGAGCGTATTCAGAAAGAAGTGCGCCACGAGCTGGTCATGCTGCCGTTTCTGACCGTATTCGACAACCTCGCCTACAAAGTGGACGGCTATAACGTTACCCTGCTCGGCCAGGTCACCAATCCGCAAATAAAAATAGACGCCGAGAAAGCGGTTCGAAAAATCGAAGGCGTTGAAAAAGTGGACAACCAGATTGAGGTGCTTTCCACTTCCCCGTTTGACGACCGGCTGCGGCACCGGCTGTATCGCGCGATTTACGGGTACCCGCCGTTGCAGAAATATGCCCTGCCTACGCTCCAGCCGATTCGGATCATCGTAAAGAACGGTCACGTAACGCTTGAGGGAGTTGTGGACAACGAAGCCGACAAGAATATCGCGGGCATGAGGGCGCGAGGGGTACCGGGATCGTTCTCGGTGACGAATAATCTGGTAGTGGCGAAGTAAGGTTTCGCCGGCCTCTCTCAGGCTGCTGATAAACTGTGGATTCATCGCCCGCGGAGGGATGCGTGAGCGGTTTAAACGGGTGGTCTTGAAAACCACTGTGCCTGAAAGGGTACCGGGGGTTCGAATCCCTCTCCCTCCGCCATTCCTACTGCAATCTAGCGGACATGTGATTTAATCATGGCATTTCCCTGCCCAGGGCCAGGGGTACGGGGGCAGTTCGTCAAGGTTGTCGATGCAGAAAATGTCGCCGTTGTGCTTCCCGAGCCAGATAGCGGCCGACTTTAGTGTCGAACCGTTTGCCGTTAATGAAAGTGAAATCGGAACTTTCTTGGGAAACATCAACTATGCAAACAATACGTGCAACTAGCGCCATCGCTTTTGTTTTGGCGTATTCAGTTCTAGCTCCCAGTGAGTCAGCCCCCCCCCGGGGCCCTGCGGCCATTACCGGCGACGCGAGAATATTAGATCTGCGCCACGGGCGAACGGCGAGGTCTCAAGCGGTCGTTCCCGTGCCGGGCGCGGCGGTGGGTAGCAAGTCGAAGAAGAACCGTCGATATCTGTTGCCACTTCGAGCCACGATTGAATCTGCAGCAGCAGTGAACGCCGATCTCGAGGTTCGGTTTCGTCTCACGAACCTCAGTGCCACGACCTACTCACTTCCTGTGTCCCAAGATGCGACGCTGGTTCACGCGGCGGGAAACGTAGATAGACGCACATTCCTTGTTTCTGTTTCTATCGAAGATAGTTCAGGGGCAGGCCGGTGGCAGGAAGGGGTTGCTACAACGGATGGATCCGGGTCGGTGCCAGGTTCATATTGGCCGATCGCCCCAGGAGCTTCAGTGATTGTTTTAGTGGACATAGATTTGAGCTTGCTGCCGTCAACAGTATCAGGTGACCATGGATTCTCAATGAGAGTTACATGCGGTGAGTGGAAATTGGAAGATTCTCGCTATTTTATCGAGGCCTTGTCTGACAATATTGTTTCTGATTCGGCAGTAGTGAGGCTGATTAGATAACCGTGTCGGCTCCGAGGCCGCCGAGTAGACTTGGTGCGCTCAAGCAACCGAGGCTCGGAGGGAAAGGAGCCGAGCACGTGAAGATTGTAGGTTGTGATTTACATACGCGCCACCACCGAATCGGTGCCTACTCCCGAACCAACTCGCAGTCTTACCTGATCACATGAAACGGCAGATTGCTCGTCAGCATTCCGCCGGGCGTGGTGACAGTGACGTAGCCGGTAGTCGCGCCAACTGGAACGGTTGCGCGGATGTATGTGTCAGAGACAACCGTGAAATTCGCCGGAATTCCGTTGAGCGCAACGGTGGTCGTTCCGGCGAAACCTTGGCCAAGAATAGGCCCGGTCTGCCCGACTCTGCCGGAATTGCGAACGAAGGCGACGAACGGACCTAGGCCGACTGAAAACCTTTAGATCGTGCCGACGTCGTTGAGACCACCCCGTGCCGTCACACCATAGAAATCCCCGTTCGTACTTTGATACAGCTCTCCCGGCCTTGGAGTGATACCACTGATACCTTTTTCTATGGAATTGTGGTCACCTAGGGAAACTACAGAAACTCCAGCCTGAGATCGAATAGGCTGTTCTCGTCCAGAATGATTAGTGACACTCGAATAGAGTGTCAGCATGCAACCCAAGAGCGGAAAGCCACCCCGGTCGGCGCGGTTAGCGACGACCGGGATGGAGTTGAGCCGGGCAGCACAGGTCCGCCTAGCCTGGATGGATTTCTACCGTCGTACGCAGAATGTGGCCCTGACCTGTCGCCATTTCGGAATCTCGCGTCAAACCTTTTACCGCTGGCTCAAGCGCTATGAGCCTATGGATTTGAGCAGCCTGGAATCGGGCAGTCATCGTCCTCATCGCTGCCGCCGGCCGACCTGGTCTTTTCTCTTAGAAGGAAAGGTCTTGACTTTGCGGTTGCAGTATCCGCGCTGGGGCAAAGACAAAATGGTGGTTCTGCTGCGACGCCAGGGGCTGCAGGTTTCAGCCTCCATGGTGGGACGAATTCTCTGGCATCTGAAACGGCAGGGGCGGTTGGTGGAAGCGCCCCGCAGCGGGGTGAAGGGATCGCGGCGCGCCTTGCGGGTTCGTCCTTATGCCGTGCGCAAACCCAAGCAGTACGCGGCCTCCCGGCCGGGCGATCTGGTCGAGGTCGACACCATGCAGGTCCGGCCCATCCCGGGGATGATCTTCCAACAGTTCACCGCCCGCGATGTGATCTCCCGCTGGGATGTAATCCAGGCCCACCATCGCGCCACGGCCCAGAGCGCCACCGACTTTCTCGACACCCTGGCTCACCGCATGCCCTTTCCCCTGCGCGCCCTGCAAGTCGATGGTGGATCGGAGTTCGCTGCCGAGTTCGAACAGGCCTGCCAACAACGCGGATTGCACCTGTTCGTGCTCCCGCCTCGCTCCCCAAACTCAACGGCGCGGTCGAGCGTGCCAACCGCACCCACACCGAGGAGTTCTATCAGGTCACCCCCTACTCGCTGGAACTGAAAACACTCAACCGCGAGCTGCGCCATTGGGAACGGACCTACAACACCGTCCGCCCTCATCAGGCTCTCGGCTACCTAACCCCCCGCCAGTTTTTGCAGCACTTCTCATCTCAACGAAAGGAATGAAAGTGTCACTAATCTACTGGACGAGTACATAGGCTTGCAACCCCTACAAACACCGGCTATTATCACGCAAGTGCAGGTTTCATCGTGACTTGCAGGTAACGGCGGTAATAGAATCCCTCTCCCTCCGCCATTCCTACTGCATCCAGCGGACATGTGATTTAATCATGGCATTTCCCGGCCCAGGGTCAAGGGTACGGGGCAGTTCGTCAAGGTAAGGCGATGATGGATGTTTTTGTCTGGTCAACGATCATTCTTGCGATCTGGGGAGCGGTAGGGCCGCTCGTAGGAGTTCGCTATGGCCAGGAGCTTGCCAAACGGTGGCAAAAACAACACTGGATTTCTGAAAATAGGAAGGAAGAATGCAGAACTCTATTGAACTTGATTGCCGCTGACTATCACGCCCACAATGTCGCTCACGCCGGTACAGTATCACCGGAAGATTACCTGCGAAACAGGGAGGCAACACTCAGCCTTTTGAACGCTCTTAAGAGCTCCATGTTCATCGCAAAGGAGATAGAAGAATTGAAGGTGCGGGATCGGTGGTCACAACTAAAAAACGACCGGCTTATGACGACTGAGGAACGCGGCGAAGCTCTGGACAAGCTGTTTGCAGAGATTCGCGATTTGGTTATCAGGGCCAACGACTTCTGAATCTCTAGTCTGCGGCCATGCTCTCCGCTTGCCGCTCGAGTTGCGGGACCTCGCACTGGACTTCAGAGGCTGTCTCCCCACGCAGTTCCGCTTCCAGCGCCGCCAACTGGGCTTCGATTTCTTCGTTGGCTTTGCGCTTGCGAATGACTTCTTCGCGGTATCGCCGCAGGAAGTAATCGATGGTTTCGACGCGAATTCTGATCGAGCCGGTGGGCTTGTTCTCGTCGAGATCCTTGAAGCAGAAATACGGAGTGCCGGACTGCTCGATAATGCCCTCGACCACGCCGTAGATGGGGGCGTCGTGGCCGCATTTGAAGCTGGAGATTTCGAGCGCCACCAGGTTGGGGTGGCGCGCGGTGAATTTCGCCGCCCAGACTTTGTGGTTGGTGCTGCAAGAGTAGGAATTCTTCCAGGCGTCGGTAATGTCGAGCGGGTGACTGATGACCCCGGCGCGAACTTCTTCACCGAACAAGCGCTCCAGCAGGTCTTCATCAATCGGAAGCGTGTTCTGCGAGAAGATGGGATAACCCAGCTTCTGGAACTCCTCCATGATTTCGTGATTCAGGCCAGGATCATGGTGGTAGGGCCGCCCCAGCATGACGATGCCGATCTTGTCATCGCGTTCCAGTTGGTCCATCACCTGGCGGGCGCGCTTGCGGATGCCGGCCTCGTAGTCCTCCAGCGCCTGGTAACCGACTTCGACCGCGCGGTCATTCTCTTCCTGCGACAAACCCAGGATGGGTTGCCAGGCTTGCAGCATCTGGTGAGCGAAAAGCTTGCGGTCGGCAAAGTTCAGGACGGGATCCACGTACTTGACGTTGTGCTCGGCAAATACATCGTTCTCTTTGGTGAACGCGGCTTTGACCGTTTCCGGCGTCGCGGTCACGGTGGGGCACGCATTGGCGCCGACAATCTTCACCAGCGGCGAGCTCAATACGTCATACATGGGGAAAAAAATCACGTCCAGCGGCTTTTTGCGATGCTTTTCCTGAATCAGGTTGTACACGTGCGAGATGCCAATCTTCGCCGGGAAGCAGGGATCGATGGCGCCGCGGCTGGCGCCGGCACGGTAGAGGTCGGAACTGGTGTAGTCGGAGTAAATGATGTTTTCCGGCTGGACGCCAAGGGCCTCGAGGTAGCCGTTGAAGAGCGGCGCGTAAGTGTAGATATTCAGCACGCGCGGAATGCCCACGCGAAGCTTCTTGCGGCCCTCCATCAAGGGTATGCGAGCTTTGGCTTCCTTGTTCCAGAACTTTGCCGCGGGAACGGGATCGGCCACGCTCTTTGGACTAACCGAGCGGAACACCTCACGCGCCGCGATGTCCACGAAATTGAGATATTTCTCTTTCATCTGATCAAGGCCGGCCTTGATGTCCTTCATGTCGTTGATATCTTCGACCAATCCCTTTTCGCAGGTGGCGATGATCAACCGCTGCTCACCGTGCATCAACGGAACCTTGGTGACCTTCTGGATGGGAACGAAGGCCATATCATCCTTGGGAACGGTGCGGATATCAATGAAGGTGCGCAGGCAATTGTTCTTGCAAAAATTGCAGCGCGTGGATTCGTTGCGGGTGGTGCGGTATTCGATTTTACGCACCGCCTCGAGGCCGACGAACGTTGTCTGCTGGCCGTTCTTCCAGAGGCGGACAGATTCCACGGCAGCGCCGATGGCTCCCGACTCGCCGCAGAATTCGTGGACAATGATCTCTGGTTTCTTGCCGGCCGCGCGGAAACTGTTATTGATGAAGTCGACCTCGGCCTTCACAACCGCCATGTTATTCTGCGTGCCGCCCTGCAAAACGAAGCGCGTGCCGAGAGCCGCGAGATTGGGAATGCTGGCCACATACAGAAACACGTTCTTGGGAAGCACGGCCGCCAAGCCTGCGAGGATCTCCTCCGCCCGCCAGCCCTGGCGCTGGAAGTTCACGATGTCCGACTGCATGAAGACCGCGCAACCGTATCCGAACACCGGCATGGATCGCGCCGAGAAAGCCAGGTCCGCGTATTGCTCGACACCCAGGCCGAAGCCTTCCGCCGTGGATTGCAGGAAGTAACCGTTCCCTGCCGAGCATTGGGTGTTGAGTTTGAAATCTTTGACCCGGCCCTTGTGCAGGATGATGATCTTGATGTCCTGGCCGCCCACGTCAACGATGACGTGCGGGTCATCGTAAAACTTGAGCGCTGATTCGGTGTGAGCCACGGTCTCCACCAGGGCCACATCCGCATGCAAGACGTCTTTCAGGATGTCCTTTGCATAGCCGGTGGTGGCGACGCCCAGAACCTCCAGCTTGGCCTTTTGCGCCTCCACCTGGCCACGCAGGTTCTCGAACATTTCAATGGTGTCCTGAATGGGATTGCCATTCGAGAGCTGGTAAGCCTTGCAGAGAATGTCCCCATTTTCGTTGAGCAACACGGCTTTGGTGGAAGTCGAGCCGCCGTCAATGCCGATGAATCCGCCGACTGTGTGATTAGTGTTGAAGGTCGCCGGGATAAACTTCTTGCGGCGGTACGCCTCTTTGAATCCTTCCAGTTCCTGGTCGTTGGTGGTGAGCCCCTTGGCGCCGGACTTGGCTTTCTCTTCCTGGCGCCCGAATTCGATATAGTGCAACAGTTGCTCGTAGCCGCGATAGCATCCGACGCAGTCTTCTTCGCTCTTGCCGAACTCAATGGCGCCCATGGCGGCAAAATACTGGGCGTTTTCCGGAACCTTGATGAGGTCCTCGGGTTTCGCGCCATTGGGGACCTGGACCTTGCGTTCCTGCCACATGCGGGGAATATTGGCCTGCCAGGCTTCGCGCATGCCTTTGATGAAGCTGTTCGGTCCGCCGAGCAACAGAACGTGCGGACGCAGCGTGTGTCCGCGAGTGAGAACGCTGAGGTTTTGCAGCACGATCGCCTCGAATAGCGAAGCCATCAACTCGTCCGGCGGGGTGCCAACTTTCTGCAAACCATTGATATCGGTCTCGGCGAACACGCCGCACTTGCCGGCAACTTTGTGCAGCTTGATGCCGTGGTAGCCCTGCAATGCCAGTTCGGCGACGGGAATTTTGAGCTTGGCGTTGATCTTGTCGATGACTGCTCCGGTGCCGCCGGCGCACTTATCATTCATCGAAGGGATTTTCTTCTTGCGGCCGGTCTCTTCGTCGTCCTTGAAGACGATGATCTTAGCGTCCTGGCCACCGAGTTCGATTACTGAGTACACTTCGGGGTGCAGTTTCTCGACGGCGAGCGAAACCGCGGTGACTTCCTGCACGAACTTGGCGCCGATCTGGTCAGCGATGCCTCCACCGCCCGAGCCCGTCATGAACATGCGGGTGTTGCGGCCGTTGATGCCAACCTCCTTCTCCATGCGGCGGAGGAACTCCAGCGTCTTCTCGGGCTGCTTGGTCTCGTGGCGCTGGTAGTCCTGCCAAAGCACCTTGTCGGTTGCGGCATCCACCACGGTTGCTTTCACCGTGGTCGAGCCAACGTCCAGGCCGACCATGAACTCGGTGTGGTGGTCGTGCGCCCTTTGCAGAGGCGCAGGAGCTATCTGAAGCAGTGGTGGCTTTGCGGTTTGTCCCGAATGATCGTGCATTCCGTCCCCTTCGCACCTCGGTGGAGGTCTGATCTCAGTGTGGAGCCGGCAAAATACAATTACCGGCTCCTTGTTCTCAGTTCTCAGTCTCCGCTTGCGGCGGCCGGCATAGCGATGCCCGGAACCCGCGAACGTTTCCAAAAATGGGTGTTCTTGTTGATGCGATCGCTTACATGCAAAACAAACTGGGCAGCGGTTCCGGCGACTCCCTCGCGGTGCGGCACATGGTAGAACGGCCGCCGCAACTCGGGATGCTCCGCAATAAACTCACGAATCTGTTCCATGCTCTTGCCGGTGGACTTCAGGCACTGTTCAAACTCGGTCTTGGCTTTGACCTTGGCTTCGCCCAGCGCCATTTGCACGCGGCTGTGAGCATTTACTTCGCCTTCGCCGGAGGTTTCAATGGGCAGGAAGATCATGTCTTTGAACTTGTTGACCACGGCTGATTGCACTCCATCCGACTGCGACGACGGCATGCAGCCGAAGGGTTTGAGCGCCAGCACCATGTGACACAACTTGTGAATGGTGTAGTAAACGTTCTTGCCGACCTCGAGGTGACCTTCTCCCCCGCGCGCAAATTGGTTGTAGAAGGGGTTGGCCAGCTCGGCAAGATCCTTCTGCGGAACCAGTTCGTGGGTGATTCCGCCCAGGTGCTTGATGGTGCGGTGATAGAAGAACCGCCACGCCTTCTCACCAAAGCCGATGCCCCAAAGTTTCTTGTGCAGGCCGATATAGTTCGCGAAATTCTTTTTCGCTTCGTACCATTCGGTATTGCGATACGGCCGGTTCACCGGCCACTTGGCGATGGCATGGGCCTTGGCCTGGTACATGAGGTACGCCACCCAGGTGGCAATGGGCTCGACGATCACCTGCGCGCCTTCGCGTTCCAGGAAGTCGAACATGTGGAAGTTGCCGTCACCCTCGGTGATCTGCGCCCAGAACTCTCCGGTGATTTTCACCATGGGCTTCACCTTGGTTCGGTCAACTTCGATTGCGTCCATGCGCTTGCGGGCGGTGTCGAGCGCGCCCAGGTAGTCCTCGCCCCACATGTGTTCGTGCCACTTTCCAAACACATTGGCGGTGTTGCGGAGAATCTTGTTGCTCTTGAATTTCGGCTTGGCCCAGTTGGGGGCGCGTTCTTCGATTTCAAAGCTCTTGCGGTTGCGCAGGTCTTCGCACAAACCATCGACCGTCTCGTGGAAGACGCGGTCAGTTTCGCCCTTGTTCACTTCGTAGGGGCGAACTTGATAGATCAGGTCGTTGAAGACGTCGCCCAAATGCATGGCGTTCAACATGCCGAACCCGAAGTCGATGGTGAACTTCAAGCCAGGCTCGCCCGACGCCGCCTTGATGCCGTCGCTGTCTTTGAACAGAAGCACGCGGAAGCCGTCGAAACCGGCATTCTTCAGCGCGAAGCGATACTCGGCCTCGTACATACCGAAGCGGCACGGGCCGCAGGAGCCGGCGGTGAAGAAGACGTAATTGTCGAGAATCTGCTGGCGGGGAATGCCTTCCTTCTCCAGGAATTGCAGATATTGCACCAGATTGCCGACCGTGAAGTAGGTCGGATTGCACTGGCCGTTGTTGCCGAATTCCTTGCCTGTCTGAAATGCCGGAACATCCGGCACCGGCAGCTTCTCGCAGCGGTAGCCGCAGCCCTGGAAGACGGCGCGGATCAGGTCCTCATGCTTCCAGGTGAATCCGCCAAAAAGAATTGTGACCTGATTGCGCTCTTCCGCGGTAAAGGCCCGCTCCACCGGGCGGTGAAAATGGTCGGATGAATCCAGCCCCGCAATCTTGCGCAGGCGCGCGCGTTCCGCCGTCAATCGTTGTTTGATCTCTACATCGTCTTCAATTTGAACGAGGTGTGTAGCCATTAGCTTCCTCCAGCGGACAGGATGTTGTTGGTGAGAACGCGGACGGCCGGAAGGCCGCCGGGAAGAACCGGAAAAGACACAGGGATATCGCGGGAGTACCCTCGATTGGGTAGTCGAGGCCCTTTATCCGACGATTGAAACCCATCTGAAACTCCTACCACTCGTCCTAAGGAGGTTCGATGTTTCGCACCGCGAGTACCGTTCGGACACGAATCCTCGCAGCGCCTTACTCAGCAACCTGAGATAATTTTCCGATATTCTAACCCGAAATCCTCCGGATTTGAATACCCGTTTACAAACACTTTAGGCAAAGCTTCCGCTGACGCCCTGGAAGCCGTGAGCAGCCTGTTTCATGACCCACTTCAAGACCCGGGTGTCGTTGTAGCAGAAGCCCAAATTGTGGTTCAAGGTCGAGAAGCAATGAGTCTGGCACGACTTCTTCATTTCGTTCAGTTGAGGCACCTCGAATTTGTGTTTCTCGATGACACCCCAGTCATGGGTTGCCGAGTACATGGGGAAGCAAGGCGCCAGCGTGCCATCGACGCGGATGATAATCGAGTTCTGCCCGGCCCGGCAGTTCCACGGTTCCACCTTGCCGCGCATGAAGGCCTTCATGTCTTGAAGGCGCTTGACCGAGTTCACCATCTTGTAGCCTGACTTGTTCTTCTCGATCAGCCAGTCCACCAGTTCATCCACGTTGCCGAAATCCTCAGGATGGATGAACGTGTCGTTTTCCTCATAGTGCTTGAAGTGGGTTTGCTCGATCATGGGCGACTCGTTCAGATGGTAGTCAGTGGCGATGCCGTGTTCGCGGGCGATCTCCGTCAACTGCTTCACATCTTCAAGGTTGTTGCGGCAAATATTGATGTTGAAGAACACCGCATAGCCGTACTTGTACTGTTTGCGGATGAGGTAATCGAAGTACTTGCGCACGGGAGTCAGCGCCTTGGCGAGTCCCGGCTTCTCATCTACAGCGTCAACGGCGAAGTTGAAAATCGCCACGCCGGCATCGGCCAGGCGGTCGATCACGTCCGGCCGCAGCAAGCGCGCGTTCGTAGGCAGATAGATCCAGAAACCCTTCTTAGCGGCGTAGTACGCCGCTTTGTGGATCAATTGCGGACGCAGGAGTGGCTCCCCACCCATGAATGCCAGTACCCGGCAAGTGGTGGAGTGCAGCCAGTCAATGGAGCGCTTGGCTACTTCCTCGGTCATACCCTTCACACTGTTATCAAAAGCCCAGCAGTAATGGCAGTCGAGGTTGCATTTCCATTCGGTGAACAGGTACGCAATGATGGGGTGAAACGGCCCTGGCAGAACCCGTGACTTCATGTAGGGGAAGAGCCAGCCATTCATGGCTCGATAAACCAGGGGCGCTGTCCAATTTCGTTTTCCCGCCATGGCCTGCGCCAGGTTCGTCTCGTAATTGTCGTCCTGTGCGAGCAGTTCGGGATGCTGCGGGAATATCGGTTCGGGGAACTTGGCATCCCCTTTGCTCGGAACCAAAAACGGCTTGGGCGCCGGGGACTTGGTCAGCAGATCGTGCAGTTGAACGTCCAGGCGAAACGCTGGAGGAGTGTCTCTTTCGTCGAATTGCTCCTGAAGGGCAGACATGGGGTCTCCTTCTTATCAGGATTCGAAAATGTGCCTTAAGAAGGCGAGTTTGTCATGCGTCCCACATTCGTGTCAACCCGAGGTCACACAAAATTTTGTCCTGAATTAAGACACAATTCTGGGCAGTCCAATCCCCGCGTCCTGCCAGAAAAGTACTGATTCCGTTGATCTCCAAACCCCCTCAGAGGCGGCGGGCAAGATAGCGGTTGCCTCAGTGATTCGCGCTTTCGTAAAATTCATATCTTATGAGAATCGGATTCGCCCTTCCCAATGTCGGTCCGGTCGCTACGGTCGCGGCCGTTACCCAGGTCGCGCAGCGCGCCGAGGCGCTCGGCTATGACAGCTTGTGGACCATCGAGCGCCTGCTTTGGCCGCTGAAGCCACAAAGCCCATATCCGGCCACACCCGATGGCTCGCTGCCCGAGCAATACCAGCATGTGCTCGATCCGCTCGAAGCCCTGACGTTTGCCGCGGCGCATACAAAAAAGGTCACGCTGGGCACAAGCGTCCTCGATATTCCCTACTACAACCCGGTGATGCTGGCGCGCCGCGTCGCAACGCTTGACCAACTCTCGAACGGCCGGGCGCGGCTGGGCCTCGGCCTCGGCTGGTCGAAGGACGAAATGGACGCGATGGGCGCAGACATGACCAAGCGCGGCGCCATGGCTGACGAGTTTCTCCAAGTGCTTAAGGCCATCTGGACGAAGAATCCGGTCGAGTACAACGGCAAGTTCTACCGGATTCCGAAGTCCTACATCGGCCCAAAACCGGTGCAGAAGCCGCACCCGCCAATCTATCTGGCGGCGTTTGCGCCTGCCGCACTGAAACGGCTCGCCACCGAGGCCGACGGCTGGAACCCGGTCGCGGTTCCCTTAGAGGGCATGGCGCAGATGTTCGCCGGCATCAAGCAAATGGCGAAAGAGGCGGGACGCGATCCGGCGTCGCTCGCCATAGTGGTCCGGGCCAACATCGAAATCAAGGACAAGCCGCTGGGAAAAGACCGCGCAATCTTTATCGGCTCGCTCGAGCAGATCAAAGAAGATGTTGCTGGATGCAGGAAGATTGGCGCACACGAATTGTTCTTCGATCCGACGTTCTTTATGCAGTCGCTCGAGAAGTGGCTGAGCCTGATGGAGGAGTTGCGCAAGCTCAGGTGAGAGGGCATCTGCCCGTCGCACTCCGGCGCACTAATGGGAGTGGGGGTAATTCAGCCAGGCGGCGTGTTCGTAACTGAGCAGTCTGCAACCTTTTGCACACATACCGATTTCCACTTGACTCCGGCGTGAAGCGAGGATAAGTTTTTACCCGCAGTCGCAGTAGACCCCGGGTGCAATTCACTTCTCCTCTGGAGGTCGGTCATGTTTCTGCTTCGCCCCCCCTGCTAATCCTGACTGCATTGCTATGCGTGCTGGCGGCTATGGCGCAGGCGCAGACGCCGTCTTGCCAAATGCCGACCAACGCTGACGTTACAACCTGGCACAACGACATCTGCCGCACCGGCTGGCAGTCGCACGAGAGCACGCTGACCGCCGCAACCGGCCAAACCGGCTCGGTCAACCAAACCTCGTTCGGACTGCTCTGGCAGTGGAGCTTCCCCGGCGGCGTGGCCGCCCAGCCGCTTGCAGTGAGCGGAGTCCACGCGAGCGGTTGCAATCCCTGCGATCTGATCTTTATAGCTACGGAAAACGACATGCTATACGCATACAACGCCGCGTCGGATTCGACAACGGCTATTTGGAGTAGGGACCTGGCGGCGACGGCCGGCGGTACCGCCGTCTCCTGCACTGGGCCGGGCGCTAGCCAGCCGATTTGTGATCCCCCACCCGATACGCTCAGTCGTTTTCGAGTCCCACAGTTTTCCAAGGTCGGATATATGTGGGAACCTCATCGAAAGTTAATGTGTTTGGCCTCTTAGGCCCCTAGACGGCGGCAGTAGGCTGTATCGGATATGCGGATGAACTTTACAGACCGGGCCGCAGTGATCGTTGTCGTTCTGAGCACGGTTGGCCTTACAGTCTGGCGTGCTCAAGGCCAAACCTCACCTAGAGTTGGTCACGGCCCCCGGTCCGTTTACAACGGACCCCGGCTGCCGAACCCTAAGTTACTGTCCTGCTCTCCCGCCCCCTGCGTCATCCCCCCGGTGCAGCCTTCTGACAGTCTACTCACGATCAACGCCGCAATCTCCGCCAACCCTCGGAATGCCAGGCAACTCCTGCTGGGAACAGTTGATGATGCGTGTCCCGGGATAACAGCGTCTTTTTACTTATCACGCGACGGCGGCGCAAGTTGGAAGGGAAGGTGCTTGCAAGCATTTTCTTACAAGGGCAATGAGTATTTTCCAGGTGGCACAGCCTGGGGGGGGTATGACAGCCGCGGCACCGCTTACGAGATAGGCTCTTACGGAAGCGACGACGACGTCAATTCGAAAGTATTCCTGGCCTCCCGACAATCTACCGACGGGGGCAATACCTGGAGCACTCCCACGCCAGCCCTGGGCCGACCGGATGCCTTGATTACAGGTGGTGGGTTCGTCATCGACACGAGTGCGCGAAGCGCTTTTTTGAATGCGGCCTACCTCACTGCGATCTTGCAAGGCCCAGTAGACAACGATGACAAGAGCCAGGTCGTAGTGTCTCATTCTTACGACGGGGGAAATACGTGGACTCAGGTGCCAGTTGCGCCCGTCCAGAAACTTCCCGCTGAGGATGCGTTCTCTAATATCGCGGTCGGGCCGGATGGCAGCCTATACGTTGTCTGGATGTACTGCGCCACCTACCCGGCTTTCTGCCAAGAGGGCCCGGGAAAGCCGCGAAAGAGTCACATCATCCTATCCAGATCAACAGATGGGGGGAACACTTGGTCTCGGCCGAGCCTGGTTGCCACAGTGATCTTTGGCAGCCTCCAAAACTATCCTTTTCTCCTTCCAAATCCCTTAGTTGCGGTCGATGACAGCGGCGGCCCGTACTCAGGGACGATCTACATGGCGATGTCCAGTGCCGCGAGTGGCACGCTGCACCTGGAGATGATCCGCTCGCGCGATGGCGGCGACACCTGGTCGAGTCCTGTGCCTGTGGCACCCGCAGAGTACACTCACGACCAGTTCATGCCTTGGCTCTCCATCAGCCCCACAGGGATTGTGGGCATGAGTTGGATGGATCGGCGGAACGATCCGAACGATCTGCTCTATCAACCATTCGCGGCTTTCTCGAGTGACGGCGGGCAGAGTTTCGGAACCAACATACTGCTCAGCGAAGGTTTCTCCGATCCCACCCGCGGTGGAGAGGGCAACGGCTGGATCGGCGACTACACCGGAAACACCTGGGCTGGGCCGAATTACTTTGTCGCCGCCTGGATGGACAATAGCCAGACGCCCAACATGGAAGACGTGGTCGGCGGCATCCGGCTGAAGTGATCTGCGAAAAACCCTTTAATTCCTGCGTTTTAGCGGTTCTCTCCCACCGTCAAAGTAACGTTGGTAATCTTTACGTAAATTACCCGCTCATTAGAATCAGAGTAGTCAGCCCTCACCGCCAAAGCAGGCGACAGCAGACTTAACTCACAGACGTGAGGAGCCGACTAAGTGTTTGCAGAATCAGGGCGAAAGCCCGTCTTCAAACAATCTGAAGAGTGGGTGGACAGGCGATGAAGTGTCGTGTGATCGCGGTGCTGGGGACGCGTCCGGAGGCCATCAAACTGGCGTTGGTTATCGCAGAGCTACGCCGGCGCTCCGAGGATTTTGAGACAGCTGTGGTGCATACCGGGCAGCATCGGACGATGCTCGACAACGCCCTCAAGCTTTTCAAGATCAAACCCGATTTCCTGCTGGACGTCATGCGCCCGAACCAAACCCTGAGTTCATTGACGGCGCGGGTCCTGGATACGGTGGAGAATGCCTGCCATCAATTCGAACCCAACATTGTGCTGGTACAAGGCGACACCACCACGGCATTCGCTTCGGCCCTGGCTGCTTATTATTGCAAGGTTGCGGTCGGCCATATCGAGGCCGGCCTGCGCAGCGGCGATCTGTACAATCCCTTTCCGGAAGAGGGCAACCGCCGTCTGGCCTCGGTGCTAACGGAGATTCACTTCGCCCCAACCGCATTGTCACGCGACAACCTGCTGGCCGAGGGCGTTCCCACGGACAAGATCGTGGTGACGGGTAACACCGTCGTGGACACGCTGCGTCTGCTCGGAGACCTGCCTCATTCCTGGGAAGGCACGCCCCTGGCCGGTATCCCTCGCGATGACGGCAAGCGCCTGGTGCTGGTGACCTCGCATCGCCGTGAGTCGTTAGGAACGGACCAGCAAAATATGTGCCTGGCATTGAAAGATCTGGTCCAGAAGCACCGCGACATTCGCGTGGTCTACCCCGTGCACATGAACCCGAATGTCCGCAGCACGGTGAATGCGTTGCTCCAGGATACCGAGCGCATCCATCTGACCGAACCGTTGGGCTACATCGACTTTGTCAGCCTGCTGCGCAGCTGTTTCCTGGTGTTGACCGATTCCGGAGGCATTCAAGAAGAGGCTCCCACATTTCGCAAACCGGTGCTGGTCTTGCGCAAAGTTACAGAGAGGCCGGAAGCCTCTCAGTTCGGCATGGCGAAAATCATTGGGATGTCGCGGGAGGCGATCGTCTCCGAGGCCGACCGCTTGCTCACCGATGCCGATGCTTACGGAGACATGTCCGAGGGTACAAACCCATACGGCGATGGGCACAGTTCAGAGCGAATCGTGGAGGCGGTGAGTCGCTGGCACCAGAAGAAGAGTCCACTCTTGGAAACCGACAAACAATTCAAGCTGCCGCCAAGACCGCAACCCCGGCGGCGGCAGAGCGATCTCGCAGCGGCTGCGGCCAAGGCCGCAACCGCGGGCAAGGAGTGACAGCCCGGGGCTGCGGTCGTAATGGCGCATCATGATCTATGCACTCTACGTTATTGTTTCCGTCATCTGCATCTACACCGCACGCCATTACTGGTTCACGCTGAACCGTCTCTTCGGATTCCAGCGCCATCCCTACATTGATATCGACACCGCCGACTGGCCACCAGTCACGGTGCTGGTGGCGGCCCACAACGAAGAAAAAGTTGTTGCCAACATTCTTAGCGCGCTCATGACGGTCAAATATCCCGAGGAGAGGATGCTGGTGATTCCGGTGAACGACCGTTCCACCGACCGTACTCGGGAGATCATCGACGAATTTGTGGAGCGCTTTCCTGGGCGCATTCGCCCCTTCCACCGCAAGGACGGAAAAGGGGGCAAAGCGGCCGCACTCAAAGACGCGATGGAGTTGGTGCGGACAGAAGTCATCCTGATTTTCGATGCCGACTATATTCCCGGCGCCGGCCTGATCCGACAGCTTACAGCGCCATTTTTTGATCCGGAAGTGGGCGGAGTAATGGGCCGGGTGGTGCCGATGAACTGTGGTACCAACCTGCTCACCCGGCTGCTGGACCTGGAACGTTCCGGCGGCTACCAGGTCGATCAGCAAGCCCGCATGAACCTTCGCCTGGTTCCGCAACACGGAGGGACCGTGGCTGGAGTCCGGCTGAGCGCTCTGCGTGAAATCGGCGGATGGAACGACACTTCTCTCACCGAGGATACCGACCTCACCTACCGTCTATTGCTGCACGGCTGGAAAACCGTTTATCAAAACCGGTCGGAATGCTACGAGGAAGTGCCCGAGACCTGGCCGGTCCGCATCAAGCAGATCAAGCGCTGGGCCAAGGGACACAATCAGGCGATGGTCACGTATGGCCTGCACCTGCTGCTGGGCAGGCACCGCGCCAGCCTGCGCGAGCGGATCGACGGCACGCTGCTGTTGGGCGTGTACATCATGGCCCCGTTTACGTTGCTGGGCTGGGCATTGGCCTTGGGTGTGTTTTATCAGGGGGTGGCTCCGCTGCACGGAATTGTGGCGATTCTGTCGGTCACCGCATACGCGGCCATCGGCAATCTGGCTGCGTTCTTCGAAATTGCCGCCGCCGTGAGGCTGGATGGCTCCCGCAGACGAGTTTGCCTTGTGCCCTTTCTGATTCTGGGTTTTGCGGTCAGCATTTTTGCCGTCTCCTGGGCCGCAGTGTCGCAGGTGAAAGACGCGCTCACCGGGGCCGAATTCCATTGGGACAAGACCGAGCGTTTCCGGAAGGCGGCGTCATGATTCCCTTCTTCGCCGTCATGGCGCTGATCCTATTGACCGGTGCTCTCATGGTGTTGCCACTGCTGCCGGCCCTGGTTGAACTGTACGGCAAGTCGGACGCCCTGCCTCTGAGCGTGATCCAACAGCACGCCGGCGAGATCCGCTTCTTCGCCGACGGTTTTCGCGCCTACATGAAGGGCCTTGAGCCGGCGCTGCGGGAGGCCGTCACCTCCAGCGCGAACTCCACCGGCACCATGCCCGATGGGTCTGAATATCTCGTCCTCGGCCGCGGGGAGGAAGCGCTGTTCCTGCCCTTTCGCGAGCAAAACGAATTCCGGCCTGCCGTGATTGCCTCGGGCAGCGACTTGCTTCTGCCCTCTGAAACCAATTTCTCCAAAGAAATATTCTCGGCGGCGAGCGTGATTGGCGGGACCAACAACCACTATCGCGCCATTCTGGCGGAAAAGGATATCCGGTTAGGCCGCGAAAGCAGCGTCATGCGCTGGGCGCACGCGGTTGGAGAGTTCAGCGCCGATCCCGCTTGCCACTTGTATGGCCGCATCTCTTCAGATACTGGTATCCGCCTCTCCGGAGGATGCAGCTTCCTGCGATTGAATGCGCCCTACATCGCGATTGGCATGGAAACGGATGGCGCGCCAGCGCCAGCCCAACTTGCCGCGGACGAGGCAGTTCCCGAGCGCCTGTTTCACGATGGCGATTTTGAGATTCAAGCCGGCAAGGTCTTCGAGGGCAATCTCGTGGTTCGCGGCAAATTGCGCATCGGGGTCAGAGCGCGGGTCTGCGGCAGCGTTAAGAGCGAAAAAGAGATGGTGCTTGAACCTGGAGTCTCAATCGAAGGCAGCCTGATCAGCGCCAGCACTTTGCAAATCGGTTCCAATTGCGTGATCCACGGACCGGTGATCGCCGAGCGGGCCTTGCTGATCCAAAAGGGAACCCGCTGCGGCACGCTGCAAAACCCCACCACGGTCAGCGCCCCGAACATTGAAGTGGAAGAAGCCGTGGTGGTCTTCGGGACGCTGTGGGCTCGGGAACAAGGGCAGGCGGTGGCGAGCCTATGAAATACCTTTGGATCATTCTCGGGCTCGGCAGCCTTCTGCTGGCGATCATCGTCGGAACCTGGTCCCACAGCAGTTCCAATGCCGATGCCGACCGTTTGTTATTGCTATTACCCGATGGGGTCAGTCTCACCGATTACCAAGTAACCGTCTGGCTGGATGCGGCCAGCGAAGAAGGCCTTCATGTTGTCCCCATCCGCGACTCCGAATTCTTCCGCCCGTTCTTCGGACAGCCCAAATGCGCGGGAGTGATTCTGCCCGACACTGTGCATCAGAAGGCGAGCGACTACTCTATTGCCTCGCTTCGACGTTTTGTGGCCTCGGGAGGCAAACTGCTGCTGGTGTACGACGCGGGCACGCTGACGCCAGAGGGCAGGTATGCCCGCGGCTGGTCGCGACTGTCCGACCTTGCCGGCGTGGACTATGCACTTTATGACAAACTGCACGATGACACCATCCGCTGGGGAGAACTAACCGGCAAGTTTTCCCTGGTGCGGCAGTTGGAAATCCCCCCCGGAAAGTACTACCCGTTCTTGAAGGCGGGTGAGTCCAGCCCCGGCGAAGAGATTCCGCCCGAATCAGACTTCGATGTTCAGCTGCGACGCTATAAATTCGGCGACTTGCAATATCCGAGTTTCGTAACCTCGGGCACGAATGCCGGTCACGAACTTTTCCATTCCAGCGCCGGAGTCGTCGCCAGTGAGCATCCTTATGGCAACGGCTCGGTCTTGTTTGTGAATCTGCCTCTCGGATACCTGAAAGCCAACACCGACGGTCTGCTGCTGCACGCTTTTCTCCGGTACTTTGCCGAGCATTCTCTGGCTTTGCCTTCACTGATGGCCGTTCCCGACGGGATTGGCGGCCTGGTCCTGAACTGGCATGTGGATTCCAATGCAGCCATCAAGCCGCTGCAAGAAATGACCTCGTGGTCGCTCATGCGTCAAGGGCCTTATTCGATTCACGTCACGGCCGGTCCCGATGCCACGAGGTTCGGCGACGGAGAAGGCTTCAACATCGCTCACAACCCCATCAGCCAGCAATTGATTCGCGGCCTTTCCAGCCGTGGTGATTCGATTGGAAGCCACGGTGGCTGGATTCACGACTATTTTGCCGCCCACGTCGCTAAAGACGATCCCGACGATTTGGAAAAGTTTCTGGCGTGGAACAAGGCGGCCCTGGAAAAGACGACAGGTAAACAGGTGGTGGAGTATTCCGCGCCGGATGGCAACCAGCCCAAGTGGGTCACGGCCTGGCTGGCATCACACGGATTCCTGGCTTACTACTTCACGGGAAATAGCGGGATGGCGCCGACGCAAGGATATCGCGGCGGCGTGCGCGAAGGCCGCGACATCTGGTCGTTCCCCATCGTGCACCTGAATCAGGCGGCGGCCTTTGAAGAAATGGCAAGAGAAGGCTATTCCAGCGTGGAAATTGAGCGCTGGCTGGAAGCGGTCACAGAGTTTGCGGTCAATCAACACTCTGTAAGGCTCGTGTACTTCCATCCCCCCGGCATCCTCCAATATCGGGACATTGTGGACCAGTGGATGGAGCGGACTGGCCGGCTGCGGACCGAGGGACACTTTCGCTGGTACACAATGACGCAACTTGCCACCTTTCTGAATTCCCGCAAGCAAGTGCTCTGGAGCACCTCCCAGAATGGCCAGGAGTTCACAATTACGGCTACACATCCCGTAAGTCTGCAACACGACACATGGCGTCTTTCGGCTGGCACTTTTTCCGAGCCGGTGATCGTGCAAGGCTCTGCGCAAGTGATACGTGATGACGATTCCTGGATGGTGATCGCTCGCGAAGGGAAGCAACTTCAATTCCAAGCCAAGAAAGTTACCAAATGACGAGGTTGAGCCAATGATCGGCACAAACTTAAAGCATCGTCGACTCAAGGTCGTGCTTGTCCTGTCAAGCCTTGTCTTCGCGATGCAGACTCAAGGACAGACTTCTGCCGCATCGCCGGAGCCGGCCCCCGCCTCAGCATCTCCGGTGGTCGTGGCGCAGCCCGAGGCGCAAACCAAACCGCTGACCAACTTTGTGGAAACCGGCGGAGACTATCTCAGCCTGACCAATGGCTTCGGTTCCTGGAGCGGAGGCTACAGCCGCGGCGTGTATGAGCAGGGTAAGAATATTTGGAACGCGGAGATCAACGGGCAGCGCGAGTTCGGGGATGCAGGCGTTTACTTTGCGGCGGGCGATACCTACAACTTCAACTCGGACTGGTACGGCGCGCTGACCTTCGGCTCCAGCGCGGGTGGATTCTTCTGGCCCCGTTTTCGCACCGACGGGTTCCTCAACAAGAAGTGGCTGGGGCGCAAACAGTGGATCACCACCACCGGCGTCAGCTACGTGATGTCGAAGGATGCGCACCGGGACCACTCTTTTTATTTGGGAACCACCTATTATTTTGAGAGGCCCTGGATTGTGGAAGAGGGTGTTTATTTCAACGTCAGCCATCCCGGCGCGGTATTCGCGCCCGCGGGTTTTGTGGCCGTCACCCAGGGCCACAACCGGCAGCAATACATCACCGTCCGCGCCGGATTCGGAGAAGAGGCGTATCAACTCATTGGCCCCACCGCCAGCCTCTCCCAATTCAACAGCCAGACTCTGACCATTACCTGGCGTAAATGGATGGGGCCGAATTGGGGCTTCAATTTTGTGGGCGACTACTACCACAGCCCGTTCTATCTGCGGGGCGGAAGCAGTTTTGGTTTCTTTAAGGAGTTCTGAGATGCATTGGGCGGCGCACAACCCGGGGCAACTGAAGGCGCCGGATCCGGTGGAGTTCCGCGGTCATCGCGGCGGCGTGATCACGATGCACCGCGCGCTTACCCATTTCCAGCTCGGCCCCATGAACCTGATCGCGTCGATTTGCCTGTTCCTGTTGTTCTCCTTCATCTGGTTGAGCGTATTGCCGTCGCTATGCGAGTTCTGGAGTCTTGCCTTAGCCCTGGGTCTCCGGTGGCTGCCGTTGAATGCAAGGTTGGACGTGGCGGAGCATCATTTCCGTCTCCTCGTGCTGCGGATTCCCTACCTGCGGATCGAACCAATCCTGCCCGACCTTCAGACCTGGTCGCTGGCGTGTGCAGTCACCTTGCTGCTCTTCGCGGGCACATTTTTTCTCTCCAAGAAATGGGTTCCTTTGATTTATCTGGCCCGGGGCATCCTGCTGATCCAGGTCACCGCGCTCCTCTACTTTGCACTTTGGCCCATCAGCTTCCCGCATACTCCGGACAGCTACATGGAAGCTCTAACCACCGCCGGAATCGGCCTGATCACCGTCGTTCCTCTGCTGTTCGGCTTCACCTACTACATTTTCGACTTCGGCCTGTTGAGGAAAGCCACGGTGACGGTTGTGACCATGATTCACCTGGCTATTTTTCTCCCGGTTCAAACCCTTGCACAGGCCATGGTGCTGCAAAAAACCGTGCTGTTCATGCCGGTACTCTATATAGTCTTTGGCATGCCGGTCCAGGTGCTGATTATCATCGCGTTCTATTCCTGGGGAATGACGTGGTCGTTCCGGCCGGCGGCCAGGAAAAGACCAACGCTCGGAGTTTCCGCGCTCCGGGTATGGAGCCGGCGTTGGGTGCGCCGTTTGGGCAACGCGGTATTGCAGCCTACAAGCCTGGGCTAACTCGTCCGGCCCTTCAGCACTTCGATCGCCTTCTGCAATTGTTCGTCCGTCTGCGGAGGCTGCGGCTTGTTGGTCTGGTCCGACGGAAGCGCGTTGTCATCCTCATCGGGCAAAGGCGCGTCGTCGTCCTCGTCCGCAACCAGCACGTTGGGGGTTACCGCAACATCCTGGATGGCTTTTCCGCTGGGCGCGTAATACTTCGCCACGGAGAGAATCAGCGCCGATCCGTCGCCTAACTCGATCACCTTCTGTACCGATCCCTCGCCGAAAGTCTTATCGCCTACCACGTCGCCGCGAGCGTTCTCGAGCACTGCAGCGGCCACAATCTCAGCCGGTCCTGCCGTGCCTTTATTTACCAGTACCGCCAGCGGAAGGCTGGTTATTGCTTTGGCAGGATCCGCGTTAAATGCCTCGCGCGGGTACTTCTGACCTTGAACATAGGTGATAGTCCCATGATTCAGGAAAAGGTTTGCAGTGGCGATGCCTTCGGATTCCTCTCCCTCGGCGCAATTGCGCAGGTCGAGGATCAGTTTCTTGGCTCCATCTTTTTCCAGCGATTTGATCTTGCTTGCGACTTCCTGCGACTTGCCGTTGGAAAACGCGTCCACCTGGATCAGCCCCACGCCCTCACCCACCATCTTGTCGGTGACCGGAGGAATGACGATGTTATCGCGCGTGATCACCAGCTTCTCCGGCTCGGCGCGGCGGGCGCGTACCACGGAAACGGTGACCGTCGAACCCGGCTGTCCTGACAGCATGCTGTGGATTTCAGCCAGCGACATCTCGCGAGTGCTCTTGCCTTCGATCGCTTCCAGAATGTCCCCATCCTGCAGACCGGCCTTGTCGCCGGGGCCACCCGGCATCACCGAGATGACAGCCGCGTAACCCAGACGCTTGGAGACTGCAGCGCCAATATCTCCCTTGCCTTCGGTCAGGTGGGCCTTGTATTCCTTGTACTCAGCCGGGCTCAGATAGCTGGAGTCAGCATCCAGCGATTCCAGCAGGCCGTGCAGAGCGCCGTTAGTTACAGCGGGAAGATTGGGGTCTTCGACATACTCGGCGCGCACCCGCGAAAGAACTTCACTGTACACCTGAAGCTGGCGGTATGCACCGTCGCTGTTGGAAGCGCGCACGCCATCCATGCCGCCCACGACAATGAACAGCAACACCGCGGCCGAAGGTATTAGAATTGCAGCCTTAACTTTATTTGACATCGTGATTATCTTCCCGGAAAGAGACATTACTTTCTACAGAACCTTCCTCATTATAGCTTGTTTGATGCGCTTTCCTGTAGGACTGTTTGATGAGAATTGGTCGCAGGTAACCGGTTGGCGCGGCGAGCTTTTCTCACAGCTGGCAACGCGCTTTCCTGTTAAAAAGAAAGCCCTTATGCCTTGTGACGTCGTGGCTACTGCGCGGCCTCATCGGACTTCAGCCAGTTGCGTGCGCAGCTTGTGGGTGGCCCTGAAGAGCGTGTTCTTGATGGTGCCTTCGCTGGTGTTCAAGATGCCGGCAACCGTGCGCAAGCGAAGTCCGTGGTAATGCTTCAACTCGAACACCACGCGCTCGCGTGGCGAGAGTCTTTCCATGGCGCGCAGGATGCATTTTCGCAGTTCCCGGCTGATCAGGCTGCGTTCCGGGCTGGTACCGGCGCGTTGATCGGGCAGCCGGTCCAGCACCTGTTCCTCTTCCCCGTCAGCCGAGATGGTGGTCGTCAGATCGCGCGCCCGTGAGGATTTCTTGCGCAGGTGGTCGAGGCACAAATTGGTCACAATCCGGTATATCCAGGTATAGAAAGAGCATTCGAAGCGGAAGCTGCCGAGATTGATGTAGGCGCGCAGAAAAGCTTCCTGGAAAATGTCCTGGCCATCTTCCTGCGACCCGGTCAGATGCACCGCCAGCCGCAGCACGGCGCGGTCATATTGGCGAACCAGTTCTTCGAAGGCGGCGGCATTGCCCAGCTGAGCTTCACGAATTAGGAGCGTGTCATCGACTCGGCCAGTTCCCACTTTGGCCCGCTGTTGCCCGCGCAGCTGTAGAACTTTTTCCACCCTGGTCTCCTGCCGATTTTCCTAACCCACGAACTTGTAGCCCGTCCCATGCACAGTCAATATGAAGCGCGGATCCTCCGGCTTGGGCTCCACCTTCTGCCGCAGCCGAACAATGTGCGCATCCACAGTCCGCGTCGTCGGGAAATGGTCATAGCCCCACACATCCTCAAGCAACCG
The DNA here is from genome assembly GCA_050745985.1 of Terriglobales bacterium. Taxonomy (GTDB): domain Bacteria; phylum Acidobacteriota; class Terriglobia; order Terriglobales; family Acidobacteriaceae; genus JABCZH01. The sequence continues at coordinate 33,251 of JBOGLG010000029.1, read as the reverse complement.
GTCACGGCTGAGCGTTTCTCCCGGATGATTGAGGAAGTACTTCAAGAGTTCGAACTCCTTGGAAGAAAATTCCAGCGCCCTACCCTTTCTAGAAACCTGGCAATTGCGCAGATTCACTTCGACTTCTCCAAATGCGAATTTCTCGCCGGTCTTGGGAATCGTTCCCGCCCTTCGCAGCACCGCCTTCACCCGCGCCAGCAACTCGCGAATCGAGAAGGGTTTGGTGACGTAGTCGTCGGCCCCCAACTCCAGCCCCACCACCTTGTCAACTTCCTGTCCGCGTGCGGTGAGCATGATGATCGGCATCGACGGCTTTTTCGCCTTGAGTTGCTTGCAGACGTCCAGCCCGCTCATGCGCGGCATCATGACGTCGAGAATCACGATGTCTGGCGACTCGCTTAAAGCCCGCTCCAGGCCGGCTACTCCATCGGGAGCGGTCAGCACCTGGTATCCCTCGAACTCGAAGTTGTCCCGCAACCCCGCCACCATGTTGGGTTCGTCTTCGACAATCAGGATCTTTGCCATGCTCTGCTGTCTCCGGGACTCAGGCCGTCGCTAACTTGGTTCCGTTGGTCTTGGGGCTTAGGGGCAGCGTGATCGTAAACTTGCTTCCGCGCCCCGGACTGCTGTCCACCGCGACTTCCCCGCCGTGCGCCTGCACAATGTGACGCACGAGAGAAAGTCCCAACCCGCTGCCTTTGGTGTTGTGTACCAACGGGTCCCCGACTCGATAGAACTTTTCAAAAATCTTGGGCTGTTCTTCCGTAGGAATGCCAATTCCGTGGTCCACGACCTCAAGCTTCACCGATCCGTTGTGACGGAAGAGATTTACGCCAATGAATTTCCTGTCCTGCGAATACTTGAGGGCGTTGTTCACCAGGTTCAGCAGGGAACGCGCCATGGCTTCGCGATCCACGCGCAGCGGCGGCACATCTTCCGCAATCTTTTCCTCGAAAGCGAAGCCATTCTGCTCGATCTGAAAGCGATAAGAATCCAGCGTGTTATGGACCAACTCCCGCAGGTCGGTCTCGCGGAAGTCGTATTCCTTTCTCCCCGCCTCAATTCGCGAGAAGTCCAGAATGTTGTTGATGAGCGCGGTGAGCCTTTCGCTTTCCTTGCGAATGATGCGGTAATACTCCTGATACTTGTCCTCGGACTTTAACCTGCCCATCTCCAGGGTTTCGGCATAAAGCCGGATCAACGAAAGCGGCGTGCGCAATTCGTGCGAAACGTTGGAAACGAAATCGGATTTCAGCTTCGCCAGCGCCATCTCCCGTGAAATATTGCGGTGGGTCAAGAACAGGCCGCCGGCCAGCAGCAGGGAAATCACGCCCAGGATCAGGAAGCTGGTGCGCACGAAGTGCTGCTCCATCGCCGCCAGCGTGGTGCCGGGTAATTTGATGGCCAGTGTCAGGCCGGGAAACGCACCTTCCAGGTTGCGTTCCACTTCCGCATTACCGCCGTCCCAGCCGGAGGACGTCGCCAGCGGCGTGTACTCATATTTTGGGTGCAGCATCATCGCCACGCGGGTCTTTTCTCCCTTTTCTTCCTGATGGCTTAAGACCGCGTTCAGCATCTCGGGGAAAAACTCGTCGTGCAGGTATTCAGCGTCAAACGCCAATCCGGCAATGGCCTTCCTGTCCCCCACGCCGTTGGTCAGGAAGAGTTGCCCGGCGACGTAGGCACGCTTGTCGCCGCGTTGGACCCAGTCCGAAAAAGGACGCCGCCGGCCGTGCTTGGCCATTTCCTCCATGTCCTTTTCCATGTCCTTGTATTCCATCGGAAGCCAGCTCGCGAACATCGAAGAGAGATAGTCATGCTCGGTACGAAAGTCCGGCGAACCGGCACGTCCGGGCTGGGAGCGAAACACCAGGCCGACTGCGGGGTCGTACACGAAAAGGTGTGCCACGTAAGGATGGGTGGCCAGTATCCGGTCCATGGTTTCAGCACAGGCGGGGCCCGACGCCGGAAATTGGTCGCGGACATCGTCCACCAATTCGTACGCCTTCATGTTGATTTGTTTCTCGGAGATGGCCAGGACCTGAGTGAAGTCACGTTGGAATGCCGCCTGTACCCCGCGATCGCGCTGGATCGACATCAGGTGAAGCACGCTCAAAATCACCAGCGCCGCAGCCGGCAACACCACGGCCAGCTCTAATGTGAGCATCAAACGGGTCCGCTCGTTCCGTGGCTGCTTCAGTTTCATGGGCTGTGGTGCTTCGTTACCTTGACCACCATAGTCAAACCTCCCGCGATGGGTGTCAATTCAGGGTAAAAAGACGTAAAAAGTTGTGAATTTTGCCTGGCCAGGGACCCGATCTCGGCGTGATATATCCTGATGAAAGCAGAGGCTCCCGGCGGTCCAGAAACAATAATTGCCATTCACTTCACCCGGCAGATAGAATCCTCTGTTATTTAACTCTTCCTTCTTTCCCGAGGACCATTGAAAAAAGTTGTCGCCATTTATCCGGGCTCGTTCGATCCGCCGACCAACGGGCACCTCGACCTGATTGCGCGAGGCAGCAAGATCTTCGACCAGCTGATTGTGGCCATTCTGCGCAACCCCGAGAAAGCCCCGCTGTTCGGCCTGCCGGAACGGGTGTTGATGCTGGAGTCCATGACCGCGGAATTCAAGAACGTGGAAGTGGCCACGTTCGACGGCCTCATGGTCGAGTACGCCGCCAAAGTCAAGGCTGACGCGGTGCTCCGCGGGATTCGCGCCATCAGCGATTACGAATACGAATTGCAGATGGCTTTGATGAACCGCAAACTCCATCCCGAGCTGGAAACCGTGTTCATGATGCCGGCGGAGCAGTATTCTTATCTAAGTTCACGGCTGGTGCGCGAAATTGCGCAATTGGGCGGATCAATCAAAGCCTTGGTGCCCGAGATGGTCGAACAACGCATCAAAGAAAAACTCGATCCGGCGATCAAATTGCAACACGCAAGGAATCCCCGAACGAAGAAAAGGAAACGAGCATGACCCCAGTCACTGAAGTCGCCAACGCCCTGAAGCTGACCGACCGCATCAATCGCATCGAGCCATCCGCCACCATGGCGGTAGTGGCCGAAGCCGACAAACTGCGCCAGCAGGGCATTGACGTGGTGGACTTCGGCGCCGGCGAGCCTCATTTCGCGACCCCGCAACATATTAAAGATGCGGCGATTGCGGCCATTGAAGCCAATTTCACGAAGTACACGGCCGTCGGGGGCACCACGGAATTGCGCGACGCCATCGTCCAGCGCCACGCTCAGGACTTCGGTTCCAACTACCGGCGTGAAGAAGCAATTGCATCTACGGGCGGCAAGCATGCCCTGTTCAACGCCATTCAAGTGCTGGTTGACCATGGTGACGAAGTCATTCTTCCCGTCCCCTATTGGGTTTCGTTTAAGGACATTGTTCGCTATGCCGGCGGGGTTTGCGTTCTGCTCGAAACCGATGAGAACCGGGGTTTCCGTATAACCGCAGAAATGATCGAGCGCCTGGTCACCCCGCGCACCAAGCTGATTATTCTGAACTCGCCGTCGAATCCTTCAGGAGCAGTGATGTCGCCTGAGGATCTGACCGCAGTCGTCCGGTTGGCCCACGAGCGTGGCATCTGGGTGATTTCCGACGAGTGCTATGTCTATCTCAACTACACCGGCAAACTGTTTTCCGTCGGGGCGCTGCGCGATTTCCGCGAGCACATGGTGATAGTAGGTTCGCTTTCGAAGACTTATGCTATGACGGGATGGCGGCTGGGCTACGCCCTCGCTCCCGCGCCAGTCGTCGGCGCTATGCAGAAGTTGCAGAGTCAATCCACCTCGAACCCGACGTCGATTGTTCAAAAAGCCGCCGTTGCCGGATTGACCGGCCCGCAGCAGTGCGTCGCCGATATGCGCGCCGAATATATTCGGTTGCGCGATCACGTGGTGAACGGTTTGCGCTCGATTCCCGGAGTTCGCTGCACCTTGCCGGAGGGTGCGTTCTACGCTTATCCCAATATCTCGGCGTACTTTGGCCGTGGTGGCGTCAAATCGGCGTCGGACCTGGCAGGCAAGCTGTTGCGTGACGCGCACGTGGCAACGGTCCCCGGCGAAGGCTTCGGCACGCGCGACTACATCCGGGTTTCGTACGCAACGTCAGTAAAAGAGCTCGACCGCGGCCTGGAGCGCATGGGCAAGTTTCTGGCCTCGCTGTAGGATCAGACCGCTCCAAAGTAGCGCCGCCGTCTCGCCCGCACGTCCGAAGGCTTCTACCACATGAGCGATCTTTACCCGTTACTGATGTCGCCGGTCTTTGATCCGAGGCCATGGGGAGCGCTGGACCTGTCCCCGGTTTATCCCGGCCACCGTTTCGACGAAAAAATCGGGGAGGCGTGGCTCACCGGCGGCGACGGCAAAGTTGCCAACGGCTATTTGAAGGGAAAGTCGCTTGCCGAGTTGACCACGCAGTATGGCCGAGAGCTGGTTGGGGAGGCCGCAAGCGATGCCCGTCGCTTTCCCCTGCTCACGAAGTTTCTCTTTCCCCATGAAAAGTTGTCTGTACAGGTGCATCCCGATGACGCCGCAGCCCACCGCGTCGGGGAACCCTGCGGCAAGAACGAATGTTGGTACGTGGTTCAGGCAAAGCCCGGCGCGCAAGTTGCGTTGGGGCTGAAGCCTGGGGCCACCCGGCAACAATTTGAACAGGCAATTTATGAGAAACGAGCGGAAGAATTGCTGAATTGGATCAACGTTTTCCCCGGCGAGATCATCTATGTCGCCGGAGGCACAGTGCATACGCTTGGCCCCGGCTCAATTCTGGTCGAGACTCAGCAGCAGTCGGATACGACCTACCGTCTGTATGACTATGGCCGGCCGCGGGAGTTGCACGTGCAGCAGGGACTGGCGGTAATCAAAGAGAAAGCCGGGTCAGGAAAGGTGCTTAGGCCCGCGCCCAGGGAAATCCCAGGCACGCGGAGCCGCCGGGCGCCCCTCGTCGCATCACCTTATTTTGTCGTGGAAATGCTCGAACTCAAGGATCAACAGGATTTTCAGACCACGGACGACTCCGGCAAGAATTCCGTTCAGATTCTGACCGCAGTTGAGGGCTGCGGCGTCGTCGAGGCCCCCGGGAGTGAACCCGTGACCCTGGCCAAGGGCGATGCGGTGGTGGTTCCAGCGTCCAGCGCACGGTTCAACGTTCGCCCACAGTGGTCGATCGAATTCTTGAGGTCGTGGCTGCCGGGCACGGCAATGCCTGAACCAACGGTTAGAATGTAACGCTATGCAACCGCCGGGCGCCGGAGATGTAGCGCCGCAGGCGCTGCTGAGTAAACACTTGATTTGTGCCGAAAACCAACTCCAATTTCTACCCCGTGATTCTCGCCGGCGGGCGTGGTACCCGCTTCTGGCCGCTAAGCCGCAGGCGGCGTGCCAAGCAACTGCTGGTGCTCGATGGCAAGCGAACCATGATTCAACAGACGGTCGCCCGGCTGCTGCCACTGGCCTCGCCCAGTCACTGCTGGATCATCACTAACGAAGATCTGCGCCAGGAGATCATCCGCCAGGTTCCGCGCCTGCGCGCAGCACAGATCATCGCCGAGCCTGCGGGCAGAAACACCGCGCCGGCCGTTGGACTAGCGGCGTTCATGCTCCTGCGCCTGGATCCCTCAGCCGTAATCGGCATGTTCCCTTCCGATCATGTCGTGGCCGACGAGGCTCGCTTTCGTGAACTTGTGCGGAAAGGCATTGCCATTGCCGCCGCAGGCGAGAATATCGTGGCCATCGGCATCGCCCCGACTCGTCCCGAAACCGGGTACGGCTATATCGAAGCCGGAGTTGCCGCTCCTGACGGAAGCTTTCGCGTAAAGCGTTTCACCGAAAAGCCGGATGCCGGACGCGCCGCCGAATTTCTGCGAGCAGGCAACTACTACTGGAATGGCGGCATGTTCCTGTGGAGTGCGCGCACGCTCACCGCTGCGCTGCGGGAACATCTGCCCAAGACGGCGGCCATTCTGGAAGAGATTGCAAATGCCAGCACCAGAAAGTTTCCGCAGGTTTTTCGCCGGCTGTATCCGAAGTGCGAGAACATCAGCGTTGACTATGCAATTCTTGAGCCGCGTTCGGCCAAAGGCGAGCAGAAGTCGAACATTTTCTGTCTTCCTGCCGACTTCGTCTGGAATGATCTGGGATCGTGGACAGCGTTGCACGAGCACCACGTTGCCATGCGCCGGCCGAACCATGACAATCTGATCGTCAGCGATGGCGTGTTCACTCTGAATGCCGAGGGCAACTATATTCATGCGCCGGGAAAGTTCGTCGCGGCCCTCGGAGTGAACAATCTCGTAGTGGTCGAAACCGATGACGCGATCCTGATCACCACCCGTGAGCAAGCACAAGATGTCGGCAAGGTGGTAAAGCACCTCGACGAAAAGAGGCAACACAAGCTGGTATAGGTCGCAGCCGGCGGCAGATTCAGCCGGCAGCGACCAACGACCTAATGCCCACTCCCATCAAGTTCGGCACCGACGGTTGGCGCGGCATAATCGCCGATGACTTCACCTATGAGAACGTCCGCCGAGTTTCGGCGGCCATCGCCGCCTACACGCTGAAACACGAAGACGCCCGCCGCGGCCTGGTCGTGGGTTACGACACTCGCTTCGGTTCGCAACGCTTCGCCCGGGTCGCCGCCGAGGTCCTTGCCGGTGCGGGGATTCCGATCAGGCTGGCCAACGACTATTCCCCCACGCCGTCGATTTCCCTCGCGGTCAAGCAACTTGGCGCGGCAGGCGGCGTAGTGATTACCTCCAGCCACAACCCCTGGAACTGGAATGGAGTGAAGTTCAAGGGCAAATTCGGCGGGTCTGCCACGCCACAGATCATCAAAGCCATCGAGGTTGAACTACAGGCGGGCGTAAGCTCGAATCACCACAAGGCCATGATCGAGGAAGTGGATTTCAAGCGTGCCTACGTCGACAAGATTTGTCAGTTCGCCGATCTCAATCTCATCCGCGATGCGGGATTCAAGTTCGCGGTGGATTCCATGTACGGTTCGGGGCGTGGCGTGCTGGCGGGAATTTTCGCTGAACATGGCATCGCGCACATCGCCATTCGACAGGAACTAAACCCGCTGTTTCCGGGCATAAACCCGGAACCGATCGAGCCTCATGTGGCCATGTTGCGAGAAGCCGTCGTTAAGCACGGTTGCCACGCCGGATTCGCCAGCGACGGAGACGCGGACCGGATCGGCGCCGTGGCCGAAGACGGCAGCTTCGTCGATTCCCATAAGATTTTTTCCGTTCTTCTGCGCTGGCTCCTCGAGCACAAAAAGTGGCCGGGCGATATAGTTCGCGCGTTCAATACCACCCGCATGCTGGACCGCATAGCCGCGCGCTACGGCCGCAAACTGTACGAATGTGCGATTGGTTTCAAGTACATCGCTGACTTGATGATGGACCGCGACATACTGATTGGCGGCGAAGAATCCGGCGGCATCGGCTATTCGCGTTTTCTGCCGGAACGCGATGGGCTTCTGAACGCTTTGCTCCTGGCCAACGTTATGGCGGAAGAAGGCAAGCCTCTCGGCCAACTGGTGTCTGACCTGCAACGCGACTACGGCCCTCATTATTATGGCCGTCGCGACCTGCATATTCCGGAAGACGTGAAGCAATCCGCCATTCGCCGCGCTGATTCTGGTGGGCTCACCCGCCTTGGCCGCCATTCGATCTTGAAAAGGGAGAGGTTGGACGGCATAAAGCTTTTTCTGGACGCGCCCACGCCCGACAATGGCGCCGAAGCCTGGGTCCTGCTGCGGGCGTCGGGAACGGAACCGCTGCTGCGCATCTATTGCGAGGCAGCTTCACAGGAATTGGTGGACGAAATTCTCACGGTGGCAGAGTCCTTCGTAAACTCACAAGCCTAGGCGCCACAGCCCTAGCACCATTTCTCGCACCACTTTAACGTCAGTTTTCGAGTCCCTACAGCTTCCAGCTGAGTACAATATTCCTTAGATGAGTTTCCCCGCATCCATCCTCAGCCCCCCGGCTGATTCGCCTGAGGCGCGGCGATATAACCGCATCCGGAGACGGCTCGGTGTTGCTGACTTTGTTCTCGGCCTGCTTTTCCTTTTGGTGTTGCTGTTCACGGGATGGAATGGCGGGTTGCGCGACCTCGCCATGATCGCCGCCTTCAAGAATTACACGCTCGCCGTTTGTCTCTACGTCGTGATGCTCATGTTGATCGGGAAAATACTCGGGATTGGCCTCGACTACTACGGTTTCCGGCTGGAGCACCGCTTCAATCTGTCTAACCAGAAATTGCGCGCGTGGGCGTGGGATGAAACCAAGGGCCTTCTCGTCGGAATCGTACTGGGGACGATTGTCGTCGAGATTCTTTATTTTATTATCCGTCAGGCTCCGCAATATTGGTGGCTAATCGCTTGGGCCGTGTTTCTCGGGTTGTTTGTCCTGCTGGCACAACTCGCGCCCGTCGTTTTGTTTCCCATTTTTTATAAGTTTGAGCCGTTGCAGAATGAAGAACTCAAGTCGCGGCTGGTGAAACTCGGAGAGGCGGCGGGAACCAGGGTGAAAGGCGTTTACAAATGGAATCTCTCGGAAAAGAGCAAGAAGGCGAATGCGGCGCTCACCGGACTGGGCAACACCCGCCGGATCATCCTTGCCGACACCCTCCTGGAAAACTACTCCACTGACGAAATTGAGGCCGTGCTCGCCCATGAACTGGGGCATCACGTTCACAAGCACATTCTGAAGAGCATCGCAGTGCAGGCAGGAGTCACTCTAGTGGGATTTTGGGCGGCGAACTGGGTGCTGAACTACGCCATTGAGCGGACCCATACCTTCGTCGCCCTTTATGACTTCGCCAACTTGCCGCTGCTGGTGCTGGTTTCGACAGTGCTGTCCTTCCTGCTGCTGCCCGCGCTCAATGCTTTCTCCCGTTACAACGAGCGCCAGGCCGACCGCTACGCCTTTCGGTCGATTGCCGACATAGGGCCGTTCATTTCATCGATGAACAAACTGGCTGAGCAGAATCTCGCAGAACGTACGCCTTCGAAGTGGGTGGAGTGGTTCTTTCATTCCCATCCTGCGATTTCCCAGCGGGTCGCCGCGGCGGAAGCCTGGTCGAAGCGCGGTGCGGCCGCGAGCGCGCGCTAACGTCTGCGGAGTATTCCTTCCACCCTGCGCAGATCCTCTTCTGTGTCCACGCCTACGGTGTCGTAAGGTGTCTCCGCAACATGTACGGCAATTCCATTCTCCAGAAAACGCAACTGCTCCAGCCGTTCGCTGCGCTCCAGCGAAGATTCCGGCAGGGCGCAGAAGGTATCCAGCGAGTTCTTGCGATAGGCATAAAATCCCAGATGCTTGAAGTAAGGCGGCTTGGAGCCGTCGCGGTCGTGCGGAATGGTCGCGCGGGAAAAATAAAGCGCGCGCCCGGTTGCGTCCGTCACCACCTTCACCGCGTTGGGATTAGGAATGTCCTCGGAAGTGGCCGGCGTTTTCAGGGTTCCCACCTGGATGTTCGCATCCTTCATCAGATCGATCAGCGTCGCGATGTGCTCCTGCCGGATCATCGGCTCATCGCCCTGAACGTTGAGGTAAACGTCAGCTTTCATCGTCTTTGAGATCTCTTGCACGCGCTCGGTGCCGCTGCGGTGAGCGCTCGAAGTCATCTGCGCGCGCCAGCCTTTGGCGCGGCAAAGCTGCATGATCTCCTCTGCGTCGGTCGCCACGATGACGTCATCCAGCAGCGAACAGGACCTGACGCCCCGGTACACCCATGCCAGCAGGGTCTCATCCGCAATCTCACGCAGCATTTTCCGCGGCAGCCGGGTCGACGCCAGCCGGGCTGGAATTACGGCAATCACTTTCATGCCGTCCAGTGTCAATTTTCCCTGCCCAGGATGCAAGTTCGCACAGTTTCGCGGCGACTCTCAAAGGTAATCGCCAATCGATTGACACCGCCCTGCAATGGACTTCTGTTGTGGTAGTTTTTCCATGTCCGAATTTTGCGCAAAGGAAACCATGGAAGCCAACGAATACGATCTGGTAGTGATTGGCAGCGGGCCGGCGGGCCAAAAGGGCGCCATCTGCGCGGCCAAGATGCGCAAGAAAGTCGCCATCATTGACCGCAAGAAGACCATCGGCGGCGTTTGCGTTCACACCGGGACCATTCCCAGCAAGACTTTGCGGGAAGCCGTCCTGTACCTGAGCGGATTTCGGCAGCGCACATTCTATGGCCGCGGCTACGTTCTGAAGGATCGCATTGCCATGTCAGACCTGACCTTTCGCGCGCAAGCGGTCATGCTTCGCGAGGTCGAGGTCATCAAGGCGCAACTCCGGCGCAACTATGTAACCACTTTCGAAGGCGACGCGCGATTCATTGATCCCAATACCGTCGAAATCAAGAGCGATGACGGTTCCCAACTGGTTCGCGGCCACCACATCCTGATTGCTTGCGGTACGCGCCCGGCGCACAGTGCGGATATTCCCATCGACGGCCGCCGGATTTTCGATTCAGATCAGGTGCACTGCCTGGAAGAGGTGCCCCGCGAGCTGGTGGTGGTTGGCGCCGGAATCATTGGGCTCGAATATGCGTCCATGTTCGCCGCACTCGGAGTAAAAGTCACACTTTTGGACCAACGGCCGATCCTGCTGGATTTTGTCGACCGGGAAATTGTTGAAAGCCTGTGCTTCCAGTTGCGGCAACTGGGCACGGTGTTCCGGCTGGGAGAAAAGGTGGTGTCCATCGGCATGGATGAAGGCCGCGACCGGGTGTTCGCTAAACTTGAGAGTGGGAAAAGTGTTCATGGCCAGGGCCTGCTCTACACCATCGGACGGCAGGCCAACAGCGATCTGCTGAATCTTGACGCGGCTGGTCTGACGCCGGACGGGCGGGGCAAGCTGAAGGTCAATGAACATTTTCAAACCGCGGTCGCACACATTTACGCTGCTGGAGACGTGATTGGATTTCCCGCCCTGGCCAGCACTTCCATGGAACAGGGACGTTTGGCCAGTTGTCATATGTTTGGAACTCCGGGCAAAATGCCGCCCAATCAGATTCCTTACGGCATTTACACCATTCCTGAGATTTCCATGGTCGGACAAACGGAAGAACAGTTGACGCAACAGAAGATTCCGTACGAAGTAGGCCTCGCGCGCTACGCAGAGCTGGCTAAGGGGCAGATGCTGGGTGACGAGCAGGGTCTTCTAAAGCTGATCTTCGACCCTACTTCACTGAAGCTATTGGGTGTACACGTCATTGGCGACCGGGCCGCAGAGATTGTGCATATCGGCCAGGTGGTGCTCGCCCTCGGGGCCAGCATTGAATATTTTCGCGACGCCGTATTCAACTACCCGACCTTGGCGGAGGCCTACAAGGTCGCTGCGTTGGACGGCCTGAACAAGCTGTAGGCAGACAGATTATCTCTCAAGCCGCCATGCGCCGGACCGGCTCTACCTGTTGCTTCAGCAGGGTACGCAGAATGTTCTACAATGGACGTACGCGTTTTCTGCGGCCTTTCGCAAGCAATCGAATACAAACGTGGCGGCGTAGCTCAGGTGGCTAGAGCGACGGTCTCATAATCCTTTATAATCAGTACGTTACGTGTGTTTGCAACACGTTAGAATCCCACCAAAGGCACCACATACGGTGCATTCCGGCACATTCCAAACTCAAAGTGCGATGCAATATGCAATGAGGGCCACCGCGCGGTCACCACAACTTACCCACCATTGGTTACTTCTGGTGACTATTGTGCTATTGTGTCTGTAGCGCCAATCACACCATAATGACTGTAGCGCCATTAGCGCCAATAGGAGAATTGTGATGAAGATTGTGAAAATCAAAGAAAACGACCTCTACGCCGCTGAAGCAGCCGGGATGCTTTTTTGCTGGTTGCGACAGCAGGTGCTTGAGATTGCAGATGTCAAAGAACGACGGGCTGAGAAAATGCCCCCACAGGTCCGCAGAGTGATTGAGATTATCGACCGGCTGAACCACCCGCTGACGCGGGACGACCCGGCATATGCCGCGTGGGAAGATACGGTACGACCACCTGAAGTCAAAGGTGACATCGTCGAATACGAGTATCCGAAGTTGCAGCCGAAGACCTCGGACACTCAACGGCCTTTCAGTCAGTTACTCGCAGAAGACTTCATTCGGTCGGCCATACGCGCCGCCGTGATGAAAACCAGCCGCTACCTTCGGGCGAAGAAGGAACTGAGCAAGTAGCTGAACCGGCCCTGGTGGGTGGTTGCACACCCACCGGGACCTAACTCACAAATGGAGGATATTTCCAAATGCAAGCTACTCGAAATTGTCTCATCGGAAAGAAGCGTTTCACAAGCCGTTCGGACCGCGAGCGGGAAAAACTTCAGGCCGTCATCTCGACGTACAGCATCCGCTATAACGCCGACCGCGACGCCGAAGAACGCCGCACCTTTGAACGCCGGCTCCAGGCCGCGTCTGAACCACCGACCGTCACGAGTCAGCGCAACCTGGAAGCATGGCTCACCTCTGTGGTCGCGCTCGTCGAGCGTGTGGTTCCGTGTCACCTCTGCGGTCGTGTCAACGGATGCGAGATTTCGTGTCCGAGCCTCACGGTCACGCTCGGGGCATAGTAGAATTTCATCGCACGAGGGGAAGGGCTGGGTTCTTCGGAATCCGGCCTTTTTACTTTTTAAACGACCTCATCTTCAGGAAGTCAGCAACGTCGCGGAGCCTCGCGATGTACTCCTTCGTAGCAACTCCTTTTCTCTTCCGGCGCGCGTTCAGGTCTCTGGCAATCTTCTCGACCTCGTGCGAAACGTCTCTCCCATGCTTTGTGAGCTTGGTCCAGGCCGACACACCCCGAGGTCCACTCGCGGACAGCCGCCGCGTATCCTCCAATGAAGAGCGTCTTCTGTGCTGCCTCCAGCTCGGCTATCCTCGCTTCGAGCTGTTTCCTGCTGAGTGGCTTTTCATTTTGAACGGTCATCTCATCACCTCGTAAAAACTTTGCCCCGAATGTCCTCGACCACAGGGTCGCATCCCATGAAGGTCAGCGCGACCACTCTGCCGACTGAGTCAACCTCGAAGGTTCCGTCAGTCACGGCTGGCACGCCGCGTGTTGAGACACGGCGTGAAACTGTTTTTGAAAGTGAGGTCAGCGACTCTCTCCGGGACGCTGACCCCACAGTGCTCACTTCATCGGGAGACACCGTGAGCGAGTGCTTCATTGACGGGTTGGTTAGGACCCGGACCTCCCGAGAGTTTTAGAAAGTTGCCACAGTTTTTCCCGGCACTGTGGCGCGCCGTTCCCGGTCAGGAAATTTTTGCGTGGCGACTTGCGGCTCACCGCGCCGGACCGTTGCGGGTGCTGTGCCGGCGCGAGCGCCTACTGACATCCACTCCGCAAACTTATAGAGATAACGGCGTCGTTTGCCGACCGCGATTCTCCGTGAGATTTTCTATACGGAGGGACTCGTTGAACTCGACGACAAGTTTTTCCAACTGCGGTCGAAGCCGCTTCGTCTCCCGCTCGATTCCTTCCTTCAACGTCTGGACTCGCGGCTCGCGGTCGGCAATCGCTTGGTCTGCGCGCGCGATGGTTCCCGGCTTGTAACCCTTGTCGCCGAAGTTTCCGGCGAAGGTATAGCCGGTGAGTTTCTGGACCTCGGGAGAATTCTCTCTATAGCCGGCGTCGCGAAGTTCCTTCAGCCGCCATTCGGAATCGGCTTTGATTTGTTTCGCGGCGACGACCATCTCTTCGGCCTTCGTGAGTTGACTCCGAAGGTTTGTCAGTCCGAGCTTCGCGCGCTCGAATTCAGTTCTGATAGTGCCGGAGGGCCGGCGCTCTTTTGCTCGGGAATCCTTAATCATCAACGTCTGAGCGGTCACCGTGACACGCTTGTCGAATGCCTGAGCTTCGGTAGAGGTGAAGTAGCGCGGGTCTCCTGTCACTGTGGCTCCTTTCCAAGTTCTGCAAATTTCCGGCACTCCGCTTTTGTCAGCGCGGGTGCGAACCGCATCCATCTCTCCGCGCGTTCGGCAATCGCCGAAGGCGTGCTCGCCGCCTCACCCATCTCCCGAGCCTCGCGGGAGCTACAGCCAGCAAGGATGGCCGCTTCTGCCACGCCACAGTTGAGTATTTTCTGGTAGTCCTTGATGAGGTCCGCGACCGAACTCTTTGCGACGACCGGCGTCGAGTCGATTTCGAGTGGGCTGTTGTTCACCCCGGCGCAACCGCCGCAAACATCTGTGAACGTCTCAGCCATCTGGCCGCGTGAAGACTCAACCAACACCCCGTGGACGGGGATTTCTCTGTGATAGACGACTCGCCCCCGCGCATCGGTTTCGAGAACGTCATCCCGGTAAAAGCGAATGCTGTCGTCTGTTAGCTTTACTTTTCTGAAACGCATAAATCTCCTTTGTCGGCTCGGTCGCCGCTCACTCTTAATCTCACCAGACCCCGGCGCTTGGTGCCGAACTCCTCGATTTTTCTTTTCATGTCGGAAATGACCTCAAATTCCCGCTCTGTGAGACGCCAGTCGTAGAGGTCGAAGGCGTGGTCCGCGACGCGCCGGTAATCCCACCGGCCATCGTGAAGGCATCGCATGACGAAGTACACGACGGCAAGCCAGTCGCTTTTCCAGGCGTCGGGTTTGGGTCCGGGTTTAGTCACAGAAGGGTTTCCCTGGGTCCCAATCGTCTTGTTCTTCGTGTTCCGGCGTCGCTGCCACCGCCATTAACAACAGTTGGTGACGGTGCAACTTGACCCGCATGACGTAACGCGCGTAAGCATCCACTGTCTCTGTGACCTCACGCTCTCTCAGGGGTGTGTGAAACGCGATTCTGTCTTCGAGCTGGTCGAGCTTCAGCCGTGCTTCGGCCTGGTTGTCTCGTGCATGACGCCGGTGAACCGCTCGCTGACGACGGCCTTCGTGAAGAGCCGCGCGGCATGTCTGAATGATTTTGTCCAGGCTATCCACGATTATTCCCCCTCCTTAAGGCTCGAAGAGTGGCCTCGCCAATCAACTCGGGCTGACTACCTAGCATCTCTTCGTCGAGGTCCGGCAATCCACCACCGAGCGACATGTATTCTTCGAGCGGGTCATACGAAACAACCTGTGTCACCGGCTCGGGAACAGCAAAGTCTGCCGGTCGCGCGATGTAAGCCAGTCCGTGAACGAGCGAGTCCACAGCGTCTCGGTATTGACCGAGCGGAAAGTCGCGAACTTCCGGCAACCACCACTCCAACCATTCGGCAGAGGCTGGAATCGCCAAGCCGCCGTAATTGGCGATACCGGTGACCGAAGCGGCGCGGTCCTCTTTCGAGCCGCGCGGTGTGACCGGTCGTATCGGCAGGTTCGTGCAACGTTGAAGCTCTGAAATCAGACCGAAGCCGGACGCGGCTTTTTCGATGATGACGGCCTCGGGTAACCCGAACTGACGCGCGGCTCCCTCAGCGGCGGCGAAAATATTCCGGCCAATGTCGGCGAACGACCAGCGTCCTTTGAGCGCGAACAGAACTTTCACGAGGCCGGAGTTCGTTTTCCCGAGCAACGTTCCGGCTGAATACGCGGAGCCTGAGTCTTTGGTGTTCGCCGTGTCCCAACTCCACCACGTTCGCACCACATCGGCGGCGCTGTTCCAACGGGGAAAGGCTTCAACCTTGAAAATCGCGAGGTCACCTAGTGAGGGTTCCTGCTGGTATTGCGCGCTGAAGTAATAGTCGCCGACAACTTTCTTCTGAGTCTTCAACCACTCAGCGGGATACTGTGTCGGCCACAGTGCCTCGTATGCCGGGAGCTTCCGGTTGTCAACGAAGGCGCGGTCGCCGTTCTGGTTCGTGGCCGGGAGCCGAAGGTGAACACGCTTGCGTGGCAGTTGCAAGTATCGAGCGAGCACGTCGTCCCTGTGGAGACGAGCCTGAAGAAATATGACGATGCCGGTCGGACTCAGTCGGTTCAGCGCCGCGCTCACAACGTCGGTCCATACTGAATCGCGCTTCGCGTCGGACAAGACATCCTGTCCGCTCTTTTGAACGTCATCGAGTATGAGGCAATCAAAACCGTGACCCGCCAACTGACCGTGAATGCCGGAAGCGTGAAACGTGAAGTCCTTGCCCACACCGGGAACATCCACTCGCCAAGCATTCTTTTGGTCTTCACCCACCGGCCACGTCACGAGCTTGCGACAACTGGTGGACATCATTTTCGCGAGGGAGTCGGAGTTCGAGACCATGCCGAAGCGGTCCAGCGGATGAGTATCCAAACGCCACGCCGGAGCGTAGATGTCACACAGCTCGGACTTCGAGTGACGAGGTGGAGCTTCGAGCACGAAGTCGAGGCGTTCGCGAAACGCTCTCTCCAGGCACCCACAAATCAGTTTGTGGTGCCACGACTCGGAATATTCTTTAGGCCGCTTACTGCGGTAGTAATCCAGCAATTTCAAGGGATGCCTCCAGGGTCACAGGTTGTTGGAACGAGCGGAGCGCGGCTCTAGCCGCTTCGACCGCGCGGGGCATGTCGGCCTGGGGAATGCCGGAGAACTCAGAGAGGATGGCGAGCAGGTCCGGCGTTAATGATGTGCTGACATTTGCGTGAATACTTCGTGAGGGAGCGTTCAAACCGAGAAGCTGTGAAATCTCCGAACGGATTCCCCGCCACTCGCGCGCGACTTCAGGCGCGACCGTACCCGCGACGAGATTCCGCTCGATTAACTCGAAGACCGCCAACTGTGCTTTTTTGAATTCTTCGTAGCTCGCGTCGGTCACGAGGCTGAAGCGTTCGCGCAGGTCCGCGAGGTCTCGCTTCACTGTGGCGAGCGACACTCCAGCTTGAGCGGCGAGGTCCTGATTCGTCGCGGTCGGTTGCTCCTTCAGCACTTCGACCACAGAGCTTCGGCGCTGTTCACGCGCGGCTTTTGATGTTTTATTTCCGCGTGGGCGCGTCGTCATCGTTTTTCCTCCAGCTCTTTCAACCAGGTTTCGATTGCCGGTTTTGAAAATCTCAAGTTTCCGTTCACGCGCATGATAGGAAGAGGATGCTTCGCGCGAGCGCGGGTCCGTGCCTCCGTCATCGAATAGATTTGACGGCGATTCATTTTCAAGAGCGAAGCGAGTTCAGCCACAGTGAGGATTTCACCCACGATGCACCGCCTGTTGCGCGGCGAGCACTTCTTCGTGCCATGCATAGGTGATTCCGCCCTTCGGACCGTACTCATCTGTGACCGTGCCTTCGGCAATACAGTGCCGTAGAACCGTATCGAAGACGACCATCGGCACCGACCGAAAGTTCCCGAGTAGATGAGAACGGAACGCTTGGTGTCCGCGTTGTTTCAACAGGAACCGGCGAAGCATCAATTTGAAAAACAACTGCTCAGTGTTCATAAAACGTTGGCTCCTAAAATCGCGGAACGTCTTCGTCTCTTCGCGCCGCTGGGACTTCAAAGGTTTGCTGTGCGGTTGGCAAAAACCACCACGACTGCTTGTCTTTCTGTTCGTGAAACGCGCCGGACTTTTGCCGTACCCGTCCGGCGTTAAGCTTCTTCAGGTCGAACCCGAGGGTCAAAAGATAGGAGTGGCACTCGTCCGCCGACCGCTTACCTGCCTTCAGATAATTCTTGAGTTCAACAGCCGCTTTCTCTGTGGCCGTCGCTTCCGCCTGACTGATGGGATTGACCGCGTCCTCAGCAGTTGCCTTCGAGCGTCCGGTCCATTCAATCTTGATGACGGGGACTTCCTGCCGAGCGACCTCACCTCCTGGTTGCCTTACTTCCATCCCGTGCATGACCGACACAGTTCGATAGCACCATGCTTCAATCTTTTCTGACCGGCCAGCGGCGATGATGTGTTCGTATTTCTTGGTGTCACTCTCCGGGGCCTCGCGATTCGGTCCGAAGAAGTACACTCGCCGCGCGACGCCTTTGAACGCCGCCGCTCCCATGATTCTTTGCAGTGGCGTCTGACCTTTCTCGCTGCTTTTGTTCAGGTGCGCGACGATGATGACGACGATTTGCAGTTCTTCCGCAAGCTGTGTCAACGGCGTTAGGACCTGACGAATCTTGTCCTCTTCGACAATGCGAGCTTTCCCGCAGTAGTTTGTTATCGGGTCGATGACGATGGCAGCGAGGTCTTTGGTAGAACGTGCCAGTTTTGAAAGAATGCCTATGTCTGTATCGAGCGCGAGCATTTTCCGCGCGAACTGGTCGCCGTCAGCCATCTTCTTGCCTCGAACACAGAGGACCTTGCTGGGGTCTCCACCAGCAGCGATGATGCGCGGCTTCGTGTCAGTGAGGTACTCGTCCTCGATGTTCATCAGGATGGACGAGCGCGGACCGAGTGCATTCGGCTCGTTTCCCGGCCATGCCAACCCCCTGGAAAGGCGAGCGAGGATGTCCATCGTGACTGGCGACTTTCCTTCGTCGCTCTCTCCCACGAAGGCGACGAGCTTCCCGAACGGGAGTCGCATTCCATCCCACAAGTTTTTCGTGACCACGACTGGTTCCGTAGAGTCATAAAGGTCAATCGACTCGCCGACCGTCGTCAGTTCGTGGAGACCCTCGTCTCCCGCCTCCAGGTTCGACCAGTAGACGTAAACGTTCACCCACGGACACGCGCGCCTCACTTCCGGGAGATATTTCAGGTCACTCTCGTCACCGGGGAAAGGAACCACCAGGTTGCGAATAATCGGCGTCGCGGGGTCCTTCTTCGCGTTTTTCAGGAATGTGATGAGCGACCAGGCATGTTTCTGATTTGCGAGCGTCACCTCCTCTTGCGTGTCGAGGAACTCGAAGCGCACAAATCGCTTCTTCCAGGAATCATCTTCCTTCCTCAGCCCCGCATATTCGTCGTTGTAGGTGGGAGCGAGGTAGTCCTGGAGAAAAATCTCCTTTCCGTTGGCGTCGGCAATGACGGTCACAGTGGAGATGTCGCGCGTGTCGGTCGCCACGTCGAGAAGAGCGCGTGTCGCCGCGTCCCAACCCTTGGCTCCGCGTGCGTAGAGGAGTTTGCTTGTCATCGTGGCGTCCGGTTATTCATGGTTCATTACCGCACAACCATCATTAAGCCTCCAGAGGGAAGGGTGGGATATACATTTCGAGCTGGGTTACCTGTGGTGACCTTCGAGCCATCCGACCGGCACCAGGGAGCCATGTGACCGGAGACCTCCGGTCGGTAAACTCAGGGTGGCATGAACACCAGGAATTGCCTTCAGTGCTGGTGCGGTAAGGATGGCGTCGAGCATTACTGTCCCAGGCACTCGCGGCTCCACGCTGACGCAATAGCACGCGCCCGTTGCTTCAACAGCATTCAATGGCGGGTTGGCAGCGAGGAAGCTCTCAGCGGCCTGACGGTCGGCGATTACGGGCCGGACTTCGCGTTGCACTGGTCAATGGCCGTAGAACTGGGAAGGGTCACAGGTTTCGAGCCTCTGGTCGTGAACGTGCGTGCCGCGTCAACCGAGGCGCGAGCCTTCTGGAAGATGAAGGCGCTGATTTACGGAGAGAAGCGACCGCGAGCCTTGGACCCACTTGAAATTCTGACCGTCATCTGTCTCGTTACCACAGTTAAAGGCTGACCAGCCGCTCAATTTCTTGCTGCGTGAGGTAGGTGTCACAGTTCAGCAAGAGGTCGATTGCTTGGCGGACCACCGTTGAGACGGGAACGCCGCGAATCGTGGCTGAGGCCGCGAGCTTCGAGATTTGATCTTCAGAGAGTCGAACGGTTGTGGTTTTCATTCACGGATTTTGCCTGACCCGGAACGACAACCGGGATATACAAAGCGTATTGCGTTTTGCGAAAGCTGGGTTGACACGTGTCAAGCCAGAAATGCCCCATGGCGGTATTGTGTCAAGTGAGTCAAGTGAGTCAAGCCAGTTGAAAACACAGAGTTTGACTGACCAACAATCCGGTGGACTTTCTGTGGCTTGACTGGGTTGACTCAAATACTCCCATGAGGGGTTTTCGATTTCGTGTCAAGCCAGGTCCCGCCGTTTGTGAGCCATCGTGAGCCATTGCATAAAAATACCGTCGCTCAAGACGGTAGCCTGGACGGAAACCTATTAACCAAATAGTTAACAAAATTGGATACCACGAAAGCTCACAAAGGCGAACAGGAAGCGAAATAGGGTCATCGACTCGCCGGCGTCTGTCTAACCGTTAGACACCCGCGTTCGGGTCCGTCGTGCGATGGTCATGCAATGGGGCCTGTAAGCCTCTGAATCTGTGACTCGAAAAACCGTGAAACGGTCACATTGACCGTCGTTCAGCTCCCAGCAAGTGGGTCTCGGGTTCACCGCTCCCGAGTTTCGGTTAACCGTTAACCGAAACTCACCCTCTTCACCACAGGGTCGTTCAGCTCCCAGCTTCCAGGCGTTTGACTCCAGCGAGGAGCCGGGTCTTCGTGATGGCCTTCTTATAGAACTTGAGGGTGGTTGCCATCGACCTGTGACGCGCCCACGCTTGACCGAGAGCGGCGTCGCCGTCGTTCAATTCGATGATGGCCGTGATAGCCCCTCTCCGGCCACTATAGAGCGATTTCCAGCGGGTCTTCAGCGCCTTCGGTGTCGATTCACAGCGGACACACTCCGTGCCTTCGATATGTGGCCGGATGACGCGAGCGGCGAGGTTGTGGAGGTCCACCGGCGTGTCGCGCGCTGAGGGGAAGACCCAACCTTCGGTTGGATTCCCGTTCTTCTGTCGCCACAGCTCCAGAGGAACGCGGACCTGATTCAGCAACGGCAGTGAGGCAACGGCGTCCTTCGTCTTCGGTGATGCAACGACGCCGCGCACCACGGAGCGCCGGATGTGGACTTGCTTCGCATCGAAGTCCTGCCACTTCAGAGCGGCTATCTCACCCGGTCGAAGACCCATCCAACACGCCAGGACCATCACGATCTGTGCATCGACGTGGTCAACGAGAGCACTGACAATGTCCTCCGTTTCCTCCAGGGTGTAATGCTCGGTCTCATCCGAGCTGATAGCGTCTTCCGGCATCGCGACGTTCGACCACGGATTCGCCTTGACACGCCGCTCCTTCAGCGCGCGTTTGAATATCGAACCTCCGACCGCGCGAATGTGCTTGAGCGTCGTCAAACACTGTGTCCCGGTCAGCGATTCGAGGAAGTCAGCGGCCCGGTCCGCGCTGTACTCGCGCAAGGTCACGTCGGCGAAGTGGTCGCGGAGATGCTGATTCCAGATTTGACGGTAACCGCGCGTGGTGCTGGGTTTCAAACGTGGGAGCTTGGTGAGCGGGACGGTCTCTTCACAATAAGCGATGTAGTGGTCCCAAAACTCGCGGACCGTGATGTCGCCTTCGACCGGCGTGGACAGCTTGACGCTTCTCAGAAACTCATGCGCGAGGTCGCCGGCTTCGGTCTTCGTGTGGTTCTTTGCGTCGCACAGCCGGTGTGATTTCTGGGTCCGAGTCTTCGCGCCGTTGACTACCTCTGTGGCATAATAGCGAACATGCCACGCATGGAACGCCTTGTAGATATGACCGTCTCCGCGTCTTCCCATCGCACACTCCGTGCCATGAGAATATGCAATGTGCGATGGTCGTGCAATGGCACGAAGGTAACAAAGCGCGTCGGAACCGCATAAACACACGCTATGGCGGCGTAGCTCAGGTGGCTAGAGCGACGGTCTCATAATCCGTAGGTCGTTGGTTCGAGTCCAACCGCCGCCACCAGATTTCAATCGATTGTTTTCAATAGGCTAGAGGTATTCCCTTCGGGAAGAGGCGCGCTTCAATTCCATAACTGTAATGAAATTGTCATGAATCGCTTCAATCTGCACAGACGCTCCTAGTTTATTAGCGCACCACCTTCTTCTGGACGCTCCTCGATCGTGTCGACTTTCGATTTTCTGAGCAGCTCTGTTTTTGCGCTCCGAAATTTATCCAGTAGATTGATCGCGTCTCGGAAATACTCGGGAACTCGTGCCATGTAGAAGCGCAGCACATCTCGTCGAGAATGTCCGAGGAACTGGTCGATGATCGTGTCCGATACGCCCGCTGCGGCCAATCTGGTCGCGAAAGTGTGACGGCACTGCTTGCAGCCGAGATGACCCAGCCGTCCACCGGTCACTCCGATCGCAACGCCTGCATTACATCGACGCGGGCTGCGCGTGCCGCGGGCAGCACCGACGCGATCACTGCGACCGCCATCAGCACGAACGCAGAGACAAACACTGGCAATGCGCCCGGCATCTTGAAGTCCAGGAAATATCTACCCGCCAGACGCGCCAGCACGAACCCGAATGCCACGCCCGCAACCACGCCCGCCGCAGCCATCAGGGTCCCCTCTGCGATCACCCCTTTGAGGAGTCGCCGCGGCTCCGACCCGAGGGCCAGGCGGATGCCGAATTCCCGCGTCCGCGCGCTCACCGAAAACGCCAGCACGCCCGCGACGCCCACTACTGCAATCGCCAGCGCGAGCGCCGCGAATACGCCAAACACCAGCGAGTTTAACCGGTCGGGCGTGAGCACCTCTGCGCGAATGTCTTCGAGAGTGGCAGCGTGCTCCACCGGCTGATCGGCGGACATGTCGCGAATCACACGCGTGACCGGCATGACCAGCGCATAAGGATTTGCACCGGTGTGGATGAAAAGGCGACCGCCAAACAGTACGCCTTCTCCAAAGGGGGTGTAAACGGTGAGTGTGGGCCCGGGCACGACGTGTCCGTCGTCAATATCGGCGGTGACCCCGATGATGCGGTGGGGCGCGAGCAGACGCGCCTTTTCGGCATCGGTTCCGGGGAAGAATTGCAGCACGGGATCGGTCCAGTAGACATGCCGATTGATCGCATCCTGATTGGGGAAGATGCGCTGTGCGAGAGTCTGGCTGACGATCACGACCGGCTCCGCATTGGGTTGGTTATCGCGCGCGTCGAAATCGCGGCCGGCCATGATGGGGACGCCGAGCGCCGCAAAAAATCCGGGAGAGATGGTACGCGGCTGCGCCCGGGGATCCTCTACACCGGCGGCATGGACGAGTCCGTCGGCGGAGAATTGAAAACCAGAAGGCACGGGATTAGCGTCGCGCCAGGGAACGACGTCGCCGAACGCGGTCCCACTCACGCCCGGCAGGGCATCAATGCGACGGATCGCTTCCTTGTAGAAATCGACGACTTGCAGAGATGTCTTCCCGTTGGACATAGCGGGAACGTCAATCGCGAGGACGCGCTGAGTGTCCAGACCGGTCTGCGCCCTTTGCAGCGCGATCAGGGTTGTGATCAATGCACTTGCTCCCGCCAGCAACACGAAGGACGCCGCGATTTGTGTAATGGCAAAGACCCGTTGGCGGCGACTGGTGCTGCCGGTGATCCGCACGCTGCCGCTAGCTAGGCTGAGGCCACTGGAGCTGTCGGCGGAAGGCAGGCGCGGGACGTAGGCCAAAATCACGGCGGCGATGACGGCCAGCGCTGCTCCCACCCATAGCAGGCTGGAATCAACGGTCAAATCGAGCGCGCGAACCGAAAAGCGCGAGGCGTAGCGGGCCAGGATGGCCACCATCGGCCGCGCGCTCAGGACGCCAAGCGCAGCGCCGGCGCCGCAGAGCAGAAGACTTTCAGCCAACAGCATGCGGCGCAACGCCCCTGGGGTCGCTCCCAGCGCCACGCGGACCGCCAGCTCGCCTTCGCGGCGAACCGTCCGTGCCAGAATCAGGTTGGCGACATTGGAACACGCGATGATGAAGATCAGCCCTGAGGCTGCGAGCAGCACCAGCAGCACCGTCCGGGCGCCCGAGGTGATCTCGTCCCGAAGCATCTTGGCCCCGATCCGGAA
Source organism: Terriglobales bacterium (assembly GCA_050745985.1). Classification (GTDB taxonomy): domain Bacteria; phylum Acidobacteriota; class Terriglobia; order Terriglobales; family Acidobacteriaceae; genus JABCZH01. The sequence goes on along the minus strand of JBOGLG010000029.1, from coordinate 9,504 downwards.
GTCCCCTTGCTGTTCATACGCTTCGGGGTGGTCTTTCTTCATCGCGGCGTAGGCAGAGCGCAACTCAGCACGAGCCTGATCGAGGGTTGCCCCCGGGGCCAGACGGCCGAAAAGCTCAGTCATGCGATGGATGCGGCCCGTGACCATGGTTGCGGAAAGATGATGCGGGCTGGTGACGATGTTGGCGATGATTTCAGTATCTTGGGGATAGGGGACGCAAGGCTCGAGGACGCCAATGACGGTCGCCGAGCGATCACCAATGCTCCCCAGGCGAACGGTTTTGCCAATGACCGAAGGGTCTTTCTTGAAAGTGGTGGCCCAGAAACGGTAGGTGAGAACCACGACGCCATCCGCTTTGGGACCGTCGTCTTGCGGTCCGATGAGGCGACCAAGCACGGGCCGAAGGCCCATCACGTCGAAGTAGGTGCCACTGACAACGCCACCGCGAATGGAGCGCGGCTCACCCAGGCCGATCATGGTGAAGTCCATGGCGGAGAAGTCGCCAATCGCGCTCAGGGTTTTCACGCTGGCCTGCAAATCATGAATCTCGGGTACGGAAAACGCGGTGTTGTCTTGGCCGAGACCGGGGGCGCTCTGCCGGATATAGATCAGCCGGTCCTCGTCGCGATTGACCAGAGGCTTGAGCAGGACCCCGCGCACCAGGGTGAAAATGGCGGCGTTGGCGCCGATGCCGAGGGCCAGTGTGAGGACCACGGCGATGGCCAGCCCTGGAGTCCGGAGCAACGAGTGAGCTGCAACTTTCAGATCGCGGATGAATGACATGTTCGCACCCCTCCCTGCCGGGGTATCAGCATCACGCTTGCCAATACTAAGCGTCACATTGTAAACGACTTGACAGGCGATAGGTTGGTCCGGCTGTCCGTTTCAGGGCACTGCCATTGCGAATTCGGACACTCAAACAGTGTCGGGAAATACTGGCAAACGATCAATGCAGGCCCCGGGCAGATATCGTAATTGCTCGCCCGTTGACCTTCCGATACTGAAGAAAATCCATACGAAGAGGCAGGGTGCAATCTCTAATGCAGTCGCCCGGCACTGATTTCGGTTCGTGAGTTAAGATGTCACCGTCATGAGGGAGCTAATTCTGATTGCCTGGTTTCTCCTCCTCGGCCCCATTCCACTGTGGGGTGGTGCCGACGCGCTTGGCCAGCAATTACTGATCGCCGCCGAGCAACGGGCGAATCTGTACCGCGATCAAGCCGCTCCATTTGAGCTCAGTGCGAGTTTCATTGCGCAAATAGACGTCCCCCTTCATGGGCACATCACGCTCGAGTGGGAACGCAAAGACAAATGGTGGCGGAAAGTTGAAATGGCCAATTTTGAAGAAATCCAGATTCGGAACGGCGACAAACGATACATAAGCCGCAATTTTGCATTTACCCCCTTGCGAGTTTCGGACCTCATTAGCCTGCTTCAGTTCGCGCAAGGTTCTGAACGGTTGATTGTGAAGAAGCAGAAGTCGCATCTTGAAAATGGCATGGAACAGACGTGCCTGAAAGTGGAGCGGGAAGGTATTAAAGGACATCGCGAGATTTGTTTGAACTCATCCACTCACGAGATCATGAGTGAAAACTGGTCGGGGAATGACGAGCAGCGGAGTAGGCTCTTTAGCGATTACTTCGATTTTGGGGCCTATCATTATCCACGCAAGTTTGAACTTCTGGAGAACGGATCGAAACTAATCACGGCAACCGTGGAAAGTCTCACCGCCACATCGCTCGACGAGAGCCTATTTGTTCCGCCGAAAGGTGCGATAGAACGGCGGGAATGTGAGGGTATGAAGCACCCCATTCCGCTGAAAATGCCGGATCCTGGATATCCACAATCGGACAGAGAAAACAAAATCTCCGGTAACACGATTGTAGCAATGACGGTGCTGACCGATGGTTCAGTCACGGACTTCAATGTGTTACACGGCGCAACCCGTTCGTTAGACGAGGCCACTCTGCGGACCCTGAAAAGCTGGACCTTCAAACCGGCAATGTGTGGAACAGAGCCGGTTGTTTCTGATATTACGGTAGAGGTATATTTCAGGCTTCATTGAGCAGCGCGAGCGAATCACAGGCCCGAGCCAGAATACAAGGCAGCCAAGAGGAGCGCTGCTTGCCTTTGGCGTCGTTTTGAGGTAATTTTGCCTTCGCTCATGACTGGTTGGGAAAACCCGCCCGCTGCCAACAACCCCGCGGCGCCGTACGAGCTGATTAGGCAGATTTAAGAATGACTAGCATTTACCGTTTTCTGGGGAGATCGCCCAAGGCCCAACTCGGGCCCCTTGAGCAGCAACTGCTCGAGGAGTTGTGGAGTTGTAAGAGCGCAACCGTCCGTGAGCTGCTTGATCACAGCGAACTCAAGCTGGCATACACCACCGTGATGACCACGCTTGACCGGCTGTACAAAAAGCAACTGCTCGATCGGGTGGCTGAAGGTCGCGCGTTTCGTTACTCGCCGAAGCATACGCAAGAGCAATTAAAGAAGGCCGCCGCCGGAGAAACCATCCGCCAGTTGCTTAGCTCCAGCCCCGCCGCGTCGCTTCCTCTTTCTTATCTGGTAGAAGCGGTCAGCGAACATGACGCCGGCTTGTTGGACGAACTGCAACACCTGCTGGACCTAAAACGGCGCGATTTGAGCCGGGAGAAACGTTGATGTTTGCGGCGCGCTGCATCGGCATTTCGCTGGCATTGTTTCTTCTGTTGTATGTTCCCGCGTCGCTGGCAGTTGCACGAGGGTGGAAGCTGCTGCGGCAGGTGTTCGAGCCCCGGACGGCTCGAACCGAAGCCAGCCTGCTGTTGGCTTTCCGGGTGCTTCCGTTCGCGCTGGCTTCTGTCTTTACTCTGGTCTTCACAGTTCCCTCCTTCTTGCTGCTCGAGCCTCGTTCCACCAATGAAGCTGTCGGCACCGCCCCGATGATGCTGGGCTTCTGCTGCCTGACTCTGCTGACGGCGGGTATTGTGCAGGCCGCTTCTGCCCAACTGAGGACTTCGCGAGCCTTGATGGAATGGCTGGATGGCTCTACCGTGATGGACTCGGGGGCTGCTGTGCCGGTATTTCGCACCGCGAAAGATGCACCATCTTTGACCGTGGCGGGGGTGCGTGAACCCAAAGTCCTGGTGTCTGAGGCCGCCATAGCCGCTCTGACCGCTCCGGAACTGCGAACCGCGCTGAAGCACGAGATGGAGCACGCCCAGTCCTACGACAATCTTAAGAAGTTGCTTTTTCGGGTCTCCGCCTTTCCGGGAATGGCTGAGTTAGAGCAGGCGTGGGCCGAGCAGAGTGAACTCGCCGCCGACGACGCCGCGGTTTCGTGCTTCAGGGATGCCCTCGACCTGGCAGGCGCGTTGATCAAGGTGTCGCGACTGAGTACACTGCGGCAGGCAGACTTGACTACCGGGTTGCTCCACAGTTCGACCGCTCTCGGAACTCGCGTCCAGCGGCTGGTGTTCTGGGAAAAAAATCCCACATCAGCCGGCCCCACATTCTGGCGCTATGCACTGCCGTCTTTCGCCGGCGCGCTCTTCCTGGTGGTCACTACTTACGGCTCAGTACTCACCGGCCTCCACCAAGTCACGGAATGGCTGGTACGTTGAGCCTTTAGCGAGTCCCCAGTAATCCGTACACGCTTACCTGCTTTGCCGTCGGTACGTACACCTTCCCATTGACCACGGTCGGCACCGTAAACTTCACCGAAATGCCGGGCTGGTCGCGTGATTTGTTCTGGTTGCTGTTGTACAGCTCGGTCGCGACGTTATTGGCATCGAAGGCGTGCAGGATTGCCTGGCCGTTGTTTCCGTAATTGTCCGTCTGTATCGTCCAGACTATGGCATTGTTGTTTCCGTCCGCCGAGATTGACGGTGTAGGGCCGGGAAAACCGGAAAAGCCCCCGGTAGCCACGGCGCCGGTCGACAACAAGCCAGTGGAAGGGTCGAAACTGTATTGCCGCAGATAGTCGCCGCTTCCGCCAAAGTAAACGTAGTTGTTCCACCAGGCGGGCGTGGACCATAAGCCGCCGATGGCATTCTCCATATCTTGCACGATCTGGTGGTTGTTGCTGGGGTTGAAGTTTCCCATGTGGTCGCGGTCAATCATGTAGATCGAGCCGCTCTTGCCTACCTGAATCAGCAAATGGCGGTGAGGAGATCCCTCGCCCTGGTCGGGCAACAGCAGCACGCCACCGGAACCGACGTCCGCATCCTGATTGGAGAGCGTCGCCTGGTTGTACGGCGTGAAGTAGTCAAACGGATGCGGTGGCCGCGGGCTGATGGCCGGCCCCTTCATGACGCTGTCGGAGAAATCCTTGCCATGCCTGGGGCCGTCCCAGGTGCCGTTGCCGGTGGCAAAAAAGAGGTAGGCGCCATCCGATGCCAAGCCCCCACCGCTCTGCCAGATGCCTCCCAACCCGCCGTCAGGAGTGGAATTCCAGGCAGCCAGTTGCTTCAGCGTGGACTCGTCATACTCCATCACCCAGCCATGATAGGGAGTGATGTCACAGTGGGAGGCCCAGGCAATAAAAATCGTCCCATTCACCAGCAGCAGCGCCGGACGCTGCGCTTCGCGGAAGGGATCAAATTTCTGCCCTTTGAATTGCGCATGAATAACCACCGGCGAACCCGCTTGATCTTTCCCAGTGGTAATGTCGAGCGCGTGCAGCACGTGATAGTACTGTCCGTTGTCCTTAATCTTGGTGACCACGAACATTGTCCCAGCCGCGGTGTCGATGACGGGCGTGCTGGTGATCCCAATTTCAGGCACCAGGTCGCCGCAGCCTACATCGCCGCTGGGTACAGACGTGATGCCACGCGTCGGATCGATCAGGCTGCTGTGCCACAGCGCAGACGAATTCATTCCAGTGTTGTTGTCGGCATCGAAGGCATAAACGCTGTCGTGCTCAGTGGCTACGTACACAACATTGTGGGTGCCCAGGCCGGGGATGTTTACATTGGGCACGTACAGTGGCTGTGCATAAATGTATCCGTCCACGGCCTGCGAAAACAGCCTGCCGAACTGGCTCACGTTGACGTTGGCCGGGGTGAGAATCGTCTCATTCAGGTTCTGCCCATCGCGCATGTTGTCGTTGCGCGCGGTGGTGACGCTCACTTGGGCATCGGCGGACAGCAACGCCAAGCCGAACACCAGGACTGCCAGGATGCGTGATTTCATAGGTCTCCCATGGAACGGTTAAAGCTGAGTGAAAGATGCTGAACGGCTTACTGTGCCTGCTTCGAGACGACGCGCGCGGGAAACAGTTTTCTACGCGTAGCTGCCGGATGTCAAGTTGTTTCGCGGGCAGGAGACTTCCTACTCTAGTGGCCTGCCCGCGATGGACGGGCTATACGGCGATGCGGGCGAAGATTCGGTCTATCTTCATCTTCGTGCCGCCGGCACCTTGGCCGGCTCCGGAGCCGGGCTGGGCATGGTGGTGACGCGCCCTGCCGCGCTTGCAGGCGCAGTGGCGGCGGGCGGAGCAGCCGGAACCAGCCCCAACTGCTTGCGGACTTCGGCTTCCAGTTTCGTCATCGTATCTTTATTGTCCTTCAGGAACTGGCGGGCATTTTCGCGGCCCTGTCCGATTCGTTCCCCTTTGTAGCTGAACCAGGAGCCGGACTTCTCCACGATTTCGCGGGTCGCGGCCAGATCAAGCAGGTCGCCTTCGCGCGAAATTCCTTCCCCGTACATGATGTCGAATTCGGCTTCGCGGAACGGCGCAGCAACCTTGTTCTTCACCACTTTGATCTTGGTGCGCGAACCGGTTACGACATCGCCTTCCTTGATCGCCGCAATCCGGCGGATATCGATTCGCACCGAGGAATAGAACTTCAGCGCGCGCCCACCGGTCGTAGTTTCGGGGTTGCCGAACATCACGCCGATTTTCTCGCGTATCTGGTTGATGAAAATCAGGCAGGTGCGTGATTTGGAAACCGTTCCCGTCAGTTTGCGCAGCGCTTGCGACATCAATCTGGCCTGGAGCCCCATATGGCTATCGCCCATTTCGCCATCGAGTTCAGCTTTAGGCACGAGCGCCGCCACCGAATCCACCACCAATACATCAATCGCGCCGGAGCGCACCAGGGCTTCGGTAATTTCGAGCGCCTGCTCGCCGTAGTCGGGCTGCGAGACCAGCAGATTGTCCACATCCACGCCCAGCTTTTTGGCATAGCCAGGGTCGAGCGCGTGTTCTGCGTCCACAAAGGCGGCCATGCCGCCCGCCTTCTGCGCCTCTGCGACCACTTGCAGCGCGATCGTGGTTTTTCCCGATGACTCAGGTCCGAAGATTTCGATCACCCGGCCGCGGGGAAAGCCGCCCACACCGAGCGCCGCATCAAACGAAATTGCTCCGGTAGAAATCACCGCGATGGGGACGATGGCTTCCTTCGAGCCCAGACGCATGATCGAGCCCTTGCCAAACTGCTTTTCGATTTGCGCAAATGCCAGATCAATCGCTTTGGATCGTTCATCAGCCATGAGAACAGCTCCTTTAAGAATTGAAGGATGAGTCTACCGCCGAATTATATACTCGGATGACAGCGAATAAAAGGCGAATCTTGCGAAGATTGGTGGAAAAGGTTCCCAAATTGGTGCGGGAGACGGTGACATGTAGCGCACGTTGGCAGGGCTGACCAGCAAGCTAGCATTGTTTTTTGCTTCGACGCAGCTGAGCCCATTACGCCAGTAACTTGGAGATGCTCCACCGGCTGAAGAATAATGCCGACTGCGGTGGTTGCACCCTGGAGGCACTTGTGGATTGGCCATTCAAGAGGAAATACGAGCGCGTGAACTTGGCGGTGCAGGCGGAGATGCGCAGTCCGTCAAAAAACTACCCTTGTCGCGGCCGAACGGTCACGGTGGGCGAGGGCGGCTGCTACATTGAAGTTCTGGAAACGCTCGAGCCCTCCACCACGGTTGAAGTAGTGCTCTGGCTAAACGGGGAGAAGGTAGTCGCCAAGGCGGAAGTGGCGAGCAATGACCGTCACATCGGCAACGGGATCAGGTTCGTTCAAATGAACCGGGAAGATGCCAAGAAGCTGAAGGCATTCTTGAAAGCCGCGCCTCAGGAGGCGGGTCCGATGATCCACACAAAAACCGCCATGCCGGTGTTCGAAGTCACGAGGTTTACCACCCCCTCCGTCTAAGCCCCTTCGGGAAGGCAATGCTCGGGCGGAAAACGATGGTAGGCCCGAATGGACTCGAACCATCGACCTCTTCCGTGTCAATTCCAAAACCGGCCCTGACGGCAAATGACACGAATGGTCAGAAGCGGCCAGCGGCGCTTGCGGTGTCTGCGACTCAGGCGAGTCGCAGCGGCCAGCAGATGACCCGAGCGGACACGCGCTGCCGGGGGTGCTCAGGCTGGGTTACGCCACAAGTAACGTCACATCCCCTCCGCTTATGCTTTGGCCGAGGCAAGGGGTCAAAAGGGTGGTCGGTTGGGTGTGGTGTGGTGGATGGGCGGCTCGATAAATTTTTGCAAATTGCTCAGATCATGCTCACGCGCCTGTGCAGGGGCTGCTGATTTGGTTGTCAACCAAATGGCGGAGGGAATGAGTTTACACGGCCTTCGGATCGAGCCTTCTATTTGTGGAGTTGTTTGACAACGCTCGGTCGCACCTGCCAGGCTCGAAGTCACTATGGCAAGAAAAATCTATAGCGATCAGGAACTCCTCGACTTCTCCGAGGAACATGTGATGTACGAACTCAACATTTTTCGGTGGCTGGTGGACGCGATCCCAAGCACGAAAAAAGACTTTCAGTTGTCAGCGTACCTGGAGTCCTTCGCGATCCACCTGAGAGGTCTCATCGACTTTTTCTTCACCCTTCCGAAGGATGCGAAAAATGATGATGTGATCGCCGCCGACTTTTTCGACCCGGCGTCCCCCTGGATTCCCGGTGTTCTATCTGCATCACTGAAAGACGCTCGTGAACGAACGAACAAAGAAGTCGGTCACATAACATACAAACGAAAGACCGGCATGGACCCGACCAAACCCTGGCCAGTCGGAAGTCTTTTCAACGAGATCGTTCCTGTCGCGCGGAAGTTTGCGGACGATGCGTCGGGCAAGAAGTTGCACCCGTCCGTAGTGAGGTATTTGAAGAGCGATGGTAAGCAAATGCTGATCGGAGCCTTGTTAGCATCGACGGTCTCGACGAACACATCGGCGGTAATGATCGTTGGAACATCCGTGTCGCCACTGAAGAAGACCCCCTGATTCGCGCCACAACGGAACCATGGCTTTCCAGGCTGGGGCACCGGGGTGGCCACGATGCAATCGAGATCGAACTTCTCAATGCTGAAAGTTCATGCCGTTCCAGTCTGTAGGCGAATGCGGTCACGTCCCGTCTCCGGGGCTCGGAGGGTATAAACCAACGTTTGACTGGTAAAATTGAATGTATCTTGATTATGACGCCAACCGCCGCCGAATCAACAGAACAGCCACCTCAGCGCCAAGGCTGGGGAGGCTCACGACGGGGCGCGGGCCGTCGCCCCCGTGACGTAGACAAATGGGTAGCCGCGCGGGGCCTGAAGCCCGCCAGCGCAGCCGAGATTCTGGATCGGGCCGACGAACGCCGCATCTGGTATCGCCTGCTCCACTCCGAGGATGAGGGCGTTGTGCTCCGGGCCGTCACTTATTTGACTGACCGCAGGGACGGGAGAGCCGCCCAGCAGATCAATGTCACGTCGGTCGGAGTTCAGTTCTCGCCAGAGCAGATCGAGCGGGCGCGTGCCGTCGTGAGGGAGTTGATGCAGCCCGGACTCGAAGCCCATTCGCCTCAGGCAACCGCGCCAACGTTGGAGGGGGAGTGCGTGCCCGAGCCGAAGGGCTGCTAGTCGATGATGGCGTCCATGATGGCTGGGGATGCCGCCACATCATCTGCCCGTGTTCCGGTCAATGCGTGAAATGACGATGTTACAACAGCTATTTCCCAATCGCGGCGTCTACTGCTGCACAGATTCCCGTGGATTCGGCTGCGGGACTCACTATTTCATCTTTCATCCCTTCAACGGAGACATGCAAGCGGTCAGTCGCAGTAAAGGATTGTCCCGGTTCACCTACAGCAAAATCATCGTCCACATTGAGCCTTCCATCAGGAAGCTGTCTCGATTGCCGGGGCGTTCTTTTGCCGTCGCCACGTTCCCAGTGATAAGTAACTTTGGAATTCCGCTCATAGGAGAAGGTAGCCCGAAAATGCACAGTCACAGGGCATCGTCCCTTGTAGTTAGTGGCAGCGGCCTTAATTGCGATCCCACCCGAAGAGCCATCTTGCGAACTCAGGGCAGAGACCATTAGCGATATGCCGACGAGACAAGTAATCATTTTCATATCAGCGATGTATGGTCATGCCTCACTGCCAGAGTCAACGCCAACTGTTGTAATCAGGCGTGGGTGTTGAAAAAGTCACCGTGATTTGAAGCCGAGAGATAGCAAAAGCATGTTATGAAGGAGGAGTTCCTAGCATGCTTTGTTGGATTTCCATTCTCGGAGGACTGCTGCT
>JBOGLG010000028.1:0-40970 GCA_050745985.1 Terriglobales bacterium | reverse complement strand
CCCCTGCCCTACATCGTGATCATCATTGACGAACTGGCCGACCTGATGATGCTCGATTCCGGCAACGTGGAAGAGTCGATCACCCGGCTGGCCCAAATGGCCCGCGCCGTCGGCATTCATCTGGTGTTGGCAACGCAACGGCCCTCGGTTGACGTCATCACCGGGTTGATTAAGGCAAACTTCCCCGCGCGTATTTCCTTCCGCGTAGCCACCAAAGTCGACTCGCGGACCATTCTCGACGCCAACGGCGCCGAGGCCTTACTGGGACGCGGTGACATGCTCTATCTTCCCGCCGGCACCGCTCGCTTGCACCGGCTCCATGCTCCCTTCGTCACCGAGAAGGAAATCGCCGCCGTCGTGGAATTCTGGCGATCCCAGGGCACCGCCGAATACCAGGAGCAATTCCTGCAAGCCCCGCAGGAAGAGCGTGAGATGGGCGCCGGAGGTGAAACCGGCGAGGACGGTGAGGCCGAACACGACCCGCTCTACGAAGATGCTGTCCGGCTCGTCATAGAGTTCGGCAAGGCTTCCACTTCCCTGTTGCAAAGGCGTCTACGCATCGGATACGGCCGCGCCGCCCACTTGATCGATCTCATGGAACGAGACGGCATCGTAGGAGCTGCCGACGGCCCCAAGCCTCGGGAAGTGCTCAAACGTCCCAGCTGGATCTCGGAAGTCGAAGAATCGCTGCGCTAGCCGCGCCAGCGCCTAATATTCCCAGGAGACGCCATGAAGGTCCTCACCGAATACCTCAAGTTCCACACCAAAACCCATCGTGCCTATGTTCATATCACGCCGCAGATTGAAACCGCCGTTAAGAAGAGCGGCGTGCAGGAAGGCATGGTCCTGGTCTCCGCCATGCACATTACCGCGGGCGTCTACGTCAACGACAACGAATCAGGGCTGATCGAAGACATTGACCACTGGCTCGAAAAACTGGCCCCGTTCGACAGGAACTACCAGCATCATCAAACCGGCGAAGACAACGGTGACTCCCACCTCAAGGCCCTTCTGATCCACCACGAAGTCATCGTCCCCATCACCGCGGGAAAGCTCGATCTCGGCACCTGGCAACGCATCTTCTATGCTGAGTTCGACGGCCAGCGCGACAAACGCGTCATCGTAAAGGTTATGGGAGAGTAGCCCTCAAGAGAAAGGCGGCCCCTTACGAGGCCGCCTTCTTACCCTTTCGCCCGAGCACAATCAAAAGGTGAGTTTGCCCTGGAATTGGATCAACCGCGGTGACGCATCCGCGCCCAGACCGGAACCGTAGATGCTGGTCGGGGAACTGACAGTCGACACGATCTGTCCGAACTGCGGGCTGTTGAAGTTGCCAATGGGATAGAAGAAGTTCGGGTGGTTGAAGATGTTGAAGAATCTCGCACCGATCGAGAACTCTGCTCCTTCCCACTTGGGAATGCCAAAGCCCTTCTCAACTCCGAAGTCGGTGTTGAAGTAGCCAGGCGCGCGGAACTGATTGCGTCGCTGTTGTCCGAAATCGTTCACCGGGTCAGCGAAGTTCGAGAACGACAGGCACGGATTGTTCAGCTGTGCCGCCGACCCCGAGCAATTCAGGTTTGGGCTGCCCACGACATCGGCAAAGATATACTGCGTGCCGGTGCCGTATCCCGTGTTCGACAACGCGTTCGTCAGGTTGTTGTCAAACACTGTGTAGGGCAATCCGCTGTGACGGAAGATGGTGCCGGAGAACACCCAGCCTTTGACCAGGGCGTTCGGACCCCAGGAGGTCAAGTGCCGGAAAGCATCGCTCCACACGTAGTTCATGGTGAAGTTGTGCCGGATGTCATAGTCCGCATTCCCGTAGTTGTACTTGCGAAGGTTCGTCGGGTCCTGCGGGAAGATAACGTCCGCGTTCTGCGCGCTGACATTCACGCCAAACGGAGACAACGAGTTGTTGGAGATTTCATCCAGAGCGTGGCTCCAGGTATAGCTCGCCTGGAACTGGAACCCTCCGGTGAAACTGTGCTTCGCAGTCACCACCAGGCCCGAATAGTTCGAGTTGGCGGCGTTCTGCTGCTGCGATACGGTACCGAACCGGGGATCCGGCTGGACCGTGGGAAGAGTTCCGAACGGAGTCGGGCTGAAGGCATTCAGCGCCGCATTCGAGATCTCTTCGTTCGAACCATGGTTGCCCACGTACATGGTGCTCAACGTGGTGTGCCACCCGATGTTCTGCTGCAACTCCAGGCTCCACTCGTAGTAGCGCGGAACCTTGACCGCAGTAGCGTTGTAGAAGTTAAACGGTGTAACCGCACCGCCATTGGCAAAGTTGTTCTGGAAGCTCGTATTCGCGTCCTGAGCCGCCTGGAACAAGTTGCCCGTCTGTGACGGTGAAATGGGCCCGAACGGTACCAGGAAACCCGGCACCAGAGGCGCGTTGGTAAGGAAGCTGTCGATGGCTCCAGTCGGAATCGAATCAGCAAAGATGCCGATTCCGCCACGGATTACCGTGTTCTTGCGGCCAAACGGCGACCACGCAAACCCGACCTTGGGCTGTGCCACCACCGCTGTGACGGATGGAAACGCCTGACGCACTCCGGTAGTAATGGCCGTGTTAACTGGTGCGGTCGCATCCAACTGGTCGAACGGCGCCGAGAACCGCTGGAAGCAGTTAGTCTGGCAAACCGGGTTGGAAATGTGGTCCAGACGGACGCTCAGCGTCAGTTTCAAGTCCGGCGTGACCTTGATATCATCCGCTACATACGCGCCCAGCTGATACAGGGCTATCGGAACGCTCTTCTTCACCGGGAAGTTCTGAACGATGAAGTCGCCCTGCGGTCCCAAACCACCGGCTGCGAAGTCCGCCAGGCTGAAAACCACCAGCTCTGGAGATTCGCTGAACGGGGTCAGGTTCTGGTCGCTGATGTCATCGCGCCGGAAATTGACGCCAACTTTGAAGTTGTGCCGTCCATGAATCCAGCTGAAATCATCCACGAACTGGTACTGGGTCACGTTGCGCCCTTGCGGGAACACGGTGTCAATACCACCGAGCCCTGCCAGTGAACCATCGCCGAAGAACAGCGAGGCCGGGAAACCGGTAGTCGGATCCGTCGCCGCAGCCGGGTTGGCCAGCGCAAAACCAGCGCTGTACCACAGCAACGAAGCGTTGAAGTTGTTGACCTTGTCAGAACCGAAAGTGTGCGTCTCGCTCACCTGGCTCTGCCACTGCGGCTGATCGCTGACTGCGTTGAACAGTGGGCTTACCGGATCAATCACGCTTGCCTGCAAGCCATGTTCCCGCTCCACCCGAACAAACAACTTGTCATTGTTTGTCAGGTTCACGTCAACCCGGCCTACATAAAGAGCATCATGCGTATGGGCCGAGTTCGCGGCCGACACCTGGAAAGCACAAGGATTTCCGGCGCCGAAGTTGACTCCGTTCAGCGTAGTCACGTTGCTGCAGCCACCGCCGGGGAGCCCAACCTGGCTGGCCTGCGGCACTGCGTTCCAGAAGCTGAACATGTGCTGATAGAACGGGACCGAAGCGGCGAGCCCGGTGGAGTTCAGGTTGCCAAGGATGGCGTTTTCAAAACCAGCCGTCGGCAGGTTGATTTGTGCGGGGGCGGGAATGGCCAGTTGAAGCCCCTCATAGTCAAAGAAGAAAAACGCCCGGTCCTTTTTTATCGGCCCGCCAACGGAGGTTGCCCACTGGTTGGCGTTCACAAACGGACGCGGGGTTGAGGGCGACGTCTGGTTGAAGAAATAGTTGTTCGCATTCAGGATACTTCCATTCCACCAGTACTCGGCGTTGCCATGGAATGCATTGGTGCCCGACTTGGAGACATAGTTGATGTTGGCTCCCGCCAGGCCGCCATACGAACCGCTATAACCATTGACCACCACCGTACTCTCCTGCACGTCGTTCAATCCCAGGCTCAGGTTGGTGGCGCCGGTGTTGTTGATGTTGAAGTACGGATCGTTGTTGTTGGCTCCGTCCATGGTGAACAGATTGGACGTCGCGGGCAGTCCGTACACTTCAAAGTTGCCGCCGCCGAACGCCGATCCGCCGGCCGTGTTCATGACCGCTCCGGGAGCGGTCAATGCCACTGCCGAAAGATCGTTTCCCGGGTTGGGGAGCAGCGAAAGCTGCCTCGAGTCGAAGTTGGTGTTTAAATTGGCATCTTCGGTTTCGACCGTAGTATTTTGACCGACCACTTCCACTGTTTCAGTCGAAGATGATACTGCAAGCTGAATGTTGGCGGCCGTGTCCGAGCCCAGCGCTACCGTCAATCGACGCGACACTGATTGGAATCCGCTCGCCGTAACTGTGACCGAGTAATTGCCCGGTTGCAACAGCGAGAAGTGATAGGTGCCGGCTCCGTTGCTCTTCGCAGTCTGCATGCTGCCGGTATCGACATTCTTCAAACTGACCGACGCATTGGGAACCACTGCGCCAGTAGGGTCGCTAACCACCCCACTGATGTCGCCCGTTGTTGTGGTCTGCGCCCAACTCGTTGTGACCGCGAACGTCACAAACAATGCCAGGCTCATCACCAGAAAAGGTTTCAATCTTTTAAAACTCATTGCCCTCTCCTTTTAAAGTCAGCGCTCTGAATTCGCACAGCGCACGACAGCAGAAGACAATGCACGCAACGCGCCGCCGCAATACTTTCCGGGCCGGTTGTGATGGATCGTGAATGATTAGGGACGAAACTTGATCAATCAACTACCAATGGCGACTATCAAACTGGCTTTACAATTTAGCGATGCTGCACGGTGCCTTTGGACTACATGAATGCGTAGCGGGCACAATATTCCCTACGGAATTCGGGAGCCTGCCAGGCAATGGTGGCGACCCCACAGGCTCAAAGCTGGTGTTCAGGTGTTCAGTTTCGTAGCCTGCCAAAATAGGTACCAGTCGCACACTTTGGAGTACCGGGCTGTGGAAGTTTGTGACCAACCTTTTTCCTCTTTGCTGCGTCCATAGGTGTATGGGTTGGTCTCCGCAAATTGACGCTGGTCTGCTTGAGACACGAGTCATGATTCCCGAAATCCGCACTATCATTGCCGACTACGAGCCGTCGGAGCGCGCTCGCCTCCGCCTGTTGCTGGAATCGGAAGCTGGCGTTGAGGTATTGGCAGAATGTGACGACGGCGGTGATACTTTGAGCGCGGTGCAGGCTCACAGGCCCGACTTACTCTTACTCGACGCACGCCTGCTGGGCAGTGACGGTCTTCCCGTCCTTAGCCAGGTTCCACCTGCGCAACGGCCACTAATTATTTTCACCAGCGAGCATGATGGCTATGCCGCCCGCGCCTTCGAGGTGCAAGCCCGCGATTATCTTCTCAAGCCGCTCGATCAGGAACGGCTTCACCTCGCCATTGAAAGAATTCGCGCTGAACTGCTCAAAGCACAGGACCGGCGTCTCACCAGCAGGTTGCTGAACTATCTGGCAGAGGCAAAATCCGAGTCTCCCATGGACAAGCGCTTGGTTGTTAAATCAGAAGGCCGGGTGGTTTTTCTTAGAATGGATGAGATTGAGTGGATTGAAGCCGCCGCCAACTATGTGAGGCTACAGGCCGGCAGCCAGTCCTACCTGATGAGGGAGGGCATCGGTCATATCGCCTCCCGCCTCGACCCCAATCAGTTCCTGCGCATTCACCGCTCCATCATTGTGAATGTCCGCAAGATCAAAGAACTGCAACCCTGCAATCGCGGCGAGTACATGGTCGTTCTGACCACCGGCAAGGAGCTTTCTTGCAGCCGTGGCTATCGAGCGCGCTTGCGACAACTGATCGCAGCCACCTAGCCCCTTCAGCCTGAATCCTTAGTGCTCGAACACTTCCACCGTGGCATCGCCCGTGTCGGTGATCAGAGAAATAAACTCAGACTGCGAAACCATGTAGAAAATTTCATTATGGCCGCCACTGGTTGGCGTGATCGCGCCCCTGCCATTTGCGACCACAGAATATGTCGCGATAGACATTTGGTTTTGACCTGCGCCGCTGGTGGTGGTGAAATCCAGGTTGCTGACGCCATCGGAGTCCGCAACATCGACCTGGGTGGCCGCGCCCGACAGCACCGGCGCGACCGTGCCCCCGGCGTAGTTCCCGAGCAAAGACGACGCCGCGAACGGCGCTCCCGTTTGAGCCTCCATGAATCCCAAGGTAACGTTCGCATCCGTTCCCATGACGAAGCCCTGATTGCCGGCCACCAGATAAAGCACGTTTTCAGCGCATGCCGTTCCGGAGTAGGTAAGGGTTGTGCGCCCCGTGGTCGGGTCGGGTGTGCTGTAGGTTCCATTGCACAGGGGCGAGGACAGATTATTTCCCGTCATCTCATCGGTGCTCACATTGAAATTTCCGCCGCCGTCACCGTTGAACAACCCTACTTGACTTTGCGCAGCCGGCGCGCCGGAAACATCAATCGCGCTGGTTTGCAGCACACCGTCACCGGTTAACGAAGCCAAACTAAAATTTCCTGCTGAGTGCAGGATCGAACCGCTGACAATCGGCTTTACCTGTCCCGGCAGAAAGTCGATCTCCATCATCAGCAATTGCGTAGCGGACACAATATAGAAGCTGTAACTGCTGGTTCCCTGCCCTGCAAGAGTGATTGCAGCCGTGCCTCGTCCGGTGGCTGCATCGATGCCGGTGTAGGTTCCGGTGAAGGCCACGTTCTGGGCCACCCCCGCATCGTTCGCATCCAGCACTCCGCTGCTGAAATGGCCGGCGCCATCCGCCTGCATGGCACCCGTCAGAGCGTAGCGGGCTGCAACGGCATCGGTCCCGGAAAATCCGAACGCATAACCACCATTGATTGCAACCTGCGAAAAGTCGCCTGTGGTCTGCTTCAGGAGCACCCCGGAATCTTGTGTTCCTGAACTATCAAATTCAATGATCTTGGCATTGCCGTCGGCCATCACCGAGAGCGCAAAACTGCGGGCCCCCATGGACATAGTCCCCAAATTGTTCGATCCGATCGCGTAAGCGCCGCTGAAAGTCTGGCCCAGTTGTGGGCCCAGGGGGTCGTTGGTGTCCATCACTCCATTGGAAATATGTCCCGCGCCGTCAGCAAAAAAGCTGCCCGCCGCCACAAAGTGACCGTTCACGCTGAAGCCGCTCACCAGGAAGGCGTAGTTGCCGTCGAGTTCAGCATTGTTGGCGGTATTGGGATTCACGACAATACTCAACCCTGCGCTTGCCATTTGCGGCGTCGGACTGGTGGCGTCGGTCACCTGCACGGTGAAGGCAAAAGTCCCAACGGTGGTGGGCACGCCGGAGATCACGCCCGCGCTGTTCATGGTAAGACCCGGCGGCAGGCTGCCTCCTGTGATCGCCCACGTGTACGGCGGAGTTCCGCTTGCAGCCTGCAAAGCCTGAGCGTTGGGGTTGTAGGTCACCCCCACGGTTCCCGCCGCCAAGGATCGTGTTGCGACCGACAACGGCGGCGGCGGATTGATGGTGATGGTGAAGGCCTGAGTCGCCACCGCCCCGGTAGCGTCGCTCACCTGAATGGTAAAGCTCGAACTGCCCAACTGCGTGGGTGTGCCCGAGACCACGACCGAGTCTGACGTGCTCGAAGACAAACTCAACCCCGCCGGTAGACTTCCGGATTTTTGCAGCCAGGTAAAAGGGCCGGCCGAACCACCCGCACTGATCACTCCTGAGTAGGGGGTCCGCAACTGCCCCACCGGAAGTGCAGTGGTGACGATCGTCAGCACTGAATTTACGGTGATGGTGAGTGCCGCTGTAGCCGTGGCCGCTGTCACCGAAGTCGCCGTAACCGTCACGCTGGTCGCGCTCGGCAGAGCAGCTGGCGCCTGATAGGTCACCGAGGTTGGAGTAATGTCAGTCAGGCTGCCGTCGCCCGAAAGACTCCATGTAACGCCCGCGTTGTTTTTGTCGTGCGCGACCGTGGCGGTAATGGGCTGGGTCTGCCCCTGCTCTATCGTTGGCGTGGCGCTGGGCGTAAGGGTGACGGTGAGCACCCCGTTTCCGGAACAGCCAGGCCAGGCCAGCATGCAGGCAAAGCCCACCAACGCAAAAAATATTCGCAGTCTGAATTTTTCCACGGTCTTCTTTCTCACTTGCAGAAAAGCCTAATGGTTTTGATGGTATAGATGCACGTCCGCACACACCGGCAACCAATCGGTTGCGAAAAAACAGCAACTTGACCGGACCTGGAAGTGTCCCACGCTCAAGCGTGGCCCTGACTCATCCTGCAATCTGCTAGAACGAGAATAACATCTGCAGGTCGATCCGGCGATTGGCCCCAGAGGAAGAATAAGGGCCGCCCGCCAGCTGATTCGATTCTCCGAACAAAGGCGAACTCAGGCTGCCGACCGGCGCGGCCAGGTTCACGCGGTTCAGAACATTCCTGGCTGAGACGGTGAACGTCAGGTTGTAACGCCGGTCCGTGTTCGCTCCCCCGAACATTCCTCTGCCGCCGCCCCCTCCGGAGAGTCCGCGGCCACCAAGGCCGCCGCCGGGCGGCCCGCCCCGGCCGCCGTGCCCTCCGGATCCACCGAAATCGGGCGTTCCGCCTTTGGTTTCCTTGCCAAAACCAAAAGTCTTGCTCAGCCGCAGGTTTAAGGTAAAGCGGGTTGGGCCCGTGCCCGAATTTACTGGAACGATCTTTTCGCCCACGCTCGGCAGGGTGTTGAAAGTGCCCAGCGGCGTGCACAAAATCGATGACGACTGATTCACTACCTGGGCGCAGCTTGCCGTCGATACCAATCCCGGCCGGTCGTTGAAAATCGAGTCTCCGTTCAAGTCCTGACCTGCGGTGATGTCAAACGGCGAACCCGAGGTGATCAACATGAACGGACTCAGTCGAATTGCGTAAGGGAACGCAAATGATCCGGCAATCAGACCACGGTGTCGAACGTCAAACGCGGATCGTCCGTAGTCTGCCATGGGGTCGTACTGGTTGGTGAGAAAATTGGCCCCCGCCTCGCCGCCTCCCGTGCCCAGGTCGCTGTTCGAATAGTTCAAACTGTAAAAGCCGAAAACCGAGACTTTCGCCCCAAGACTGAACCGCGCATTCACGATCAGCTGGTTTTGCCGGAAGACCCCTTCCGAATCATATTGGTAAATGTTGTCCGTCCCGCCCAGCGGCCGCACTCCGCTGCCCGGGTTGTTGGGATCGAACGTTCCCGGTAGCGGCGCGTTGATGTTGCGCAGAAACAACTGGTGTTCGCCCCGAGAATTGAGATAGGTAACAGCCATCGTCCCTTTCGTGGTCACTTGACGCTCGATGCTGACAGCCGACTGCCAGATCCAAGGGGCTCGCAATGTCGGTGAAATCTGATAAATCGTCGGCGAGACCAGAGTGTTGGTGGAAAGGGTAGGAATATTCGGATACGTGTCGGGATTCGCCACCACGAACTGCAGCTGCGTGACTCCGTTCAGCCTTTGCGCTTGCAGCACTGAAGACGACGCAAAGCGCTCGTAAAACAACCCGGACCCCGCTCGCAACACCGTCTTGGGGGCAGCCTTCTTCCCTCTTTCCAGGCCCCAGGCAAATGCCAGGCGCGGCGCCCAGTCGGCGTGATCGTGAATATTGTTCTGCGTCTCGAAGCGCAGACCGTAACTCAACGTCATATTGGGGCGTATGCGCCAGTCATCCAACGCGTACAAACCCACGTCCACCGCTGATACTTCGCTCAACGCCTGCCCGGTCGTGACCGAAAACTGGCTGGCCCCACAATCCAGAGTGGGATTCGACGAAACGGTCGCGCAATTCATCCGGCTCTGGGCGGGCGTCAGCGGCACGGGAAGATTCAAACCTGTCACCGTGGTCTCATACGCAGTCAGCGAGGGAAAGGTAAACGTTCCGTTGAAATTTGAATTCGAACTATTCGAATCAGTCGAGGCCCGCAAACGCCCGCCAAACTTGATCAGGTGATTGCCATGCGCGATGGAAGTATAGTTCTGCAACTCGTAGCGGTTCTCATCGTCAACCAGCTTCGCCGAAGAATTGCCGCCGCCGGTCACGGCGCCGACAATCGACGTTGTTGGCTCCAGGCAGGAAAACGAACTCAAGGCTCCGGGGACCTCCGTGCTTGGGGCCACGCAACCAGGGTTTTGATCGTTCTCGTCGCGCACGAATTGAAAGCGCGTCTCGTTAACCATCGTCGGACTCACGACCTGCGTGTCGCTGACCTGAAAGGTGTGTTCCAGTTGCGTCGAATCATACCCTTGCGTCAGCAATGAAAACTGCCCAATCCCGTCGTCCGTATCCGTACTGCGAAAAAACTGATATCGCGCCGTCAGTGTATTGTTCTTGCTGATTTGATAGTCGATCCGGGGCCCCAAATTCA
Organism: Terriglobales bacterium; assembly: GCA_050745985.1. Lineage (GTDB taxonomy): Bacteria > Acidobacteriota > Terriglobia > Terriglobales > Acidobacteriaceae > JABCZH01. The sequence goes on along the minus strand of JBOGLG010000028.1, from coordinate 30,684 downwards.
GCCGGCTTCGAGGATTCGGCACTGCCTCCGTGAATTGCGTCTGCGTAGTAAACGGAGGGTCCAGAACGGTCGCGTTCACGATGTTGGAATCGTCGATATTCCGCCCTTCCACCGTAAAGAAGAAGGAAGCCTTCTTGCTCAACGGCCCGCCGATGCTCGCGTCATAAAGCACAGAATGGTAGGCGGGAACTTCAGTCACAAAAGGATTCAGCGAGTTGAACGCCGAATCGTTGCCGTCCACCATGAATTGGCCATGAAATTTATCGCTCCCCGGCTTGGTGAAAATTTCGATCCGCCCATAACCCAGTTTGTCGTACTCCGAGGAAAACGGATTCTGGTTGATGCGAATCTCGCGAATGGAAGCCTTAGGCGGAAGTTGCCCGCCGGTGAAGCCGTCAATATAGATTTGTCCGCCATTGGGCCCTGCCGAAGGCCCGGCCAGCGCCTGCAAGTCCTGTGACAGTTCGTCCGGATCATCCGGCAGAGCCTCGAGATCCTTGCCCTTGATGACCAGTGCGCTGGCATTGTTGGAGGGTTCGGTACTGACGGTTGCACTTTCGCCTTGTACTTCGACCTTCTCAGGTTTCACGGCGATTTCGAGCGCCACATCAAACTGCTTCGCCTCTCCAGCCGCTACCGCCACAGTTTGCTCTGCCGACTTTGCAAAGCCCTTGGCTTGCGCATTCACCGCGTAGTTACCCGGCGCCAGTCCTTTGATCTCGTAATTTCCCTGGGCGTCGGTCACGGCGTGGTCCGGCTGTCCGCTGCCCGACGTTGCGGTCACCGTCGCCTGCGGAATCACCGCGCCCGAGGGATCGGTGACGTGGCCGTGCAAGCTGCCTTCCTGCGCCAACAGATGGCAGGGCACCATGACCATCCACACCACCACCGCCCAACCCACTCCCCGTACACTGCCAACTCTCATCGAGACTCCGGACACTCGTCAACATCTCCCACCGCCGCCCAACTCACGGATTTGTTCCCGCCGTTTCGCCGCCTGATCCATTCAGGTTCCAGGGAGACAGCAACATTGCCGGCTGACCACCTTTCGGCGAGCCCGTCAGAATCGGTTCGACTCCGGTGAGCAACGTAATCGCCGTCGGCGAGTTGGTTGCGGTCCCCTCGGTTGCCACAACCATTACCGCCGCGCCCTTCTGCAAATCAGCAATGGTCACCGCCGGCAGCCGGCTCAGCATCTGCTGAAAGTCTCCGCGTCCGCCCGCCCGCATTCCCGCATGGTCTCCGCTGAAGGCGCCCTCGCTCGGCTTTGTTGCCGCCCTCTGCCCTGCCGGCTCGCCCTCGCCACTTTCCCCCTTCAGTCGCACCGCAATCCGTTGCGCCATCATCGCGGGGAGTTCACGCAACTGCGAATCTGCCGCGATCTTCAGCACCACCGGCTTCTTGGTCGCCAGATCCATTACGCTGATTTCTTGTTTGGAGACATCGGTCGAGATCACAGTTCCCGCCACGTTGCGAAATGTTCCGGAAACGATCTCATCCGCCGCCAATTCGCTGCCGTCGGGATTTCTTGTACCGCGCGCTCGCAGCTGGTCGCCGACCCTGATCTGATCCAGCGTGCCTGGCTTGGCATCGTCGAATTTCACCGAATCCGGCGCATACCGGCGAATCACCGTATCCTTCCCCACGTGGACCACCGCCGTCTTGCTACCTCCCAAGGTGGAAATCGAAATCGTCACCGTTCCGCTGGCAGCATCGACCGCCGTAACCAACCCACCAATCCCGCGTTTCTGCCAGTCATCGCGCTCCTGCTGCTGCTTCGCGGCAATGTCACCCGCCTTCATTACAATGACGGAAATCGCCAGCACTGAACTGCCGCCGTCCGAAGGCTTCCCGCGTGCGAGAATCCGGTCGCCAACCTGCACGTCCGACAACTGGGCTCGAGAGGCGTCCTTCAAGTCCTTCTGTCCCGGAGCGGTTCGGAGCATCCGTGTCGAGTCGCCAACTACCACGTTCACGGTTGCCCCAGCGTCGGTCGTAAGCGTAATCGTGTTGCCGGCAATCGCCTTCACCGTTCCCACGGGCTTGACGATCGCAGCCGCCGGCTCCTGGGCGAAGCCCTTCCCAACCACAATCGCCATGAGGCACACTATTCGGACACTCTTCCGCATCGATACCTGGTCCTCAACCCGCAGGGGAACTCAATAGGATATTCGATCACGAGCCAGCATCGGTAGGAGTAAAGAAACGTCAACCCACGTAAAGATTGTTGGCGGGATAAATCCGAAAAGACAATTAGGTACTCGCGCTAAAGACGAATGGTGGGCTACTGGATTCGAAGATGGAGCGGGAGACGGGGATCGAACCCGTGACATCCAGCTTGGGAAGCTGGCGTTCTACCGCTGAACTACTCCCGCTCAACGGGTTAGAAGCAAATCATAACACGGGAGCGGTTTCCCCCATTCTCAGTCATCCCCATCTTGGGAGCCCCCCGTTTGCGCCCCCGGTTCTGTTAACCGCACATAGGACTTGCCCCTGCTCCCGCGGAGCGTCTGCGAGTGGAATCCCAAGCGTTTTCGTCTACAATAGAGCCGATTCGGATACACGCTCCCATGCCGACCCCCCGACGCGGCTTCACCTGAACCAACACCTCCTAAACGTCCGTGTGCCGTTGTCATTCTTGCGTCGTTTTGAACACCCGAAGAGGAGACAAACCATGCGTCGCTATTCCCTGGTCGTCCTGTTGCTGCTTGCCGTATCGTCACTCGCTTTCGCCCAGGAAACTCGCCATTTCACTTTCCACTATGCCTTCACCGTCAAGAACGTTCCCACAGGAGAAAAGCTGCGGGTCTGGATTCCTGCCGCTCACTCCGATCAGTTTCAGGAAGTGAAAATTATTTCCGCCAGCGGCGACCTGCCGCTCAAAAAGACCCACGAATCCCGCTACGGTAACGAGATGTACTTCGCCGAGGCCTCGAAGGCCAAGCAAGCCGACCTGCATTTCGAGATCATTTACGATATCGTCCGCCACGAACGCCTGACCCTGGGCGCCTACACGCCGCATCTCACCGATGTGTCGCTTCCCGAAAAAGAGCGCAAACTCGACCTCGCCCCCGACGCCCTGGTTCCCATCACCGGCCTGCCCGCCGACCTGGCCGTGAAAGTAACCACCGGCAAAACCGACACGCTCGATAAGGCCCGCGCCATCTACGACTACGTTTTCACTACCATGCGCTACGACAAGACCGGCACCGGCTGGGGGCGCGGCGACGTGCTCTACGCCTGCGATGCCAAGAAGGGCAACTGCACCGACTTTCATTCCCTGTTCATCGCCATGGCCCGTTCGCAAGGCATCCCCGCGCGTTTCGAGATCGGCTTTCCCCTGCCGCCCGATAAACACGCCGCCGATGTCGCCGGCTATCACTGCTGGGCTGATTTCTTCGACCCAGCCCACGGCTGGGTTCCGGTGGACATCTCCGAAGCCTGGAAGCACCAGGAAAAGCGTGACTATTTCTTCGGCGCCCACGATGCCAATCGCGTGCAGTTCACCAGGGGCCGCGATCTGGAGTTGAGTCCCAAGCAGGCAGGCACGCCGCTGAATTATTTCGTGTATCCCTACGTAGAAGTTGGCGGCAAAGTGTATTCGAACGTTTCAAACGCGTTCTCTTTTGCGGACGTGGAGGGAACGGCGGTCACCGCCATGCGCTAGAAAGCACAAACGCTAGTCCTTGTCAGGATTGCCCCTGCGCAACTCTTGCCGGATCACTTCATGCTTCGCCACCGGCACAGGCGCAGACCCCTTGCGATCGCGCCACAAGATCGCATTCAGCACCGCGGGATTCACCGCATCCGGCCGCGTAAAATCCATCTTCGCCGATTCCTTCGCCCCTTGGCCGTGCGCCGCGTTGGTCTCATAGATCAGCCCATTGTCGCGATTGCTCCAATCCGCAGTGAACGGCGGCTGGTCTCCCTTGCCGGTGAACAACGGCGCCATTACCGGCGCATAAACATCATTCTGATTCATCGGCGGCAACCCCAGCAACGACTCCAATGTGTGGATCATGTTCACCGTGGTGTAGAACTGATGCGCTATGTAGGGATGCGCCACCGATCCCGGCGAATATTTGCTGATCACAAACGCAATCGAGCGATGCGCATCCACATGGTCCGCCCCGTCCTGGGCGTCGTCTTCGAGCATCAGAATCGCCGTGTCATCCCAGTAGGCGCTGTGCGAAACCGCCTCCACCACCCGCCCCACTGCCAGGTCGTTGTCCGCCACCGACGCCGCCGGACGCGGCTTCCCCGGCGTTGTTCCATGGGTGTGGTCGTCCGGCAGATAAAGCAGCACAAACGCCGGCATCTCCGCCGGCGTTCCTCGCCCGCGCGCAAATCCCTGAAACTCGTTGAGAAATTCATCCGCCCGCAACTGGTCTGGATACTCGGTGTTGAAATCGGGAAAGTTGGGGTCGAAATGCTCCCGCAAAACCGCCTTGGTCGCTTTGTCGAGTCTCAGCATCGGCACCGCCCACGGCCACGGACTCTTCCCTCCATGCGGCTGCCCGACATTCTCCGGAAGCCGTTCCCCCTTCCTCACCCGCGCTCGCGGACACTTGTCGGAGAACGGTGACGGCGTGCCCTCCTTGGGCGACTTTGCGCCCTCCGGGTTGCACCAGATCGTAGTCATAAATTCGCCGTAGTCGCGATAGGTCAATCCATGGCGTGCAGCGTTGTCCCAGATGTATCCCGTTCCCGGAGCGTCCACATCAGCCTCGTCATGCTCCAGCGGAAACTCGTCCGCGACTGTACCCCCGTAGTCGTAAGTTCGCTCCTTGCTGCGATACGCGATTTGCCAGGTGTTCTCGTTGTAATCGCTGGTGATCGCGGCCATCGACCAATCATGCCCATTGCCCGAGACTTCGCCGCTATCGTAGAAGTTGTCGAGCACTCCGAATTGCAATGCCAGCTTGTGCTGGTTGGGCGTGACGTCAGCTCCGTACATGGTCAGCGAGGGGTCGCCATTCCCAGCGCTCAAATCTCCCAACACCTGGTCGTAGGTTCGATTTTCCTTCAGGATGTAAATCACGTGCCGGATCGGATTCGAAGCCTGCGCGAATTCGATCCGGCCGGGATCTGACTCGATCAGGTTGGCCTCTTGCACTCGCTTAGTAAGCTCCGGCAACTGCGCTTCCACGTCGTGAATATGCAAGCGCGCCACGGAGCCGTACAGAAGCGTCGGAATATAAGGATGCTCCTTATGCCTCCGCTCCCACTCCGTCCCGCCCGGCCCGCGATTCGGAGAAGTTCCCTCCCCCTTCGAGGTTGCAATCAGCAAATCATTGCCCACCGTAGCCAGCGCGGTCGGATACCAGTCGGTGGGAATGAAACCGAGAGGTTCATCCAGCGGCAGCACCGTGACCGGCCTCCGCCCCATCTGCGAAACATCGAAAACCGCGACCGCATCCAGCGATGCATCCGCCACAAACAAACGCCGCCCGTCGCTCGAGAGCGCCAACGCACTGGGATAAGCGCCGCCGGCTTTCTGTCCCGGCGCCCGGGTGTCCAAAACGCCCACCCGGCGACCGTCCGCCGTTTCAATCACGATCACCCGGTCCACATTCGCCAGCGCGACGTATAGCAACGACTCATCTGGACTCAGCAACAACGCCGCCGGATGCGACCCCGGCGCCAGCGGATCAGCCGGGGGCATGACCGAAATCTTGTCCTTCACCTTACCCGCTGTCAGGTCCAGTTCCACCACCTGCGACGCATTCCACAGACTTACCCACGCGCTCGATCCGTCGCGCGTCGCCGCCACCGTGTAAGGAAACTCCGAGGGAATCAGATCATGCGCGCTCAGGTCAAACCTGGCCGCGATTTTCCCATCCGCCGTATCCAGCAGCACCACGTTGTCAGCGTAATTATCAGCCACCAGCAGTCGATCCGGCTTTCCTTCCTCCGCCATCACCGCCAGCCCGGCAGGATAGGGCAACACCGTCCCCGCCGCAGTCTCGCGCACCCCCGAGGCCACCTTCTTTCCCATGGCCACAGGCTGCGGAGGAATCTTGAGAAACTTCTCCCAAACAACTTTCCCCTGCTGAAAGCTGTAAACCGCGACGCCATTCCCGGTGTTCCCAGCCTTCTCGCCCGTGGGATCGGTGATCGATCCCATCGACGCATAAAGATGACTGCCGTCCGAGCTGAAGGCCAAACCGATGAAGTAGCTCTGGCTGGTCACTTCCGAAAGCCGCTCCTCGGGAAACTCGGCCAGCCGGTTATCGCTCAGATCAAGAATCGCAATCGACTCATGAGCGTGATTGCGCTGCGTGCCGTAGCCGTCATTCAGCAACGCCGCATAGCGCTTGTCCGGGCTCAACGCAATGGTCGGAGTAAATCCATTGAGCTGGCCAATCACTCCCGGCGAAGGCCCGATCAGCCGTTTACTCGTAGGCAAAGGAATCTGCCGAAGCAGGACTTGATCCTGTTGTGCCGGCAGCGCCGTCGCAGCGGTAAGAGAGAGAAGGACGAGAATGGTTTTGCGCAAGGGAATCCCCGGATAAGATTATCAGAGGGCTAGAGCGGAAAGTTGGCGGGAAGGGCACGACTTCAGTCGCCGCATAGACCTAAAGGGCCGCCGGTTTCAGCCGATGCGGGGTACTCGAGAACGTGGCTTGCCCTCAACTCTCAGTGCGTATCTGTAACCACCTGCGGCACCGTCGGCTCCGGCCCGATGTTATGCCGCACATCGGCTCCCCGCACCCAGAAGATCACATCCTCGGCAATGTTGGTCGCATGGTCGGCCACACGCTCCAGGTTGCGCGCGATCAGCAGCGCGTCCAGCGCTTGCCGGGTCACATCCGGACGCTCATTCATGTCCTTCACCAGCGTGATGAACGCCTCATCGCGCATGCGGTCAACCACGTTATCCATCTCCAGCACCGCCTGCGCCAATTCTGCCTTGCCCTCGATAAACGACTCCAATGCCCGGCGCACCATCGCAGACGCCGCCGCAGCCATGCGCGCAATGTCCACCGGAAGATCAACCTTGGGCAGTTCGACCATGTCCATTACCCGCTCGGCGATGTTCACCGCCTGGTCGCCTACGCGCTCCAGATCGGAGTTAATCTTGGTCACCGCCAGAATGAACCGCAGGTCCACCGCCATTGGCTGCTGCATGGCCAGCAAGTCGAACGCCAGTTCGTCGATTTCGCGCTCAATCAGGTTGATCTGGGTCTCGCCCTCCAGCACCAGATGACAACGCGTCAAGTCACGGTCAATGTAGGCCTGGCAGGCGCGGTCCACCGCCTGCTCCGCCAGTCCGCCCATGCGAAGCAACCTTGCTCGTAGATCGTCGAGTCCCTGCTGAAAACGGGTGCGCATTATCCAAACCTGCCTGTGATGTAGTCTTCCGTCCGCTTGTCGGACGGGGTAGTAAATATCTTCTCGGTCTTATCGAACTCAATCAGCTTGCCTAACAGAAAGAAGCCAGTAAATTCCGCCACCCGCGACGCCTGCTGCATATTATGAGTCACAATCACAATCGTAAACTTTTCCTTCAGTTGAAAGATCAATTCCTCGATCTTTCCAGTCGAAATCGGATCCAGCGCTGAGCATGGCTCGTCCATCAGCAGCACCTCGGGCTCGACCGCCAGCGCCCGCGCGATGCAAAGCCGCTGCTGCTGTCCGCCGGAGAGGCTGGCCCCGGATTTCTTGCGCAGCGTGTCCTTTACTTCATCCCATAGCGCCGAGAGCTTCAAAGACCGTTCTACAATTTCGTCCAAACGGCGATGATCGTGGAAGCCGTTCAACTTCAGCCCCGCCGCCACGTTGTCGTAAATCGACATGGTGGGAAACGGGTTCGGCTTCTGAAACACCATCCCGATCCGCCGCCGTATCTGCACTGCCGCAGTCCCGTTGTAGACGTCCACGTCGCCCATGCGCACTTTGCCGGCTGCGCGCGCGTCGGGAATCGTCTCGTGCATGCGATTCAGACAACGCACAAATGTTGACTTGCCGCAACCCGAAGGCCCAATCACCGCGGTCGCGTGGTTGGCCGGAACATCAATGCTGATGTCATAGAGAGCCTGGGTCTTGCCGAACCAGGCGTTCAGATGCTCGACCTTGATGCCGACTCCCATAGGATCAGTTCGCCCCCTTGAGCATACCGCGGCCAGCGGCAATGCGCACCGCGCTGACCGAGGCCACGATCAGCACAATCAGGATCAACGCCCCTGCCCAAGCCTGCCGATGCCATTCGTCAAAAGGAGAAATCGCGTACGTGAAGACCTGCAACGATAACGCCGCCGTGGGCTGGTTCATCTTCCAATTCCAGTACTGGTTCCCGAAAGCCGTAAACAGCAGGGGCGCGGTTTCTCCGGCGACGCGCGCAAAAGCCAGCATCACGCCCGTAATGACTCCCGATGTCGCTGTGCGCAGAGTGATGGAAAGCGTCGTCCGCCAGCGCGAAACCCCCAGGCCGTAGGCCGCTTCCCGCACCGCATTTGGGACCAGAAGCAGCATCTCCTCCGTAGTGCGGGTAATGGTGGGAATCATCATGATCGCCAAAGCAACTCCGCCGGCCAGCGCCGAGAAATGTCCTTGCGCCAGCACCACGATGCCATACGCCACAATGCCCACCACGATCGACGGCACGCCGTTTAGCACGTCGGCGGTGAAGCGAATCAGGTCGCCAAAGCGATTGCGGCCATATTCGGCGAGGTAAATCCCTGCGCCAATCCCAATCGGCACTCCCATGATGCTGGCAATTCCCAAAATATAGACTGACCCGGCAATGGCGTTGGCCATTCCCCCGCCCGCCTCTCCCACTGGCTTCGGAGTCTGGGTGAGAAATGCCCAGTTGATGGAACCCAGGCCTTTGTAGATCAAGTAGGCAAAGATCGCCCCCAGCGGCAGCAACACCAGCACCACCGCCCCCCCCGCTGCAAGGGTTACAAATCCGTTCACGCCCCGGCGCCATGTGCTGATCGGGGCAATCGCGAACCGTCCAGCTTGTGCTGTGGCGCTAGGCATTGCTTCTCCGCGGCATCCCACGCGTCACCGACCACACCAGCAACTGAGCCAGAATATTCACGATAATGGTCACGATAAATAGCGCTAAACCCACTTCCACCAGTGCGCTGAGGTAGGTGTCGCTCGTCGCCTCACTGAATTCGTTGGCGATCACGCTGGCCATGGTGTATCCCGGAGCAAACAACGACCGCGCAATCTCGGGACGGTTGCCAATCACCATGGTGACTGCCATAGTCTCGCCCAGCGCGCGCCCCAGCCCTAAAATAATGCCTCCCAGAATGCCCGCCCGGGCGTTGCGCAGCACCCCGGTGCGAATCATCTCCCACCGGGTCGCCCCCAGCGCCAGCACGGCTTCGCGCTGTTGCTGCGGTACTGCCGTCATCACTTCGCGAGTGATGGAGGAAATGATGGGCACGACCATGATGGCCAGGATCACCCCTGCCGCCAGCATCCCAATCCCGTATGGCGTTCCCTCAAACAATCCAGTCCAACCAAAGTACCGCCCCAAAAACGGCTCGACATATTGCCGCAGCAGCGGTACCAGAACGAAAATCGCCCACAATCCGTAAATCACGCTGGGAATCGCGGCCAGCAACTCGGTGGTAAAGGCCAGCCCATTCTTAAGCCAGCGCGGACACATCTCGGTGATGAAGACCGCCACTCCGACCGCCAGCGGAACCGCTATGAGCAAGGCCAGCAGCGAAGAAACCACCGTTCCGTAAACGAATGGCCAGGCCCCGAATTGTTCATTCACCGGGTCCCATTCGCTGCGGAAGAAAAATCTCCAGCCGAAAGTATGCAGGGAAAGAGAAGACTTGGTGATGAGTTCGTAAACAATTACACCCACCAGCCCGAGTACGCAGAGCCCACAGCTCAGCACCAGCCCGCGGAAGATTCCGTCCGCAATGTGGCTGTCTCCGGCTCGAACCAAGGGCGCATTCTCGGCCCTGGCACTGGAGACAACCTCTGGTTTTGCAACGGGTTGCGGTCCAGGCAAACGGGGCGCTCCCAAGGCTTGATTCGCCATCTTGGCGAGCCTAGCAGAGTCGTGTTACAGCAGTGTTAAAATACGTCTTCGCCTTCGGCTCGGGGTGCCGGAGATATCGTTTCTGAGCGCCTCCGTCAGTCGAAACTTAAGCAGTTGCATTTTCTCAGTTTCCCTTGTAATTTTTCGTACGCTTAGCGTTGCCTTATGCCGATTGATCCAAAGCGCAGCCGTTTGACTTTTCAAAAGTTGGCTCGGGAACTGACCGGGCTGGTGAAGAAGCCGGCGCCGGAAAGCGTCCACAAGTTCCGCACCCACAGCCGGCGGGTCGAGGCCCTGCTCAGCGAAGTTGTGGTTGAATCCCATCGCAATGACGAAAAACTATTGCGCCTGTTGGCACGCCTGCGTAAGAAAGCCGGACGGGTGCGCGATCTCGACGTACAGATCGCTTCCTTGCGAACTTTGAAAATTCCCGGGGGCAATGGACACAAGTCGCAGTTCATGGATGCGCTGGTGGAGGAACGTGCCCAGCGGGAGAAGAAACTGGCCCGCGCCTTCGACCGCAAAACCGCCGACGAGATCCGCCGTCGTTTGAAACGCGCCGCCAGCCGCATGGCGATTCCTGCATCCACTGAGCCTTTGGCCCTGACTCTGGCCAAACTCGCCCAGCTCGGACGGGACTACGTCCCCCTGACTGAGAAAACCCTGCATCAATACCGCATCATCGGCAAGCGTGCCCGCTACATTGCCGAACTGAGCGACAACGAACCCGAAGCCCGGCGCGTGGTCGAAAAGCTCAAGCACATGCAAGACGTAATCGGGAACTGGCATGACTGGCTTAAGCTTACCCAGAAGGCGGAAGGTCTTCTCGGCAGCCTTGGCGATTCGGCGCTGCTGGCACTGCTGCGCAATGTCACCCAGGCCAAGTTCCGTCAGAGCCTCGACGCGGTCGCCGAAATCCGCGCCGAACTCGCGGGCAAGATCCTTCGCCCCGTCGCCACTCAGACTCGCAAGCCCTCTCGTGAAGGAACCGCTCGCACTGCGGCCGTCGCGTAAACCCGTAACCCCCCGCCCCTCTCCAAGCAATTCCCCCGATTCTTTTTCCAGCCGGCGGCTGTCCTCGTACTTGACTAGTCATATGACTAGTCATATGATTGCTCCATGTCCATCTGGCAGGTGCAAGATGCCAAAGCTCGCTTCAGTGAATTACTCGACGCCGCCCTCGAAAGCGGTCCCCAGATCGTGACTCGTCGTGGATCCGAGGCTGCCGTGTTGGTTCCGATTGAACAGTGGCGCCGATTGCAGAGCCAGGTGCGCCGCAGCGCGAAAGAAGTGCTTCTTGGGTCCGGTCCACGCTTCGAAGCCATTGCGCCTTCGCGTGGCCGCTCCCGCCGTCGCCCCATTATTACTTTCAAATGACCGGCTACCTGCTCGACACCATGGTCGTCTCGGAAACACGAAAGCCCAAACCACATGGGGCGCTCATTGCTTGGCTGCAATCCATCTCAATTGACCGGGTCTATCTATCGGCCGTAAGCATTGGCGAGTTGCAAACCGGTGTGGAGGCTACGCGGCAGAATAATCCAGCTAAGGCTGGGGAGATCGAGTCTTGGATCGAGGATCTGGCCCTTTCTTATACAGTCCTCCCCATGGACGCCGCCTGCTTCCGCGAATGGGGGCGTCTGATGCAGGGGCGGCCAGACAACGTACTGGAAGACATGATGATCGCTGCCACGGCTCGTGTCCACGGACTCACTCTGGCGACCCGCAACCTGCGGGATTTCGACAATGTCGACCTCGAGCTTTTCAATCCATTCGGTTCAACAAAGTAGCTATACTGCACTCCCCTCGCGGTAAACTATTCCCTTCCCATGCCCACGCTAGCCGCGGTTGATATCGGGTCCAATTCCGTCCGCCTGAAAATCTCCCGCCTGGCGCGCCACCGCCTCACGGAGCTTCAGGAGGACCGCGAAGTCACCCGTCTGGGAGAGTCGGTCTTCCGCAACGGCTTCCTTTCTCCCGACGCCATTGCCAACACCGTGAAGGTACTGCGGCGCTTTCATCGCACCGTGCAAAACGTCGGCGCCGATTCCGTCCGCGTCGTCGCCACCAGCGCCTTGCGCGACGCGCGCAATTCCCAGGCTTTTCTCGAGTGGGTGCGGTCCGCCACCGGCTGGAATGTAGAAATCATTTCCGGACTGGAAGAGGCCCGCCTGATTCACCTCGGCCTGGTGTCGAGTCTGCGGGTGAATGCTTCTTCCCTGCTTATGGTGGACCTGGGAGGGGGCAGCTGCGAGCTAACCATTTCGGGCGGTGGCCACATCCGCAGCACCATCAGCCTGCCGCTGGGAGCCGTGCGGCTGACCAATGAATTCCTTCATCACGACCCTCCGCGCAAACCTGAGGTCCGGCAGATGCACGGCTTCATTGCGCGCGAGATCGAGCGCACCGCCGACCGCATCCGGCGTTCGCACCCCAAAGTAGTAATCGCAACCTCCGGGACTGCCGAGTCGCTGGCCGCCGTCTGCCACGGCCTCTACAAGACCCGGGGCTCTCGCGCCGCGGCCGTTTCGCGCGCCCAGATGAAACGCATTGCCAAGCTGCTGACCCGCTTGCCGCTGGGGGCGCGGCGTGAATTGTCCGGAGTGGGTCCGCGCCGGGCCGAGATCATCGTGGCGGGCGCCGCAGTCTACAACGAACTTCTCGAGCGCTGCCAACTCTCCGGCTTTCGCGCTTCCCCGCTGGGCTTGCGGGACGGCCTGCTCGCCCAGATGGCGGCCGAGTACGATCGCAGCACTCGTTCCGGCAAGCAGATCGAGTCGGAACGCTGGGATTCGATTCGCGCCGCGGTCGCTCATTATCGTGTGGATATGGACCACGCCTTGCAAGTACGCGGCTCCGCCATGCTGCTGTTCGCCGCCCTGAAATCGGTCCACGGCTTGCCGCCCGAGTACGCCGAATGGCTTTCGGCCGCCGCCATGCTCTACGAAGTCGGCGACTACGTAAACCGCAACGGGCGCCATCGCCATACTTATTACATTATTTCGCACTCCGAAATCCTGGGCTATACCCCGGAGCAGCGTAGAATCATCGCTGCCATTGCCCGCTATCTGGGAAAGTCACGGCCCTCGCCCAGCGACGGGCCTATCAAGGTCCTGCCCGATTCCGATCGTGAATCCGTACCCAAGGCTTCGGTTCTCTTGCGCCTGGCCCGCGCTCTCAACCTCAGCCGCAGTCACGCGCTTCGCGCCCTGAGGGTTCGGGCGCAGGAGGGTGAAGTCCGGTTCACCCTGGTGACCAAACCGCGCAGCACGGTCGACCTGGAACTGTGGGCGGTGGAAAAAGAAAAGAGCTACTTCCGCGAGGTCTTCGGCCGCGAGCTTTCGGTGGCCGCGGCATAGATGCTGCGCAGCAACCGGGGAGTCAGGCACCACTGCAAAATCGCGGAGTTGCGCCCCATCTCCACTTTGGCCACGGCCCCTTTTTTCAGCTCCACGCCGGCTTCGCATCCGGGTTCACAAATCGCCCGCCCCAGAAACTCGCTGAGGTTCGGGTTATGCCCGACCACCATGATGGATTCCTGCTTGGCATACTTTTCCAGCAACCGGCGGAAGTCCGCATAGGTTGCCCCGGGGCGTAGCGCGTCTTCAAGTTGCAGCTTGCCTTCATAGCTAAGCTCGTTGCCCACCAGCGACGCGGTCTGGGCGGAGCGTTTCAGCGGGCTCGAGATAATGGTATCTACCTGCACGTCCAACGCGGCCAGCGCCCGGCCCACGATGCCGCATTGTTCAATTCCGTCCTTATCCAGGGCCCGCTTCTCATCGCGCCTGGGATTGCTCATATGCTCGCCGGCATTGGCATGACGCAGGAAGTAAATGATCATCTCGAGTTAGCGTTCCCTTCCCGCCAGCGATCTTCTTCCCTTGAGCGTGGGCGCGGCGGGAATGGCATCCAGGTTCTGTTTTCCTTCCGCCAAACGCAGGAAGAAGTCCTGCGCGCTGAAGGCGGAGGAAGCCGCTGTCGGCTTGCGCTTGCCCTGCGCCTGCCAGGTTCGCACATAGGACCCGTCCTTTTGCAAAATCCGCGACTTCACGTTGTCCGCCAGATAAGCCTCCAGAATCTCCTGGTGCACCCGTTCACGAAGCAGTTCGTCCTTGAGCGGGAAGACGACTTCCACCCGCTCGTAAAGGTTTCGCGGCATCCAGTCCGCGCTGCCCACATAGGTTTCTTCCTGACCCCCATTGGCGAAATAGTAAATGCGGCTGTGTTCCAGAAAGCGGCCCACGATACTTCGCACTCGAATGTGATCGCTTATCCCACGCACCCCCGGGCGCAGGGCGCAAATCCCGCGCACAATCAGATCAATCTTCACTCCCGCCTGGGACGCGTGGTAAAGTGCCATAATGACGTTCTTGTCGAGCAGCGCATTCATTTTCGCGATAATCCGCGCCGGACGCCCATGACGGGCATGTTCCGCCTCCCGCGCTATCAGGGCCAGAAAGCGCTCGGCAAGATTCAATGGCGCCACCAGCAGCGGATCGTAGTTGGCATGCTCGGCATACGCAGTCAGGAAGCTGAACACGTCATGCACCGCACCGGTTATTTGTGGATCAGCCGTCAACAGGCTCAGGTCGGTGTAGATCCTTGCCGTCGCAGTGTTGTAGTTCCCCGATCCCAGATGCGCATACCGCCGCGTCACCCCATCTGGATCCTTACGCACCAGCAACGACAATTTGCAATGCGTTTTCAGTCCTACCAGCCCGTGAAATACCTGGACACCTGCATCCTCCAGATCTCGCGCCCAACGGATATTCGAGGCCTCATCAAAGCGCGCCTTCAGTTCCACCACCGCCGTCACTTCCTTCTTCGCAGCGGCCAATATCAATGCCGGCACAATCAGCGAATGTTCACTGGTGCGGTAGAGCGTCTGCTTGATGGAAAGCACCCGTTCATCTTCCGCCGCGGCTTCAATGAACGACACTACCGCGTCATAGGAATCGTAGGGATGGTGCAGCAGAACGTCATGTTGCCGCAATTCCTCAAACAGGTCCTGCGACTTTGCCGTCAGTCGCAGTTCCCGAGGACTAAAGGGCTTGAATTTCAGCTCCGGATACTCCGTCTGCTCGTATATGTTGAACAGCCGCGACAGGTTTACCGGTCCGTTTACCGGAAAAACCTGCCACGGCTCCAGCTCAAAATTGGTACGCAGGCGTTCGATGATTTCCGGGTCGGCATCAGACTCAATCTCCAACCGCACCGCATCTCCCTTGCGGCGATTGTGCAGTTCGGTGCGTACTGACTCCAGCAGATTACGCGACTCTTCCTCCGCCAGATAGAGATTGCTGTTGCGCGTGACCCGGAACGCCGCCGCTGAAACGATGTCGTAACCGTGATACATGCGCGACGCATGATGCGCCACCAGGTCAGCGAGAAAGATGAAATCCGTGGTCCCTTCTGAAGGCAACCGAACCAGACGGGGCAGGGCGCGCGGCACCGTGACCACTCCCGTGTAGGTCATCGAAGCACGACGACGGCGACGCAACAGGAAGGCCACGCATAAGGCCTTGTTGATCACGCGGGGAAACGGATGCGCTGGATCCACGGTCACCGGGGTCAGCAGCAGATCCAGTTCGCGCTCGCAATACTGGTCAACAAACTCCCGTGCCTTGGTGTCCAGTTCATGCAGGCCCAGGACCCGGATCCCATTCTCCGCCAGCAGGGGGCGCAACTGATCGTTCCAGCAACGGTACTGATCGTCCACCAGCTCGTGGCTTTCGCGCGATACGACCTCGCGTTCTTCGAGCAGTGTCAGGCCATCCGGCCCGGCTTCTGTATAGCCGTCTTCGATCTGCTGCACTAAGCCCGCGACCCGCACTTCGAAGAACTCATCCAGGTTGCTGGCAGTGATGGCTAGGAACTTCACCCGCTCCAGAACCGGGTTGCCGGTCTCCTCCGCCTCTTCCAGCACCCGCCGGTTGAATGCCAGCCACGAGGCTTCGCGGTTGATGTAGTTGGCCGAATTGTCGAGCGCGGGACGAACCATAACTGTTACGCAGGTTGAATCGATGTGACGCGGTTCACCGCCAACTGCTGAACCCGATCCTTACACCATGCAGGAAACCAGTATAGAACACCTTCGCTACGGCTGCTGTGCCTTGGTTTGCGTCCATTTCTGTGAACGGTTCTCCGCGTTTCCAGAAAGTAAAACGGGCGCCAGTCTCAAGTACCGGCGCCCGCATAGGTTGGGCCTTAAGAGCGCGTGAATGAATCCCGCCTAAGGCAGATAGTAACGGAACGATGTGAAGAACATGTTCTCCGTCGCGTTCGGATTCCCACCTGTACCTGCCCAAATGTTCTTGTCAATGTAGGAATACTGCGGACCCCATTGCAGAGTTCCCTTCGGTCCTTTGTAGAAGCGATACCAGAACCCGAAGCTGCCCTCCATGAGGGCCCTGGTGTCCCCGTTGCAGTTCTTCAGTCCGCCTGGGTTATACCCGCCGCTGAGTGGTGTTCCCAAGGAACCCGGAGCCGGAACCGTCCCCGTGGTGGTGGTAACCACTCCGGTCCCCGGGTCCTGAGTGACCCCCGTGACCACCGTCGTTGAAGTGGACGCGGGTACGGTTTCCGTACCACAACCCGAGTTGTTGAACCCGGTTGCGCCGTAACCAACCGGTTTTCCGGCGGCGTTGGTGTATTGAACTCTGTCTTCATACTCCACACCGTAGTTGGCGTATATGTCGAACTTTTTCACGTGGTATTCAAGAGTTCCCAAGGCTTGATAGTTGGTGACCGGAGTCAACAAACCTCCCGGAGTCGCGACCACGTCGGGAAGCTGCGAGGTTCCATAGCGACCGACGCCTGAACCGCCCATGAAGTGGATGCCCACGTCGTACTTCTTGGCGAACGTCCATCGTGCATTGGCGCCGGCGCCTCCACCGATGGCCGAATTGTTGAAGGCCCCATCAGCGGTAGGTTTGGCCAACGTTGCCCCGGGATAGATGCGATCGCGGAAGTCCGAGATCAATCCGAAGATTTCGTAATGTCCGATGCCCCGTTGGTAGACGATTTTCCCGATGAAGTCCGGGACCGCATTGTAGGAGTAATTGGTGGTGCCGTTGTAAAGGCCGCCTCCCGTACCCTGCTGGCCGACAATGAAGTTGTTGCTGGCGCCGTGGCCACCCAGAGTGATCTGCGAATCTTCTATTGAGCCGCCAATCCACAGATTGTCGCCGATCTTCTTGGTCACGCGGAACCCATACTGACGCGCCCAGCTGAAGCCGACCGTATACTGCGGATCAATGGTCATCGGCAGAGCTTCGCTGCGGTTGTCCATGCCGTTCTTGGTCTGAGTCACCAGACTCCACATTTGGCCGCCAGTGAACGTCCACCCGCTTTTCAACGACGCCTGCGCCCAGGTTTGCCGCTGCCGGAGGGTGTAGCTGTTGCTCTGGTTGTTGTTGGAAGTAACGCCCGCGGAGAGAAAATCCGCTTCTACATAACCCCGCATGGTGAAATTGCCCACCGCCCCTTCGGCCAGGAACCCCACACGCGACTGCCGACCCGAACCGAAGAACTCGCTGATGTGGCTCTGGGCCGCGCCATTAAAGGGAATCGAGTTGAAGGGCGTGTTGATGTCCGATCCGGTGGCATGCGAGCGGTACACCGTTTCTGCCGCCAGGAAGCCAACCGGAGTGATAGTGATGCCTTTGTAATGCAGCGCCACCGGACTTTCCAGTGCGGACTGCGCGCTCTTCTGGGCGTCTTGCAGACTCAACGCCACATTGGTGGCATTCTGCTTCATGTCCGTCACGTCCGTTTTCAGGTCCGTCACCGCCTGCTGCTGCTGACTGGCCTGTTGGGCTGCCTGTTCGGCCTTGGCCTGGGCCGCCGATGCCGCCGCCTGCGCCTCCTGCATCTGCTGTTGAGCCTGTTGCAGCGCCTCGTCCCGCCTTTGCATTTCAGACTTTAGCTGCTGAATCTGCTGTTGTTGCGCAGCCAGAGCATTCTTCAACTCCTGCACATCGGCGGCGGAAACACTTCCCGCCGACCTGGTTGCGGTCTTCTTCTTCGCCGGGGCAGTCTGCGCCAGCGAGCTTGCTGCCACAAGCAGAACTACGCACCACCTGAGAACGCACTTCATCTTTTCTCCTTTGCCTCCTGGGGCGGAGGCCAACTGTAATGTCCCTGAAATCGGTACGGCTGATACGGCTAGTGAATCTGTTTGATGGCTTGTGCGACCTTGGCCGACACATTCTCCGGCAAAGGCGCATAGGCTAGCTCGGTTGTCATCTTCTCTCCGCTTTCCAACATCCAGTTGAGAAAATCTACCAGAATCTTGCCTTTAGCCGGATCTTTCGATTGTGTCGGGATCAGAAGCCAGGTGAAGCTGGAAATCGGATAAGCATCTGTTCCCGGAGCGTTGGTAATCGAGACACGAAAGTCCGCGGGCATGCTCTTGACCGAAGCCGCGGCCGCCGTCGCTCCCTCCAGCGTGCCCTTGAGCCACGTCCCCGCTGAATTGCGGATGGCGGCGTAGGGAATCTTGTTCTCCACCGCGTAGATCAGCTCTACATAGCCGAACGAACCGTCCATCTGGCGAATCATTCCGGCCACCCCTTCGTTCCCTTTTGCACCGAGCCCCACCGGCCACTTTACCGATGTCCCTTTCCCTACTTTTTCCTTCCACTCAGGACTGACTTTTGACAGGTAGTCGGTGAAAATGTAGTTGGTGCCGCTGCCGTCGGAACGGTGCACCAGAACGATCGGTTTGTCCGGCAGTTTGACTCCCGGATTGTCGGCCGCCAGGGCCTTGTCATTCCAGTTGCCGATCTTTCCCAAACAAATGTCCGCAATAGTCTCGGGAGAAAATCTCAACTCCCCGGAAACCCCGCTTACGTTGTAGGCGGGAACCACCGCGCCCAGTACGGTGGGAATGTGCAGAATCTTCACGTTTGCCTGTGCCAGCTGCTCGTCACTCATCGGCCCGTCACTGGCCCCGAAATCCACCGTTCCCGCCAGTACCTGGCGAATGCCTCCGCCGCTGCCAATCGATTGGTAATTAATCTCAATATCGGGATGAATTTTGTGGTACTCACTGAACCACTTCGAGTACATCGGATAAGGGAAAGTTGCGCCCGCTCCATTCAACGTAGTCTGTGCAAAAGCGGGTAGCGTTAGAGCCAGACACAACAATGCGATTCGACGTAGCACGCGGCGATTCCTCCTAAGATGAATTTTTTAGTAGGCTCGTTTTTACGGCGGGAATGTTACAGGATGGTTACAACTTGATGAATTTCTGATAAATCACTCTGGCGAGCCGCGAATTTATACCTCGCAAGTGGGTTTGTTTTGATCAGCGAAGCCCGCTCTTAAGGCCGGGCGCTTCCGTCCAGACAGCAACGCTCCGTATCCAGCCGGCTGATCTCGCGGGCGAACAACGGGTTCTGGGGAAAATCGTTTTGTAGCGCCACCAGCAGCTCCCGCGCCCGTGGCTTGTCTTTCTCGCGCACGAACGCAATTGCCAGCAGGATGCGGGCAAACGGCGCCAGATATTGCCCATGTGATGCAGTGACTTGCAGTTCCTGGATGCCGGCCTGCTTGTCGCCGTTTACTCCGCCCAGGCGCACCAGCCAGCGCACCGGCGCCGACATGCTTCCCACAATGTATTGGCTCACGCCGGTGGCCAGATGCGCGTCATAGCATTGCGGATCTACGGCAAGCAACTGCTGCGCCCAGGCCGTGGCCTGCTTCGTGAAACGCAGCGACGCCAGGTTCCGCTTCTCAATCAAGGCAGCGTAATCCGCTCTCAGACCGGAAGCCAGCGTCATGGCGAATAGAGCGTCGCGGTTCTTGCCATCCTTCCCCAGCACCGTCCGCGCCCCGTTTTCCGCCCGGTCGAGCGCCGCGTCAAAGCGCGCCTTCACCTGCGAATCCGGTGTGAAGTGATCGCGTGCCTGAAAGGTCTTATCGTCCTGGTAGAACTGCGATTCCAGCACTCCCAGCCGGTTGAACTCCGAGAACAGTAACCCTACCGCCTCGCACGCCGGCCCCATGGGATTGCCAGGATTCTGCTGCTGATAAGCGGAGAACACTTCATGGGCGTGCTCGAAATCCAGATCGTAAAGCAAATGGAAACCGTGCTCGAGCGATGCCACATTGGCAGGCTGCTCCGCCGCCAGGGCAGCGCCCGCCAGACACCCAGCCATGACCACCACGCCAATGGGCCACAAGACTCGCATCTTCATAGACAGTTTAGATGCCCATTCACTTTTCTCCATCGCCATAATTGCAAAAAGATTGTCAAAACCAGCTCTCCCTCTGCGTTCCCGGGTCCTCAACGACAGAGCCTTTTCTCCGGTTTGACCTCTCCGCAGCCCTTTGTTAGCGTGGTAAGTTCCTTCTTTCCTGATAATTCTGACCGTATTTGCAAGTAGAAAAGAGAATTCCATGTCCCTGAAATTCCGCGGCGTTGACTTCATCGGCTTTGATGCTCTTCTCACCGACGACGAACTCCTGGTGCGCGACACCGCCCGCAAATTCATCGAAGACAACCTCATTCCCATCATTGAAGAGTGCAACCGCGCCGGCCGTTTCCCCCGCGAACTGGTCAAGCCCATGGCCGACCTCGGCTTCTTCGGCGCCAGCCTCAAAGGCTACGGCTGCGCCGGCATGTCGAACGTCGAATATGGCCTGGTCATGCAGGAGATGGAGCGGGGAGACTCCGGTGTGCGCTCCTTCGTCAGCGTGCAATCCGCGCTCGTGATGTACCCCATCTACGCCTTTGGCAGCGACGAGCAAAAGCAAACCTGGCTCCCCGCCCTGCAAAGCGGCGAAAAACTCGGCTGTTTCGGCCTCACCGAACCCGACTTCGGCTCTAACCCGGGCGGCATGAGAACGCGAGCCCGCAAGGTCGGCAAAGAATACGTCCTCAACGGCGAAAAGATGTGGATTACCTCCGGCTCCATCGCCAACGTCGCCATCATCTGGGCCAAGGTCGAAGACGAAGACAACAAGATTCGCGGCTTCCTGGTCGAAACTGATCGCCCCGGCTTCAAAGCCGAAGACATCCACGGCAAATGGTCGCTGCGCGCCTCGGTAACTTCGGGTCTTTCCATGCAGGACGTTCACATCCCCGAGTCGAACCTGCTGCCGAAAAGCGGTGGCCTGAAATCGCCGCTCATGTGTCTGAACCAGGCGCGCTACGGCATCGCCTGGGGAGCCTTAGGCGCAGCCATGTCCTGCTACGATTGCGCTTTGCAGTACTCCATCCTACGCAAACAGTTCCACGATAAGCCCATTGCTTCTCATCAACTTGTACAGGAAAAGCTCACCTGGATGATTAACGAGATCACCAAAGGCCAACTCCTGGTTCTTCAGGTGGGAAGACTCAAAGATAAAGACAAAGCCGGTGCCCAGCACATCTCGATGGCGAAGAGAAATAACGTCTGGATGGCGCTCGAATGCGCCCGCATGTCGCGTGACATTCTCGGCGCCAACGGTGTCGCGGATGAATATCCACTGATGCGCCACATGATGAACCTGGAATCAGTAAAGACCTACGAAGGGACGCACGACATTCACACTTTGATCATTGGGCAGAGTGTTACCGGAGTGGATGCGTTCTGAGCACAACGAAAGAGTGAATCCATCTCAGTCCGACCCGAATACGCAACTCTTCTCGCCAAGACTCTTCCCGCCGTAGTCCGCAACGAGAAGGAAAACGAACGCCACACCGCCCTGCTCGAAGAACTCGATGGCAAGGGGTCAAGGGCGACTGCGGCCGAACAACGCCTGGCTGAGTTGCTGACCCTGCTCGTCGAAGACTACGAAGAACGCCACTATGCCTTGAAATCAGCGACCCCGGTCGAGGTCCTGGAAGAACTGATGGAATCGAAGGCTTAAAGCAAAAAGACCTGCTCGATATATTCGTAACACCTAGCATCGTTTCCGAGGTACTCAGCGGCAAGCGCAATCTCACCACCGAACACATTCGCAAACTCAGCCGCCGCTTTCAGGTCTCACTCGAACTGTTCATTTAGGCAAGACGTTCAATCTCAATCCGTGGCTGGTTTTTCAAGCCCTATACCGCTCCCGCCGCTCGCGTAATCACCAACTCGTCGACTGAGCTGTCTTCCGGCAAGCGCAGCGCATCTACCACCGCCCGGGCCACCGTCTCCGGCCGAATCATGGTTTTCCGCGGCGCATCTTGCCAGAATGCATCCCAAATGTCGGTGTCCACCGCCCCCAGCAGCAGGGCCATAACTCGAATCCCCTTCGGACGAAGTTCCTCGCGCAGCGTCTTGGTCAGCCCGAGCGCGCCATGTTTTGACGCCACGTACGCCGCCATATTGGGAAATGCCATGCGCGCCGCGACCGAAAGATTGTTCAGGATGACTCCGCCTCGCTTCATCAGCGGCAATGCAGCCTTGGTTACCAGGAACGTTCCCGTCAGGTTCGTATCGATCGCTTCCCGCCACGCCTCAACCGGCAACTGCTCAACCGTCAGGCTCTTGTTCGCCATGCCCGCGTTATTGATCAGAATGTCCAGCCGACGAAAATCCTTCTTTACGGCTGCCATCATGGCCGCAACCGCCTCTTCCTCGCGCACATCGCAGGCCACCGGCAACACCCGCACGCGAAATTTCGCCAGGCGCTTTGCAGCTTGGTCAAGCGTGGATAGTCTGCGGGCGGAAATTACGAGGTTGCAGCGTTCCGCTGCCAAGGCATGCGCAATCGCCAACCCGATCCCCCGGCTGGCGCCGGTGATCAGTGCAACTTTCTCCTCGAGGCGATGTTTATTTTTCGTCACGCTTTGAAAGGGCGCGCCCAAGGCTCCCTACACGCCATTCGTCCTATTATGAATCAGCGACAAGAACTCGGTTCGCGTTTCCTGCTCTTCGCGAAACGATCCCAGCATTGACGACGTGACGGCCGCAGAGTGCTGTTTCTCCACCCCGCGCATCATCATGCACAAGTGCCGCGCCTCGATCACTACACCCACTCCCTGGGGCTCAATCGCCTTCTGAATGGTTTCCGCGATCTGCGTAGTCAGCCGCTCCTGGATCTGCAACCGCCGCGAGAAAATCTCGATCAGCCGCGGAATCTTGCTCAGCCCGATCACCTTCCCGTTCGGAATATAGGCCACGTGCACCTTGCCAAAAAACGGCAGCATGTGGTGTTCGCACAGGCTGAACATTTCCACATCTTTCACGATCACCATCTCGTCATAAGTCACCGTGAACAACGCCTGCTTGAGCATCGCCTCGGGATCTTCTTTGTACCCCTTCATCAGGTGTTCGTATGCCCGGTGTACGCGCTCCGGAGTGCGCACCAGTCCCTCTCGCTCCGGGTCCTCGCCCAAACGCACAATCATCTCCCGCACTAGCTCCTCAAAACTGGCGCTGGTAATGGTTGGCGTTTCAAGCGAGCTCTTCACGGATTCTCCTTTGCCCTCGGTGGTTAAAGACTTTCCTTCCCGCCCGCGTACTCAAACGAATTCATCAAAGTCTCGTCAAACCGCACTCTTTCCAGATGAGCCAACCGGAACCCACGCTGCAAAATATCGTAAACCACCATCGACAGGTTCTCCGTGGTGGGCACTGCCTCCGCGAATTCCGCCAAGCTATTGAGGTTTTGCACGTCGAACCGGTCCAATATCTCGCGCTGCACAAACCCGTCCAGATCCGCCAGATTGCATACCATTCCGGTACTCTCGTCCACCTGCCCGCTCACCGTTACTTCAAGCGAATAGTTGTGTCCATGCCCATGCGGATTGTTGCACTTGCCGTAGGTAGCTGCATTTTCGGCGTCCGACATGGTCTCACTGTGCAGGCGATGCGAAGCCGAAAATCTATACCGTCGCGTCAGATGCGCTTTCATGCTTCTCCGTAGAAGTCCACAAACAAGTCCGTCGTCTCATACACCCGCACCCGGTGCAACTTGGCCTGCCTAAATTTGGGGGCCAGGCGCTGCCAGATCGCAATCGAAAGATTTTCCGTGGTCGGTATCCGTGTCGCAAACTCCGGCACTTCCTTATTAAGGAAGCGATGATCCATTGCATCCAGCACTTCGCGATTCAGCACGTCTTTTAGCTGCTTCAGATCAATCACGAATCCCGATTGCGGATCGACTTCGCCTTTCACCGTAATTTCCAAACTGTAGTTGTGTCCGTGGCCGTTCGGGTTGTTGCACTTGCCGAAGATCCGCCGGTTCTCCTCCGCACTGAACTCAGGATTGTGATAGTAGTGCGAAGCAGCAAATTCAGCTTTTCGTGTCAAATAGACCATGTGTTCGGCTCTGAAATCATCCTCTCAAACATACTACTGGAAGGCCTCGCCTTTGGGCGCGCACCGTCCCCAGACTACGCTGTAGGAGCGCCATCTGCTGCGCCGATGGCAAGTTGTGCTTCCCGCAGAAACAACTCCGCAACCTTAGGGCCGTCGAAGCGCTCCACAAACCGATATCCCTCCGCTCCGAGTATTCCCCGCAGCTCTGGCTCCCGAAACAGGCGTTCGATCCCTTCAGCCAACGCTTCCTCGTCATCTGGCCTCACCAGAATGCCGTGCTTCACGACTTCAGGCGCAGCGCCCGCGCGAGCCGCAACTATAGGTTTACCGTTTGCCATGGCCTCCAGAAAAACAATGCCGAACCCCTCTTGCACGCTGGGCAGACAAAAAACGTGGCACCGGTTGTATTCCCTGGCAAGTTCGGCCTGCGATACATTTCCCAGCCAGCTCACAATTCCCTCCAGGCGCTTCTTCCGGCAAGCTGCCTTTAGGCGACTTGCATCCGGGCCGTCGCCAACGATGCGCACTTCGAGGCCGGGTATCCTGGAACGCAGCCTGTCAGCTGCGCCCAGCAACACCTGCAGTCGTTTTCGGGGATAGAACCGGCAGACCGAAAGCACCGTAAACTTGCCCTCGGCAGGCGGCGCGGGATGAAGTTGAAAGCATCTCCTCCAGGAGTCCAGATCGATTGCTTCAGGAACAATCCGCGGTTCTCTCGAGACCGCATAAAATTGCTGGATGCGTTCCGCGGCGTAGCTACTGCTCGTAATCACCAGCGCCGCGCGTTGCACATGGAGCCGCTCGTAAAAT
The DNA here is from genome assembly GCA_050745985.1 of Terriglobales bacterium. Taxonomy (GTDB): domain Bacteria; phylum Acidobacteriota; class Terriglobia; order Terriglobales; family Acidobacteriaceae; genus JABCZH01. The sequence continues at coordinate 5,619 of JBOGLG010000028.1, read as the reverse complement.
GCCTGCACCCGCATCGTGGCCCGGGTAAGCCCAGCCTCAAATCGCGCTTCATCGGCGATGACCCCCTTAATGGACGCAATATGCGGGCCGCGACGGGCGCCCGCGATGGCGTATCCGTCCATGTCAAAGCCCACGGTCACGCCGCTGTAGTCGCGCTGGCGGCTGCGAAGCCTCTCATTAAAGATGATTCGCTCCACCGTATAGATGGGAAACCGGAACGTTGGCGTTATCACTTCCACAGTCTCGCCGGACGCCCTCAAGAACGTGGCCAGAGTGCTGATGCCGGCAAAGGTTCCGCTGCCTCGGCGAATATCCAGCAGTGTGGAAGTGATAAAACGGAAGTGCATGAGATAAGGGTGGTCGCATGCGCCTGCATTCCTACCGGTCTTCTGCGTTGAGCCCAGCGCGATGCGTGATGGAGCGATCCGGCTTCCGCTATTATAGCTGTGTGCGCCGCATTCCCGTTGTTCTAGCCCTCATCTTTCTGGCCGGCTGCTACGGTGGCTCCCGTCCACCACACATCGGAGCTCCCGCCCCCGAGTTCACTGTCCAGGATGCCGATCGCAAGATTGACCTTCAGCAGTTCCGCGGCAAGATTCTGGTCCTGAATTTCTGGGCAACCTGGTGTCCGCCGTGCGTCGAGGAAATGCCGTCTCTGGTCGAACTCCAGCGGCGCCTCGGACCGAAGGGCCTCACCGTCGTGGGCGTCAGTGTCGACGTTGACGGCGATGCCTACCACCATTTCCTTAGCAACTACAAAGTCGATTTCCTCACCGTGCGCGATCCCGATCACAAGAGCAGTGATCTGTATGGCACCTTCAAATACCCTGAGACCTACATCATCGACCGCAAGGGCATCGTGCGCCGCAAGTTCATAGGCCCGGTGGACTGGAGTCAGCCCGAGATTGTTGACTTCCTGAACAAATTATAGGTACCCTTTCGGGCCTCCCGCCGCACCCTGCCCATGATCATCATCATTTCTGCCCGGTTTTCCCCAACTTAGCGTATGATTCTCTGCGATTCGCAAGCGTCTGACTCCGGAGGAAGATCCCGACATGAAGATTCGCGGACTTATGCTTTTCTCGCTGGCCATGTTATGCCTGTGCGCGCTGGTTCCACTGGCCCTGGCCCAATCGTCTGCTGCCCCCGGCAACTCTTCCGGCGCGTCGGTGCCGCCCGCCACGCCGCAACCGTCCATCGCCTATACCCGCCCATCGGACAAGGTCAAGTTTCACAACTACCTATTCGATGCCTTCGGCCCCTATCCCATCCTTGGCGCCGCTATTGCGGCTGGCATTAACCAGTCGTCGAACAGTCCGCCGGAATGGATGCAAGGTGGCGAGGGTTACGGCAAGCGCTTCGGCTCCAATTTTGGCATTGCAGCCATCAGCACCACTACACGGTATGCCTTGGCAGAAGTGTTTCGCCAGGACACTCTGTACTACCCATGCGAATGCAAGGGGTTCGGACCGCGGCTGGGACATGCCCTGATCTCGACTCTTACCGCTCGCAGCGGCGACGATGGCCATCGCGTCTTTTCTGTACCGGCCCTGGTCGCTCCCTACGCCGGCACTCTAACCGCCGTCTATGCCTGGTATCCCGATCGCTTTGATGGCCGGGACGCTTTCCGCATGGGTAACTATGTAATGTTGGGTTACGCCGGTGTCAACATCGCCACCGAATTCCTTTTCAGCGGCCCCCACTCTTTGGGTTCTCGTCTGCACGTTCACGCGCCACATTCAGCGCCGTCGTCAGAGAAATAGCGCTGATTGGACCGACGGCAGAATCCGCCGCAAGGAGTCCCATTTCCCGCATCTAGTGGGAGAAATGGGACTCCTAACCGCCTGGGCCTAACTTTTTCTTCAAGTCCCGGGCAATCTGCTGGCCATGGAACCGCCCATTCTCAATGAAAATTTCGTTGGTTCGTGATCCCGCCACGATCACGCCCGCCACATAGATTCCAGGAACATTACTCTCCAGGGTTTCAGGGTCGCATACCGGACGGCATTGGTCTTTCGAAAGTTCAATGCCCATGGAGCGTAAGAAATCGTAATCGGGGTGGTAGCCCGTCAAGGCAAAAACAAAATCATTCTGCACCCGCCTCCTGCCTTCCGGAGTGCGCAGCATAACCCCATCCGCAGCGATCTCCTCCACCGTAGAATTGAAATACGCCTTGATCTCGCCCGCCTTGATTCGGTTTTCAATGTCCGGCAGGATCCAATACTTCACGTGCGCATGCAGTTGCGGTCCGCGATGCACCAGCGTCACCCGCGCCCCGTGCCGCCACAGGTCCAGCGCCGAAATCGCCGCGGAATTCTTGCCTCCAATCACCAGCACGTCCAAATCAAAGAACGGATGCGGCTCTTTAAAGTAATGAAACACCTTGGGCAGGTCCTCGCCCGGAACATTCAACTGGTTGGCCATGTCGTAATATCCGGTGGCCACTATGAGCTTACGAGTCTGATAATCAAAAATTCGTCCCAGGCGGTCGCTGGTGGTAACGTGAAAGTCCCCATCGCGCCCATTCACAGTTTTCACCCACTGATACTGCGCCACCGGCAAACGATAGTGCTCCGCCACCTTGCGGTAATATTCCAGCGCTTCCTCCCGCGTTGGCTTCTGGTGCGCGGTGGTGAAGGGCAAGTCGCCGATTTCAAGCAACTCCGGCGTCGTGAAAAACGTCATGTTGGCAGGGTAATTAAAAATCGAATTGACCAGGCAGCCCTTGTCGATGACCACCGCCTTGAAGCCGGCCCGCTGCGCTTCAATGCCGCAGGCCAGGCCAGTGGGCCCGGCGCCGATCACTAACACGGCGACTCGCGTGCCCGACTGCGCGTCGAACTGCGCCCGCGGCAGCGTGTCGGGAATTTGAACCGCATCGGAGAGTTGTCTGGTCGGCAAGATGCGCATCCTGAGATCGAGAACTGGGAGACAGTCCCCCCAAAACCGTCGCCTGTCCCTTAGAAGTTAACGATTCTATTGTGGTGCGTCAAACAGACCGACATTTATAGGTCGCCGGTTTCTCCTGTGATCCTCTGTGCCCACCGTGGTTAAAAGCCTTTGACCTACTCGCCCGGCAGCAGGGATCACACAGATTGAGGTCGTAATATTTCACGATCGCGATTTCCGAGACACTACACTAGCATGCGGAATGAACGTGCACCTCGGCAAGATCTGCGACCCAGTATGCGTGTCGGCGGGATCTGCCGGGACTCAGCCGCGAAGCGGCGTTAGAATGCAGCCCCGGGCGCAAGCCCGGGGTCCAAGAGCAGAGACGTAATGAGCCCCGGTGGGGCGAAAGAATGATCAGCCGGATACATTCGACGACAACGACGCAGGCTGGATCTCCCGCTCAATTACGCCAGCCAGTTTGTCCTGTGCGACTTCAAGATCGAAAGCGGTCTGCAGATTCAGCCAGAAACCGGCGCTGGTATTGAAGTAGCGGGCCAGCCGCAACGCGGTGTCGGGAGTAACGCCACGACGCTGGTGAACAATCTCGGCAATACGCGTCACCGGAACGCGCAGATCCAAAGCCAGTCGATTCATGCTGAGTCCAAGTGGCTCCATGAAATCGGCACGCAAAATCTCGCCGGGATGGATGGGAGGAAGAAGTTTTTGCGCCTTAGCCATGATTGCTCCTAATGATAGTCCACGATCTCAACATCGTAGGCGTTCCCCTCATACCAAACGAAACACAGCCGCCACTGGTCGTTGACCCGCACGCTGTGTTGCCCTTTTCTGTTGGAGCGCAAAGCTTCCAACCGGTTGCCGGGCGGCGCTGCCATGTCCCGCAACTCTGTCGCGCTATCCAATTGCCGCAGCTTCCGGCGCGCGATATGTTCAATGGCCTGAAAACGCCGACTCCGCTGCCGATCGTGAAGGCGCCCAGTTTCCACGCAGCGGAACGACCTGATCACCAGGACATTGTATTACGGTGCACGTTTAACGTCAAGCAGAATACTACGGAGATTATGCGAAAGTAGCTATCCTGTGAAAGCTACCTCGTTTTTTCTGGTTCTCGATGCGATCGAGAAGCTTACGACTCGCGCCCGGAGAGTCGCAAACAGCTGGAGCGGGAAACTCTTCTGGTACCCTGATACATGGTTGTTCTCTGAGAATAGGAAATAGGGCCATACGAAAATGACCATATCCACGCAACCCACCCGCACCGAATCCGACAGCATGGGAAAGATCGAAGTCCCAGCCAATGTTTACTGGGGTGCGCAGACTCAGCGCTCGCTGCTCCATTTCAACATCGGCCGCGACACCATGCCGCCGGAGCTGATTCGCGCCTTCGGCATCCTGAAGAAAGCTTGTGCACTCGTCAATCAGGATCTCGGCAAGCTTCCCGCCGAAAAGGCCAAGCTCATCGTGCAGGCCGCCGACGAAGTCATCTCCGGCAAACTCAACGACCAGTTCCCGCTGCGCATCTGGCAAACCGGCAGCGGCACTCAGACCAACATGAACGTCAACGAAGTCATCTCCAACCGCGCCATCGAGCTGGCGGGCGGCGAAATGGGATCGAAGAAGCCGGTCCATCCCAATGACGATGTCAACATGTCGCAGTCTTCGAATGACACTTTCCCGGCGGCTATGCACATTGCCGCGGCACAACGAGTGAAGAACGCGCTGATTCCGGCAGTAAAAAGTGTTCACGACGCCATCGCCGCCAAAGCCAAAGAATTCCACGACATCGTGAAAATCGGCCGTACCCATTTGCAGGACGCCGTCCCGCTGACCTTCGGCCAGGAATTCGGCGGCTGGGCGGCTTTGCTGGAACGCGACATTCAGCGCCTGGAGCAGGTGTTAGCCGGGTTATACGATCTTGCCATCGGCGGCACCGCCGTCGGTACCGGGCTGAACGCGCATCCCGAATTTGCCGAGCGCGCCGCCGAGAAGATTGCCGAGCTCACCGGCCTCCCCTTCCGCTCCCACGGCAATAAGTTCGCCGCGCTCTCCGCTCACGATGAAATCGTGTTCGCCCAAGGGGCTATGGAAACGCTGGCAGCATCATTCATGAAGATCTCAAACGACATTCGCTGGCTGGCTTCGGGCCCGCGCTGCGGCTTAGGAGAAATTTCCATTCCGGAGAACGAGCCTGGATCTTCCATCATGCCCGGCAAAGTCAACCCCACCCAATGCGAGGCCATGACCATGGTTTGCGTGCAGGTTCATGGCGCGACTGCCGCGGTAGGATTTGCCGGCTCCCAGGGCAACTTCGAACTGAACGTTTTCAAGCCGGTCATCATCTATAACTTCCTGCATTCGGTCACCCTGATCGCCGATGCATGCCACGGCTATGTCGAGTACATGGTCAAAGGCATCGAAGTTGATCGCGCGAAAGTTGAGTGGTATGTGAAGAATTCGCTGATGCTGGTCACTGCGCTCGCCCCCAAAGTCGGCTACGACAAAGCCGCCCAAATCGCCCACACTGCGCACGTGGACCACAGCAGCCTACGCGAGGCCGCGCTGAAGCTGGGGCATCTCACCGCCGAGGAGTTTGATCTGCTGATGAAGCCTGAAAAGATGACTAGGCCATAGTACGTCGGTGGAGGGTGATTGGACACCGATGGGGAGGTCAGAGTCTTGCCATTTGTCCGCGGCCGTGTACTTCCAGAG
>JBOGLG010000027.1:0-2537 GCA_050745985.1 Terriglobales bacterium | reverse complement strand
GGCGATGGAAGTAGAACTCACCCCCGACCAGCAAGCGTTTGTCCGGCAGGCTATTGAGGCCGGACGCCTGCGCCGTCCCGAAGAGGCGGTACGGGAAGCCCTTTATCTGTGGGAGGAACGCGAACGGGCGCGGGTGGAGCTTCTTTTGGCATTTGATGGAGCCGAAGTCGATTTGGAAGCCGGGCACTACACCGATTACACCAATGAAACGTTGCCGCAACTAGTGTAGTGTCTCACAAATAGCTTTACAATTGAGCAAAGAGAGTACATACTCGTTTTACTTATGTGGCCGGTGCCGGATGCATTAGCAATCACGCCTGAGCAGCGAAGGACATTGGAGACGTGGATCGCGGCTGGAAACTCTCCCCAAAAGGTGGTGTTCCGGGCAAAGGTCATTCTGCTGGCTGCGGACGGTATGGCCAATCGGAAGATTGCCCAGCAACTGGGTACGAGCCGCCCAACGGTCATCCTGTGGCGGCAACGCTTCTCTGCCGGCGGACCAGCCGCATTGGTTGACGATGCCCCCGGCCGCGGACGAAAGCCAGGAATCCCAACCGAAAAAATCAAGCAGATCGTAGACGCCACTTTGCAAACCAAACCGAAGGCGGCAACGCATTGGAGCGTGCGAACCATGGCAGCAGCGCAGTGCGTCAGCCCGGCAAGCGTACAGCGCATCTGGGATGCGCATGGATTGGAACCACATCGGAGGCGGAGTTTCAAACTATCGCGTGACAAGCGCTTTGTAGAAAAGTTAACTGATGTAGTGGGTCTGTACCTCAATCCTCCCGATAAAGCGTTAGTAATTTGCGTGGATGAGAAGAGCCAGATTCAGGCATTAGATCGGACACAACCCGGCTTGCCGATGAAAAAAGGCAGATGCGGAACCATGACTCACGATTACAAACGCAATGGGACGACCACGCTGTTTGCGGCGTTGAACGTTTTGGAGGGAACCGTAATCGGCGAGTGCATGCCACGCCACCGCCACCAGGAGTTTCTCAGGTTTTTACGCAGACTGGATCGCGAGTTCCCGCCCGAACTGGATCTCCACTTGATCGTAGACAATTACGGAACACACAAACATGAGAAGGTTCGAGGCTGGTTGGCCAAGCATCCCCGACTCCATCTGCACTTCACTCCGACCAGTTCTTCTTGGCTCAATCTAATTGAGCGCTGGTTCGGCAAACTGACCGATAAGCGTATCCGCCGCGGATCTTTTCATAGCGTTGACGACCTGAAGCAGGCCATTGAGGAATACTTGGAAGAGAACAACAAAAGTCCCAAACCGTTTATCTGGACCGCTACCATCGAGAAGATACTAGCCAAGGTTCAGCGTTGTAAAGCTATTTTAGAGACAGTACACTAGCGGAAGAATTGAAGCGCGAAGCGCGGTCGATGCGCGATAGCAAGCCGCGCTCCTGATGGCCTAAGGCCTCAGCAGACGCGCGCACAGTGATCTGCTCAATATCTGGTTGCGTATTGCCCAGGACAACGAACCGGCAGCCGACCGATTCATTGCCTTGCTGACGCATCATTTTCGGTTGCTAGCAGACATGCCTATATCGGTCGCCAGCGGGATGAAATACGTGCGGGCTATCGCACCTTTCCGGTGGGGGAGTACCTGATTTTCTACCGCGTAATGAAGCCCGGCGTGCATATTATGCATGTGGTCCACGGGCGCATGGGCTGGCGGCGCTATCCGTTTGATGGATGACCTGGCGTTGGCTGAAAGGCCTCCCCGGCGGGAGGTTGCGGCCGTTGATGACGACCACCATGAACGTGTAGACGAGTGCGATTGGCGTTGATCGGGTGTGTAACCCTACTTTGCCCTATTAGGACCTTCTCACGTTGCGCTGACATACGGGGCCGTGCATCGGACTCTGGGCAGAATAACCGTTGCTATAATAAAAGCGGAGCTCCAAGAAATTGAATATCCGAAGCTTTTTGCGTCTCAGTACGCATCTTCAGATGCTGCCCGTGCTCGAGAGCGGCGAAGAGACGCTGGTGGGCGGGCAGGCCGTCATGGAAGGCGTCATGATGCGCGCGCCCCACAGCTACTGCGTCGCGGTGCGCAAGCCGAATGGCGAGATTGTTACCGAGCAGAGCCCGCTGCCGCGCATCTCCGAGAAGTATCCTATTTTCAAGCTGCCCATTCTGCGAGGCCTGGGAACGCTCGGCCATGCCATGTATTTGGGCGTAAAGGCGCTGCAATTTTCAGCCAACGTGGCGCTGGGCGAAGAGGCCGCCAAGGACGGACAGAAGCCGCCGGAGCTCACCGGATGGATGCTGGCCATGCCGCTCGCGTTTTCGCTCCTGTTCTTTCTCTTCATGTACAAATTCGTGCCGCTGTTGCTGGCCACCGAGGTGGGCAAGGCCGTCCCATCGCTGCACGGCCGGTTCGCGATCAACATGATGGACGGCATCATCCGCCTGGTGCTTTTCCTCGGGTTCCTCATCATCATTTCGCGCATGAAGGACATTCGCCGCATGTTCCAATATCACGGCGCCGAGCACAAAGTGGTCTTCAACTACGAATC
>JBOGLG010000026.1:0-155780 GCA_050745985.1 Terriglobales bacterium | reverse complement strand
CGACGCCACGGTGGGCCTGGGCGGGCACAGTTTAGAAATCGCAAAACGCCTCGGCGCACCGGGACATTTGATTGGGCTCGATAAGGACCCTGCGGCGCTGGATGAGGCCCGCATCAGGCTGATTTCTTCCGGGGGGGAGGGTTGGCCTGAAGTGGTTCTTCTGCATGGCTCTTTCGCGGAGATCGGAGAGCGGTTCAAAGCGGCGTCAGCCGACGGACTGCTGGCGGATCTCGGCGTAAGCAGCCTGCAGTTGGACACACCATCGCGAGGCTTTAGCTTTCAGGCGGAAGGGGCGCTCGACATGCGGATGAATACGCAAGCCGGGCCCACCGCCGAACAAGTGGTAAATCAGACGGACGAGGTCACACTCGCGAATCTGATTTACGAATTCGGTGAGGAAAGGAGGTCGCGGAGAATCGCCAGAGCCATTGTCCGGTCGCGGCCGATATTGACGACTACGCAACTTGCAGCCGTAATATCAGCCGCGGCCCGGCCAATGAAACACCAGCGCATTCATCCCGCGACGCGGACCTTTCAGGCTCTCCGAATCTTCGTAAACCGTGAATTGGACGAATTGCGGGGACTGCTGCAAGCAGCCCCGCAACTGTTAAGACCGGGTGGGCGGGTGGTGATCATCAGCTTTCACTCGCTGGAAGACCGCATCGTGAAAGATGCCTTCCGCGAAGGGGTGAAGCAAGGTCACTACAAGATGCTGACCAAGAAGCCGGTGACGCCCGGTGATGAAGAGATTGATCGCAACCCGCGAGCGCGCAGCGCGAAATTGCGGGCAGCGGAAAAAGTCTGGTAGGCAGGAGGAAACAACATGTACAGCGGCACACTGATTGACGATCTGATCAAAACCGTGGAGCGAACCGAGAGACTCGCCGCCGCGGAAACGTCCCGGCCCGAAGAGATGGAGTACTGGCACGCCATCTCGCAGAACGAACTCGCAAAATTTGAATCTTCGCTGGCTGGGGTGGCATAAATGGCAGCAGCGGCGGCGGTACATCCGGGAACAGGCACCCGTCGAAAGCCTTGCTGGGTTGGCACTCCAGAGATCTATTTCCCCAAGGCGATCGACAATTCCCGCCTGGTCAAGATTGAGGACCCCAAACGCAGCCGCGAAATGCGCCACTTTGGCATCGCGCTCACCTGCCTTTTTCTGCTGGTAATGACCTACACCTGGCAGCACTTCAAGGCGATCGAGTACGGTTACAAGGTCGAGTCGCTACGCAGCCAGCGGGATGGCTTGCTGGAAATGAACCGCGCGCTTCGCCTGGAACAAGCCTCGCTGAGTTCGCCGGAACGCATCGACAAACTAGCGCGGGAGTACGGCATGCAGCCACCACAGGCCGGACAAGTGATCCGCATGGATTCTGCCCTGCCCGATGCCGGAACACCGGTGATTGCAAGTGCGGCTCCGGTATCGGTGATTTCGGTTCCGTAATCAGGTTCTCGCAACCCCGGGCCACGGATCTACACGGATGAGCACGGATTAGAGGCAGTGGATTATCCGTGAGAGTTCGCGTAAATCCGTGGCCAGCTTTTTCCAGAAGGCCGATTCGATGGCAGCCGGTTCCGCGCGCAATTCCACCAACGTCAGGCTCTACCTGCTGGCCGCCATGCTTTTTCTCTGGGGCGGCGCCATCTGTCTGCGCCTGGTTTACCTGCAAATCTTCCGCTACGGAAGTTTCGAGCTTCGCGCACAACATCAGCAGCAGCGAACCACGGAGGTCTCCGCCCGCCGCGGGATCATTTACGACCGCACCGGGCATGAACTGGCGATGTCGATTTCGGTCGATTCGGTGTTTGCGGTCCCCACCGAAATCCCGGATCTGGCGGGGACCATTTCGCTCATCGCACGCATTACCCACGCTGATCCCCGCGAACTTCTGGCCAGGTGCCAGGCCGGACGCACCTTCTGCTGGCTGGCGCGCAAGGCGGACGCCGAAACCGCGGACCGCATCCGGTCGTTGAATCTTCGCGGCATTTACTTCCAAAAGGAGTCCAAGCGGTTTTATCCCAAGCGCGACTTGGCCGCACAGGTGATCGGCTATGTGGGCACTGACGACGAAGGCCTGAGCGGTATTGAACAAGAGTACGACTACAAACTGCGTGGCAAGCCGGGGGAAATGCTGGTCTCTGTCGATGCCCGGCGTAAGTGGTTCGGCAGCGTAGAGAAGCAGCCCGAGCCGGGGCAGAATGTCGTGCTCACGATCGACCAGCAGATCCAGTACATTGCGGAGCGAGAACTGCAAACCGCGATGGAACAAACCCATGCGGTATCGGGGACAGTGATCGTGGAAAATCCCCATACCGGCGAGATTCTGGCGCTGGCCAATCAACCTACGTTCAATCCCAACCTGACCCGCGAAATCACCCCGGCAAAGCTCAAGGATCACGCGGTCAGCGATGTTTACGAGCCGGGTTCGACCTTCAAGCTGGTAACCATCTCCGCCGCTTTGGAAGAACGCTTGACCACGCCGCAGGAGGTATTTGACTGCCAGATGGGTTCGATCGTCATCAACGGAATGAGAATTCATGACAGCCGGCCTCACGGCCTGCTGCCGGTTTCGGAGATTCTCGCCGAATCGAGCGATGTGGGCTCTATCAAGATTGGCATGCGGCTGGGCGACGATCGCTTCTATAAATACATTCGTGCCTTCGGCTTTGGCCAACAGACGGGAATCGAACTGCCGGGCGAGACTCGCGGCCTGACAAAACCACCGAACCGCTGGTCCAGAGTCTCATTCGCCGCCATTTCCATGGGCCAGGAAATCGGGATCACGCCACTGCAACTTGTGGGCCTGATTTCGACCATGGCAAACGATGGAGTATGGGTCGCTCCCCGGATCGTCGCCGCTACCAACGCCCCGCAAAGCACGCCGCAGACCATCTCATTTCATCCCGCGGACCAGCGCCGGGTCGTTTCCGCACTTACCGCTGCTCAGATGCGGCAAATGATGCAGGGAGTAGTGCTGCACGGCACCGGCCGGAAAGCCCTGCTCGAAGGCTACACGTCGGCTGGCAAGACCGGGACGGCGCAGAAAGTCGATCCGGTCACTCATGCCTACTCGCACTCGAAATACGTGGCTTCGTTTGCCGGCTTTGCGCCCATTAACAATCCGGTAATCACAGTGGCAGTGATTTTGGACTCGGCGGTCGGACTGCATCAGGGTGGCCAAGTCTCGGCTCCGGTGTTCCAGCGCGTGGCGCAGCAGGTGCTTGAGTACCTGCATACCCCGCACGATGTCGAATTGCCTCCGAACCGGCAAGTGCTGTTGGCCTCGCGCCAGGTGAAAGATCGCGAGGTTGAGGAAGGCTCACCGGATCACCTGGGCGATCCGCTCGAAGTCGCTGAAACCGCGCCTCTGCCCGCGGCATCGGGTGCTCGGGTGAAGGATGCAGAAGTGCCGGGGGCCGGAGTAGTCGCCGCGGCCCTGAAACAGCGTGAGACCATAGTGCCAGCCGATCCCAAGCCGGTGACAAGTCCGGCAGAGCCGCAACCATCAACCGTAGCCGGGCATCCGCCTGAAAAGGGGACGGTGATCCTGGATCTCGAGCAGAATGCCACGGTCGTGCCCTCATTCCTTGGCAAAAGTGTGCGAGCTGCGGTCGAACTGGCGGAAGAAAACGGACTGGATCTGGACGCGATCGGCAGCGGTGAGGCAAAGAACCAGTTGCCTCTGGCGGGTGCGCGCGTGCCTAGCGGCTCTACGGTGACGGTGAGATTTGGAAGGTAAGATCGGGTCCACCACAGAGAGCACAGGGCATAGAGAATGACCAGTCTCTATCTGTGCATGCCCTATAATTCACTTCAATGACGTTTGAACAGCTTCTGCAGGGGGCGGAGGTGCTCAGCTGGGCCGGGAATCCGCCAGTGAGCGGCTTGGAGTATGACTCGCGCCGGGTGAAGCCGGGAGATTTGTTCGTTGCCATGCGCGGCCAGTCCAGCGATGGCGCCAAGTTTATCGATGATGCCATCTCCCGTGGTGCGGTGGCCATCGTCACCGACTCGTCCACTGAGGAGCCACGCCCGAACATGCCTTGGGCGCTGGTTGTGAACGGACGTCGCGCCCTCGCACGTTTGAGCGCTAATTTCTACAAGCGACCCGCCGAACGCCTCGCCATCACTGGAATCACCGGAACCAATGGCAAGAGCACGGTGGCCTTCCTTGTGGAATGGATTTTCGAAGCCGCTGATCGAAAGAGCGCGCTGGTCGGAACCATCGAGTACCACGTTGCGGGAAAGACCCTGCCGGCGCCGCACACTACGCCGGAAGCGCTGGACTTGAATCGCATCTTGTCCGAAGCCCTAAAAAGCGGCGCTACGGAAGCCGTCATGGAGGTGTCATCGCATGCGCTCGCCCAGCAACGCGTCTATGGAATTCCTTTCGACGTCGCGGTCTTCACCAACCTTACCCGCGACCACCTCGACTACCACCACACCATGGAAGAGTACTTTGCCGCCAAGCGGGTGCTGTTCGAAGGTTGTGGTACCGACGGGCCGCGGGCAGCGGTTATCAACCTCGAAGATGAATATGGGAAGAAGTTAGTCGAAGTCAGCGGCAAACATGGCTCAGAGGTTTTCACCTACGGCTTGACGCAGGGCGACTTCCACGCCGAGAGAGCCGAGGTCACCTCCCGAGGCACTCGCTTTGACCTGGTAGCGCCGAGCGGGATGATGCCCGTCTTTTCTCCGCTGATTGGCCGGGTGAATGTGCTCAACGTCATTGCCGCAGCCGCAGCGGCGTTCGCGCGAGGTTGCGAGCAAGCAGCAGTCGTCAAAGGCATCGAAACCTTAGGGCGCGTCCCGGGCCGGTTCGAGCGCGTGGACTGCAACCAGCCGTTCACCGTGGTCGTGGACTACGCTCACACCGACGATGCGCTGCGCAACCTGACGGCGCTGGCGCGCGAATTCGTACGCCAGGCCGGTCATGGAGGCCGAGTGATCACCGTCTTCGGATGCGGCGGCGACCGCGATCGCGCTAAGCGCCCGCTGATGGGCGAGGCGGCCGGCCGGGGCAGCGACTTCGTGATGCTCACTTCCGATAATCCCCGCAGTGAAGATCCGCTGGCCATTATCAACGACGCCATGGTCGGGTTGCAGAGAGCCGGAGCCAAATACACGGTGGAACCGGATCGCCGCACGGCCGTCGCGATGGCGGTTGCCGAGGCTAGGCCGGGAGACATCGTGCTCATCGCCGGCAAGGGCCATGAAAAAGTGCAAGTCACGCGCGAGGGCTCACATCCCTTCGACGATGTGGAGGTTGCCCAGCAGGCTCTGCAGGCCGCAGGTTACAACTGCAAGGCGGCCAATGCTGTCGCAGGAAAGAATGCATGAAGCTGACGCTCTCCCGAATCGCGGAGTTTCTTGGCGCCAGTGGCGAGTTCGATCACAAGACACTGGCACAGGGATATTCCATTGACTCGCGCACCATCCAAATGGGGGAGCTGTTTTTCGCGGTTAAGGGCGAGCGTATGGATGGCCATGACTTCGTGGCTCAGGCGCTCGCGAAGGGCGCAGCGGCGGCGGTCGTGCGCAAAGACCGGCTAGCCCGCTACCCAGTCATCACCGGTCTATTGGCGGTGGACGATACCCTGGCTGCGCTTCAGACATTGGGTACCGCGGTGCGTCGGCTGTGGGCTAAACCCCTGGTGGGAGTCACCGGCTCGACGGGAAAAACCACTACTAAAGACGCCATCGCTCACGTCCTCTCGCAGCGGTTTCGAGTGCTGAAGTCCCAAGGAAATTTCAACAACCACTTCGGCCTCCCGCTGATGCTGCTCAAACTGGAGCCGGAACATGACATCGCCGTGATCGAGATGGGCATGTCTCGTGCCGGTGAGATCACGGCGCTCGCCAAGATGGCGCAGCCGGGAATCGGAGTGGTGACAAACGTCGCCCCCGTGCATCTGGAGTTTTTTGATTCGGTCGCGGACATCGCCCGGGCGAAGTATGAACTGATCGCGAGCCTACCCGCCGGAGGTACTTCGGTCCTGAACGCGGATGACGAATACGTCTCGCAATTCGGCCGTGATTTCAACGGCAAAGTCGTGTTGTACGGGATGGGTCCGACCGCGGACGTGCGCGCAGAGAATGTCGAGTTTCGTGGGGGGTCAGGGTCGGTTTTCGACGTCGTGGTCGGGAGCTGCCATGAGCGCACCACGCTGCCTCTGGTGGGAAAACACAACATTCACAACGCGCTGGCCGCCGTTGCGGTCGGGCTCGAGCGCGGCTTGACACCTTCTGAGGCGGCCAGCGCACTGGCCACGCTCGTTCCAGCGGACAAGCGCGGGGAGGTCGTCCAACTCGGCAACATCACGGTCATCAACGATTGTTACAATTCCAATCCAAAGGCTCTTGACGCCATGGTGGACACCCTGGCCGCGATGCCGGCCAGGCGCCGCATCGTGATCGCAGGTGAGATGCTGGAGTTGGGCCCGGCGGGCGAAGAGATGCACCGGCAATCGGGACAGCACATGGCCAGGGAGAAAATTGATCGGCTGGTGGGAGTGCGGGGTCTGGCAAAGGCCATGGTCGAGGCCGCCCGGGCCGGCGGTATTCGGTCCGAGTTCGTGACGACGCCGGAAGAAGCCGGAGAATGGCTGCTTCGCGAGGCGCACGATGGTGATGTGGTTCTGCTGAAGGCGTCGCGGGGCGTGAAGCTGGAGCGGGCGCTGGAGAAGTGGTCGCAAGGCGTTGGAGCCTTGGCGGGTCAACCGCCAACCACCACATAAAATGGAGGCGGATTGCTCTACTGGCTGCTGTACCTGAAGCTGTTTCACTACTTTCCGCCGTTCCGCATTTTCCGCTACCTGACGTTTCGCACTGCCTTTGCCAGCTTGACCGCTCTGTTTACCGGGCTGATCGTCGGACCTCTGGTCATCAACCGCCTGCGCGAATTTCAGATCGGACAATACATTCGCGAGGAGGGACCGAAAGCCCATCAGAAGAAGGCGGGAACGCCCACCATGGGCGGCCTGCTGATCGCGATTTCGATCATCATTCCAACATTGCTGTGGGCCGATCTCAGCAACCGCTTCGTTTGGATTGCCATGTTATCGACGGCAGCCTTTGCCGCCATCGGTTTCGCTGACGACTACACCAAGGTTGTTCATCACCGCAATCTCGGTTTGACGGGGAAGGCCAAGCTCGGCTTGCAGATCGCCACCAGCATCTTGATCGCGGTGGCGCTCATCGCGATGCAGACCCGGGGACTCTATTCCACCAAGCTGCTGGTTCCCTTCGTAAAGCAGTTCCGGCCCGACCTGGTGATCAGCTCTCTCGAACACAACCCTCATTTGTGGCCGTTGGCGTTTCTGCCCTTTGTGGCTTTTGTGGTTTTGGTGATCGTGGGCTCAAGCAACGCAGTGAACCTCACCGACGGCCTGGACGGCCTGGCGATTGGTTGCACCGTGATTGCCGCTGGAGCGCTCGCGGTACTGACGTATGTAAGCGGGCACGCCACGTTTGCGTCTTACCTTGAGTTGCAGCGCATGCCGCAGGTCGGCGAACTCACCATCTTCTGCGGCGCGATGGTGGGAGCATCCATCGGGTTCCTCTGGTATAACGCGCATCCGGCAGAAGTTTTCATGGGCGACGTCGGATCACTCGCCCTGGGGGGCGCGATCGGGACGGTTGCAGTGATGATCAAGCAGGAGTTGTTGCTGCCATTTATCGGCGGCGTGTTTGTGATTGAGGCGATCTCGGTGATCTTGCAGGTGGCATCCTACAAGCTGCGCAAGAAGCGCATCTTCAAGATGGCGCCGATTCATCACCATTTTGAATTGATGGGCTGGTCGGAATCGAAGATCATTGTGCGCTTCTGGATCGCCTCGCTGGTATTCGCATTATTCGCGCTGACGACACTGAAACTAAGATAATCTTCCACCACAGAGACACAAAGAACGCTCTTGCGGGGGAATAGTTTTCTCCGTGCCTCTGTGACTCTATGGTGAAATGAAGTTCTCATGGACCTGACCAATAAACGCGTGCTGGTGGTGGGGCTCGGCAAGTCCGGCGTCGCATCGGCGCTTTTCCTGAAGGCCCGCGGGGCACGGGTTACCGTCTCGGACACAAAGCCACAGGATGAACTCAAGAATGAAATCCCGGTGCTGCTCGACCAGGGAATTGCAGTCGAGACTGGAGGCCACGGAGAGCGCACGTTTCAAGGGCAGGACCTCATCGTGGTCAGCCCAGGAGTGCCGGTGGACGCTCCGCCACTGGCGCAGGCACGGGCGCTGGGTGAACGGGTCATCGGAGAAATCGAACTGGCGGCAGAATTCTTTCCGGGCAAGATTGTTGCCATCACCGGTTCGAACGGAAAGACCACTACCACTACACTGGCCGGCGAAATTCTGGCGGCAGGCGGCCTTGCGACCGTGGTCGGCGGCAACATCGGCACTCCGGCGGTTTCCCTGGTGGAGCAGGCAAGCGCGGGGACCACGGCCGTCCTCGAAGTTTCCAGTTTTCAGTTAGAGACAATTCAGACTTTCCGGCCGCGAATTGCGGTCGTGCTCAACGTGACCCCGGACCACCTCGACCGCCATCGAACGTTCGCCGCCTATACCCGCGCCAAAGCGCGCATTTTCGAGAACCAGCATGGGGAGGACTTCGCGGTGCTTAACTCCGACGATCCCACCTGCGTCGAGATGGCGGACCGGACCCAGTCACAGGTCTTCTGGTTCAGCCGGAAGAAAGAAGTAAAGCAAGGGGCGTACGTTCACGATGGTCAGATCTTGTTTCGCAACTCCAAAGGTCAGCGGGAAATCATGTTGCTGTCGGAAATTCCGCTAAAGGGCGGCCACAATGTGGAGAACGTGCTCGCCGCGGTTTGTGTGGGCGCTCTCAGCGGAGTCGAACCGGGACAAATTCGCAAAGCGGTTGCCCGGTTTAAAGCCGTGGAACACCGGCTCGAATACGTGGCCACAGTTCGCGGTGTCGAGTACTTCAACGATTCAAAAGCCACTAACGTGGACGCCACCATCAAGGCGTTGGAGTCCTTTCCAGCCAATATTCATTTGATCCTCGGCGGCAAGGACAAAGGCAGCGACTACAGCGTGCTGAACGACCTGCTGCGACAACGGGTGAAGCGCGTTTACACCATCGGCGCGGCGGCAGCCAAAATTGAGTCCCAAATCAAAGCAGACATTGTTCACGCCGGGACTCTGGAAAATGCCATCAAGCGCGCAGCAGAATCAGCCCAGCCGGGGGACGTGGTCCTACTGGCTCCGGCCTGCGCCAGCTTTGACCAGTTCCGCAGCTATGAGCACCGTGGTCAGGTGTTTAAGGAGACGGTGAAGGCATTGGCAGCGGAGGTGAAGGTCTAGGTCACGAACTTTTCCTCAGCTTCCTCAGAATCAACAGCCACCGGAACCAACTCCAGCAACAACCGTGAGCCCCTCCTCGTGATGCAATGAAATCTCATGGCAAAGCGGGTCAGCGTCGATGGTTGGCTGTTCGCCGTGACCCTGTTCCTGATCTTCGTCGGCTTGGTCATGGTATTCAGCGCCTCCGCGGTCATGGCCAAGGAGCGCTACGGCTCCGCCTATGTGTTTCTGCTGAAGCAACTCGGATGGGCTGCTGGCGGGCTGGTCTTGATGGTGCTGGGAATGAAGATCGACTACCGCCGCTACAAGCATCCGGCGGTGGTCTTTTCATTGTTGGGCATCACCACTCTGATGCTGATTTCGGTTTTCTTCCTTGATCGATCGCATCACACTCATCGCTGGATGCACTGGGGCCCAATGTCGTTTCAGCCTTCGGAAATGGCCAAGCCCGCGCTCATCTTGTTTCTGGCGTTTTTTCTCGCAGACCGCACCAAGTCGATCACTGACTGGCGCAACACTATTTTGCCTGCGGTCGTGCCGACTCTCGTTTTCATCTGCCTGATCGTAGCCCAGCCTGACTTGGGCACCGCCATCGCCTGCGGCGCCATCACTGGCTGTGTATTGTTTGTGGCCGGCATGGAGATGCGCTATCTCGCTTATGGGTTTCTGGCGTCCTTGCTGCCGCTGTATTTCCTGATCTTCCGGGTGGCCTGGCGTCGTGCCCGCATCCTGGCGTTTCTGAATCCTTACTCCGACCCACAGGGCCGCGGATTTCACATTATCCAGTCGCTGATCGCGGTGAGCACTGGCGGCATCACCGGTGTCGGCCTGATGGAAGGCAAGCAGAAGCTGTTTTATTTGCCGGAACCCCACACCGACTTCATCTTCGCAGTCACGGCGGAAGAACTGGGCCTGGTGGGATCGCTGATCATCGTGACGCTGTTTGCAGTGTTCTTGTGGCGCGGCACTCGCACCGCCCTGCGGACCCAGGACATGTTCGGGCGCCTGCTGGCGGTAGGCATCACCAGCATGATCGTGGTCCAGGCGTTCATCAATATCAGTGTTGTGCTGGGTCTCTTGCCGACCAAGGGAATCCCCTTGCCCTTCGTCTCCTACGGCGGGTCTTCCCTGCTCTTTGCCCTGGGGTGCGTCGGCGTGCTGCTGAATATTTCAAAGCAGGCGGAATAGCCGGCCATGGAGGACGGGCGTCCTCGCCCGTTCCGTCCACGCTCCCGAAGGGTAAACCGCACTCGCCCCCTTGCTGGGTAGCTTCCGGTTTATAGTCACTGCATGCGGGCCATTCTGGCGGGAGGCGGCACGGGCGGACATGTGATCCCTGCGCTCGCCATCGCGCAGCAGCTTCAAAAAGAGCACAACAGTGAGATCCTGTTCATCGGAACCGCACGGGGGATTGAGAACCGCCTGGTTCCGGCGGCGGGATTTCCTTTGCGACTGGTACAGGTAGGCGCGCTCAAGAATGTCAGCATGGCGACCCGGCTACGGACTTTTTCTGATCTGCCGCGGTCAGTCTGGGAATCGCGACGCATTTTTCGTGAGTTTCGTCCCGATGTCGTCATCGGCGTGGGCGGGTACGCCTCCGGGCCAGGAATGCTGGCCGCCGTCCTCATGCGGATTCCGACATTGGTGTTTGAACCGAACTTCGTTCCCGGCTTTGCCAATCGAATGGTGGCGCCTTTCGTTTCAGCGGCGGCCGTCCACTTTGAGGAGACTGGACGATACTTCCGTC
Source organism: Terriglobales bacterium (assembly GCA_050745985.1). Lineage (GTDB taxonomy): Bacteria > Acidobacteriota > Terriglobia > Terriglobales > Acidobacteriaceae > JABCZH01. The sequence continues at coordinate 144,700 of JBOGLG010000026.1, read as the reverse complement.
GCTGCGAAGTGACCGGGGTGCCGGTCAGAGAAGCGTTCTTTCAGATCACCGGCGGCCCCGCGACCCCGACTATTCTTGTCTTTGGTGGCAGCCAGGGCGCCCACGCCATCAACCAGGTGCTCGTGGAGTCTGCCGGAGAAATGCTGGCGCGCATCCCCGGAGTGCGGATTGTCCATCAAACCGGCGAACGGGACTTCAACGATGTTCAGGCAGAATACGCAAAGCTGGGTGGCACGGCGGAAGCTCACCGTTTCATTGATGACATGCCCGGCGCGTTCGCCCAGGCAAGCCTGTTGATCTGCCGCTCGGGGGCCAGCACGGTGGCGGAAGTGACGGCGGCTGGGAAGCCGGCGTTGTTCGTTCCATTTCCCCGCGCCGCGGATGATCACCAGAAGCGGAATGCCGAGGCGTTGGAACGTGCGGGGGCGGCAGTCATGCTGGAAGAGCAGAAGCTGACCCGCGAGACCCTGATTGCAAGCGTCACTTCCCTTCTCGCGGACGCACCACGACTAAAACAAATGGGCGAGGCAGCCCGCAAACTCTCGCACCCGAGCGCTGCCCGCGATATCGCTGCCATGGCGGCGAAGCTGGCGGCTAGCCTGACAAACTCCAAACCTTGAACCACAGAGAGCCCAGAGGAGCACAGGGTAAAGCATCTCTCTGTGTGCCTCTGTGGCCCCTGTGGTTATGTTTTCTCTTCGCCTTCTGCAAACCGGCCCTTCCGTGAGACGATTGAACTGACCCATGATTCAGCTATCGTCAGCCGGAAAAGGCTATGGCCACAAGCTCCTGTTTGAGGGCGTTGACTGGCTTATCACCAACCACGACCGGGTTGGGCTGGTGGGAGCGAACGGCACCGGGAAGTCCACGCTGCTGAAGGTTCTCGCCGAAATGGAAACCCTCGATTACGGCTCACTCAACACCGCACGCGGAATCAGCTTCGGCTACTTGCCGCAGGATGGTCTGGCGCTCGAAGGACAGACGGTTTTTGCAGAGTGCATGTCGGTGTTCTCCAGGCTGCGCGCCATGGAGCAGGAGATGGAAGACCTTACCGGGCGCATGCCGGAACTGGACCATGCCTCTTCTGAATACTCGCAAGTAGCCGAGCGTTATCAGCGGATCGAGCACGAGTTCCGTACCCGCGATGGATACGCGATCGAAGCCAAAGTCGGCGCCGTCCTGATGGGGTTGGGATTTCACAAGAACGACTGGCAGCGTCAGACCGAAGAATTCTCCGGCGGCTGGCAAATGCGCATCGCTCTGGCCAAACTGTTGCTCCAGCAACCCAACCTGTTGCTGCTCGACGAGCCCACCAACCATCTCGACCTCGAAGCCCGCAACTGGCTGGAGGAGTACCTGACCAGCTATCCCCATACCTTCATTTTGATTTCGCACGACCGCTATTTTCTCGACGTCACGGTGGACAAGATCGTGGAAATCTGGAATAAGCGGATCCATTTTTATCCGGGCAACTATGAGAAGTATCTGGCGCAAAAGACACAGCGCCAGGAACAGCTTGACGCCGCCTACCGCAACCAGCGGGAGCGCATCGAGCAGTTGGAAATGTTCATCAGCCGTTTTCGCTATCAGGCGACCAAAGCCAAACAAGTGCAGAGCCGCATCAAGGAACTGGAGAAAATGGAGCGCATCGAGCTGCCGGAAGAAGAGAAGACCATTCACTTCTCGTTTCCGCAGCCCAAAGCCAGCGGCCGGATTGTGGCGGAGTTTGCCGGCGTCGCCAAGGCGTACGACGGCAAAGAAGTCTTTCGCGATGTCAGCTTCATGATTGAACGCGGCGATCGCATCGCGCTGGTGGGAGTGAATGGCGCCGGCAAGTCCACGCTGATCAAGCTGCTGGCGCAGGAAGAAGACCTGACCAAAGGGGAATACAAGCTCGGCCACAACGTGCAGGCAGATTACTTCGCCCAGGATCAATACAAAGAACTGGACCAGGATTCGCGTATTCTCGATGACCTGGGCCGGGTGTCACCGCAATCCCGCGAGACTGAGTTACGGAGTCTTTTGGGTTGCTTCCTGTTTTCCGGTGAGGACGTTTTCAAGCGCATCGGTGTCCTTTCCGGCGGCGAACGCAATCGCTATGCGCTGCTACGCATGTTGTTGCACCCGGCAAATTTTCTGCTACTCGACGAGCCCACCAACCACCTTGACATGCGCGCCAAAGACGTACTGCTCGAAGCCCTGTCGAAATACATCGGCACGGTGGTGTTCGTTTCGCACGATCGCTACTTCATCGACAATCTGGCCACGCGTGTGTTTGAAATTGGTGAGGGGCGAGTGGAGGTTTATCCCGGCAATTACGAAGACTACCGCTGGCGCAAAGAGGGCGGCGCGGCGAAGTTGCAAGAAAGCACGCAGGCGGCGGTAGCGCCCCCTCCCGTGAACGGAAACAAGCCAGCCAGCGCGATCCCTGCGGACACCAAGACGAAACGCTTGAATCCGATCAAGCGTAAACAAATGGAAGACCGGGTCCGCGAGCTGGAACAGGAAATCAGCCGCACCGAAACCGCGATCGCGCAGCGCGAGACCGCATTGCAAGATTTCGTCAGCGCCGAAGAAACCGCTCGTCTGACCCAGGAACTTGAGGCCCATCGCGCCGCGCTGCAAGAGAATCTGGCCGAATGGGAAGAACTGACGTCGACGCTACAGAGCTAGCGTCAGGCGCCAACGCCACCCGCCCCAGTCGTGGTTCTAAGGCTTCCGTAACCTCCTCTAATTCCGGCCCCCATGCGATAGTCAGTTTACAAATCCAATGACCCGCAGGCGGTGATCCTCCCTCCAAGGCCATGCGGAAGAGAAGGAACCCCGATGTTGCAGCCAGCGCAGTCCAACACCCAGAAGTTCCCCGCAAGCCCAATCCCAACCTACAACCCGGTAAAGACGGTAACCGCTCCGCTGGAGCAGGCCACAATCGGGCGTTCGGTAAGCATCAAGGGTGACATCAGCGGCGCAGAACCGCTCTTTATCGACGGCCGGGTGGAAGGCACCATCACGCTGGCCGACCATCGCGTCACCGTCGGACGCAACGGCAGCGTCACCGCCAACATCAACGCCAAAGAAGTCGTGATCATGGGAAAAGTCACCGGCAACATTGAGTGCAGCGACCGCCTTGACATCCGCGGCGAAGGCACCCTGGTGGGTGACGTCGTGACCCAACGGATCAGCGTGGAAGATGGCGCGGTGATGAGCGGCAACGTGCAGGTTCGCGCCGCCGAGAAAGCCAAAGCAGCAGCCGCGAACGCATAGCCGTTACTGCTTTTCGGGCTTCAGGTCGAGCGAAGCCGAATTCATGCAATAGCGCAGGCCTGTCGGCTTGGGTCCATCGGGGAAGACGTGTCCAAGGTGTGCGTCGCACTTGGCGCAGCGCGCCTCAGTTCTGACCATGCCATAGGTGCTGTCGGTGTGCTCCGCAACGGCGCCCGGATCAACCGGCTTATAGAAGCTGGGCCAGCCGGTACCGGAGTTGAACTTGGTCTCCGACTCAAACAACGGCGCGCCACAGCAAACGCAGTTGTAAGTGCCTTTTTCCTTCGTATCCCAGTATTTTCCGGTGAAGGCAGGCTCGGTGCCGGCTTTGCGCGCGACAGAGAACTGTTCGGGCGTGAGCTGCTGCTTCCACTGTTCTTCGGTTTTGGTGATTTTGTTGGTCATGATTGCCTCTCGGGAATGAATTTAACTATTAGATACTAACTGTCAAAGAAAGTTGCGGGGCCATACCCCCGCCCCCAATTGCCTCTTTGGATTGAACATATTAGCTAGATTAGCTATAATGTCTAATATGAAGACCGCCTCCACCCGAATATCCAGGAGCTCCTCGCCAGCCAAGGCCGTGACTGCAACCGACGCCAAGAATGAATTTGGCAGGGTCCTCGAACAGGTGCTGCGCGGCGACGTCATGTTTATTACTCGTCACGGAAACACAAAAGCGGTACTCATGCCAGTGGAACAGTACACCACTCTGACCCGCGCGTCCGCTGCACAGTTGGATGATCTGCATCGCGAGTTTGACCTGATGCTGGAAGACATGCAGACGCCGACAGCCCGTGCCGCCATGGAGCGGGCATTCCACGCTTCTCCGAAGCAACTTGGCAGGGCGGCAGTTGGTGCTGCCCGGCGTAGTCGTTGATGCCGCAGGGGCCGCGGATTTACGTTCTCGCCGGACCCAATGGCGCCGGCAAGAGCAGCATCGGCGGGGCCATGTTGCGCTCAGCGGGCGCCGAGTACTTCAATCCTGATGAGGCAGCGGCGCGGATTCTCACGCGCAGCCCCGGTCTGTCGCAAGAGGCGGCGAACAGCGCTGCCTGGAACCACGGCCGGCGGCTGTTGGAGCGCGCCATCGCCGAGAGAAAGCACCTCGCCTTCGAGACTACTCTGGGAGGAAACACGATTCCGCGATTGCTTGCCGAGGCTCATAACGCAGGCATTGAAGTACGCGTGTGGTTTATAGGGCTGGAAAGTCCAGAGCTGCATGTGGCGCGGGTTCGCGCGCGAGTTGCGTCCGGTGGACACGACATTCCCGAAGCGAGCATCCGTGAACGCTACGACCGCAGCCGCATGAACCTGATCCGGCTTATGCCGCGAGTGGCCGAACTGTTCGTCTATGACAACAGCAGACAGGCCGATCCACAACGCGAACAGGCCCCTGAGCCGAAACTGATTCTGCACATGGTGGGCAGCCGTGTCACTGAGTGCTGCAAATTGACGACGGCACCCAACTGGACCAAGCCGATTTTGGCAGCGGCGATGAAGATCTCCCGCCGTCAACCCTGATGCAGACTAACGTGTCCTCACGGGACATTTACTTTCCCTCGGCAATTATACCTTGACATCACGTAGAACGATTCGTGACGGGTCGTTCGCTGCTACCTTGTCGGGATGAGCGTATGCCTGCCATACGTTTTTAGTCTAGCACTGAAAACGAAATGGCCGAAGTGTGTCAGACGAACTCGTCAGCGAAAGATTCAATCGCATTGCTCGTGAAACGCAAGAAACTCTGAAGCGTTGGGATGATCGCTTGATCCTCCCGTCTGGCAAGTTCGCTGAACGCTATCTGGGGAGACATCTTTCCTTCCATCTCCATCTGGGACATGGGAGACAACTTGCCAACCCGAGGTTGCCGCTCCCACGGCATTTGATAACCAATTCCAGAAAGACTTGCCACAATGTTCAGGTTCATAGTGTGAACCGCCACCAGCAATACCCTGTGCTTATCGATTCTGTCCATATCGTGAATCAGCCAGAGGGGGTCTCGAGCAGGGTCGGCTCTCAGGTACGGTTGCAGCCCATGGATGCGTGCCAGCGCGGTGGGACTGGCAATACCCTCTACTTTTCGGCAGTAACGACACATTTTGTTTCTTGTAATGCCGCAAATTTTAGGTGTTACATCGAAGATTGGGAACTCGACTTTGCTGGCGGCGGGCTTTGCTTGGAACTCAGACGAAGTAAGTTGCCATACGAGATGATCGAAGGCAGATCTCAAATGGTGAATGATCTCCCCAGCGAGCAAGCCGAATCGTTTGCCCACAGTTCCGTTAAAGATCAAGTTTTTCAATTCCTCAAACGCTTTACGATCACTATCGGTGAAGACTGGATCAGGGCCTCTGAATGTGATGACGGGAAAGGGGGCCAACAAATCAATAATCTCCCGGTTGAGTTGCTGGATGTTCTCGTCGGCCCGATCTAAGCGTTTGCGTGCACCGTTCAATGGGTGTTCTGAACTCACAAGGTTATGGTAACGGTAGGTGTACGTGACATCACGAGATAATTACCTTTCCCTCTTGACTTCGCCTAATCTTCGCCTACAATTCTAGCATGGCTATCACCAGACGGCAGCGTGAGCTTTACGACTTTATCTCTGAATTCGTGCAGAAGAACCAGTATTCTCCCTCGTTCGATGAAATTCGCGAAGGCATGGGACTGAATTCCCTGGCGACGGTACACAAGCACGTCACAAATCTGGAGAAGAAGGGCCTGCTGACGCGCGACTACAACCGCAGCCGCTCCATCGATCTGTTGCCCCCAAAAGGCCGCCTGAAACAGGCCATGAGCGTAAACACGACAATGGTGCTGCCTCTGCTGGGGCGAATTGCCGCTGGCCAGCCGATTGAGGCGGTGGAAAATCCCGAGACCATTTCGCTTGCCGACTTCGTCCGCTCAAAAGAGGTTTTTGTGCTGGAGGTGCGCGGCGACTCCATGCAGGACGAGCATATTCTCAGCGGCGATTATGTCCTGGTGGAGAAGGCCAAAACCGCGCACAACGGCGAAATTGTTGTGGCGCTGGTGGATGGTGCGGATGCGACACTAAAACGCTTCTACCGCGAAGGTGACAACATCCGCCTGCAACCTTCGAATGCGAGCATGAAACCCATCATGGTGCCGGCAGCGTCGGTTCAACTCCAAGGACGGGTGATCGGCGTGTTGCGGAAGTATTAGACCCAACATATTAGGCCAAACAAGAGAAACGCCCGGCCAAAGTCGCCGGGCATTTGGGATCCGCCAGCTTATCCCACATGCTTCTTTAACGCTTCGGCGATGGCTTCCTTCGGCTTGTAGCCTACCAACTGCTCCACCACCTGGCCGCCCTTGAACACCAGCAGCGTGGGAATGCCGGTCACTTTGTAACGCATGGGGGTGGCGCCGTTGCGGTCCACATCCATTTTCCCGATCTTCAACTTGCCTTGAAAATCCTTGGCCAGTTCATCGACGATTGGGGCGAGAGCGCGGCAAGGGCCGCACCACGTAGCCCAAAAATCCACCAACACCGGGGTCTCGGATTTGAGCACATCCTGATCAAAATTTGAATCAGTTACTTCCATGATGCCATTCGCTGCCATTACTTCCTCCCTTGGCGCACCCGACAATTTTTCTCCGGGTCATACCGTATGAAACCCAACGAAGACGGGACTGATTATCCTAGCACTTTTTGTTAGATGCGCGGCGGTTCCAGAGGACGCAAGGACCCCCTACCAAGCCGATTGGGAGGCCAAGTGGGTCGCTGGGGCGATTGACCCTAAGTCAGCGAATGATAAGAAGATTGCGGTGCGCCAATTCGGAAAGCGTCTCGCACAAATAAAAAAGCGCCCTAAACTTTTCAGCTCAGGACGCCTGGCAGCCCTCCCCCAGAACTGCCAAACCACGACTGGATAGTAGCCGGGCCCCGCATTTGTGTAAACGTCACTTTGGTAATCCGGTGTTGTTTCCACGAGTAATCTGAATTCGGGAACGCAAGCAGCCGTCCGAATCGATCCAACTGTCCGGGATCACTGTGTTTGCCAGGTTTGACCGCCGTCTTCAGTGGTCCAGGTCAACTTGTCGGTCGTGGTCACCTTGCCGTGCAGAGAATCGGGGAACTCAACTCCGATAATGTCGCCGCTGAGAGTCCGCCCGGAAGAAACAGGCTCGATCTGCGTCCAGGTCTCTCCGGCATCGGTGGAATGATAGAGCGCGCCCTTGGTGCCTCCAACCCAGATGTCACGTCCACTGGCGGATAGGGCGCGGAATCGCCCTTCACTGGCCACCGGCACCGTCTGCCAGGAGCGGCCGAAGTCGACCGAGCGTTGCAGCGTGCCATCAGAGGTCAGCGTCCAACGAGGCGCGGCTATCACCGAGAACATCGGCGCACGAGGCCGAGGCGCGGAGGTCATGCCGCCAGCAGCTCCTCCGCTCAACCTGCCTGCCAGGTTCGAGGCTGGCTCGGCAGCGGCATCCTTGGCTCTGCCCGAGACTACTTGATCACTTTCTACCGGGACCGATCCGGCTTCCGGAGCCGCCCCCGCTACTTCGAGGGTGGCGGCCTTACCGGGCTGATCCCTGCGTTCCTCCGTGGCGCTGCCTCCCGCCACCGCGGAATTCTGCGCTTTCATGGCCGGCAAGGCAGCCAGCTTGGAACCCTGTTTCTGGAGCGACTCCAGGCGATCGCCAGCCTGCTTTCCCGCCAATTCGTTCTTCGTTGCTGGCGGTAGGGATACGATCTTGGCCATCGTTGTCACATCCTGCTTCTTCTCTGAGATGGCGGCTGAAATAGATTTCTCTTTTTCGGCGGGAGCATCCGTCACCGGAATCGTTGCGGGCAAGATTGCGTTCCGTCTGGGTTGACGATGTAGAGTGACGGCCGCCATAACAACTACCACCGCGGCCACGGAAACTCCCCAGCGCAATACCGGCCACGTCGGCCAGTTCGATGGAGCAGTCCTGGGCACAGGCAGCGTCGCGGCCTGGTCCGGGCTGGAGAGGAAGACGACCTCACGGCAATCCGCGCACTGCGCAATGTGCTCGAGAATCCCGGCCCGCGCATCGCTGGGCATGGAGCTCTCGCAGAATGCGCTCAGCAAGTTGGGGTCAGGGTGAGTCCCGGCTGTGCTCTGCTGTTGCAGCCGCTGCACCGCGATTTTGGGAATGTTAGCCATAACTGGCACGACCGTAGCTGGCGACGCCTTTATGCACTACGTAGGGATGAACGTCGAGCTCATCCCGAGCCTCCTGCCTTCTCCTTTGAGAACGCCGGGGGTGCACCTTCTTGCACCAGCCGGGCGCGCAAATTGACTCGAAGGTCGCGGACATCCACTTCCAGCGCCTCTTCGGCCTGGCGGCGGCTCATTCCTTGCCTCCCCAGGCCAGCCAAAATCCGCTTGCGCAAGGACTTGGCCAATTTGTCCACCTTCCGGCTGATGGTCGATTCGTGCACTCGTAGGGCGCGGGCGATCTCCGCCAGAGTGTGTGAATCGAGAAAATACGAGGCGAGAACGAATTTGTCTTCGGCGGACAGGTCCGCGAGGGCCTCGTCGGTCGCAGCTTCAATCCTGGGGTCCACGGCAATCACCGGTTCAGGGTTGGAAGCAGCGAACTGCGCGCCTTCTTCGCTTTCTTCGTCCAGACTGACGGTCCGGCGCTGGCGGCGATAACGGTTCACGAATTCCTGCGCCATTACCGTGCGCAGCCAGCCTTCTAAAGAACCGCGCCCGGTGTAAGAGGCCAGCTTAGAATTCCGTTTGCCTTCGCGGGTAGTCGTACCGTATAGCTCGGCATAAATCGAATCCGCCAATTCCCGCGCCGCGGAACTTTCTTTGGCGATATAGCCGGCAATGTTGTAGAGCTTCTCCCGATAACGGGTGAGAAAGACTTCCCATGCGCGCTCGTGGCCTGCGGCACAAGCCCGCGCCAATGCCAATTCTTCAACCCGCAGACTGCTGCAAAGCTCATGAGCGCCGTACGACGGGGCCTTTGCCGGCAGGTATTTTTTTACGACTTCCTGCACGACACTCTCGAACGCTTCTCTCGTGAGTCCAAACTCTGCGCCTCTGCTTTTTTGATAAAGCTCGCTCATAAGGCGTGCCATTTCCGCGGACTGTTCTGCTGCTTCGAGTTCGACACCGCGATCGGGCATAAGTGGCGCAGCCTTTCTGGATGCTACCAATTTTTAGACGCAAAAATCAGGGTTTTTGCCGTTCGCTTACCAGCAAGAGTCGGAGAAATATCCCCGGAGGTGCGACACCCCGCTTCTCCGGAGGTGTCTCCGAACCTCGTGGTGGAAGATCTGGAAGGCTGCCACGGATCGTAGAAATCGAGCCCGGGCCTCTGTAGTCGCATCGAAATCAGTGGAGAAGGTCTCCGGACGTTCGAATTGACGTCATTGCTGCCGAAAAAGGGATTTGATTTGCATGTGGCCAAGATGGCAGAGTGAGCCAACGGCTATAACAGCTTGAAACCCTGCTCGACAGTGGGATAGGCAAGGACGGGCAACAGTTCGCGCTTCATCCGCGAATTATCGGCGACGCAGGAGGTCATGCCTGCTTTCACTATGTCGCGGTTTAACACAGCCGGAACGCGGAAAAGAAGGGATGCGACCTCGCAACTCACTCCTGCGAAACGGAACATCCATTCTGGTAAACGCCAAGGTCGGTGAGCACGGTAATGATCAGCCAGCCGATCTAGAAAGTCTTGAATCGTAAGCGGGCCGTCATCGCAAACTTGATAGATTCCGTGGGCACGCTCTAGCTCAATCGCGGACTCTAGCGCAGTCAGAAAGTCCGGCAAGGAAATCAAGTGTGCCCATGTTGGCTTACGCCAGACTGCTAACAGATGATGACGCAGCATCCAGCGTGCCCCTTCAGTCAGCTTTATGCCTCTGCCGTAAACGATTCCAGCACGAAAGATCACTGCGGTCATTGACCCGTCTTTCGTAGCGTCGACAAGGACCCGTTCAGCTTCCAGACGCGTACGAAAATGGATGACGCCCGGAGTCGCATCCAGTCGGCCGACGGCAGGATGGTCCGGAGTCGTTTCGCCCTCGGCATGTGGGAAGCTCACGAGAATAAACTTTCTCACGCCGGCGCCCCTGGCCGCTTTCACCAGGTCCCTCACATAGCCAACGTTCGTCCTGGGCAAGAATCTTTCCGGCAAGGGGGCAAACAGCACTCCGGCAAGGTGCACGACGCAGTCGACGCCGGCGCACGCCTTGGGCAGTGTTTCTGGTTGCGAAAGGTCCATGAGGCGGACTGTGACCTGCTGGTGTCCGGTCAAATCGTATGGCAGAGGAGATTTGTGAAACGCCAGGTACAAATGATGACGTCCCGACAGCAGATGACGCACCACATACGAACCCAGGTTGCCGGACGCTCCGGTGATGAGAATATTCATGATGTCTCCCTGAAGCGCATCATGAACTCCCGGAAATAGATCATTCCGCCAATATCAAACAGCCCGTGCGCGATCATCGGGACCAGCAGGTTCTTCGACCACGCGAAAAACAACCCCAAGTACAGCGCTTGAAATATTGACCATAGGCTAACGACGCGAATCTTCTTCCCTCCAAAATGAGCGAGCATGAACAGCAGCGATGCCGCAATGATGCCAAACCGTTGCTGCAAGAAGCCGCGAAAGAACAACTCCTCCCCGCAGGCGGCAGTTATCCCCCCGAAGATGATTTGTGTCGCGCCAGCACCCACGTACACTCGGGCCAACGAAGCGGTCAGACCCTGAGCGTAGGCCTTTCCCTTTATCACTGAGTATCCGGACTGCACCAGCAGAGTCCAAGCTGCCAGCCACAGGGAACCGGCTGCACCCAGCGCGATCTCACGTGGGTTGATCCTCAAAGTGAGTGGAAGGTGGTTGTGCCGAATCCCCCAGTAACCCAACCCGCCGAGCAGCAGGGTTACGGCGATCTCAAGACTCAAAAACCGCTTGATATAGAAGAGCACTCGGCCTCTGGGAGCCTGTGATGTTGTCGTGTACCGACCCTATCATCGCACTCACAACTCTGCGAGAAGTCCATCCCAGGGAGTATATGTGGGTTGAAAATAGAGTAAAGTTATTTCGACCATTTTTCTTGAAAGGAGAAACGCAATGTCCAAACAGCGATGGTTTTCGGGGTGGGGCTTTGTAGTGTTTGTGGCGACTCTGGCCCTAGCCGCCGATCCTGGTTATCACCTGCTCAACACCTACAAGCTGGGCGGCGATGGCGGCTGGGACTATCTCACCCTCGACAGCTCTTCGCGGCGCTTGTATCTTTCGCGCTCCACGCACGTCATCGTCATCGATGCCGACAGCGGTAAGCCGGTGGGGGACATTCCTGATACGCCCGGCGTGCATGGCATCGCGCTGGCGCCGGAACTGGGACGCGGCTTTATCAGCAACGGCCGCGAGGGGACGGTCACGATCTTTGACCTGAAAACGCTCAAAGCCATCACCAAGGTCAAGGCCGGAGAAAACCCGGACGCCATTCTTTACGATCCGGCCAGCAAACGCGTTTTTGCATTCAACGGCCGGAGCCACGACGCCACCGCCATCGACGCGGCCGGGGGCACGGTAGTGGGCACGATCAAGCTGGAGGGAAAGCCGGAATTCGCCGTGAGTGACGGCAAAGGTGAAGTGTTCGTTAACATCGAGGACAAAAGCCAGATCGACGCCATCGATCCTGCCAAGCTGGAGGAAAAGGCACACTGGGCTCTGGCTCCGTGCGAAGAGCCCAGCGGCCTGGCGATTGATCGCAAAAACCGGCGCCTGTTTGCCGGCTGCGACAACAAAATGATGGCAGTTGTGGACGCGGACTCGGGAAAGGTGATTGCCACGCCAGCGATCGGTGAAGGCGTCGATGCCAATGCCTTTGATCCGGAAACCGGTCTCGCCTTCGCATCCTGCGGCGAAGGCGTTCTCACCGTGGTCCACGAAGATTCGCCGGCAAAATTCAGCGTACTGGAGAACGTGCCCACCCAGCCGGGAGCGCGAACCATGGCGCTCGACGAGAAAACTCACAATGTGTATCTGGTCACCGCGAAGTTCGGACCGCCGCCCGCGGCCACGGTCGACAACCCGCACCCGCGCCACTCGATATTGCCCGACAGCTTTGTCGTGCTGGTGTTCGGAAGATGACGCGACAGCTTCAATAGCCACATGGGCAGCGTGGAGACCCTGTTCCTAGGGTGTCTCCGCCGGCGCGAAGAACACCAGCACTACCAATTCCTCGGCGATGTCGTAAAAGCGGTGCTCGAGGCGCGCTTCAACAAAAATCACGCTGCCCGTTTCGACCGGCTGGCTTTCATTCCCGGCTTTCATCCTTGCCTTGCCTCGAACCACGTAATACATCTCGTCTTCCTGATGTGGGGACTGCGTATCCATACTGCCCGCGGGCAAAACATAGAGACCGGCACTCATAGCCGGAACCCGCAGGAACTCCAGATAACGCTTGTCGATCTTGGCCCGTTGCTGTTCGAGCGGTGAGATTTGCCAGAAGTGAGTGCCAGGTTCGGACGTCATAATCGTTCTTCAAAGTGTCGTAAACAAGCATACATCGTCGCCTCCCGGTAGAATGTCGTTCTTAAGCACACAATGCCTTCCAAGCAAAAGTTGGATAGAAACCGCTTTCGCCTGCGGCTCTTGAAGTGGTTCGATCAAAACCAGCGCGAGCTTCCATGGCGGCAGGACCGCGATCCCTATCGAGTCTGGCTATCCGAGATCATGCTTCAGCAGACCCGCGTGGCCGCGGTCGTGGACCACTACGAAGAGTTCCTGCGGCGTTTCCCCAGCCTTAAAATGCTGGCCAGAGCACGCGAGGCTTCGGTGCTGGCGGCGTGGAGCGGGCTTGGCTATTACCGGCGCGCCCGCATGCTGCACGCGGCGGCGAAGAAAGTGGTGAAAGACCACCAGGCAGAGCTTCCTACAAACGCGGCGGAATTGCGAAGCCTACCCGGAATTGGCCGCTACACCGCCGCGGCGATCGCCAGCATTGCATTTGATGAGCGCGCCGCCGTCGTCGACGGAAACGTGGAGCGCGTTTTGCGGCGCTTGTTGGGAAGAAATCTGGCGGGGGAAGCGTTGTGGGACGCGGCCCAGGAGATGTTGAGCCCCAGCCGCCCAGGCGACTTCAATCAGGCAATGATGGAGCTGGGCGCGACCACCTGCCTTCCGCGCCAACCAAACTGTCACCTATGTCCAGTTTCTGAAATGTGCGCCACGCAGGGACAGTTACCGGCCTCGGCACGAACCGGCCGCCAAAGGAAACGCAACATCCAATACGCCTTCGATCGCCGCGACGGATCTGTATTTCTGGTGAAGCGGCCGGCAAACTCATCGTTGATGCCAGGGATGTGGGAATTGCCAGAGATTTCAGCCTCAGGCTTGAAATCCCGGCCGAGTCTGGTCCTGCGCCACTCGATCACAGTAACCGATTACCGCGTCAAAGTGACGGAAAGCACGGCGCCTGAGGGGACGGCGGGCCGCTGGGTCCGGAAGTCCCGCCTGGCGACGTTACCCTTGACCGGGCTCGCCCGGAAAATCCTGCGTGCCACTAAAGTCATCTAGAATAGAGAGTTCGCAGGGCGGCACAATGAAGAACTGGCTCGGCAACATGTTCGGAGGAAAGTCTATGGCTGCATTGGCGGCGGGAACTCAAGCGCCGGATTTCACCCTATCCACCATGGATGGGAAACAATTCTCGCTGAAAGACGCGCTGTCCCGGGGGCCGGTGCTGGCGGCATTTTTCAAGATCTCTTGTCCGGTGTGCCAGTTTGCGTTTCCGTTTATTGAGCGCATCCACAAAGCCCATGGCAACCGGACTGTGACCATTATCGGCATCTCGCAAAACCCGAAAAAGGACACGGCAACGTTCCTCAAGGAATACGGCATAACATTCCCGGTGCTGCTGGATGATACCGACTCCTACCCAGTTTCAAACGCCTACGGCTTGACCAATGTCCCGACCTTGTTTTGGATTGCGGCGGACGGAGAAATCGAGGTCTCCAGCGTGGGCTGGGTGCGCAAAGAGATTGAGGAGATCAACCGGAGAGCGGGCGGGGCCCAGGGCGAAAAGCTACACACCATATTTCATCCGGGCGACAACGTTCCCGATTTCCGCGCGGGTTGAGGATCCAAGAATTGACCCGCGGTCGCGGGCCAAAGCAACGAAGTTGAGCGAGTTTCCGTAAACTAGTTGAAATTCATCCATCAATCTTGATCTCAGGAGCTTTCAGGGGATGCGCAAGGGCTGGTTTGTGTTTTTTGCACTTTTTGTGATTTCTGGGTTTTCTCCGGCAGAGGCAGCGCGCAAGTTCTCAGGTTCATCGGGTGTGTCAGCACGACTGCCGGGGACCGCGATATCCGCCATGCAGAGAATCAATCCTGAGCGCATCCGAGCCCACGTCCGCTTCCTCTCGCACGACCTGCTCGAAGGGCGGGGGACGGGAGCCCGGGGTGGGGACATCGCCGCCGAGTACATGGCCACGCAGTTCGCGCTCGAAGGACTAAAGCCCATGGGTGACAATGGCACTTACATGCAGAAAGTGCCCATGGTCGGAATCACGCCGCAACCGCAGACCGCATTTTCCTTCGTCCCAGCCAACCGTGCGGCAATCAATCTGAAGGCGCTCGAGCAATACGTCGCGTACGACCAGACCCAGCAAGCAGAATCCGCGGTCGATGCGCAGATCGTCTATGTCGGCTACGGCATCGAAGCGCCGGAATACAACTGGGACGATTACAAAGGCGTCGATGTACGCGGCAAGGTGCTGCTGATGCTGGTGAACGAACCGCCATCCGACGACGTGAAATTCTTCAAGGGCAGCGCTCTGACCTACTACGGCCGCTGGACCTACAAGTATGAAGAAGCGGCCCGGAAAGGCGCCGTGGGCGCGATTCTCATCCACCAGACTGATATGGCCAGTTATCCCTGGGAGGTGGTGCGCAACTCGAATTCCGGCGAAAAGGCGTTCCTTAAACTCGAAGCCGCGCCGGAACTGAAAGTGGCGGCATGGATTCAGTTCGACGCAGCCAAAATGCTGGCCGACGCGGCGGGTTTGGACCTGGCGAAAATGCTGGCCGATGCGCGCTCGCGAAATTTTCGTCCGGTTGCGCTGTCGGTGAAGCTGAAGGCTCACATGGTGAGCCGGGTGCGTCCCTTTGAATCGAACAATGTAGTCGCAATGTTGCCGGGTGCGGATCGCAAGCTCAAGACCGAGGCCGTGCTGTACACCGCGCACTACGATCACCTTGGAATTCGCCCGGATATGCCGGGCGACAACATTTATAACGGCGCCAAGGACAATGCCACTGGGTGCGGCATTCTGTTGGAAGTGGCTCGAGCCTACGCTGAGGCCATGCAGCGTCCTGCCCGGTCCATCCTGTTTGCCTCGGTGACCGCGGAAGAACAGGGACTGCTCGGATCGGAATATCTCGGCAAGCACCCGCCGATTCCCGCAGGCAACATCAGTCTGGATATGAATTTCGACGATGTGCCGCCTTTGGGTTCACCTGAAGAAGTCGAAGTCTCGGGAGCGGAGCGCACCACGTTTTATCCTGTGGTCACGGTCATGGCGAAAACTTTCCGGCTGGCCATCCGCCCGGATTCGCGTCCCGAGGCCGGGCACTATTACCGTTCCGACCATTTCAGCCTGGCGCGGGTGGGAATTCCTGCTTTCTCCATCAACGAAGGCCTGAAGTACAAAGGCCACGACATGGCCTGGGGCCAGGCTCAAGCCGACGAATACACTGCGAAACACTACCACCAACCGAGCGACGAATATCGTTCCGACATGGATTTCACCGGTGACGCCGTCATCGCCCGCTTTGGCTTCGCGCTGGGTTGGATGGCGGCGACTGAGGTGAAAGAAGTCGGCTGGCAAAAGGGCGATGAGTTCGAGGCAGCAAGGCTAAGGCTGAAGAGCGCAGGTGGGAGTGAATAGCTAGTGTGGTGCGTCAAAAAGGCCGACATTTATAGGTCGCCAGTGTGTCCTGTGATCCTCTGTGCCCCCCGTGGTTAAAGCCTTTGACCTCTTCGCCCGGTAGGACGTCACGCAGATCGAGGCCGCAATCTTTAACGATCACTATTTCCGACGCACTACTTTAGCTGTCCATCGACTTGAGAGCGGGACTCACGACCAACCTGGCCTCCGTCGCTTTCTGAACGTCGTCCGCAGTCAGGCCGGGCGCGGTTTCCTCGAGCATCAAACCCTTCGGCGTCACCTGAATTACAGCCATATCGGTGACGATGGTGTTCACCACACCCACTCCGGTGAGCGGCAGAGTGCATTGCTTCAAAATCTTGGCCGCGCCCTCGCGCGTGGTGTGCTCCATGGCGATAATTACTCGGCGTGCTCCCGCCACTAAATCCATGGCGCCGCCCATACCCTTCACCATCTTCCCCGGAATCATCCAATTGGCAAGGTTGCCCTTTTCATCCACTTCCATGGCGCCGAGCACGCTGAGGTCGATGTGCCCGCCGCGAATCATCGCGAAGGAATCTGCGCTCGAGAAATAGGCAGTGCCCGGAAGTTCACTCACTGTTTCCTTGCCGGCGTTGATCAGGTCCGCGTCTTCCTGTCCTTCAAGGGGATACGGTCCAATGCCCAACATGCCGTTCTCACTTTGCAGAATCACATCCATGCCGGGGGGGACGTGATTCGCCACCAGCGTGGGCATTCCGATACCCAGGTTGACATAGAAACCATCACACAGTTCGCGGGCGATGCGCTTGACGATGCGCTCGCGCTTTTCGACGTCTTTGCCGGGTTTGTCCATGGTTCTTAACGACCGACGGAAGCTTTCACTGTTCTTTTCTCAATTCTCTTCTCAAACAACTCTCCCTTGAAAATCCGCTTCACGTAAACACTCGGGGTATGCACAAGATCCGGCTCAAGTTGACCGGGTTCCAGCAGGTGCTCGACTTCTGCAATGGTGATTTTGCCGGCGGTCGCCATCATGGGATTAAAGTTACGGGCGGTCTTGCGATACACCAAATTACCCCACTTATCGCCCTTCCAGGCTTTCACCAGGGCAAAATCAGCCTTCAGCGCGTGCTCCATCACATAGGTGCGGCCATCGAAGTCGCGTGTCTCTTTTTTTTCAGCCACCATCGTGCCCACGCCTGCAGGCGTGAAAAAAGCCGGAATGCCTGCTCCCCCGGCGCGAATGCGCTCGGAAAAAGTCCCCTGGGGCACGAGATCCAACTCGATCTTGCCCTGCAAGACCATCTGCTCCAGCAGTTTGTTCTCGCCGACGTAAGTGCCGATATGCCTGCGGATCTGCCCCGCAGACAGCAACAGCCCCATGCCCAGGCCATCGACCCCCACATTGTTGCTGATGGTGGTGAGGTTCTTGACACCCTTGCGTACCAACGCGCGGATCAGGTTCTCGGGAATGCCGCACAATCCGAATCCGCCGACCATGATGACAGCGCCATCAAACACGTCGCGGACGGCTTCATCGGCGCTGGCAACGACTTTGTGCATGAACGAAGAACCTAAATGAAATTACCACACAGCGCACAGCGGCACACAAGCGGCATTTACTTTCTCCGTGGTCTCTGAGCGCTCGCTGGCGGTGCATTTGTTTTTCTCAACTCCCGTGCCCGTTCGAACTCCATCGCCAGTTCTCTGGTATCGAGATTTTCCCGGATGTGCGCCAGCCGCTGCTCCAGTTTGGAGATCGCGTCCTCGAGATTCGCCTTGTTGCTGAGAGCAATGTCGCGCCACATCGAATACGGGCTGCTGGCGATGCGGGTCATGTCCCACAGGGCCCGGCCGCCGGCCTCGAGCAGCGGCGCCTCCTGGCCATATTCATCCACTAACGTTGCCGCCAGCGCAGTCGAAATCATCTGCGGCAGGTGGCTGATCCAGGCGCACAGCCGGTCGTGTTCATCGGCTTCGAGGCTGGCGATGCGAGCGCCGATCCTATCCACCCAATCCAGAAACTCTCCGCTCATGCCTTCGTAGATTTTCTGCCCCCGCAGCGGAGTCACAAACCACGGTGCTCCCTGGAACAGATCGGCGTCGGCAAACTCGATGCCGGATTGTTCCTTCCCCGCCATGGGATGCCCGGCGAGAAAGCGAACTCCGGCGGCCTTACCGAACACAGCTTTCGCTTCCTCAACCACCTGGCTCTTGGTGCTGCCCATGTCCGTGAGCAGGGTTTTTTGCGGCAGCGCCGGGCCCAGCCGATGAATAAGGTCGATGATTCCGAGCACCGGCGTGGCCAGCACCACAACCTGGCTGCCACGGGTTGCCTCGAAAGGATGGGAGAAGCCTTCATCGATTGCACCTCGAATGAGCGCGCGGTCGAGCACCGCCGCGCGGTCACAGCCGACCACGCGGCCCGTGAACCCCTGTTTCCGAAGAGCCAGAGAAAACGATCCGCCAATCAGGCCGACGCCAACGATGGTGATCTGCCGGATCGCCATTAGGCGATCCTGCGGCCGACCGCCGGCGCGATGATTCGCAATTGATCCATGAGTTCGGAAAACTGGGCGGGATAGAGCGACTGGGCGCCATCCGACAGCGCCTTATCGGGCTCGTTGTGTACTTCAATCAGCAGGGCATCGGCTCCCGCGGCGAGCGACGCCCGTGCCATCGGGGCAACTTTGTCGCGGATACCGATACCGTGAGACGGATCGGAGGCCATGGGCAAATGCGAAAGTTTGTGAATGACGGGAATCGCCGAGATATCCAAGGTATTACGAGTGTAGGTTTCGAAGGTGCGGATGCCGCGCTCGCACAGGACCACGTTGTAGTTTCCTCCAGCCATAATGTATTCGGCGGAGAGCAGCAGTTCTTCGAGGGTAGCTGCAATGCCACGCTTGAGCAGAACCGGCTTCTTTACCAGCCCCAGTTCGCGCAGCAGATTGAAGTTCTGCATGTTGCGCGCGCCCACCTGAAAAATGTCCACGTAAGGCAGCATGAGCGCAATTTGCGAAATTTCCATGACCTCGCTGATCACCAGCAGCTTGAATTGGTCGCCCGCCTCGCGCAGCAGTTTCAAAGCTGTGAGGCCCAGCCCCTGAAACGAATAAGGAGAGCTGCGCGGCTTGAACGCGCCCCCGCGAAGCGCACGCGCTCCGGCTTTGGCGACTTGCTCAGCCACGGCAAAAAGCTGCTCGCGCGATTCCACCGAGCACGGCCCTGCCATAACCACCACGTCTTCGCCGCCAATCTTCAACCCATTCGAGAATTCCACCACCGTACCCTGGGGGCGAAAACTCTTTCCGGCCAGCTTGTAGGGAGCGCTGATGCGGTGGACGTGCTCGACTCCGGCCAAAACCTCAAGGTTGCGAATATCAAAATCAACCCGTTCGCCGACCGCGGCTACCACGGTCTGTCTCGCCCCAGTCGAGCGATGGACGGAGAACCCCAGGCGAACCAGGTACTCGATGACTCCCTGGATCTGCTCCTCGGGCGCGGATTCCTGCATGGCAACAATCATAAGAAGGCTTCAGCCATCAGCTCTCAGCTTTCAGCGAACCCTGCGGAGGCTTCGCAAGCTTGCGGCCGAAAGCTTGTTGAAAGCTTCAATCGTTCACCTCCGCATCCAGCTCCGTGCCGCCGGATTGCGAAGATGATTTCGGGGCAATTTCTTCCTGCTGAATCTGGCGCATGATGTCCATGATGCGCTCATAGATGTTCAGGAGGTCGTGGTCCGCCAAGGGGCCAGGATTCGCGCGCCGTACGTTGTCGAAAACCGCTTGTTCCCGGTCCGGCTCGTAGATGGGCATTGCCGCAACCCGCTTCAACCTGCCGATCTCGTGGGCCGCCTCCGCCCTCTGGCTCAGCAGCTCCACCAACCTGCGGTCGAGCTCATCGATTTTGTTTCGCCATTCGGAGATGTCCATAAGAAAAGCTCTCAGACTTCAGCTGTCGCTCTTTCCGGTCTGAGAGCGCATGGCTGCAAGCTGCCCTACGAATTCTGCCACAGACTCGGCTTCCCTACCCGGATTGTTCTCGATTATCTGCACAATCGCGCTGCCCACGACCACCGCATCGGCAAACTTCCCCGCCGCGGCGAATTGCGCGGCAGTGGAAATGCCGAACCCAACTGCCACTGGCAGCATGGTAAATCGACGCAAACGCCGAACCAATTTTTGCGCATCCTGAGCCATCTCCTGGCGGGCGCCGGTGACCCCGGTTCTCGACACGGCATACACGAATCCGCTGGAGACCTCGGCAATCCGCTTCAGCCGCTCATCGGTGCTGGTCGGGGCCGCCAGGAAGATGGTGGCCAAGTCGCGCCTTCGCATCTGGCGGAGGTAGTCGCCGGCTTCTTCCACCGGCAAGTCGGTTATGAGCGCACCGTCAATGCCCGCGTCTTGCGCTGCGGCGCTGAAGTTCTCAAGACCCATGCGCAGAACCGGGTTCAGGTAAGAAAAAATGATCAGTCCGGCCTGTGAGCGTCTTCGGATTTCTTTGCCCAGCTCAATCACCTGGGCTAACGATGTACCGTGGCGAAGCGAGCGCTGGCTGGCTCGTTGGATCACAGGCCCGTCCGCCAAAGGATCGCTGAAGGGCACGCCCAGTTCGATCACACTGGCGCCCGAATCAACTGCGGCAAAGGCAATGTCGCGGCTGGCCGCAAGGTCGGGGTCGCCGCAGGTAATGTAGGCGACGAGCGCAGGCCGGGCTTGAAAAGAGAGAGCCATCTGGAATCTTCAGTCGAGTTTCAGGTTCTCCCTTAATATGCCAATGTCCTTGTCGCCGCGCCCGGAGATGTTCACAATCAGGATGTCTGCTTTCTTCATTTTGGGAGCGCGCTTTATCGCCTCCGCCACAGCGTGTGCCGACTCCAGCGCGGGAATAATGCCTTCGGTGCGGGCCAGCAGCGTACAGGCTGCGAGAGCTTCGGCGTCCGATGCGGCCACATATTCGGCACGACCGGAATCCTTCAGCCACGCATGCTCGGGACCGACGGAGGGATAATCAAGTCCGGCGGATACGGAATGGGTAGTCGCAACCTGGCCGTTTTGATCTTGCAGCAGGTACGAAAACGTTCCTTGCAGCACTCCCGGCGAGCCTCCCTGAAATCTGGCAGCGTGTTCGCCAAGCGCCCGGCCGCGTCCGCCGGCTTCCACGCCAATCAGCTTTACCCGCTTGTCTTTGATGAAGTCGTAGAAAATTCCAATGGAATTCGACCCGCCGCCAACGCATGCGATGATTGCCGCCGGTAGTTTTCCCTCGGCTTTGAGAATCCGCGCCCGCGTTTCTTTGCCGATGACGCGGTGAAAATCACGCACCATGGTGGGATACGGATGCGCGCCGAGGACGCTTCCCAGCAGATAGTGCGTGGTGCGGACGTTGGTGACCCAGTCGCGCATGGCTTCATTGATGGCGTCTTTCAGGGTCCGCGAGCCGGAATCGACGCCGCGTACTTCGGCTCCCAGCAGCCGCATGCGAAACACGTTGAGTTCCTGGCGGCGCATGTCTTCCGTGCCCATGTACACTACACACTCGAAGCCGAAGAGCGCGCAGACGGTGGCGGTGGCGACACCGTGCTGGCCGGCGCCGGTTTCGGCGATGATTCTGCGTTTGCCCATGCGCTCGGCCAGCAACGCCTGTCCCAGGCAGTTGTTGATCTTGTGTGCGCCCGTGTGCAGCAGGTCTTCGCGCTTGAGATAGATTTTGGCGCCGCGCAGTTTGTCCGTAAGCCGGCGGGCGAAAAATAATGGGGTGGGTCGTCCGGCGAAGGTTTTCAGAAGCTCCTGGAGACGCGACCGAAACTTTCGGTCATGCTTTGCCCGCTCGTATTCGCACTCCAATTGCTCGAGCGCCGCCATTAACGTTTCGGGAACGTACCGGCCCCCGTAGGCGCCGAAACGGCCCTGGTGCTTGCGTCTTGTGATGGCGGCACTAGCCATAGCACTTTAAAAAAGTAGCGGCGGCTGTCGCGGAGGGCCTCGCCTGCGCAAGGTCCCAGCGCTACAAGCTTTTGTCTTCTCCCCGAACTGCAGCCATAAAGGCTCGCAGCTTGTCGCGATCTTTCTTGCCGGGGCGCGATTCCACTCCAGTGGACACATCAACGCCCCAGGGCTTCAGTATACGCATGGCTTCGGGGACGTTTGTCGGCGTCAGGCCCCCGGCAACCACGACGCGAAAGTTCTGCTGAAGAGCGCGCGCCAGTGGCGCAGAGCCTCGCCAATCAAAAGGTTTGCCGGTTCCTCCCGGCTTTGCGTCGGAGCCGGCATCCAGAAAAATGGCTCCTACACTTTGCGATACGTCCCGGTACCAATCGAGACAGGCTTGATCCTGCAACAATTCGTTGGCACGCAGCACGAAGTATTTCAGCGTCTTACTCTGCAATGCGCTGCATTGAGTGTGGGGGAACTTCAAGTGCACCTGAACTCCCGTCAGACAGGTGGCTGCGGCCACGCGCTCCATTTCATCGAGGGGCCGTTGCACGAAGACTCCGACTTTCTCTATTGTCGCCGGCAACTGGCGCACGATCTCGCGCACCACGTCCTGCATCACATTTCTCGGACTCTTCTCATAGAAGACAAACCCCAGCGCGTCGGCGCCCGCCTCTACCGCGGTTAGCGCATCTTCCACATTCGTGATTCCGCAAATCTTGACCCAAGTCATAAATCAGCTTCTAGCTTCTAGCTCCTAGCTTCCAGCTTGTGCGAGTAGAGAACGAAGGGTATCTCCCGCGGATTGCGCTTTCATCAACGATTCACCAATTAAGAATGCTTTGTAACCCGCCGCTTTGAGGCGCGCGATGTCTTGGCCATTCTTGATGCCGCTTTCAGCGACTGATAACACATTGTTCGGCATCCGTCCGGCGAGACGGTACGCAGTTTGCAGATCGACGGCAAAAGTCCGCAGATCACGGCTGTTTACGCCGATCAGGTCACATCCGGCAACCAGGGCGAGATCCAGCTCTTTCTCATCGTGGACTTCGCAGAGCACGTCCAGGTCGTAGCTCGTAGCTTTCGCAGCCAGGGCCTCGAGCTCCGGTTGCGACAAGGCTGCAACGATCAGCAACACTGCGTCGGCGCAGTGGGCACGAGCTTGCAGTAACTGGAATTCATCGACAATGAAGTCTTTGCGAAGGCAAGGCAGTCTTGCCGCCGCTGAAGCCTTAGCCAGGTTCTGGAGCGAGCCTTGAAAGAATTCGGCGTCGGTGAGCACGGAAAGCGCCGCCGCTCCGGCGGCTTCGAGTTCCACCGCCAGACTTGCGGGATCGAAATCCGTGCGAATGAGGCCCCGGGAAGGCGACGCTTTCTTCAGTTCCGCGATGATGGCTGGCCCGATGCGGCTTTGTTTCTCCAGAGCAGCGCGAAAGCCGCGCGGGACATGCTGCCGCGCCCGCTCCTCAAGCTCTCGCAGATCAGCCGAACGCAGAGTTTCGCCAAGGTTCCGGCGAGTGGCAGCAACAATCTGGTCGAGAGTCGCGGGCATCGTGGTTCCCGAATATTCGGGATGCCATTCTAATTGAGTGGTGCCATCGAAGGGACTCGAACCCCCACACCCTTGCGGGTACATGGACCTGAACCATGCGCGTCTGCCAATTCCGCCACGATGGCAATACTGGGAGACGGCCCTCGCGGGCCATCCATCAGGAAGAAAACATTACTATTCTACAGGCTGCCGCAGAATCTGACCAAGCCTAGCCTTCCAGCTTGGCCGTCATGGTGATGTTGGCCTTGAGTAGCTTCGAGACCGGGCACCCGCTTTTGGCGTTTTCCGCTGCTTTCTGGAACGCAGCCTGATCGGCATTTGGCACCCGCCCCACAACATCCAGATGGACCGCCGTAATCGTCCAGCCCGAATCCAGTTTTTCCATGGTCAGCGTGGCGGATGTCTCGATGCTCGATGCGGTAAGATTGGCGCCGCCCAACTGGCCCGAAAGCGCCATGGAGAAGCAGGCCGCATGCGCTGCCGCAATCAGTTCCTCGGGATTGGTGCCGGGGGTGTTTTCAAACCGTGTGGTAAATGAATAGGGCGTGTTGTTGAGCACGCCGCTGGCAGACGAAACCGACCCCTTGCCGTCCTTGAGCCCGCCCTTCCAGATAGCGCTTGCCTTGCGTTGCATTCGAATCTCCTAAGTTAGGGATTTTATGGCCTGATATTTCAGATGAAGATATTGTAGATGAAGCTACGCGGGCGGAAAACCTGCGGCCGGCAAAAGACTAGTAGAAATCCGAACAGCTCAGGTAGAAGCCGCAGCGTGGGCAGCTGAGCTTGCAACCGTGCTCTTTCAGTTGGGCAGCGCAGTTGGGACAGAAGCTGGCGGCGGTCAGAACTGGGACCTTAGGGGTTTCGGGTAAGGCGGGCGTCGTGGTCCGGCGGTTGGCCTCATCCATAACCGAAAACCTACCACCAGAATCCCGGGTAGGGCAATGACAATTCCGGTGCGCATTTGGGAACGGGGCGTGAGCGCGCTATTTGCGCCGTACGGAATTAGTCTAGAATCGAGCTCAAGGGGGCACGACCATGTTCTTCGAACAGTTCTACCTAGGTTGCCTGTCTCACGCTTCCTACATGCTGGCTTCGGAGGGCGAGGCTGTGGTGGTCGATCCTCAGCGTGATGTGGAGATTTACCTGAAGGCCGCGCAAGAACAAGGGGTAAAGATCCTTCACATTTTCGAAACCCACCTCCACGCCGATTTCGTGTCTGGGCACAACGAACTGGCGGCGCGTACTGGCTCGACCATCTACATCGGCGCCAGTGCCGGAGCGGCGTTTCCCCACGTGGGAGTACATAACGGCTTCGAGTTGCGGGTGGGTAAAGCACGGATCTCAGTGTTGGAAACTCCCGGACACACGCCGGAAAGCGCTTGCCTGGTGATTACGGATGAGGAAAAATCTCCCAAACCCTGGGCGGTGCTGACCGGCGATACTTTGTTTCTCGGCGACGTCGGCCGTCCCGATCTCTCAAAGACGCACACCCCGAAGCAACTTGCAGGCCTACTGTACGACAGCTTGCACAGCAAGCTGATGAGGCTTCCGGACGACGTGCTGGTGTATCCGGCCCACGGCGCTGGCTCGCTCTGCGGGCGCAACATGCGCGCCGAGCGTTCTTCGACCATAGGCACTGAACGGCTGACTAACTATGCTTTGCAGATTAAGAGCAGGGACGAATTTGTCCGTCAGTTGACGGAGAATCTGCCGGTGCGGCCCGAATACTTCTTGCAAGACGCAGAGATCAATCGCGCAGGGGCCTCATCGCTCTCCGAGATGCCGCCCTTAGCTGCAATTTCGGCGAGCGATCTGAAGACCCTACTCGACGACGGTGTGATGGTTCTAGATGTCCGCCCGGGTGAGCAGTTTGCGGCAGGCCACGTGCCCGAGTCGATCAATATCGGCCTTTCGGGACAATTCGCCACGTGGGCGGGCACGGTCCTGGGGTTGGCAGCGCGGCCGGTGCTGATTGCGGAATCGCCCGAGCAGTTGTCGGAAGCCCGGCTGCGCCTGGCTCGGGTCGGAATCGAGGATGCGCGAGGATTTCTGAAAGATGGCGTGGCCGGCTGGAAGCATGCCGGCCTCCCGCTGGCCGAGACGCCACAGATTTCGGTACAAGCCCTCCAACAGCGTTTGCGGGCCGATCAGGCCAGCGTGCTCGACGTTCGTCGCGAGCCGGAATGGGAGGCAGGACACATTCAAGCGGCGGCCTGGTGGCCTCTGGACAATTTCAAAGTAGCTGCGCCAGAAATAGACCGCGACGCGCCGGTCGCAGTCCACTGCAAGGGCGGCTACCGCAGCATGATCGCGTGCAGCCTGCTGCAACGCGCCGGATTCCGCAATGTCAGCAACGTAGTCGGCGGCTTCGACGCATGGCAGCAGGCAGGGTTGCCAATTGAAGTCGAAAAGCCGGTGGTGGCGTAGCCTCCTACCAAACGCTGCAAACCTTGGCCGCCGGCTTCACCATGGGCTGCCCCGCCTTGCACGAAAACGCCTTCGCAAACTCAGGCATGTTCACAACCACTCCGTTAATGCGATAGCGCGCCGGGGAGTGCGGATCGGTCATCGCGCGCACCCGCAGGTCCTCCGGACGTTCGTTCGCGCAGTCCCACTGCGCGAACCCGATGAAGAAACGCTGTTCCGGAGTAAGGCCGTCGATGGGCTGAAGGTTCTTGTCCCTCGTGGCATCCTTCCACGCCATGTAAGCGAGAATCTCGCCCCCGAGGTCGGCGACGTTTTCGCCCAGGGTCAGTTTTCCGTTGACGTGAATGTCGTCCACCGCCAGGTACCCTGAGTATTGGTCGTCCACGCACTGGGTGCGGGCGTCGAACTTCTTGCGATCTTCTTTTGTCCACCAATCCTTCAGGTTTCCTTTGGCGTCGAACTGGCTGCCCTCGTCGTCGAAGCCATGCGTGAGCTCGTGTCCAATCGTGCCACCAGTGTCGCCGTAGTTGGGGGCGGCGTCCGTTTTCGGGTCGTAGAGCGGCGGCTGGAGCACACCGGCGGGAAAGTTGATGTCGTTCATCTGCGGATTGTAGTACGCGTCCACCGTGGGCGCGGTAATGTCCCATTCGCCGCGGTCAACGGGTTTGCCGATTTTGTTGATGTCGCGGCGGCCTTCGAAGGCGTGTGCGCGCTCGACGTCGCCCGCAAAATCCTCAGGCACGATCTTCACGGAACTGTAGTCCCGCCACTTGTCGGGATAGCCGATCTTGTTGCGAATGCCCGCCAGCTTGGTCAGCGCCTGCTGCTTGGTCTCCGGGCTCATCCAATCAAGCGCCCGGATGCGCTCTCCCATCGCGTCCTCGATGCCTCGCACCATGTCGAGCGTGCTCTGCTTGAGTTCAGGAGAAAAGACTTTCGCCACGTAAGCCTGGCCCAATGCCTCTCCCAAGCTGTAGTTCACATACTGCACGCAGCGCTTCCAGCGAGGTTGCTGCGCTTTGGCTCCGCGCAGATATTTGCGGTAGAACTCGAAATTCTCATCCACAAACTTCGACGAAAGGTAAAGCGAGGACGTGTCGGTCACGTGGAAGCGCAAATAGGTTTTCCAACTATCGATCGGCTCCGAACCCAAGAGTGTGTTGAGTTCCTTGATGAACTCAGGCGAGTCGACGTTCAGAATGGGAAATTCCGGGTACTGCGCGTCGCGGTAGTAAGCGGCCCAGTCAAAGTTGGGCGCCAGTTGAACCAGCTCAGCGAGCTTCATTTTGTGGACCAGGTTGTGCGGATCGCGGCGCTCCACGCGAGTCTGCGAAGCCTTGGCCATGGCGGTTTCAAGTCGCATGACAGTGGCGGCGTTCTGCGCCGCGGCGGCCGGGCTGTCGCCGAGTAACTCAAAAACATTTTGCACGTGCTGAACGTAGTGCACGCGCGTTTCTTTGGTCTTGGCATCGTCTTTGATGTAGTAATCACGATCCGGCATCCCGAGGCCGCCCTGGTCCACGTCGGCAATCACGTTTTCGGAGTCGTCCGGGTCCTGGGTCGAGCCCGCCGAAAAAAGCATGGAAGTGTAGGAGTACCGGAAGTAGTTGACGTGCATCCGCGCCACCAGCGGCGCCAGGTCTTTCGCTGATTTAACCTGTGCGATGGCATCAAGTTCCGGCTGGATGGGCGAAAAGCCCTGCCTCTCTACCGCGGCTTCATCCATGCAGGCGGCATAAAAGTCGCCAGTCTTTTGCGTGACGGCGTCGCGGTGCTGATTCGGCTGCGCCGCCTCTTGCAGCATGTCGCGGAGGAAAGTCAGATTATCCTGATAGAGCTTGCCGTACACCGACCACGAAGTCTGATCGGGCGGGGTAGGATTTTTTTTCTGCCATCCGCCGCAGGAATACAGGTAAAGATCCACGCAAGGGTCGATCGATTTGTCCATTGAGCTAAGGTCGAGGCTGGGGCTATAGGGCAGCTCCGGCCCGGAAGACGTCTGGGCCGCAGGCATTTGAGCAGTCGCCACAGGCACCGCGACAGCCAGAAGCAACAACAGAGAGATGGAGTATTTGTGCATATTCACCTTGAACTGGATTCTTCAGAAGGAGTTGGCAACCCATAGTACTGGAGAAATTTGCCCGGCGGCAAGCTCAGGCAGCCGATTTAGCTGATCGCTTCGGGTTGCTCACCGTGCGTACGGATGTGCGCTTGCTCACTCCGTGGGCTTACTAGCCAAACCGATGGCGAGACTGGCAGACGCAGCAGGCTCGAAATTCTTGAGAACATGATCCATGGGCTGATAAACAAGACCTCGGTAATGCTGGTTTTCCTTCTTGCGATATTCAGCTTTAACTGATAACGCTGTCCGCATTTACCTGGGGCTCCACCCATCTGGTCAAAGAAGGCGAGGCACGCAAGACGTATCTCGAAGCAATCAGAATGGCGGACAACGGGAAGATTCAGCCACTTCTCAAGTTCGCCCGATCATGATAGGTATGCTTCTATGCTGGTGGGCTGGTGTCCGGTGGCTGAAATCGTATCGTGCGGACAGGGCGCAATTCGCCGCTGCGCTGGACGTCGCCGTCATTGCGCTGACGACGAGCTTGCTGATGTGGCTGGTGGCGTTCCTCGATGTCGCGGGCAGTCAGGGCCGCATGAACTCCCATGAACGCGGATAACCTACGGTGTTTTCTATCGCCGTTCATTCGCGTTCACTGGGGCACCCACTGGATTCGCACTGGAAGGATTACGAGATGCGGAAAGGGTTTACGAGAAAACCACAAGCGGACGAGCCCGCGACGCGAGTCAAGAACTACATCACGCCGAGCGGGCTACAGCGCCTCAAAGATGAGCACCGGTTTCTGCTCACCCGGGAACGCCCGGCCGTGACGGAGGTGGTGGCGTGGGCTGCCGGCAACGGCGATCGCAGCGAAAACGCCGACTATCAGTACGGCAAGCGGCGGCTGCGGCAGATCGATGGGCGGATTCGCTTTCTCACCAAGCGTATCGAAGCCGCGGAAGTGGTGGACCCGGAAGCTCCGAGAACTGGGCAGTCTGCGACGAGAGCATTCTTCGGAGCGACCGTGCGCTATGCCATTGCCGCGGGAGCGGAGCGAGTGGTGAGTATAGTAGGCACCGACGAGATTGATCTCAACCGCAACTACATCAGTTGGGTGTCACCTCTGGCGCGCGCGTTGATGAAGTCGGCAGCGGGTGACAGCGTAGTCCTTCAAACGCCGGGCGGTCTAGAACACCTGACCGTTCTGGAAGTGCGTTACGAGCGCATTTCTGTGGAACCGTTCCATGAGCCACCTGGATCCGAGGCCTCCGCAAAGAGACTTCCTCGCCGACGCTAAGGGTTTGAGTTGGATTGGGTCTGCAAGCCCATTCTTTTTGCTCATTCGGTCTCCAAACGTGCTGAAACGTGGATGCCGGCAGCCGCTCGAGCGTTTGTTCTTCAGCAACCTGATCGGAGGGCCGAGTTGGTGTCACCCAT
Source organism: Terriglobales bacterium (assembly GCA_050745985.1). Lineage (GTDB taxonomy): Bacteria > Acidobacteriota > Terriglobia > Terriglobales > Acidobacteriaceae > JABCZH01. The sequence continues at coordinate 115,114 of JBOGLG010000026.1, read as the reverse complement.
TTGCCGGCGAAATCGCGGAGCCAACACAACATTCATGGTGGTTCAGGTGCAGAACGACCTGCGTACGAGTACACACGTCGGATCTGGCACACAGATCAGAGGTTTATGACCCTCATGGAAAATCCACCATTAAGCAAGGAATTCCAAGAACGTGAGGTTCGCTCCGAAGCACACTAACGAATCCCCGGTATGGACTGCCCAGTCACCACCTTTCAGAATTGAGGTGGATGGATGCGCCTGTTTTCAGGAAACATGTGCTCGAGCTTCGGACAAAACCCGTAAATGCGCCTGTCGCCCCCGTTATTGTTCCCGAACCGACCGTCGAGGGCGTTGAAGTTCTGCAGGCGTCCATTAAGGCAGGCACAATCGCGCAGATTGTAATTGCGCTCGTCGCGGTCCTCGGATTGATTTACTTGCTGAAGTTTGTTCTCGTGACAACTCTGGTCGCCGTCTTATTGGCGTATGTGTTCGAACCGGTAGTGCAATGGCTTGCGCGCTTTCGCATTCCGCGAGGGGTCGGCGCCCTCCTCGTGGTGATGTCAGCGCTTGCGATGTTCGGCGGCCTGGCGTTCTATTCCTACAACAGCGCGGTCCAGTTCACCGATCAGCTTCCTGGTTTTTCCACGCGAATCCGCAATACCATTGGCAACATTCGATATCATGCGGACCGAATGGCCGATCAGGCCCGATCCATCGTGGAATCTCCGAAGGACGAAAAACAAGTCGTGCCGGTCAAAGTCGAACAGATACCGGGCATAGCCGGACTGATTTCGAGAAACGGCGAAACGATTCTGGATCTCGCCTTGTCAGTGGGATTCGTGCCCTTTCTCGTCTATTTCATGCTGGTGCTCAAAGATCACACCCATGTGGCTACAGTCCGGCTGTTTCCCAAGGAACATCGTTTGCTTGCCCATCGCACAGTCGGCACGATCTCTGCGATGATTCGCAGTTACATCGTCGCTAATGTCCTCATCGGTTTGGTGAACGCTCTGCTTTGTACGTTCATCTTCTGGTTCCTGGGTATCAAATATTTTTATTTTATTGGCGCACTGAGCGGATTCGTTGGCCTCGTTCCCTACCTCGGAGTGTTTGCTTCATTGTTGCCTCCGCTGGCCGCGGGCATCGACAGCCTCGACCGGACCGGGATTTTGGTTGTGATCATCACGCTGATCGGCATTCACGTAATCACGATGAACGTGCTGTATCCGAAATTTGTCGGAAAACGGCTCCAACTCAATCCTCTCGGGGTAAGCCTCTCGCTCTTGTTCTGGGCCTGGATCTGGGGTCCGATTGGATTGATCCTCGCGATGCCGGTCCTCGGAGCAACCAAGATTGTGTGCGACTACATAGAACCGTTGCGCGGCATCGGTCAGTGGCTCGGAGAGTCGTTAACGTAGCGTTTCTACTCATCTTAGGATGTGAAACCATTGTCCAGCGGCCTGGAGTCGGGCGCTGCAACCTTCTCTCTTCTCAACTCATCCGAGATTCAGCATCGGGAGAAATGTTATGCCTAAAAAGAAAACGTCGAGTCGCCGCAAGTATGGCAAGGCTGCGGGAAAGCGGGTGGCTAGTGCCATGCGCCGCAAAAAGCACGGAACACTACGATCCGGGAAAGGCGGCAGAGGGGGGAAGGTGAAGAGCCGTAAGCAGGCTATCGCCATCGGTCTGTCTGAAGCGCGTAAAAAAGGCGCCAAGGTTCCGAGGAAGAAGTCATAGGGGCTTCTGTTCAGCAAGCGGAGGGACTAAACCTGACCGATGCCTTCACGCGGGTCCAAAAGGATAATCTTCGCTGCCATTGTTGCCAATCTGGCAATCGCCGGTTGCAAATTCATTGCTGCAGCCTTCACTAGTAGTTCGGCCATGCTGGCGGAGGCCGTCCACTCCACGGTCGACACTGGAAACGAACTCCTGCTCTTGTTGGGCCTGAGGCGCAGCGCTCGCCCTGCTGATTCGCTTCACCCCTTTGGACATGGAAAAGTCCTCTATTTCTACTCGCTTTTGGTGGCGGTTTACATTTTTGCGTTCGGCGGCGGCTTGGCTGTCTACCAGGGAATTTCGCACATGCGGCATCCTGCGTTGCCGGAGAATGTGGTTTGGAGCTACCTAGTCCTGGCTGGGGCCGCGGCATTCGAATCCTACTCGTGGCGAATTTCCTATCATGAACTGCGCCGCCGGAACGATCCCGGCGAAAGCGTGTTCGACGAGATTATCGGTAGCAAGGATCCAACGATATTTACCGTCTTTCTGGAAGATTCCGCTGGACTGATTGGAGCCGTGCTCGCATTTCTTGGAATATGGCTGGGCAGAGTGTTTCACAATCCCTTTCTGGATCCGGCGGCGTCTATTCTCATCGGAATTCTCCTGGCATCGGTCGCGGTCCTGCTGGGCAGAGAGACTGGAGCGCTCCTTGTTGGAGAAAGAACTGATCGGTCGCGGATCCGCAGAATGAGGCAGATTATTTTGTCGGACCCTGCGGTCGAGCGTGTGGGAGAACTATTGACCATGCAGATGGGTCCGCAACAGGCGCTGCTGACAGTGGAAATCCGATTTCGTCGTACGCTCGAAATTCAGCAACTGGAATGTGCAATTGCCGGGATCAAGGATCACATCCGCGAACAAGAACCGGCAGTGGAAAAAATCTTCATCGATCCGGAACCATTTCCTGAAAAGCGCCGAGATGAACATGAGGCGGCATGACTCCACTTCTCTTGGCGCCGTCAGCTTGTTAAGCTTCCGTCGTGCAAGCCCAGCTCGTAGGCCCAAATCGACAGGGAAATGGGGCAGGGCCTCCTTCGCCGGTTTTATCGCCGGGCCGTTCACCATGGTCAGTCTTCGTTTGCATAGGCGATCGTCGTGAGCAATGCATTGGCGCTCTGCCGGGAGTCCAGGCGGGTATGCTGAACAACGACCGGAACGTCAGCTTCGATCACGCTGGCATAATCAGTTCCTCTGGGAATCGGTTCGGGATCCCTGAGATCGTTAAAACGCAAATGCTTCGTACGATTCGCCGGCACCGTAACGCGATAAGGACCCACAGGATCCTTGTCCGGGAAATAGATGGTGATCTCCACATGGGCATCCTGGTCCGATGTGTTGAGCACGCAAGCTGTCTCGTGACTGGTCATCTCCGGCTCCGGCCCATGGCTTGAGTCCGGGATATAGCCTTCGGCGATCGCCCAGCGCTTTTGACCGATCGGGTTTTTCAAGTGACACCTCCACTACCGCATGATTTTGCTGTTCTGTTCACCACTGTGGCTCAGTCTTACGGAATTAAACTCTCCATTACATCTTTAACTCGCTCTCCCAATCCGGCGGTCAGTGACCACGGGCTGGGCTGTCTGAGAACATGCAGACGGCCCCGCTTATCGAGTACATCGAAGTGTGTGCGTGCGCCTTTTCGATAAAAACGAATGCTCACCGCAGCCTTGCCGACATGCAGGTTGCGCACGAACATCTCCGGAAGCCAGTCGGGCAAATGAGGGTCGAGCAGAAGCAAGTTCGTTGGGGCAAAGGGATAGAGGCCCAACATGGCCTGCAAGATCGCAAAAACGCTCGATGCCGACCACGCCTGGGGCCAATTCGTCTGCGGATAGAGCGCGGGAAACGGATGTTGATCATCGCGGGCGTGACCGCTGAAGCACTCGGGAAGGCGGTGGTAATCGAAGAGCGTGCTGGCTTCGAAAATTGCGCGGGCGATCGCGTGCAATTCATCGATCAGACCGAAACGCATCATGCCCATGGCAAAGCTTCCGTGCTCCACCGGCCAGACCGATCCCCGATGGTAGCTGTATGGGTCGTAGGCGGGGTGCTCGGACGAAAGCGTTCGGACTCCCCAACCGCTGAACATGTCGGTCTGTAGAAGCCTGCTGGCGACAGCTTTTGCGAAATCTTTTTCAACAATGCCACATGCCAACAAGTGCCCTGGATTCGAACTGATGGACTTGATCTGCCTCCGTTGAGCATCAAGGCCCAGGGCGAAGAACTTCTTGTCGGGCATCCAGTAACGATCGTTGAATCGCTTCTTTAGCTCCGACGCTTCATGAAAGTACCGGCGCGCCAGATCGCGATCTCCCATGAACCAGAACATTTCGGACATGCGAAGCTTCGCGACATATACGAATGCCTGCTCTTCACATGTAGAAATCGGCGGATCAACCTCGCGACCATCTTCGTAAACGATGGCGTCTTCAGAGTCCTTCCATCCCTGATTCCGATTGCCTTGCGTCGAGCGTGTCTGATAGTCGTAGAAACCGTCTCCAAAGCGATCTGTATACTTGTCTTTCCATTGCAGTCCGCGGCGCGCAGGTTCGAGTAGCGCTTTAATCTCCCGCTTGTTTCCCCTCCAATGCCATAGTTCGGATACGACGACTGGGTAAAAAGAAGATGTCGTGGCGGCGCCGTAGTAACGGGACCGCGGATTGTAATTGAGGGTTGCCAGCGGGCCGGTATGTGCCTCGTGCAACATGCGGCCCGGTTGCTCGTCCCGCCAATCGTTCTCGACCATGCCTTGCCATTTAGGCAGCTCGTGCAAGGCTCCAGCCGCCATGGAGGTTGAAAGGCTGCACGCCTGCCAACCCGCCGTAAGAGTGTCCCGGCCAAATAGCGCGATGTAAATCGGCAAACCTGCAGCCGTGATCCACGAGCGATCTCCATGATCGAGATCCGGAAGCCGCAGGTCTGACAGATCACGCGTTGCTTGAAACAATGCCGATTCGACAACAGATGCCAGTTTCGGACGCGCCTCATCGGTTCTGAAGTTGGTGGATTCATTCAAGAAGATCCGGCGCTTACGATCCAGTTGATTGCCTGCCCCGAAGAATTGATGGCAGTCATATAGTGGTGGCATGCTTTCGCCATCGAAGACCGGGATGAGCTTTATGCAGCTGTGCCAGGATTGGCGCTCTTTAAGACGAACATTGAATCGCAGTTTGGAACCGTAATACGAAACCGGTGATCCAGCGTTCTCGACGCTGACGATCAAAGCTCTGTGCAAACGCGCCACCCCTCGATTCCCCTGATGTGAATAACGATGACTGGCGCGATAGTCATACACCAGTTCACCGTGGCGGGAAGAGAGTCGCCGCCAACGGCGGGTTAGTTTTCCTCGTTGTTTGCGCCGAACAATCTCTGCCTGGTCCGCGAAATCCGCGTCAATCTCAATCTCGAACGTGAATTTCACCACTTGCTGCGTGTAGTTTGTAAAATCGATGTCTTCATGAACGCCGAGACCGACAGTGCGCGAAACCTTTAGCTCGATGGTTTCTTCTGACGATTCCTCCATCTCGCCCGAGCCCGTATCCTGCTTCCAGTGAGCACCTGGAGCGGGGCTGATGTAGTATCCGAGCCACGAATGCTGTTCGACATTCGAAACTGCGACTGTTTGCGGAACCTTGCCGTCCACAAAATATCGATAACGGGATAAGAGCCGTGTTTCACCGACAAACAAACCATGCCTGGGAAAGCCTCCGATCAGGCCATCGAGATCGGTGGCCAAGACAACCCGCCCCTGGCTGCAATAGATAGTCTTTGGGCGCGGACTGATTTTGGCCAAGAATCTGTGATGAGCATTGTCCATTCGCGCTAATGAGAAGCACCTTCACTCTGACATCCGCAGCGACTTATCGCCGTCTGCTTCCGAGCCACGTCAGTCCAATTGCAGCCAGCGTCAGAATCCCAAACATCGCGGCGCGCACCATGGATTTCTTTTGCGCAGCCTGGCGAGGTTGCACGAAGCGGCGTTCGGGATACATGTCCGGAGACGGGTGCGTCTTGCCGTCGAGGCCCAGCCTCAACACCTCTGCCAAATGCAGAGCGTGGCGGTTGGTTTCCTGCGCAATCTGCTCCTTGCAACTGAACCCGTCGGCCACGATGATCGTCGACACGGGAGCCTTGCGTACTTCCGGCAAAAGCGAGCGCTCCCCGCAAGCAACGGAAAGTTGATATTTATCCTTTTCGTAACCAAAGGCGCCCGCCATACCGCAGCAGCCGGACTCCAATACGCGATGGTCAAGCTCCATCTTTTCCATCAACGAGTTTTCTTCCTTCAGGCGCATCACCGCCTTGTGATGGCAATGGCCCTGGACGATGGCTTGGCGGTTGACCTTCGGCGGTTGATAGCCAGGAACTTTCTTTTCGAGGAACTCCGACAAAGTGAAAGTATTTTCACCCAGCTTTCCAGCAGCGCTCGATTCAGGGAAAAGGTTGCGCAATTCGTCGCGGAACACGGAACAGCAACTTGGTTCCAGGACGACCATCGGAGTATTCGCGGAGATGTAAGGATGCAGTGCGGTGAGGTTGCGATTGAGGTACGATTTGGCCATATCGAGAAAGCCGTAGTCGTAGAGCGGCCTGCCGCAGCACAGATGGCGATCGAGAACTTCGACGCTGCAACCCGCCTGTTCCAGAACCTCGACTGCCGCTTGCGCCGTCTCCGGCATGAAATAGTTATTGAAGGTATCGGCCCACAAGAGAACTTTCGGCCCGGCGCCGGGCGTTGATTTGCGTTTACGGAACCAGGATTGGAAGGTTTGAGCGGCGAATGCGGGTATTTGCCTTTGTCGGGGAACCCCAACCGCCATTTTTGCCAAATCGCGGAACCCCGGAAGTTGAGTAAACAGATTGGCAAATCCGGGTGTCACCGACGCAAGACGCGCCCATTTGTCGATCCATCCAAAAGCAAAGGCATGAATCGGCCGAATCCGCCCTTCCCAGTAATGGGCCAGAAATTCGGCTTTGTAGGTGGCCATGTCCACATTGACGGGACAGTCGCCTTTACATCCCTTGCACGCCAGGCACAGATCAAGAGCCTCTTTGACGTGTTCGTCCCGCCAGCCATCGCAGATGACATCGCCGTGCAACATCTCCCACAGCAGATGCGTACGGCCGCGAGTCGAGTGCGTCTCTTCGCGCGTGACCATGTAACTGGGGCACATAGTGTCTTGAGCGCCCTCGCCATTTTCCCGCCGGCATTTTCCGACCCCCACGCAGCGCAAAGCGGCATTGGCGAAGCTGCCACCATCGTCGGGAAATTTGAAATAGGTTGGGGGATTCCACGGGTGATAGTTCGCACCCAGGCGCAGGTTCTCGTCAATGTGATAGGGATCAACGATCTTTCCGGGATTCATTTTCCAATCGGGATCCCAGATTGATTTGAATTCACGAAAGGCTTCGATCAACTCAGGCCCGAACATCTTGTAGAGAAATTCCGCTTTCGATTGCCCGTCCCCATGTTCGCCGGAGATCGATCCGCCATAGCTGGTGACAAGATCGGTGGCCTCTTCCATGAACGAGCGCCACTTCCGAATACCCGGCTCGCTCATGAGATCGAAATTCAACCGGCAATGAATGCAGCCCTGACCGAAGTGACCGTAGAGTGCCGATCGGTATTCATATTTCTCATACAGCTTGCATAGATCTCGTAGATACCCGCCAACCTTTTCCGGAGAAACCGCCGAATCTTCCCACCCTTCCCACGTCAGCGGCTCGCCTGGCACGAATGCAGTTGCGCCCAATCCGGCTTCGCGGACGTCCCAAACCTTGTGCTGCTCGGCCTCATCAACCAAGAGCTTCATGGAGGGCGCGCCCGGGCCTTCCAGCGCCGCCATGGCATCCCGCGCCTGCTGTTCGGCTTCTTCAGTGGAGCCCGCACCAAACTCCACCACCAGCCATCCCTTCCCTTGGGGAAGGATAGAAAGATCGTCGACCTGGGGCATCCCTTTCTTCTTCACATTGTTGATTAGAAAATTGTCCAGTCCTTCAAATCCGATGGGCTTGTATTCCAGGATCTTGGGGACGTGGTCGCCGGCCTCATAGATGCTGGGATAGCCCAGAACCAGAAGAACTCGTTTGGGATAGCTGTAGACGAGTTGGACTTCGGCTTCCAGAATTGTGACGCATGTGCTTTCGCTGCCGACTAACGCTCGCGCGACATTGAAGCGGCCATCATCGCCCGGCAACAGATGGTCGAGGTTGTAGCCTGAAACCCGCCGCGGGATGCGTGGGTACTTTTCCTGGACCAGCTTGCCGTATCTTTCACGGAGTGATTTAAGGTGTCCGTAGATACGTCCTTCCCGGCCGCCTTGCGAAATCTTTGCGTCAAGTTGCGCTTCATCCATCCCTCCGACCGTCATTTGTGTGCCGTCGTAAAGAAGGACGTCCATCGAGAGGACATTCTCTCCCGCCTTGCCTGCCATTTGCGCATGGACTCCGCAGGAGTTATTGCCCAGCATGCCTCCGAAGGTGCAGTGGTCATGGGTGGCGGGGTCCGGCCCCCAGGTCAGAACGTGAGGCTTGGCTGCATTGCGAAGTGTGTCGCAAATCGTTCCAGGCTGAACGCGAGCAAATTTGCCCTGCGGATTGAGTTCGACGATGTGGTGCATGTATTTCGACCAGTCGATGACAACGGCGACATTGCAGCATTGACCGGCCAGACTGGTTCCGCCGCCTCTCGACAGTAACGGGGCGCCGAATTGTCGACATGTGGCAACCGCCGCCACGACATCCTGTTTGCTCTTGGGAATAACCACGCCGATAGGAACTTGCCGATAGTTTGAACCATCGGTCGCATAAAGCGCTCTGCTTCCGGCGTCGAAGCGAACTTCCCCGGTCACCGCCTCTCGCAGAGACTTTTCAAGTGCGGTCGCATCGACCTCCTGCGAACGATTCCGCCATGAACGGTGCAGTTTCTCCGGGGCAACCAGCGGAACACGACTCGCAGACATCGCTCCTCCTTATGCGGCAAAACGCAGGGCGTCAGCGCGCTTGAATTCAATTCCCATCCCTGGCCGCGACAGGTCGGGTGAGAGTTGTCCATTGACAGGCGAGCGGGCGCCATCAAAGAACATGTTTTCAATGCGAACGTGGTCGTGGAAATATTCCAGATGACGCAACCGCGTCACCGCGCAACCGAGGTGGGTATGCACCGATGGGGCTGTGTGCGCAGACAACGGAATATGATGGGCTTCACACAGTGCCCCGGCCTGAAGAAAACCGGTGATGCCGCCACAGCGAGTTGCGTCGGCTTGCAAGACGTCGACAGCGCCGGCGAAAAGCATGCGACGAAAATACCCTGCGTCGTAACCGTATTCGCCGGCCGCAATGTCCATGCCCGCTGGGCCACGATCCCGAAGCAGTCGCAGGCCCGCGAGATCGTCGGACGAAACGGGCTCTTCAAACCAATTGACGTTCATTTCCTCAAACTTCTCGGCCTGCTCCAACGCCTGCTTTCGACTGTAAGCGCCATTCGCATCAACAAAGAGCTCGACGCTCGGACCAATTGCGGCTCGCGCGATTCGCACCCTTCTTACGTCGGCCGCAGCATCGCGGCCGATCTTCATCTTGACGCGGGTGATGCCATCTTCCACCCATGTGCTGAACTGATGTTGGAGCTGCTGGTCTGAATACGAAGTGAATCCTCCGCTGCCGTAGATGGGCACCGACTCCCGCAGAGCGCCAAGTAGAGTGACTAGCGGAAGGTTCAGTAGACGAGCTTTCAAATCCCAGAGCGCAATATCAACGGCGGAGATTGCCATCGACACTACGCCCGGACGTCCGAGGTTGCGAGTGCGCGAGACCATGGCATTCCAACTAAATCCCGGAGCCATCGCATCCTGGCCTGTCACCACTTCCGACAACAGGTCTTGGATCAGCGTCGCTGTTGCTGTATCCGCATAGGTATATCCCAGGCCATGTTTATTTCCGCCATAAGAGCGCACCAGAACTAGGGTTGTCGAGTTCCACTCCAAGGTGCCATCCGACTCGGGAAGGTCGGTCGGCACTGTGTAGCTGGATACCTCGATTCGGTCGACCGCTATGCGCGATAACGTGGGAAGTGTCTCCTCTCAGTGGCGTACACATCGCAGGTGCAGTGAATACGGTATTGATCGACTGCAATGCTCGTCCGAATCTAACTATGTAGAGATGAAGGTTGGGGCAGAAGGGGTGGGCTGATAAATCACAAATTTCTCGAAATACCTGGAGTCGGATACTTTTCACGTGGTTCACCGCTCGCTCTGGTGGATAGAAAAGCTCCCGGTCCGGGTGGACCGCCTGGGTTCTGATTGCATCAGAGCTATGACAAAGCGATGATTTGATTGCGCATGGAGGATTTTGTAATGACAGCGGCCGATGTATTAGTAGAAACGCTATTGGAGTGGGGCGTCGAGGTTGTTTTCGGACTTCCGGGCGACGGAATCAACGGCATTATGGAGTCCCTCCGCACGCACGAAAAGGAAATTCGATTCATTCAAGTGCGCCACGAAGAGGCGGCCGCATTCATGGCGTGCGGTTATGCGAAGTTCACTGGGAGGCTGGGTGTCTGCCTTGCGACCTCTGGGCCCGGCGGGATTCACCTCCTGAATGGTCTCTACGACGCTAAACTCGACAACCAGCCGGTACTGGCGATTACCGGCCTTCAGTTCCACGATCTCATCGGCACCTTCACTCAGCAGGATGTCGCGCTCGACAAGCTCTACATGGATGTCGCTGCGTTTAACGAGCGCATCATGGGGCCCACACATGTAGAGAATATTACCGAGCTGGCTTGCCGCACCGCCCTTGCATATCACACGGTCGCGCACATCACTTTCCCCGTTGACCTGCAAGAAAAAGAAGTCAAGAAGAAACAGGCCTCCCCCCGCAATATCGCTCATCACACTTCCGACGTTTATGCGCGGAGCGCCCGTCTTCCAGACCACGCTGACCTCGAACGCGCGGCTGACATTCTCAATCAAGGGAAAAAGGTCGCAATTCTCGCCGGCCGAGGCGCTTTGAATGCAACCGATGAACTGGAACAGACTGCCGAGCTCCTGGGCGCGCCGATCGTGAAACCCCTGCTCGGCAAAGCCGCAGTCCCAGACGACAGTCCATATACCACGGGCGGCATCGGACTTCTCGGAACCAAGCCTTCCCAAGAGGCGTTGGAGGATTGCGACACGCTTTTGATGGTGGGAACGTCGTTCCCTTATATCGAATTCCTGCCAAAACCAGGTCAGGCCCGAGGAGTGCAGATCGAGCTTGATCCAAAACGCATTGGACTTCGTTATCCAGTTGAAGTTGGATTGGTCGGCGACAGCAGAAATACATTGCGCGAGCTGATTCCACTTCTGAAGCGCAAAGACGACCGCAAGTTTCTTCAAGGTGCGCAGGCTGGAATGAAAGACTGGTGGGAATTGATGGAAAAGCGCGCTACTCGACCAGACAAACCCATGAAACCCCAGGTTGTGGCATGGGAACTTGGCAAGCGTTTGAAGAGTGACGCAATCGTCAGTTGCGATAGCGGGACGATCGCCACCTGGTGGGCCCGGCATATTGTGGCACGCCGCGGCCAGATGCACACGCTTTCGGGAACCCTGGCAACGATGGCCCCTGGGCTCCCTTATACGATCGCCGCCCAGGTGGCGTACCCGAACCGGCAATGCGTAGCCTTCGTCGGGGATGGAGGCTTCTCGATGCTCATGGCCGACTTCGTCACCGCCGTCAAGTACAAACTTCCAATCAAAGTCGTGATTATCAAGAACAATACACTCGGACAAATTAAATGGGAACAGATGGTATTTCTGGGCAATCCCGAGTATGGCGTGGATCTGCATCCCATAGACTTCGCGGCCTTCGCTCATGCCTGTGGCGGCATCGGCTTTAGCGTTGAAGACCCGGCGGATTGCGGGCGCGCTTTGGAGGAATTCCTCGCCGCTCCAGGGCCTGCCATCCTGCAAGCAGCAGTCGATCCGTTCGAGCCACCCATGCCGGCGAAGGTAAAAGCAGATCAGGCTCTGCACTTTGCCGAATCGTTGGCGCGTGGGGAGCCGAACCGGAAGAAAATTGCGTTGACCACAATCTCTGATCGGGTTCGAGAACTGATCTAGCTATGAGGAAGGTTTTGAGTGAAGAATGAAGTTGTCGTGATCACAGGCGCCTCCGCAGGCTTGGGCCGGGCTACGGCGCGCGAATTCGGAAAACATGGCGCAATGGTGGGATTGATTGCTCGTGGCGCCGACGGGCTGCAAGCAGCAAAAAGTGAAATTGAGTCTGCAGGCGGAAAGGCGCTATTACTTCCCCTCGATGTTGCCGATCCGAACGCACTTGATAATGCAGCGGCCGCTGTGGAACAGCAATTCGGACCGATTGATATCTGGGTGAACAACGCAATGGCTTCGGTCTTTTCACCTGTCAAAGAAATGAAGCCGGAAGAATACAAGCGGGTCACGGAGGTTACGTATTTGGGAGTTGTTTACGGCACTCTCGCAGCTTTGAAGCGCATGTTGCCGAGGGATCGTGGAGCGATTGTTCAAGTCGGATCTGCTCTGGTCTATCGAAGCATTCCTCTACAATCGGCCTACTGCGCAGCCAAGCACGCGATTGCCGGCTTCACTGATTCCCTCCGCTGCGAACTGATTCATGACAAAAGTAACATTCGAGTGACAACAGTCCAGATGCCCGCCCTGAACACACCGCAATTTGGTTGGGTCAAAAGCCGCCTCAAGTACAAGGCACAGCCGGTCCCTCCCATCTTTCAGCCGGAAGTGGGAGCCAGGACGATCTACTGGGCGGCACATCACTCGCGGCGAGAGATTTACGCAGGCTGGCCGACCGTCGAGGCAATCGTTGGCAACAAGATCGCACCCGGATGGCTTGATCGCTATCTTGGCAAGACTGGGTTCGACTCCCAACAAACTTCGGAGCCGGAAGATCCTGACCGGCCGAACAATTTGTGGGAACCGTTAGACGGGGATCATGGCGCCCATGGTGCGTTTGACCACCAGGCGCACGAGCGAAGTTGGGAAGTGCAGGCAAGCCTCGGCCGCGAATGGATTGGCGCAGGTCTCACGGTGGTCGCCGTCGCTTTGTTGCTCGCTTCGAGGCGCTGGTGAAGACGGTTGATTTCTCGCTCTTGAGTTCTTGCCGATGTTTTTTGCTCTGACGGGGAAGAGAGGCCGGCGCTTCTTCCTTCCTGGACGAATTGGCTCGACTGCCTCACCGGGACGCATAGCGGCGGTTAGTTCAACCAGCGCTGCCTCGTATGTCGAACGGACCGTTTTATTATCTTGGAGGTGATTGCTGCGATTTGCGCGTGGGCGACGCGCTCATAGAGCAAGCCCTAACAATTCTTCGTGACTGAACAGTTGGCTAGAACGCGAACCTTAGAGCGAGCTGAATCTGCCTGGGCGTTCCAGTTCCCACGGGTCCAGTATTCACGGCCGAGATGATTGATCCAAAAATCCCGGGTCCGGCTGACAAGTCAGACAGCGGTGCTCCATATTGCGGATGGTTGAAGATGTTGAAGACCTCGGCACGAAACTCCAGTTGCATACGCTCGTTCAGGGGAATGTGTTTGCCGAGGCCTGCGTCGAACTGCCACGTCCCTCGTGCGCGAGCCACGTTGCGCGGGGCGTCGCCGAAGGTTCCAGGCAATGGAATGCTGAATGCCGCCGGGTTGATCCATTCGGAAATGGTCTGCCCGCCGGGCGGAATCAGCGAAACTCCGGGCACGATGTCCGGTCGTTGATTGTTGGTATTGCCGTCGGGAACGTCGGCGGAATTACGGTCGATAATCACGTCGACGGGAAATCCGGTATGCGCGTCCACAATACTGAACAGTTCCCATGCGCCGAAAATGCCACGCACAGCTCCCGGCTGGTTCAAGTACGGTTTGCCTGCGCCAAAGGGCAATTCATACACAAGATTTGCGGTAACGTCGTGACGAACGTCGAAGGCGCCGTCGGCGCGCTCGCAAGAGTGGCAGGCGACATTTTGGGCCACCAAAGAGTCGCCGTCACCGCTGCCGTTTGAGCCATCGTCAATTTCATGGGACCACATGTAGTTTGCCCCAAACAGGAATCCATGCGAAAAAGAGCGCCGCACAGCGATGGAGAGTCCGTTGTAATTGCTGTTGCTCCGGTTGCCCCGCCAATCCACCTGGCCAAATTGTGGATAGGGCCGCAAACCAGTCGCGGGATCGACGACATTCACCTCGGAAAGAGTCAGTAAGTGATGCCCCGCGCTTCCGACATAGGAGATCGTACCGACGAAATCGCCGGGCAAGGTCTGCTGGACGGAGAAGCTCCACTGATCGACATAGGTATCTTTGCGGCGGCGGTCCTCGGCACGTGGAGAAATCTTGCCTGTGGTATCAACAAGAAACGAATCAATCGGGAAACTTAGGTCGGGGATGGTTTTGCTCGACAAGGAATAACGGAAAACTTCGTTCGAGTTGGGAAGGTTCTGATCGTCGAGTTGACCATCTTCATGGTAGATACCAAACCCTGCCCGAAGCACGGTATGGCCGTTTCGCCTGGGATCGTAAGCAAATGCGATTCGCGGATCCAGGTCGCCATAGTTGGGCTGCCCGAAGCCCACGCCGACTCCACAGAACCCCTGCGGGCCGCAAGTGTCGAAGTCAAAGGGATTGGAACGGCCTTGCACTTCATGAAAAATATTGAAAAAGCTGTAGCGGGCGCCGAGATTCAGGGTGAGGTTCGGCAACCATTTGAATTCATCCTGCACGTAGCCGAAATACTGTGTCTTGCGCAGGCCGTTCACCGGCAAAGCGGCGGTCAAATTGGCGGTGCTCAACTGGTTGGCTGCGAAGGCATCCGTGGAAGGAAAACTAAGGGTGCCGCTCGATCCCGTGCCCTGATTCATCTGGACGCGGCGAATCTCGATTCCGGCCTTAATCGTATGGCGTCCCTCCACCCAGGTCACGTTATCAATTCCTGAAAATGTGTTCCCAGCGCCGATGCTCGCGCGGTTGTTGTTCAGCGTCGTGAATCCGGAAACTGCAACCGCATAGAGCAGATTGGTGTGATTGATGTCCGTTGTATCGGCCGTGCTGCGATTGAAGCCGAACTTGACTTCGTTCAGCAGCGTTGGCGAAAAGATGTGCAACAGTTCGATACCGGCATTTACCGGGGAGGAAGTCAGCTCCTGCGTGTCCTCGAGGAATGACCCGGAACTTCCGAACGGCGCATTGCTCAACGCGGAATCAATATTGGCCCGAACAAACAATGTGGTTCTCTCGGAAAACCGGTGATCAAGACGAAACATGCCAGAATTTTCATGGATGACCTGCCTGCCTTCGCCGACGAATTGTGCAATATCAGGGCCGATCAACACTTGCCCGTGAGGATACGCATTCACAATCGGCGTCAGGACCGGCGATTCCGCCAGCACTTGCGCGCGAAACGCATCGCTGGGCACGAATCCAGGCAGCGTCTGGCCAAGAATCTGGCGATAACCCTCATAGGCAACAAAGAAGAATGTCTTGTCTTTCACGATCGGCCCGCCCAAAGACGCACCGAACTGATTCAAATGGAACGGCGGCTGCGTAGGATTGAGATTGTCTATCGGCTGGCGAGCGTCGAAAACGTTGTTTCGAGAGAATTCGAATGCATTGCCGTGAAGCGAGTTGGTTCCAGATGCCGAAGTGACAATCAACTGCCCGCCCCCGGAGCCTCCGGTTTCAGCCGTGGCGAGCATGGCATCCACGCGGAATTCCTGAATGGTCTCCAGTGGAATCGCGAGACGCACGTAAGGCTGTTGTGCCTGATTGATGACGTTGGTTGCATCGATGCCATCGTAGGTAAAGTTGTTGTCGTCTCGCCCGCGGCCGGCAAAGCGCACGGAACGTTGATTACTCCCTCCGGTATCGACTGCTCCGGGCGCGAGCGCGGTTAGGGTTGCCCAATTGCGCCCGTTGAGGGGCAACTCTTTGATTTGTTTTTGTTCAATGCGAGTGCCCAGAGTGCTCGAGGTTTCATCGAGTTGAACTGAACTGGCTGACACTTCGATCTGCTGCTGGCCGCCCGAGACCAGCAATATCGCATTGAGAGTGCGAGTCTGGTTGACGGCTTGCACCACGTTTTGAAAGGAGAGCGGTTTGAAGCCATCGTGGGCAAAAGTAACGGTATAGACTCCGACGGGCAACTCCGGCAGGTCATAGGCGCCAGCCGAGGAGGACGTGGTCTCGCGCCGAAGGCCGCTCGTATTGTGCACCGCAACAATACGAGCCTGCGGCAAAACCCGGCCCGACGAGTCGGTGACTGTTCCATTCAGGCCAGCACGGTCCAACTGCGCGGCGGATGATGTTGTGAGCCACACAATAACGGCAACTGCCCCAACAATTCGGATGGTTTTCATATTAGTTTCCGGGCCGTCAGATCATCCGGCACAGGTGCTCTCCGTTCGGACATCTTGATTCGTGATTGACGGGTTTCACGTCTGGAAAGCGCGCAGCACTCAGGCAGGCGCGCACGACTTGTGGCGAGAATACTATATTGGGATGTGCGACCGGAATGAAACGCTCGGGTAAACATCGTGTGAATTTTGTGCGGCGGCGGCGACGGTGACCGGCGGATCATGTGACAATTGCGCTGGCGATCACAATGCCGCGCGACACTTTTCGATGCTAGGTTCGCACTATGTCCCAGTCTACAAACTCATTCGCGCCACGGCAGGTGGCGGTTTTGCTTGCGTGGGCCACTGAGTTGCTCAGGGCCGGGCGGCCAGCCGATGCGATCGCGCCATTGCGCGAGGCAGCGCTGCTGGAGCCGTTCAATCCCATTATTCAACACGATCTCGGCCTCGCCTGTCTCGAGGTCGGCCGCGTAGCGGATGCCATCGCGGCATTGCAACTGGCCGTCGCCGGCAACCCGCGTTACGCCGATGCACATTTCCGGCTGGGAATCGCCCTGGAGAAGATGGGCAACATGCGCGGAGCGATCGCTGCGTACGACCGCGGCACAAAGCTGCTTCCATCCCTGACTGAGGCGTGGTTCCGCGCCGGCGCGCTCGTTTACACCTTGGGTCATCGCGACCAAGCCATTGCCTGTTTCCGGCGTGCCGCGGTCACAGGAGGTCAGACCAGCTTCGGCCGCCTGGGCAAGGCGCGGGCGCTGGTGATCGAAGATCGCAACCAGGAAGCGGAACCGATATTGCGGGAGATGTTGGTGGCCGATCCGGAAAACGCCATGGCGTACGATTTGCTGGGAAGTGTGCTGTCTGAGGTCGGCCGTTTCGACGAGGCCCGGGCATGCTTCGAACGCACCGTCGCGCTCGCGCCGATGCTGGCGGGAAGCTACTACGATCTGGTCCGCTGCCGCCCGGTCACGAGCAATGACACGGGTTTGCTCCGGGAAATGCAAGCCGCCCTGGCCACGCCGGCGCTGGAAGCCCAGCACCGCCTGCGGCTTCACCTCGCGATTGGCAAGGCGGCAGAGGACCTCGGCGACTACGGCTTGGCGATGAAGCATTTCGACTCCGCAGATGCGGTGCGTCGCGGCGCCGCACCTTTCGATTCGGCGGTCTTCTCTACCGAGGTCGAGCGCTTGATCGCACGCTGTACACCTGAATTCATTGCGCGAGCGGCTGAGCTCGGCAGCAGCGATGCTACGCCCATGCTGATCATCGGGATGCCGCGTTCCGGCACAACTCTCGTCGAGCAGATTATCTCCATGCATCCTGAGGTCGGGGCCGGGGGCGAGTTGAATTTCTGGAACGAGCGTGGTGCAGCGTGGCACGGATCTGGTGCTGCTACCGCTACCGACGACAAGCAGTTTTGTTCGAAGGCGGCGAAAGACTATCTAGCTGTGCTGCGCGCGATTGCGCCGAAGGCGGCGCGGGTGACCGACAAAATGCCGTTTAACTTCCTCTGGGCCGGGCTGGTTCACGTGGCATTCCCGCGGGCCACGATCATCCATTGCCGCCGCGCCGCAGTCGATACGGCGCTGTCGATCCATCAGACTTTTTTCCATCCCGCCCTAGCGTTTCCGACGGGAGGCGCCGAACTGGTCGCCTATTTCCACAGCTACCAACGGCTCATCGACCATTGGCGGAGCGTGCTGCCGCCGGACCGTTTCATCGAGGTCGATTACGAGGAACTTACGCGCGCGCCCGAACCAGTCATCCGGCGGATCATCGCCGCCTGCGGCCTGACCTGGGACAACGCCTGCCTACGCCCCGAGTCCAATCCACGGGCGGTGAAAACCCCGAGCAAGTGGCAAACCCGGCAGCCGATCTACCGCACCTCGGTCGCACGCTGGCGACGGTACGAACAATGGCTAGGGCCGCTGCGGGAACTGGTGGAAAACGCGTGACCAGCCGCGCCAAGATGGTCGTCAATGAGGACTTACATTACCCCTTGACAGAAGTAACGTATGTGTTACCATAATAATGATTGACGTTCGGGAGTACAACGACCGCCAGGGTCACAGCCCATACGCCGCCTGGTTCGATCGCTTGAATGCTCAGGCGGCCGCCAAGGTTACAACGGCGCTAACGAGGCTGGCGGGCGGAAATTTCTCGAGCGTCAAAGGCGTCGGCTCCGGCGTGTTCGAGTGCCGAATCGATTTCGGTCCCGGATACCGCGTCTACTTCGGCAAGGACGGGGAACGTCTCGTGATCTTGGTTGGGGGCGGCACCAAGAAGCGACAACAGCACGACATCAACACCGCCCTTGCCAACTGGCAGGATTACAAACGGAGGAAGTAGGAAAACGACCATGCCCCTGACACGCGATTTCAAAGAGACGATCCGTGCGCGTGCCGCCCGCGATCCCAAGTTCCGCAAGGAACTTCTGCGCGAGGGCGTTGAATGCATGCTGACAGGTGATACGGCCACTGCGAAGACTATCCTCCGCGATTACATTAATGCCACGGTCGGATTTACAGAGCTTGCCGAAGCCACCCGCATTCCATCAAAAAGTCTCATGCGGATGCTTGGACCAACCGGAAACCCACGCGCTGACAACCTTTTCGAAATTGTCAGTTTCTTGCAGCACCGCGAGGGCGTTCGGTTCCACATCAAGGCTGAACTCGCCTAAGCTTCCGGATCAGAGGCAGATCACCGCAATAGCGGAGGCGTCAACGCGGCCGGGCTGCGCGGCGAGTGAAGATCACGTCGGAATGCACGTACACCTCCCACTCAAACCACCAATGGGCTTGAGCAGACCTCGGCGCTGTAACCGAAATTTCACCTGACGGTCATAAAGCCGTCACAGGTCGTCTGCTACGCTTGGCCATCAACCTATTCCAACCATCCAACCGGTAACCGCGCCGCCGTCCCATCGAGCGTATGAGAATTCTGGTCATCGAAGACGAAATCAAGACCGCCAGGTTCCTTCAGAAAGGACTTGGCGAAGCCGGCTTTCTTGTTGACCTGGCAGGTGACGGGCTGGACGGACTCCATCTGGCGCAAGAAATGGAATTCGATCTCGTCATCCTGGACGTCATGATTCCCAACCTGGATGGCTGGCAAGTTCTCACCGGATTGCGCAGGTCCGGCCGTCAGATGCCGGTGCTTCTCCTGACTGCCCGCGACGCGATTCACGAGCGGGTTCGCGGATTCGAACTGGGCGCCGACGATTACATGGTGAAACCATTCGCTTTTTCCGAACTGCTGGCGCGCGTGCGTTCCCTGCTGCGCCGCAGCCCACCGCGCGCCCAGGAGGCCATCCGCCTGGCCGACCTCGAGATCGATCTGCTGCGCCAGCGGGCCACGCGAGCCGGCCAGCGACTGGAGTTGACCGCCAAGGAATTCCTTCTTCTCTCGGTGCTGGCGCGCCGCGCGGGCGAAGTCCTCTCGCGCACCCTGATTGCCGAGTCCGTATGGGACATGAATTTTGACAGCGACACGAATGTGGTTGACGTCAACGTGCGCAGGCTGCGCAGCAAAGTGGACGATCCCTTTCCTCTCAAGTTAATTCATACCGTTCGCGGCGCCGGTTATGTCCTGGAATCTGAGGCGTAAATTCGCGCAGGCGTCAGGTTTCTGGCGCACTCTCGCCTTCCGTCTGACCGCCTGGTATGTGCTCGCCGGCCTGGCGCTGGTCGTCTTTGCGACTGCGAGTCTCTATTTCATGCTGGTGACGGAACTCGAAAAAAGCACGGATTTGTTTCTGGCCGACAAAATCAATGTGCTGCGCACCATGCTGCGCGAGCGGCCAGACGACTGGGACGGGTTGCGCGAGGAGATCGAACTGGAGTCGGCGGCGAGAAGATATCAGCAGTTCTACATCCGCCTTCTGAACGAACGAAATGCCCCACTCTTGACAACTCCAGGAATGGAGGACCAGTTAGATCTATCGCAATTGGCATCTCGAACCCAAGGCCGCCGGGAGCTTGCTGAGGACATGAAGGGGAAAAGCGGCCGGTTGTTCTTGGTGGCAAGCGCTGCGCTGGCCATCGGCAATTCCGCTCAGACCGATACCGTGCAGATCGCGATCGATATTTCTCAACAGGAAGCATTGCTGGCGCGATATCGGCACGGTTTTGGGGTCATCCTGCTGGGCACGCTGGCAATCTATCCCCTGGTTGGATATCAGATCGCACGCCGCGGCATTCGCCCGGTGGGAGAGGTGGCGAGGACAGCCCGCCACATCAGTTCAACCAACCTGCACGAGCGCATCCAAGCGGAAGGATACCCTTCCGAGCTTGCGTCTCTGGCCTCTACTTTCAACCAGATGCTCGATGGCCTGGAAGAATCGTTCGAGCGGATCTCCAAATTCTCCGCCGACATCGCCCACGACCTGCGCACTCCTGTGAACAACATCCGCGGCGAAGCGGAAGTAGCCTTGGCTCGTGCGCGAACGGTCGATGAATACCGCGAAGTTTTGGGATCGTGTCTCGAAGAAGCCGTGCGCTTATCAGATCTGATTGGCGATCTGCTGTTTCTGGCTCGCGCAGAGAGTCCGCTTGCCCACCTGCACCGCGAGAGCATCAACGTCGGGGATTTGCTTGCGGGTATGCGCGAATATTACGAAGCTCCGGCCGCAGACCGGGGTGTCTCTCTTTCCACAATGCTCCCCGATGAACCGGTGATTGCGCAATTGGACCGCACTCTTTTGCAGAGGGCCGTGGGCAACCTGGTTTCGAACGCTTTAGCGCACACGCCTCGGGGAAAATCGGTCGTGCTCGGCGCCTGCTTGGAATCCGCGGCCGTCCGCATCGAAGTCACTGACGCCGGCGTGGGCATTCCTCCAGAAGCCCTGCCGCGTGTGTTTGACCGCTTTTTCCGGGTGGATGAATCGCGCTCTCAGGCTTCGGGGGGTACTGGGCTGGGGCTCGCCATTGTTCAAAGCATCATGCTGTTGCACGGCGGGAATGTGGAAATCGCGAGCCAGGTTGGGCAAGGGACGCAGGTCACCCTCCGGCTGCCGGCGGCTCCTGCTGCCTGACGGCAATCCAACATGACAAAAATGTAATCTCCGCGTCATGGTGCCGTTACAGCTCCTCTGTTAGCTTGCGACCACGATGGGGCGTGACAGAACAAATCTAACGAGGAGAACGGTACATGTCTCGAAATAAGTCTCGCAACAGATCTCGAAACAAGTCTCATACCAACCGCCTGCGTCCGCTTGCGGGCCTGCTGGCGGCCGGGTTGTGCCTGCCCGGGGTCGCAGCGGCGCAGCAGTCCCAGCTGTACCCTAAGTACGTCACTGGCCCACAGCCTGACGGCTCGTGGGTGGTCGGCAATGGCCAGATCATCAACCCGGCCGGTACGCAAGTGGACCTCGGCAACCGGGTTCGCGCGAAGGCCATCGCACTGAACCCCAATCGCCGCACTCACACTGCCGCAGTCCTCACCATGGGCGCGTCGCAGGCCGTCGAAGTGTTCGACACCAACACTGGCGCCGTGGTGCAGGAGTACATTGCACTCGGACATGATTCGAGCGGCAGCTATAACGGCATCGCCTATTCGGCGGACGGCAAGCACCTGGTGTTCAGCCAGGACAGCAGTCATGTCACCATCGCCGACGTCACCACAGAAGGCTTGCTGGAAGACAACGCCCAAATCAGCGTTCCTCCGAACAATTCTTTCATCTCCTGCTTTCCAAATAGCCCTCCGGGATCGTATGACATCCCCTGCGGCACGTTCTATAGTCCGAGCACTTCTTATCCCGGGGGCGTCGCGGTCTCAAGAGATGGCAACAGCGCCTACGCTTTGCTGAACCAAAACGATACGCTCACGAAAATCGACCTGAACACGAAGCAACAGGGCACGCAGATCCGCGTCGGCAACGTGCCGCACAGCATCGTGCTCAGCAACAACGGTACGACCGCCTACATTAGCAACGAGGGTGGCCGGGCCGCTACGCAATCGGACTTCCAGATCTTCTCCGCCGGCACCGAAATCGTCGCCGACCAGATAGTTGGCGCCGCGGTTACCGGTACGGTTTCTGTGGTTGATCTGCCGTCGATGACGGTCACGGCTACCATTACGACCGGCTTGCACCCAACCGGGATGGCATTCTTCGGACGGTTCCTGTTGGTGGCCAACACCTATAGCGACAGCATCTCGGTTATCGACACCACCCAGAACGTGGTGGTGCGGACGATCAGCCTCGGGTTGCCGATCGGAGTGCCGGGCGCACACCAAGCGGCCTATGGCGCGGCACCGAACTCGATCGCCGTCGATGCCAAAAGGGGCATTGCCTACATCGCTCTTTACAATGCCAACTCAATCGCCGTGCTCAACCTCAGCAACCCTACGAAGACGCGGGTTTTGGGCTTGATTCCGGTAGCCTATGCGCCCAGCTCAATCGTCTTTGACGACACTGCGAACGTGCTGATCGTTGCCAACGACAAAGGCATCGGCACGCGTTATTCGTTTGAGTGCGACTACGGCGTCTGCGATTACAACACTCACCAGGACAATGGCACCGTCAGCATCGTCCCCGTGCCGGACTTGCAGACCTTGCAGGCCATGACGAAGAAAGTTTTCCAATACAACCACTGGGATCTGACGCCAAATATCGAATCCGCCTCCGGCGGCAGCCCGAGGACCAAGCCGGTGGCAATCCCAGCCAAGATCGGCGATCCGTCGCTGATCAAGCACGTATTCCTGATCATCCGTGAAAACCGCACCTATGATCAGATCCTGGGCGATGTGGCCGCCGGCAACGGCGACGCCTCCCTGGCAGTGTTCGGCGGCAAGGACACTCCGAACGCGCACGCGCTATTGACGCGCTTCCCTCTGCTGGACAATTTCTACGACCCCAGCCGCCAGTCGGCGGACGGTCATCAGTGGATCATGGAGAGCCTGGCGCCCTACGCTGACGATATCCAGTCGCCTGACTGGGTGCGCAGTTATCCGGGAGGGAACGCCGGCGATGCGCTCGCCTATCAAAACAAAGGCTTCCTCTTCTCGGAAGCCGCGGCCGCCGGTCTGCCGGTGAAAATCTACGGCGAATACGTCGAGTACGATACGTTCCTACAGCCGAATGGATCGACCGACGAACCCAGCTGGACCGACTTTTACAACGATTCACTGAACTTCGAGAGTGGGCAGGAACAAACTCTCTACTATCAGAACACCGTCACGGCTCATTCTTCCATCCCGGCGGTGTACGATCACCTCATCACAAACTTCCCACTGTTCGATCTGAACATTCCCGATCAGTTCCGGGTCGATCTGTGGCTGCAGGACTTCAACAAGGACGTCGCAGCCGGTACGGTGCCCGCTTTGAGCATCCTCTGGATCATGGATGACCATACCGGCGGTCCGCCGACCCCGGACGCCGAACAGGCTGATAACGACCTGGCTGTGGGACGCATCATTGACTACGTCAGCCACAGCAATGTGTGGGCCTCGTCGGCGATCTTCATCGAGGAAGACGACGCGCAGAACGGCGTTGACCACATCGACGGTCATCGCAGCCCTGGTTACATCGTCAGCCCATACGTCGTGCAGAACGGGCCCACCGACCACACTTACTACACGCAAGTCAACATGACGCGGACGATCGAGCAAATCCTCGGTCTGCCGCCCATGAACCAGTTCGACCTGGTAGCATCGCCGATGAGGCCGGATTTCATCAATGCGCCGCCCCAGTCGAACTTCGACACATGGACGCACGTACCGAACCAGGTTCCCCTGGACCAGGGGGTTGGAGCGAACGCAGGCCCCGAACCAAACACCCCGAGGGGCAAGGCCCTAAAGGCGGCTTGGCTCAAGAAAAAAACGCAAATCTTCGCCGGCAAGATGAGCAAACCCGACTCCGAGGACCCGGACACCGTCAACCATTTCAACTGGTACATGTCCACCAACTTTGAGCGGCCCTATCCTGGCGAGAGCAAAGTTCGCCCCCCAAGTGACTTCCACAAGGCGGCGCCTAAGACTGCCGATTTGGACGACTAAAACAGTTTTCGACCGCAATCGCCCTCTCCCCGACAACCGGGGAGAGGGTTTTTTACGTTGAAAACACCTTTTCGTTGGGTACCGGCGACCGCGAACGGCAAGGTGTCTGCGAATCCCGCCAAGCTGGTGAAGACGCGCCGGGAAAACAATGCACCGGAACGCTATCTGACCGATGCTGAAGAACTAGTCCTGCGCAAGAAGATAAGTCATGGGGGCCCCGAGCATTTGCCGGGGTTTGACATTGTCGAAACAGAAGACTTTTCGGCTGCCAGGCTTAACCCCGGCGCAAGTACGAGCCGCGATCCCTGGCGCACCATCGACGAAATAAAACGCGACATTGTCCAAGCCTTGGAAAGTCCAGCGCTCTCCGCGGTAGCGCGGCAGGAATGTGTCCGGACGCTGTCACCATGGTTTTGATGCCCGGTTTGGCTGTAGCTCTTGGGACGGCGGTAGACCCGTCAGGGACCCCATCATCTGCAGGGAGCCAAGAAATACGCTGGTGTCATCTGCATTTACGTTGACCCAGAACAGCTCTACGCCGCTAGCCTGGTACAGGGCCACGTCGAAATCCACCGTTGTGCCCCCGGCTTTGATTTTCAGCGGATTCGAATCAGCGCTGAACATTGTGTAGCGACCGGGATTGCCCGAATCAGGACCGGCCTTCCCGGATAATTTAGCCAACAATTCCGCGGACCGGCCGCCGAAGGTAAAGAACGGATCGCTGAGCGGACCTTGTCCACTCAAAGCCTGTGATGAATCAACCGTGCCCACCCCCACAAAGTCAAACTCCCCGCCAAAAAGGCTCTGATCCTGCGCTCCAAAAGCGTAGGTGCCTTCGAAGCTCGCCGTGGAAGTATCAGTTTGCGGAATCAGAAAGCCGGTGCCACCGGAAAGGCCAATACCACTGGGGGAAAGGGTGCCGTCCATCTCGGCCAACAGCGCGCCTCCCAATCCACTGGTCGTATTATTCGGATCGTTTAGGTTGAGATTCGGATCCGTCATGTATATACCCAATGCACTGATGTCCCCGAACTGCCCCGGAGCAATCGTCAGCGTTCCGTATCCGTTCTTGGCGATAGTGTAGGTGCCGGAGATGGCGGTACTCACAGGGAAGCCAAGAAGGAAGGTCTCCTCCTCATCGCCGAAACCTGAGAAAGTGGACCCGGAGTTTGGCGACAGCATGCCCGCTGCGGCGAAAACATTGCCGACCGTGTTGCTCGCACTCCCGACCGCTATGCCGAATATCGAACTCCCGAGCGATGCGTTGCCCGCGTTGGTGGCGTTCACGCCCTGACCGAATGCCGAGCCGATGGCGGTATCGGCACTGGCACCCCCATTGTTATAACTATCAATGTCAATGATTCTCAACACCTTCGGTCCAACGACGTAATAGTTGAGCTTGACGGGCGCGGGGCTGCCGATAAGCTGAGTGTAGTTCATCGTGCTGGTGATCGTGCCTCGTCCAAAAGAATCGAACTTAGACAGCGTGCCGCTCAGAGGCACGTTTGGCACCGGAGTTCCAGCGAAACCGTCGTTCGTGTCGAGAACACCACTGTGCAAAGAGGTCCCGCCGCTGATGGTGAACACGCCACCGAAGTCAACCGGGTAGGTGTCGGGGTCCGTCCCGGTCAAAGTGAAGGCATAACCTCCATCCAGCGTAGGTGGAAGAGTTTGCACGTCCAGGCTTCCGCTGGACGTGGCCGTCCCATCGAACTGAACAATGAGCGCATGATTGACGTTCACAAACTGAACGCCTAGAGTTTCGGTTCCTCCCACGCCTAAATTCGGGTTGTTTGTGGTCAGTGTGAGGGTTCCTTGACCAGTCGTCGGACTCACGTTCAAGGTTCCTGCGGTGATAGTGTCGCCGGAAGGTTCAGGTGACGTGAATCCAAAACCTCCATCGTTATAGTCTTGTTCCCCGGCCAGGACGTTGCCGGCGCTATCGATTAACACCGCGCCAGCCAGGGCATAAAAACTGTAAGTGCTTACTTCTTGGCCGCTCAGATAGAAGACGTAGGTCTTGAAAGGCAACGTGTTGGTCAGGGTAAAATCGGCCGCGCTCCCGACTCCTGAAACCGCCGCTGTCACTGTGTAAGGTCCGCCAAGGGTGCCATTCGCCGTGAACACAGTTGAGGTTGCCAAACCGTTCGCGTCAGTCGTATCCGTTTCCGTGGTCAGTCCGTTCGCGAAGGTACCACTGGCAGAGGTTGTCGGAGCGACAAATGTGACCGGCACACCGCTTGCCGGGTTCGAATAGCTATCGAACACTGCCGCCACCAAGGGGGCTGCAAACGCCGTATTGATCCCACCGAGTTGCGGCGTCCCGCTTTCAGCTACGATCGTCGCCGGAGATCCGGCTAAGTTCGTCAGACTAAAAGTGGCGGGCGTCGATACTCCTGAGACCGCAGCCGTTACGGTGTCAGGACCCGCGATTGAGTTCGCGGTGAATGCCGCTGCGGTTGCTACACCGCTCGCGTCAGTAGTTGCACTCGTCGTAGTTGTACCAGTGTCTGCAAATTTGCCGCTGGCTGCAGTCGCCGGAGCCGTGAATATTACGATTGCCATCCCGACCGGATGCTGGCCGCCATCTACGACTTTAACCATTAATGGCGCGGCGAAGGTCGAGTTGATCCCCGCGCTCTGATCATTTCCGCCAGCGGCAAGGATCGCAGTGGGTCCCGTTGTGTTCGTCAGGCTGAAACTAGACGGGGATGGCGCTCCCTGGGCCGAAGCTGTGACGCTGTACGCCCCCGTGGTTCCATTCGCGATAAAAACCCCCGAGGTCGCCGAGCCACTCACATCAGTCAGTGCCGTGGTGTTGTCAGTTCCGGTATTAGCAAAAACTCCGCTGGCCCCCGTTGACGGAGCATTAAAAGTCACGACGACGTTACTCATAGGCAAACCGTTCTCGGTCACAGTGGCCACCAGGGGTGCGACAAAAGCTCCATGAATTGCTTGGCTTTGTGGTGTTCCACTCGCAGCAGCGATCGCTTCCTTTGCCGAAACTACAAAAGAATTGTGGCCTCCCGAGATGCAGCTCTCCATCCCGAGCAGACAAATCGCGGCGATAATGGCGCAGCAAGCTTTGTGGCTCATAGAGCGTCCTTCTCCTGCGCATCCTTCCTGGTGACCCTCACAGTGCTTCGCGAGTGCCGTTGCGTCTCCCTGGAGCGGACGCAAAGGTACGCTCAGGCTCAATAACAGGCTTCGAAATCGGTTCATCATCGGCCTCGCATGGCGTGTCGCTCAAACAATTGTTTCTTTGCCGGTCCGGCAGCGCCCCAGCAGATGGCGCTTTAAGGACACCCTTGGCACACGGGAGTCCGCGTGACGTAGTATCCGAAAGTAAGATCGCCGCTTATGGTGTTGCCCATGCCATCCGCTAAGTCATTTTCAACAAAAAACCCCTGAGTAGAATCGACAGGATAGAACGCCATCGAGAGGCTAGTCGTTGACTGATTAGTCATAAAAAAAGCATCCGTCAACGTACCCGTCAGGCGATTGCCAATCGGACTGTTCTGGTAGCTGCCGGACAATGAGTTGTCATTTGTTGCCACTGGACCGAATGCGCTATTAATGTCCAGGACTCCAGACAGGGCGCCGCCCTTTGCACCAATTTCTCCAACTGCGTCGCTTTCACTAAAGTTTATGTTTTGCGCAAATGTCGTTCCGTACGGCCCTGAGAACGACGTTCCTGCTACAAGCGGATAGGAAATACCAGTCCCAACTCCCCCTCCAAAGAACAAACCCGAGGCAAAGCTGGGTTCTACATCGGCGTCGAGCATCAGTGCGGGGCCACCGTTTCCCGTGAGATAGAAAACCCACGCCGGTCCAGTCCCATTGCTCGAGGTGGAGAATGTGAAGTTCGGGAACCCGGTATTATTGGACAGGGGAATGTAGAAGCGCCCGATTCCTTCGGGATCGGTTTTGCTATTGGGGTCACTCCCTTTCCCAACCGCGTAGACTGCTTGAAAGCCGTCACTGATCTGCAGCGGGAGGCCGAGTTGAGACTCATCGACGTACCCGTTCGTCAGGCTACCTCCTCCAGCGGTAGAAAAGAGTCCGGCGGCGTCCAGCGAGGCAGGACCTCCATTGTTAAAATCGCGGCCAAAAATCCCGAACACGTAATTGCCGGTAAATGTGCTCAGCGTCGTGAAGCTCCCTGTAGCCGAACCCTGGCTAAACGCATCTCCGACAGTCGAACCAATGGCGCCATCAGTCTCGATCAGTTTCAGGTGCGTCCCATTGCCGAGAGGATAGGCCGTCAGATGAACGGCTCCGAAGTCAGTTGAGAGAGCAATCCGAAAGACACCAAATGAATCGGGAGTTGACACGCTGCCGGATACGGACGCGCTGGGAGTCACAACACCGGGTCCGAAAAGATCGGCATTAATCTGATCAACCGCGCTGCCGGCACCGGAGATCGTCTGCGGCGAGTCGACGTTGAAGACGCCACCTAACGCCATTCCGAAGCCGTTCGTATCTGTCCCATTGGCGACGAAAGCGTAGCCCTTCGCGGGCACGATATCGCGAGCCTGCGAATTTTGCAGGTCGAGTGTGCCGACAGAGGTTTCGCCACTGCTCCCTGAGAGATTTCCATTATCAAGTTTAGTAACCAGCGCACGTGAATTTGACAGGACCACGAAACTGAAGGTCTGAATACCCTGTTGACCAATGTTCGGGTCTTTGGTGTTGACGGTCAGTGTCCCCCGGCCATCGGCGCCTACGAAGTAGCTGCCTCCGGTGACCGCGTCGTTCACGGAGGAAAACAGATTTGTGTTGAGGTCCACGAAGTTGACCGTCTGTTCGCCGCCGGTGACGCCGCCATTGCCGTCGAGTACGATGACGCCAGCGCGGTGGTAGGGATTTCCGACAATATCAGAACCCTGCGTCTCCACGACATACGTGCCTTTCAAGACATTGCCAAAGGCGCTGATATTGAGCGCGGTCACGGTATTCTTGGTGTGATCGGCGGTCGCAAAGGCTGCAATCGTGACGCTCTGACTATTTGAGGAAAGAGTTGACGGTGGGGTATAGACCTGAGGTTGGCCGCTAGCTGTGTGCGGAGAGGCCAACGAGCCGCATGTAACGCCAGCCGCGCAGGTCAGGCTCCAGTCCACGCCGGCGTTGCTGGGATCATTTTTGACAGCTGCGGTTAGAGCAGCGGTGCCACTGATGAGAATCGCCGCAGGCGGCGACGGCTGAAACTCGATTGCCACAGCCTGGGTCGCCGGAGCCGGCGGGTTCATTACACTCGTCGAAACTCCGCATCCGGCGAGGAGCAGGGTCGTCACCGCCCAAACAGGCATCCATATCCACTTTCTTGTTCCCACCACCATCAGCCTCCTTGGGCCGCACTACAGGCAACGGCTTAGTGCACTACTGCCCGAAGCCTCGCAGAAATATCGTCTGTGTTTGTGGAGCCGGTGTTAGTCCACCGTTAAAACCGAGCGTCATGCTGCCCTGATCGAACCCTAGAACCTTAGGTGTGAAATAGACGGTCAGCGTACAACTGGCGCCGGGCGCCAGGCTGGCGTTGGGGGGCGGGCTTACGCCGGGGGCCGGATTGATGCCGCAATCGTCTGTCTCAAAATAGTCGCCCTTCTCAATGTTTCCCGTGAAATTAACTGTCGTGGGGTTGGCAATTAGAGCGTCATTCTGCAGCGTGATCGTGAGCGGTAGGCTAGTTTGGCCCTTCGGCAGAGGGCCGAAATCCAATCCTGCGCCAGGAAACATTCTTAGCGAGCTCGCGACATTTGATTTCAACTCGACCGGAAAACGACCGCTGTCGATCTCACAGTCTGCCGTCGCGTTACTGAGGCACTCTAGAGTGTTTAGTTCCAGGAAGTAGTCAAGCCCCCCGTTGACGGCCGTCGGCTGGGGTGCGTACGTAATCGTAATGCTGCACGACTGCCGAGGCGTGAGCAACGCTCCTGAGCAGTTATCCGAGGTAATCTGAAAACTCGGCTTATCGCTGGTGAGATCGACATCACACGTGTACTGCACGGTGTTTGGGGCCGCGGGATTGCTTATCAAGCTGAGCGTATTAGTCACCACTTGAAACCCAGGGATCGTTCCTGCAACAGCAGGTCGTGGCAGTGTAACGGCAGAGCGCCCCGGGATCGCCCCGCATACCGGGGTCACGGCAGGCAATATCAGCACGGACGAGGCGCCTAGATTGGTAAACGAAACCGATTGAGGCAAGCTCATTTCACCTCCCGATCCGTCCTTATCGGCTGCCGTTTCGGCTCCGAAGTCCAGTTCGGGAGTCGAAGGCTGAATCGCACTGACACCCAGGCCCACGACAGGGGCAGCGAAGTTGGTATCGCTGTCCATAGCAGAGGTGCAGGTGAGGCAGGCGACCTTGAGCGATGCGGCTAGACCTGGTGGAGAACCCGCTGACGCGGGGAGAAAAGGCGGACACACTGATGGTGGTGCTCCTCCAAGCGACACGCTAGGAAGCCAGGGGCAACTCTGCTGCGGTGAAAAGAAAACGGTGACCGTACAGCTCTTTTGGGAAGCAAGGGTAAAGGGCAGGTCAGGCGACGTTGTGCAGGTGTCGCGCTCGCTAAAATGTGGACTCCCGTCGAAGTCGCTCGGCGTACTACTGGCGCCCGGAAAAATCAGCTGAAGGCTGTGGTCCGTCCCCGAAGGATCTGTGTTCGTAAGGGTGAGTTTCTGGGAGGTGGTGGCTGATCCTAGAGGTTGCGAAGGGAAAGCGAGAAACGCCGGGCTCAACGAAATAGGTTGCGTACACGCGTTTGTGCTTCCGACTCCTAGACAAACATTTCCTATATCGCCGTCTACGTTTCCGCCCTTGCAGCCTGAGGTGCTCAAGCCGTAACCATCGCTACCACGCAAAACGCTGCCCGCCGAGGTGCGGTTGAAGACCACCGGGCCTGGCTTGGAAGGTCCAGCCACTGCCCCAATCTGGCCAACAGTCAGCCCGTTGAGGGCAATAATTTGCAAAATGACGGAATTCCCACTAATTTCGCCGCTGACGGAGGCAGTGTCCAAACAAGGGTAATCCTGAAAGTTTAATGTTCCTGTAATCGATGCGCTGCTTGCGCCGACATTCGACCCCTGCGTCAAAAATCCAGTTACCGAAAACTCCTGGTTCACCAGAGCGGTAACAGAACCGCTGCCCGTACTGTGAAAACTGCCCTGGATCGCTCCGCTGAGTGGAGGTACCGAGGTCGCGATCCATGCTGCTCCCGTCTGAGCATTCCCGCAGTGCCCGCCACTGCTTGAATAAGTTCCGCTCATAGTGGAACCATCGGAGCTGAGCGTTCCCGTCAAAGCAAACTTCTCCGAACCTGCTAAGGCGGTCATGGCCACGCTCTGTCCGTTTACGGTTCCTGTAACCTTGGCCGATCCGCTGTCGCAGTACATGCCGGGTTGCGCCGGTAACGTGATGGAGTACTGCGCCTGTCCGGTCACGGCGCCGTCGCTCTGCATCAGAAACCCGCCCAGACATAAAAGAGCAGAAGCACCTCCCGGCGGTGCGGGACAAGCCGGGCTCACAACGCTTGCAAAGGAACCATCGGTTGTCAATTGGAACTGCCAGTTAGCCGACAGCGGGCCTGCGTTCTCCGAAGACTTAGAGGATCCTCCACATGCCGCCAGCACACCCGCGCCGGCCAATAACAGAATCAAACCCAGCACAATCCCAGACAGAGGAGTGTTTGGAGGACGTATCGAATAGCTGCGCCGTTTTGCGGTTCGAACTCTAATTGGCTTCATGATTCTTCAGGTCCTAAAAGGACAGCTTCAATCCCAACTGCACGGTACGGGGCCGGTGAGCATCCACAGGGTGCAGAAAACTGGCGCCTGTGAGACAGTCCGCCCCTCCGGACGCCGCAAAACCAGCAGAATACGAAGGTCCGCCATAACAACTGACCACGTTGTTGCCGGTACTACCCGGATTGTCAGGATCGTAAATCCGGAATTGGGTGTGGTTAAACACGTTGAAAGCCTCGGCGCGAAATTCCACTACGCTGGACTCGGTAAGCTTAAAATGTTTCAGCAGCGCCACATCGAAGTTAAGGCGGCTTGGATTATTCAGAAAGTTGCGCCCAGCATCACCGAAGGTGAGCCCCCTTGGCGCCACAAATTGTGATGGATTACCCAGCAGCGGGCCAAAGCTCTGCGAATTGTCGAAGGCGCGAGGTTGGCCGCGCAGAACATCGGGGTACGAAGCCGCGATTCCAAAACCGCTGGCCACACCGGCGTTGTCGGTAAGGCTAATGCCGGTATTGCCCGCACTATTTATGACGGTAAACGGCGTGCCTGATTGATAGAGTGTGATTCCCGAGATCTCCCAGCCTTCCGTCATCAGACGCAACAAACGGGACGGCGGTTCGGAGACTGCCGGCTGCTGACCGTCACCAACCGCACCGCCACTCTGGCCGCTAGAAACAATCTCCTGCATCCATTTCGTCAAATTCGAGAAACTGTATAAATAGCTGATGTTCAGCAGATGTCTTTCATCGAAGTTAGAGCTCGCGCGATTTTCGCGAAGATTGTATGAATCAACCAGGACTGGGTCGCTGCGGTCGGAGGAATTGTCCAGCGAGTGGCTGTAAGTATAGGACAGTGCAACGGTGAGGGATCCACTGGTGCGTCGCAACGTAGTCTGCAACGCGTTGTAACTGGAATTCGCCACATTCTCCAATGACAGAATCTGCCCTAAACCCGGGTAAGGCCGCGGTAGCGAATTTACATTCGGAATCCTGGGGTTGGTGCAGGCGGCCTGCAGATGAATATATGCTGGGCTCTGTGGAGTGACGATCGTGCCGTTCTGCAACAGGAACGGGGTTGTCCCATCTCCCGGGGCGCCCGATCCGGCCAGAGGAGAAACCGTGCAATCTTGCAGGGTTAACGGTTCATTCAGGGCGAAGGGGTTTTCGCTCGCAGGTAAGTCAGGCAATTGGTTCAGATTACGTTCCAAAGTGAGGTGCGTCCCGTGAGTCCCAATGTATGAAATGGTGGTGACGAACTGTTTCCCGATTTCCCTCTGAACTCCGAAACTCCACTGTTGAGCGTAAGGCCAGATGGCTCGATTCGGGACGGCAGTGACATTGAGAGGGAAAACCGACCCCGCCGGGGGTGCAGGATTCGCCGGGTTCAGGGTACACGCGCTGTTGCTTGGATCAAATGCAGGTCCGTAGCCAATATTACCGATGCATGGATAACTCAGCGGAAGCGGTTGCGTCATGCTCAAGACCAGAGGCGCACTGGCCTCAAGCGAGCCGGTGTTGGCTTCATTGCCGGTGCCATGTTCAAAGAAAATGCCATAACCCCCTCGAATTGAGGTCTTGCCGTCGCCCCGCGGATCCCAGGCGAAACCAATGCGCGGCGCCGGATTGAACAAGTGGCCCTTCATGCAACTCGAAGGTGTCCCGCCAACTCCGCATTGAACCAAGCCCAGCGCACTGACGACTGCCGGTTCCAACTGGAACGTGGCCTGATTGAACATAACGGGTCCCCCCAATGCTCCATTGCAGGGGGCAAACGATGTAGTCGCACTTTTGTCCAGAAGTACCCCGGAGCACGGATCCACAGCAAAACGTCCGGCCTGGAACTTGGCAGCCTGCCAGTTCCAAGCGGATTTGTTCTTTTCGCTGTAAGTACCGAAAATGCTCACTCTTAACCCCAAATTGAGGGTGAGCTTATTCGTCACCCGCCAGTCGTCCTGGAAGTAAGGCTCGCCGATCGCAAAGCGCTGGTAATAACGGCGTTGTGCGGAGTCTTGGGTAAAGCTTTGTATATAGGACTGCACGATTCCGGTGTTCGCAGTATTGTTTTGCAACAGAAAATCTGCAAAGGCATTTCCCGTACTATGTACCAGGTTGCTGAACGTCAAGAACCCTTGTAGCTCCCCAAAAGCGGCGCCGATGGCGTTGTTGGTCTGATTGCGCTGGCTATATACGAACTGCCCACCAAAATACAAAGTGTGTTTACCAATCGACTTACCGACGTCGTCCCGGATCGAGTAGGTTGGACCGGTATGGCTCCAGGGCATGTAAGCGGGATCAACAGCAAAGCCTCTTCCACCGTAGGCAGCGTTCGTGCCCAGAATCTCAACACCTGGCATCTTTCCGCCGAAGCCGTTGTTAAATATGTGCCCCAGGGCACACTGGGGAATACCGGTCACGGGATCAACGCTAACTGCAGGGTCGCACTGTCCTGGAGCCGAAGAACTGTTCACCAGCGGCTGGTCCAGTGAGGGATTGCGCTGAAACACGGCGCCCCCAGGGCCATTTTGGTCCACCAGCGTAATGGTGGAATTCACATAGCTCACAGTCAGGTCGTTCAGGAGCGTGGGCGAAATGGTGTGGGTGAATCTCGCGACCAGACTTGTCCCGGGCCCCACAAAGCGGTTTTGGATGGTAGGGAAAGTAGCTGCCTCGGGGTTTGTGGTGCGCAGGATGCTCCACTGCGGCGCCAGCACAGTCGTGTCCCAGGCATCGTGAATATACCGAAACGACAGCCTGAGTTTTGATGTCAGATTGTGATCAATTCGAAACAACTCCTCCCTCCAGTAGGTGCTGGGAGAAATGGTCGCGTTGTAACAATGGTTTGGGTCGGTGGGATCCAAGTTCGCGACGCTAAAATTGCATCCGAGAGGCGAGTTGGGCAGTGGCACAAGGCTGGCGTTCAAAATCGCCAAAGCATTCTTATCGACTCCGACGCCTGAGGGGCCTCCCGACGCCTGCACTCCGTTCAAATGGTAAAGCGGCTCAAGCATTGTCGCGGTGCCTGCATTTAGGATTGACGGGCAATCAGGATATTGCTGGCGACTGAAACTGCCGCCCCCGGTTCCCGGAATCGGGCACACGTCACTGAAATCGAAGTCCTGGTAAACAATTCCACTTGGGCTGGTAACCAGGTTCTGCTGGATCCCCTGTGGCGTCATTTTCAAGCCACGCTCTTTCAACGAAGGAACGGCCTGGTTATATGCCGTAGGCGTCTTCTCCAGGCGAAACTCCTCGGAGAAGAAGAAAAAGGTTTTGTCGCGCTTAGTGTTGTAAACGTGGGGGATCGTCAGCGGGCCGCCGATCGTGCCGCCGAAGTCCTGCCTACGATAAAGCGGTGTGCGATAGTTCTGCGGCTGGTAAGGCGGTGTTTTCGAAGTCAAATCGAAAAAGCCGCGGTCGTTGAGTGCCTCATTGCGAACGAAGTCATACAGGTTGCCGTGTAGGGTAGATCCTCCTGACTTCGTGGTGACCTGCACTGTGCCAGAAGCAGTTCGCCCAAATTGCGCGCCGTAATTTGAGGTCAGGATCTTGACTTCCTGAATGGCATCGAGGCTCGGGTACACCACCAGAGTGCTTGAGGCGCCATTCAGCCCGGTATTCAGTACATCGCTACCATCGACTTCGAAGGTATTGTATTCAACGCGACCACCATTCACGCTATATTTCACGCTGCCAAGAGCTCCCACCTTGGCCTCGTCCTGGCCGGTTTGATTGCTTACGCCGGGAGCAAGGGCGATAAATTGGGTGAAATTTCGGCCGTTCAGGCCGATCTTGACGATCTCTTTTTCTGTGATGGTGCCAGAGACAGTGGCGGTTTCTGTCTCCACTTGTCCCGTGCCCTTGGCCTCGACGTTGACTTCACTTTTCGTTCCTTCCGGCTGCAGCATGGACTCGAACGGAAGTTGTTGGCCCGCAGCCAGCGCGATGTCGGAAAATGTCGTAACCGCAAAACCAGGAGCTGTCACGGTCAAGGTATAAGTTCCGGCCTCCAAACCGGTGAACGAGCAGGTTCCCTTCTCGTCGGATTGCCTTTCCAGTTTTAGACCCGAGGTCGTGGTCAGTGTGAGCTTTGCTCCGGGTATCACCGCTCCGGTTGCGTCGGTCACCGTAACCGAAATGGAAGCTTTACCAGGGGCTTCCTGGCCAACGGCAGACCAGCACAGTAAGAGGCACATGGATAAAACCATGCGGCGCGCGCAAGTACGCTTTCGTCTCGGTTTGGGGACACTCGACACATGCACCTCAGGAATATATGGCCAGAGCAGTTGTCCGGGAAATCAAGGCGGCATTCTACCCGGGAGATCGTAAACAGCAACATTAAATGAATGTAAATTTTCGATGAAACTCTCATGAAATTATGCCGCCTATTTTCTCGAAGAATTCACATGGCTGTGGCCAACCGGCAACGGAGACTTGCTAGTCTCCTCGCGCAGTTTGGTTCCAATTCAACTGGATGTTCGATTCCAAGCTGACCAAAAGTGTTCAGTAAGTGCAGTGAAACTCGCCGTCGCGTGGAGGCAGTAATTCTGTGCGCACTCCCGGCGACCCAACCTAATCATGGAGGAACTGAAATTTATGTCGCGTATGAAATCAGTCTTTGCGGCTCTTTTGATGACCGCAATCGCGAGCATCGTGCCTCAGGCACATGCGCAAGCAACTGTGAAGGTAATGATTTCTGGGGCTTCGGGTAGTTGGGCGGCTGTCGGGGTGGGCACTTTCAAGAGTGGGAGTTGCCCCACCGGCTCACTGCCAGGCTGTGCCCACTACACCAACTCTGCTTTTAACCTGAACGACTCTCGACCGCTTAGCAAAGGCGGGGCCACGGTCACCGACGTAGGCACTATCTGGATCGTGTGGGACAACACTACCGCCGACCCCTCTTGTGCGTCCGGCTGCAACGTGTGGGCATACTTGAAAGTTGACTCTATCGTGGGCATGCGCTGCTACTTTGCTCAGCCCCACTGCAACATAAGCGTCACTCCGTTCCCGCCACCTTCGCAGTCCATCTCCAGCGCTGTCTGGGGTCCTGA
Source organism: Terriglobales bacterium (assembly GCA_050745985.1). Classification (GTDB taxonomy): domain Bacteria; phylum Acidobacteriota; class Terriglobia; order Terriglobales; family Acidobacteriaceae; genus JABCZH01. The sequence goes on along the minus strand of JBOGLG010000026.1, from coordinate 78,198 downwards.
CTCGGTGCCACCGGCGCCTGTCCAAGCTCTGTTCACCACTGGAACCGTTGTAAACGCAGGCGCCAGTGAGATCCGGCCCGAAGATGCGCTGTTTGGTACATGCCGAGTCAATTCTGCGTTGGGCGGGGGGAACGATAACCTTAACGGCCTCGGGTATGGAATTAACCCCTCCGGCGCCTGCCCCACGACTAAGGATCTCGCGCACCTGCAAGGTAGCAACCTTCAGAGCGCCTATCCAGGTAGCACTTCCACAGCCCACGTTCTCGCATTTAACCTCAAGGGTACTGATCCGTTCACCGGAATGCCGATCCCTCTGCCTACGACGGTTAACCTGGGTGTCGAGCCGCTAGTCCTTTTCACCGCCCGTCAGAGCGCCTTGAAGAACGTGACCGACGCCACTACAACTCAGATTCAGACTGCATTCTCTGGCGACCAGTGCAGCGGAGACGTATTCGCCGGGGGCCTCGCCACCCCGATCAACGTCTACCAGCGCGAGCCCCTGTCCGGCACCATGAACACGTTTGAATACACCGGGGCCCGCTACCCCAGGGACTCGAGCAATAACTATTTCCTCCAACCCAGCGGGCGCAGCGGGAGCCAGGAAAACCTCATTGCCGGCGCTAACCCTGCCGGCCCAGTGCCTTGTCGCGCGGGGGGAGGCAACAAGTACCGCCCGATTGGCGCCGGCGAAGAAGTAAAGTTCGTCCAGAACTCCCAGTCCCTCTATTCGGTTGACGGCATCGGGTACACGTTCTTCAGCTACGGGAACGTAAGTTCGATCGCCGATAGCGCGAACTACGCTTACCTGTCCGTGAATGGCGTCGATCCGATTTTCCAAACCAACTCAGCGAAATACGACCCTGCAGAGAATGCGGCTGCGGGCACTTTGCCAGGGGTCGCCGACTTGCCAGCATCCTGCGCTGGGGGCTTCCCCTGCTCCGAAACAGTGATGTGGAAAGGCCAGTTGTCGTACCCGAACGTTCGCAGCGGCGCTTACCCAATGTGGTGTATCGTCCGCCTGGTCGCCAGCGGAACTGCGCTGGCGAACGTCAGAGCGCTGGTAACCAGCGCGCAGGCGAGCGCGGTTAACGTTACTCCCGATTTCATTCCATTCGCGAGATCGGGCACAGATCCGGGCTTCTTCCTCTTTCGTTCCCATTACACGCAAGAGGGAATAGCGCCTAGGAATTACCCGACAGAATTGGGCAGCGACGAGGGCGGTTGCATCATGCCCGATTCGAAAGCATCCCCCGGCGCCACCAAACTCGTACAACGTCCCAATGGAGGCTGCGTCGTCGGACCGTAAAAGCTTGACCAACCCGTCCGATGGGCGAGCCGCGCAATGCGGCTCGCCTTTTCTTCACAATCTGATACGGAGTTTTTTTCGTTCGCCGAGCAGTCAAATTTGGGGAAAATGAGGATGCAACGAAGTCCGCAGCAATTCATGTTTGTAAGAATGCTCGTGCTTGGAATCGCACTTTTATCTCTGAGTCACATCGCAGCCGCGCAATTTGAGCCCGCGCCTACGCCTATTGCCGACCCGCGCGACACTCGCTTCGTTGGAGTGAAAGAGGACTGGACTTCGCCGTCACTCGAGAAGAGTAACCTCAAGCCGGTCCAGCCTCTGGTCGGCTATATCGAGGATCAGGCTTCTTACACGGTGGAACTGCTCCAGGTGCAGTGGCGGTGGGGCGATCCCATCGATCTTTACGTACTCAAACCGAAGGGAATCAAGAAACCTCCGGTAATCCTCTATCTCTATAGTTATCCCATGGACACCGACCGCTTCAAGAATGAAACCTGGGAGAAGGAGGTGACCAAAGACGGGTTCGCAGCAGTGGGCTTCGTCTCCGCGCTGACCGGTCACCGCTACCATGATCGGCCAGCGAAAGAGTGGTTCATCAGCGAACTGCAAGAATGTCTGGCGACGTCTACGCACGACATTCAGATGGTGCTGGACTATCTCTCCGCTCGCGGCGATCTTGATTTGACTCGCGTGGGCATGTTCGCACAGGGATCCGGAGCAAGCATTGCGATTCTGGCTTCCGCGGTTGATCCGCGCATTAAGGTGCTGGACACGATAGACCCCTGGGGCGATTGGCCGGTCTGGATGGCAAGCTCGCCCTTCGTGCCGGAGGAAGAACGAGCGAACTATGTGAAGCCGGAATTCTTAAAGAAAGTAGCGCCGCTCGAACCCATCGACTGGCTACCCAAGATGCAAGCAAAAGCGTTTCGCCTGCAAGACGCGATCTTTGAAACGAACACTCCCAAAGAGGCGAAAGAAAAGCTGCGCGCGGCGGTTCCGAAGGGTGGCGCGCTTGTGGTCTATAAGACCCCCGAAGATTTCAAGGCGGTTATACGTGCTAACAAGGAGCTGGACTGGTTGCACGACGAGCTGCGGGCCTTGCCGGAGGCCGAAGATGGTAACCAGGCTGCGCTGCAAAAGAAGTAGAAGGCAAGAATTTAGAGTTAGGAGTTGGATCGCAGGAGAGCGGCCATTCCTCAGAGTCGGTTGCTGGGACAAGAATGACCTAATCACACTTGAGGAGATCAACGATGAAGCAAGCACAGGCTTTGGCCCTGTTTCTCGCGCTGATGAGTGCGTTCTCGGTACAGGCGCAGCAGAGTACAGCAGGTTCCGCAACGACGTCTGCAGGCAAGAAGGGCGCTAGCCAGGCAGCTCCGGCTTCGGTTGCGAGACGGCTGGACTCGCTAGAACGAGCGATGGAGGTGCAAGCGCAGCAGATCGTTCGATTAACGGATCAGCTGCAAAGCCGTGACCAGCAAATTCAGCAACTGCAGCAGACACTGCAGCACGCTATGCAGACATCGCAGCAGAACCAGGCCGCTGCTTCCCAAGCACAGTCGAAGGCGGACGCCGCAGTTTCCCAAACTGCAGAACAATCACAGACGCTCACCGCTTTAAAAAGTGACGTCGCGGATTTGAAGACGAACACAACTAATTCCGCCTTGACGCTTCAGGAAACGCAAAGATCGATTCAAGAAATAAGCAATCCCGTCGCTCTCCACTACAAGGGAATTACCATTACGCCGGGCGGCTTTGTGGCCGCAGAAACAGGGACGCGGACAGGCGCCACCAGCGCCGACATCAATACCCCCTTTAACAGCATCCCGTACCCTGGAAACGCGCTATCGAAAGTCAGCGAAAGCAACTTTACGGCTCGTCAAAGCCGTCTCAGCCTTCTGGCGGAAGGCAAGCTCGGCAGTACCAAGCTGACTGGTTATTGGGAGGCCGACTTTCTCGGCACCGGGGTCACCTCAAACAACCGCCAGAGCAATAGTTATGTCCTGCGGCAGCGCGTCGTTTATGGCCAAGCAGCTTTTAAAGACGGCTTTACCATAACCGGAGGACAGCAGTGGTCTCTGGTCACGGAAGATAGAAAGGGAATTCAAAACCGCGCGGAGGTGCTGCCTCTGACGATTGATCCACAATACCAAGTCGGTTACACTTGGGCGCGCCAGTATGGGCTCCGAGTCGTCAAAGACTTTTTTGGAGGCAAGTTTACTCTCGGAGCTGCCATAGAAGGCCCCCAGGCAACAATTGGCGGGCACGGCTTCTCTAGCGTAACTACAAACAATATCGTCGCAGGCACCGTCTCAACCACCGGAAACACGTTCCTGGATGCACCTGGTTCAGGTGGCGGGCTATTCAACTTTGCCGACACCACTGGATATTCCCTTAACGCGGCGCCTGACTTCGTTATTAAAGCTGCTGCGGATCCGGGTTTCGGGCATTACGAGGTGTACGGAATTCTTAGCGCATTTCGAAACCGGATTTATCCCTGCGGAGTGGTGGGCACAAACAAGAACGACACCGGGCCTCCCATTCCGCCCCCCCTCTCGACTACGAGTATTTTCTGCCCCGTAGATCAATCGACCTCGCCCAGCGGTCTGGGTGCGTTCAACCAGACAAGAACGGGAGGTGGAGTCGGCATTAATTTCCGGCTGCCAATCGTGGCCAAGAAGCTGGAATTTGGCCTCCAGGGACTCGCCGGAGATGGAGTGGGGCGATACGGTTCAGCTCAGCTTCCTGATCTGACGTTCCGCCCTGATGGGAGTGAAGCCTTGATTCGCACTGTTCACGGGCTTGCGGGTCTGGAATTCCACTCACCGAAACTGGATGCATATGCCTATGGCGGCGCGGAGTACGCGGCGCGCGCTGCTTATGTTGGCTACAACAACATCAACATAGTCAAAACGCCAGCGATCCCGGCGACCTCCACTACGCCCGCGATTCCCGCTACGGTCACGACGGTCATTGCCACCAACCAGTTCGGTGGCTACGGCTCCCCATTCGCCAACAACACCGGCTGCAACAAGGAGAATCCCCCCAGCAACTCGTTAGGCCTGCCAGTTGCCGGAACTCCTTCGAGCGGTAGCGGTTGCTCGGGCGATACCCGCGTGATTATGGAGGGCACACTCGGATTCTGGTACAAGTTTTATCAGGGACAGAAAGGTGGTTTCCGTTTTGGCCTTCAATACTCGTATTTTTCGAGGAATGGCTGGTCGGGTAACAACTCGGGTCTCGCCGTTAATGGGCCTATAGAGTTCGATCTCTTTAGGCCTAAAGCGATCAACAACATGGTGTGGACCTCTTTTCGGTACTACCTCCCGTAACAAAATAGGGGACGAATGGAATCGTACGCTCGACCGCTCAAGTTGGTGGCAATTGCGCCGGGAATAGATGCAGCGCGCAATTGTGCATTTCGGTGACGCGAGGGCCGAAATAGCCCCTGCGGCTGCCTGCGGTTCGTCGGTTTAGTTGCTAAGCGACCCTCACGCTTCTGGACATGGCGCGAAGAATTGGGATAAGAATCGGAGGCCGGTATCGTAAACTTCCGTTGGCACGATCTGCGCCACACCTTCGCCAGTCGCCTTGTAAATGGCGGGCGTGGACATCCTTACTGTCCAAGAGTTGATGGGGCAACACGATTCAAGTATCAGCACCCGTTGGAAGCAGTACGGCGGCTATGCGATACTGGGGCTGCACAGAACGGAGCAACTGCAAGAACTAGCACCAGTGATTTGAAGCGAATGAAGTCAATCACTGCTATTACGCATTAAGTCGCACTCTTGCAGCTGTTTAGTAGCTAGAAGCCGGGATGGCGGAACTGGCAGACGCAGCGGACTCAAAATCCGCCGGGCTTCGGCCCTTGGGGGTTCAAGTCCCCCTCCCGGCACCAGTACCCCATTTCACCCGCATTCGACTCCCTTCCATCTCTGGTAGATAATCTAGTTACATCCAGGAGAACCCCCATGGCCTTACTAAAGACTTCGAATCCAGCATTATCGGGTGACGCGTTTCGCGTTGGCGGCGCCGTTCTGGGCGACACTATGACCGTCTCCGGCACAGTCAACAAAACCGGCATTCTGTTGATCTGCGTGGTGGCCACCTCGGCTTGGAGTTGGAACCTGTTTACGCGTTCTCCCGAGGCCGCAATGCCGCTCCTCGCCGTCGGAGGCATTGGCGGCTTCATCGTCGCCCTGGTCACCATCTTCAAGAAAGCATGGTCTCCGGTGACTGCGCCCCTGTATGCGCTGCTCGAAGGCTTGGTGCTGGGCAGCGCCTCCGCCATGCTGGAAATACATTATCCGGGCATCGCCATGCAGGCGGTTGGCCTGACGTTTGGTACGCTGATCGCGTTGCTGCTTGCCTACCAATCCGGAATCATCCGGGCCACCGAGAAATTCAAGATAGGGGTCGTCGCCGCGACCGGCGGCATCGCAATCTTCTATTTGGCCGAGTTCGTGCTCGGGTTCTTCGGCATTCATTTCGCCACCATCAACGGTTCGGGCGCCATCGGGATCGGCTTCAGTGCGGTGGTGGTCGTCGTTGCCGCGCTCAACCTGGTGCTGGACTTCGATCTCATCGAGAGCGGAGCCCGTGCCGGCGCGCCCAAGTACATGGAGTGGTACGGCGGCTTCGCTTTGATGATCACTCTCATCTGGCTGTACTTTGAAATATTGCGGCTGCTGTCGAAACTCCGCAGCCGCGACTAGCGTCCTCATCCATGCCACTGATCCCCGGCACAAAACTCGGTCCCTACGAAGTCGTTGCCCCACTGGGCGCCGGTGGAATGGGCGAAGTCTATCGCTCCCGCGACACCCGGTTGGAGCGCACGGTCGCAATCAAAATCCTGCCAGCCCATCGATCATCCGATCCAGAGCTGCACGCCCGCTTTGAGCAGGAAGCCAAGGCCATCTCTGGCTTGCAGCATCCCAACATCTGCGTGGTGCATGACGTCGGTTCGCAGGACGGCGTTGACTTCATGGTCATGGAGTACGTCACCGGACAAACTCTGGACAAACTGATTCCGGCCGGCTTGGGCGCCGATCTCGCGACCAAGTACGGCTTACAAATCGCCGAGGCCTTGGCGCACGCCCACGCCGCCGGCATCGTACACCGCGACCTGAAGCCTTCAAACATCATGGTGGATGAGTCTGGCCTGGTCAAAGTGCTGGATTTTGGGCTGGCCAAACTCGCTGAACCCGCGTCCGTCAAAAGCGACGAAGTCATGACCATGGCGACGACGCCGGGAATGATCGTTGGCACCACCGCCTACATGTCGCCTGAGCAGGCGGAAGGCAAGCCCATCGACGCCCGCAGTGACGTCTTTTCTTTTGGTTCCGTGCTCTACGAAGTGCTGACCGGCAAGCGTGCCTTCGAAGGCCAGTCGGGGGCGGCATTGCTTTCGGCAGTCATCAGGGACGATCCCAAACCGTTAAGCGAAATCCGGCGGGACATTCCCCCGGAAGTACGCCGCATTGTTGCCCGCTGCCTGAAGAAGGAGCCCGCTGCGCGATACCCCTCCGGCGCCGAACTCGCGCAGGACCTCAAGAACTGTCGCGACCTGCTATTTCCCCAATCCGGCACGGTGCTAAGTTCCGCGCGATTGGTGAAAGAAGTGCAGCGCCCACGAGTACTGGTCCCACTTCTGCTTGCGATCATTGTCCTGGGATCGGCAGGCGCGTGGTTGGGAAAGCATTACCGCGACGCCCGCTGGGCTCGAGAAGTCGCACTCCCGGAGATTTCGCAGTTGGCCGATCAGGGAAAATATGGTGATGCTTACGCGCTGGCCCTCAAGGCCGAGAATGCGATTCCGGGCGACTCAGCGCTGGCTAAGCTGTGGCCGGTGATTTCCTACCAGCTTTCCATCCAAACGACGCCGCCCGGCGCCGAAGTGTTCCGTAAAGACTACGTCAACCCTGCCGCTGCCTGGGAGCCGGTTGGCACGACTCCGTTAAAGGATTCCCGTCAGCCCCGTGGAATGTTGATTTGGAAGTTCGAAAAGCCGGGGTTCGGCACGGTCTTGCGAACCACCACAGCTTTGATTCCACGGTATAGCGTGCCCATTGGAGAGCCTGTCGCCGGAAGCGTTACGCTTGATGAGGCCGGCAAAACCCCGTCTGGAATGGTGAGGGTCTCACCTGAGAAATACTTCAAGACGCTGTTCATTCCTGGCTACGAAGGAATGCCGGAGTTGCCGCTCAAGGATTATTGGATTGACCAATATGAGGTGACCAACCGCCAGTTCAAAGCGTTTGTCGACCAGGACGGATATCAGAAACCCGAGTACTGGAAAATTGCATTCGTGCAGGGCGGCAGGCGTCTCTCTTGGGACGAGGCGATGGCGCGGTTTCGCGACAGCGCCGGCCGGCCGGGACCGAAGGACTGGATACAAGGCCAATATCCCAAAGGCCAGGACGACTTTCCGGTCACCGGCATCAGTTGGTACGAGGCCGCGGCCTATGCTGAATTTAGCGGCAAGAGCCTGCCGACCATCTTCCACTGGAACCGCGCCGCTGGACCGTCCTCTGCGTCATACATCGTGCCGCTCAGCAACTTCGGCGGTGCGGGCGTTTTGCCGGTTGGCAGCAAGCCGGACATGAGCCCGTGGGGCAACTATGACATGGCCGGCAACGTGAAAGAGTGGATCTCGACCGAGGCCGACCCCGGCAAGCGCTACGTACTCGGCGGTGCTTGGGACGAACCCAATTACATGTTCGTCGACCCGGACGCCCAGTCGGCGTTTCTCCGGGCTTCGAACATCGGCTTCCGTTGCGTGAAGTACATTGATCCGGACTCGATCGACAAAGTGGCTTTTGCGCCCATGCCCACGCCCAGGCGCGATCTATCCAAAGAAAAACCCCTATCCGAGTTATTATTCCAGGCTTATCGCAGCCTGTACTCATATGACAAAACCCCGCTGAACGCGACGGCTGAGCCGTTCGGCCCGGACGAGGAAGATTGGAAGACAGAGCGCATCACCTACGCCGCGGCTTACGGAAACGAACAGGCCGTCGCCTACCTGTTCCTTCCAAAGAAAGCCAAGCCGCCATTTCAGACCGTTCTGTTCTTCCCAGGTTCGAACGCGCTGCTCCTGCGGAAGTTTTCAATCTATGCTCCGTCGGGACTGGATGCCGTTCTCCGCAGTGGACGAGCCGTGTTGTATCCCATCTACAAGAGCACCTATGAACGCGGGGGATGGGATGGAATCCGATGTGCCCGACATGACCAGCGGCTGGCGTGATCACGTTATCATGTGGGCGAAGGATGCCTCGCGCGCGATTGACTATGCGGCTACCCGGCCCGATCTCGATCCCAACAAGCTCGCCTATTATGGCTACAGCTGGGGCGCGGCCATGGGAGGCATCGTTCCCGCGGTCGAACCCAGGATCAAGGTTTGCGTTTTCGCACTGGGCGGACTTGAGTTCCAACGCGCGCTTCCCGAAGCGGCTCCCATTAATTTTGTGTCGCGAGTCAAACAGCCGGTCCTGATGCTGAACGGACGCTACGATTTCTTTTTCCCTGTGGAATCGAACCAGGAGCCCTTCTACCAGATGCTGGGATCCAAGAAAGACGAGAAGAAACACATCCTCTACGAGACCGGCCACAACATCCCACGCAACGAACTGATCAAGGAAATGCTCAACTGGCTGGATCAGTATCTGGGACCGGTAAAATGAGGCCGTACCCGCCGATTCAAGCGCAACTTTCGGCTGGTTCGGGGTTTGACCCTTTAGGAGCAGAAATGAAAACTTTTCGTCCCGCCGCCGGAACCGGTTTGCCGATGTTAGCCCTGAAACCGCTCGCCGGATGCGTCATTTTCTTGTGCGCCGTGGTTATGCCCGTGTGCGCACAGCAGGGCGCCGCTGCCCCTGAGGCTGGAAAACAAGTTGCAGGCATCCCTGCCGGCGGCAAATGGAAGGAATATCAGTCGGAAGACAAGATGACCGGGGCCCAGAAGAACCGCTTTGAGCTCGAAGCTGACACTCTCTTGCCCGACAGCGACGCCAAGGCGAAAGTGCTTCTTTTCTGTGTCGGAGGAAAGCTGGCCCTTGGGGACTTTCGTCCCAACCTGCGAATGGCCCCCCCCAATCGTTTGAGCTTTTGGCAAGGAAAGCCGCAAATGCGGGTCCGCGTCAGAGTGGATCAGTCCAGCAGCCGTCATAACTGGAACTGGGTGAACGGCAAATTCCTCGCCATGGATACAGATACGGTTCGCCAGTTGATCGGGGCCAGGATATTTAAAGTCGAATTCGAGACCCCACGCGGCCGCCAGATCGCCGAATTTTCTCCCGCCGGGCTCGACCTTGGCTTGGTCCGCAAAGTTTGCAGCCTGAAGCCGGAAAAACCTGATTAGACATTCGGGACCTCAATCTACGTGCTCGCCCTCTTCAATGTAGCCTAGCTCCGGCGGCGGCAGCCTGTCGCCTGGACGCGCCCAGAAAACGTAAAGCGTGGGCAGCATGACCACGCTGATAAAGAGTTCGACAATCAATCCGCCCACAATGACGATGGCGAAAGGCCGTTGCGAATCGGAGCCAATATCGTGCGACATGGCCGCCGGTAGCAGCCCCAAGGTGGCTACCAGCATCGTCATCATGATGGGCCGAAGGCGCAGCAACGCGCCTTCCTTGGCCGCTTCACGCGGGTTCATGCCTCGGGTGCGGAGTTGGTTGATGTACTCCACCATGATGACGCCGATCTCGACTGAAACCCCAATCAGCGCCAGGAACCCCAGGCCGGAGGACACCGAGAAGTGGGTTCCGGTAAGCAGCAGGCTAAACAGCCCACCTAAAGGCGACAGTGCGACGACCGCCAAGATCAAGCCGACCCACTTCCAGGAATCGAAGGCTGAATAAAGGATGAACGACATTAAGAGCAGCGTAAGCGGCACGATGATAGCGAGACGGCGATTGGCGCGCTGCTGACTCTCATACTCGCCGGTCCAGTCCAGATGATAGCCTTCCGGCAGTTGGACCTTCTGATGTATTTCCTCAATGGCTTGCCGCACGGTGCTGCCCAAGTCGCGCCCGCGAACGCTGTACTTGATGGCTATATAGCGTGAGCTTTCCTCCCGATAAATGGTGGAGGCGCCGTCTTCCAGCTTGATAGTGCTGAGTTGGCTGAGCGATACTCGCTCGCCCGAAGGAGCCAGGATGCGGATGTTGGAAATATCTTCAACCGTCTTGCGGAACTGCGGTTGGTAACGAACCGTCAGGTCGTAGCGCTGTTCGCCGATAAGAATCTGGCTAACCGCCTTGCCCCCGACTGCGGTCTCGATTGCGTCCTGCACGTCGCTGACGTTGATCCCAAACCGGTCGGCGGCGGCGCGGTCCACCACCAAATCCACGTTGGGCTGGCCACGCACCTGGAAGGTGCCGAGATCCGCGACTCCGGGAATCTTGCTCATGACGTTTTGCATCTCGTCGGCTTTTTGCTCCAACACCTTCAGGTCTTTGCCAAACAGCTTGACGGCCAACTCGCCTTTCACACCGCTGACGGCTTCCTCCACGTTGTCGGAAATTGGCTGAGAAAAGTTCCAGTCCACGCCGGGAAACTTGCTGAGCTCCTTGTCCATCGCGGCAATCAGCTCTTCCTTGGTGTGAAACTGCGACCGCCATTTCGCGCGTGGCAAGAGATCGACAAAGAACTCGGTGTTGTAAAAGCCGCTGGCATCGCTGCCATCGTCGGGACGTCCGACCTGGCTCACGACCTGCCTGACCTCGGGAAAGTTGGCCAGCACTCGTCGCACCTGCCGGGCGAGTGCGATGCTTGACGATGGGCCGGTGCTGGGAGCGAGTGTGCCTCGCACCCAAATGGCGCCCTCATCCAGGTGCGGCAAGAATTCCGAGCCGACTGCACCGCTGAAGAACAGGAACAGCATCAAGGCCAATGCGGCCGCGCCCAAACCGAGCGTGATCTTCAGGTGATCGAAGCACCAGTCAAGCGCCCGCGCGTAGCGTTCCTGCAAGAAACGAAGGACTGGGTTGCGCCACTCCTTGATGTCATCCTTGAACAAAAACGTGCACAGGACCGGCGCGATCAGCACGGCGAACAACAAAGCCCCCAACAACGCGAAGGCGACGGTCCACGCCATGGGACGAAACAGGCGGCCTTCAACGCGTTGCAAGGTAAAAATTGGAAGATAGGAAACGATAATAATGATGCGCGCAAAAAATACCGGTTTCTGTACTTCGTGGGCCGCGGTCCCGATCATTTCCAGAAAAGTCTTTTTGCCCCGGCCGTACTCGCTGTGACGCAGGATGTTCTCCACCATCACCACCGAGCCATCCACCACCATGCCAAAGTCGAGTGCACCAAGCGAAAGCAAGTTGGCGGGAATCTTGCTGAGGTCCAGCAGGATTGCGGCAAACAACAACGAAAACGGAATGGTGATGGTGACAATGAGAGCACTGCGAACATTGCCCAGAAACAGGAACAGAATCAGCGTTACGAGCAGCACGCCATCGGTCAAGTTCCGCAGCACCGTGTGCGTTGTGTAGTGCACCAGATCGCTGCGATCGAGATGCGGAACCAGCTTCACCCCGGGCGGTAACAATCCATTGTTGAGTTCGGCAATTTTTGCGTGCAGCGCCTCCAGCGTGGTATCGGCCTCGACGCCCTTGCGCAGCAGAACGATGCCTTCGACTACATCGTCATCGTTGATGACCGTGCCATCTTCATGACGCACGGTCTTTCCAAGCTGGCCCAGCCTGACTTTGGGGGCCTGGACTACGACGCCCAGATCGCGTACCCGAACCGGCGTCCCATTCCCTACTTTGACCACGGTGGCGCCAATGTCGTCGGTGTCGGCCATCAATCCAACGGCACGCACGTTGAGCGCCTGTTCGCCCCGTTCAATGAATCCGCCACCGGCGTTGAGGTTGTTGTTCGCCAGCGCCTGCTCCACCTGGCTCAATGAAAGCCCGTAGGCGACGAGCTTCCCCGGATCCAACTGCACCTGATATTCCCGCGTTGGTCCACCGAAAATGTTCACATCCACCACGTTGGGCACGGCTTTCAATTGGTTCAGCACGTACCAATCCTGCAGCGTCTTCAGTTCCATCACGTCGTACTTGGGATTGGTGCTGGTGAGCGTGTAGAACATGATCTGCCCGGTCGGACTGTAGTCGGGGCCGAGGTCCGGACTGACGCTGGGCGGCAGCGCGGCTTGCGCCAAACGATCCAGGACCTCCTGACGTGCAGTGAAGGTGGTGATCTCGTCGTCGTAAATGATGGTGATGACTGACAGTCCAGCCAGCGATACCGACCGCAGATGGGTCTTGTGCGGCACGCCGTTCAATTGGACTTCGAGTGGGACCGTGATCTGCTGCTCGACTTCCTCAGCCGCGTGACCGGGCCACTGGGTAATGATCTGCGTATAGGTGTCAGCAACGTCAGGATAGGCCTCGATCGGCAGATTGTGAAATGACCAAATACCCCATACAAACAAGACGAGCGCCACGCTCAACACCAGAATTCGGTTGCGCAGCGCAAAGTCGATCAGGCCACGAATCATTACTTGCTCTCCGCCACGGCGCTGGAAAACTCCAGGGCGTTAGCCACCACTTGGTCGCCGGCCTTCAAAGCGCCATCTTGCAGTTCCTGCAGGCCGTCGGCGGTCGTGCCGGCGCTGTGCACTTCAATCTTCCGAAACTGATTCTTGCCTTCCTTGCGGAACACCCAGTCTTTGTCCTGAAGTCGCATCATGGCCGTTGCAGGAATAACAAGGTGGGCCTGCAGCTTTCGCGAACGAAGAGTCGTGACAGCGTACATGTTGGGTCGCAGACTGCCATCGGAATTCTCGAGAACGACGCGCACTTTGGCGGTACGCAGGTTGGGATCAAGCACTCGCGAAATGTCTGCCACAACGCCCTTATAGAATTTCCCCGGATATGCATTCAGGCTGATTTCGACGGGATCTCCTATATTGACCTGAGCAAGATCGTTCTCGTATACATCCGAGACCACCCACACTTGCGAGAGGTCGGCGATGGTAAACAGGTTCGGACTGTTGTCCAGGCTCTTGATGCCTTCGAATCCGGCGACGTTCTGCTCCACGATGGTTCCGGCTAGCGGAGCGCGCAGTTCAATCACGGAGCCGGGGTGCGCCGGATCGCCGCCCAACAGATGGATACGATGCTCGGTGTTCTGTACATCCACGTTGGCTTTGTCTTCGGCGTCCTGCGCCACCTCAAAGTCCTTTTGTGCAAGCGCGCCGTGGGAGTAGAGCAATTGCGCACGATCCAACGCCTTCTTGGCCAGACGTTCGTCCGCCGTGGCTTTTTGATAATCAGAAAATGCGCCCGCCAGATCGGCGCTGTAGATCGTGAGCAGAATCTGTCCCTTGGTGACAGAGTCACCAAGTTTCACTCGCAGCTCGACCACCCGCCCGGAGCCTTGCGAGGTCACGTGAATCGTGCGATTCACATCCGGAGTCACGCTGCCATTGGCGATCAATACCGTCGGCAAATCGCGCTCTTCAACTTTGGCCAGCTTGAACAACTCCGGATGGTCAACCTGGTAGAGGCTGGGATCGAGTGTGACTTCGGCTTTGGTGGCGACGGCTTTCGTGTTGTCGGAGCACGCGACCACAAGCAGGAGGGACACCAAAATCAGAGCCGCGGCAACGCGGCAACGAATCGTCATGGGATGACCTCCCGGCCGACTGCCAGATTCAGTTGCGCAGCCGCCGTCAGGTAAGAGCCGACCAGGTTTTCATAGCTCAATTGCACGGTCCGGTACTCCGTCTGTGCGTTCAGGAAGTCGAGTAACGATGCTCCTCCGCTCTGGTAGGCGAAGCTGATGGTATCCCGCACTCGGACCGCTTGTTGAAGGTATTTCTGCCGGTAAGGCCTCAGCAGCGTCACATCACTGCTCAAAGCCGCATATGCAGAATCCACTTCGCTGAAAACCCGCGCCTGGGCCGCGTCCAGCAACCGCCGATTGTGGTTGACGTCCAATTGCGTGCGTAGTTTCTCTCCCTGGTTGCGATCGAACATGCGTAGCGGAACATCTACGCTCACGCCCAGCGTGTTTATGGCAAACGGATTGTTGGTGGATGAATTGTGCGTATACCACGCGCCCACGGTCGGATCGGTGGAGCCGTTCGCAACCGCGAGCTTATGTTCAGCTTGCGCGTTATCCACCGCCTCAACCGCCGCCCGCAGGTCGGGCCGCGCCTCCAGGGCGATTTTGCGGAAGTCGTCGCGAGACAGGAGCTGACCGCTAAAGTCGTAAGGGCCGCTAACGTCGAATTGTTCCGGCGCAGTCCGGTCATTCAGTAGGGCGAGCAATTCGATTTTTGCGGTCGCTAGATTTACTTCTGCAGTTTGCTGGTCAGATTCGTATTGCACCCGCTGCAATTCCAACCGGTCCAGATCGATCTGCGCGATGTCGCCCGCAGCAAAACGATTTCTGCTGATATCCAGTACGTGGTCATAGTAGGCCATATTATCTTTCGCGAGTTGCAGCGTAGCCTTGGCCTGAAGGATCGAAATAAATGCGGAGCGCAAATTGAACAGCAAGTCTCGCTCCAGGTCGGCGTGGTTTGACTCGGCAATCAGCGTCGCCTTTTTGGCGGCTTCGAGGCGAAACTGCCGCTTGTGCTGCCGCTCGATCAGGTAACTGATGCCGGCTGACTCAAAAGTGCCGGCCAAGGGCCGCCACACACCCCGGTTCGGAGCGATTTGCGTTCCGTCAGCCGAGAGTGAAAGCGTAGGGTTGGGGCGCAGGAAGGCCGAGATTTCCTGCGCTCTCGTTTCCTCGATGTTCGACTGGTCCGCTACCAGCGTCGGATTATTCTGTTCAAAACGTTGACGGGCCTGCTCCCACGTCAATGTCTGCTGTGCGCCCGCGGCAGAGGGCACACAGAGTACTAGAAACAACGTGGACGGTCGCCAATATCGCCTTTGCATCCGTTACTCCATCACTTCCCTGCCAGACCCAGCTTCACAAGGGTGCCGCGCAGGAACATGCCGAATTAACCGGCAGGCCTCCTCTGTTTAAGAAGGGTGTTTTCGTCTACATCCCGATCAGCAAAATGGGTTGATCAAACGAAGAATGAAAGAGGCGGTGGGCGCGCACAATGCCGGCTGAAGGTGACGAGGTCGGGAACAACAACGGAATGGATTCGGACCAGCGCGAAGACTTCATTGTCAGGACAAATCTGCGCATCTGAAATCGACCGGACCAGCAAACCGCCAGCCGTGGAGAACGCAGATGAAGAGTTGTTATTCGACTGCTGGACGACACGCTTGAAGCGGTTGGACTCCTCCATCTCTGCACGCATTGGGTGCAAGTCATCCGTTGCAGAAACGACCGGGAATAACAGCGTGAGAACGCAGATCAAGAGCAGAGATGCGCGCAGACGGCTGGTACCGGTCAAGTGCGCCGGTACACGACTTCGCCAGATCGCAATGGCCGGTAGCGCCAGGGTCAGCCAGATCAGGTTAAGCAGCAGTTCCATGACGAGGTGTTGGCGCCCCAACTATATCAAGAAACCAGCGAAAAAAAAGGCCCGGACGCCAGTTTTCTCGACGCCTGGCAAATTCACGCCGCGCAAAGCAATGATATGGAAGGACCCTTCTGAATTGGGATGCAGGAATCGGGGGCTGACAGTCTTTTCCTGCCGGCCAGGGTGTCTTCTTTTTCCTCGCCCCAGACTACGTCTTCGGCAGCACGATGATGTTCTGAGGATTGGATATCGCGTGCGGCGAGCCCGGCGCCTGGCTTACGCTGGTGGGAGTAATTGTAAATACGTACAATTTGCCGGCAGACCGGCTGATGGCATACAGATGATTGGCATTGTCCCAGAAGAATTGATCGATGGGATCCCTCGTCAACAGCCTGGTATAGTGCGTTATCGGATTGCTTCCGTTGAAATGGAACACCTGGAGCCCACCTGTCCCGCCCACAGCTAGAAGCTGGCCTGAGGGGGACATCCAAATGTCAGCCACGGACTGGACCGCGGTACTGGGCATGTTTGAGAACTTGCTGTTCGTGGTCAGGTTTCCAGAATTATCCGCCGTATAAGTCGCAAGCTGAGGTGCGCGGACCGGGAGCCACGTTGATCCGTCCAGTTCTTGCACCGAGACCGCCAGATTGTTGGTCGGATCCTCGGCCGACAGGTAGGGACAGTAGAAATCTCCACTCTGCGCCGCCGGCATCGGTGGATTGATCTTCAGCCCGGTCAGGGTTCCATCGCCGTCCCGTTGGAATCCGAAGAGGGCAGGATCAAAGTGATAGCAAAATGATCCGTACGCATACAGATTGTTCCCGATGAAACTCAACGGCACCCAGAAATTCTCACCAGCCTCGCTCGTCATTCCGAGGTAAGTCAGAGCGCCTGTGCCATTGTCAATGTTGAAGAACTGATAGGTATTATTGGCGCAATTGTTACCGTAAACGTCCTCGTCGTACAGTGTGGCGCCGCTATGGTCAAGGAAAAGCGCAACCGGACCGCCGCAAGCCGCGTCGTTGTACTGCTGGGCGTTGATTGACCCGGTTTCGGCGAGGGAACCATCAGGGGCAATGGAAAACGAGTAGATGTAGGTCCCATTGGTGCCGAAAAGATATTTCCCATTCAACGCCATGTTCTGCACGTCCGCCTGGAAAGGCGAGCCCGAGATTGGAACCAGCACGCCGTTGGCCGCCGCCGCAAATCCATTTATCTGGTAGTCACCCTGGCTGGGATTGCTGGATACGTAGATAAAAGCAACGGAGTCAATGACTGCGGTTTGCGCGAGTGCCGCGTCCACACACAACATTAGAACCAGGCAGGCAACAAGCTTGGCGTAGCGTGTCATAGGATTCGACTCCTTAGCTTCCTGGGCCGCGAAAAAGACCCACGGGAGGAAGGTTAGCAATCGATGGATTCGATGGACATCGAGGGGATTCTGTAAGGGAGAGCAACGCTTGCCTGAGTTGTTGAATGGGTGGACTCTACAGTTCGGCCGACCCAGTTTGTAAAGGCAACTGGGAGCAGGGGCAGGGACTAATGGCGACTCGGCGGCAAATGCCAGAACCTAGTGCCGTGTGCCGTTGCTGATGGGAGGCAAGAAGCGTTCGTCTTGCAGCGCCTTGGACTCGCGAGTCTCAAGCTCCGCCTGACGAAGCTGGGTGGCTTGTTCGGGACTGGTTCCAGGTTTGAGTTCAGTCTTTTCGCAGAAATAACGCCAGCCGGCTTGACGCTCTTCCATGCTCTGGCCGCTTTCGTACTGCTTCGCAGTTGTTTCCGCGTTCTGCTTGCCCTTGATCACGGCCGCAACTCCACCAGATTCATAGGTGCGAACGTTGTGGCGGATGATCGCGTAGGAAGCTCGAAGTTCTTCGCTGTTCAAACGGGCTCCGATGTGCGGTAGATTTTGAGGGTAAGACTACAAGGCGTGCCGGCCCCAGGTTCGGTTGCCGGCACGCTCACCATGAAACTTACAGCTTAGAGCGGTCGGACGTTTTCAGCTTGCCAGCCTTTTGGCCCCTTGGTCACATCGAACTCCACGGTCTGGCCTTCCTGCAGGCTCTTGAAGCCGCCCGCCTGGATGGCCGAGAAATGGACGAATACATCTTCGCCAGTCTGACGGCTGATGAAGCCGTATCCCTTGGCGTCGTTGAACCACTTTACTGTTCCTTGTTCTGCCATATTGTTAAAGGGTGTTCCTTTCGATCAGTTTACGCTGAAAGGATTCGGAAGTACGAAGGGCATGTCCTAGCTGGTTGGCAAGAAGTTGCTCTACAACCGACTCTAATCAAACGCATCCTTAGCATAACAGAGAGCCTCTTCGTAGGCAAAAGTCGAGGCGATTGGGCTGTTCTTCGCGAACGGCAGCCACGTCAGCCAAAGAAGCCCGCTCGCGCTGCCTACAAGTAATCCCTCCTGATTACTGCGGTTACCGCGTGACCCTCGGAGGTGCCATTGTGATCTGGCCCCCGACAGGCCAATCTGTGAACTGGCGCGGGAGTCCAAACGCGCGCCCGGGGGAATGGCAACATGAAAGACTTTCTTGTCAGGCTTTGGTCGCAGGAAGAAGGCCAGGACATTGCTGAATACGCTGTCATGTTGGCGGTGATTCTGGTGATTGTCGTGGGTACAGTGCGGCTGATCGGCTCGAACTCCAACACCGTCTTTTCGAGCGTAGCCAGCTCCATCGGCAGCTAGGCGGCTGAAAGTTGAATCGGGTCGGATCGTAGCCTTCGGGAGGACCCCCGGGCGTGTACGCTCGGGGGTCCTCCCCATTGACCCTTGGCGATACCACGCGAAATAATAGGCCAGCCTGGTGTCCGCAAACCACGAGTGGCCGTTATCGCCCTCAAGAAGGATCGCCATGAACAACTTCAACCGCAAGGTGGAAGAGGCTTCCGTTCGCCTCAATCAATCCATCAACGAAGTGGCGACCAGCATCGACAAGGAAACCGCGGAACTGGTCGAGTACCTGAACCAGGAAGTGGTTCCTGCCGTCCGCCAACACTCCACCAAGGCCCTGCGCATCGCGTCCGAGAAACTGGCGCGGCTGGCCGACTACATGGAGACTCATCAGGAGAAAAAGTGAGCCGGCCCGTCGTCTGGCTTTGTGCCGTCGTCTGCGTCTCGTCTTCCCTGCTGACCGCTTGCGGCGGACACAAGCAGGCCAAGGTCGACGTGCCGCCTCCGCCTGCCATCGCTGCCAATGAATCAGCCAGTGAACCGGCGGAGGTCACCGACTCCCGCGCGCCGGAACCACCGTCACGCGAGGAAGAGACTCGGGAAGCCCCAGCCCCTCGCGGAAAACCTCTGCTGGTTGAGACCGGCCTGGCCAGTTGGTACGGCGCTCCCTACAACCACCGCCGCAGTTCGAATGGCGACGTTTACAACATGAACGCCATGACGGCGGCCCACCTGACGCTGCCGCTGGGCTCGACCGTGCGCGTAATCAACCTGAAGACCGGACGTTCGGCAGTCGTGGAGATTACCGATCGCGGACCATTTGTTTCGGGCCGCATCCTGGATCTTTCACAGGCCGCCGCCAAGAAGGTGGACGTGTGGGGAGCGGGAGTCGCCATGGTGCGCCTGGAAGTTTTGCGCACCCCCGTGCCGCTCAACTCCGGCGGCCGCTGGGCGGTGCAGATCGGCGCCTTCGAGAAACAACATGCTGCCGACAAGCTGAAAGACCATTTGTCCCACCGCTATCAGACAGCCAGGGTGCAGTGCTTTGGCAGCCCGGTCGGAGACTGGTGGGTACGCGTGCGCGTGCAGAACGACGACCGCAAGCGCGCCGAAGAAGTGGCCCGCGATACCCACACTTCGGAAGGCGACATCTTTCTGGTCCGACTGGATTAGTTCGGCTGGATTAGTTCGGCTGGATTAGTCCGGCTGGATTGAAGAGTCCGCACGTAGAGTCACCGATTCGGTGTTATGCTTTCTGCGTTTCAGATATCGCAGCGTTCTTTCCCGGGAGTACGGCTCCGAGTTTAGGGGCCTCAAATTCAAAGCTTGGACGTGTCATGAACGATTGTCTATTCTGCCGTATCATCAGCGGCGAAATTCCCTCTAAGAAAATCTACGAAGACGAGCACACTTACGCGTTTGAAGACATTAACCCGCAAGCTCCCACCCACGTGCTGGTGGTCCCGAAGAAACACATTCGCGGATTGAAGGAAGCCCGCGCGGAGGACAGCGAACTGATCGGCCAATGCCACCTGGCCGCCGCCAACATCGCCCGCCAGCGCAGCATCGAAGACGGCTATCGCACCGTGTTGAACGTGGGTCCGCGGGCCGGCCAGTCCGTCTTTCACTTGCACGTGCACTTGCTCGGAGGCCGCGGCCTGCAATGGCCGCCCGGTTAGGATGAGGTGCAGCAGGCGGACGGCAACTGAGCCGCCGGGAGTGCGACCGGGTTAAGAGCCGGTCGCTTCGCCTTCGGGCGCTCCATGCCGCCGCAAGAGTTGCGGCAAGTTCTGCGAAAACGCCGAGCGCGGCAATACCATGTCGCATCCGACCTCGTGCGCCTTCTGCTTCAGATCGCCCTGCACGTGGGAAAGAAACCCGATAATCGACGTCCCCTTCTTCAACTTGGCCTTGAGTTTCGGAATCAGCGTCAGCGGCTTGGCGTTCACGCTGTTCAGGTCGAAGATGATCAGAGACGGCTTCTCTTCTCCGTTTTCCTTCATCTTTTCGCTCAGGTCTTTGTCGGTCTTGACGAACTCGACTTTGACATTCAGCTTGCGCGCCGTCTCCTGGATTTTTGCCTGAAAGAACAATTCATCCACGAAAGCAAAAATACGCGAAGTGGCGTCCTCGCTCGGAGGCAGAGGCTCGGGTTCCACGGGAGAATACGACGGCCCAAAGCCGGGGCGTCCGCGGCCTCTGGGGCCTTTGTTGTCGCCGCCCATGGCGTTTCTGTAGTTGTGGTCCATGGGAGCGGTAAAGATGCCGCTGTGTTGTTGCCGGTCGCGCCCGGGACCGGGCCCACTGCGATTCGACGGACGGCGTCCGCGCCGCCGCCTGCCTCTCCCTCCTCCGCCGCCGGAGGGACCTCCAGATCCAGCATTCATCATCGTTTCTCTCTGTTTTGTGCTGCCTCGATCCTGACTATCAGACTCGATTGCAGCGTGTTCGTTTGCATTCCGGGGTAGTATTCGACCTCGTGCGCTTGTGCACGGGACATGTGTGAACCGGCTACCGCCTACTTCCTTGGTGAATGATCTTTGTCCGTTTCAGGCGCCTGGAGCTTAGGGGCGCGGGAGGCTCGCTAGGAAGCGCAGCCAACTAGGGAACACTCAAATGGTATCCTTCGCAGCGGATTTTGCGCAAGGGCCAAAGTGAGGTTATTTTGCACAGAAGTAACGGGCGGCCAAAAGGGGCGGCTCTTTACTCCGACATCTGCCGGTTCTTTTCAACCGGCATCACCCGCCGCTGACCTGCCGGGCCCACTGCATGGCTTCCCAATGTTTCTCGGCCACCTCGCTTTCACTGAGGTGCAACTGCCGGGCCAGGGCGTGGGCCGTTTCCCACTCGCCGGACTCCTGCGCAACCATCAACTGGTAGAACGGAAGCAGCCGGCTGGCCCCACCCAGCAGCACTGCCTTGCTCTCCTGGTCCACGGGAACATTCTCCAGAACCCGGGCCATCGGGATTTCGAGAATCGCATCCATCAAAGACAGTAGTCCCAACAGGAACAAGTCCGATTCTCCCGCCCCAACCCTCGGAGGGAGCAGTTCGCAGAAGCGTGCCCGCACCAGAGCCGAGAGCACCAGATCACTGGACTTGCCCTGGCCGGCGCCGAGGGTTGCCACCAGCCGGATCCAGCGTCTCACTTCCCGCTCGCCCAGCAGAGAAAGCGCGTGCCGGATGGAGTGAATCTCATTGCCGAATCCAAACGCCGCGGAATTCATGTAACGCAACAGGCGATAGCACAGCGATGCTTCGCTCTTGATCACCTGCTCCACTTCCCGGATGTCGATTTCCGGCTTGGCTACGGCCTGCCACATGCGCAGGTAATTGACCTGATTTGCGGGAATCTCGTGAGTGTTCAAGGTCTCAGGTTTGCGGAAGAAGTATCCCTGGAAGTAAACGAAGCCGGACTTCTTTGCGGCCAGAAATTCTTCCCGGGTTTCGACCTTTTCGGCCAGCATGCGGCAACGCCAGGGACCGTAGCGTTTTACCAAAGCCGACGCCTGCTCCGGTGGAGTGGCCCTCAAGTCAACCTTGATAATGTCCGCCAAGTCGGTGAGTGGCCGGCGGTGATCGTCCAGGCTAAAGTCATCAAGCGCGATTGAGTATCCAGCTTCCTTCAGCCGCTGGCATGCGGCCATGACCACGTCGTCCGGCGGAACCGTTTCCAGAATCTCGACCACAGTCTGCGATGAGGGCAGGAGAGTGATGTAGTCCTTGAGCAGCACTTCGCGGGTGACGTTAATGAAGGCGCGGCGCCCGTCACACAAGACATCCAGGCCCATCAACATCGAAGTGCTCAAGGTGCTGCGCGAAGCCACATCGGCGTCGGGATTGCTGAAGTAGTCGTCGACTCCGTTCCGAAACAGCAGTTCATAGCCAAAGACTTTCTCGTCAGCCGTCAGAATCGGCTGGCGGGCCACAAATCGGGCGCCGGCTTTGGGTGCCGGGGAGGTTCCAGGAGTCGCCACATGGAAGATATCGGCAACCGTGGCGGAAGGATTAGAGGCTCGCCGCTCGGGTCAATCCTCCACCCACTCAACTCTACACGTGTAACACTTCCAATGCCCCTTGCGGATAGGAATGGGAAAGGACAGCAGCAACCACAGCCCATAAGTCCAGAAACGGTCGAGGGTCTCAAATCCGATGTCGAGCGAGTAGCACCGCGGACAGCGCGGCTGCTCAAAAGGTTCGCCGACTTCCTCCTCGCTGAACTCCGGCGGAATAGGCTCTTCGAGCAGCGCGCGCGCGGTCTCAAGATCAGGCCCGCGCACCTGCAAGCGAATGCCGCCAATCGCATTCGACAGCAGCCAATCCATGCGCACCAGATTGCCATCGGCCAGCCAGCATTCGATCCCCGCCCACTCCAGCTTGCCCTTCGCCAGCAGCGCTTGCGGGATGTCGCGAAAGTGCTCCAGCGTCACCAGCGCCGGCGAGCTTGGATCCTCATCATTTCGAAGCATGGTTTTATTTTACAGTCAACGTGAGTGTCACCGAATGAGTGGGCGCACCGCCATTCCCCGTTGCCACGACCGTAACGGTCTTTGATCCCGCGGGCGTGCCCGGATCAGCAGGGGTTACCGGAGTAGAACTTCCGCCGCCACAGGCCGGCAGCCACAACGTCAGGCATATCAGGACAACCATCCCGCCCATAAAATGCTGCTTGCCGGGACCGCTTTTCCCGTGCAGAAGCAGCATTCCCAGCAGGCCGGGAAGCAGCAAAGCATAAAAAAGGCCGCGACCAGGCCGCGCATGTAACTGTGCTGACGAGGCTTGGGTGGTAATCGTCAGCGTGGTCATGATCGGCGCGCCATTCGGGGTCACGCTGGACGCGCTGCAAGTCGCTTCGGCGGGAAGGCCGGAGCAACCGAAGCTGACCGCCTGGGCAAAGCCGAATTCAGGGGTGATGGTGAGTGTAGTGGTTCCACTCTGCCCCGGAGCTGACACGGTTACCGTCGTTGGGTTTGCCGGCAGCGCGTCTGTGAAGTCCTGCACGGTGATTGGCGCCTGGGCGGAGGTCGAGTTCACGAAGTTCACATCACCGCCGTAGGAGGCGGTGAAATTGTGGGTCCCCCCAGTCAGCAGGTGAGGGTTGTAGTTGAAAGTTGCGACGCCACCGCTCAGCGCCGCCCCGCCAATCCCCGTGCTGTCCACGCGGAAGCCTACACTGCCGGTGGGGGTCCCGCCGCCCGAGTTGGGACTCACCGTTGCTGTCAGGGTCACGTTCGCGGTGGAACCCGCGTTGATCGTGCCCGGCGCTTCGCCAAGTGCAGTCGTCGTGGCAACCTTGCCTGTGTTCCAGTTGCTGAACAGATTGTTAACATCGATTGACCCGAGTCCGGTGACCCGATCATATCCAGCACCGGCGCTGTAACCGTACTGGAACGGAGCAGTCTTGGGGCAATCTGGTGTGGTCGGCGCGCAGGGAATGATGTTGTCGCCGGTGGTAGTGTCATGAAACACATTGTTGGCCGGGGTCTGGGCCAGTTTGTACAAAGTCGGATTAATGTTCCCCAAACCTGCGGGCGGCAAATTCCCCAGTTGCTGGTTGAGCAAGGTCACAATTCCCGCAAACACCGGGGCTGAGGCCGAGGTGCCTCCCACCACCGTGAAGTTTCCGGGGCCGCAGGCTCCGCCAGTGCAAAGCAGATAACCATCGTGGTTGGGAGCCGCGTTGAGAGAGACATCGGGCACATCTCGCACGTTGTCGGCCGGCACGCCCGCCCCTACTTGCCAAACGGGCTTGGGAAATCCGCCGGAACAGTTGGCGTTGCGGCAACTGCTCTTGCCCCCGCCGGTTGATGCGATTGAGCTGGACTCCTGCCATGTGGTCTCCGGGATGTAACTGATCGCCGTGCCCAGGTTAGGGCCATTGCTGGTGTTCCAATATGGAGTCGGATCAGGCACGTCGCCATCGAACGCAGTTCCGCCAACTCCCGTTATTTCAGGACTGCTGGCCGGATAGCTCACGGACAGCCCGCCGCTGGCCGCGACCACACCCGGAGAGTCGCAGCTTGCAGGGCCTGAATCACCGGACGACGAAAAAAAAGTAATGCCTTGCGCGTTAGCCTGCTGCATGATCGGCTCAGTTGCGGCGATCGCCGCTCCGTTCACCTTCTCGCAGCCGCCATAGCTCATACTGATGACCGGAGCAATATCGTCATCGATGGCGAAAAACGCCGAGGTGAAAACGTCGTCCGAGGTGACAAAAATCACGTTCGCTTTCCGCGCCACTGCTCCCGCCCATTCCAAATCCAGGTCCGACTCCAGCAGATCGTTCGGGTTGGCCCCCGGCGTTGTGCCCGGCACTACCGTGACCGTCGGGTTATTCACCGGCAGGTTGAAAGCCGCGCGAAACGCCGTGATGTCCGACATCGCAACCGTGACCTGCCCCACAACCACCATTTTCATTCCCGTGCCATCGATTCCGCCTGTGTAGAGTGGCATCAGATCGTAAATAGTGGCAATGTCATCAGGGGCCAGAAGGTTGTCCCCATTGCCACTGATATACATCGATCGCATCGCAGGCAGCATGGTACGCGGAGTGCTCATCCTCCCGATTCCCATCGGCTTCCAGCGAAAATCGTTGAGCCCGCGAAGCCCCGCCACCGCACCCGCCAGAGCTTGTGGAATGGCGGCCTCGGTGGCATTGGCAAAATGTAATTCGCCATCCAGTTTGTAGTGATGAATTTGAGTGTGAAAGGTGCTCTCGACCATCCCGGCCGTGCCACTGAACGCGATCCAATCCCGGCCACGGGCGGCTTGCACGATGCTGAAACCCTGGGAGCGCAGCCAGTTGCTGATCTTATTCACGTCACCTCGGCTCAAGCCAAAGCGGCCGGCGTAGCCTTCCGGAGTCAGCCACTTGTGATAATTGGGAGAGCCGGAATCCTGCTGCTGCGCCAACAGCTGTTCCAACTCTCTCTGTTGTGCTGGGGATGGCTTCATCACCATGACCACGTAGGGCAATGGCAGTGAAGGATCGACTGCGCCCTGGTCGTACTCCGGCCGCGCCTGCGCGTGCACGCTGCCCTGCAATACGACGGTTTGGCTGGCGTCGATGGAAGCCGTGATGCGGTCGAGTTGCGCCATGGCCGGCACGCCCGTCGCCAGCAACCAGATCGAAATCATTATTATTAGGGCCGATTTCATGAGGGTCTCCTTGGATTGCAGGTTCGGGGCCCGTAAATCTGTTGCGACAAGATATCCTAAAATCCTCAGTTTGGGAATCGTTCGAGCGATGCGCTAATAGATAACCCGAGGGGTGGCGCAAAAAGACGAGCGAGCCTGACCATATAATCAGCGGCAGCAGCGAGGAACCATGTCCAGCGATTCCGGCCCCACTTCATCCGCGGATGAGCGAGTCTTGCTTGAACATCCCGTGCACGAGCTGATCGCCAGGCGACACAGCACACGGACCTTCAGTCCAAAACCAGTCGACGGGGCCACGATCGGCAGCCTGCTTGAAGCCGCACGCTGGGCGGCATCTTGCACGAACGAACAGCCGTGGAGTTTCATTGTCACTGCAAAAGACAGGCCGTCAGGTTACGATCGGCTGCTCGGCTGCCTCGTCGAATTCAATTTCCAATGGGCACAGCATGCGCCGGTGCTCATGCTGTCGGTGGCCCGGCTGAATTTTGCCGCGACCGGAAAGCCGAACCGGCACGCCTGGCACGACGTCGGTGAAGCCACCGCCCAGCTTGTGTTGCAGGCCGCTGCGATGGGATTGGCCACCCACCAGATGGCCGGATTCGACGTCCAAAAGGCTCGCGAAGCCTTTGCAATTCCCCAGGGTTACGATCCGGTTTCTGTCATTGCTGTCGGGTACCCGGGCGATCCCGCAAGCCTGTCTGACAAGTTGCGCGAAAAAGAGCTCGCCCCACGTCAGCGAAAACCGCTCCGCGAGTTCGTCTTCTCGGGAACGTGGGGAGAGCGGTCCACCTGGATTTAACGTTGTGTGGGGACTGAACAGTTCCATGCCATCCGAGAGACGGCATGGTGGGCGCTATGGATTCGAATCCGCATGAGAACCTCAACCAACGGACCTAACCGAGCACGGCTGGCAATTCTCGTCCTTGGAAGTGCATGATAGGCAAGGAACTGATTTCTGGAATCAGTTCGTGGTGTCAAGGGGTTCACGCATATTGCGCTGCACCAAAGTGCATGGCCCTTTGGTGCCTGTACAGAATTCTATTTCTGCACTAATGTTGTTTTGGAGCTTGTCGCGAGACTTCGCGAACCCAGGATTCAGCTCCAACCATTGCTTAGGCTCGTATTGGGTGAGACAGGGTGAAGGACTCCGTAGCTCAGACGGATAGAGCATTGGCTTCGAATCCAAAGGTCGCGAGTTCGAATCTCGCCGGGGTCACCACCTTTTGCTGTTTTAGCGGTGACTTTCGTCTTGTGTTCCGGTACCAAATACTCATTGACAAAGGTAAGTGACTTGAGTCATGCTTAATTTGGATTCGAAGCCATGCTCTGTTTCGCGGAGCACGGTTACCAGTATGAAAAGGCAGCCCTTACAGGTTGCCTTTTCGCTTTTGCGCCGAGCCTCACAGGCTCGACTGCATCGCGTTGGTGATTCCACGAAGAGCTGAGTGCTGATGTTACCGCTCCGTTGGAAGCTCTCCATCTATTTCGCACTTCATCCGCAGCAACCAACGATAGGCGCGTTTCCGGGGAGGCAACGAGGTGAAGAGCTTTCCGGTTTCTGTGGCAACCATCGCAACGACCTTCGGCCCGTAAAGAATACTCTCAATAGAAGCATTTCTCATCTGTGCTGCCTTCCAAACGGCCGCTGTGAACCGAGTCCGATCCCCTTTGTTGAATATGGACACCTGGATTGAATCTTGGCTTGAGATCTCGCAGAGATTTGCATTTTCGTCCTGGATGTTTGGCCGATTCGAGGTGGGATCAGGGTTCTTCTTCATCCTCGCGGGGAAGGCAGGGTGCTCGGCTCTAATCACTTCTCCATCAATCTCGAAGCCCACTGCGCTCACATACACGGGAAAAAGTGAACGATTCCTAATCACAATGTCATAGACGGGCCCGATGTTCTCCTTCTCCAAGCTCGTTCCCTTCTCCACTGCGAGATGGCGCGGACCCACCTTCTCCACAATCAGCCGTTCCTGGTCCCGCTGATACGTCCACCAAAAAAGTGCTGCGCCTGGAACCCCCGCGAACAGGGCAGTAAAGAACGCAGAGAGCACTCCAACGATAATCTCCCTGGTGAGTTCGGATGTCATGGGCCCGCAGCCTCTCCCGGTTTGCCTGCACTCTGCTGATTTGCAACTTCTTTACGGATTAAGTCGACCAGTTCTGAGGCTTCTTTGGGGAACTGAGGAGCTCTCAGCAATTTGCCTGTTCTCCAGCGTGTAATCGGGCCACGTTTCCACGAAAGAGATTTGATCGCATCAATCAAGGCCAGCTCTACTCGCGGCAACAGCATCCTGCTCATTTTCCGTCCGAAGGGAGCCGCTCGGGGATCTTGGATCATTAGGGCATTGAGCCGCTGCAAGAATGGCCCGATCAAGTTCTTTGACCGAAGACGATAGCCCAGAATTGGATCTACCGCAGAAATGCGGGTGACGCTTTCGTCGTATCGTTTGCTCAGTTCTTTTGAATCTGGAAGAACGTGTTGATCCAGAAGAACGCGAAAATGTGTTTCCATCTCCGGAGGCATCGGAAGAACCGTCCGGATCTCATCCAAAGCTTTGTCAACTGCAAGAAGTTGATGCCGGATCTCCAGCAGATCTGACAGGGTGCAGGAGATCGCCTCCCTTCGTGCCCGCCTTGCCAGCAGATATTGGGACAGGGTACCGAGAAGCCATCCGAAGGATGCCGTGAGCAGCGTCTTGATCCACTCTGAGCCCAAGAGCGCGGTCATGGCTCTTCAGCGATTTTCAGTGCTACCGGGAGGGTTTGGCCTCGGGGCAGGTGGAGGGTTGGAATCTCGCGTGGGCATCGGGCTTGGATCGGGCCGCACAGGCTGTCTGTCTAGCGGCGGGAACGGCCGCGTTGGATGAACAGTCTTATCCACGTTCTCAAAACGCAGTCCAGACGTAGCTCGAAGGAAACGATTGGTTGATCTCATCTTCTACCTTCTTCAGCAATTCTTGATCTTCAATATCCGTGTCCGGCAGAGCGGCCGCTTGATGATATGCGTCCTCAGCGGATTGAATCCAACCCGTGCTTTCACCGTCTGCACGGCCCGAGTTTTTCACAAATCGAAGCGCGTTTTCAAGCTGCTGCGCAGCGTAATGAAATGCCCATACTCTGGCAGACGTTTCGTCAATCTTGCGATTGAGGTTCAACCCAGGAGACGCGACTGAAAAGAGAAAAGCAACTATAGCGAAAATCGCTGCGATGGTCTTCACATGAGGAAAATCCGCGAACGAGAGAAGCGCAAAAGATGCAGCAGTTGATACCGTGATGGTGATCTGGAAAGCCTTGTCCCAAAACTTCAACTTTTCCAGGCGTTCGCAATAGTACTTCCGATTGAAGTGCGCCAGGCGAAACGTATAGAAGAGCCTTGAAAGCTCGGCATATTTATCTTCCGCAGTTTCGATTATGGCTTCCATAGAGGAACCCTGCTATTTCACTATTGTACCGGAGGGCTGCCTTGAGGCCGTATGGGTCACTCCCAGAAGCCCGCTCAGTGAATCGCGCACTATGGCTGCATGCGGCACAGCGACATCCGCACCACTCTCAGCTACGGAGAGACAGGCTCGGATGAGATGAAGGAAGCTAACTCTAGAATTGCCCGGAGAGCCTTCCGGGGTGATTCCAGAGTCCGTAACGCACTGGAACGATTGGTGGGCGCTATAGGATTCGAACCTATGACTTCCACCGTGTGAAGATGGCACTCTACCGCTGAGTTAAGCGCCCAACGTTTTCTATTCAAGCAGTTGCCGCCGTATCCGTCAACCGCGCGGGAACAGAGGGAACAGAATCGCTCTCACGATCTGTTGTGCGAATTGTGCGTGGCCGGTGTCACTGCGTGGCCTGATTTCGACTGCTGTGAATGATAGGGGCGCCGCCTCATTGCTCTCCGGTCAAATCGGCCAGCTTCCGCAGCTTAACTGTGGCGTCGTTGTTGATGTCCTGCCGCAACCATCCCAGGTGACCGGCCCCATAGACAACAAGAATGCGGTCGTTCGGAGATTCGATAAGTGCGACGATATTGTGATAGATGCGAATATTTCTCTGATACCAGGCCGCCACCAGGTCAGGCCCTGCATAGTCATCAGGATCTCCGTAGCGCACGCAGGCCAAATACCAGGCGACGTCTTTTGCTACCGTCGCATCAGAATTCATGTTCGCGAGTGTCTCGAGTATGGTATGCGATAGCAGGAAATCGTTCTCCTCTTTCGCCAGCATGCCCGAAGTCGCTTCCATCGCGTCGAATTGCGCTTTGCGGCCAGTCGCCTTCGCGTAGTTGATCACTCGTCCGTAAGGGAAATCGCCGTCTTCATCGACCGGATAGACCGCGCGCTGGCCAAGTTCCTTGGCCAGCCGGTATCCAATTTGATTGGTCTCGTTTCGTGACAGCGTGTACTTTCCGGCGAGATAATCGGAATACTCTTGCCCCACCCGCTTGCTGCCAACCCCGGCTTCAATGGCAATCTTAGTGGGATGAAATCTTTTCAGTACTTCCATCAGTTGAGCAATGTCCTGCTGGCGTTTCGGCGATAGGACATCGTCTGCTTGCAGGTTGTTGATATCGTGCCCTGGATTCGACATGTGATATGTCCCGAGCACCAGAATCTCCGGGCGTGCGTCCGATTGAGCCCAAGACGCTACCGAAATTGCCAGTACTCCCAGAAACAGGACTATGTTCTTCATGCACCCTCCGCTTCTACATAGTTCGACGATGACTGTATCGTTTTGTCATCCCTCCTGCCATGTAAACCCTCCCGAAAGCAGTCAGGGCCGCAGTTACCCGGCGCAATTCATCCTCAAGTCGCATGCGTTCTTTCTGGAGTTCATCGACTACGGACTGCACCAGGGTTTTGGGGCATAAGGGATGTTGTCACTCGTACTTCTGCGTCGAGGGCAGCCAAAGGAGTGGCTTGCGGCTCACGCCCCCCGCCCCCACTCGCCCGAAGCCGAATACAAAATCGGCACGACCAGCAGAGTGATAAACATGGAAAGTAGCAGGCCGCCGATCACCGCCAGTGCCAGCGGTTTTTGTAACTCCGCGCCGGAACCGAGGCCGAGCGCCAGCGGCAGCAGGCCGAACAAAGTTGCCAGCGTGGTCATCAGAATGGGGCGAACCCGGATGCGCCCCGCCTGGACCAGGGCCTCGCGCAAAGGCAGGTTTTCTTCCCGCTGCAATTTGTGTACATACTCAAACAAGATGATTCCGTTTTTCACCACCAGACCCACCATGAGAATGATCCCCATCAGCGAAGATACGTTGAGTGGAGTTCCGGTCAACTTGAGCATGGCGAAAACGCCCACCAGCGACAGCGGCGCGGCGGAAAGGATCATGAGCGCCGGGCCGGGAGAACGGAACTGAATCACCAGCACGGCAAATACCGCGGCCAAAGCCAGCGCCAGCACCCCCAATAACTCCCGGAATGAGGCTTGCTGGCTCGCATATTGTCCGCCGATTTCGTAAAAGCAGCCGGCCGGCAACCGGGTGGACTTCATTATTTTCTGCACATCGCCGACTACGCTGCCCAGGTCGCGGTCCTCCAGGCGCCCGGTCAGCGCCACCATCAGGCGGAGATTTTCGCGACTTAGTTCGTTGACCCCCCGCCGCTCCTCGAGCCGTGCCAGCACACTCAGAGGAACCACTTTGCGGTCAGGCGTCACTACCGGAAACTGCTGTAGATTTTCGTAGTTGTAGCGGAACTGGTCATTAAAGCGCACTCGAATATCAATGGTGCGGTCGGCCTGCCGCAGCGAGGTTTCGCTCAGGCCCAACAGACCGGCGCTGACCTGCTGCGTGACCTGGTCGACCGTCATGCCCACGCGCGCAGCGGATGCCGGATCTACGTGAAAAAGGATCTCGGGATTGCCCCGCAGAATGGCCTTGTAATCCACCAGGCCGGGAATTTTCTTTATCTTTTCGCCGACATCGCCAACGGCTTCTTCCAGCGTGGCCATGCTGGGCCCAAAGATCTTGACCTCGACAGGCTCCGGCGAGCCTTCCAGGTCGCCCAGCATGTCCTGGAGCACCTGCACAAACTCGACCACCATTCCGGGGTGGGATTTTTCAATCTGCGCGCGTAAGTCGGCGATGACGTCCTCGGTGCCGCGATTTCGCTCGGCCCGCGGCTTGAGCTTCACCAGTACGTCGCCACGGTTCTGCTCCGTCACAAACGGTCCCATCTCCGCGCCGGTACGCCGGGAGAAGGCAGCGACCTCCGGCAGTTTTTGAATACGGTCTTCGACATCGTGCAGGATGTGGTCGGTTTCGGCCAGCGAAGTTCCCGACGGCATCCAATAATCCAGCACGAAGCCGCCTTCATCCATCTCGGGCAGGAAGCCGGTTTCGAGCTGAGTGTAGATCAGTGCGCCAGTCAGCACGACCCCCAGGGTAACCAGGCCGACGAATTTCTGGTGAGAAAGCCCCCACCTCACCAGACGCTCGTAAATCCGCAACACCGGTTGGATGAAGGCTTCGGCTGACGACTTGTGCGATCCCGCCACCAACACCGACTGCGAGAGTAACGGGATGACAGTCAAGGAAAAAATCAGAGAGAGCAACACCGAAACTGCCAGGGTCAGACTCAGGGCGCCGAAGAAATCGCCCACCACCCCCTTCAACAAACCGAGCGGCAGAAAGACCACCAACGTGGTTGCCGTCGAACTCACCACCGGCCCAATCAATTCACGGGTGCCTCGCTCGGCGGCGGTGTGCGGGTCCTCTCCCCGCCCGAGATGACGATAGATGTTCTCCATCACCACCACGGCATCATCGATGATCAATCCAATCGCGATGGCAAGGCCTCCCAGCGACATCAGATTCAGCGTCCCCCCGAGCATTTTCAGGAAGAAGAAGGTTCCGATGACTGACAGCGGCAAGGCAGCCGTGGCGACGATCGTGGTGCGGACCTCACGCAGAAACACGAAAAGAATCAGCACCGCCAGGAACGCCCCTATCAAGATGGCGTCCCGCACACTGGCGATGGACTCGCTCACAAATTCGGCCAGATCGTAAACCACCGTCAATCGCAGGGTTGAGGGAACGGCCGATCCCAGGTGGGCTGCCTGTTGCTTAACGTCGCTCGCGATTTGCAGAATGTTGCCGCCAATCTGCCGGGAAATATTGATCAGAGCTGCCGGCTGGCCGTTGCCGGTGACCAGGGTTTGGCGGTCTTCCACTCCATCCACCACTTCCGCCACCTCGCGCAGCAGGACGGGCGTCTGCCCTTCGATTGCGATGGGGGTGTTGCGAATGTCTTCGAGATTCGCGAACTGGCTGGTGGTCAGCACCAAGTACTGTTGGTAATCCTTTGGCAGACGGCCCACGGAGGTTACTTCATTGGTCGCCTTCAGGCGGTCGGCTACATCCACCAGCGAAAGCCGGTGGGCCAGCAGTTTTTGCGGGTCGACGATCACCGAAACTTCGCGGATGTCGCTGGCCATCACCTCCACCTGCCCCACCCCCGGCACCCGGGTGAAAATGGGGCGCAACACATAAAAGGCATAGTCCCGCAAATCTTTGCCGGGAACGTTCCCATTCAGAATCAGGCTCAGCACCGGAAACACCACGGGTGTGACTCGCGCGACTTCCAGGGTGGTGTCCGGGGGCAGCAGGCTGCGGCGATCGTTAACCTGCGCCTGCACCAACTGCAACGCGTACTGCATATCCATGTCGGGCGCAAACAGCAGGGAAATTTCGCAGGCGCCGCGAATGGTCCGTGAGCGTACGCGACGCATTCCTTGTACCGTGCCGGCGGCTTCCTCCAGCGGGCGTGTGACATTCAGCAGCATGGTGTCCGGCGCCAGATCGCCGGAATGCGCCAGGATCACCACCCGCGGAAAATTCAGTTCCGGGTAAATATTGCTGGGCAGGCGGAAGACCGCAACCGCTCCTCCCACCATCAGAAACCCAGTCAGCAGATAAACCGCGTAGCGGTTTTCCCGGCAGAAACGCACGATGTTCATCGCGCATCCCCGCCCTTCACTGCGATCTGCGCCTTGTCAGCGAGTCCATAGCCGCCGTTCTGGACTATGGCTTCGCCCTCTTTGACGCCGTCGAGAATTTCTACTTTCTCCGGAGTCGTCACGCCAATCTTTACCGGCGTTGCGGTGGCAGTGTCACCATTCACGCGATAAACCACCGGTCGGCTTTGCTCATCGTGATAAAGAGCGGGCGCGGGAATGACCAGCGCCTGATGATGAGTTTCGAGCGCAAGTTCGGTCTTCAGGAACATGCCCAACCGCAAAAGGTTTCCCGGATTGGCAATTCGGATACGGACAGAGCCGCTGCCATTGGCCGGATCCACCGCCGCGGGAATGGCAACCACCCGCCCGGCAAAGGTCTTGTCGGGAAACGTATCCAACCTGAGAGTAAGAGATTCATTGGCGTGCAACTTGCCGAGGTAGAGCGCCGGCACGTTGACAATCAACTCCACGGAATCCAAGTTAGCCACTTCGACCAGGGGTTGACTGGCGGTGCCATCCACCTGCTCGCCGGCATTGATGAAGCGTTTCACCACGAACCCACTGACGGGTGACTTCACTTCCGTCCGTGTCAACTGCAATTGCGCCAGCGCAACCGCGGCTTGCGCCTGCTTCAGAACCGCCTGAGCTACACTTTCCTGAGTACGCGCATCTTCCGCATCCTTGCGGGCTGCGATCCCGCGCTGCAAAAGGTCCTGGTTGCGCTGGTTCGCGAGGGCGGCGTTCTCCACGTTGGCCCGCGCCTGCGCCTCCGCTGCTTCGGCCTGGGTGAGTTGGTCCTGATAGGGGCGGGCATCCACGCGAGCCAGCACCTCACCAGCCTGCACGCGGTCTCCCTCCGCCGCGGCCAGTTCGGCGATACGTCCGGCGACCAGAGAACTTACGCGGATATCGCGGTTGGGAAGGGCGATGACACTGCCAGAGAGCGTCAGCATCTCGCTGATGTCCGCACGCTCGACATGTGTAACCGTGACCTCGACCACGGCGGCTGCGTCCGGCGGGGAAGAGGGTGAACAGCCGGCTGCCGAAAGCAGCATCAGACTTGTGAGGACGACGGAAATTTCGCGCATGCGTGTGTGTTTCCTCAATCCAACGGCACCCCCACCGTTTCCTCGAGCGCTGCGAACGCCGATTGCGCAGCTACCAGGCTGTCCAGATATTCCTGTTCCACCTGGCTGGCATTGCGCTGTGCGTCGATCACCGTGAGTATATTTGCCTTTCCCGCCTTGTAGCTTTCCTCCGCCATCTGGGCAAGGCGGCGGGCCGCGGGCAGCAGGTTGTCCCGAAAAATTCTCGCCTGGTCGGTGCGGGCTCCGAATTCCAGCGCCGCCGAGTCAACGTCAGACTCAATTCTCCGCTTGGTAGCTGCCAAGTCCAATTCGAGAAACTTCTGGCTGGCGAGACTTTGCGCAATCTCGCCCTGGTTGCGCGAAAAGACCGGCAGGCTCAACGAGAACTGGCCACGCAACCCGGCCTGATACTCCGGAGGATTGTTCAAGTCAGCACCGATTCCGACACTCAAGTCGGGAATTTTTTCGGCACGCAACAGGCCCAGGCGTCTCTGCTCGATGGCTTCTTCCTGCTGCTTCTGCTGGAGTTCGGGATTCGATCGAAGCGCCAGTTCATCCAACGGCGCAGCAGGCGGGGCGGGCAAAGCATCCAGGGCGCTTATAAAATCCCAGCGGGCGGCGGCTGGTTCATCGAGCAAGGCGTTCAGGCGGATGATCGCCACACCTTCCTCCCGCCGGGCGAGTTGCAACTCAGCATCTGCGCGGGCTGCCTCCAGGTCGGCCTGAACCACCTCCAGTTGAGCTACATCGCCAGCCTCAAAGCGCGATTGTGCAATATCGCGCAAGCGGTGAGCCAGACCTAGGAGTTCGGCCTTCTGTGTAGACACAGCCTTGGCGAACTCCGCCTGGTAAAAGCCGTTTCGCACGGCCCGGCGTACTTCCCGCGAGAGGGCTGATATCTCCAGGTCCGTGAGCGCCTGTTCGCTACTTGCCAGTTCGATACGCCGTGCGCGTTTGGGGCCGATCTCCAATGGCTGGTCGAACATCAGGCCCTCGTGAGGCGCGTCTCGTGATGCGGAAAAGCTAAATACTGGATTCGGCCGTTGTCGCGCCACCTGAAGTCCGGCACTGGCAAAAGCGCGGCGCTCGCGGGCAGTCACAAGATCCAGATTCTGCTGTTCGGCCCGTGCGAGAGCCTGCTGCAACGAGAGCTGCGGCGCCTGTTGCGCCGGCGCTTGAACCGCCGCCGCCACCAGAAGAATCGCGACCGTCCAACTGCTCCTCGACCCACGTCCTGCCACCGTGCCTAACTCCCCTAAGAGCATTCGAAATCCGGCGGCTCAAATGTTAGCGGCCGCGGTTCACTTCAAGAAACCACTGCTGAGTCTTTTACCGCAGGCACACCAATATACTAGACGCGCTAGTAATCCCAACTTTGGGCCGGGCCGTGGACTAGGCGGCTGCAAAAGGCAGCCCGTGACCGGCGCCTTCCTGTAGCCGTAACTCCGTGTTAGGCTAGCGTTTGATCGGGCTTGGGACGGGTTTCGCACAGCTTTCTCAGGCCTGTTGACTGGATTCCGTGCCGCCCAAACCCATTCCCGCGGGAGTGCCTCTAGACCCTTCATCCCAAGGGACTTCCGGGCCAAACTCCATCCCCAGCAAGGCGCAACTTTCGCCCGGCGGGCGGGTTCAACCTGATGTGAGCAGCGCGGCTATCGATCGCGGATTGCTGAGCATGAGGACGGCTACGCCTTACGTCGAGGCGCAGGCGGCTCGTCCGTTGTCAACCGTCAGCGATGCCGATGTCATGCTGCGGGTGAAGGCGGGCGACGACTCGGCCTTCGAATATCTGGTGCAGAAATATCGCCGGCCGATGGTGAGCTATATGTACCGCATGTGTCACAACGCGGCCGCGGCGGAAGATCTGGCGCAGGAAGTTTTTCTGCGAGTGTACCGCTCACGGGGGAATTACCAGCCCAGCGCGAAGTTCACCACCTGGCTGTATCGGATCGCCACCAATCTGGCGGTGAACCACGCCCGTGACTCACGGCATGAGCGTCCGGAGAACACCGTCAGCGTGGATGAGCCGGACCAGGAAACCGGCTTGACCCTGGATCTGCGGGATATGTCGTTGAGCGCCGAGGAAGCCCTGCTGCGACGGGAGCGCATGGCGGCGATTCGCCAGCGCGTACAAGCTCTGCCGGAGCGACAGCGAACCGCAGTAGTGATGCACAAGTATCAGCAAATGGATTATCGCGAGATTTCAGAAGTCCTGAAGTTAAGTGAGTCCGCCACCAAGTCGCTGCTATTCCGCGCCTACGAAACACTGCGGGTGCAGCTGAAAGAATTTTTGTGAGGGTACGGTTATGAAATGCAATGAAGTTTGCGAACTGATGCCAGACCTGGCCGCCGGCATGGGAACATCCACGCCCGAAGTTGACGAGCATCTGAAGAGCTGCGCCGCCTGCGCTGGTAAGCTGGCGGAGGTCCGCCAGACCCTGGCGCTGCTGGATGAATGGCGGGCGCCCGAGCCCTCCCCCTATTTCGACACCCGGATGATGGCCCGGCTGCGGGAGGAGAAGGGCCAGCCCCGCGGCTGGTGGCAATGGATGCGCAAGCCGGCGCTGGCGGTTTCGCTGGGCGTGCTCATGGTGATGAGCGTTACGTTGTTCCGCAACGATGCTGGTTTGCGCAAGCACAATGACGGCCAGGTTGTGGCCGCCGTCGCCGAGCCGGGAACCGCGGTTGGCGATTTGAGCGCAATGGACAAGAACAGCGAACTGTATTCTGATTTCGATGTGCTGGATGATTTGCAGGTCCAGCAGGACGTCAACGCGAATCCCTAATTGGGCACGCGGATGGTGGGACCAGGGGCAAGGGGGAAAGGTGCGGCAGTTGAGAACGATGATGACGTGGATGGGAACCGGCATCCTTGCACTGATACTCGTTGCTTCTCCCGCCTTTGCCGCGCAGGGCAACCGTTCTTCCAGGAATCTGGGCCGCCGGGCCGGTCAGGGCCATCATTCCGGCCAATGGCTGAGAGAGCACCGAAACCTGCCGCCCGATCAGCAGCGAAGGGCGCTCGAAAACGATCCCACATTTCGCAGTCTGCCCCCCCAACGCCAGGAACAATTGCGGAATCAATTGCAGCGTTTCAACCACATGACTCCGGAACAGCAAACTCGTACCCTGAACCGGATGGAAACCTGGGAGCACCTGACGCCTGAGCAGAAGGTACAAGCGAAAGGGCTCTACCATCAGTGGCAGCAGTTGCCGCCGGACCGCCGCCAGGCCGTAAAAAGCGCCGTTGATACGCTGCGCGCCATGCCGCCCGACGCACGCCAACGGGCCATCGAGTCCGATGACTACAAGAAGCGCTTCACGCCCGAGGAACGCAATATGCTCGACGGCGCTTCCAAGCTTCCCCTGGCCTCGCCCGAATCCAATGAACAGGCGCCAGAGGAGTGAGTCTCGGTGAGTCTGCGGCTTGGACGTTACTTTCTCAGCAGGTTCTTGGCAATGAAAAGCGCATTCGCGGGACGTTCTGCCAGCCGCCTCATCAGGTAGGGGTACCACTCGGTCCCGAAAGGGATGTACACCCGCATCTTCCAGCCGTCCTTCACCAGGCTCTGCTGCAAGTCTCGGCGGATGCCGTATAGCATCTGGAATTCGAACGCATCACGCGGAATGCTGTTGCGGAAAGCAAAAGCCTTGGCCCGCTCAATGATTTTCTCGTCGTGTGTCGCCAGGCCGTGATAAACCTTGCTCATCATCAGCGTCTGCATCAGCCGGATATAGTTCTCGTCCACCTCTGATTTTTTTTGGAACGCCACTTCCGCCGGCTCTTTGTACGCGCCCTTGCACAAGCGAATGCGGATGCCCCGCTTCAGCAGCATCTCCACATCACTCTCCGACCTTCGCATGTACGACTGGATGACCGCCCCGACTCGTCCTCGATTTCCCGGCAACTGATGCAGTTCCTGTACAAAGTCGAGGGTGCGCTGGGTGTAGTGCGAGCCTTCCATATCAATACGGACAAAATTTGCCGGCTTCATGGCAGCAGCCCTGGCCACCAGGCTGACCACCAAATCCCGGGCCAACTTTTCATTTACATCCAGCCCCATGTGGGTGAGCTTCAGGCTGATGTTGGCTTCCAGCTTTTGGGCGGCGATCTGCTCCAGCAGTTGGTGATAAAGCTCGGCGCTGGCACGGGCCTCGTCGGCGTTGGTGACGTTTTCACCCAGGTTGTCGATGGAAACGCCGGGACCCATCTGGTTGACTGCGCGAGTGGCGCGCAGCGCGTCCTCGACCTGGGTGCCGGCTACGAATCGGCTGGAGAACTTCTGTCCAATGGATGACTTCTCCGCCGCGCCGCGCAGGCCGCGACTCTCGGAAAGGGAAATGAAGAACGCTCTTAGCACGGCCCGTCCGCAGCCGAGCTGAAGGTGGATTTAGGAGTGCCTGGCACGTCCATGGGTCAAAGGATTTGTATCACAAACCGAAGCCGCAGCCTAAAAACCCTGCGCAGGTGCTGCCGTCCTTTCGGTTGGCTCACTGCAGAAAAATTTCATCCACATAGCACCACTTCCACGATTCTCCGGGCTCGAACGATTGCATAATCGGGTGCTTGGTCTTGTGAAAATGCTTGGTGGCGTGTTTGTTCTTCGACGAGTCACAACAGCCGACATGGCCGCAACCGAGGCACTCTCGCAGATGCACCCAGGTGTCGCCCATTTCCAAACACTCTTTGCAACCGTTCCCGCTCGGGGTTACCTGGCGGATTTCTTTGACGTGCTCACAACCGGCTTGTACCTGCGCCATAAATCACCTCGTGGAGTATACAGGCTTGAGGTTTAGTCTCCGTGCTCTTCCAGAAACTTTTCAGCTTCAAGCGCCGCCATGCATCCGGTGCCGGCAGCGGTAATCGCCTGGCGATAGCGCCGGTCCTGGACATCACCGCAGGCAAACACGCCGTGGACCTTGGTAAAAACATTCCTGGTAGTTTTCAAATAGCCGTCGGCGTCCGTATCCAACTGGCCTTCAAATATCTTGGCGTTGGGAATATGGCCAATGCCGAGAAACAGGGCGCTGGTGGGGAAATCCCACACCTTGCCGGTCTTGACGTTTCGCAGCTTTAGCCCGGTCACTTCCTTGTGGGCTACATCGTAAACGTCTTCCACCACGGTGTCGGTGAGAAACGCGATTTTCGGATTGCTCTGGGCCCGCTCTAACATGATCTTCGAAGCCCGGAATGAATCTCGGCGATGAATCACCGTCACCTTGGTTGCGAAACGAGTCAGAAAAGTCGCTTCCTCCATGGCGGAATCACCCCCGCCGATGACCACGATTTCCTTGCCCGAAAAGAAAAACCCGTCGCAGGTGGCGCAGGAGGAAACTCCATGGCCGATGAGTTGTTGTTCATGCGGCAACCCCAGCCAGCGCGCCGATGCTCCGCTGGCAATGATGAGAGTGCGGGCATGTACCACTTCGTGGCTGACGTGCAGCTTGAACGGCCGCTGGCTCAGGTCGGCGCTGGTTACGTGGCCGTGCTTGTACTCGGCTCCAAAGCGCTGAGCCTGCTTGCGCATGTTTTCGATGAGCTCCGGCCCCTGGATGCCCTCGGGGAAACCGGGAAAGTTTTCCACCAGCGTGGTAAGCGAAAGCTGACCGCCCGGCTCATGACCTTCGAGCAGCAACGGTTTCAGATTGGCGCGCGCCGCATAGAGCGCGGCAGTATGTCCGGCGCAGCCTGAACCGATGATGACGACGTTGCGAGTATTGTCCATAAAGTAAAGTTGTTAGATTGCCGTCCCAATGATTTGGGTTCAACCCGGCGCTATTGTGGCCTCTTCTTGGGAGCGGCTGGTTTCAAAACTGGCTTCTTGTGCGGCGCCGCCCCGATTCGCGCCAACTCCTCCGGAACGGTACGGCGCACTCCCAACAGATCACGATAGTTTACCGCGATCGCAGAAGCCTTTCGAAACAGCGGTTCATAGGCGCTTTGGTCGGGCGGAGGCCCGTTCTCTGTTCCCAGGCACCGGGCCAGCACGATCGACGCTTTGCCGAACCGTTCCAGCTTGATACGCGTCGCCGGGGTGTCCGTGGCCAGCATGCTGGCAGCGGAGGTGACCGCAGAGGCGCTGTCTTCAATCGCAACCATCAACAAGTTCTTGGGGTCCCGCACGCGGAAGACCAGGGTTTCCACCAAACTCTTGGCGTCCTTGCTGAAGGAGTACTGCACGGTTGCGAACTGACCCTGCGGCGGAAATTCGCGCCGCACTCGCACCCAATCGGAGGTTCCCGGGTCGGATGACACCTGCCCATTCTCCGGTAACTGTCCCAACTTCAAAAGATCAGCGCCCTGATCCAGCAGCGAACGTCCACGGTCAACCTCGAAATCCTGGGTGAACGAGGTCGTCAGCGGAATTCGCTCCAGGGCGGAAGCAATTTGTTGCTGGTCCTCGGCCGACGGCGCACAGACGTTCAACACATTCAATTTCACCTGCGGCTGCTGCTGCGCAGCCATAAACTGCGTCAGGGCAAGACTGAAGATGATAATCAGCTGTTTTCGAGGCACAGGGCATTTTAAACGAAAAGCTTCGCCGAAGAGAGTCGCGGGCCTGACCGCCGGAAGAAACTCTGCATCAAAATCATTAGAATCATGCCATGGCAAATCTGACTCTGGTTTATGGATTGCGGCTGCTGCCGTCAGAAGAAGTCGAGACGGTGGGAGATGCCACGCTCAAACTGAAGAACGGGCGCGAGGCCCACGTGACCATGCACGTGCTCGAAGGCAGCAAAGACGAGATCGAAAAACAGCTCAAGACCAGCCTGGAGGCGTTTTTCGACTTCTACCCGGAAATTTGAAAGGCGCTTTCGCAGGCCACGCACCATCTATAATTCGGTTGCAGCATGACTTTGTATCCACGCTACCTCCGCATGAAGCTCGCCGACGCGGGCCTTTTCCCCACTAGCAAGGTGGCGCGGATCGCCTGGTATGTCCTCGCCCTTGACGTGCTGTTCTTTGCGCTCCAGCGAGTGGGAGGCTGGCTCAAGCTTTCTTTTGCCGACAGCCTTGGAGGCTGGGTCACCTTCCTGAGTTTTGTTGCCATCGCCCTGTTTCTCGTTCTGGCCTTCCGCTGGATGAAAACCAGGATGCTGTGGCGGCTGCGCAACCGCTTGATTGTCACGTACGTATTCATTGGCGTAATTCCAGTGGTTTTGCTGGTGGCTCTTGCAGTCGGCTCGTTCTACCTGTTTGCCGGGCAGTTCGCCACCTTTATCGTCACCAGCGAGCTGGATTCAGAATTGGCGAGCCTGGGGGCGGCGAATTCCGCCATCGCCGAGCAGGTGGCTGCCCAGATCAAACACGGGCGCAGTGGCGCAGACGCATTTCACGATGTCCGCGAGGAGGATAAGGCGTGGGCCGACCGCCAAATCTGCGTGTGGCTGGGCAAGAAGTTGGTGGCCAACAGTACTCCCACCGGAGATCATTCTGCTTCGCCGGTTGTCCCTCCCCATCTGGGTAATTCGTTCCACGGAGTCGTGCGCGACCACGACCGGCTCTACCTGCGCGCGGTGCAAACCGTCCCTCTTGGCGGGGACGCCATGACCGTCGTTTCCAGCACGCCCTTCGATGAGCACCTGCTCCAGAATCTGGCCGCCAACCTGGGTGAAATTTCGCTTTACACCACCGGACTCAGCCTGCGCAGAGTCGAACCTGGGCAAGGCACGAAGACGGCTTTGAACAGCGGCTCGAAAGTCGCGATTGCGCTAAACAAGCCGGAAGGCGACTACGTTCTAGACACCGGAAAAGGGGCGCTTCG
The DNA here is from genome assembly GCA_050745985.1 of Terriglobales bacterium. Taxonomy (GTDB): domain Bacteria; phylum Acidobacteriota; class Terriglobia; order Terriglobales; family Acidobacteriaceae; genus JABCZH01. Next base: position 35,769 of record JBOGLG010000026.1, on the reverse strand, counting down.
GCCCACCTACACCGCTGGGGCCGTTCCGCCCGCGGCCGCCAGTGTGGATCCACAAGTCACGTTCGGCACTACGGTCTCGGTCGTCGACTGGGACACCGGTGACCGGCTTCGCCCCGCCGGCATCGGCGTTCAGACCCGGGTCTCCAAAATCTACGAGCGCCTGTTCGCGGCGCTCGGAGATTTCGCGCAGGCGGTTGAATTCGGTCTGCTGTTTGTCGCTATTTTCTTCGGAGTCATCGAGTTGGTGGCGCTGATTATCGGCGCCAGCCTGACCCGCACCGTGACCGGCACCGTACACCAACTCTACGACGCCACCAAACACATCAATCGCGGCGACTTCAGCCATCGCATTCCCGTAAAGTCGAACGATCAAGTGGCCGCGCTGGCTAATTCCTTCAACTCGATGACTGCCTCGCTCGAAAAGCTGATGGTGGAGCAGAAGGAAAAACAAAAGCTGGAGAACGAACTGGTGATCGCCCAGGAAGTGCAGGCCCAACTCTTTCCGCAGCACATTTCACAACTGGCGTCGCTCGAGGTCCACGGGTTCTGCCGGCCAGCAAGCACGGTAAGCGGAGATTACTACGACTTTTTGACGCTGGATTCCGAAAGACTCATTCTTGCCGTCGGCGATATCAGCGGCAAGGGAATTTCGGCTGCACTGCTGATGGCCACCATCCACTCCGCTGTACGCGCATACAGTCTTCAGGACATCCCCGCGCTACGCGAGCCGGTGGCTGTGGGCGTGGCCTCCGGTGCGGCCACCATGCTGGATTCCCGCCTGCACAACCTCGACGTCTCGCCTTCGGCATTGCTTTCCCTCCTGAACCACCAACTCTTTGAAAGCACGCCCTCGGAAAAATACGCGACGTTGTTCCTCGGCATCTACAACGGTAGCGAGCGCCAGTTCACCTACACCAACGGCGGGCACTTGCCGCCCATCGTCATGAGTGAAGACGGAAGCATCCGCCGGCTTGACCGGGGCGGAACCGTGGTCGGGCTGTTCGAAAACGTCACCTACGAAGAGAGTTCCGTGCAACTCCGGAAGGGCGAGCTCTTTCTGGCTTACAGCGACGGAGTGACCGAACCGGAAAATGACTTCGGCGAATTCGGCGAGCACCGGTTGATCGAATTGCTGCGCGAAAACCGTGATCTGCCGCTGCCGCGCATCAGCGAAATCGTGACTGCCGCCGTGGACGACTGGATCGGGGCAAATAAGCAACCGGACGACGTGACCCTGGTTTTGGCGCGCGCCAGATAGGCTCCCGGCTTTACTTGGCCTTTCCCTCTTTTGACAACACCGTCACTTTCGCTGTAACCTGCTGACCTTTTTCCATTCCACCGATCATGACCAGACTCTGCCTGGTCACCAGCAACCCCCGGTGGTCCATGGTCGGGTTAGGAGTGTTTTCATCGAGCGTCTCCCACTTCCTGCTGCGAAGATTGTAGGCAAAAGTCATCGCGGAAGGCTCGGCGGGTTTGCCGTCATAACCGATGCCGGCGTTGTCGTGCGGCTTGTCGCTGCCGCCGGAAAAATAGATCATCTCATCCTTCTCCGAACCCCCGGCCCCAATGCGGAAGCGGGCCGTCCCCGGATGACCCGGCAATTTTGTCCATTCAATCTTGGTGGGATCGTGATGGCTGATCTTGCCACTCCAGCATTCGTCGGTTGCCACCAGCCGCGGACCTCCCGCGGAACTCCGCACCGCGCCATCCACATAAATAATGGTGCTCCCCACGATCGCGCCGGCATGACCGAACACCGCCGTGCCCAGCGGCGTGGCATTCAACCATCGGTTTTTATCGGTATCGAATACCTGAACGTCGGACACCGGGCCGTTGTTCGAACGCCCGCCGATCACGTAGATGTAACGATCACGGTAAACTCCGATGACCGCATCGCCCACAGCGATTGGAATGTCTTTGCCGCGAAGCCAACGGTCATGGGTCGGGTCATACATGCCGACGTCGGGTATCGCCATCCCCCCGCCCTTAAACAGCACGTATCCGCCAATCAGGAATACGCGCTCCCCGAGTCCCACCGCCATGGCTGCCACTCGTCCGGCGGTCCCCGGAACGGCATGAATGCTATACGCCTTGCCAGAGCTGGCGTCTAATTCGTAAGCCTCATTGCTGACCGCTTCCCAAGTTTTTAGAGGCCCGATGCCCATGAAGGAAAAGAGTTCCAGCTGCCCTTTTACTTTGACGATGGCCACGGCATTATTGGAAATGGCCTCCGGCAGCGGCTGGACAGCGGCCTCGTCCGCAGCGAACAGAAACCCATGCAGGGCCAGCAACGCAAATACAAATCGAAGAAAACGTCTTTTCATAGGTCGCGGCTTAACCATTCGGCACTTTCAAAATACCACGCATGACACGGGCACGCTGTCCTGCGCTCATATCCCGGCCACATGCTCGTGGCTTATACTTGCTCCCTCTCTCTACTAGTTTGCATGATGATGAGACAGCAAGCACGGTTGCATGGGCTCTTCGGGTAGATGAATTCGCGAACCCTCACATTCGTCGCGGCCGCCGTCCTTTTGGCAGGGATCCGGTTCTTTCTGGCTTGGTCCAGGCGTCGCGGACGTCCCCTATTCACCAGCCAGGTGACGGGAGCCGCGGCTTGGAATTCTTCGCAGTTGCTGCTCGCCAGCTTCTTAACCCTGTTTGCTGAACTGGCGTTCATTCGCTGGATAGCGGTCGAGGTCCGAGTCTTTGCCTACTTCAAGAACCTGGCCCTCCTGCTGTGCTTTGTTGGCTTCGGGCTGGGTTGCGCGTTAGCCGGCAAAGCCGTGCGCTGGCGGCTGGCGATCACGGCATTTCTCGGGCTGGTATTAGTGATACGCATCCCCTGGCAGAGGGGAGGGTTCCTCGAACACATCTCGCAAAGCCTGGGTGCCGCTCCCGATGTCGAAATTTGGCGAACTGGGAACGTGTGGAACTGGGCCCATTTCCTGCTCGCCGCCCTCTGCGCGGAGGCTCTGTTCTTGCTGTTGGTTTTTGTCTTTGTCCCACTTGGACAGATCGTCAGCCGCCAAATTGACTTGGCTGCCAATTCGCTCGCCGCTTACTCTCTCAACCTGGTTGGCAGCCTGGCAGGGATCCTGGCCTTTCTAGCCGTAAGCCGCTTAATGCTTCCCCCGGCGGTTTGGCTGGGGATGGTGCTTGCCGGCTTCGCACTGCTGCAAACGAAAACCGCAGACAGAATGCTGCTCTTCAGCGTGCTGGTCCCTTTGGTTCTGCTATTGCACGGTCCTTCGACTTCCGACAACTACAGCGTTTGGACTCCCTACCAGCAGATCGAGTATTCCAGGATCTACGCGGCCAACCGGGACTTCACGGCCGGACTGGTGACAGTGAACCACACCGGCTATCAAGCGATTATCAACCTCTCGCCCGATTTTCTGGCTCGTCACCCCCACTTGCTGGAAGTGGCAGCGGACGAGCATCCCTATGACCTGCCGTTTCGCTTCGCCACGCCCGCGCCCACAGTGATGATCGTCGGTTCAGGAACCGGCAACGACATAGCCGGGGCCCTGCGTCACAACAGTTCTTTGGTGGACGCCGTGGAGATCGACCCCGCCATCCTGGCGCTCGGTAGGCGGGAGCATCCCGAACATCCCTACGAATCACCGCGAGTGTTCGCCCACCTGACCGATGCCCGGGCGTTCCTGAAACGGAGTCCGCTGCGGTACGACTTGATTCTCTTTGGGCTGCTCGACTCTCACACCCAGCTTTCCGACTACTCGAACATGCGGATCGACAATTTTGTTTACACCCTGGAGTCGTTCCAGGAAGCAAAGGCGCATCTGGCGCCGAACGGAGTCTTATTCGTAAAGTTTCAGGTAAGTCATCCCTGGATGTCGCGCCGCCTGCAAGAAATGTTGCAGCAAACCTTCGGTAAACCCCCGCTGATTTTCTATGCTGCGCCCGGCTACGGTGCGTCGGCAACCTGCTTTGCCATTTCTCCGGGTGGCCGCGTAGAGCAAGCGCTGGCCGCCGACCCGCGTTTGGCCCGCTTCGTCCAGCAGAACCTGATCGTGCCAAAGGCGGCAGCCGTACCCATGACGACCGACGACTGGCCCTACCTCTATCAGCAAGAGCGGGCGATTCCTCGAACTTATCTTTCCCTCGCGGCGCTGGTGATGTTGATGGCTCTCGCTCTCTACATGCAGATTCCGGAAGCCCGCCAGCAAGCGCCGTCACTGTTCTTTTTCAGCATGGGCGCGGGCTTTCTGCTTCTGGAGACGCAAGTGATCAGCCGCCTCGCGCTGTATTTCGGGACCACCTGGCAGGTCAACGGGATCGTAATTTCGGCAATGCTGACTGCGCTGTTGGTGGCAAACGTTGTGATCGATCGCAGCCGTAAGCCTCTCTCCAGAAGCTGGGCGCTGGCAGGTCTCTTGGCCGGACTGGCGCTGGCGTTCTTTTTTCCGTTCAGCCGAATACCCGGCTCGCCATCCGCAGTGGGAGTGCTGGCGGCGGCGATTTTCTCAGTGCCGGTCTTCTTCGCCGGACTCTTGTTTTCTCTTGAGTTCCGCTCTGTGACCTCACCCAGCGCAGCGCTGGGCGCCAATATTCTCGGCGCGGTCGCGGGAGGACTGCTGGAAAACCTATCGCTGATGATCGGGATGCATGCCCTCCTGCTCGTCACCATGGGACTCTACGCGCTTGCCGGAGCCGGATTGAGCAGGCGAACGGAAGCTGTCCGGCTTTACTCCTCTTCTTCCAGGAATCCCTGACGCGCGGCGTGAATGAAATCCGTGTAAGGTGGAACGAACCCAGCCGCGCGCACCGCGGCGGCGATCTGGCCACGGTGATAGGCGGAATGCAAGATCACATGCATGAGGATATCCTGCTTCGGACTGCTGAAGGCTTCGCCTTTGGTGTTCTTGTAACTGAGCAATCGCGTCAGCCCTTCCTCCTTCAGCAATTGCAGGTAGGCTGCCCACAGCTTTGGCAATTCTTCGATCTCGAGTTTGCAACGTTCCAGAGAAAAGTCGGGCCACACCGGATTGGTCGCCTTCTGCAACTGCAAGCGCTCATACCACAGCCTCTCGGCGGAAAGAATGTGTGCCAGCCACTTCACCGGTTGCGGCGGCGCAACTTCCAAAGTCTGCAACCCACTCAGGACCTCGCGGTTCGCCCAGTCGTCATAGCAAAATAGTCGCTGAAGATATTCCATCATGGACTGCTCCTCTCACCATTTTAGACTCAGCTGACCGGGTCAGTCTCAGACCATCAATCACCAGGCCGGCAAGCTGAGCCGCCGGCAACCTTGAATCCAGGTCATTGTGAACCTTCGTGTCCTTTGTGGTTCATTGATCTTCTGGCGCGATGACTTCCGCTAATATCTTGGCAGGGACGCATGCCTCTCACCGCAATCGATTGGATCGTCATCGTCGGCTACCTGCTGGTCAATCTGCTGATCAGCCTCTATTACCGCCGGCGTTCCAGCGGAAATACCGAAGAATTCTTCGTCTCCGGCCGAGACGTTTCCTGGTGGCTGGCCGGAACTTCCATGGTCGCCACTACCTTCGCCGCTGACACCCCATTGCTGGTCTCCGGTCTCGTGGCGAAATCTGGCATTGCCGGCAACTGGATCTGGTGGGGCCTGTGTGTCGGCGGGATGCTCACAGTATTTTTCTTCGCTCGCTATTGGCGCCGCGCCGAGATCCTGACCGACGTCCAGTTTGTAGAAATCCGTTACAGTGGCAAGCCGGCGGCGTTTCTACGCGGCTTCAAGGCCGTCTATCTCGGACTGTTCATGAACTGCTTCATCCTGGGATGGGTGACCCAGGCTATGATCGCAATCATCACTGTCCTGCTCGGTCCGGCCATTGCCCAGGGCCGCGTCCTGCAACTATCTCTCGCGGGCCACAGGTTTCAGTACACCCTGGGCGCCCCTCACACCACGTCGCTATTGATCTGCATTTTTATCCTGATTCCATTCACCGGCATCTACACCTTCATCGGCGGACTATGGGGCGTCCTGGTGACCGATCTGTTTCAGTTCATCCTGAAGATGGCCATGATTATCGTTCTCGCCTGGGTGGCGGTGGCCAAGATCGGCGGTATGCAGGCCCTGCAAGTTCAATTGCAAGCGGTGGAAAACAATGTTCGCCAGACCGGAGCCCGCGCCGCCGACCCGGTGGCCTTCCTGCCTGATTTCCATCTTGGCTGGACGAGCGACGCTCTGTGGACCCTGCCCTTGCTGACTTTCTTCGTTTATCTGTGCATGCAATGGTGGTTGGCATGGTATCCCGGCGCGGAGCCGGGCGGCGGCGGTTATGTGGCCCAGCGCATGTTTAGCGCAAAGGACGAAAAGAATTCCCTCGGCGCAACTCTGTGGTTCAACATCGCGCACTACGCGCTACGTCCCTGGCCGTGGATTATCACGGGCCTGGTTGCCATGGCGGTCTATTCACCCCATGGCGGACTCCATCCCAGCGCCGCCTTTGCGCAGAATCCCGAGCAGGGCTATGTGATGGTGTTGCGCGATTACCTGCCCCCGGCCCTGCGTGGCCTGATGGTTGCCGCCTTCCTTGCGGCGTTCATGTCCACGGTGGGGACTCAACTGAACTGGGGGTGCTCCTACCTGGTCAATGACCTTTACAAACGCTTTCTCGTAAAGAGCTCGACCGAGAAGCACTACGTTCTCATCAGCAAGTTGTTTACCGTGCTGTTGGTGCTGGCGAGCGGCTACACCGCCCTGCAACTGACCTCGATCAAGCAAGGCTGGGACCTGGTCCTGAACATCGGCTTCGGCACCGGAGCGGTTTACATTCTGCGCTGGTATTGGTGGCGCATCAACGCCTGGAGCGAGATTTCAGCCATGGTCGCGGCAGCGGCAGTCACCGTGGCGCTGAACAGCGTCACCTTCGCCGGCAATGGTTCCCTGGTCTATGCCAAGAAAGCGATCATCACCGGAGGGATCACAACCGTAGCCTGGCTGGTCGCGACCTACGTAAGCAAGCCCGAGCCTGAGTCAACTCTGGTGGCGTTTTATCGCCGGGTCCAACCCAGCGTGTATGGCTGGAAGCACATCGCGCGCCTCGTGCCAGAACTGCCCGAAGTTCGCGACCTGGCCGGTAACGCATTCAACTGGGTAATGGGCGTCGTCCTGGTTTACGGATGCCTCTTCGGTATCGGCAAACTGGTATTTCAGCAATGGTTCTGGGGAATCGTCCTGTTGGCCCTCGCCGGTGTCGCCGGCTATCTGATCTTCTGGGACCTCACACGCCGGGGTTGGCAGACGCTGTCGGGAACAGCGATCCCGCCCACCCAACCACCAGCGCCGTAAGCCAAGACCTTTGTGTACCTTCGTGCCTTTGTGGTTGATCGCTTTTCAGCGGGCCGAGTTCTACCGCTTTCGCCGTCGCATCCTGAACAATATTAGATAAACTGATTTATTCACCTAGGAAAGGCCCAAGCCCGTGTGCGGCATCGTCGGCTTTACACATAGAAATTGGATTCCCGATCCCGAGCGCATCCGCAGCGCTACAGCCACGCTGATCCATCGCGGGCCGGATGAGCAAGGCGTTTTCGAATCCAGACTGGTCTCTCTGGGCGCAACCCGCCTGAAGATCATCGATCTGCACGGCGGCGACCAGCCCATCACCGCCGCCGATGCCGGCACAACCATCGTTTTCAACGGCGAGATCTACAACCATCTCGAACTGCGTGCAGAACTGGAAAGCCTCGGACATCATTTCGACTCCCATTGCGATACTGAAACTGTGCTGCGCGCCTTTCTCCAGTGGGACACCGGTTGTTTCTCCCGCCTGCGCGGCATGTTCGCCCTCGCGCTGTGGACGGAACCCGCCCGCCGGCTGGTCCTGGCCCGCGACCGCGTGGGCATCAAGCCGTTGTATTTCATGCGCCGCGGAGACGATCTGGTTTTCGGGTCAGAACTCAAGGCCATCCTGATTCATCCCGAGATCGAGCGTCGCCTGAGCCTCGACGGGCTCGATTGCTTCCTATCCCTCAACTACATCCCTTCACCGTGGACTCTCGTCGAGGGAATCGCAAAGCTGCCGCCGGGTCGATGGCTGGAGTGGCGCGATGGCCAAGTTTCGTCCGATGCCTATTGGACACTGCCCCTCCCCGCGCCGCGCGAGCAAAGCCTGGAATCAGCCAAAGAAGAACTCGATGCCCTGCTCCGGCAGTCGATTCGCGAACACCTCGTCTCCGACGTTCCCCTCGGCATGTGGCTCAGCGGCGGCATCGACTCCTCGACCATCCTGCACTACGCCGCCACCGAGTCCGGTTCCCAGTTGAAGACATTTTCCATTTCCTTCGCCGGCCGCAGCTTCGATGAAACCACCTACATCAAGGAAGTCGCAAGCCTCTATCACACCGACCATGAGCAACTCGACCTGAATCCGGAATGCGATCTCCAAAGTGCGATCGAAGAATTCGCCTACTACTCGGACGAACCCAGCGCCGACGCCGGCGCGCTGCCCGTCTGGTTTCTGTCCCGGCTGAGTAAGACCAAAACCACGGTAAGTCTCAGTGGCGAAGGCGCGGACGAATTGTTTGCCGGATATCTCACCCACCGGGCGAATCAATTGGCGCAATCCGCGCGATTTCTGCCCGGCTGGGGAATGCGGCTCGCGGCCGCGGGACTAGGCCTCTGGCCGGTCTCTGACGAGAAAATCGGCTTCGAGTACAAAGCCGGCCGCTTCCTCGAAGGCTGCCTGATGCCGCCCGAGCGCGCCCACGTCCACTGGAACGGAACCTTCGCCGACGAGCTGAAGCAACAACTTCTGAAATCCCAACTTCCCTCCGCGCTGCGGAGAAAACTGGAAGAATTGCGCAACCTGCTCCCCGGCGATGGGCTGTCACCCTACCTCTGGTTCGATCAGAGCTACTATCTGCCCGACGACATTCTGACCAAGACCGACCGCATGAGCATGGCGCATTCTCTGGAGGTACGGCCGCCGTTTCTCGATCATCGCATCGTGGAATTCGCGGCCACCCTGCCGGCGTCGCTCAAGATCAACGGCTCGCGGCAAAAGTTTCTGCTGAAAGAATTGATGAAGGGCAAGCTGCCGGCATCAGTTCTAGGAAGAAAAAAAGTCGGCTTCGACATTCCTGCCCACCAATGGCTGCGCGGCCCACTTCGCTCCATGCTGGTCGAGACCCTGACAGCGGGAACTGCCGAGCACGCCGGACTGTTCCATCCCTCGGCGATCGAAGCCCTCATGCAGCGCCACTTGGCAAAACATGCGAATCTCGGCTACCAACTATGGGGATTGCTGGTGCTATTCCTGTGGATGAAAAAATGGCGAATTCAGACGTCAACCATTCCCGCGGCGGTGAAAGATTGGGTACAGGAAAAAACTGGCACATATATCTAGGCGTGTTGCTGGTGGCCGGAGCCGTTTATCTGGGTTGCATCGTCTCTCCTCCTTCTTTGATGGATGATGTCGATGCCGTGCAGGCGCAGATCGCCCGCAACATGCTCACGTCGGGCGATTGGGTCACGGCAAGGCTCGATGGCGTGGCGTACATGGAAAAAGCGCCGCTGATCTACTGGCTGATGGCGCTCTCCTACAAAGTCTTCGGCGTACACGACTGGGCCGCGCGTATTCCCATCGCGCTCTCGGTCATGGGTTTGGCCTGGCTGACCGCGGCGTTCGGAGTCTGGGCCTTTGGCAAACGCGCGGGTCTCTACGCCGGCCTGTGCATGGCCACCTGTATCGGAATTTTTCTCTTCACCCGTATTCTCATCCCCGACGTAATGATCACTTTCACCGTCGCCCTGGCCATGTGGGCATTTCTGCGGGCCCTTGATGATGAGGAGCGTCATCCGCGTTGGTGGGCTTTTCTGTTAGCGGCAAGTTTGGGCCTGGGTTTGCTGCTGAAGAGTCTAATCGGGATTGTCTTTCCCATTGCCGCGGGAGTGATCTACCTCTTCGTCACTCATCAGCTGTTCTCCGCCAAAGCCTGGAAGCGCCTTCACCCCTTCAGCGGAGCCTTGATCGTACTCGCGATTGCCGCCCCCTGGCACATTCTCGCCACGCTGCGCAACCCGCCCTACTTCGCCTTCACCCTGCATAGCGGCCCCGGCGAATACCATGGATTTCTCTGGTTCTTCTTCATCAACGAGCAACTTCTGCGTTTCCTGAACCTGCGCTATCCCCGCGATTACGACACCGTCCCCCGCCTCTACTTCTGGCTGTTTCATCTGCTGTGGCTGTTTCCCTGGAGCGTCTATTTCCCCGCCATCGCGAAACTTTCATTCAGGCCAGCCGATCGTGCCGGGCAAACGCGCCTGCTTGCCCTTTGTTGGGTCGGCTTCATTCTTGTCTTTTTCACCTTCTCCACCACGCAGGAATACTATTCAATGCCCTGTTATCCCGCCCTGGCCCTGCTGCTGGGCTCGGCCCTGGCGGCGGATGGCGCCTGGGTGCGATGGGGGACGCGCGTGCTCACTGTGATTGCGGCGTGCGCTGCCCTCGCAGGAATTACCATCCTGTTCCTCAGCCGCGGCCTGCCCTCCCCAGGCGACATTTCGGCGGCGCTCACCGCCAATCCAGGCGCCTACAAATTATCGCTGGGCCATATGGAGGACCTGACCCTCGCATCTTTCGCCTACCTCCGACTGCCGCTCGCCATGGCGGTATTGGCTTTTCTCCTGGGAGCGGCGGGACTTTTCAAAGCCGGAGTCCGGCGCGCAGCCATATCCGCTGCATTGATGATGCTCCTCTTCTTTCATGCCGCGCGGGTCGCCATGGTGGCGTTCGATCCTTACCTTTCCTCCCGCCCGCTGGCAGCGGCAATCCAAAAAGCGGCTCCGGGAACTCTCATCGTCGATCGGCACTACTACACCTTTTCGTCCATCTTTTTTTACACCAATCGCTCGGCATTGCTCTTGAACGGCCGTTACATGAACCTGGAGTATGGCGCCTATGCGCCCGGCGTGCCCGATGTCTTCATCGACGATGCCCAGTTCCGTGAACTCTGGCTCCGCCCGGAAACCGCCTACATCGTCGCCGCGGACACCGCCATTCCCCGTCTGGAAAACCTGGTCGGCCGTGCCCAATTGAATGTCCTCATGGAAAGTGGCGGCAAGTTTGTGTTCACCAATCATCCGTCAGCGAGCGAAAATTCTTCTTCCCCCACGCCGTGATCGCAACTGCCTGCGATACAATAGGTAAATTCATCGAGATTGTGTGGTCGGCAAGGCGGCGCGATGACAAGTCCCAACCGCCCCGGAAATGCTGCGTGGAGGAGAAAACATGCGAATAGCAGTACTTGGCGGAGACGGCTATTGCGGCTGGGCAACCGCCCTTTACCTGTCGAATCGCGGCCATCAGGTCGCCATCGTAGACAACTTCATCCGGCGCCAGTGGGACTTTGAACTGGGCGTGCAAACTCTGACCCCGATCCGCCCGCTCTCCGAACGCCTGAAAATTTGGCAGGACCTCACCGGCAAGCAGATCGACCTCTTCGTCGGTGACGTGATGGACTATGAGTTTCTCTCCACCACCATCCAAGCCATTGCGCCGGAAGCCGTGGTGCACTTCGCCGAACAGCGCGCCGCTCCCTACTCCATGATCGACCGCAAACACGCGGTCTTCACCCAGGTCAACAATGTGGTCGGTACGCTGAATTTGCTGTTCGCCCTGCGCGAGTTCCAGCCCGATTGCCACCTCATCAAGCTGGGGACCATGGGTGAATATGGCACGCCCAACATCGACATCGAAGAAGGCTACATCACCATTGAGCACAACGGGCGCACCGACACCGTACCCTACCCAAAACAACCGGGCTCTTTCTACCATCTTTCCAAGGTGCATGACAGTCACAACATCATGTTCACCTGCAAGATTTGGGGTCTCCGCGCCACCGATCTTAACCAGGGAGTAGTCTACGGAACCACCACCGACGAAGTGGCCATGGACGAGGGCTTGATCAATCGTTTCGACTACGACGAAGTCTTCGGCACCGTGTTAAATCGCTTCTGCGTGCAGGCGGCCATCGGAACTCCACTCACGGTTTATGGCAAAGGTGGACAAACCCGTGGCTTCCTCGATATTCGGGACACCGTGCGCTGCGTCGAGATTGCCTGCCTGAATCCCGCTGCGCGTGGCGAATTCCGCGTCTTCAACCAGTTCACCGAGCAATTCTCCATTCTGGACCTGGCGCACATGGTGCAATCGGAAGGCAAGAAGCTCGGCTTGGCGGTCGAACTCAATCATCTTCCCGATCCTCGCGTTGAAGCCGAAGAGCACTACTACAACGCCAAACACTCGAAGCTGGTTGAACTCGGCTTGCAGCCGCACTTGCTTTCCGACTCGCTGCTCGATTCGCTGATGAACATCGCCCTGAGGTATCGCGACCGCATCGATGCTTCCATGATGATGCCGAAAGTGAACTGGCGTCAGCCACGCAACGACCGGCAACCGCAGTCAAGCGCTGTGGGCGCGCCAGGAACACAGTTTGAAACCGTCGGCGTGGGCACGGAAAAAGGTAACGGAAACCGCTCCACTCAGGCCGCGAAGCGTAGCGCGGGCTATAGCAAGGGCTAGAACGCTCATCGCGGAAAGTGGTAGTAAATGTCCTGCTTGGAAGCGATGGGCGTGCCATTGCGCGTAGCCGGAAGGAACTGCCATTTACCCACGGCCGCCAGTACCAACTGATCAATCTGCGGTGTGACGCTCTGCGTCAACTTCAACTCGATAATTTTGCCGTCCCGGTCGATGGTCACTTCGACCACCACGTCTCCCGTAATTCCGTCGGTCATTTCCGGCCCCACCGCCGGGTCCGGATGCACCACAGGCAGAGCCGGCCGAACTTCCGGCCCGATGGCATTGCCGTAATACAGCGACCCGTAAGGAGAACCGGCGGGCCGCTCATTAGGAGCAAGAGCAGCGGCAATTTCTGTATCCGATTCCACTTTCGACACCGGAGGTGTCTTGCGAGGCTTTTTCGCGTTCTTCTTCGACTGCATCCAGGTCAGGTGGGCTTGCTTCGGCGGTTGCTCGGAAACCTCAGGCCTGCCGGGAAAATAAAGATACTGCAAACCAGTTCCGCGCTCCCCTTGCATCACCGACGACGGAGAAACGAAGATCGGCGCCGGATTGTGCAGCACCCACGCCAGGAACAACAGGTGCGCCGCCACCGACGTGCCCAGGATCGGCGCCCGTCTCTGCGGAACCGCTGGATTGGGTTGGCTGAACATCGGCTTCCTACCAAATGTTACTCCAGTTAGACGCGCAAAGGCCCGGGTGGTCTTGGGCAGGTAGTGCCTTAAATAACCGCTGGGGATCTCGCTAAATCATTGTTTCTGAAGTCCCAATCATCTCCTCAAGAATCGACTTCCCAATACGAACCGAGGTAACCGCACCATTGCACCTTTTTCGTTGCATTTTAATACTCCTGAAATATTCTGCCGGTAGGATAAGTAGGTTGAGATCTTCAACGGAGGATGGGCAGTTGGCTGCACCCAAGTCTTTGCGGTTCGCTCTACCCTTGCAGGTGGCGGCCGTCTGCTACCGCAAGCGGGAGTCGTCCATTGAATTCCTGCTGGTAAACACAAACGGCGGCAATAAATGGACGTTCCCTAAGGGCGCGCCGGAGCCTTCGCTGTCTCACAGCCAGTCCGCCGAGCGCGAAGCCTGGGAAGAAGCCGGCGTCCGCGGCCACATCGAGCCCCGCCACTTTCATCTTTACATCCATTCCAAAGGCGTGTTTTGGAAACAGCCCGGCGTGCGCGAGTTCGTGGTAAAGGCTTTTCTCATGGAAGTCGAACGCACCGAAGAATCGCACGAGCCGATGCGAAACCCCACCTGGTACGCCCCCGAAGAAGCCCGCCAGATCCTCGCCAAAGGCCGCGAAGTAAAGTACGCCCGCGAGATGCAAGCCGTCGTAGATCGCGCCCTCGAACATCTTGGCGCCGCCAACGCTGTTGCCGCCAAGTAGGCTTTCCCTTGCATCTCCATCCGCAATAGCCCAGAATCGCTGAAGTCATCCGTGTAAATTCGCGGCGTAGAGACCGGCATGTTCGCAAAAATTCAGCGCATTCATTTCGTTGGGATCGGCGGCATTGGCATGAGCGGCATCGCCGAAGTGCTGTTGAACCTCGGCTACAAGGTCTCGGGCTCCGACCTCAAGAAATCCGCCGTGACCGAGCGGCTGGAAAGCCTGGGCGCGACGGTCTTCGAGGGACACCGCGCGGAAAACGTCACCGCAGCCGAAGTCGTTGTAGCTAGTTCCGCCATATCACCTGAAAACCCTGAGATCGCCCAGGCGCGGGAGCAGCATATTCCCGTCATCCAACGCGCCGAGATGTTGGCCGAACTCATGCGCCTGAAGTACGGCATCGCGATCGCCGGCATGCACGGGAAGACCACCACCACTTCGATGGTCGCGGCCGTACTGGCCGCCGGAGGCCTTGACCCAACCGTCGTAGTCGGCGGGCGGGTGGACGCCTTGGGCTCAAACGCCCGCCTCGGAAAATCTCACTACCTGGTCGCCGAAGCTGACGAAAGCGACCGGTCGTTTCTCAAGCTCTCGCCCATTCTTTCCGTCGTCACCAATATCGACCGCGAGCACATGGATTGCTACCGCAACATGGGCGACGTCAAGCGCGCCTTCCTCGAATTCATGGATCGCGTCCCGTTCTATGGAATGGTTGTCGTCTGCAACGACGACCCGATTCTCCGCCGCTTGTTCCCGCAGATTCGCCGCCGAATGATCACCTACGGCACCCGCCGCGACTCTGACTTCCATGTCCGCCTGGGCAAGAGTGTTCCCATCACCGCCGACGTGGGGCCGCTCAGCCGGTTCAATGTCACATACAAGGGCCAAAGCCTGGGCGAATTTCTGCTCCACGTCCCCGGCGTGCACAATGTCCTCAATGCGACCGCCGCGGTTGCCGTGGGCATCGGCCTCGATATCCCCGCCGACCAGATTCGCTCCGGCCTCGAGGCCTTCCGCGGAGTGGACCGCCGTTTCCAGTTGCGAGGCAAAGCATGCGGCGTCAGCGTCATCGACGACTATGGCCACCATCCCACGGAAATTCGCGCCACCCTGGCTGCCGCCCGCCAATGCGGCTTCCGCCAGATCCACGTCATCTTCCAGCCCCACCGCTACACCCGCACCCGCGACCTGATGAAAGAATTTGCCACCGCCTTTAGCGATGCCGACTCGCTCCTGATCCTCGACATCTACGCCGCCAGTGAGCCTGCCATCGAAGGCATCACCGGCGAGGCCCTGGCCCGGAACATTGAAGAGGAGGGGGAGCGGCCAGCCCGCTACGTGACTTCCTTCGCCGAAGCGGCCGAAGCCGCGGTAAGCTCCGCCCAGGAAGGCGACATGATCCTGACGCTCGGGGCCGGCAGCGTCTCCCAGCTTGGGCCGATGATATTAGCGCAGCTGGCTGCGAGAAACCTGGAGCCATCGCTGGGTCGCTAAGCGACTCCCGGCGCAAAACCCTTGAAAGGATCTCGACTTTCCACAGATGCCGGCGCTGGAACCTTCCCCATCTCCCAACCCGTACATAACATTTGTTGAACACACGGGATAACGAATTTTCTGGTCCCCCGTCTAATCCCCGTAGCGGATGAGGAGCAACACATGGCTTCCCAAAAAGCGCTGTACTGGATGTCGGTAGGCTTGCTGGCTCTGGTAGTTGGCAATCATTTCGTCAGCAAGTTCAATGGTGCCTGCGTGTCGGAAAAAGCGCAGGCGGCCGCGGATCGGATTGCCGCGAAGGCCGACCGTCTGATCGCGATGGCCGATGTTATGTTGGGGAGGACCTCCACCCGCTTCGACCACGCCGAGGCCGTCCTGGCCATGTCACAGGCTCGCCTGGCATCCGTGCAGACCAGGTTCGCCCGCCAGGAAACCGTCTGCGCCCGAGTCCAAGCCGTCAGAACGCGCATGATGGTCCGTGAGCAACTGGAGCAGATGGCGATCCCAGTAGTGGCTCCGCAGCCGCACGTACGGATCATGATTGCGGCCCCGGCGGTGGCGACCAGCCAGGACCCAATCTAGCAGCGCATTTTTCTCGAATCCTTTCCTCCGCCATGCGGTCTAAATACCATTCCAACTGATTCGGCGGAGGACTCCATGCAGGAAACGCCCCAACAATATATTCAGCGCATTCTCGGCTACATCGAAGGCAAAGAACCGCTCCAGGTGCAGCAGGAGACCGCCAAGAGACTGGCGAAGCTCGTCAAGCCTCTCAGCAAGAAACAGCTCTCCACGCGCCCCGAACCGGGGAAATGGTCCATCACCGAAATTCTGGCGCATTTGGCGGACACGGAAATCGTCGGCAGTTGGCGCATGCGGCTGGTAATCGGCCAGGACGGCGTCCCCATCCAGGCCTTCGATCAGGATGTGTGGGCCGAGACGCTCGACTATCCCAGGCGCGACCCCAAACTCTCCCTCGAAACCTTCCGCGCGCTGCGGGAAAACAACCTGCGCATGCTCAAAGCGCTGCCCAAGAAATTGTGGGACAACCACGGCATGCACTCGGAGCGCGGGAAAGAGACGATTGCTCACATCGTGCGTATGTTCGCCGGGCATGACTTGAATCATCTGGCGCAGGTGGAGAAGATCGCCAAGGGGAGCGGGAAGAAGCGCAAGAAAGCAGCGTAGGACAGCAAGTTCGACTTCATGCGCCAGACGTTCGAAGAGACTGTACATCCCCCGACGGCGTGGAGCGTGCCTCATTGTCTGTCGAAACTGGGGCTCTGGAAGCTGGCGATTGGGAGGGATATAATTCGGGTGTCCGATGCCGATTCATCGACATTATCCCAACGCGCCCATCACGGAGGCTCTCATCGACCTTCGGGTCGGATACGGACAGAGCATATCTTTGGAGACACTGAAGAAGTTTGGAGCGGAGATAAAGAGCGAGTATCCAAATGAGGCTACCCGAGATTTGTTCCAGAGTCACATTACACTAGACCCATCCGCGCCATCGGCTCGTTCGTCTAAAAGCACAATTGGCTATATCTTCCATTCGGGCGACCGAAAGCAGGCCGTTCAGGCTCGCATGGATGGTTTTACTTTCAGTCGCTTTCCCCCGTATCAGGACTGGCATCACCTTGTGAACGAGACGAAGCGTCTCTGGGGCCTTTTCGTCGAAGTGGCTCAGCCGACGACCGTACTAAGGGTCGCAGTCAGGTACATCAACCAAATCAACCTTCCCTTAAATAAGGGGGCTTTGCGCTTCGAGCACTATTTGCGCACCTTTCCCGCTAGCGGCCTCGAAGAAAATGTCGAATTAGAGCAATTCCTCGTCCGTCTTGTCATGCCTCAGAAGGATATAGCTGCTAGGCTAATACTGACAGAAGCGCTGCTGCCCCCACAGGACGCTTACATCGGTGTAATTTTGGACGTGGACCTCTCTCGCGAAAATGTCGCGTTGGATGTGCGCTCTGACGAGATTTGGGCTATCCTTGAATCGTTCCGTGAGCGCAAGAACAGATACTTTGAGGCGTCTATAACTGACGCCAGTAGGGAGTTGTTCGCTTGATATTCTCTCCTCCTCAATACTTGGAAATTGGATTTAGGCCATCGTACGCCGAGATCGCAGACGCTGACGTTTTTCGGCGCTACCTGGCTACCGAATGTGACCTAATCGAATCCCGCGAGACCAGTGAGTATGTGCGGAGGAAGATCGCTGAAATTGAGCTCGGAAATAGGATGAAGCAACTCGCTTCTTTGCCTTCTAACTGGGACACATTCGGAACCGAAAGACCGTCACAGCAGGCGATTTCAACCGCTGCTCAGATCGCTGAGTCTTTCATCCAATTTGGTTTGGTACCTGACGCAATTGTGCCCTCCGCTGAGGGAGGTGTCGCGATTTGCTTCCTGCGAAATCA
This sequence comes from Terriglobales bacterium, assembly GCA_050745985.1. Lineage (GTDB taxonomy): Bacteria > Acidobacteriota > Terriglobia > Terriglobales > Acidobacteriaceae > JABCZH01. The sequence continues at coordinate 17,926 of JBOGLG010000026.1, read as the reverse complement.
GAAATATGCTGACATAGAGTGCTTGAACTCTGGCGAGGTTCTAGCTGTTCGTTATAGCTCACGGGATGATCCTCAAGCGTGGGCTGTGCGGGCCAATATCGCTACGGATGCGACTGTCCAGACTGTTTCTCAATATCTTTCCGTTTAGACCCTTTCGAATGTATCGAAGAGGGCGCCCCGTCGTGGATCATTTCCCGGCGCACGAATTGCTGTTTAGACGCTACCGTCGTGCTGATGCCCTAGACGGGACCATCTTGCCGTCGGCTATTCAGTTCCCCAAGAAAGGCGAGAATACAGGCCAATCTGTAAATCGGAGCAGTTTCAGCAGGCCGGAAGACGCCCGTTGGACCGAAGCGGACCGGCTCGATGCTTGGGGAGTGTTCCAGCTTCCAGTGTCGTGTTTGCCACAACAAGCAACGTGCCGAGAGACGGGCAGGCAATTCACCTTTTTTCCCAAGCATGCGCCGCTAAAGAAGAACTATGCGCATTCAGAGATCTGGTGCGATGATATTCCGCCGTCGAATGCTGGGTATGTCGTGCCGACAAAATTGGTCAAGAAAGAATTCAGGGCAATGATTCAGAAGCATAGCCAGATCGTCATACCTGCCCAATCCTGAATTCCCCGCCCAATCTCCGATGCCCCCGCACCAAGCTTTTCTCTACCTCAATTCCGCAAAAGCAGTTATAGTAAACACGCTCAAGCGATTCACCGACGACAACTGACCTGTATTGATGGCGAGAAAGTCTGGTTCCACCATCTCGCAGGAAGAGTTGTATCCACCGGCCGACGAGCCTTCGCGCCAGGAACTGGATGACGCGCGCCTACTCGACTTGGACGTGGATGAACAGTCACCCTTCCTGCGCGGACAAAAACGTATCTCCGTCCGCCGCGGTTCCCTGCCCAAAAAGGCCGCCACGCGCCTCACTTGGGCTGCCCTGGCCGGGTTGGTGGTCCTGGTCTGCGGGTTGGCGGTCAGCGCCGTCTATCACTACGGCGAGCATTCCTGGCGCTTTCGCGTGGAATCGAGTGACGACATTGAAATCAGCGGCCTCGGCAACGTCACGCGCGCACAAGTAATCGAAGTCATGGGCGGCGACATTGGCCGCAACATTTTCTTTATTCCGCTCGATGAGCGGCAGAAACAGCTCGAGCAGATTCCCTGGGTGGAATCGGCCAGCGTGATGCGCTTCGTTCCCAACCGCATCAAGATCGAAATCCACGAGCGCACTCCGGTCGCCTTCGTGCGCATGGGTTCGAAGATTCTTTTGACCGATGCCTCCGGCGCGCTCATGGAGCTCCCGGTCGGCAGCAAGAGAAAGTTCTCTTTCCCCGTGATTCTCGGCATGAACGCCGGCGAGCCGCGATCCACGCGCGCTCCCCGCATGAAGATTTACGACCAACTCGTCAGCGAACTTGATTCCGAAGGCGCGCATTATTCGCAGGACTTGAGCGAAGTCGATCTCTCCGACTCCGAGGACGTGAAGGTCCTGGCCAATGACGCCGGGGGCGAGGTGCTGGTGCATCTCGGATCATCCGATTTTCTTGGCCGCTTCAAAATCTATATGAGCCACGCCCAGGAATGGCGGCAGCAATTCGCGCGCCTCGACTCCGTGGACCTGCGCTTCGAACACCAGATTGTCGTCAACCCGGATTTGCAGGGGCCGGCGAAGCAATCGCCGCTCTCAATGTCAGTAGCTAAGGCAGCCGCGGCCGCGGGCGTGAAGCCTGCGGCCCTGGTGGTGCATGAAACCACGGCTCCGAAGGCGGTGACTCCACCCCCGGCAATATTGCCGCCGGCCAGGCCGAAAGCCCAAGCTCCGCTCACCAAGAAGAAATTTGCCAAAGCACACCATCGCAAGCCGCACGGCAAGTCCGTAGCCAGGGCGCACTCCGTGAGCGCGCCCGCTCCCCGGTTGCAAGCGGCCACACATACGCCTCCCCCGGCCACTCAAAGCACTACTTCCGCGCCCGCCGATAGCGCCCTCAAGCCGCAAAAGCCGAGCGCCGGTATTCCCAAGGGGCAGCCGTAATGGCGAATCCACATCAGCATTTCGTGACCGCGATCGACGTAGGCAGCGCCAAGACCTGCGCCCTGGTGGCGGAGGTCACTGACAACGGCCTGCGCTATCGCGGACACGGCGTTTCCGAGTCACGCGGCTCGCGCAAAGGTGTGATTTGCGACCTCGAAAAGGCCGTTGGATCCATTCAGAAGGCGGTCGAGCAAGCCGAGGACTCCTCCGGAACTCCGATAGAACGCGCGCTGCTGGGGGTTGCCGGCGGCCATGTGCGCGGAGTGAACAGCCACGGTGGGCTGAGTTTTGGCGCCCGCGCCCGCGAGATCGCTCGCGATGAAATTCGCTCCGCGGTTGATAAGGCCCGCGCCATTCCCCTGCCCTCGGACCGCGAGATTCTGCATCTGCTGCCGCAGGACTTCATCCTCGACGACCAGGGCGGCGTGCACGATCCCCTGGGCATGATGGCCATGCGTCTCGAAGTCCGTGTGCACATGGTGACCGCGGCCGCCAGCGCCACACAGAACGTTGTCACCGCCGTGAACCGCGCCGGTGTGCAGGTGGATGACACTGTTTTCGAGCCCCTGGCCTGTGCCGAAGCCGTGCTCCGCAACGACGAACGTGAGCTGGGAGTGTGTCTCGTCGATGTGGGCGCGGGATCCACCAGCGTCATCGTCTTTCAGGAAGGCGCAGTAATTCATACCGCTGTTATTCCCATCGGCGGCGACCATTTCACGAGCGACCTTTCAGTCGGCCTGTGCACGCCGCTGGTCGAGGCGGAGAAAATCAAGAAGATGTACGGCAATGTGGTCGTCACCCTGGTGCCCGAAGCTAATGAAGTTGAGGTGCCGTCGGTGGGTGATCGCCCCTCGCGTTTGATTCCGCAGCGCATGGTGGGCGAAATCCTCGAGCCGCGGGCCCGCGAACTATTCGAAATGCTGCGCGACAACCTTCGCCACAATGGCACCCTCGATGCTTGTGTCGGCGGAGTGGTGCTCAGCGGCGGCGGCTCTCGCCTGGCGGGAATTTTCGATGTGGCCGAATCGGTGTTGCGGCGGCCGGTGCGGCTGTCCTGGCCAACGCCGCTGGCGAAGATGCCGTCCACCCTGGCCGAACCAGAGTTCGCGACGATTCTGGGAATGGCGCTTTACGCCCATCGGTCACGCATCGCGCGCGGCGTGCAAGACACCCGCTGGAGTTCGAGGTTAATGGGATTGTTCGCGAAAAAGGGAGCGTAGCAATAGCGCCGCCGGGGACGGCGGGGTTACAAAATCTGGAGGTGCATGATGAAAAAAGACGAAAACATCCGCATCAGTTTCAACGAAGAAGCCCGCAACGACGCCAGGATCAAAGTCATCGGGGTGGGCGGCGGCGGCGGCAACGCCGTGAATCGCATGATCGATGCCGGCATGGAGGGCATCGAATTCATCGTCGCCAATACCGACCTTCAGGCGCTGCGCATGTCGCATGCGCCCATGAAGATCCAATTGGGCGTGAAGCTCACAAACGGCCTCGGTGCGGGGGCGAACCCCGAAGTCGGACGCAAAGCCGCGCTTGAGGATTCCGACAAGATCATCGAGGTGCTTGAGGGCTCCGACATGGTATTCGTTACCACCGGCCTCGGCGGCGGCACCGGCACCGGCGCCGCTCCCATCATCGCGTCGCTGGCCAGCGAGATGGGCGCGCTGACCGTGGCCGTGGTCACCAAGCCCTTCGCTTTCGAAGGCAAACGCCGTATGCAGCAGGCCGAACGCGGCATTGTCGAGCTCATGGAGTCGGTGGACACTACCATCGTCATTCCCAACGAGAAGCTTCTCGCCGTCGCACAGGACGCCGGCTTCTTCGAATCCTTCCGCGTGGCGGATGACATCCTTCGCCAGGGCGTGCAGGGCATTTCCGACATCATCACCATTCCCGGAATCATCAATCGCGACTTCGCCGACGTGAAGGCCATCATGGCCGGAATGGGTTACGCCGTCATGGGCGCAGCCACCGCCAGCGGCGCCCGCCGCGCCACCGAAGCTGCGCAGAAAGCCATCGCTTCACCGCTGCTCGAGGCCGGGGCGATCGACGGCGCCCGCGGCATTCTCATCAACATTACGGGATCGACTTCTCTCAAACTCGCCGAGGTGCAGGAAGCCTGCTGTATTGTGCAGAGCGCAGCCGACGAAGATGCCAATATTATTTTTGGCGCGGTGCTCGATGAAAAAATGAAGGACTCCGTCAAGATCACCGTGATCGCGACCGGATTCCGCGACTCCGAAGTCCCGCGCCGGCGAAAAGAAGTTCAGCCGATGTTCATCTCCTCGAGAGAGACTGACGATTTTCGCGAGCCTGCACCCAAATGCGACCCTCTTCCGCCCCCACCGCCCATGGTTATGGAGGAAGCCAGTCCCCAAGCGGCCGTTGCAACCCGCGAAGTCACTGGAATCGACGCCATGCGCGACGCCATGATTGCCAATTTCGAGCAGGCGGACCTTGACGTTCCAGCGTTTCTACGCCGGCGCAGCGAAACCATGTAACCCGCGCAGCTGCGGGAAGGGAAAAACTTTGCCGTTTTGGGAGGTATCGTTCCAGTAATCACGAAATAAGTTACTAAAGCCCGATGCCCGGCGGGGTACATCATGCAAACACCGTCCCTGCAATAGGTTACCAGCGTCACCACGGATTTCTAGTGACGTTACTTTTTGATTGCGTCCTGGAGCGAACTTTCATAACATCGGATTCAGCAAGCACTTACCGGCCGACCCGCCATTGGCATCTGCCGTGCATCTCAAGTAGAGCTACCTCTGGAGTTTTGATGTTGCAGAAATTTCTTGCGCGCCTGGGTTTCGTGGCTGTCTTCATCGTCTTGATGTCGTGGGAAGCTGGCTTTGCCGCCACCGTCAACACGCATGCGTTGACCCCCAAAAAATCCAAATCCCAGAAAATCAGCGAAAGCCAGCATGCCCGCAAACGTATGCGGCGCCTGGCCCGCAGCCGCGCTACTCGAACTCCGCATATCCGAACCACCGTTTCGCGTCGCCGCCATCACTACTACGAGCGTTTCTCCACCAGTTCCTTCGCGGATGACGTCACGGAAGGCGACGTCACCACCGGTGAAGATCCTGTGGTGCGCCAGGCCGCCATCGATGCTTTGGGTAACCTGAACGGCACCGTAGTTGCCATCGAGCCCACCAGCGGCCGTATTCTGGCCATGGTCAACCAGCGGCTCGCGCTTTCGAGCGGCGCCCAGCCCTGCTCCACGATCAAGCTTTCGGTGGCACTGGCTGCTTTGAGTGAGGGCCTGATCACCAAAGATACCGAAGTTCGCCTGGGCGGCCGTTTCAGCATGAATCTGACCACCGCACTGGCCCATTCCAACAACGCATATTTCGAAGCGCTGGGCCGTCAGTTGGGCTTTGAGAAAGTCAGCTACTACGCCCACCAATATGGACTCGGTGAAATGGCCGGGTACGACATTGCCGGCGAAAAGCTGGGCACCTATCCCGAAGAAGAAATTTCCTCCAAGTTGGGCGGGGTCGGCAAGATGTGCTCGTTCGGTGAGGGCATTTCCATGACTCCGCTGCAACTCGGCGCTTTGGTTTCAGCCATCGCCAACGGAGGCACGCTTTACTACTTACAGCATCCCAACACGCCGGAAGAAGTCGCGAACTTCGAGCCCCGGGTGAAACGCCGTCTCGACATTGCTCCGCTCATTCCCGATATTTCTGATGGCATGGCCGCTGCCGTCAGTTACGGTACCGCCCGCCACCTGCGAGTGAATTTCAGCGAAGAAGAAGTTCTGGGCAAGACCGGAACCTGCTCGCACGCGGGTACCCGCTACGGATGGTTCGCTTCCTACGCCAATACTGACGTGGGCCGTGTGGTGGTGGTGATTTTCCTCGAGGGCGGGCGCCCCACCTTTGGACCTAAAGCCGCCGAAATCGCCGGCGTGATGTACCGCAACCTCTACGACCACAGCTTTTTCAGGCCGGCATTGTCGAGCGATGCAGTGAAGCCGGCAGGAAGCACCAACTAGCTGCCTTAATATTTTCCGCAGTTCCTCAAGCCGCGCCCCGCCGCAGCGTGTAAAATCGTTTTTCTTCCCGATGACCGGCTCCTCATCTCGCAAGTTGATCATCGCCATCGATGGGCCCGCGGGCGCGGGCAAGAGCACGATTGCGTCACGGCTGGCGCGCAAGCTTGATTATGCCAACCTGGAGAGTGGCGCAATGTACCGGGCGCTGGCGCTAAAGGCCATCTTGTCAGACACTTCCTTCGACGAGGAGGCGGCCTTGATGAAACTCGCGCAAAACTCGCGCATTCAGCTGGAGCCCACTTCGACCGGCAACCGGGTCCTGCTTGATGGCCAGGACGTGACCCGGCGCGTCCGCGAGGCCGATGTGACCGAAGGAGCTTCGCGGGTTTCCGTCCATCCCCAGGTCAGGGCTTGGATGGTCGCCCGCCAACAGGAAATGGGCGCGAACGGTGGAGTGGTGATGGAAGGCCGCGACATCGGAACCAAGGTTTTTCCCAACGCCGAGGTGAAGATTTTTCTGGATGCTGACCCGGTAGTGCGCGAGCAACGGCGGCTGCAACAGCAGAACCTGCGCGGCAGCGCCGCTCAGGCTACCGCTGCCGAGTTGCGCGAGCGGGACCGGCGAGACCGCACTCGCGCCGTCTCGCCATTGAAGCCGGCGGCGGACGCCCTGGTACTCGATTCAACCAAAATGTCGGAAGACGAAGTCCTGCGCAGGGTCGAAGAGTTGGTCCAGAGAAAACTCGAAGGCAAATAGGATGGGCTTCCCTGCCCCTCCTCTTTCTACCTACGGCTCCACCTTGTACATGGTAACCATCCCCATGTCCATATGTTCTTCGACGTGGCAGTGATACAACCAGGTGCCGGGATTGTCCGGGACCATGTCCACAGTCTCCATCTGTGCGGGTCCCAGAAACAGGACATCGGTACGCTTGCCGTGATCAATTACGACGTTTCCATGCCAGTGCGGCGTATGAAAGTTGATTCCTTCCCCCATGGTTAAGAGGTACCAACGCACGTGTTCGCCTTTCTTCATTGTCATCATCGGTCCATTTGCATAAATGTAGCCGTTGATCGTGCCTTTGAAGTTGGCGGCTGCGAACCCGGTGCCGACGGCTGAGAGCAGACCGTCCGTGTCCACGGGGGCGAATTCCAGTTTGTTCACTCCCTTGGGATCGCCGGTGTAGGCCTGAATGTTGTGATCCAGATACCAACTGGTGTTCTCGTCGAAAATAATATAAAGATTGACGAATTCCCGATCCACGTCTTTGGGGCTGCCATCGGGACGAGCCATGCCCCGGGCGGTGACGATGATCGCGCCTATCAAACCACTCTCCAGGGCCCGGTTCCCATGCGAGTGGTAGAGCCAGACCAGCGAACTGGGATCGCCCGGTCCGGGCCCCGCGCGCTCCGATACCTGCCAGGTATAGACGTGTGTTTTCCCAGGCTGCACGTCATCATCCGCCTTGTCGTTGCCGCTTGTACCGTCGTCGTATAGCGCCCCCTCAGAGTCCTTGTTATAGAAAACCCCGTGGGAATGCATGCTGGCGGGATGAGTGGTGTTGTTCTTGAACGTCACGCGGATCGTGTCGCCTACCTCACCCCGCAGAATCGGCCCCAGAATGCCGGCGTGTTCCCACTCCGGCAAGCGTGGCTTCAACTGGGTAAAGGTGTCATCGGTATATTCGCGATACACCGCCTTGCGATACACCGATCCGATGCGGTGCGGGCCTTTTTCGACAAAGATATTGGGATACCCTTCGAACTTCATGCCCATCATTTTGTTCATGCCAGAGGGCGCGTAGTTCCATTCCACCTCGTCGGCGGCGACATCATAAGTGCGGGTTTTGCCGGCAGATGTTTCGGCGGCTTGTGCCTGACAACACCACGTGATGCCGAAGCCAAGAACCGCCGCCCATATTACTCTGACCCACTTCGTATCGATGACCGCGCGCATGTGTCCTCCTTGGGGAACATGATTTCCGGCCGTGAGAAGCGGCCAATTCTACCACGGACTCGATTCCCACATCGGGAAACACAGAAAAGAATGTTCGTTGCTCACAGACTTTGCGCTGCGTACCTGCTATACCAAGAAAGTCCGCCGTCAAGTCTGGACTCGCACGATCAGAATCTCAACCCAGGTGAGAGTCCTATGGCGTGCGCTGCTTTCTTTTTTCCGGATGCCCGGCTGCGACCTCTTTCGCTTTTAGGCGCGCTTCTGGTCCTCTTGGGTTCGGCATTCGCCCAGGACGCTTCCACCGGCGCTCTTCGCGGCACAGTCCTTGACGTCACAGGCGGCCGCATAGCTGGCGCCGCCGTAGTGTTGGTCAACGATGCCACCGGCTTCCGTTACTCCACCACCAGCAATTCAAATGGCCAGTTCGTATTTCAACTGCTTCCGCCCGGCGACTATACCGGACGCGCGACGGCAACTGGTATGTCGCCGCAAGTAACCCCCCGGCTGCATGTGACCGTCGCCGGCACGACAGACATCGAGTTCAACCTGACGGTAGCCGGCGTGAAAGAGACAATCACGGTTTCAGGGGAACCGCCGCTGGTCAACACGCAACCCTCCGCGATCTCCTCTCTGATCGACAAAAGAGCAATCGAAGAGCTGCCGCTCGATGGCCGCCGCTTCACTGATCTCGCCTTGCTCACGCCCGGGGTTACCCAGGACCCGCGGGGAATGACCTCTGGCTCGAATGGCGATCTCGCCTTCGGAGGCATTCGCGGATACCAGTCGAGCTACCTGGTCGACGGCGCCGACGACAACAATGCATTTTTCTCCCAGGCCCGCGGCCGGTACCGCGCGCCGTATCAATTTTCCAACGAGGTGGTGCAGGAATTTCGCGTGTCTTCCAATACCTACGGCGCGGAACTCGGACGCGCCGGAGGAGCAGTAATCAACGTGGTGACCAAATCCGGATCCAACCAAATGCATGGCAGCAGCTTTTTCTTTTTCCGTGACAGCAGCTTTGGAGCCACCCACCCGTTTCTCGATTTCAGACCGCACGCGCAACAACAACAATTCGGATTCACCTTGGGCGGCCCCATCCGTCGCAGCAAAGCCTTCTTCTTCGGCGGCTTCGATCAACACATCTTTCGCGTGCCCATCGTGGTGCGCTTCTTGAACGGAAGCTCCAGGGTTACACCTCAAGCCCCGCAGGGGCCAGTGACGCCCGGAGACTATGATGCCAGCGATGCGGCAACAGTCTTCGCGGCCGCCGATCAGCTTTCTAAACTCGGCGGCCAGTTCCCGGCGCAAATGCTGGGCAATGCAGGCTTCTTTAAACTTGATCTTGCCTTGACGCCGCATGAATCCCTATCCGCGCGCATCAGCACCTCACGCTACTGGGGACAGAACAATGTCTTTCTTGATCCTGCGAGCCCGCTTACCACCTTTGCTATCAGCGACAACGGCCAGGAGCAGGTGGCCACCGAAACCGCATCGCTTTCCCTGACCAGCCAGTTCTCCTGGCGGCTGGTGAGCCATCTGCGGGCCCAGTTCTCGCGCGCCTTGGAAACCTCCGCCAGCAACAGCTCCGACCCATCGACCTCCATCCAAAGCGTCATCGACGGCTTTGGCCGCTCATCAATTTTGCCCCGTCAGACCCGCGAGCATCGTCTGCACGTAACCGAAACCATCAGCCTCGAGGGTCGCCGCAATTCGTGGAAGTTGGGGGGCGATGCTTTGATCACCTGGATCTACAATTTCTTCCCCTCGCTGTCCGGTGGCGAATACATCTTCGATCCCATAAAGGTGGATCCGTTTACCTACCAACCCATGGAGGCGGGCCTCGAGCTTTCACCCCTCCGCGCCTATGCCCACAGCGTCCCCAAGTACTACATACAAAATTTCGGCAACATGTCATCGCATCCCGACACCAACGAGTACGCAGCCTTCTTGCAGGACACCATCCGCGTAACCAACCATCTGGCACTGAGTATTGGCGCGCGTTACGATTTGCAGACTTTCACTCGAAAAGGACTGGTCACGAATCCGCTCTGGCCGGATTCAGGCAAGGTTCCCTATGAGCCCTACAACTTTGCCCCGCGCGTGGGTCTCGCTTATTCGATTGGCGACAAGAACCCCTTCGTGGTACGCGCCGGATACGGCTTGTTCTACACCCGCATCCCCCAGATTTACACTTCGACCATCGCCACGGAAAACGGGCTGTCCTCCGCCAATCTCTTCCTCAACAACTCCAATTTCTATGATCACCAGATTTTTCCCCAATATCCGAACCCGCTGGTGAACTGCCCGGTCACCGAGACGTCCTGTACTCTGCCGCCGGCCTTTGCCCAGCACGCTCAAGCCGGTGTCTCGGCCTTCGCGTCGAATTTCCGCACGCCCAAAGTAGAGCAGGCGAGCATCAGCGTAGAGCGGGAGATTGCCCACCGTCTGGCCGTCGGCGTCTCCTACATGTATGTCCACGGCGTGGATTTGATCCGCGCCCAGGATGCCAACCTACCTCCGCCAGTGAATGTGCAATATCCCGTCTACGACAGCACCGGAACCAACTTCCTCGGCACCTATTACGATGTGGCCTCCTTCTCAACCTGGCAGATGACGCCGTCCTTCACTTGCCCGTTTCCTCCGTGCATCAATCCTCTGGCGCGCCCGATTCCGCAACTGGGCGCAATCGACGTGTTCGAGAGTGCCGCATCCAGCGTGTACAACGGAGCCACCCTCTCCATCCGTCGCCAGATGACCAGCGGCGTTTACTTCCGCCTCGCCTACACCTACGCCCACGCCATTGATGATGGCCAGGACGCGCTCGTCGCCGGTCGCCCCGCCCTGGTGCAGAATTCCTACGCTCCGAACGCCGAGCGTGGCAACAGCGTTACCGACCAGCGCCAGCGCCTGGCATTTTCCTGGATCGCCGAACCCAGGCCGTTCCATCGCGGTCAGGAACTGCTCGGCCACATTTTCAATGACTGGAAATTCGCAGGTGTTTTCACCTACGGCAGCGGCCGCCCGGTCAATCTCACGGTAGTCGGCGATGCCAACCAGGATGACAACGGCAGCAACGACCGCCTGCCCGGCGCCCGGCGCAATTCGTTCCTCGGCCCCGACTACGCCAGCACCGATGCCCGCCTTACCCGCCGCCTGTATCTGGGCGAACGCATCAAGCTTGACCTCATTGTCGAATCCTTCAACTTGCTCAACCGTGACAACAAGCTCGTCACCATCACAGAAGATGGCCTCAAAAGCAACTCAACCTACTTCCTGCGAATCAGCAACAAGCTTGGAATCAACTACTTCCCCGGCCACTTCCAGGTACCGTCCAGCCCCGGACAGGCCGTCAATTCCTACCCACCGCGGCAGATTCAGTTCGCGCTAAAGATGAGTTTTTGAGCAAAAAACCTGATGAAAGCCCGGTTCGGCGACTACAGTTTCTCTTCCAGCCACTACATCGCCCTTGACTTACGCTCCGAACCTTGCAATAAATAACCAGTCCATGCTTGGACCGGTTTGGGGGTGTCGTTTCTTTGGCAGAGGTCAGATTGCAAGAGGGAGAGTCCCTCGAAAACGCACTCCGGCGCTTTAAGCGCAAGGTGCAACAGGAAGACATCATCAAGGAGGTCAAGCGTCACTCCTTTTATCTGAAGCCCGGCGAGAAGAAGCGCGTGAAAGAAGCTTTGGCGCGCAAACGCAGCCGGAAGAAAGCTCGTAAAGAAGCGGAATAAGCCAACTAGGGTCGCTTCTCAGCGCGGCCCTAGTTGTTTTTTCACCTGGCATTCCGGGGGGAATGCCGCCCGGCGCTAACCCGGGTGTTTCAATAGGAACCGCGCCCGTTCGGGGCGCGGCTGGCCGAATCCAGGGGCAGTAATAACGAGGGGGATGTAGCAACAATTCCGCGCACGCGTGTGCCGGAGGATGTTCTCGCATGGCAGCGAGGCGTTTTCCGAACCACCGTCGCCAGGGAGCACATCCTCAATGGAATTCCAGGACAAGGTATTGAAGTGCGTAGAGTGCAACACTGATTTCGTATTCACCGTCGGGGAGCAAATTTTTTACCACGACAAGCAATTCAGGAACGAACCCAAACGCTGCAAGATCTGCAAGACCAGAGCCAAACGCGTCTCACCGCTTGGCGACGGATTCAGGTCGTGCCCGTCTCCCAAGATCGAGACCCAAACCACCTGTTCGCTGTGTGGCAAGAACACCACCGTACCTTTTCGGCCGACCCAGGGTCGTCCGGTGTTATGCCGTGAGTGTTTCCAGGGGAACCGCAGTGTAGCCTCTGGCGACTGAAACGACTGCTCTGGCCGGCGGCTGCGAAGGGTAAGACCTCACTCTCCCTCCTTCCCGTTCCCGGTAGGGTCTTGAACATACATTCGCCCTGCGCATTTGGGACGGGCGAACCCGCCATTTGCTCGTCTTCATGTTCCTCTCCTCCCGCGTTACTATAGATGTCTCGTTATCATGGGCATAGTTGTGCCCGCCGGAAACCATGGCTGGCTTCTACGTTGAAAATTTCGGATGCCGCGCGACCCAGGCAGATGGCGCCGCCGTCGAGCGCCAGTTCCGCGAGCGCGGGTGGGCGCGCGCCGATCGTCCGTCCGCAGCCGAAGTTGTGGTGCTAAATACCTGCACCGTCACTGCCTCAGCCGACCGCGATGCCCGAGCCGCCATCCGCCGCATCCATCGCGAGAATCCCGGCTGCCAAATCGTGGTCACCGGATGCTATGCCCAGCGCGCCCCCGAAGAGATCGCCGCATTACCAGGAGTGAGCCAGGTAGTCGGAAACTCCCACAAGCACCGGCTGGCGGAGATCGTCCTTCCAAAAGCGTTCGTGCCCCTGAAGAGTTTATCGGGTAGCCAGCAGCCGGCAGCCAACCACCAACCAGGCTTATTCGTCTCCGACATTTTCGCTCATACCGAACTCCTCGCGGCCCCGGTCTTCGACGCCGCCAACGAGCGCACCCGCCCCAACCTCAAAGTGCAGGACGGCTGCAACAACCGCTGCTCATTCTGCGTGATTCCCTCGGTACGCGGCCAAAGCCGCTCGCTGCCGCTGCAGCAAGTTTTAGCCGAAGTCAACACCCTGGTGGCCGCCGGATATCGCGAGGTCGTAATCTCAGGAATCAATCTGGGCCGCTGGGGAAGAGACTTGGCGCCTGAACCGCCGGAGTTCGAGAACCTCATTCGCGCCATTCTTCACCAAACCTCCCTGCAAAAACTCCGCATCAGCTCGGTCGAACCCATGGACTGGAGCGACCAACTCATCCAACTCATGGCCGAATCTCCGCGCATAGCCAAACACGCCCACGTCCCCATGCAATCCGGAAGTGATCGAGTGTTGCGGCTCATGCACCGGAAATACCGGCCATGGCATTATTGCGAGAAAATCGAGAAGATTCGCGCTGCCATGCCCACCGCGGCCATCGGCGCTGATGTCATGGTTGGCTTTCCCGGCGAAACCACAAAGGACTTCGAAGAAACCCGGCGAATGGTCGAAGATCTGCCGTTCACTTATCTGCACGTTTTCACCTACTCAGCGCGACCCGGAACCCCGGCGGCAATCATGTACAATCAAGTTCCCGCGAACGAGGCCCGAAGGCGAAACCAGGTGTTGCGGGAGGTCGCCGCGGAGAAGAAACAGGCATTCCTGCAATCGTTTGTCGGCAAAACAATCGCATCCATCACCCTCAACGTCTTCGACGGATCCCACACCGAGTGCCTCACCGACAACTACCTGAGGCTTAAGTTAAGAGGGCAGCACAAAGCCAACTGTTGGTTGCAGGTTCGTGCAATGAAATCAGAAACTGACGCATTGATGGGAGAGCTGGCCGTCCCGGCAGGTTCTCCGGCATAGGTTCGTCAGGCAACTCCATTTCGAAGCCCGTCATCAACGTCTATTCACCATCACCTGGGAGGTCGCCGTAATTTGTCCACAACAACTGCATGCCTTCCGGGTTTGTTCTTGGATGCGGAAGTATGGCACCTTAAGCCATAGGACATCACGCAGGAACCCATCAGGAGTAACTCTATGAATGTGAAACGCGCGATCATGGTTGTTCTTTCGCTCAGCATCACCGCAGTGGCTCAGAAGCCTGCGATTGTCGCCAGTTTCCTCCCCGCACACGGTGGCCATCATGAACGGATGGAAAAGATGTTCGAGGAGTACGTTCTTCCCCACGTGGATGCTGTCATGGAGCGCTACGACTGGTCAGAATTGGAGCCCTCTCAAGGCAATTACGATTTCTCCCAAATGGATGCCGACATTGCCCATTGGCAAAGCAAAGGCAAAAAGACTGCGCTCATTATCAGTCTTGTCTCGGACAGGATTGATGAAAGGTTCACCAACACCGCGACTCCGGATTGGGTGATGTCGCGAGTTCCAACCGAGACCTGTGAACACATCGCCGGTCACAAGATTCCGGTGGTGTACGATTCGAAAACAATGGCCCTCACTCAGCCGTTCATTCTTGCCGTTCTGAAGCACTTAGACACGAAAGCCCCATGGATTTTGTACGATCGGACCGGATTCTGGCACGGCGGCGAGAACAGCGTGGAGTGCAAGAAAAACCAGCCCATCCCGACGGTTGTGAAATACATGCGCGCCATGGCTGAGTTCGTTCATGAAAACCATCCCGATGGCACGCGGTTCGTAAGTTCCTGCTCCGCCTGGAACACGACCGACTACCCGGACCAGTTATGCAAAATCTTCGCCAAAGACGGCATCGGAATTGGCATACAGATGCTCAGCGCGCAGGATAAAGTGAATTACCAGAGCGGCCGCCCCTGCACCGGAAACTGGTGCGAGAATTTCAAAGCTCACCCCGAGGTCTACAAATATCTCCAGCCCGAGGTCAGGCAGCCTCCCGAAAATCTGCTGGAATACGTCCCCTTCGCAACCTCGCTTGGCGTCAACGCCATCGAACTGCGACTGAGCGATCTGACTATCGCCTATTACCCGAAGAACCCGAACTACGCAGAATTCGGGGAGCGGTATCGCGCCATTCTTGGGAAAAACTAGTGTAGTGCGTCGGAAATAGTGATCGTTAAATATTGCGGCCTCGTTCCGCGTGACGTCCTACCGGGCGAGGAGCTCAAAGGCTTTTACCACAGAGGGCACAGAGGATCACAGGACACACCGGCGACCCATAAATGTCGGCCTTTTGACGCACCACACTAGCTCTGACGCAATATCTCCGCAAGCTCACGCGGGCTGTCCACCATTACATCTGGCGGGGCAATGTTCAGAGTGTGGGGAGCAAACCCATAGGTCACTCCGCAGGTCCACAGTCCGGCATTGCGGCCGGTGAGTACGTCGACGGACGAGTCCCCGATCATCAACGTCTCTTCAGGATCAGACTTGCTCTCGCGCAGGAGGCTGCGAACCCCGTGCGGGTCAGGCTTCTTGGTGGGAAAACTGTTGCCGCCATACACGTGAATGAAGAAATCCCCAAGGCCCAGGGCCTCGACGATGGCCCGCGACGGAACCACCGGCTTGTTGGACAGCACAGCCATCTGCCGGCGGACGCCGTTGCCCCGCCTGACTGCTGCCAGCATTTCTTTGATCCCATCGTAAACGTGCGTGTGGTCAAGCTTGTGCGCCCGATAATACGCCAGGAAATATTCCAGGGCTTCCTTAACGTGAGCGTCGCTTTTGGGATCACCCAATGCCCGCCGGACCAGCACCGGCGCACCGTCGCCCACGTACGACGCGATCACGTCCCCCGGAAGTTCGGCCCGGTTGAAGTGCCGCAACATGGCGTTGACGGAATGAATCAGGTCCAGCCGGGAGTCCACGAGAGTCCCATCCAGGTCAAAGATCAGAAACTTGATGCCTTGGGGATCGAATTGGCGATGGAAGTGAATCATTGCCGGCATTTTCAGCATAGCACCGGAAAATCAGCATTTGGCAATTGGCGCCTGGCTCGACGCCCATCAGCTCTAGCCAGGTGCTAAATGCCAAATGCCGGTTCCCGCAACCTCCGCGACGATTTACAATAGAAATTCTGTACCGTGGACTGAACCAAGCATGGCAACCAAGACCGAATCAAGAGTGGCGGATGCAAAGAAAGCCTACGAAGGCCTTTCTCGCGAGCAATTGATCGAAGCTTACCGGATCATGCACACCTCGCGCCGGGTGGATGACCGCGAGATCCTCCTCAAGCGCCAGCAGAAACTCTTTTTCCAGATTTCCGGGGCAGGGCACGAGGCGGTGGGCGTGGCCGCGGCCTTCGCTATGAAGCCAAGCTACGACTGGTTCTACCCGTACTATCGCGATCGGGCCCTGTGCCTGGGGCTGGGTGCAACCCCCTATGAAATGTTCCTTCAAGGCGTAGGTGCAGCCGACGATCCCAACTCCGGCGGACGCCAGATGCCCTCCCACTGGAGCTTTCCCAAGCTGAACGTAGTGACGCAATCGTCACCCACCGGCTCTCAGGTTTTGCAGGCAGTGGGCTGTTCTGAAGCTGGCCGCTATTTTCATTCTTACCCCAACTCCGCCAAGAAAGTTTCCGGGGACTACCGTGAGTTCAAGAACGTCGCCTTTTACGGAGACGAAGTCACCTACGTCTCGCTCGGCGACGGCACCACCAGTGAAGGCGAATTCTGGGAAGGCATGAACACCGCCTCCAACCGTCGTCTGCCGGTGCTGTTTGTCGTTCAAGACAACGGGTACGCGATCTCCGTCCCCGTCGAAGTGCAGACTGCCGGCGGCAACATTTCGCGCCTGGTCTCGGGTTTTCCCAATTTTCATTTTGAAGAAATCGATGGCACCGATTTCGTCGCCACCTACGCAGCCTTCTCGCGCGCGGTCGCTTACTGCCGCGCCGGCACCGGGCCCGCCTTCGTGCACGCCCATGTGATTCGCCCCTACTCGCATTCGCTATCCGACGACGAACGCGCCTACCGCCCGGATACCGAGCGCGAGCGTGATGCCGCCCGCGATCCCGTTTCCCGCATGCAGATGTTCCTCATCCGCGAAGGCATACTTGACGAAAAAGGCATCAACCGCCTGGAAAAGCAGGTCGAAGACGATCTCCAGATCGCCGTGGACCAGGCGCTGGCAGCGACTCCGCCGACCCCTGAGACAGTGATGCAATACATCTATTCGGCGGATCTTGACCCGGCCTCAGCCGCCTTCGACACCGCCCCCGCGATCAGCGACACATCCGACGCCAAGAAGTCGGCGCCAAAAACTATGGCCGACCTCATCAACTCAACCTTGCGCGACGAAATGGCCCGTGACCCACGCGTCGTGATGTTTGGCGAGGACGTCGCCGACTGCAGCCGCGAACAATATTTGCAGGAAAAACTGATCAAGGGCAAAGGCGGCGTCTTCAAGCTGACGTCCGGCCTGCAAGGCGAATTCGGTTCCGATCGCGTATTCAATTCCCCGCTCGCCGAAGCCAACATCGTGGGCCGCGCCACGGGTATGGCGACCCGCGGGCTGAAGCCGGTGGTGGAGATTCAGTTCTTCGACTACATCTGGCCGGCGTATCATCAGATCCGGAACGAGCTCGCGGTGCTTCGCTGGCGCAGCAACAATGCTTTCGCCGCCCCCGCGGTCGTGCGGGTGACGTATGGCGGATACCTCAAGGGCGGGGCGATCTACCACTCGCAGACTGGTGCCGCCGTCTACACCGGAGTCCCCGGTCTGCGCGTCGTTTGCCCGTCCACGGCCCTCGACGCGA
This sequence comes from Terriglobales bacterium, assembly GCA_050745985.1. Taxonomy (GTDB): domain Bacteria; phylum Acidobacteriota; class Terriglobia; order Terriglobales; family Acidobacteriaceae; genus JABCZH01. The sequence continues at coordinate 237 of JBOGLG010000026.1, read as the reverse complement.
ACGGGCTGCTGCGCACGGCGATTCGATGCGACGACCCGGTTCTCTTTCTCGAACACAAGCACCTGTACCGCCAGACCTACAACAAGGCGCCGAACCCGGGGCCGAACTTCATGATTCCGTTCGGGAAAGCGCGCGTGGTTCGACCCGGCGCCGACCTGACGGTGATCACGTATGGCGCCGTGGTGCAGCGCGCCATCGTGGCGGCGAAGGAAGTGGAGGAATCGGAGGGTATCAGGG
>JBOGLG010000025.1:0-6737 GCA_050745985.1 Terriglobales bacterium | reverse complement strand
GACAAATCACCGTCGCCGATCAACCGGATCCTTGCTCCCGCCTTGCGGATCTCGGCAATCAGTTTCTCGTGTCGCGGCCGGTCGAGCACAATGACCACCAGGTCTTCGACGTCGCGGTGCATGCGTTTGGCAATGTTCTTCAGGTTATCGACCACGGGGGCGTCCAGGTCCACGGCGCCCTTGCAGGACGGGCCGACGACGATCTTTTCCATGTAGCAGTCGGGCGCATTGAGCAACCCTCCACTTTCGGACGCGGCCAACACCGTGATTGCGCCGGGCGCGCCGGTGGCACACAGATTCGTGCCTTCCAGGGGATCAACGGCAATGTCCACCTCGGGGACCTCGGTGCCGTCGGGAAACTCGGCTCCGACTTTCTCGCCGATGTAGAGCATGGGCGCTTCATCGCGTTCGCCCTCGCCAATCACGATGGTGCCGTGCATGGGAATCGAGTCCATGGTCTTGCGCATGGCTTCGGTGGCTACGTGGTCGGAAAGCTTGCGTTCCCCCTGGCCCATGGTGTGGGCCGAGGCGATGGCCGCGGTTTCCACTACCCGCAGGAATCTTGAAGCCAGATCGCTTTCAATGTTTCGGCCAAACGTCCGGGCCTTGATTTCTGATTTAGTCGTAGTCGCCATGACGCCCCCTGATAGATAAAAATTGTACCCAAGCGCGGTCAATGACTATAACGCCGATAGACTGTGAAGAGAAAGTTACCAGCGGGGAGAGAAGCGCCCCAAGTCGAGCTTTTCTTTGCGGTCTTTGCGTCCTTTGCGGTTCAAGACTTTGGCGCCATTCTCAACCAGCTGACCTCTTAACCGCAAAGGACGCAAAGACCGCAAAGGGAGTGTCCGCCCTGCCGGCCCTAGAACGCATCAATCCCGGTTACACTCTGCCCGATGATGAGGGCGTGGATGTCGTGGGTGCCTTCGTAGGTCTTCACGGACTCCAGGTTGGCCATGTGGCGGAAAATGGGATATTCGTCGGCAATGCCGTTGGCGCCCAGGATGTCGCGGGCCATGCGGGCGCACTCCAGCGCCATCCAGACATTATTTCGTTTCGACATTGAGATGTGCTGCGGGCGCACCTTGTCTTTATCTTTGAGGCGGCCCACTTGCAGCGCCAAGAGCTGGCCCTTGGTGATTTCGGAAATCATCCATGCCAGTTTCTCCTGCACCAACTGGTGGGAGGCGATGGGCTGATCGTGAAACTGTTTGCGAAACAGCGAATATTGCAGAGCACAGTCATAGCAGGCCATGGCGGCGCCGATGGCGCCCCAGCCAATGCCGTAACGGGCCTGGCTCAAACACATCAGCGGGGACTTCAGGCCTCCGGTCTTAGGCACCAAATTTGATTCCGGGATGCGTACGTCCTGCATTGAAAGGCTGGACGTGACCGAAGCGCGCAGCGACCATTTGCCGTGAATATCTTCGGCGCGGAAGCCGGGGCGATCGGTTTCGACCAGGAAGCCGCGGATTTTGTTGTCTTCGTCCTCGGCCTTGGCCCAGATGATGGCGACATCGGCGATGGAGCCTGAAGTGATCCACATCTTTTCGCCGTTGAGGATGTATTCCTTGCCCGACTTTTTGGCGCGGGTTCGCATGCCTCCGGGATTGGAGCCGAAATCGGGCTCGGTCAGGCCGAAGCAGCCGATCTTTTCGCCTTTCTGCATCGCCGGGAGCCAGGCCTGCTTCTGCTCGTCGCTGCCGAAGGCGTAAATGGGATACATCGCGAGCGCCGAGTGCACGCTGACGAAAGAGCGAACGCCGCTGTCACCCCGCTCCAGCTCCTGCATCACCAGGCCGTATTCGACGTTCGACATCCCGGCACAGCCATAGCCTTTGAGGCTGGCGCCGTAGAGGCCCAGGTCCGCCATGGGCTTGACCAGTTCGCGAGGGAAGCGGCCGGCGCGGTTGCACTCTTCGATGATGGGGATGAGATTGTCCTCGATGAATTTGCGCGTGGTATCGCGGACCAGGCGTTCGTCGTCAGTGAGCAGGGAATCGAATTCGAGGAAATCAACTCCCCGGAACTTGATGGCCATCAGGGTCTCGTTTCTGTTTTCTTCACCGGTATGCCTCTCCGGCGCTCTTCACCCGCGAACAGGGCAGGCACTCAGAGAGTGCGAAACCCTCAGGGAAACTCTTGAAGGTAACAAAGGGCTGGAGAGCAGTCAAACCAGCCTTGAGAACGATTTCGGATAGTGAAAGGGCGGGCTGCCACAGATCGAGAGCTTGCCGGTTCTCTTTGCAGTGATAAGGTTTTCAATCGGCGGGGCGTTCCGTTAATTTCCTAATGTCAATGAGTGCAATCGCGATGTTTCACCAATTGAGCGACGACCCAGCTAGAGCGGATCGGGGACTATCATGGCCGTGAAATGCGCGCGTTGAGGGAGCCTTGGTCTGTCTGCTTCTCTGCGTAGCGGTCAAGAGACCAAGTGTAAAATAATGCCATGACGAGAAAGCTCTCCGCTGGCGTGGTCCATAGCGTGCCAGCGGATTTACGAAAAACACTCGTTTCCGACCGGGCAGCGTGGAAAAAGTGGGAGGATATTACCCCGCTCGCGCGCAATGAATGGATCTGCTGGGTTATCTCCGTTAAGAAGCCCGAAACAAGAAGGCAGCATGTCGAGAGGGTGCGCACGGAATTAAAAGAAGGAATGCGCAGACCTTGTTGCTGGCCCGGTTGCCCTCACCGTTAACAGGACCGTTGAGAGTCAACGAATGATATCGCGATATTACGCCCGTTCAGGCACTGGAGTAAACTCACCTGACAAACGGGTGCCGCAATGCTACATATCCTCGGCTGGTGCGTCATTGCACTAGTTGGACTCGCAGCCGCTCTGAACGCTGCTTTCATGCTGGCCTCACCGGGGTTATGGTTTCGATTGCCCACGTGGATACGGTTGCAAGGCACACTGACGGAGAAGAGGTATGGAAGCGGCTGGCGTGCCGTTCAAGTTCGGTTGTTGGGAGCAGGGATATTGGCCCTCATTGCATGGGTTCTGTACGACGCCGGATTAAGATAGCCGTCTTTGGCGGTGACCCGAGGTGCAATGGTCGCGGCTTGGCTTAACTGTCGCAACCAAGCGTTCTCACAAGCTTGTGCCGTTTGTTCGCCTTTTGGCCAAGTCAATGAGTGAAACCGGGATTTACCGCCAACTATTCCGAAGGCTTGCTGAAGTAGCGTTTCTGTCGGCTCCACCAGAAACTCCAATACACTGTGACGACGGTGGTCGCAACCACAAGAAAGGCGGATTCAATTCGCGCATTGGTAGCTGTTGCCGAGTCGCTCCTTACCAAGGACAGCCCGCGAATGAAAAAACTTGCAGCTCCAACGGCGATTCCGAAAAAGCCGAGCTTCCACATCACTAGGGCACGCGTATGGATACCGTAGAAAACACCACCGAAAATCGCCGCGCTGAGAATCGACAATAGGGTTTCCAAGCCACCACTGGCGGCACGACCCCTCACAAACACGGAGACTACGGATAGAACAAATCCACCAGCGAGCATGAGTTTCAGCACACGCATGGGACCGCCAATAATACTGCCAGAGAGACTGTTAGGGCATGACTGATGTTGAAATCAGGCGTTGCCGCTCACGACCCTAGGTTAATCAGTGTAAGGTAGCGCCTTGAGTCGCAGAACAGCGACAAGATGACAACCCAAGGAGAACCCTATGGGAAAGCTCGAGGGAAAAATTGCGCTCGTGACTGGCGGCAATAGCGGGATTGGCCTCGCGACCGCGAAACGGTTTGTAAGCGAAGGCGCCTATGTCTTCATCACGGGGCGCCGTGGTCCGGAGTTGGCAGCGGCGGTGAAAGACATTGGGAGAAATGTGACCGGCGTACAAGGCGACGTGTCGAATCTTGGCGATCTTGACCTCCTCTTCGCGCAAATCCAGAAGGAGAAGGGCAAGCTCGACATTGTGTTCGCGAATGCTGGTATTGCGACCCTGGCCGCCCTGGGCACAATCACCGAAGAACACTTCGATTCGATCTTCAACATTAACGTAAGAGGCGTGCTTTTCACGGTGCAGAAGGCCCTACCTCTGTTGCCGGACGGCGCTTCCGTCATCCTGAACGCGTCTATTGTTGCCAGTAAAGGGTTGGGCGGCGCCAACAGCGTGTATAGCGCAACCAAGGCGGCGCTACGCTCATTTGCTCGCACCTGGACGGTGGATTTGAAAGACCGTCGCATTCGCGTGAACGTCGTGAGCCCCGGCTTCACCGACACACCCGGGTTGAGGGAACTCTTATCTGCCCGAGGCGGAGCCGAGCAGAGCTTCAAAGGGGCTTCCGCAATCGTTCCCCTGGGCAGGGTAGGGACGTCCGACGACATCGCCAAGGCGGTTGTGTTTCTGGCATCCGACGACAGCAGTTACATCACAGGAACGGAACTCTTTGTGGATGGTGGCTTCGCACAGGTGTAGGCGGCCCATAGGGCAGGGCACGTGATCAATCTGTGATTCTTCCGCACAAGCTCGCCTGCGGCACAAAGCAGGACCAATTTGATTCGAGACCGATTTGGGTGTGATGGAGTCCGAACCCATCGTCCCGGGCCGGCAGCATACCGCACAGCCAGGGACAGGTTTGCAAACTTTTTGCAATTTCCGGACGCGTTTTTGACCGTGGGCATCTAAGCTGAAAGTAAGTTGCACTGAAGCCTAAAGACAGGCACAATACTGCGGTTTGCTTGATATGACGATGAATGTGCGCCCCCGACCCCTACAGCAGACAGTTCTGACCGGCGCGGTCTGCCTGACCATCATGCTCGGGTCCGCGTTCGCGGCCGATGTGCCCATTCCACGCACCTCTTTGGACCAGGGGTTTCGTCTCCTTTATAACCTTGATTTTGACCAGGCCAATCGAGTGTTTCTTTCCTGGCAGCACGAGCATCCTCAGGATCCGGTTGGGCCCACGGCCGAGGCGGCGGGAATACTGTTCGCGGAATTTCACCGGCTGGGAGTACTGGAATCGCAGTTTTACGAGAATGACAAGACCTTTCTAGACCGCAACAAACCGGACCCGGATAGCGGCGCCCGCGACCGGTTTAACGCGGCGCTGACCCGCGCGCAAAGCGCCGCCAGCGCCCGGCTGGCGGTCAGCCCCAAGGACTGGGACGCGTTGTTTGCCATGACCCTTTCGTCCGGCCTGCAAGCCGATTATGCGGCGCTCATAGAAAAGCGGAATATGTCGTCCCTGCGTTACACCCGCGACGCCAATGACTGGGCGGACAAACTGCTGGCGGTGGACCCCAAGTGCTATGACGCACGGGTGGCGACGGGTTTCAGCAAATACATTATTGGCAGCATGGCCGCGCCGGTGCGCTGGGTATTGCGACTGGGCGGAGTTTCGGGCGACAAGAAACAGGGGATGGCAGAGTTGCAGATGACCGCCGACCACGGCCGCTATCTCGGTCCCTTCGCGCGCATCCTGCTGGCCATTGCCTACGTCCGCGAGAAGGACAATAGCCGGGCCCGGGCAGTGCTGGCCGCGTTGCGTGACGAGTTTCCCAACAACCCGTTATTCGCGCGCGAAATCGCCCGCCTGGATGCCGGCCATTAAGAGGGTGCGCGTAAAGCTGGCCGGCGGTTTCTGATCACAAGTTCGGAGATCTCTGGTCAGGGTCTGAAAGTAGCGCAGCGCCTGCATAGCGGTTCATCGGAAATTCACCACCTTGTAACAGTCCTGTAACATTCGCGGCGTAAAACTGCCCCATCAAATTAATAAGGAGGAACCATCGCGTGATACGCCGCATTGCGCTTTTGTGTGTTGTTCTGGCTGTGCCCGCTTTCGGTCAGACGACCTTGAATGGGGCCGGCGCTACTTTCCCTAATCCCATATACCAGAAGTGGTTCAGCGAATACCACAAGGCCCATCCCGAGATCGAATTCAACTACCAGTCGATTGGCAGCGGTGGCGGCATTCGCCAGGTTCTGGCGCAGACGGTGGATTTCGGGGCCAGTGATGGTCCCATGACCGATGAGCAGCTTTCCGAGGCCAAGATCAAGATACTGCATGTCCCCACCGTGCTGGGCGCAGTGGTTCCGGCGTATAACGTCGCGGGCGCGCCTGCGGATCTGCGGTTTTCTCCGAAGACAATTGCCGATATTTGTCTGGGGAAGATCACAAACTGGGATGACAAGGAACTCGCAGCCGACAATCCCGGAGTCAAATTACCCAACAAGCCGGTGATTCTTGTGCATCGTTCGGATGGCAGCGGCACCAACTACATATTCACCGATTTTCTGTCCAAGGTGAGTCCGGAGTGGAAGAGTGAGGTGGGTAAGGGCACATCCGTGAAATGGCCCGTGGGTTTGGGCGCCAAGGGCAACGAAGGCGTAGCAGGAATGGTCCGGCAGATGGATGGTTCGTTCGGCTACGTGGAGCTCATTTACGCGGTGCAGAACAACATCCCCTACGGGATCGTCGAAAACGCAGCCGGGACCTGGCTCAAAGGCAGTCTGGAGGGGGCGACAGCAGCCGCCGCCTCGGTAAAAGAGATGCCGGCCGACTTCCGGGTTTCCATCACCAATGCCCCGGGGAAAGACGCGTATCCCATCTCCAGCTTCACCTGGCTCCTGATTCCGGTTCAGTCCAAGGACCCGGCCAAGGGCAAGATCCTGGTGGATTTTCTGAACTGGATGCTGGATCACGGAGAGGGTATGACTTCCCAACTCGCCTACGCACCTCTTCCGGACAACGTTGCCGCCAAAGTCCGGGACGAGATCAAGCA
>JBOGLG010000024.1:0-41143 GCA_050745985.1 Terriglobales bacterium | reverse complement strand
CCAGCGGTGTCCGCATCGGGCGCCAAATTTCGGGCGGCGACCAGTATGCCTACGTGCCGCAATCGTTGACCGTGCAGAACAACGTGATCCAGGGATATTCGCGGGTATTTGCCGACGGCGAAGGCGTATCGATGGGGAACGGTCACGATGTGATCATTCAGCACAACGACATCACTGACGGATATCACGCGGGAGTTTCGATCTGCATGAGCGGATGTTATTCACAAAATTACTCCGCGAACGGGATCAACATCACCACCCAGTACAACCACATCTGGAACGTGATGCAGGGCATCACTTCGGATGGGGGAGCGCTTTACTACAACATTGGGGGCTCGGGCGGAAGCGGGACAGGAAACCAGATCCTCAACAATCTGGTCCACGATGTGACGGACTCGGGGATTATCGATCCGACTGGTCACGGAACCGGATACGGAGCCCACGGCATTTACTTGGACATTGAGTCTTCCGGTATAAACGTGGCGAACAACGTTCTGTATCGCATTGGCTCGAGTGGTCTCACCATGACTCAAGGTCCACATCAGGGCAAACTTGCAAACACTTTCAGCAACAACATCGTGGCCTATGCGCGCAGGGCCATGTTCCAGGAGCAGAACCCCTGGCCGGAGAACTGTACCAGCACGCTCAAAGCCAAAGTCACCCACAATCTGTTCTACTTCGATCTCGACGACACTTCTGGTTTCCATGCCGTCGGCGGCTGCGCCGATTCCTGCGGTATGTCTTACAACCAGTTTCAAAACTTCCAGGGAAACTTGTACTGGCGAACCGACGGCGGATTTGCCAACTACGCCAACGCGTTTTTTGTGTTGAACACCACGCCACCGCCAAACCAGGCGAGTGCGTGTCTGAGCTACACAGACCCAAGTTATTTCACCTATCTCAGTTTTTCGCAGTGGCAGAACAGCTCTCCCCTGGTGAATGGACAGCCCTTGCAGGTGAAACAGGATGCGCAAGGAACGTCCAAGGTGAATCCCGGGTTCGGCAACAGCGGCCAGGCGGCGGACTTTCTGCTGTCAAGCACCCCAATTTCCGGGTTCGATTACACGTTGACCAACGACACCATCAATAATGCCGGACGGACTGATTCTGTAATCACACCGCCGACCGTGCCCGATACCTTCCCAACCTATTCCTTCGCCAAGTTTTAGGCCGGGGCCCAAAGCCTGTAAAGAACGACTTAACGTGCAAATTCTTTCATCTTTACTTGCCCGCCCGGAATGATAGACTAGCCCGCGTTGCCACCGGGCTTTTGGGCGGCAACCCCCTCCCCCACTCAGAAGTGAGCCGTGGTGTCTCCGGGCCGCGAGCAGCGTGCCCTGAGTTTGTCCGCGGACAAGACTGCACTACACATTGGGGGAGCACCATGAGTTGCAAGAACGCCGCGTTGTGTTTAAGCCTTCTTTTTTGGGCCGTGCTCGGAAATTCTCAGGTCAACGGTTCGGGCACCCCGAACTTTATTCCCATCTGGACTGGCACCAACACGCTGGGTGATTCCGGCATGTACCAGAACGGCAGCAACATCGGCGTCGGCACCAAGCATCCCAACGCGCGGTTGCATGCTACCACCAGTGCCAACAACGGGTTTGCCATCCTGGGTCAAAACACATCCACATCGCAAACCAACGTCCCCGTGGGCGTCGTGGGCACAGTCTTTGCTCCTCTCGGGGTCGCGGTGTACGGTGCCGCGATGTCTCAGACCGGAGCTACGGTTGGGACCTATGGCGTGACGGTCAGTCCAGACGGCATGGGAGTCTCCGGTGTCAGTGAGTCGGCCAAGGGCAACGGTGGAAACGCCAGTGGTGTGGCCGGAATCTTCAACGGGACCAGCGGCACCGGAAGCGGCGTCATCGGCATCAGTCTGGCGCCGAAGGGGGCCGGGGTTTCCGGGCAGGCGAACACGAGCATTGGGGTTAGCGGTATCAGTGGCGGGGCTTCTGGCGTTGGCGGCTATTTCGATAACACCGCGGCCGGCAACATTCTTATCGGCGCAGTAAACGGCACTCACAAATTCCGCGTGGATGGCGCCGGAAAGGGCTTCTTTGACGGCGGCACGCAAACCGGCGGCGCCGATTTTGCCGAATCTGTGGCGGTCGCGGGAGACCGCGCTTTGCGCGGCCCCGGTGATCTGCTCATAGTGGATTCAACGGCAACCCGCCGGCTCACCCTGGCCGACCAGCCCTATTCAACTCTGGTCGCCGGCATCTATTCCACCAAGCCCGGTGTGCTCGCGACTCCGCATAGCATGGACGAAACTGCGGCCAACGAAATCCCTCTGGCCATTGTCGGGATCGTTCCCTGCAAAGTCAGCGCGGAGAATGGTGCCATCCGGCCCGGCGATTTGCTGGTAAGTTCATCCACTACCGGCCACGCCATGAAGGGTACGGACCGCAGCCGCATGTTGGGTGCAGTGGTGGGCAAGGCACTGGAGCCGCTCAACGAAGGGAAGGGCGTGATCCAGGTGCTGGTTACATTGCAGTAGGCACGGGCGCTGAACTTCCGGTGAGCGTTATTTGTGAGAGTCGGCAGGCGAGGTTTCGTGTTGGACTCGCTCGTCCAAGAGCAGGCGTCGCAAGGTGCGCAGATCGTTCAGCAGGCGCCGGCTGATGGTGATGTGCTGTTCCAGTTTATCCAACTTGTATAACGTAAGCCTCAGCGCCTCCAGGCGCCGTGGCGCTTTGGCGTTGGCCTCAGCAGCCGCGTCAGTTTCCGTGCCCTGCTTGGCCTCGGTCACGGCCTGCGCCAGGAGCGCAAGGTATTCCTGAGCACCCTCGATGCTGTCAAACGGGGTCTCGAAATCGTGGGCCAAAGATGTTGCCTCCACCGGCCTCAAGGGGCCAAGTCTATATTCCAACTTTTGTTCCATGGGTTCAAGGGGCATTTCGCATGCCAGATGGTTAGGTATTAAGTGTCTTATAATCATACATGTACATCTGCGTTCTTGCTTTTGTGGTTTATAGGATGCACGTCTATGCACTTAGCAATGGAATCCTCCGGCCCTTCCCATCGACGGATCGCATTGCCCGCAGCCGTTCGCCTCATTTAGAGTGACTTGTCCATATGCCCCCTACCGGAGACCGGTTCGAGCGCGCTGTGTCCATCATGTCCCGGTTGCGTGGTCCCGGCGGTTGTCCATGGGACCGCGAACAAACCTTCGACTCCATGAAGCCTTATACCCTGGAAGAAACCTATGAGGTGCTTGAAGCCATTGATAATCGCGACTGGCCGGAACTGGCCGGCGAACTGGGCGATATGCTCCTGCAAGTCCTGTTCTATTCCCAGATGGCGAGCGAGCAGGAGATCTTCTCGATTGATGATGTGTTGGAGCGGCTGGCGAATAAGTTGATCGGCCGGCATCCTCACGTCTTCGGCGACGTCAAGGCCGACACTCCGGCCGAGGTCCTGCGCAACTGGGAGGCGCTGAAGGCGCAGGAGAAGGAAAAGGCGAATGCCGGAAAAGCCAAAGCTCCCGAGTCAATCTTATCCGGAGTTTCTTCGGCCATGCCGGCCCTGCTCGAGGCCCACAAGCTCAGCTCCCGTGCGGCCGACGTCGGTTTCGACTGGCCCAATGTCGAAAGCTTGTTCGACAAGCTGCATGAGGAAACTGAAGAGCTACGGGAACATCTCAAGGAGTTTCCCGCACCCGGTCCTCATCCGGCGGGCCGCGGCGTACCCGGATCAGGCCGGTCAGAGATCAGCGACGACTTGCGGCGCCGTCTGGAAGGCGAAGTCGGCGACCTGTTCTTTGTACTGGTGAACATCGCACGCTATCTCGCGCTCGATTCCGAATCCGCGCTGCGCAAGACCAACCGCAAATTCCGGCGCCGCTTTCAATGGATAGAGGAACGGTTGCGCGGCTCGGGGCGCGGCCCGCAAGAAGCCTCCATGGAAGAATTGGAATCCCTGTGGCAGCAGGCAAAACAGCAGGAGTTGAGCGGCCAGTGACCGTGGGCTCGATGGTAGTGCGAAAATGCCAGGGCCTCGACGAAATGAGGGCTTGCGTGGCCCTGCAAAAAGAGGTGTGGGGGTTTGCCGACATTGAACTGGTTCCCCTGCGTATGTTTGTCGTGGCCGAGAAGATTGGCGGCCAGGTCATCGGCGCATTTGAGGGCAGCAACCTGGCCGGTTTTGCTTTCGCGTTACCCGGCGTGCGCGAGGGATCTCCGTACCTGTACTCGCACATGTTGGCAGTTCGCAAAGCGCAGCGCAACACGGGACTGGGCCGCCGCCTGAAACTGGCGCAGCGGGACGACGCACTCAGCCGCGGCTTTGCCTTGATGGAGTGGACCTTCGATCCGCTGGAGATTAAGAATTCCTACTTCAACCTGGAAAGGCTGGGGGCGATCGCGCGCCGATATAACGTAAACCAATACGGAATTACTTCATCGCCGCTGCAGGGCGGTTTACCCACCGACCGCCTGGTAGCTGAGTGGCGGCTCAAATCGAATCGAGTGGAGCAGTTGCTGGCAACTGGAAAGCATACGAATTTTGCGGTTGCGAAGACCATTTCCGTGCCTGCGCAGATTTACGAATGGAAGGCTGACCCGGCAACTAGAGATCAGGCCCTCCAGGTCCAGGAGCGAAATCGCGAAGAGTTTCAACAGGCGTTTGCCGGTGGTCTGGCGGTGCTTGGCTACCAGCGTGATCCGCAGGGAAGTGGCAAGTTCCTATTAGGCCTATGCTCTTCCGTCCTTGATCGAGATTGATGACTCTCAATTATGAAAATCGAAGCCCTCACACTCCGCGAAATCAAGATGCCGCTGGTGGATTTCTTCGAGACCAGCTTTGGCCGTATCTACGATCGCCGCATCCTGCTGGTTGCCGCCCAATGTGACGGCATCACCGGCTGGGGAGAGTGTGTAGCCGACGATGGGCCCTTCTACAGTTCCGAGTGGATTGATTCCTCATGGCTCACCATCCGGCGCTTTCTCGCTCCCGCGATTCTTGGCCAGACCATCGACCACCCCGGCGAAAGCGCTCGCCTGATGGCCAGGTTCCGTGGTCACCGCATGGCCAAGGGCGCGCTGGAAAACGCGCTTTGGGATGCTGCCGCCCGGCAGCAGCAACAGCCGCTCTGGAAGTTAATGGGCGGCAGTCTGCGGGAGATTCCTTGTGGAGTTTCCATCGGCATTCAGGATTCCATCGACCAATTGCTGGGCAAGATCGAATGCGAACTGGCCGCCGGCTATCGCCGCATCAAGGTCAAAGTGAAGCCCGGGTGGGACCTCAACGTGCTCGAGCGGATTCGCTCGCGCTGGTCTGACATCACCCTGAGCTGTGATGCCAACTCCGCCTACACTCTCGATCAAGTCGAGCACCTGCGCAAGTTCGACCAGTTCAATCTGCTGATGATCGAGCAACCGCTCTGGGACGACGACATCTACAACCACTCCCGCCTGCAACCGCAGCTGCGCACCGCCATTTGCCTGGACGAGTCCATCCATCAGGCTCGCGACGCCGCGCAGGCAGTCGAGACTGGCGCTTGCCGGATCGTCAATATTAAGGTGGGCCGGGTGGGAGGCTTCAGCGAGGCGCGCAAAGTCCACGATGTGTGCGCGGCTCACAAGATTCCGGTGTGGTGCGGAGGGATGCTCGAATCAGGCGTGGGACGGGCCCATAACATCGCTCTCTCGACCTTGCGCAACTTCAGCCTGCCGGGAGACGTCTCTGCCAGCAAACGCTATTGGAAAGAAGACATCATCGATCCGGAAGTGGAAGTCAGCGCGCAAGGCATGATCGCGATTCGCGACACTCCGGGAACTGGATATCAAGTACGGGAGGATCGGATTGAGAAGTTGACGGTGCGGAACGAAACGCTGAAAACAGGAAACTGAGGCTCGACAACTGATCCTATTTCCGCCCTTGATCCGCCGCCGGAGCCTGTGGCCGGTTCTCCGCAAGTTCCTGCGCTTCCTTCTTCAACAGTTCCACTCCTTGCGCGAAGGTGAGATTCGGGGGCGCCGGCCGAAAGTCACTGAAGGTCTGAATCGACTTGAAGACCAGCTTTTTGAAAAACAGAATTTTGCCGGTAAGGTTCAGTTCCATGCGAGTGACTTGCCACACTCCAGTGCCCATCGTGCCCTGCTGTACTACGAAGCGCCCGCCTTTGTCGAGGTGGCCGAGAATGCCCCAACCAAAGCCCACTTCTTTTTCGAGAGTGCCATCGATCTTCGCCATGCGGCGTTGGGTCTTGTCGATCAACATGTATCCCACCATTCCGGTCAGCACCAGCTCGACGTGAGATGGTGCACTGTAGTTGGGGTTGGGGCGAAACTTGAGGCGCACCAGTTCATCGCCGGGGCTGCCGAGCTCATCGGTTCCAGTCTGAACGCCGTCCGGTTGATAAAGAAACGCATCGGGCAGTGCCCGCATGATTCGATTGGTGCGTTCCGTATCTTCCTTGTCGGCTTTTTGTTTTTTCTTCAGGTCCTGGGGGTTGTCGATCAACTCCTTCAAGCGAGCATCTTCGCCCTGGCGCTGTTCCGCAGTCAGGGGCTTGCCGTTGATGGCGACCAACATCCCGGCAGCAACGTCCTTGGTTTGTACGATCAGCTTGGTTTGTGAGCCGTGATCGGTTTCTTCATGCTGCCGGAACATGAACCTGGTTGCGCTGTTGGAATCGATTTCGTTTTGGACCGTTTCCCGCACCAACTCAACCGGGGCTGCCGAGACGGTTTGCCCCGCTAGCACGGCGGGGCGCACGACCGTCACCAGGGCACCGCACAGGCCCATTAGCCAAACTGCCGGAACTAGTTTCATCAATCCCACCTGTATCTTGGACGAGATTTCCACTCTAGCCGTTGTCCGTCGAATGGTCCCATGGAATCAGGTCTCGACCGTCGTCATCTATTCTAAGCCTGATGGGACCTGCGTTCCTTCGTGTACCCGGAAATTCGCCAAATGGTTTAGAATCCGGTAGTCTCGGTTGCATTACCTCGCAGCAAGACCCAAGGAGGCTGGGGAATGGACGCGCCAAAGAACACCGAGTTCGCTCATATCGGTAAATCAGTCGTCATCAAGGGAGAACTCTCGGGTAGCGAGGATCTGTTTCTCGATGGCGTGGTCGAAGGCACTATCGAGCTACGCAACAACAATCTGGTGATCGGTCCCAATGGCCAGGTGAAGGCCGGGGTCCACGCCAAGGGAGTGGTCGTCCAGGGGAAGCTCGACGGCGACATTCGGGCCAGCCTAAGAGCCGAGCTGCGCAAGACCGCTGTCGTGGTCGGCGATATCTTCACCCAACGCATTGCCATCGAAGAAGGCGCGTACTTTAAGGGGAAAGTGGATATTCAGGAGGCTGCCAAGCCGGCCGCAACTGCGCCGCCAAAAGCAGAACTGGAAGCCAAGAGCACAGCGCCGGGGGCGTCGGCAGGCATGTCAGTGGGCGGGAGCAATCCTGCCTCTCCGCACACGTCGGTAACCAAGGTTTGAGAATTTTTGTCCGGTTTGGCTTCTTGCCCCGCGCTATAGTTAGTCTGGGGGAGCACTGAGCCGGGCGCCAGAAAGAACTTGCAATGGCTTCCGTCACCAATAGCTTCATGAAGATTTTTCGAGGTCCATCCGTCGAGGCCGAGCAGGATCGTGGCCAGAGCGCGAGATCGCTGCCGGGCCAGCGGCTTACTCGCCGTTCGAGTGGTCTGGTGGAATTGACTCGTCTTTTTCAGTCGGAAGATCCGCTCTGCGTTCTCGATATCGGTTCTACATCGGGTCCCAATATTCGCTACTTGACCGAACGAGGGCACAAGATTTATAGCGAGGACTTGCTTGAGGCCTCTACCGACCCCGCTTTGGTGATACGCGACGCGCAGGGGCACACTACTCTTGATCACAAACGCTTCCTTGCGGAAAATGTTGTTTTCAGAAACGCCCAGTTCGACGTGGTTCTATGCTGGAACCTGGCAGATTATCTGGACGAAGATCTGGTGAAGCCACTGGTGGCAAGGCTATGGTCGATGCTGCGGCCGGGCGGCATGCTGCTGGCATTTTTCCACACCCAAGAAGCGGGGCCGGATGCCCCCTGTTACCGCTACCACATCACCGGCAAAGATACGCTCGAAATGCAGCATGTCGAAGCGCGAGGCGATCTGCGAAAGGGCCCGGGCGCACAGTCTTCCCGCAGCGCCTTCCGCCTGCAACGCGTCTTCAACAATCGCCACATCGAGAACCTGTTTCGCGATTTCACTTCCATCAAGTTCTTCCTTACCCGCGATAACATTCGCGAAGTCCTGGTAGTGCGTTAGAGTCAGGGAACTAACGCGTTTTCCTCACCAAATACTCCGTGATGATCGGTGCTTTGGTCAGCAGGGCGACGATCGGACGCCGGACGCCTCGCGGCAGGCCCAACATCCGCCGAAGTTTCGACGAGGTCTGAAACACCGCTCCGAACCGGCGGATATATTCTTCGCGGTATTGTTTGGAGGCTTCTTCCAGGCTGGTTGCTCCCCGGAAAAACGAGGTCAGAGTTTCCGCCGCAAGAGCGCCGCTGCGCAATGCCAGAGAAATCCCATCGCCCACAAACGGATCTACAAAGCAGGCGGCATCGCCGGCCATCAAAACACCCTCACGCTCGGGATGGGGCTCGCCGAACAGAAGCGGGGCAGTGCTCACCGGATCGCCCAGGGCTTGCCATTGCCGGCTTCGCTCGCGTAACGCAGAATGACGAGCGAACACCTCCGACAGAGTGCTGGCCACATCCGCTCGCACCATGGCGCAGGCGTTGACGCGACCGGGGCCCTGGTGGGCTTTCAGATCGACCGGCTGTACTCCGCAATATCCTCCCTCGAAAAAGTACAAGTCCACCGAAGGCGGCGGAGAAACCTCTTCAAAATGCCCTTTGAGCCCGATCCACCGGGGATGGCCGTTGCCTGGCGGCGCGGGATTCAGGTTTGACCATCTTCCGGAAGCGTTCATGACCGCGCGTGTTTCGAACTTTCCAGCCGAGGTGTCCACAGTGAACGGGCCTGCTCCGTGAATTCCCCGTACCGTAACTTGGTGCTCCGCCGTCGCGCCCGCGGCCTGTGCTGAACTCCACAGCGCGTCGTCGAGATCAAGCCGCGCGATGCTGGCCGCCGCGGGCCGGACCGCCGCTTTCATCACACGATCATCGAGAAACACCCGCGTGCGCTCAATCCGTATAGCGCCGTTCAACAGTGCGCGATGCTCGCCATCGAGCAGAGTGTCCAGCAATCCCAACGACTCCGCGGAAACGAATTCACCGCACACTTTCTGGCGCGGGAATCGTCCGCGTTCAAGCATCAAGGTTCGCGCACCGCTTCGGGCAGCAGTGATCGCCGCCGAAGATCCGGCCGGCCCGCCGCCGATCACGATTAGATCGTACATAGCTGTTACGATGCTCGGTTCTTCCAGGCGATCACGCCCATGCGAAACAAGAAGTGTCGGGTGATTTCCACCTGTGTTGCGTTCGACTTTTTGAGCAGGCCCCGCATCTCGTCCACCGTGTATGCCTGCCGGACCGACGCTGGAGCGTCGTGTCGAGTAAGGCGGCTATGAAACAGCGGCGTCGCGGCGTATACCAACGCCAGATGCGCCGGATGGCGAACCAGATCATTGATCAGCACGGCGGCGCGGCACACCCGCAGACTTTCATCGACAAATCGCACGACTTCGTCGGGCGCCAGATGATGAACGAACAGATTGCTGCTTACCACATCGAAACTGGCGTCCGCAAAGGGAAGTGCAAGAGCATCGCCTGCGACTGACCGTCGATTCCCGTTTTTCAAATGAGACGCAGCTCGGTCGAGCAGGGTGACTTCGATTTGAATACCCGCCTGCGCCAAAGCGGTTGTGACCGCCGCAGGTACGGCGCCGGTCCCGGCGGCGACGTCGAGCAAGGAGAGCGATTTCGCGCCCTGTTGTCGAGCAATCTGCGCAACCAGCGACTGTGTGGTCGAGATTCCACCAAACCGGCGGTTGATGCCATTCAGGTCGGAGAGGGAAGCGGCGATCTCAGAAGGGGTGCCCGCGTCGGAGTCCAGCAGTTCGGGGATGCTACGGCGCCTCATCTGGAATCAGCCAGTTCGATTGTGGCACATTCGGCAGGGGGAATTGTCGAGAGTCTGTCAAACCTTGGCAGCGATGGTCAACACAACAGGGATAGGTCTCCTACACTTCCGCCAGTTCTTCCTCCAACAACTGCTTGTTATACAAGTCAGTGTAGTAGCCGTTCTTTTCGATCAGCTCAGCATGGGTTCCAAGTTCGACCACGCGGCCGGTGTGGAGCACGGCAATCAAATCCGCGTTGCGCACGGTGGAGACCCGGTGCGAAATGAAGATCGTGGTCCGTCCCTGCATGACTTCACGCAGGTGATTGAGAATCTTGTCTTCGGTGTGCGTATCCACGCTCGAAAGAGCGTCATCCAGAACCAGAATACGGGGGTTGCGAATCAGGGCGCGGGCAATGGCGGTCCGCTGTTTTTGGCCACCGGAGAGGGTAATGCCGCGCTCGCCAACCAGGGTCCGATATTTCTCAGGAAACCCCTCGATGTCGTCCGCGATACTTGCGGCTTCGGCCGCGGATTTAACTTCCGCATCATCCGCATCGGGTCTTCCGAAAGCGATGTTCTCCCGCACGCTCTCGCTGAACAGAAACGTCTCCTGCGGAACGAAACCGATGTTTGCGCGCAGGAATTCAAGGCTGTACTCCCGGATGGGCCGGCCGTCGATGAGCACGCTTCCTGCTCCGGCGTCGTACATTCGAGGAATCAAATTGACCAGCGAGGTTTTCCCCGATCCCGTGGGTCCCACGATTGCCAGGCTGCTCCCGGCCGGAATGCGCAGGTTCAAATCATGCAAGACGGGTTTGCCGTTGTAGGCAAAATTCAGGTTGCGAAATTCAATCTCTCCATCCAACGCTTTGGCTCCGAGTGCAGGGTTCACTTCCGGACCATCCGCGATCTCCGGCTTTTCCACCAGAATTTCGTTGATCCTGCCCATGGACGCGGTTCCACGCTGGAAAATGTTGATTACCCAGCCCAGCGCGATAATCGGCCAGGTCAGCTGCACCATGTAAGTGTTGAACGCCACAAAATCACCTACGTTGATGCGGCCCTGCAATACTTCTTTTCCGCCCAGCCACAGCAGCAGGACGATGGCAAGGCCCAGCATGGTTTCGAGCGTCGGCCACAACATCCCCATCAAGCGAACCAGTTTCAGACTGCGGGCGATGTATTCCCGGTTGGAAGTTTCGAATCCGGCAATCTCCGGTTCTTCCTGCACGTAGGCGCGAATCACCCGGGCGCCGGAGAAATTTTCCTGGGCGCGCGCGGAAATCTCGGAGAACATGGCCTGGATCCGCTCGAACCGTTCATGAATCCGCTTTCCAAAGTACTGGATGGTGATGCTCACCAGAGGCAGAGGAAGGAACGCATACAGGGTCAAGCGCGGGCTGATGGAAACCATAAAGGCCAGTGCCCCAGCGGTAAATACAACGGTATTCGCCGAATACATGATCGCCGGCCCAAGCAGCATGCGTACCGCATTCAGATCGTTGGTGGCGCGGGCCATAATGTCGCCGGTGCGGGTGCGCTGATAATAGGAATAGGAAAGGCCCTCAAGGTGGCGGAACAAGTCATTGCGCAGGTCGAATTCGATCTCACGCGAAATGCCAATGAGAATCCAGCGGGTCAGGAATTGAAAGATGCCCTTGGCGCAGGCCACCGCCAGCAGCAGCAAGGCATAAGTCCCCAGCTTCTGGCGGGTGACTCCAAGATGAAGGTCATTCACCGCCCGGCGGATAATCTGGGGAAATAGGACCCAGATTCCGTTGGTTAGGAAAACGCATAACGTCCCCACGGCAAAGCTGCCGCGGTACTTTTTCATGTAGGGGAACAGGGGACGAAGGCTCTTGGGCAACATGTGCTTCAGTAGATGAGATTCTACCAGCCCAGGCTTCAGTTTTCCCCGCGAGACCTAACCCTTTCGGGGAGGGTCGCCGCTGCCGAATGCCCGGGTATAGGCCGCCAACAGAAATACCACCCAGCCTCCGAGAAAAACCACAGCCGCATCGAACAGGAAGGAATATACGATTTCAAAACTCATACGCACCCCGTTTACGCCTTTCGAACCACAAAGTCCTCTTTCCCGGTCACGCTCCGGTACCGCTCCATGACATCTCTGACGGCGTAGAGCCGCCCCAGTGAAGTCAGGCTGGCATCGCTGAGCGCGTGCTCAATCTGCGACATCCAGTACTCCACCGCCCGCTCCACTCCCCATGCCATTTCATCTGCAATCGCGTCGACAAAGTCTCTTGGTACCGCTGTTGTAGCCACTATTCGCCGCCTCCTTGAAAACCGCAGGGAGGGTGTTCTCCTTGCACCCTCCCCCTTTTTACACTCGTGGTGTAGCTATTGGTTTGGGGTTGGTTCCGGCGCGGCCTGATGGCGCCGCATCCGCTCTTCCATGCGTTGCTGGTGTTTGGCCATGAGGTCGTTTAGTTCGGTCTTCTGCTCTGGAGTCAGCACCCGGTACGCTTGCGATACCACGCGGGCGTGGGCCAACTCAAGCTGCGCATGGGTCTGCGCCGACTGATTGGCGATGGCTTGCGCTTTGGTCTCGTCGAAATTGCCGCTGGTAATAAGCTGAATCATCGCCTGGTGGCTCAGCCGCTCTTGCTGAAACAAGGGCTTCATCGCCGGCATCGAGCTGCGAAAGATATCTTTCATCTGGGTGCGCTGCGCGTCGCTCAAATCGTGGAGCGCAAAGAATGGCATGTCGTGCCCCATGCCTCCCCGGTGCATGTCCACTCTCTTCAAGGTCTGCGATACCGCCACCGCCCCCAACAACGCAAGTGTCAGCCCTGCCGCCAATAACTTCATTTTGCCGCTCTTCATAACCTCTCCTGTCCGCTCGATGTGGAGCGCTGCATTTTGCTTTCACTGATAAGAACACTTTCCAGCGAAAGCAGTAGTAAAAAGATGGTCAACCAGCGTAAAGTTTTGTAAATGAGTGCCGCTTTTGACAATTCTTTACGGCTTCCCCCGGCCTGCTTGTTATAGAACTGATATGAAGAAAATGGATCGTATTTTAGTTATTGATGACGACGCGGAACTCTGTGGCCTGGTCGGAGAATATCTGGAACCGGAAGGGTTTCAGATCGAGGCGGTTCATGACGGCAGTCGCGGGTTGGAACGCGCCATGGCCGGGGATCACCTGCTGATCGTATTGGATGTCATGCTGCCCGGCATGAACGGTTTTGATGTGCTGCGGCGGTTGCGCGTCGCGTCAAAAACTCCGGTTTTGCTGCTGACCGCCCGCGGCGAGGATGTGGATCGCATTGTGGGTTTGGAAATCGGGGCTGATGATTATCTGCCCAAGCCATTCAATCCACGAGAACTCGTTGCCCGGATCCGCGCCATCCTGCGCCGTACTCAGGGACGAGGTAAAGCGGAAGGCGAGGCCATCCCCGAAATAATTCGCGTGGGAGACGTCGAACTCGATCCCGCCACGCGCACCGTTCTTCGGAACGGAGCGCCCGTGGATTTGACTTCGGTGGAGTTCAATTTGCTTTACGCTCTACTCCGCGAAGCCGGCCGGGTGGTGACCCGGGAGCATCTGGTGGATACCGTTCTGAGCCGCAAGTTCTCCCCCTTCGACCGCAGCATTGACATGCACGTCAGCAAGGTGCGTAAGAAGTTGGGTGATTCCGAGAGCGGCCCTGACCACATTAAGACAGTCCGCGGCGTGGGCTACATCTTCGCGCATCCCCGGGAGCACGTCGGGAGCGAAGACCGATGAAGAGCCTGTTTCTGCGAATCTTTCTTTCCTACTGGGTGGCGCAAGCTCTGTTCGTGATTCTCGCCATCGTCATCGCCTCGGCCTTGAGGCCGTCGCGTGATATTTCGAACTTGCAGTCTCAGGAAGGCAGGTTGCTCAGCGAGGCGGTGCAGGCGTATCAGACCGGCGGTGAGTCGGCAGCCTGGAAATATCTTCATGCCGTGCATGAAGCCCACCATGTCCGGCTCTTCATCGCTGACGAGAAGGGGCGGGACTTGCTGGGGCGCACGCCTCCACCGTGGGTGGTTCGCGCCCAGAATGGCGAGATGCGAACCGCCGAGAGCTTTTGGGGCCGCCTGACGCCACAGCAGTTCCTGCGCTCTTCGATGTCCACGGCTGATGGGCACCACTACACTCAGATAATCGAGCTGCCACCCTCGCCCAGCGGGCCGTTTGGACCGCACGGACTGCCGATCTTCGTCGGAGTTTTATCCTCGGGATTGGTCTGTTACCTTCTGGCCCGCTATTTGACTTCGCCCATCGTGCGCCTGCGCGCCGCGACCCAAAAGCTGGCGGAAGGCGATCTGGCGGCGCGCGCCGGAATGCCCAAATCCCGCCGACACGACGAAATGGCTGAGCTTATGCGCGATTTCGACCGCATGGCGGAGCGCCTTGAGAAATTGGTCAACGCGCAACGGCGCCTGCTGACGGATATCTCTCATGAACTGCGCTCGCCACTCGCCCGCTTGAACGTTGCCCTGGAGCTGGCGCGGCGACGCAGCGGATCTGAGGCGGGCAGCGCGCTCGACCGTATTGATCGTGAAACCAACCGTCTGAACCAGCTCATTCAGAAGCTGCTCACGATTGCGCGTCTCGATGGCGGCGACGAATACATTCAGAAATCACCCGTACGCCTGGAGCAGCTGATCAGCGAGATCGCCAAAGATGCCGCCTTCGAAGCCCAAGACCGGCGTTGCGAGGTCGCGGTTGACATTGTGAACGACTGCGTGGTCATGGGCAATTGCCGCCTGCTCCAGAGCGCGATCGAGAACGTCGTGCGCAATGCCATTCGCTACACCGAGCCCGGAACCGGCGTTCAGATTCGCTTGCAGCAGGAATCGGGAGCCAACGGCGCTGAAGCCGAGGTACGGGTCACCGACTCTGGCCCTGGCGTGCCGGAAGAAGCCATCGATAAGCTGTTTCGCCCGTTCTACCGGATCGACGACGCCCGCGGCCGCCAGACCGGCGGCGTGGGACTCGGTCTGGCCATTACCGAACGGGCGGTGGCGTTGCATGGGGGCAGCATTCGCGCTCTCAACCGCCCTCAAGGTGGTCTCATGGTCGAAATTCGGCTGCCCATGGTTGTCCAAACAAACAACGACACCAGCGCCCGTATTTCTGACGTTGTCTCGACCGTCGAACGCAGTTAGAGTTCCCCAAGCAACTTTTATGTGCTGCCGCGGTTCCAATGCGAGCAGGGGTTTGCTCTCTACCCCGTATTCCTGATACACCTTTGAGGGAACTTTCAGCGCCTTGCAACCACTTAAGTGAAGGCCCCACCACGCCAGAATGGGAGAAACAATACGGATGAAGTTTCGTTTCCTTGTGTATCCGTTTGCAATTTTGCTGTGCGGACTGCTCGCTTGCAGCAAGAACAATAACAGCCTGGTCACGAATTCCGGCACGGGAGTGCTTTATATCGCGGCCCAGGGCGACAGTTCGCTCACAGCCTATACCGTGGCCCTTAGTAACGGATCTCTCACCACACTGGGAACGGCACAGAGCACCGGCTCTTCTCCCTTCGCCATTGCGCTCGCACCTTCCCTGAACGCCATGTTTGTGGATAACGATGCCTCTGATAGTGTCTCTAGTTACACCGTAAATTCCGATGGCTCTCTGACTGCCGGAACGGGCACGGTAAAGACCGGAACCATGCCGATGGGTATGGCAATTGATTCCGGGGGGAAATTTCTGTTCGTGGCAAATCAGGGGTCAAGCAGCATCTCGGTATTCGCGATTACCAATGCAACCCTGAAAGAAGTCGCTGGTTCCCCTTTCAGCACCATCCCTGCGGGGACAACTATCCCCACCGGACCAACCGCCCTTGCAGTCAGCGGCAGCGGAAACTATCTATACGTCGCCAACAACTTTACAGGTACGGTTTCGGCATACTCGGTCTCCGCCGCGGGTGCGTTGGCTGAACTGGGCGGCTCGCCTTACGCCGCGGGAATCGGGCCCTCCGGTGTGGCAATCCCGCCGAACGGAGGCTTCCTGTACGTCGCCAATTACGGGTCGAACAACATCTCGGCCTTCGCCATTTGCGACAAAGTGGTGACCAGTTGCGTAGACGTTAACCACCCCGACGGCACTTTGAAAACAGTTGCGGGCTCACCTTTTTCGGACGGCGGCGGCCCGATTGCGATTGCCATTGACCCGTCGTTCAGCTATCTATACGTACTCGAGAAGGGATCCAACCAGATCACTGTCTATGCGTATGGTACCGGCAGTGGAGTGTTGACCCCGTTTGCGATTACACCTACGGTTTCCACAGGGCAGACTCCGGCTTCGTTCGTCATCTTCTCCGGGGCGACCGGCAGTGACATTGGCAACACTCTCACCAACCCCACCGACTTCGTGTATGTAGTCAATAACGGAGCGTCCACGCTTTCCGCGTTCACTCTGGACACTGCAACCGGGGTCCTGACTCCGTTAGGAACGGCTGTACCGACCTCGGTGAACCCCACGGCGGTGGCTGCAAACTAAGATTTCACAGTGCGAGGGATTTGTGGCAGGGGCGCATTAGCTCTTCAACCCGCCCTAGGTCGGCACCTTTAGAATCATGTACCCGCCTAATAAAGCGAAGATCAAATCTGGGGACCATGCCGCCAAGAACGGCGGCAACTGACTGATGTTCCCCATGGCTTCAAACAATCCCGAGACCGTCCAATAGACAACGGCGATTCCTACTGCTACCGCCACGCCTGCAATGGTGCCGCGCCGTCCGGCGGAGAGCGAGAAGGGAATCGCCAGCACTGCCATCACCAAAGCGATCATGGGGAAAGCGAACTTCTTTTCCAGTTGCACCCGGAGTCGCACCACTTCAAACCCGCTCTGCTGCAAGTCGTGAATGTAGCGCCGCAACTCCTCGGAATTCATCTCCGAGGATTGCTTGACTTCCTTCTTGAAGTAGGTTGGCGGTTCACTGACCCCGGCAAAGGTCGCCACATCAAAAGTTCGAAAGCCCTCGATGGCATCTCCGCGAAAGTTGCGTTCCCAGCCCTGGGTACACACCCAGCGTTGCAGGGTATCCTCCCAGTGTGCCCGCTCGGCATAGATGCGTTGCGTCAGCCGAAACGTCGCGGGATCGAATTGAAACACCGCCAGGCGCCCAAACTGATCGCGTTCTGAGTCGAACAATTGGTAATAGTAAATGTTTGAGTGCTGGCCGAAAATCCATTTTCGGTCGGGGTTCAAGTAGGTTTGCGTTGGCTTGCCTTTGATCTGGTTACGAAGCGCATCCTGCCGTTTGTTGGCACGCGGCAGGTAGAGCTGGTCGAAGAAAAATAATCCGCAGGCCAGCACCGTGCAGGCCACCAGCAATGGGGTCACGATTCTGTAAATACTGATTCCTGTGGCCTTGATGGCGGTGATTTCGTTCGAGCGCTGCATCACCCCCAAGGTAATGAGCACCGCCAGCAGGATGCTCAAGGGAGTGATGTTGTAGAGGAAATAGGGCGACACGGTCAGCAAGTACTCCCCCACCACCAAGGGCGAGACCTGATTACGCAAAATGTCGCCGAGCAGCTCAAACAATGTGAAGACCAGCAGCAGCATGAGAAAGGTGGACAGCACCAGGAGGAGATTCACGGCGAAATCGCGCAGCACATAATCGTCCAGGATCATGGGGAAACTGGCGCTGAACACCCGCCGCCGCGTCGAGGCCCGTTGAAATACATCGTCTCCGCGGTTGGCCGGCAATGCGACCGTGCCATTCACTTTCAACCGGCTCTTGAAGGGATTCATCCGGTCGCGCCATGCCGACACGTCAAAGGGCTTTCGTTCGGCCCGCCACAACAAGAAGGCCCCGCCGAAAAAGAACACAAGATTGGCCAGCCATACCCCGAAACCCGGAGAAACCCTGCCTTGGCGCGCCAGTGATATTCCCACCAATGACACGAAGTAATAGGCAAAGACAAGCAGGATGGCGAGCACGAAGCCGGTCGATTTACCGCCTTTCTTGGACGAGAGGCCCAGTGGGATTCCAACCAGGGCCAGAACCAGACACGAAGCCGACAGCGCGAAGCGACGGTGCAACTCGATCCAGTCCCACCGTGACATGGGGTTCCCCGGATCCCGTGCCTGATGCCAGAGCTCTGAGGTTCTCAATTGTGAAACCGGCGCTGCTTCCGGCTCCTTGGCACCTTCTGCCTGAGGAATTGGAATCGGAAGATCGGTATGTTCGAAGGTCGAAATCTGATAGTTGCCCGGGGACTTGGGATCCATTTCGTGCATGGAGCCGTTGCTCAGCCGAAGGTGCAAACGGTTCGGGCCCTCGCTGACGAGGATCCCCTGTTCCGCCAGGGTGATGCGGGGATAGTTTGGCGTGCTGGTGTCGGCGATAAACACACCCTTCCAAACAGCGGCGCCCTGTGCGGCCTGCACATTCTGGACGTAAAGCACCAATTGCGGGAAGCCTTCGTAGAACACGCGCGGCTGTACTTCGAAAGAGATTTGCGACGACTTGAGTTGGTCCTGTAGCCGCGCCATTGCCGCCTGCGACCGCGGCGCCACATACACCCCATTGGCAAGGGCCAGCAGCCACGCCGCAGCGGCAAAGATGGAAATGACGCGCAGGAAGCTCCACACTCCAATGCCGCTGGCCCGCATGGCGGTGATCTCGCTGTCGGCGGCCAGACGGCTCAACCCAATCAGTATCCCAACCAGAACCCCCGCCGGAATGCTGATGGTAAGCGCCACCGGCACAATCAGGAAGAATACCTGCGCTACGCTGGGCAGGGGGGCGCTGTTGCGCACCACCAGTTCCAGGATTTGCCCAAGATCGCGGGTGAACAACACAAACGTGAAAACCCCCACGCCGATCAAGGCGTGAGATGTAACCTCACGAAGGATGTAGCGGGTCAGGATCCGCATGAGCGTTATTGCCCTGAGTCTAGCATGCACACCGGGAATGGCATTCAAGGTGCAACAGCCAACAGTAGAGGCTCTCGCCTTACCCCTCGGGCGAGCGAAGGAAAGGCGGCCCTCCCCTGTGAGATGTCCAGTGGTGTTATGCGTGGACGACGCCGAGGAGATTCTCAGTTTCTACCAGAACCTCCTCGGCAACTATGGGTATGCCGTCATGGTGGCTGCGGGTGGCGTTGCCGCTCTGGAACTGTTCCAGCCCACTGTCTCGCCAATCGACGCGGTCATCCTGGATTTCCAAATGCCCGGTGTAACCGGCCTGGAGCTGGCTATTTCGTTGAAGCGCCTTGATCCGGAGTTGCCGGTCGTGATGGTGGCCGGAAGTTGCCCTCGGCTGGAAGAAATGTCCCCGTTTGTTGATTCCGTGATTCCCAAGGGTACGTCCATGCGTATGATTGCCGATCGGATCGAACTCTTGCTGGAAGCCGCGCGGCCCGCAGGCAATTGATCAGCTAAGAACTCCACGATGGAATCCCGTTGAAGACGCAAATGCCGACATTTCGGCGCTTGCGCCGATTAGTCGGCTTTCAGATACAGCGCGGATAGCGGTGGCAGGGTCAGGTTTAGAGAATGCGTCCGTCCGTGTGCCGGCTGTTCTTCCGCCTGGACTCCGCCCATATTGCCCATGCCGCTGCCGCCGTATTCCGTGGCATCACTGTTCAGCAGCTCGCGCCAGAAGCCGCCGCCAGGAACTCCCAGCCGGAACCCAACCCGCGGAACCGGAGTAAAGTTGCACACGACGACGACCCTCTCGGCGGCCGCCCTGCCTTTGCGCAGCAGTGAAATCGTGCTCGACAAAGTATCGTTGCAGTCGATCCACTCGAATCCGCCCGGTTCGTTGTCCAGTTCGTGCAGCTCGGGATATTTGCGATAGAGGCGGTTCAACTGCTCTACCCAACTCTGCAAGCCGCGGTGGAGCGGGTATTGCAGAACATGCCATTCCAGGCTGGTATCGTGAGCCCACTCGCTCACCTGGCCAAATTCGTCTCCCATGAAAAGCATCTTCTTGCCCGGTTGCGCGTACATGTACCCGAACAGCAGGCGCAGGTTGGCGAATTTCTGCCATTCGTCGCCCGGCATCTTTCCGATCAGCGAGCCCTTGCCATGTACTACCTCATCGTGGGAGAGCGGCAGCACAAAATTCTCGGTGAAGCCGTACAACATGCGGAAGGTCAACTGGTTGTGATGAAATCTGCGGTGAATGGGATCGTTGGAGAAGTACTTCAGCGTGTCGTGCATCCAGCCCATGTCCCACTTCAACCCGAAACCCAGGCCGCCAACGTAGATCGGCCGTGAAACCATGGGCCAGGCCGTCGATTCCTCGGCAATCGTCTGAATCTCTGGATGCTCGCTGTACGCCTCCTGATTAAACTGCCGCAGAAACTCAATGGCTTCCAGATTCTCGCGACCGCCATACTGATTGGGCAGCCACTCTCCCTCTTTGCGGGAATAGTCCAGGTACAGCATTGAGGCCACCGCGTCCACTCTCAACCCGTCGGCGTGGTATTTCTCCAGCCAGAACATCGCGCTGGAGAGCAGAAAGCTGCGTACCTCGTTACGTCCGTAGTTGAAGATCAGGGTCTTCCAGTCAGGATGAAAGCCCTGGCGAGAATCGGAATGTTCAAACAGATGGGTGCCATCGAAATATGCCAATCCATGTCCGTCAGAAGGGAAGTGCGAGGGCACCCAATCGAGAATCACTCCAATACCGTGCTGGTGCAGGACGTCGACCAGGTACATGAAATCCTGCGGTTCGCCATAACGCGCCGAGGGCGCGAAATAGCCGGTGGTCTGATATCCCCATGAGCCGTAGAAAGGATGCTCCATCACCGGCAACAGCTCGACGTGAGTGAAACCCATTCGGGTGACGTAATCCGCCAGGCGCGGGGCCATCTCGCGGTAGGTCAGATGGCGGTTGTGTTCTTCGGGAACCCGCATCCAGGAGCCTAGATGGACTTCGTAAATCGCCATCGGCGCATGCAAAGAGTTCTTTTCTTTGGACTGCGCCATCCAGGCATTGTCCGCCCAGTCGTATTCCAGGTCCCATACCACCGACGCGGTTCGTGGCGGCCGCTCATGCAGCAAGCCGAAGGGATCGGCCTTGTCGGCTATGTAATCGTTGTGATGCGAGACAATGTGAAACTTGTAGAGAGAACCCTTGGGCACTCCAGGAACAAAGCCCTCCCACACCCCCGAACTCCCGCGGTGCAGCAGTCGATGCGCCTGCGGATCCCAGCGGTTGAAGCTGCCAATCACCGATACCTCGCGGGCGTTCGGCGCCCAAACACTGAAACAGGTGCCGGGTTCGTCCCCGGCGTCGGTCAGGTGCGCGCCCAGCTTGTTGTACGCACGATAGTGCCGTCCTTCATTGAAAAGATGGAGGTCCTGCGGGCTGAGCAGACTGACATCGGCGCGAACAGCCGTACCCGGGCTTTCTATCGTCTTGGACATAACGCCCAGTTCTAGTTTACCGGAGAGAAGCTTGAGCGGAAGAAATTCGGGCCCCGGGCGTTACCCTTGGAAAGCCCTAGACCCGGTTTCCCATAGCCTGCTATCTTTTACCCGATTCGCCATAGCGGCGTATCTTGGACCGCTCCGCTAACAAGCAAGGAAGCGCCCGAATGACCGGAACCGCCTGGTGCTTGCGGGTTTCCTGTTTGATTTCGGATAGAACTGTGCACACATTTTCGCCGCAGCTGTACTCGTGAGCGTATTGCATTTCCACAACAGGAGAAGAAAACCGTGGACAACCAAGCCAACAACGGAAGGATTGACTACATCGAGTTTCCCGCCACCGACGTGGCCAAAACCAAAGCTTTCTATGGCAATGTTTTCGGATGGAGGTTTACCGACTATGGCCCCGACTACACCAGCTTTGAAGACGGCCGCATCGCCGGCGGCTTTACCAAAGAGGGTAAAGTGATGCGCGGAGGACCGCTGGTAGTGCTCTATGCAGGCGATCTCGCCGGTATCGAGAAGAAGGTGAGAGACGCGGGCGGCACGATCACGAAAGACGCGTTCCCGTTTCCCGGTGGAAGGCGCTTTCATTTCACTGACCCCAGCGGGAATGAGCTTGCGGTTTGGTCGGAGAAATAGACCCGTATGGCCCGTCCGGAGCCGATGTCAGAGGGAATCTCAAGTGCTGCGTTCGTCAAAATCCTGTCGATCTTCTGTATGCGCACGAAGTAAAATAGCTGTCCCTGGCGCTGCCAGGAACAATCAAGGACGAGGGTATTATGAAGCAGATCATATTAGTGATGGTTTTCGTGACTAGCTTGTTGGTGGTTTCTTTGGCGATGGCGCAGGACGGGCAGGTCCGGCACGAGCGGCGGCCGGCCGCAGCGGGCGTTCCAAGCCCCGCAAACCAGCCGGCGCCCAACTATGACTTCTTTTCGATTCTGGATGGCCAGCCCAAGGGCCTTGAGCTTCATCACGACACGGTCGCAGGTTCGGGGATGCCGGTCGACGTTTTTGTATTCCCCATCGAGCTGCAAGTAGTAAATTCGGACGGGAACTTCGAACCGGAGGGCCTGATCATTGACAACTTCTACACTGCGAAGCCGGTGCAGCCGCAGCGCGCGCCGAATCCGCACAACGCTCGCGACTGTAGGATTTGGAATTCACTGATATTGAACGAAATGCAACACGATCCGCAGGGTTCCACATGGTCGTATATTGAGTTCACCGTGGCTCGAGGCGCGCGCACGGTTCAAACCAACGAAGACGGCCTCGTCTGGTGGAGCGACGACGTGGAGTGCTGGGGAGCACGCGACCGCTTCGCGCCCTTCTAGAGGCACAGAGTGGTTCCGCTGGCTGGGGGGCGGTGTCACTTTGGCTCCGCCCTCCGTGCATCTGAGGGCTAAGGCCTGCGTGCTAGACTGGCATTTAATACCCTACATTCATGCCTGTCCTGCGCGTCATCATTCTGTGGCACCAACATCAGCCCTATTACAAGGACCTAGTCACCGGGGAGTATCGTCTGCCATGGGTCCGCCTGCACGGCCTCAAAGACTACTACGGCATGGTCAAGTTGCTGGACGAGTTCCCCAATGTCCATCAGACGTTCAACCTGGTGCCGTCGCTGATGACGCAAATCCAGGACTATGTGGATGGAACCGCGCATGACCCATTCTTGGATGTAGCCGTCAAACCGGCTCAAGACTTGACCCCGGAAGAGCGCCGCTTTGCCCTGCAATATCTGTTTCAGGCCAACCCGGTTCACATGATCGGACGTTATCCGCGCTACCACGAACTGTGGCAGCGCTTCCGAGGCGCCGACGACTCACCCGAACGCGCCGAGAAATATTTCCAGCCGCAGGACTTCACCGATCTTCAGGTACTCTCGCAACTCGCCTGGTTTGACGAATTTTTTCTCGACGACCCTGACATAGCGTCCTTGATCAAGAAAGAAAAAGGCTACTCGCTCGACGACCAGCGTCTGGTGATTGCCCGCGAGCGCGAACTGCTCGGACGGGTTTTGCCCGCCCATGCGACCGCCGCGCAGCAGGGAAGAATCGAGCTTTCCACCTCGCCCTTTTACCATCCGATTCTGCCCCTGGTCTGTGACACCAACATGGGCGGAGTTTCTACTCCCGGCCTGCCACTGCCGCAGAACCGCTTTCGTCACCCGGAAGATGCCCGTGAGCAACTGTTACGCGGCCTGGATCTGCACCAGAAAGTCTTCGGCAAACGGCCCCTCGGAGTGTGGCCCTCGGAGGGCAGCGTTTCAGAGGAAGCGCTAGCCATCGCCCAAGGCCTGGGGGTGAACTGGATGGCGACTGACGAAGGCGTCCTCGGGCGCACGCTTGGCATCAATCCTCGAGAGAATCCGGACAAGCTCTACACCATCCATCGCTTTGAAAAGGCGGAAACGCAGATGCATCTGGTCTTCCGCGACCACACCATCTCGGACCTGGTGGGCTTTGTCTATTCAGGAATGCCTCCATCGGAAGCCGCCGCGCACCTGATGCATAACATTAAACACGCGGCGCAGCCCATTCTAGACAAAGGGGTAGATGCTGTAGTGTCAATCATACTCGATGGCGAAAACGCCTGGGAATATTACCCTCGCTCCGGCCGCGAATTCCTCCGCCGCTTTTATGACACGTTGCAGCGGGAACCGGGCGTCGAAGCGGTCACAATTTCCGAAGCCATCGCCCGCCACCACCATTTCCACCCACTCAGTGCGCTAGTGCCAGGATCCTGGATCAATGCCAATTTCAATGTCTGGATCGGCGCGCCCGAAGACAATAAATCCTGGGATTACCTGTACCACGCGCGCAATCTGTATGCCGATAAGTCGGCGAGGGTCAGCGAGGCCCAGCGCAAACTGGCCTATGAAGAATTGCTGATTGCCGAGGGTAGCGACTGGAACTGGTGGTACGGCCCGGAGCACCACTCCGCCAACGATCGCGAGTTCGACGAACTCTACCGCAAGCATCTGTCAAACATTTATCAGGCGCTGGGGGCCACCCCGCCTGACTATCTTGCCCAACCAATCGCAGGAGCCGCGGCGCGGGCCGCGTTCACTCCGCAGACCCACTACATTCATCCCCGGATCGAGGGCGATATGGTGCGCTATTTTGAGTGGATGGGTGCCGCCGTTTACACCGCCGACCGGCGGGCCGGCGCCATGCACGGCAAACAGTTTCTGGTGGATTCAGTCCAGGCAGGAATCGACGAGGAGAATGTTTACGGACGTCTGGACTTCGCCGGCAAGCCACCAGACACGGGTTTCGATCTGGTGGTGAACCTGGAGTCCTGGGCCGCGGAGGAAGCGCGCCCTCGCCGCGTGCTGCGTTTAGACGCCAAAATTGCCGGTTGCAGAATTCAATCCTGGCAGGTCACCGCACCCGGCCAAGAGCTGCCATTGGCACAGCAGGGAAGAACCACGGATGAAGTGGCAGTCGCCTTCGCGCGCAATTTCGAATTCAAACTCCCGCTGTCGTGGCTACTGGCCGCCCCGGTGGCCTCACCCGGCCGCACCTCGCCGGCCGCTACCATGCTCCGGCTGCGCTTCAGCCTATGGCAAGACCGATTGCCAGTGGACGCTCTGCCGGTTGAGGGCTGGATTGAATTGCAACTGCTGCGCGAGCAGGATTTGATGTCGGCAGCGCTGTAACTCTCATGAACTCCCAAACGCAGTGACTAGACGCCTGGCCGGAGAATTATCGACTCCGGGACGCGCTTCCGGAAGGCTTGATCAAAACTTACCAGCTTCAGCCCAAGAACCGAAGCGAACGCCGCCAAATAGGAGTCAGCCCAGTCTTTGGGAGCCGGACGGGTTTGTTGCGAAAATGTGCGAAAGCTGGACTCGATCGCTGCGGGCTCTTCCAACAAGATTGCGTCGCCATCCTCGATCCAGTGATCATATGCATTCCATGCATGGGCCTGGCTGAGCACGCCATCTTCACCCATTACCGCGCCGGTATTGAGCAAGCGAAGAAAACTGATTTGTGTGAAGCGGCAAAAGCACAGGCGCGCTCCACTGTCCACACTTTCAAGCCAGTCCTTCGCCGCGGAGTGGTGTACGTGACGGTCATAGCTAAGCGCCAGCCAGACGTTCACGTCAGGGAAAAGGAATGATTTCGAAGATCTTGGCATTGTCGATCTTGAGCGTGCCGGGCCGCTTGGAGGCTATCAAGGGAAGGGTAATACACTTGCGCCGCGGCTTCGAATTTAGCTGCAACTCACCCTCCACGCCGCGGAGAATCAATTGCTTGACCGAACAACCTTCCCGCGCGGCCCGACTCTTGAGCTGGCGATACAGTGGATCCGGAATGTCAACCGTAGTTCTCATTCGGGTCATACAGTGCCATATTTATGGCTGATTGTCAAACACCCTAAGGATGGGCGGAGGCGTGCTCCTCCGCCCTGAGACTCGAAATGCCTCTTACTGGCCTGCCGCTGCCGGAGCCATCTCCAGCGGGCGGTTCAATTCCATCACCAACTCAGTTCCCGCAAGCAGGGTCGCAGACTTCTTTTTGCTCAGCCAGTGCACCACGGTAGCCGTCGCCCCGATGGCGCCGCCGATCGCGACGCCTTTGCCGCCGCCTGCCAGCCCGCCGATTACCATGCCGCCGCCGGTGGCCATGCCAATCTCGGTCAGGTCCTGGCCGTCATGTCCTTTGCCTTTGAACTGGCCTTCATCGTTCACCTCGGTGCCGTCATGCAGATTGGTTTCCGCCAGGGTTGCGCTCAGAACGAAGCGTTGCCCATCCGGCATGACCAGCGTGTCAGGAAGTATGCCAATCGTAGGCCGGCCGGAGATCCGCCTGGGTTGACTTACCTGAGCCACCCGGCCCTGCACGGTCGCACCGACAGGAATCACGGTCTTGCCGTCTAGTAGCACTGGTTCCGTAACCCTGGCGGAAAACGTGTCTCCAGTCTTACTGGAAGAAGTGGCGAGATTGGTTTCGAGCTTGACGGTTAGCGAGGTACCCGTCGGCAGGGAAACGTTGCTTTGCGCGAACGCCACCAGCGACAGCATCAGCACACTAATCAGCGATTCGATTTTCCTCATGAGCCTCCTTGAAATTAGATCTGCAATCTCTAACCTGAAACTTTCAATTTCCTGACCGCGGTGAGCACTTCTTCAACCGGCGCCCGGTCGTGCTGGTTTTCGCCACGATAGATGTAACGAACTGTTCCGCCCCGGTCCACCACCAAACTCGCGGGATGAGCAATGTTGATCGCATCGTGCCCGAAGCGGTGGTACAGCCCGTACGCCTTGGTCACCGTACGGTCTTCATCCAGAAGAAAAGGAAACGAAATCGGATGCGCGGCCAGGAACTTGGCCGGCTTGAACATCCCCTCGGCCTTTTCTGCTGCGATGTAAACCAGTTGTGCGCCCGCCTGCGTGATGTCATCCTGATATGGCTCGAACTGGGCCATACGCTTCACGCAGTTCGGTCACCAAGTGCCTCGCAGGAATTCCATAATCACCGTCCCATGTTCCCGCAGGATGGAGAGCGAAAATGTGCTGCTCTCCCGATTGGCCGACGGCAACAAAAACTCCGGGGCCAGTGCGCCAAGTTCCAGGGTTTCGGTGCGATCCTGCATCTCACTTTGACTGTAAGTTAGCGGCGCATGCGGAACAAGCGAGCAAGCGGCGTGCGAACCAGCGGAGTCACCGGTGATGACTTTGTGTCGTCCGTCACCACTCCTGTCCTTCCCGTGATTTATAATCCCGGCTTTCTGCATACTAGGAGACATTCATGAGCACGATTTCCGGCATCCATGCCCGCGAGGTTCTGGACTCCCGCGGCAATCCCACGGTCGAAGCCGAGGTCAGCCTGGCCGACGGAACCAAAGGCCGAGCTATTGTTCCGAGCGGCGCCTCCACCGGCGAGCACGAAGCGGTGGAGTTGCGCGACGGCGACAAGCGGCGCTTTTCAGGCAAGGGGGTTCTTAAAGCAGTCGAGAACGTGAACACCAAGATCGCCAAGGCCGTGGTTGGAATGGACTCAGACGAACAACGCGTGCTCGACAAGAAGATGATCGATCTAGACGGTACTGACAACAAAGGCCGCCTCGGCGCCAATGCGATTCTGGCAGTGTCCATGGCGGTGGCACGGGCGGCGGCGGCCAGTTCCAAGCAGCCGCTCTACCAGTATTTGGGAGGCGCCGGCGCCGACCTGCTGCCGGTTCCCATGATGAACATTCTCAATGGCGGCGCTCATGCCGACAACAATGTGGACTTTCAGGAATTTATGGTCATGCCGGTCGGCGCACAGTCGTTTTCCGAGGCGCTGCGCTGGGGCGTAGAGGTGTTTCATACCCTCAAAGGCGTACTCAAGAAGCGCGGCTACAACACCGCCGTCGGAGATGAAGGCGGGTTCGCACCATCGGTAAAGTCAAATGTCGAGGCGATTGAGGTCGTGCTGGAGGCGATTCAGCAAGCCGGATACACGCCGGGAAAGCAAATCGCGATTGCGCTCGATCCGGCGGCCAGCGAGTTCTATCAGGATGGCAAATACGTCTTCAAGAAGTCCGACAAATCGGCGAAAAGCTCGGACGAAATGATCGAATTCTGGGCAAAGTGGGTGAAAGACTACCCCATTGTCTCGCTGGAGGACGGCTTGTCAGAAGAAGATTGGGAAGGTTGGGCAGCGCTGACGAAAGAAGTCGGCGGAAAGATTCAGCTGGTGGGCGACGACATTTTCGTGACCAACATTGAGTTCTTACAGAAGGGAATCGACCGGCATGTGGCCAATTCGATTCTCATCAAAGTGAATCAGATTGGCACAGTGAGCGAGACGCTGGATGCGATCGACTTGGCCCGCCGTAACGGATACACGTCGGTGATCTCACATCGGTCAGGGGAGACGGAAGACACCTTTATCGCGGATCTGGCCGTGGCTACGGGAGCAGGGCAGATCAAGACCGGATCGGCGTCGCGGACGGACCGCATCGCCAAGTACAACCAGTTGCTACGTATTGAGGAAGAGTTGGGTGGGAAGGCGAGGTTTTTGGGGTTGAAGGCACTGAACTACAAGTGACTATGATCAATCTCCGGCATACAGCGGTTCGTTCAAGCTCACCGACTCCCTACCTTGGCGTAGCGGTCAGTGTAGTCCATAATGGTGCCATGGAAGCCACCGTTCACAAGGCCAAAAAGCATCTCTCGCGGCGGCTGCAGCAGCCCGCTATGGGCGAAAAGGTGATCATTGCAAAGGCTGAAAAGCCGGTAGCGAAGTTGGTTGCGATCAAGCCAACGCACCGTAAGCTTAAGCTCGGTTCGGCGAGGGGCGAGTTCACCGTTCCGGACGATTTCAACGATCCTTTGCCCAAAGAAATCGAAGACCTCTTCCGGTAATTGGTAGCCTCGCCTTAGAACCCCATGCGGTCATCCGCCGAAGGCCCGTAAGTCGCCGGCAGCGGTTTCTCATTCAATCGCAAATAGACTCCCAACTGCGCGCGATGGTGCACCAGATGGTTCAGAAACATAGTGCGATAAGCCATGAATCGCGAGCCGCTGAAAATGGGCTTGCCTTGGAGACTCAGCTTCCACGGCTGCGTCCACGCTTCATCTTTCATGCCTTGCAGCGCAGCGCGGGCCTTGGCCGCATTCTCGTCAAAAGTCTTTAGCAGCCCGGCCAACTCAAAGGGTGGGCGCGTGCGGGGAGTGCCGGCGGAAAAGTCTAATTCCGGGGTGGTCAACACGGTCGCGCCGAAGCCAGCCAGTTCGGCCACGTGCGGCGCCAGGCTGCCCAGCGGCATGGACTTAGGATGAGGCACGAAGTCTTTCTTGTCGAAGGGAACCCGCTCCAGCGTGGTCCGCGTGGTTTGCATCTCGTGATCGAATTCCGGCAGTAAGAGTTCGCTGATGGGCATGATTTCCTCCGTCGCCAGTATAAATAAATTCGCGCGTTGCTGTCGGGGTCAGGAGACGTCGGAAAGAGGAGGGTCCTGGAACTGCTAAAATCCGTTTTGATCTGTGAAAATCCGTGGCCGATTCTTGAAATAGCCAGTAGCCAGGAGCTAACTTGCGTCCCAAACCACTCGTCCTAATCATCCTTGACGGCTGGGGATACCGCGCCGAAACCAAGGCCAACGCCATCGCCCTGGCCCGCAAGCCGACCTACGACCGTCTGTTGCGCGAGTATCCCAACACGCTGATTCACACCAGCGGCAAATACGTCGGCCTGCCCGATGGCCAAATGGGCAACAGTGAAGTTGGCCATCTCAATATCGGCGCCGGACGCATCGTGCATATGGACAGCACGCGCATCGAGTTGCTGATCCAGAATGGCGAGTTCTTTTCTCATCCGGTGCTGGTCGCGGCCATGAAGAATGCTCGCAGCGGCGGCCGGCGGCTCCATCTGTTCGGCCTGGTCTCGGACGGCGGAGTTCATTCTTATCAGACCCACCTTTACGCACTGCTCAGAATGGCGAAGCAGCAGGGCGTTGAACGTGTTTTCGTCCACGCTTTCATGGACGGCCGCGATACTCTGCCCACCAACGGCGCTAGCTACCTCGAGCAATTGCAGCAGAAGATGCGTGAGTACTCGACCGGCAGGATTGCCAGCGTCAACGGCCGCTACTACGCAATGGATCGGGACCTCCGCTGGGAACGCATTGCCAAAGCCTACAACGCAATGGTCAACGGAGACGGCGAAGGCGGGAAGTTCGTAGACGCCATTCAAGGCGTGAAAACGTCATACAACAACGGCGTGACCGACGAATTTGTGGTTCCGTTCGTGTGTGTGGACAACCGCGGCGAAGCGCTGGCCGCCATCCAAGATGACGATTCCTGCATCTGCTTCAACTTTCGCGCCGATCGTGTCCGCCAGATCACCCGGGCGCTGGCACGCGAGAGCGGTTTGAACGAGAAAGGCGGCAGAGACCTGCCTGGGGCTGACGATCTGGATGCGACCATTCCACGCGGCCGTCTGCCGAAGAACCTGCATTACGTCTGCATGACCCGGTATGACAAGAATTTCAGCCTGCCGGTGGTGATTCCGCCGGAGTCGTTGAATAACATTCTGGCCAATGTCATGGCGCAAGCAAACATGCGCAACCTGCGAGTGGCGGAGACCGAGAAATACGCTCACGTGACCTACTTCTTCAACGGCGGCGTGGAGCAACCGTTTCCTGGAGAAGATCGTGCTCTAGTCCCCTCGCCCAAGGTTGCGACTTACGATCTCAAGCCAGAAATGTCCGCCGCCGGCATCGCCGATGCCGTCATCAAAGCTGTGAACGATGGCACGTTCGACGTGATTATCGTGAACTTCGCAAATGCTGACATGGTCGGTCACTCCGGCAAAATCGAGCCGACGATCAAAGCGGTCGAAGTAGTAGACGCCTGTCTGGGACGCATTGAGCCGGCAGTTCGGGCGAAAGGTGGGGCAATACTCATCACCGCCGACCACGGCAACGCTGAGATGATGATCGATCCCGTCACGGGCGGCCCGCACACGGCACACACGACGAACCCGGTGCCGTTCATCGTGATCGCCCAGGACAGCAAGCAATTCACGCTCAAGGCCAACGGCTCGCTGCGGGATATTTCGCCCACCATCTTGGGCATGCTCGGGTTGCCCGAACCAAAAGAAATGACCGGCGGCGATCTTCGAGTGAAAAAGACTTAACCAGGCAAAAAACGCGCAGCGCGTTTTCTCTGTGCCTCTCTGTGCTTTGTGTGTTTATGATGTTTCCGCATGAAGCTGCTCATTCTTCTCCATCACCGCTTCGAACTTTGGAACGCGCCGGACTGGTTTGCGCAGCGACTCCAGGCCGATTTCGCGCAACTTGAGGTCATCCACTTTGCCAACTACGATGGCATCGAACCTCATCTGCGCGACGCCGAGATCATCATTACCTGGTCGCTGCGAGCCGAGCAATTCGGGCTGGCTCCGAATCTCCGCTGGATACATTCGCCCGCAGCCGCAGTTCATCAACTCATGTTCCCCGAACTCGTCCGCAGCAATGTCGTTTTGACCAATGCTCGGGAGGTCCACGGGCCGGTGGTGGCTGAACATGTCATCGCCCTGATTTTTGCTCTTGCCAAACAGATTCCTCAGGCGGTGCGGCTGCAACAGAGGCACACCTGGGGCCAGGAGATCTTGTGGAACGGCAACCCGCGTCCGCGCGAGGTGAACGGCGCAACCCTCGGTCTGGTGGGCCTGGGCAGCATCGGGCGCGAAGTAGCCGGACGTGCCGCAGCACTGGGCATGCGGGTTATCGCCACTCGGGAGAATCCGGAAAAGAAAAGGCCCGCCGGTGTCGAACAAGTGTATGCGGCAAACGAAATCAACACTTTGCTTGAAGATTCCGACTACGTGGTTGTGGGCGCTCCGACCACTCCGGCCACCGCCGGCCTCATCAACGCCGAACGCCTGACTCACATGAAGCCCGACGCATTCCTCATCAACGTAGGCCGCGGGCCTCTGGTTGACACAGAAGCGCTTGCGGTTGCCTTGCGCCATAAGAAGATCGGCGGCGCTGCTCTCGACGTCTTCGATCAGGAACCGCTGCCCGCCGACTCTCCGCTATGGGACCTGGAGAATCTGCTGCTTACTCCTCACACCGCCGGCGTCACCGACAAACTCTGGGAGCGGCACTATACCCTGATCAGTGAGAATCTTCGCCGCTATCTCTCGGGCGAGCCCTTGCTGGCCGTGGTAGACAAAACAAAGGGTTATTGAGCCCCGGACGGCACCATGGCAGGTTACTTCCGTTTCGCCCCGCCCTTTGCTTCTTGTCGCCAGCAGATTACAAACCCACTAAAATTGACCTCAGATTATGAAACGCCAGGTTATGCTGTACATCTTCCAGGCGACCGCGCTGTTCTGGGCCTTTGCCGTCTGCCTGCGCACTGTGGATTTGGGATGGAACCCGTTCGCCGGCATTGGGCTCGGCATGTTTGGCGCCTTGCCGATCTCCTTCCTCGGCATCCGCATCCATTCCAGGCTCACGCAAGGACAAGAACAAATTCCTGCTTCCTGACCCTCTACTAGTTCTTGCATCCCGCCGCGCTTTCAAACATCTGATTTAACGCACGCCTGTACAATGGGGCGGTAACTTTACATGCTTAACCTCGTCCAAAGCTGTCAGGAGAGCTGCCGGTGAAGTCGGAGTGTTTACCTTTCAGCCAGATTCCTCACACTACGCCGCTGTTCTCCGACTTCCTGTCGAACCACTCCAAGGTTCAGCAGTTTTATCCTCGCTCAGCCCACTTCGCGCAATGGATGAAAGCCGAGGCTGGCGCCATTCGCCACGATGCTGCCCGGCGCGAACGGGTGGCGGCCATTCTCCAGCGCCAGAATGAATCCTGGGGCGCGTCTGCCAAGACATTGGAGAACATTCGCCGCCTGCGCTCCGGTGCCGCCGCGGTGGTGACGGGACAGCAGGTCGGACTTTTCGGCGGCCCGTTGTATTCGATTTTCAAAGCACTCACCGCGGTCAAACTTGCGGACATTGCCACACAAGGCGGTATCGAGTGCATTCCGATTTTCTGGCTGGCGACAGAAGATCACGACCTCGCGGAAGTGAGCCATGTCGCGGCCCTCGGGCCGGACGGGTCTCTGCAAACCGTCGCGACGACGACCCAGGGCCACCCTAACGCACCTGTCGGAACCGTCCGATTCGGCACGGAAATTCAGGCTGCTCTGGATGCATTGGCCGTGCCGCTTGGCGAATCTGAAGTTATGTCGAGCCTGCGCGCCTGCTACCGGCCAGGCGAGACCTTTGGCACCTCCTTCGCACGTTTGTTTACCCAATGGTTCGCGGACTGGGGGGTGATTCTGCTCGATGCATCGGACGCCGAACTGCATCAGATCGCCGAGCCCATCTATGGTGCGGCGCTGGAACGTTCGGCGGAACTCGAGGACGCCCTGCATGCGCGAGGACGCGAACTGGAAGCCGCCGGATACCATCAGCAGGTCAAGATCACGCCCGAGTCGACTTTGTTGTTCATCTTGCACCATGGGGCACGCACGCCGATCCAGCGCCGGGGCAACGACTTTCTCATCGATCAGGAAACCGTTTCTTCGGCCCAACTGCTGAGCCGCCTTGCAGCGTCACCGCAAGAGTTCAGCGGCAACGTCCTGCTCCGTCCGGTTGTCCAGGATTATCTGCTACCCACTCTGGCCTATACGGGCGGCTCCGCTGAAGTCGCTTACTTTGCGCAGGCCGCAGTCGTGTATAAGTCGCTGCTGGGAAGGATCACACCGATCGTCCCACGTTTCTCCGCGACTCTGATCGAAGCTAAGCCGAAGACCTTGCTGGAGAAATACGGGCTATCCTTCACTGATCTGCTTGGACCGGAGCCGATTCGTGAGCAGCTGGCTGCGCGCTCCCTTTCGAAGGAGCTACGGGCGGGGTTCGAACGCGCTCAGGCGTCGACCAAGGAGGATATTGCTGCCATCCGCGCCGCTTTGGAGAAACTGGACAAAACATTGGTGGACGCCGCCAATAACGCTGAAGCGAAGATGCTGCACCAGCTTGAAAGCCTTCAAGGTCGCGCGGCTCGTGCGGAACTGTTGCAGAGTGAAATCCTCGACCGCAAAGCTGCCTACCTGAGCAATGCGCTCTATCCCAACAAGGTTCTACAAGAACGCGAGATTGCGGGAGCGTATTTCCTCGCACGGCAGGGAGCCGATTTACTGCGGGGCGTTTACGATTCGATCCACCCTGACTGCCTCGACCATCAACTGATTTCGCTGTAGGAGTCCTGAAGGCTTACACCAGCCGCCGCACCAATTCCTCCAGAGACTCGACCCGGTCCGCGTCAGCCCCGCGATACGCCCCGGAAACATCCATGAGAACCCCCTGCATGCCCACGTCAGTCGCCCCCAGATAGTCGACCGAGTAAACATCTCCGACATAGAGGCTATCTGCCGCCTTCGCCTGCATGGCTTGCAATGCGGCCTGAAAAATTGCCGGGTGCGGCTTCTCGTATCCCACCAGGCCGGAGTCGGTAATCGAGGCAAAACAGTCGGCAATCTCGCGACGTTTTAACACCTCCTCGATCTTGCCGTCGGCGTTGGATATCACCGCCAGCGGATAATGCTCCCCCAGGCGCTGCAACAACTCCCGCGTGCCGTCACGAATGACGCACCAGTTGGCTGACTGGCGTATCGACTCGACCAGCACATTGTGCACCTGCATGTCTCTCACTTTCAGATCGTCAAGCAGGCGTTCGAAGAACAAGAACCAAAAGTCCAAGTCGGCGGGGTCGCCCTCCTGCATGACTCTGTCGAATGTTCTCTTGGTGGCGCGTTCGACGGCGTGCCACTGCTCGAGGCTCGGCGAATGGCCGAATGCAGTCAAAGGCTTCAGGATGTGCTCGCGATCAGGAAACAGCAGGGTGTTGCCGACGTCGAAGAAGATTGTCTTGG
Source organism: Terriglobales bacterium (assembly GCA_050745985.1). Lineage (GTDB taxonomy): Bacteria > Acidobacteriota > Terriglobia > Terriglobales > Acidobacteriaceae > JABCZH01. Next base: position 6,350 of record JBOGLG010000024.1, on the reverse strand, counting down.
GCTGAGGCATTCTCTTTCATGTTGCCATGCGGGAGCCTACATTGACCAGACCATGCGGGATCAGCGAGGCGGGGACGAAAAAAACCAGTGATGTTCGCCGATCCGAGAGTACACAAGTTCTCGCCCATCGGTCCCCCAGAGGTCCCCAAAGGTACCTTGCTCTCCGCCGATTCCCTGCGCCTGAGCAATTGGCACCCAATTCCCATGGTCACCTGATTTCTCCATACGAAACAGGCCCATGGTCGCTTTGGCCGATCCATCCCGGGCCACATGAACGAAACTCGCGTACACCCCGCCCGAGTCAAGCATAGCGACTCCGGTGATGTGGGTGACATGAATTGGAGTCCGCATCTGGTTGCCACTGCTGTCATAGCGTGCGAAGTCATGGGTTACCTTCGGCAGCTTCCACCGGGTCAAGTGGCCGTTCGTTCCGTCGTATTCGATCCATTGCTCACTACGGCCTTCGTAGATACCCAGAAGTTTCCCGCGACATTGCATCGTCAGCGTGGGTGGCCTGTCCGTGGGCGCGTATCTGAAAGAACTGCGCGGGAGCTCCGAAGCCACGATCTTTCCATCACCTAGCCGGTACTGGCGCAGTACGTTGTAGGGCTTGTCATCCTCGCGGTATGGGTCGGAGGCAGCACGCTGCCAACCCATTGCCCAAACGGCTTCGCCATCGCAGGTACTAATCACGTCCGGGACGAAACGTTCCGTGTCCACAACAGGAGATACGCGACCCTCCCGGCTCGCAAGACCAATGAAGCAATGAATTGTTCCGTCCTCATCTGCGTCCGCGCAACCCGTAACAATGGCGCGACCGTCCTGAGTCACCGTAGCGTCGACCAATTCCAAGTCGCTATAACCGGAAATCGCGACTTTTATTGAGGCGCGACTCTTGTCTTTGTCGTAGAGATCTACACGAGGCGAGTATGGGTCAACGTACACGAGATAATCTCGCTCCCAAACAGGGCGGCCGTCGCTAAAGAAAGGGTCATAGGCCGTGGTGCTGTGGGGCGCTGGCAACGTGAGAATCCTGGCCTTAGTTACAACTGGGATGCGAGCCGTTTCTTGAGCTGTGAGAAGGGAGAGTGAAGGGAACAGTACGAACAAGGCGATGCTAGGGCAACTTCTCATGGCGCGTCTGTCGCGAAATTATACTCTTGGGTTTCCATTTTGATTGCAATTTCAGGCGCCACTCCTGGTTAGCTTGCCCCGCCTCACCCATGCATACGCCACCGGCCCCGTAACCAGACTCAGCACGCCCCACAATCGCGTCGAAGGATCGCTATAGAGCATTGCCCAGCCAAACAACAGCGCCGGTGCAACTACGATCCCCGCTGCTCCCAAGGTCCCACCCGGAACCCGAAAGCTCCGCGGCGCATCGGGATACTTCCTGCGCAACTCCCAGAACGAAATCATGGTCAACATCGAGGTCGCCATGCGCGACCACGCATACACCGCGATCAGTTGCGTCAGGCTGAACACAGCCAGCACGGCGCAGAACGCAGTAGTCAACAGAATCGACCGCGTGGGCGTTCCAAAGCGGGCGTTTATTTTGGCCAGGCCGGGGTGAAGATAACCGTCTTCGGCCATGGTGAGGGGCACTCGCGTTACCGACAGTACTGTGCTCTCCAACAAAATGAAGTTGGCAATCACCGCTGCCGCAAACATCGCCGTCCCCAGGCCTACGCCTCCCACCAGCCGCGCTGCGGTCACCAGGTAGCCAGTCTGCCACTCCTGCCAGTTGCCCAGCGCTGCCACTCCAGCAGACAGGGTACCGACATACGTCACGATGGTAAGCGGAATCACGACAGCCAAGCCCAGGGGAAAATTGCGCGCTGGATTCTCCACTTCCTCAATGACCGTGGACAGCTGTTCGTATCCCGCATACGCCCATAGCGCCAGTGATAGGCCCACGCCATAAGCTTCTCCCCACGGTTTACCCGAGGGCAGGAATGGATGAAAGGGATTGAAATGCGTCTGACGGTAGCCAAGGACGATGAAAGCAATAACGGGAATGAACGATGCCACCAACAAAACCAGAGTGAGGTTGCCGACAAGTCGAATTCCGAGAACGTTGATCACCGCCACTACCATCAGGAACAAGAATGCCACCACCCAGTGCTCCAGCCGCGAGTGCAGCGGAATCCAGGCGTTCAGGTAATCCGCCATCGCCACGCCGTAAGCGGCGCTCATGAGGAACGTGCCCGTCCAGTTCCACCATCCGCAGTGAAAGCCCCAAAAATCGCCCAGCGCGGCGCGGGTCCAGCGATAGAATCCACCTTCGACCGGCATGATCGTGGTCATTTCCGCCGCGGCCAGCGCGATGGGGACAGCAAAGAGCACGGGCACGACCAGCAGAAAAGTCAGCGCCAGGCCGGGGCCGGAAGTGGAAATCATGGACTCGAATCCGAAGGGGCCGCCAGTGCAGTAGGCAAACAGCACTGCGACAAACGGCAACAATCCGATGCGGCGAAGGTTATGGGTGGGAACGGAAAGGGAAGTCAGAGGAATCGGGGGTGACGTCGGCGGTGCGGAAGACATCGTGGGTTCACTCCCGCTCGATCGGGGTCAGCTTTGTGGAAAGAGAGATCAGTCTTCCTGCTCAGCATCCCGCTTCCTGCCGTACTGATAAGCCAAGCCGACTCCCAAGGTCATGAAGCCGACCGGAGGCACTAACAGCACCAAAATGCCCCGGCTGATGGCGCGTTGCCCATCTTTTGTAGTGCCGGTCGCATTGCTATAGCACATGGCGCAACCCTGACCCAAAGCGGGCACAGCCCACAATGCACCAATGAATGTCAGCATCAACAATCGTCGCTTCATTTCACTCCCAGGTGGACAATGCGGAATGCATCCGCAAAAAACACGCACATCAGGCAAAGGCAAATGGTGACTGCCGTCATCATAACCCACTTCATGGCGGCGACTTCATACTTCAGGTGCATGAACCAGCCAATGATCAGCGCCGATTTGATAACCGACAAAATCATCAGCGCTTCCAGCATTTGAGTGGGTTGAAACACCTGGTTGTAGGCCAGCGCAACTTCGGCCGCCGTCAGAACCAGCAACGCACCCCAGACCCAGAAATATTGTCCCTTGCCCTCATCGTGATGCGTATCCAGTGTGTGCATCGTGTAACCCTCTCCTCTAGCCCGTAATCCGCGTGGACATCAGATAAACCAGCGGGAAAATGAACATCCACACCAAGTCAACGAAGTGCCAGTACAACCCGGCAATCTCCACGTCATGGGCGTCGTAATCTTTGGGCTTGAGGAACATGATCATGGCAGCGACGATGGCGCCGATCAATATCACATGCGCTCCCAGGTGAAACACGCTCCCCGCCGGAGTGCCCAACCACACCGCCAGCCAACAGATCACCAGGATCGGCAGTATCTTCTTCCGTAAGGCCACCACGCCTAAATAAATCACGCCGATGGTGACGTGCATCATGTGCATGCCGGTAAGAGTGAAAAATGTTCCACCAAATTGCTGAACGGTTGACGACCACGGATTCTTCGAGGGTGTCATGCCCTCGGCAATCAGTTTGGTCCACTCCATGCCGTGCAACACGATGAACGCGGTTCCAAAAAGCATGGTGAACAGGATCCAGTTGCGCGTCCAACTGCGGTCGCCGCGACGCGCCGCCATCACCGCCAGCACCATGGTCAGGGAACTGGATAGCAGGCATCCCGTCATTATCGTTGCATTGATGATGCTTTCTTTATGAAACGGTGTGGGCCAGTCGGGATTTGAGATTCGCCCGTAGCTGTAGGCGAACAACAAGACCCCGAACGTCAACGTGTCGGAGAGCAGGAACAGCCACATCCCGATCTTTTTCGAATAGGCGCCAAAAAGAGATGGCTCAAACTCGCCCGCCATCCCGTGCGGCACCGCCATGTCGGCCATTGTTAGTTCTCCTCCGGGCTATCTTTCTGTACCGTCGTGTCCTTTGTGGTTAAAGCCCCTACCGCACGAACCAAAGCAAAGCGAAAATCCCCAGCCACAATACAAACATGAAATGCCAGTACCAGGCGGTCACATCGACGACGATTCGGCGTCCCTCCACCGGCCGATGCAGCACTGAAATCATCGCCGCGTACAACAGGACCAGCACGCCGCCCAGCAGATGTACTCCATGGATTGCAGTCAGCAAATACACAAACGAACTGCTGGCGCTGGTAGCCAGGTAGAATCCACGGTCGGCCAGCTCGCGCCATGCCAGCCACTGCCCGGTCAGAAATCCCAGCCCCAGGATCACCGTGAGTCCCAGCCAGGGAAAGCCGCTCTCCCGCCCCAGAGACACCCCCGGGATCGAACTCACCGGAGCCAATGCCGCCCGCCGCGTGATCTGCCGCCGGGCCAGTTCCGCCGTCAGGCTGCTGGCCCCCAGTAATGCCGTGTTGAGCAGCAACAGGGCAAGCGGAAGCTGTACCGGAATCCAATCCTGAACATAGGTGCTGGTGCGATCGTCGAATGTCGGCAATCCCCGGCGCACGATGTAGGCGCTGGTCAGCGAAACAAAAATCATGGTGACCGAAGTCAGGCCGATCGCGAGCGCTAGTCGCAGTCGTCGCAGGCGCTGGCCGTAATCCGGATAGCCGTCTCCGCCTCCGCCGTCTCCACCGCCGCCCTGAACCGGTGGAGGCGGTTCGCCCGCGCCTTTGCCGGTTTGTGGGACCCGAATTGTCGAACTGAAAGTCGCCATAACTGACATGTGCGGCAGACACGCCTGCCCGCCGCCCCCTCTAGTGCGTCGGCACTCCCGCCGGATCGTTCTGCATCACGTAATCCTTGGCTGCTCCCGGCACGCTGTACTCATACGGCCCGTGATAGACCACTGGTGTGTGCCCGCCAAAATTGTCGTGCGGCGGCGGCGTGGCCGTGGTCCACTCCAACGTCGTCGCTTCCCACGGGTTGTCACTGGCCTTCGGACCCTTAAACATGCTCCAGAACAGATTGATCACGAAGATAAACTGTGCCCCGATGGTGATGATGGCCGCGTAGGTGATAAACCGGTTCAACGGCATCAGATGTTGCAGATACGCCACTTCGGTGAATTGCGAATAGCGCCGCGGCTGTCCTGCCATGCCCAGATAGTGCATGGGCATGAAGATGGAATAGGTTCCGATCAGTGTAATTACGAAATGGACCCGCCCCCAGGTCTCATTCATCATTCGCCCAAACATCTTGGGGAACCAGTAGTATGTCCCGGCGAACATTCCGAAAATTGCCGCCACGCCCATAATCAGGTGGAAATGCCCCACCACAAAGGCGGTATCGTGCAGCGGGATATCCAGCACCGGCTGCGCCAGGAATGGGCCGCTCAAGCCGCCGGAGACGAACAGTGACACAAAGCCGATGGCATAAAGCATCGGGGTCTGAAAACGAATCTTTGCTTTATACAGAGTGCCCAGCCAGTTGAAAGTCTTAATTGCCGAGGGCACTCCGATCGCCATGGTCATGATCGAAAAGGCAAATGCTGAGTAGGGACTCATGCCGCTCATGAACATGTGGTGTCCCCAGACGACAAAGCCCAGGATGCCAATGGCCATGATGGCGTACACCATCGCTTTGTAGCCGAAGATTGGCTTACGAGCGAAGGTCGAGAGCAACTGCGAGGCCACGCCCATGCCGGGCAAAATGGCAATGTAAACTTCGGGATGACCAAAGAACCAGAAAAGGTGCTGCCATAGCAAGGGTGATCCGCCCTTGTGGCCCATAATCTGTCCGTTCACCACCACCAGCGGAACGTAGAAACTGGTTCCCAGATTGCGATCGAGCAGCAGCAGAATGCCTGCTGAGAGTAGAACGCCGAACGCCAGCAACCCCAAGATCGCGGTGATAAACCACGCCCAGCAGGTCAGTGGCATGCGCATCATGGTCATGCCCTTGGCTCGCAAGTCCAGGATCGTGGTGATGAAGTTCAATGCGCCCATTAGCGATGCAATACAAAAGATCGCAATACTGGTGATCCATAAGTCGGCACCCAGTTGCTCGCCGGGGCCGGAATTTGTCAGGGCACTGAGCGGAGCGTAGCCCGTCCAGCCGTGGAGAGGCGCCCCTCCGACAGCGAAAAACGCTGACAACATGACGATGAACGCCACAAAGGTGGTCCAGAACGAAAGCATGTTCAGGACGGGAAAGGCCATGTCCGCGGCGACGATCTGGATGGGCAGAAAATAATTCCCAAATCCCGACTGCGGCGCCGTGGTCAGAACCATGAAAACCATGATGGAGCCATGCATGGTTACGAGAGCCAGATATTGCTCGGGGGTCATGAGCCCGCCTGGCGTAAAGGGAAGCTTGGCGTTTGGCCAAACCAGGTGTATGCGCATGAGTAAGGA
>JBOGLG010000023.1:0-29291 GCA_050745985.1 Terriglobales bacterium | reverse complement strand
GCGGGTGCGGAGGGACGATCCCTTGTGCTTAAAACCTTTGTTCAAAAAGTCGAGCGCGGATTTGATTCTCTTCCCGATCGCGGACGTGGGAGCGAAGGAGCTCTGCGCCTCGAAAACCTCGCGAATGCCGTCAAGGCGTAGTCCTGCTTCTAGCCCCTCGACCTCAAGCGCGGCGACCTTCGTCAAAATGTCGAAATCCTCGAGCGCGGTTCGATCTTTCCAGTTCATCCGGACAATCCGAACCCCGACGGATGGCGAACGATGGACGGCGAGCCGTACCGCTCGTACGCGCACACGCTCGGCGGGTGAGTCTGTTCGACTTCGATCAGTTCGATCCCGAGAGCTACGGAACAAAGTGTCCGATGAGCGACTGGCTCACGTCCGTTCCCTATCGAGAAAAGTGGGGATCCGCGGTTTGGATCGAGATCGATCGCGAATTCGTCGCTCCGAATTTGATCTCAGGCGCCGACGTCGTGAAGAGATGGAACTCCGACAAAGCATATCGGCACAACTTCATGCCCTGCATCGAGGCGATCCATGTCGGTCCACTTCTGTGCGCGGCATTCTTGCGAGCCTTCATCGTCGGGAAAAACGAGAGCGAGATCCGTGCTCTTTCGGTATCACAATGACCACTTCGATCTCGTCGAAGCGAGCTTTCGCCCCCAGTTCCAGCACACGTGAGCCGAGACCGCGAAGGAGGTCAAGGCCAGCCATTTGGTCTACATCTCCCACCTTGACGCTGTCGCCCGGATTATCCGGGACAACGAATGGGATTCATGGAATCAGTGGCAGCCGTCCAAACGGGTATCGAGCCGTGCCTTCCATCTTTGCATGGCACGCGAGGACGTACTGCAATAAGTTGGGGAGACTGCCAAGAAAGCAAGTTGCTCCAGCCCTTTCCGGCTGTGTCAAAACCCATCTGATTCGGGGCACGGGAGCTTTGCTTGAGCGAGGAGCAGACTCCCCAAGTTATTGCTTTTTTCGAGAAGTGGTCAGAACGAGAAGAGCGTTTAGAGCGGGTATTTATGCGCCCAACGCAGATGCGCGGAGTCTCTTGACAATCGACACGCTGCACGTTTCGCTAACGTCTGACACTCGTACTCGCCAATTCTGAATTTGAAAGGAGGGCTGATCCCCCACGATGCAGCCCTCGAAACCCACTTGCTGCGGTTGACGATGTTGGTAGCAATTTGGTAGCAAATTGCGCCATTTAGGCCGGTTTTAGCCGACTCCGCCGGTCGTAAGTCCTTTAAGAATCAATGGCCGGCTTATACTTAACTTCCATGGCATGGAAGAGGTCGTCGGTTCGATCCCGACCAGGTCCACCAAACTCCTCAACAAGTTAGACAGGGTGAGCAGTCATGGCAACGGCATTTGTGTCGCGGTTGTGTCGTCACCGTTCATGAATCGACGGCCTAATCGAAAATCCAGCCGCCCGAAAGCCCATGCTCCTGGTAGAGCAAACGCAACTTGTCGCGTTCTATGCACTCTTCGTCTGAACACGAGTGAGCCTTCGGAAAGTCGTGGTTGGCGATGGCTTCCTCCATGCGGCTCACTATTGACCTAATCCTGGTATGCACTTCGACCACATCCTGAGGTAGCGGCCTGGGGTCTCTAACAAATTTCTCCGTTGCCGAGTCATCGTAGGGGTGTTGGCATAGTTCCTCGCGAGTCGCAGAAAGACGAAGGCCGTGCTCGTGCAGTAACAACCCCGCAAGACACTTCTTGTCGCGAAGCAGGCCGAGCAAAAGATGCGCGGTGAGAATTTTCCTGGACGAAGGCCGATCCGCCTCGTCTGCCGCTAACTCCAGCGCACGCTTAGCAGCCGTGCTGAGCGGAAGGTCGCCCGGAGTTATTGCACGAACAGGCTTCCTGCGCTCGACCTCTCGCCAAATTTCTTCCGCAGCCCAAGGCGAGCCAAGGAAGCGTCGTGCTAGCACCATGTCGGCCCTGAGCAATCCCAAAAGGAGATGCTCGGTTTCAATTTCCGGGCTTCCGCTTTGGTTGGCCATGTAGCGCGAGTAGAAAATGACGCGCCTTGCCGCTTCCGAATAACGTTCAAACATGGCTCTTCACACAGAGTATAGACGGGATAGAGGACGTAGCTGTCGAAAACAGCCGATTTCACTCCCTTGGCCCCATGATGAGTGAAATGGCCGATATTACGCTAGCTTGCGAGGAGGCCATCGCTACGTGCGATACTGTCGTGGCCTGGATGGGATTGAGCATATAGCGAGTCTGGGATGGAGGAAGGTCAAACGTGTGTTTTTCGGCGGCAGCGAATTTTACCGGCAGCGGAGTCTTGGCAACGGTCGGTGTCGCGACCTTCACCAGAGTAAAGCACAGGCGTGAACTTCTCTTTGCATCGCTACCTATGTTGTTTGCGATTCACCAGTTCATCGAGGGCTTCGTATGGCTAGGGTTGGACGGAATGCTCTCGCCCAAGACTACGCACAACATGGGCGCGGCGTTCATGTTGTATGCGCAAGGGATCCTTCCATTTTTGCTGCCGCTCAGCGTGCTCCTGTTTGAACCGAACGGCAAGAGCCGGAAACGGATGGTGCCGTTTCTGGTAATTGGAACCTTGACCACCCTCTACATACTTTGGGCTCTGACGGCATATCCCACCGAGATTTTCGTGAAAGTTAATAGCATCGTCTACATCAATCCGGCCACCAACAACACCACCGTGGCGCTCTTCTATGTCATTGCGACCTGTGGTTCGCTTCTGTTCTCAAGGGTAAAAGACATGGTGATTTTCGGCATCGCGAATATGGCCATACTGCTGACCGTGATGGCTTTCAAGCGCTATGCGTTTACGTCTTTGTGGTGCGCTTATGCGGCGGTTGCAAGCGTGATCATCCTCGCTTACTTCTGGAAGAGCGTCAAAATTAGACCTTTTCAGTACGCCACGGCGAAGTAAGGTCGCGCGACCCTGTTTGCCGGAAGGTAGTCTTGGGAAAGAGACGGGAAGCCGGGAACCCTTGCAGTCTGGAATCCCCGTGTCAGCGCTTGGAGGTCATTCCGATCCGCTTCATAATCATCATTTTGCTGCTGATCTCCGCCTTTCCTGCTGGCGGCTCAGTGGATTCAACCAAGCCTCAAAGCCGCAACGCCCGTTCCTGGTCCGTGCGCTGGCAACCAAAGCGCCTGGTGAATGGATCACCAATTCTGTTGCAGGTCACTTCACCGCGACCTCTGGAATCGCTCTCCGGAAAATGGTTGGAGCACGAAGTGTTCTTTGCCTTTGATCCGCCCAGCAAAACCTGGCGAGGAATCGCCGGCGCCAGCCTCGAAACCAAACCCGGCAAATACCTCTTGGCGCTGACCGGAAAGACGAAGAGCGGCTACGAAATCTCATTTCAGCATGCCATCCCAGTCGGGAAAGGGAAATATCGCCAGATTGCCGTGACTGTTCCCAAGCAATACACCGAGCCAAGCGCAGAACAGTTGCACCAGATCAACGAGGATAAAGCCATCAAACAGCGTGTGCTTGGGCTGATGAGCCCGGAACGCGATTGGGCTGGGAAATTTCTTCCTCCAGTGAAGGCGCCGATTTCCGATGTCTTCGGAACTGCGCGGGTTTTTAACGGCAATGTACAGAGCGTTCACCAGGGACTCGACTTCGGTGTGCCGGCGGGCACGCCAGTCTCCGCTCTCAACTCCGGAACCGTCCTGCTGGCGCAGATGCTCTTTTTCGAAGGCAATTGCGTTGTGCTCGATCATGGCCAGGGACTGCTTACCATCTACATGCATTTGTCGAAGATCGAAGTGAAGGCAGGCGAGCAGGTGAAACGCGGACAGCAGATCGCGTTGAGCGGAGGCACCGGGCGTGCCACCGGGCCGCACCTCCACGTTGCGGTGCGTTGGCAGGGTGTGTACCTGGATCCGGCGGCTTTGTTGAATCTGAGTCCGTGAAGCTCCCCGGAATTAGTCCATGGCCACAGACTGCGGCGCGGTTGGATGTTCGGCCTGCGGGACCGCAACACCATCGCGAAAACTCACGATTTTGCCGGAGATGGCGGGCACCCGTTCGCCCGGCACGATAATGCCCACGAGATTCAGCGGGTCCGCGGCGGAGAGCGTGATGCTTTCCTGGGCCGGCGGCAACTTGCGTGCGGCGCGCAGAGATTCCACGGCCACCGGCAATGCAAATTGTTCGCCGATGAAACCGTCGACAAAGCGGCCTCCGCGAATTTCTCCGCGATCTTCAATCCTGCGGTAAGCCACTTGCAATTCTCTCCACTTGGGCAAGTTGGTTTCGCGCGCCAGCAAATCACGGAAAACTATCCCATAGCGTTTCAGCAGCATCCAGCAGGTGGCTTCCACGGCCCGGGTCCGCTCGACGGCTTGATCGGCATACAGCAGGGCCCAGCGCCCGGAGCTGTGCCGGGGGCGTGCGCTGCGCCCGCTGCCTTGTCCAGCGCGGCGTTTGGGATCAATGAGCGAGCGCAAGTTGTCGAAACCGTCGGCAGTGACCACTCCGGCGGCAACCAGTTCCCAGAGTGCGGTCTCGACCTCGGCTTTCAACTTGCCGGTGGCGCGAACAATGTCGGCAAAAAACGATGCCCCGCGCTGCCGCAGAAAATCCAATACCTGCCTCGCCCCATCGCTCAGGCCGCGGGCTTCGGGCTGTTGGCCGGCAGAATGCTGCGGCATCATCCAGTCGGCTTCTTCGCGAAGGAAGAATGTGATGGGCGCAACACTGGTGGGGATCACACGGCGTTTGCCGGCGGCGGAATCTTCCAGAGTTGCGGGATGCGGAGACAGCCGGCCCCAGCCAACCGCTCCGGTGAGGCAGAGTTGATCGAGCCATTTGGGGTCATAATCGGCGATGCGGTGGGCGAGAATCTGCCGCTCCCAGGCGTTGGCAGGAATTTCAAATCCCTGCAACTGGCGGACGATTTCGAGCGTGGCGCGTTCACCCTGAACCTGGGTTCCCGGCGCAACATGCTGCCAGCGTAAGAGCCACTGCATGAATTGGGCGGCGGTCACCGGCTCAATCTGCTTGCGAAGGGTTGCGACCGTCAGGCGATGAATGCGCGCCAACAACCGCCGCTCGCACCACTCGATGTGCTCGGAGTGTCCGCCGGTAAAGTTTCCGCGCAGGATTGCGCCGCTGGCTTCCATGCGCAGCAACGCAGCTTCGATTTCCGATGAAGCCAGCCCAAGCAATTGGCTCAGTTGCGGCGCGGTTGCGGGACCAAGATGCGACATCCATCCCGTGACCAGAGCCAGTAAAGCGTCGTCGCGCGCGAGAGCGAGGCCATTCAGTTCCGCTACAGGGCGTTCGAAAGCGGCGCCGGCAAAGAGCAGAGAGAAGGTCCGGGCGTGTTCTGCCGCAACCCAATATTTCCGGCTGCCTGCGGCGGCGCCGGTAGCTCTGCCATCGCCAACCAGCCTGTGAAATGCGGCAGACCATTGGGAGATGGCAAGGTCCAGGCCGGGGCAGATGCCCGCGTCCGCCCACTCGGGCGCAACGCGGTTGTCACTGGGGAAGGCAATCAATGTATGCAGAACATCATGCAGTTCGTCCGCATCGCGCACATCCGGCCATGCTTCCTGGCGGACCTGCGCAATCGCCGCCGGCTCAAGCTTGCCAACCTCTTCAAGCACGGACTCCGGCAGCACGCGCCGCATCTCGACTGCCCGAGCCCGCCGTTCTTCGAGCGGAGCATCATCAAGGTAAGCGTAGGGATTCGCATTCAGAATCTCATGCGAAAACTGTGAAGGCACGGGAGTGTCGACCGCCACGCAGCGGATGCGGCCTTCGTCCATATCGCGCAACAGAGTCTTCAGCCCATCCAGGTCCATGGCCTCGGTGAGAACGTCTTTCATGACTTCTTTGATCAGAGGATGGTCGGGAATCTGAATATCGCCCTCGATATTCTCCTGGCACGCGGCGACATCGGGGAATACCGACGCCATCAAGTCATCGGAACGCATGCGCTGAATCTGTGGTGGGACTTTCTTGCCGCTTTGAAAGCGCAATAAAGCAAGGGCCCGGCCGGCATCCCAGCGCCAGCGGGTGCCGAAGAGCGGCGAGGCCAACGCAGCCTGCTCCAGAATCGGCTGCACGGTTTCCGCACTCAAGAAATGGAACACGTCGGCGAGGGGGAAGCTGTGTTGCTCGGCCAGCGCAATGTTCAGGCCGTTATCAGTGGCCGCGGCCTGCAACTCGAAATTGAAGCTGCGGCAAAAACGCTTGCGCAGCGCCAGCCCCCAGGCTTTGTTGATGCGTCCGCCAAAAGGAGCATGAATCACCAACTGCATCCCGCCGCCTTCGTCGAAGAAACGCTCGGCAATGATGGTGTCTTGCGTGGGAACGTCCCCCAACACCGCCCGTCCTTGCAGGATGTATTCGATGGCCTGTTCGGCGCCGGAATCGTCAAGGCCACATTCTTCTTTCAGCCAGGCCACGGTTTCGGCGACCTCCGGCTGGGCCTGGGATACTCCCACCGGAAAGACGTTGCGCAGCCGGTCGCTAATTTCTTTTCTTAGCCCGGCCACGTGAAGAGAAAGTTCCTGAGTGCGCGCCGGGGCCTCGCCGCGCCAGAAGGGAATGGTTGGCGGCGAGCCGTGCGCATCTTCCACCAGCACCCGTCCAGACTTGCCTTCCACCCGGTGAATTCGCCAAGAGGTATTGCCGAGCAGCATGATGTCGCCGGCGTTGGCCTCGACCGCAAAATCTTCATCCACGGTGCCGACCATGATTCCTTCGGGCTGGGCAACCACGGTGAACAGGGCCGTTTCTGGAATCGCTCCGCCGCTGGTAATGGCTGCGAGACGGCTGCCGCGCCGCGCGCGCAACTTATGATTCACCCGGTCGCGATGCAGGTAGGCCCCGTAGCGCCCGCGGCGCGCCGCAATGCCTTCGGAGAGCATCTCGAGAATCGAGTCGTAAGTCTCGCGAGAAAGATTCCGGTAGGGATAAGCGCGCCTGACCAGAGAAAATAATTCTTCCTCATCCCAACCATCGTCCGTAGCGCCAGCATCCACGCCGGCTGTGCCGAGGGCAAACTGCCCCCGGTGCGCCCCCTCGCCGGCCAGTGACACCGAGGCGCTCCGCTCCGCCGCGCAAATCGCCACAATCTGCTGCGCAAGAATGTCGGACGGAGCCTCGGGAATCATCAGCCGGTCAAGATCGCCGTAGCGGATTGCGCGCACGAGAGCAGCGCACTCCTGCAACTCGTCGCGGGTCGTGGCAAAGAATCGGCCTTTGGGAATGGCTCCACGCCAATGGCCGGAACGCCCCACCCGCTGCAACGCGACTGCGATGGCCCTGGGCGAGCTGATCTGAATGACCAAGTCGACGGTGCCGATATCGATGCCCAACTCCAAGGAGGCAGTCGCGACCAGCACTTTGACCTGGCCATCTTTGAGTTTGTTCTCGGCAGTAAGCCGCAGTTTGCGCGACAGACTGCCGTGGTGGGCGGCGACATTGTCCTCGCCCAGCCGCCCCGCCAACTGATGCGAAACCCGCTCCGCCAAACGGCGCGTGTTAACAAACACCAGCGTCGAACGGTTCTGACCGACAAGTTCCACGATGCGGTCGTAAATTTCGTCCCACATTTCATTACTCGCGATGGGGCCGAGCTGAGAGGCAGGAACTTCAACCGCGAGGTCGAGTTGTCTCTTATGACCGACATTGACGATGACCGGCTCCGGCCGACCGTTACCTGTCAGGAAGCGGGCAATTTCCTCAATCGGTTTTTGGGTCGCGGAAAGGCCGATGCGCGTGAGCGGCGCGAAGCGAGACAGTGCCTCCAGCCGCTCCAACGACAGGGTCAAGTGCGCGCCGCGTTTGTCGTCGGCCACGGCATGAATCTCATCGACGATCAAGGTTTCTACGTCGCGCAGAATGGCCCGGCTTCTTTCGGCGGTCAGCAGAATGTAGAGCGACTCGGGCGTGGTCACCAGAATGTGCGGCGGACGTTTCAGCATGGCACGGCGCTCGTGCATAAGCGTGTCGCCGGTGCGGACAGCGGTGCGGATCTGCGGCATCAGCAGCCCGCGTTCGCCGGCCATCTGCAGAATTTCGCCCAGCGGAATCTCGAGGTTCTTCTGAATGTCGTTGCCCAGGGCTTTGAGTGGCGAAACGTAGAGAACTTCGGTGCGATCCTGAAGATCACCGACGAGCGCCTTGCGGACCAGCCGGTCAATACAGGCGAGGAAAGCAGCCAGGGTTTTGCCTGAGCCCGTGGGGGCGGAAATCAGGGTAGTGCGGCGGGCGAGAATGTGCGGCCAGCCTTGCTCCTGCGGTTCGGTAGGCGTGCCGAAGCGCTGGACAAACCAATCCTTGACCAGTGGGTGGGCCCAGGCGAGGGGGTCAGGGAGGGACGGCATAAGGCTATTTTAATGCGGAAAATGGAGTTTCGCAAAATATTCGCCTATAAGTAGGGAAGGGAGGTCGCAATGGCCAACCAGCCCGTTCCGATACGCCCCGACGCAAGGCGCAAAAAGCGAACCGCAGCGGCGCTGAGCACGCGGCTCGCGGCGCGGGCGTGTGGGGACAGCTGCACTGCGTGAGCGGCCCGCCAATGCTAGAATCCCCGCGATGCCAAAAATTTCCCCCAAAGCTCGCGCCAGGAAGATCAAACTTCTCCTCTTCGACGTCGATGGCGTCCTGACTGACGGTAAGTTGTTCTTCTTTCCTGCCCCTCCAGGCTTCCAGCAGACCACACTCGAGCACGCTGCCAAACACGGTGGCCAAGGTGGCTTCGGCTTGGCCAGTTCTTCGATGATCGAAGCCAAGGGCTTCCACGCACACGACGGCACCGCCATTTCGCTGGCACGGCTGGGCGGCATCAAGACCGGGTTGATCACCAAGCGCATTTCAGAGACAGTCGCGGTCCGCGCCCGTGATCTGAAGCTCGACCATGTCCATCAAGGCATTCAGGATAAGTTGGGAGTTTTAAAGGGAATCTTGAAGCAGGAAGGCCTGACCACCGCCGAAGTGGGGTTTGTGGGAGATGACGTGATCGATCTTCCCGCCATGCGCCACAGCGGGCTCGCCGTGGCCGTGGCCAACGCCCGCGCCGAGGTGAAGAAAGAGGCGCACTACGTTACGCCTCACGCCGGCGGAGACGGCGCTCTGCGGGATGCGGTTGAGTTTGTGTTGAAAGCCCAGGGGAACTGGGATCGAGCGGTGGAGGAGTACATCGGGGAGCGAAGCCCGCAGAATCGCTCTTAGCTGCTAGCTTCTAGCTCCTAGCTTGAACCCCCAACCGTGAAGTAAATCTTTGGAAATCGGGGCATCCCGCACGCAAAAAACCCACCGGTTGTCTGCTTGGGGCGTGCTCGGGTCGACAACCGATGGGTTACCGTTTCTCCTTACTCACCCTGTGTTTTCAGGAGTTGTTTCCCATAAAAACACAGAACCCGGCAAAAGTTGCGAGAAAAATGTAAAGATTTGTAATTGTCTGAAAAACGAGCATTTATTCCGGGATGGCTGGCGGTTTCGAGGCCATTAACCGGGTAAAGCGCGTGTCCTTCCGCAAGCCCGCAAAGTCGGCATCCTTGTAAACGTCGTTGATACCCGGGTAGCCTTCCTCCATTGCACGGCGCAGATATTCAAGGGCCCGATCCGCATTCCCCTGTTTGGCATAAAGCTTCGCGATCAGATACTCAAAGCGCGCCCGTTCTTCCGGCGAGGGCAACTGGGCGGTAATCCCAGTACGCGACGTGCGCTCAAAAATGTCGGGATCGAGTTGCAACGCCTGTCCATAGGCGAGGCTGGCTCTCTCCCATTCTTTCTTTCCGTAATAGGCGGCCCCCAGATTGCTGTAGAAAGATGCGACATCCGCGTTTACTTTGATGGCTTTTTCATATTGTTTGATGGCCTTGCCGTACTTGCGCTGCAAGTACCATGACACTCCCAGGTTGTTCCAGGCGTCGGCGAACCCGCGATCCAGCTTCACCGCGCGTTCAAAGTCCTTGGCGCTCTCCTTGTCGCGTCGAAGCTCCAGCTCGGTGATGCCCGCCTTGTTATAGAGCGCGGCAGAGGGTTTTTTCGCCAAAGCCGCGCGGTAGTAATCCAGGGCGTCAAGATAGGCTTTTTGGCCGCGGAGTTGATCGCCGCGGGCATCCAGTTCCTCAACCGACGCGTTGGGCGCAGGCGGCTCGGCCTGTCGCAGGGGTGGAGGCGTAATTTGCACCAACTCGACTTGGGCGTGCAGCCTGGGGAGGGCCAGGAAGAATACTGCGGTCATGCATAAAGCTATGCGGCGCTGCATAAGCTCACCTCTTTACGAACAAAAGCCTCATCTCTAGTGCGGAGGGTTTCCGTGGTTATCAGCGGGCGGTGGGGTGTTAGACGATTTGTCGTCCTTAAAGATACCCGCCACCCGGCCCAAGAAACCCTTTTTCTTCTTAGCTTCATCACCTTGCGGATCGGCTGCTCCGGCCGGTTTCGCGTCCGTGGCCGGCGGAGGCAATGCCTTGTCGCCTCCCAATCCGAATATGCGCGAAAAGAACCCCCTGGCGCCGCTGCCCTGGTCGCAGGTGTTAGTCGGCTCCGTCCCCACGACAAACGACGAAGTATACGAGTCAGGGCAGGAAGGAGTGGCCAGCAGATTGGTGGCTTTGTCGAGTTGAACGTCCACCACGCCGGCCGGCTGCGTGAATGGGCGCGCGTCCGAGTAGGGCCACAAATTGATGGCTTTCTTCATGAACTCAGCCCAGATGGGGGCGGCAGTCTGCGCGCCGCTCAGGTGAATGTCGCTGTAGTCGTCAAAGCCCACCCAGACAATGCAGAGCAGGTTGCTGGTGTAGCCGGCAAACCAGCCGTCATGTGAGGTCCCGGTCTTTCCCGCTGCCGGCGCGGTAAAGCCGAGGAGGCGCACCGTGTAGGCGGTGCCAAAATTGAATACGCCTTCCATCATGTTGGTCATGACGTAGGCCACGCGCGGGTCCAGCACCGGCCGCTCATCGCGTTTCCAGTCCATCACCACATCGCCGGCGGCGTTGCGCACGGAATTTACCAGTAACGGAGAAAGCCGCACTCCCGAGTTCGCAAATACGGTATAAGCCCCGGCCATATCCAGGGGTGTGGCGTCATAGGCCCCGAGCGCCATGGCGGGGGTGGGTTTCACGGAGACGATCCCGGCTGCCTTAGCCAGGTCCGCAACCTTGTCATAGCCGACTTCCTCCGCCAGTTTCACCGTCGCATTGTTGAGCGACATCGCCAGGGCGTAACGCGCGGTGACGTCCCCGTGATATTCCTCTTTGTAATTCCTGGGTTCGTAGATCTGATCGCCATAGGCAAACGTGGTGGGCTGATCAGTCACCATGGAAGCCGGTGTGAATACCGGAGTTCCGCCGCTTACGGCGGTGTTCATAGCAGCGGCGTAAACGAACGGCTTGAAAATAGAGCCAGTGGGCCGTTTTGCGACGGCGTGGTCGAGTTGGCTGAAGGCATAGTTCCTGCCCCCCACCAGCGCCAACACCTCTCCGGTATGCGGATCGATGGCGACCAAAGCTACTTGCGCCTGCGGGCCAGGTTCCACCTGGGTTTCAAACTTGTTCCTGCCCACCTTGATACGTTTGGTCCGACGCTTGGTAACCTGTTCATCCACCAGCTTAATTCCGCTCTCCACTGCCTGGGCCGCGGCCTTCTGGAGGTCCGGATCGAGGGTTGTGTAGATGCGGTAGGACTGTTCGTTCAACTCGCGTTCGTTGAATTTACTGGTTAGAGTGTCGCGCACCAGATCGACGAAGTAAGGGGCGTCACTGGCTTCCACATTGGGAGGCGCCAGCTTCAGCGGGGTTGCTTTGGCTTTGTCGGCCTCGGCCCTGGTGATGGCGTGGGTTTCCACCATGCTCTCCAGTACCAGGTTGCGGCGTTCCAAAGCGCGCTCCGGGTGGCGATAAGGAGAAAGATAGCTGGGTCGCTGAATGATGCCAGCCAGCAGCGCCGCCTCAGGCAAGGCGATGTCCTTCAACTCTTTGTTAAAGTAAGCGTGTGAAGCCTCGGCCAGGCCGCTGATGGTGAACGAACCTCGCTGCCCCAGGTCCACCCAGTTGGCATAAAACTCGAAGATCTGTTGTTTGCTGAATTTCTGCTCGAGCTCTTCAGCAATCAGCATTTCCGTCAATTTGCGTTTGATGGTTTTCTCTGGGGTCAAAAAGAATCCGCGGGAGAGCTGCATGGTCAGGGTGGACCCACCCTGCTCATGGCGCTCGTGCATGAAGTCGATCCAGGCCGCCTCCCCCATGCGGAGAAAATTCACGCCGCTGTGCTGGAAAAACCGGCGGTCTTCAATGGCCAGCACCGCTTCCACCATGATCTTCGGAATCTGGTCGTACTTGACCACCTCGCGCTTCGAGCGCTGCTGCGCGTCAAACAGCCCCGTGATCATCTGGGGTTCGAGTTCGTAGGCGGAGAGGTCGCCGGACTTGCCGCTGATGCTCACCACTTGTCCGTTTTGGATGCGAATGGTGGCCGCTTCAGGGCTATGGTAAGACTGCGGCCCAGGCTTGATTTCGATGCCTCCGCCCAACAACCGGTAGCTGCCAATCGCGGAGTCCCCTTTTTCCGAATATCCGGCCCGCTCGAGCTGCGATGCTATCTCCCGTGCCTCAATCTTCTCGTCCACTTTGACCAGGCGGGGAATGGCGTAAATCTTTGCGGAACTGCTGAATACCGGTCCCGCGAAGCGCTGTGCAATGATCCGGTCGTATTTGATGTAAAAGTATGAAAACCAGCCACAAATGACGATTCCGAGGACAACGAACGTGGCTATCGCGAGGCGGACGACGGGGTCCCCGGAACTGGTTCCTTTGCCGCCCCGGGTACTCTTCTTGCGCTTTGGAATCTTTACCTTGATGGCCACTTGGATCAGCAGGGCCCCGCACGCCCCGAGCTACGCGCTCCATGAACATGCGCGCGTCCCCGATTCCTTAGATGCGGGAACCGTGGCGAAGCGTAAACCGCCCTCCCCAGTCAGTGGGATTTGGAGTCCAGCGCCATTCTAAATCACCGAGGTCAAACCGGCGGCTAGAAAGGGCTGTGGTTGTCCGTCGACGGATCAAAATGCAGGTCTAGAGGGTACAACGGCAAGTCCACATGTACGACATAGGGGGCCCGGATGCTTAAAGACCCAGTTCCCGTGTAGCCGTGCCGGTTCACCTTGATTTGGTCTTTGTTCAGCGGGATCTGGAGCTCTTGCGCCTTCTTGAAGATGCCGTCCTGAATCTCGGATTCAGGCTTGGTGGTGTAGGTCTGAAGCGTGGCTTCGGTTGCGATGATGTCTTTGAACTGGTAATTCGCGTAGTAAACAGGGATCAGCTCCGCCCCTAGAAAAATCGCGGTGACAATGACGAAGATGCCAAACAGCAGCTTGATCGTACTCATGGCGCACTCCCGTTCCAGCGCGCCAGAATATCCACTAGCGCGCCGACCGCAGAGCTTTGAAATGCTCTGCTATAGCGCCGATGCTAGCATCCTGTACCACCCGAGTCGAGCGTTGAACCACCTCTACAGTACCTTCGGTAACCTTTTTCCCCACGGTAACCCGGAAAGGTATGCCCACCAGGTCGGCATCTTTGAACTTGACCCCCGGCCGTTCGTCCCGATCGTCCAGTAACACGTCAAAACCGGCGGCTTCGAGGGTGCGGGCGATGTCGGTTGCGGTCTTCAGCAGAGTGTCGTCTTTTACGTTCGTGGGGCAGACGACCACCTCAAACGGCGCAATCGAAGACGGCAGCCAGAAGCCGTTTTCGTCGTTACTCTGCTCGATGGCGGCGGTGAGAATACGCTCGATTCCGATGCCGTAACAACCCATGATGATGGTGACTTCTTTCCCGTTCTTGTCGAGCACACGGGCGCCCATGGACTCGGAGTATTTGCGGCCCAGTTTGAAGATGTGGCCGACTTCGACGGCGGTGTCGATGCGCAGCGGCTGGCCACAATTCGGACAAGCCTCCCCTGCCGTGACGGTCCGCAAATCGGCATAAGCGGTGGGCTGAAAGTCTTTACCCGGGGTCAGGTTCTTCAGGTGATAATCCTCCTTGTTGGCCCCGGCGATCAGATTGCTGCGGCCTTCGAGAGCCTTATCCACCAGCAGCAGCGGTTTGGCAACGTCATTCAAGCCTCTTGACCAGTCAATTCCGACCGGCCCCAGGTATCCCGCTGGAGAATGGAAGAGTTGTTTGATCTCGTCCTCTTGCATCGGACGGGTTACTCCGCCGCCGTTGGCGGCCGCAAACTTCGCTTCGTTGAGTTGATGATCTCCACGCATGAGGACGACGATTCCACGCAGAGTAAACTTGCCGGTCTTCGCGTCTTTCTTTTCAGCCATGTAGGCCAGCGTCTTGATTTTGTTCTTCGGCGAAACCCCGAGGAAGCGGGCGACGTCTTCAATTGTCTTCTGGCCGGGAGTGTGGACTTCGAGCGGCTTCCCGTCGCCTTCCGAAGCGAGATCCTGTCCAGCTTCGAGCTTCGAGGTCGCTTTCTCCAGGTTGGCCGCGTAGTTACAAGCATCGCAACTGACCACCTGATCTTCGCCCGCCGGCGTGCGCACCATGAACTCCTGCGATTGCGATCCGCCCATGGCGCCAGAGTCGGCGTCGATGATCATGTATTTCAGTCCGCAGCGGTCGAAAATGCGGCAATACGCGTCGTGATGTTTCTGGTAGGAAACATCGAGTCCGGCGGCGTCGATGTCGAACGAGTACGAGTCTTTCATCATGAACTGCCGGACCCGCAACAAGCCGGATCTGGGGCGAGGTTCATCGCGAAACTTCGACTGAATCTGATACCAGATTTGCGGCAGCTGCTTGTAGCTGCGTAGTTCCTTACTGGCAATTTCGGTCATGACTTCTTCCTCGGTCATGCCCAGGCAAAGGTCAGCGCCTTTGCGATCTTTCAGGCGAAACAGGTTCTCGCCCATCACCGACCAGCGTCCGCTGGTTTCCCATAGCTCTCGCGGATGCAGCGCCGGCAGGTAAAACTCCTGGCCGATCTTGTCCATCTCTTCGCGGACAATGGCCGCGATCTTGTTGAACGAGCGGTTGCCAAGAAAGAGAAATGAATAGAGTCCGGCAGCCAGCTGGCGAATGTATCCAGCCCGGACGAGAAATTTGTGGCTGGCAACTTCGGCGTCCGCCGGAGCCTCGCGCAGCGTGGGAATGAATGATTCTGACCAGCGATGCATGGGTAAGTCCTTGTTTCAAATGAGCTTCTCATTCTACGTGACAAGTGACAATTCATCCAAGTCAGGGCTAAGAACAATTTTATTGTTCATAAACACAAAACCAGGTATATTAGTTTTTGAAGTATATTCGAATGACGATTCCTGAACGGATACACGGCTTTCTGGTTAGCCATCCAGGAAATTTTTTCTGCGACGACTGCATACGCCGAGAGTTGCGACTTGCGCGGAGGCAGGAAGTTGCACCGGTGACGAAAACGCTCAGCCTCACATCGAACTTTGATCGCGGTCGAGGTTTGTGTATCAATTGCGTCCAGCCGCGAACCAAGCTCGTAATCCAAGCCCTTGATCGGGCCGAAAACGCGGAGTTAAAGAAATGAAGACAACATCTGCTGTAGAGGTAAAGGTGGCGGATGAGGTTTGGATCGCGACTGCTTTGCTGCATCGGGAGCGAACCGATCGAGCCGATTTCACGATTGAAGAAATTATGAGCCGCGCTCGAAAGGAGGGGGTGACGCAGAAGCTGCGCCCTGGTGTCTACGCGCATGTCGTCCAGCACTGTGTCGCCAACCGCGCGCCAAATTCAGGCCGCTATCGAATACTGTTCGAGACAGCGCCGGGGCGTCGTCGGCTGTTTCGCAACGGAGACAGCTACGATCCAGCACGCGAAGGCGCTAAAACGGTTCCAGTGAGGGAAGAAATCCCGCCGGAATACTCGAGTTTGCTGGATTGGTATCGCTCGTGGAGCCAAGACAGTCTCGAAGAACGAATCAAAAACGATCCCTTGCTTGCCTTGTATGGGGACGGGAAAGACCTCTGGGCTGACGAGCATGCCGACGAGTACGTGCGCCGGATTCGTGAGGGTTGGGAATGAGCCGCATCTTTTGGGACACCAATCTTTTTATTTATCTGCTGGAGCCGAACGATGAATTTTCTCCCTTGACCAGGGATCTGCGAACCAAGATGCTGGCCCGAGGCGACCAATTGCTAACCTCCACAATTACCTTGGGAGAGATACTGATAAAGCCATTGCAAGCAGGAGACGCGGAGCGTTGCCGGAAGTACGAGCGTGCGATTTGCTCGGTGGCTACGGTCGTAGCGTTCGATATCAAAGCGGCAAGGCACTATGCCTCCATCAAGACAAACAGATCGATAAAGGCCCCCGATGCTGTCCAACTTGCTTGCGCCGCGAGCGCTGGAGTGGATCTCTTTATCACGAACGATGATCGGTTACAAAACCACCAGATAGCGGGCATTCAGTTCATCGTGCCTCTGGATCGAGTGCCGATCTGAACTGATCGTTCACCCCACCAACTGCTTCAGAATTTCTTTCCCCAGCTTCTGGGTCTCGCCGAAGAACTTCTGATACTCGACGAACAGCCGGTTCATTTCCAGCGATTTGTCTGCCGAAAGCCGCTTGCGCAAAATCATGTCGCGCACATGGACGGGGTTGGGCAGTGTGGCTTCCTCGGTCAGTTCTTCGAGGGCGGTTACAGGATCGTAGTG
Source organism: Terriglobales bacterium (assembly GCA_050745985.1). Taxonomy (GTDB): domain Bacteria; phylum Acidobacteriota; class Terriglobia; order Terriglobales; family Acidobacteriaceae; genus JABCZH01. The sequence continues at coordinate 12,633 of JBOGLG010000023.1, read as the reverse complement.
GTACATGAAACCTCGCATTGGGCAATTGAATAATTTGTAATTGGGTAATTGAAAAACCTTGTCCGTACGCACCTCTTCAATTGCTCAATTACAAATTACCGAATTCCCCAATTCTTTACATCATTTCCGTGCCCCACAAATCATGCAGGTGCACGATGCCTTCCAGCTTGCCCTTACCATCTATCACCGCCAGCGACGTAATCTTCTTTTCTTCCATCAGCGCCAGAGCGGTTGCTGCGAATTCCTTGGCCGCTATCGTCTTCGGATTCTTGGTCATGCACTGCCCGGCCGTAAGGTCGAGGGCGTCTTTGCCGCGCTTTTCCAGCAGTCGCCGCAGGTCGCCGTCGCTGATCACGCCCAGCAGCCGCCTTCCTTCGACCACTGCCGTCATGCCCAACTTCTTTCGCGACATTTCGTAGATCACATCCGGCATCTTTGTCTTGGCCGTTACCCTCGGAACCGCGCCTCCTGAATGCATGAGCGATTCGACTCGCGCCAAGCGCTTACCCAGTTTGCCCCCGGGATGCAGATTGGCGAAGTCTTCTTCCTGAAAGCCGCGTTTCTCGGCTAAGGTCATGGCCAGCGCATCGCCCAGCGCCAGCATCGTGGTTGTGGAAGCGGTTGGCGCCAATCCCAGTGCGCAGGCCTCTTGGGCGACAGAACAATCGAGGGCGATGTCAGCCGCTTCGGCCAGCGTAGATCGTGCAGCGCGGGCGCCCCCGCCCGCGGGCCGCGGAGCCAGTTCGTCACATGTTATGGCGATCAGCGGGACCTGCAAGCGTTTCAGCGTCGCCAGCAAACGTAGGACCTCCTCAGTCTCGCCACTGGCCGAGAGCGCCAGTACCACATCACCTCGGACCACCATTCCAAGATCGCCATGCACTGCTTCCACGGGATGCATGAACAGCGCGGGCGTGCCGGTCGAATTGAGAGTTGCGGCAATCTTGCGCGCGATGATTCCGCTCTTGCCCATGCCGGTAACGACCACCCGGCCGGTGCAGCCGTACAGCAATTCCGTAGCTCGCGCGAACGCCCTGGCCATCGGCCCTGCAATACGATCTGCGAGCGCGCGCAGGGCATCAGCCTCAATGCGAACTACGTTTTCGCCAATTGTCTTCATCGAGAAGAAAAGATGTTAGCACGTGGTATGGCAGGAATGGTCCAAAGACCGCGGGCCGTGCCAATGGGCTGGCAGAAGAGTCAGAAATGATCGTCCAGGTTCTGCTGCGCGATGCGTGGCTGACCGAGCACTACCAGGCTCTTGGCTTGGATCGCGCGGTCCCACGGCCCTGCCTCCCAATTGTCCTTTCTCTTTTCGGAATGCATCCATGGAGGCAGTGTGATGAATAGGTTGCGGGCCATGGAAAGAGCGTAAGGCTCGTAGAGTGATCGCAGATAGGCGACCTTCTGCTCAAATTCGGGCCCTTCTTTGAGTCGCAGCCCCCGCTCATACAGGGTCCGGCGAAGCCGTGCCTCCTCGGCGGGAGGCAGCCGGTCGGGAAAGGTTGAGTCGTAATGCGCATTGACCACTTGTGCCAGATCAACTACCGCGTGCCGAGCCATGGCGAACGTGATCTTCGCTTGTTCGTTGCGTATATCCTCGACTCCCGCAATGATCAATACACAGGCGTCGAGAATGGCGGTCAGCGCTCCCAGCCATGACTGATTGATGTGCTGGGAACGAAAGAAACTGAGCGCCGGGTAGGAGATGTGGCTTTCCAGCACCTCGCCCGACCAGCGTTCCCATTGCGCCAGAATTTCGTCGAGCGTGGTTTGCTGGGGAGAACGTCCGAATCTAGCCAGTAGTTCGGCCGCAGTGGGCGGCGAACCGGCACGCGCATCCAGCAGGGAAATTCCAACCTCCCTTCGCGAGAACGAAGAATAGATGGTCGGAATGTAACCGATGACGGTACCAAGAAAGCCAAATCCCATGCCCGCTTCCAGCACGGCAAGCAAGCGGGCAATGGGTGAGGTCGGAACGATGTCTCCATAGCCCAGCGTGAAAAACGTTTCGCCGCTATGGTAGAGCAGGCGGCCAAAGGTAATGGGTTCGCCGCTTAGCTGCACATGCTCGCCAGCGCCGAATTGCAGAAGTGAAAATCCGAAGATCAGCCCAGTTGCCCATATTCCGAGCAGCAAAATGAGCGAGAGAGGCCCGTAGTAGGCCAGGAAATTCTCCCGGCGGCTGGCTGACTTGATGTGGCCGGTGATCGCCCGCCACGGAATCCAGGTGCGCCGATAAAACCAGATGGTGATGCGAAACTGTCTCCGCACTCGACGAGGCAGCACCACGGTCTCAAAGGCGTCGAGCAGCACCGCGAAAAGTAGGAGGAGGCCGATGATGGTGATGACAATGTGCATGTCCGGAACAAATTGTCTCGACGAAGAGGGATGGTAGCAGATTCGGCGGGCCCGCCGCCTAAGGCCCTACATGTGCCGCGGTCAACGCCGCATGCACGGCCAAGAGCTCTTTCAGAACACCCCGCAGCTTGGTCGAGTCCAGCGCGTTGGCTCCGTCTGACTTGGCTTCCTTGGGATGGTCGTGAACTTCCATGAATACGCCGTCCACTCCCGCGGCGACTGCGGCGCGAGCCAGCACGGGAATGAATTCCGGCTGCCCGCCGCTGGCTACCGGCTGATCTCCGTTCGCAGGCGCGGCAGAGGGCAACTGCACCGAATGGGTGGCGTCGAAAACCACGGGCGCGAACTTGCGCATGATGGCGAAAGATCGCATGTCCACCACCAGATTACCGTATCCAAAACTGGAACCGCGTTCCGTAACCAAGACCCGGTCATTTCCCGCCTGACGGCACTTCTCGACGGCGTGCTGCATGTCCCAGGGTGAAACGAACTGACCCTTCTTGATGTTCACCACTCGCTCGCTCATGGCCGCGGCGACGATGAGATCCGTCTGGCGGCAGAGCATCGCGGGAATCTGCAAAACGTCGGCGACCTCGGCCACCCTGGCGACGTCGTTGGTCTCATGCACGTCGGTGAGCACCGGCACATGGACTTCATCTTTCACTTTTTTCAGGATGCGCAGACCCTCGGCCAAACCGGGCCCCCGAAAACTGCGGATGGAAGTGCGATTGGCCTTGTCGTAAGAGGCCTTGAAGATGAATGGCACGTTCAACGAGCGGGTGACGCCCTTGATGACTTCCGCCATGAAAACAGCATGTTTCTCGCTCTCGATCACACACGGCCCGGCGATGAGAAACAGGTTACCGGAACCGACGTTAATACCCTCGACGTGGAAAGAAACACTCATACGATCGGCCTGGAGCCACCTCGAAGAAAACTCCTCAACCCCGAAGCTTGGAATGATATTACCGCGGATTCAGACCAGCGCAGGCTAAATCTACAGCGCCGACTGCTACCACGCGTGTGGCCGCGGCGGCAATGGTGACGAAGTAGCCCTCATCCCTCGAATTCAGAAGTCGCCGTCGCCCGAGGAGGCGGTGTTGGAGTAATAACCTTTGCGGGCATAGACGCGCAGGTTGTGGCCGGATTTTCGGGCCCTGATTTCGATGGCACGAAACTGGCCGTCATGCTTGAAGCCAGCGGGTTTGTAGGAAATCAGATAGCGGCTGCGGATGACTTGCTCAAGTTCCTCGAGACCGTGATTCAGGCCGGTGAGCGATCCGGGGATGAAGGCGGCCCCGCCCGTGCGCTCGGCCAGGACCTTCAAGGCGCGGTCGCCGACCGCGGACGAATCGCTGACCAGAGCATAAGGGTCGGTGTTGTTGAATTCATGCGTGCTCACCGTGTACACAAAGACCTCTCCGCGCTCGGCGGTTGCGATTGCATCTTTGAGGGTGACACTACTCGAGTTATCCTGACCGTCGCTGATGATTACCAGCATTCTGGCCACCGGCTTGGTTTCCGGCTGGTTCGCCAGTTTCCCTGCCGCGAAGTTAACTGCGTCCCAGAGCGCCGTGCCGCCTCCGGGAGCAAGCTGGTTAATGGCGGTGGATGCCCGCGCCTGATCGCTGGTGGAATCCTGAACCAGCAACACTGAATTAGAAACCCCCACTACGAATGCCGTATCGTCCTTGTTGGTAACAACTTTCTGTAGAAAGTTGACTGCGGCATGCTGTTCGAAGGAAAAACGCTGGGCAATGGATTCGCTGGTGTCGATCACGATTCCCAGCCGCAGCGGCAAATCAGCCTCGTTGCGGAATCCAGTGATGACAGCGGGAGATTTTTCATTGTCACGAATGCCGATTTCGTCTCGGGTAAGGTCGGTCACGGATTTCCCGTGGTCGGTGGCGGCGAAAAAGACCGCGACCTCATCGACCACCTTCCGAAGTGTAAACAGATTGCTGCTCGAGGTCGGCCGCAGGGCGCTCGGCGCGGGTGCGGGCAGCGTCGCAGTTGGAGATGACGCGGCGGCGCAGGTCGCGCACGCAGGTTCCGGTTCCACGCTGGCTTCCGCGATCTGCTTTTCTTCCCGTGCCTTCTGCATGGCCATTTGCAGGCGCTCGGTCGCAGCGTTCTTGGCCGGGCCGGCTTGGACCTGATTCACCTCGAACGTGTTTTCCAAAGCCAGAGCCGCCGGTTGTGGCGCTTTCTTGGCGCCGCCGTTCGCCTGATCCAGCTTGATCTGCGTCAGTATCAGCCGGGCCTGGTCGGCCGCCGGTGACTTTGGATCTTCCTTCAACAGGGTCTGCAACTCGTTCTCCGCTTCATGCGGATTGTTCTCACTGTCCCAGGCCGCAGCGGCGAAGTAATGCACCATGGCTGCGCCCTTGTGCTTGCGGGAATGCACCGCTTGCACGGTCGTCAGCAGGGCGCTGTAATCCCGATTCATAAACTGCGTATAAGTGAGGGCCGTCGCCAGTTGGAGGTCGAGGGGGGCCAGTGCCGAAGCCTTCTGCGTCGATTCTTCGGCTGCGTGATAATCCTTGAGGGCCAGTTGCGCGCAGCCGAGATTTAGGTAGGAGGTTGGCAGATGGTCGTCGAGCAAAACCGCCTTGGCATATTGATCACGCGCCTGATTATCCTGACCCAGCTTCAAGTACGCGGTGCCCAGCGCGTTGTGTGCGGCCACGAAGTCAGGGTACTCAGTTATGGCGATTTCAAGATGTTCAATCGCCCCCTTGTAGTCCTTCTGCATCAAGAGCTTGTAGCCCTTCTCGTATTCGCGACGCGCATTTCCGGGAGCTTTGAGGTCGAGTTTCGAAATCGAACCGGAAGGACTCTCTAAAGGGCTGCGGTTCTGACCCTCACTCACCAGTCCCCACAGATTATTTCCCATCTGCTCCGCTGAAATGAGGCCCATCGCGGTGCCGCCGCCGGCGCTTCCCAGGGCACTAACTCCAATATTCCCGAACCCCGACGAGGGTATGCTCATCACCTGAGCACGCACGATTGGAGCGAGCAAAGCGAGAGAGACGAAGAGAAAGGTGCGGTGGCACACCCGAGTAAACACTGGCCCCCCAGTTTCTGGTCATCGGCGGCCAGCCGACAAACCGTGGCAGACATCTTAGGCCGATTCATCCATCTGAGCAAGCCTTTTTAATGATCGTGACTTTCTTAACGATCGTTCCAAGAGCTCATTCAAGTCACGGTCCGACAAGTCACGGTCCAGGGACTGCCTGTGGTCCCAGCAGCCGAAGCAATGGGTGACCTCTACTGGATCATTACCGTTTGTTATGTGTTATTTGTTGCGTTCTGCTCGCTAGCGATTACCTACTTCCGACTCTGGGCGGTCGATGAAACATTTCCACTTCGGCCGCCGCCTTTTCCGCCCGTCGCCTGAGTCCGTGCTCATAAGCCGCACCAATGAAGCTCTTAAACAGGGGATGTGGCTCAAGTGGTTTGGATTTGAATTCCGGATGAAACTGGCAACCGATGAAATGCGGATGATCGGGAAGTTCGACCATCTCCACATAGGTTCCGTCGGGCGTGGAACCCGAGATTTTCAGCCCCCCGGCGGTTAGCGTGCTTTCATATTCACGGTTGAATTCATAACGATGGCGGTGGCGTTCGCTGATCTCCAATTGGCCGTAGATTTTGTGGGCTAGCGTGCCGGGCTCGATCTTGCAGGTCCAGGCCCCCAGTCGCATGGTGCCGCCGAGTTCCTCCACTCCCCGCAATTCACGCAGCTTATAAATCACCCGGTGCGGGGTTGATGGATCAAATTCGCTGGAATTTGCCTCCGCCAGGCCGCACACGTTGCGGGCAAACTCGATGCATGCCGTTTGCATTCCCAGGCAGATGCCGAAGTATGGGATTTTATTCTCGCGCGCATAGCGGATCGCAATCAGCATGCCTTCGATGCCGCGCTTCCCAAAGCCTCCGGGAACCAGGATGCCGTCGTAATCAGCCAGTTGTTCTTCAAAAGTGCGGTCGCCGGTTTCGAGCCCTTCGGCTTCAATCCAGTTCACTTGCAGCTTCAGGTTGTGAGCCAGAGCCCCGTGGACCAGAGCCTCCTTCAGCGACTTGTAGGAGTCCTCGTACTCAACATACTTGCCGACGATGCCAATCGTGACTTCGGCCTTCGGGTTATAGACGCGATGAACAATGTCTTCCCACTTCGAAAGGTCGCGGTCTTTGGCTTCCAGCTTCAGGTACCGGAGCACCAGCGTGTCCACGCCTTCATGCGAGAACACCACTGGCACTTCGTAAATGGACGCGACGTCTTTGGCTGTGATCACCGCCTCCTCTTCCACGTTGCAGAAGAGGGCGATCTTTCCCTTGATGTCTTTCGACAGAAACCGGTCCGTACGGCAAAGCAGAATGTCGGGCTGAATTCCGATGCTAAGCAGTTCCTTCACCGAGTGCTGCGTGGGCTTGGTCTTGAGTTCCTGCGCAGCAGCGATGAAGGGAACCAGGGTCACATGCACGAATAATGTATGCTCGCGCCCAAGTTCCTGGCGCATCTGGCGGATGGCCTCCATGAACGGCAGCGACTCGATGTCACCAACCGTGCCGCCAACTTCCACAATGGCAACGTCCACGTCCTGCGCGACTTTTTTCATCGCAGCCTTGATCTCGTTGGTCACGTGGGGAATCACTTGCACCGTCTTGCCCAGATAGTCGCCGCGGCGCTCCTTGGCGATGATCTGCTCGTAAATGCGGCCCGTGGTCCAGTTATTGTCGCGGGACAGTCTGGCGTGAGTGAAGCGCTCGTAGTGGCCGAGGTCAAGATCGGTTTCGGCGCCATCGTCGGTGACGAAAACTTCGCCGTGCTGGAACGGCGACATGGTTCCGGGGTCGACGTTCAGATAAGGGTCAAACTTCATCAGGTTGACTTTCAGGCCGCGGCTCTCCAGCAGACAGCCAATCGAAGCCGCCGCCAGTCCCTTGCCCAATGAAGACACCACACCGCCGGTCACAAAGATGTACTTTGCCGACATCGTTCCCTCGCCCTAACTTTTGATTGGAAAGTTGTGCAGATGGGGTGCACGATCAATTATGCCAGAACGGGCTGTGGAAAGAAATGGGGAATCACGAGGCAAGGGGTCTTCAGGGGGTTCTTCCAGCGGTTTACAGAATGTCGCCGTTCATTTGTAATGTCACAAGGGACATGAAAGACGGGAACCGAGTCCGTATGAGTGCAGGCGGGCGGATGGTTATACCCGCTTCCATTCGGAAAGCCTTGGGCATCGTAACCGGGGACGAGGTAGGGCTGCGGATTGAAGGCGGTGAATTGCGCCTCTCGACTCTGAGAGGGCGCATCGAGCAAGCCCAGCGCCTGGTTCGGCGTCACGTGAAGCCGGGCACTTCACTGGTTGACGAGCTGATCGGCGAGCGCCGCAAGGCGGCACGACGTGAGTAGCCTTCGCGCCACCCTTTTTGTTCGATCGTCTATCTGGGTACTTGGCCTCGTTTGCGTGGTGATGCTTGTGCACACCGCTCCCGCCCAGCAACTCGCAAAGCGCCTCATCCTGAAAGACGGCACCTACCAACTGGCCAGCAAGTGGGAAATCAAAGGCGACCGCGTGCGCTACCTGAGCGCGGAACGCGACGAATGGGAGGAACTGCCCGAGTCGCTGGTGGATTGGCCGGCTACTTCCAAATTCGAGCAGGACCGCGCCGCCGGCGTGCCCAGCCCGGAAGCCATCGAGCTGGACAAAGAATTGGCCGCGGAACGCGCCGAAGAGGAAGCCAAAACTCCGCTGGTGGCTCCCGATTTGCGGCTGCCAGAAAATGGATCGCTCTTCCTGCTGGACACTTTTCAGAACCAGCCGCAGTTGTTGGAACTGCCGCAAAACGGTGGAGAGCTGAACCGCAACCGGGCGCAGAACATGATTCGGGCCGCGGTGATTCCGATTCCCATTACCAGCAGTAAGCAGACCATCGAAATCGAGGGTTCCCATGCCACAGTGCAGGCCCACGCCACCCTGCCCTCGATCTATGTCAACCTTGCGTCTGAGCTACCGCCGCCTGATGCAAGCCGGGCTTCTTCTTCGGAATCCAAGCGGCCGCAGCAACCCGAACAAGCGCAACAACCCTGGGACCGTTTCCATATCGTGCGGGTCCAAGTGAAGAAAGGGAAGCGCGTGGTGGGAGTGATAAAGATCAGCCCGCTGGGCAAGGCAACCCAGCAGCAGAATCTGGTTGAGACCACATGCCGGCAAATCTCAGGAGGGTGGGTCCAAGTCACGCCCACGGCAGCCCTCGAGCCGGGGGAATACGCCGTAATCGAACTGCTTGGTCGGGAGGGCATGAATACCTACGTGTGGGACTTTGGTGTGAATCCCGCTGTGCCCGCGAACCCGAACCCTATTGCCGCCAAGCCGCCCGCGAAAAAGCCCTGAAAGGACTCCGCTCACAAAACATTTCCTTACGTCTGATCGTAAACTAATTAGGGCGCCCGGCTTCTTCCTGAATCCTTTTCCAAGCCCGCTCCACATGGCGGGCTTCAGTGTTCGTCTGGCCAACGCACAATCGCAAAGTTGTCCGATTCGCCAGCTTGGTATGGGTCAGGTAAAGGTCCCCGCTGCGATTCAAGCGTTCCATGATTCCCTGATTCACTTCATCTCCACCCTGGTGGCGGAAGCACACCAGATTCAGCGGCACCGGCGCAGCCAGTTCGAAGCGGCTGTCGGCTTTTACCCATCCCGCGAACTGCTGTGCTAACTCAACGTGGCGGCGAACATGGTGCTGCAAACCTTCGACGCCATAGTGCCGGATCACGAACCACAACTTCAGTGCGCGAAAGCGGCGTCCCAGAGGAATCTGCCAGTCGCGGTAGTCAATCACCGCACCCGATTCCGTCGCCTGGTTGCGCAGATATTCCGGCAGAATGCTCAAGGTCTTGATCAGCGCCTTGCGGTCGGCCACGTAGAAACAGTTGCAGTCAAAATTCGTGAACATCCATTTATGCGGATTGAAAGCATAGCTGTCGGCGAGTTCAATCCCGGCGTGCGTATTGCGGAACTCGGGGCAAAGCGCCGCCGTGCCCGACATGGCTGCGTCCACATGAAGCCAGATGCCGTTTTCGCGACAGATGCGGCCAATCTCAGGCAGGGGATCAATCGCATTCGAAGAAGTCGTCCCGATCGTCGCGCAAACAAAGCAGGGGATGAGGCCGGCCCGGCGGTCCGCGTCGATCTGCTGGGCCAGTAGATCCGCGCGCATGGCGAATTTCTCATCGACTCCGATCAGGCGCAGGTTATCCAGGCCCATGCCGGCAATGCGAACGTCCTTTTCGATTGACGAGTGCGCTTGCGACGAGGTGTAGGCCACCAATTTGCCGCTGCATCCTCGCTGATTACTTCCAAAGTCAGTGGCGCGTTCGCGTCCGGCCAGCAGCGCACAGAGCGATGAACTGGATGCCGTATCCTGAATGACTCCGCCTCCACTGCTGGTCGAAAGAAACTTCTCCGGCAGACCCAACATGCCGACCAGCCAATCAAGAACATGGGTTTCAAGCTCGGTACAGGCTGGACTGGTGGCCCATAGCATCCCCTGCACCCCCAATCCGGACGAGAGCAGGTCTCCGAGAATCGCCGGGCCGGAAGAGTTGGAGGGAAAGAACGCGAAAAAATTCGGTGACTGCCAGTGCGTAATCCCCGGAACGATCAACTTTTCGATATCGCCGAGGATCGCGTCGAAAGTTTCGCCTCTTGCCGGCGGATTAGCAGGCAACCCGGCGCGAATTTCACCAGGCTTGGCCCGCGACAACACTGGGTACGATTCGATCCGTCCGTAGTAATCGGCGATCCAGTCCACCACAGCGTGGCCGTGGCGGCGGAATTCCTCGGGAGTCATATGAAAGGTTTCTCTTGGCGACATGTAGGTTCCTGATTCCCTTTCTGTATTCCCTGTATTCCCTGTATTCCCTGTGTTCCTCTGTGCCCCCTGTGGTATTGCCTTTCCGGTGGATCAAAAGCAAGAACCACAGAAGGCACAGAGGAACACCGAGCGCATTCAAGTAATCTGCGCGCAGTAAACCCGGGTCGCATAGGCGAGCACGACATGTCCGTTCACCTGGTGCGCATCAAATAGCTGGCGCAAGTCGTGCAGCATGGACTCATAGCCGGGCTGACCCGCACCCGGCGTATAGGAAGATGACAGCAACCTTCCTTCCAGTGCGTCGTAGTCGCAAACCTGGCGCATGTCCAAGACAGCTGATTGAAACGGCGAGGGCTCAAAGAAAGAGGCAATCACATCGGTCGTGCGCTCGTGGCGAACTTCCTGATAGTCGGTGCCGTAGGTCAGCAGCAGCTTTTCATAGTCGCGAAGAAATGCAGTCGTATCCGTCCGGCGCTCATTCCAAATCAACACCGCCCACCCGCCTGGCTTCAAAATGCGGACGAATTCGTGCCTGGCTTTGGCGCGATCAAACCAGTGAGCCGCTTGCGCCGCCGTCACCATGTCCACGCTGCGATCCGGCAACGTAGTCGCCTCGGCAGTGCCGGCGACGCTGGTGAAACGCGGGTAAGCCGCCAGAAATTTCTCGCCGGCCTGGCGCATCTCGGCATTCGGCTCCACCCCAAAAACGCGATTGCCATTTTCCAGGAGTATGCGAGTAAAAATTCCCGTGCCGGAAGCGACATCGGCGATCACCGCATCCGCGCTCAGGCCACATTGTTTTCGGAGGAACTCCACAACTTCCCCCGGATAGCTGGGGCGGTAGCGCACATATTGATCGACGCGGGATGAAAACCGCACGGTGGCATCTGGTACAGGCATAGTTCCATTTTAAAGTGTTTGCTCAATCCGGTTGCGACGCCGGGGTTTGCTACTATAAATTCCAGTCTAGTTGCGCGTCTGGACGCTGACCCAAGCCGGACCGCAGGAGCCTGATGAAAGTCTCAACTGCGGTGGTTGTCTTTCTTTTTGTTCTAACCACGGTTTCTTTTGAATTTGGCGCTGCGAGGTCTTTGAAGACTGCTCCATCGGCCGCCATTTTCGGATTTCGAAATGCCGCCGCCGAGGCGAATGTCGAAACCCGTTTTCTTGCGGTTCCCGATCCCAAACTGGCCGAGCAGCATCTGCACACCCTGACTCAATCCCCGCACATGGCCGGAACTGCGGAAGACAAGTCCACGGCCGACTACGTCGAACGAAAGTTTCGTGAGGCGGGCCTCGAAACCGAAGTCGTCGAATACCGCGTCTGGATCAACTATCCCTCCGAAATCAGCGTCGACGTAACCGCTCCCCCCGGCGTCCAGATGCATGGTCCGACCCGCGAGCATGTCGATGGCGACCCATTGGCTGACGATCCCCGCGTAGTCATGCCGTTCAGCGGGATGTCTCCCTCCGGCGATGTTGAGGCTGATGTGGTCTACGCCAACTATGGCACGCCCGATGATTTCAAAAAGCTCGAACAACTGAAGATCGACGTCCGCGGCAAGATCGTGTTGGCACGTTACGGGCAGAACTTTCGCGGAGTAAAGGCGCTGGTTGCGCAAGAGCACGGCGCTGCCGGACTCATCATATACTCGGACCCGGCCGACGACGGCTGGCGTCGTGGCGACAAGTATCCTGATGGCCCCTGGCGCCCGACCACTGGCGTACAGCGCGGTTCGATTGGCTACATGTTTGAGTTTCCCGGCGATCCCACGACGCCGGGCATCGCCTCCGTGCCGTCGCTGCCCGATTCCAAACGTACTCCGCCGCAGCAGTCGGCTCAGGTCCCCAGGATTCCGACCACGCCGCTCTCCTATGGAGACGCCTGGCCAATCCTCGAGCACCTGGCCGGACCGGATTCGCCGCGCGAGTGGCAGGGCGCGTTACCCTTCACCTATCACGTGGGTCCCGGCCCGGTAAAGGTGAAGATGCATCTCAAGCAGGATTATCAATTCCGGACCATCTGGGACGTGATTGGCCGCGTACCTGGCGTTGACTCGCCCGATGAATGGGTGGTGGCCGGGAATCATCGCGACGCCTGGGTCTACGGCGCGGTCGATCCCAACTCCGGCACCGCAGCCATGCTCGAAGCCGTCCACGGTCTCGGCGCTCTGCTCAAGCAAGGCTGGCGGCCCAAACGCCGCATCGTCATCGCTTCGTGGGACGCCGAAGAAGAAGGGCTCATAGGCTCAACCGAGTGGTGCGAGCAGCACGCCAACCATCTCGTTCACGCGGTCGCCTACTTCAATACCGACGTAGGCGTCGCCGGCCCCAACTTCAACGCCGACGCGGTTCCCTCGCTCAAGCCCTTCATCCGCGACATCACCC
>JBOGLG010000022.1:0-89358 GCA_050745985.1 Terriglobales bacterium | reverse complement strand
TGCTCTGCTTCGTCGCTGCGGTGCTTACCTTCTTCATTGCCGGTCTCCTTTTTCTCTGTGCCTTGAGCACGTGGATACTTGGGAGCGTACAGCATCCCGTCGGAGACCGGCCTTCTCATCCCATCTGATTTCGTCAGTCATGTCGGTTACAATCCGCTTTATCCTCATATGCTGTGGCTGACACCGCCGTTGCTATGGTTCGAAATCGTCGTCCTGACCCTTGTTTACTGGTGCATTCACACGCTTAGAAAGAAAGCGCGCGGTTCCCGTATTGCAGTGGTAAGAGACTGGCTGGCGTACATCCTCATCAGCATTGCGCTGGTAGTTGCCATCGTGATCTTCGCAGCCTACGGGCCGAAGAAATCACCCGTTGACGCGAAGTGGATCGCATTCGCGGTCAATACAGTTTTTGTATTCGGCTACACACTCAAGGTTCTCCGCCCAATGTGGAACAAACCTAAGCTCTGGATGGTTTTAAGTGGCCTTATTCTGCTGCACGGAGTTATCGGATGGCTCGTTATTTCCAGAGTCGAGCGGATTCCCTTTATCTGGTATGCGCCCGTTGACACGGCGGAAATTTGGGCAGTACTGATCGCGGCACAGATGGCGTGTCGTGAGCTTCTTCCGCCAATCCGCAAACACTAGCTGTTGAAATATCGCCATATCGCTCATTGACAACGAAAAGGGCGAACTGAAAGGCGCAGGCTGGTGCAAACGCCTGGTTCGGCCAATTGGCGCCTGAATCCGCTATTGTTTGGCGTGTTTGGGCACGTACGTATGTATTGAGCAACGCATCACCTCTTGTACACCACTCCGCCCTTCATCACGAATCTCACCTGTTGCAACACGCTGATGTCTTTCAAGGGATCGCCTGCGACCGCGATCACGTCCGCAAAATAACCTGCCTTCAAAGCGCCGATCTGGCCTTCCCATCCCAGCAACTTTGCCCCATTGAGCAGGTCAGCTTGTAGCGCTGCCAGGGGCGTCATCCCGAATTTCACCATCAGCACCAGTTCGCGCGCCTGGGTGCCGTGGGGGAACGGCCCCACGTCGGAACCGACCGCCATGGGCACTCCTGCGGCTAGTTGTTTGGGAAACTGCTGGGCGTGAAAATCGAGCATTTGCCGCTCGTAGGCCGCGCGCTCCGGCGTGGCGGCATGGTCCGCAAAATATTCGAAGATGGTGAAGGTGGGCACGGCAAAGATTTGTTTCTCGCGCATCAACTGCATGGTCTGGTCGCTGAGATGGTTGGCGTGATCAATCGACGCCACACCGGCCTGTGCCGCGTAGAGCGCGCCGGGTTCCCCGGTGGCGTGAACGGCAACATGCTTGCCAACCCGCGCGGCTTCGAGCACCGCCGTCGCCAGCTCAGGCTCGGAATACTGATACACGGTGGAGGGTTTGCCGTCGCGCAACGTGTCCGGCCCGGTTTCGTAAATCTTGATGAAATCAGCGCCTTCTTTGCACTGCTCGCGAATCACGGCCACCAGTTCGTCCGCGCTATTTGCATAGGTAGCGTTGGAGAGCACATGCTGCGCCGGATTGAAGTGATTGGCGTCTTCGTGGCCGCCGAGGATGTCGATGGCGTTGCCGCTGATGCGCAGCCGCGGGCCAGGGATCTGGCCATCGTCAATCGCGTTGCGAACCGCGGTATCGGCCGAGCCGGCGCCTTCGGTCCCCATATCGCGTTCGGCGGTGAAGCCTGCCATCAGGTCATCGCGGGCGGCGAGGGTCGCGGTGATGGTCCGTTGCGGAACCGACTCTTCTACCGTCTGCAAGTCTTCCGCGCCGGGGTGAAGGAAAAGATGAACATGGGCGTCAATCAGGCCGGGCAGCAGGGTGATGTCGCCGAGGTCAATCGTCTCCGCGCTGGCGGGGTGCTTGACCGTGGACCCAGTCTCGATGATTCGCTCGCCCTGCACCAGGATCTCGGCGGGCGAAACGATTTTCCCGTTCTCGATGTCGAGCATCCGCGCGGCCTTCAGCACGATAAGGTGATCGGCGGGGGCCTGGCCGAATACGGGGATAAGCGCGAGACCAAGAAACGCGACCAAAAGAGCAGAAATGCAAGGTTTTGTAGCCATGACGCGCCGATGGTACCACTTGCCGGGGATGATTTTCACGGAACTTTCTTTTTTCAGCCTCCGTAACTATGACCGGCGACGGTTTCAGGCCGTCATTTGCACGCCACAGCGTGCCCAACACAAGGAGATCAATATGGACGGAGACATGATTGGTTTGGTGGCGGTGATTATGATTTTCGGCATTCCGCTCGGGGGAATGTACACCTATTATTGTGTGCGCAAACTGCGCTCGCAAGAACGCCTGGCCGCGATTGCGCGCGGCGTCGATGTGCCCATGCAGGCGGAACTGCCCCCCGCGGCCCATTCGCGGCGCTCCGGCATTTTACTGGTGGCGGGCGCGCTCGGCTACATGCTCACCTTCGCGCTGATCGGACGCATGGAACCGGACGCATGGGTGGCCGGCACTTTTGGCATTATTCCGTTCACGGTTGGACTGGGTTTCTTTCTGGATTCTGCCCTGGTGCGGCGCGACGCCCGGCATACGTAGCGAATTTGTTTCAGCAGGCCGCCCGCCGCGAATGGGCGGGCGGCCCGCGCCCTACTTCGGGGCGACTGAGCCTTCCTCGTCTTTCTTCACCAACTCTTCAATCGTGGTCCAGGGCGTGACCGCCAGGTGTTCGGCGGCGGCGCGCTCGGGATGCAGCCCGTCGCGCTGCGCCGCCCGCCACACTTCGGTGGTATAGAGCGCCGGCTGTTCTATTGTCTGGACAAAGTCCGAGGCCCACAGCACACGATCACGCGTGAAGTATGCCGTCAGCGCGACTTCGCTGCCGATGCCGTCAATGGGATGGAGGCTGACGGCACCGCCCGCCAGTTGGTAGGCAGCGTCAATCCCTACAAAATGCAGGCGCGCGGTTTTACGCCGCCGCTCGAGCAGGTCGGGCGCCAGGGTCCAGCGGCGATCGACTACGGATTGCAGAAACTCCCGCGCCGCGCGGTGCGAGATGACGGTGGCGCCGTTTGCCACCCAGTAGCGCACACCCGCCACATGCGGCCAGGCGAGATCGGTCACGACCAGCGTCAAGTTCTTGTAGCCGGGAAAAAGCTGTGCGATGGCCTGCGCATCTTTGCGGGCGCGGTCCTCGCTCTGGGTGGCGTCGAACAGAAAGACTTCGTCGCCGATGCGGGCCACAGCTTCGTTGTATCCCGGGTTCGACAATATATAGCTGTTCTCGCTGAGCTGAACGATCTTGGGATCGATGGCGCGCAGGAAGAGCGGCAAGGCATCGGTCGGCTGGGCAGGCTGCACGGGCAGAATCATGGACGGCGCACCGGCCGGTGCCTGAACGTCGCCATGGCTGATCGTCTGGGAGATTTCAATCTGGCCATCCGCCAGCCGGAAGCATGAACCCGGCAAAAGGACGCCTGCCATGAGCGTCCAATTCGAGTAGACATATTCAATGTGACGCTGTCCCCAGAGATAGTTCGGCTCTTCAAATTCAAGTTTGACCGGGAAGCCGGTTTTGGGGTCGAGGAAAAGCCGTTGTTCTCCGCTCGCCGTGGAGCGGCTCAAGACAATACGCGAATAGTCGCGATACGGCTCCCGCCCGGCGAAGCGCGCATTGCCGGCGGCCACCCAATCGGTGACCACGGCCCATGGATTCAGGTAGCGCTCGCGCAGCGAACTGGCGGGCAGAATGGTTAGCTGTGCATCAGCGCGAAAGGCGCGGGCTGCATCAGTCAGCGTAATTTGCGCCGGCGATGGGCCGCCGCCGGGAAACGTCGTCTCGGTGCTCATGCGTTCGACGCCGGTGCGCGGATCAAACCATGCTTCCTTCACTTCCATGGCAGAGAAAAAAGGCGGGTAAGTACGGTCAGACTGGTAATTCTGCTCGGCGGCAGCCACGGCGTGGTAGTGGAGCACCGAAGAACCGATGCGCGCAACCCGCATCGCATCCTTCGCGTGAGCGAGCAATGAGGCCGGACTTTCAGGTTCCGAGTCCGGCGCTGCCGCTGGAGGCTGGGCCGAGGCCTGAATGACCGGCACGCACAACGTGGCTGCGAGCACAGTCCTACGAAAAAAGGAAAATGGCATGGCTCTCCCCGAAGAGGTGAAGCATCGCATCACTTAGACGGAGTGCGCAACCAAGGGATATCAGAGGGTAAACGCCTGGCGGCAGGGAAGATGAAACCGGTCTCTGCCTCAGTTGGCCTGGCTGGCGGTGAAAAAGTTGCCGTGCTTAGCCCGGTACATGGCCTGGTCGGCAGCCACCAGCGCGCTGTTAGGATCTTTGCCGCAGTCGCACAGCGCGGTTCCGCAACTCAGCGCCATGGTGTAGCCCTCGATGAGTTTGCGGCGGTTCCAGGCGGCGACTTCATTTTGCAGCCGCTGAATCGCGAACACGGCCTTCTCCTGGTCAACATCGACCAGCAGCACGAGAAATTCATCGCCACCATAGCGGCTGATCACATCGGAAGTGCGGAAGGTTTTTTGCAGCAGCGCCGCCACTTCCTGCAAGATGCGATCCCCTACCATGTGCCCCAGGGAATCGTTGGCCTGCTTGAACCCGTTCACGTCGATCATCAGGAAGGCGAGCCGGGAATCCTGACGGCCTGCGCGGGCGGCTTCGCGGGCAATCGCCTGGGCCATGTACCGCCGGTTATGAAGTTCGGTAAGCGGATCGATCACCGCCAGCCGTTCAGCGGTTTCGCGGCGAACCAGCTCCTGGATGAGCTGCCTCTGTGTAGACCTCAAACGCCGGCGCTGGTCAAGCACGTAGAAGCTGAGCAGTACCGTCAAAAGCGAAAGCCCGACGAGGAGCTGCACGATGTTGCGGTGTTCGAACTCTGAG
The DNA here is from genome assembly GCA_050745985.1 of Terriglobales bacterium. GTDB lineage: Bacteria > Acidobacteriota > Terriglobia > Terriglobales > Acidobacteriaceae > JABCZH01. The sequence goes on along the minus strand of JBOGLG010000022.1, from coordinate 84,482 downwards.
CTCTCGAGCGCCCGCAGGCTGGGCAAGGCTTTGAGCACGATGCCTCCGGCCAGGGCCAGCATCACCATGATGGTGATCGAGAGCAGATGCGAAAAGCGTCCGGTGACCGAATCGATATCGTGATGAAGGTTTTGCAGTTCCTGGCTATTCGCGTCTGGCATGCTGTTTGGTGACTTGCGGCAGGTAAGGCAGCCGTCAAACCCACTCTAACCGGTTTCTAATCTATGCCAATATCACCAAGGTAACGGCGGGCGACCGACTTCAACCATTTCTTTAAGGATACTGGCTAGGCGACACGGTCCAGGAGCCTTCGCGAAACCGCCGTCACCAGCTTTCTGGGGCTGATTCGCAGCGATTCGGCCAGCAGCCAATTGCGCAAACCGGAGATCACTAAAGTCTTTCCCGCCATCAGGCCACGATAGCCGTCGCCCGCCACGGTCTTGGCGGCCATGGGACGCAGGGCGCGAAACAGCAGCGTGTTCTCGGTGCCCGCGCGAACCTGAAACCCGGTGTCGGTCACGCCTGGACAGAGGCAGGTCACGGTCACTCCCGTTCCTTTGAGTTCGTTGGCCAGCGCTTCAGAGAAGGAAATCACATAGGCTTTGGTGGCGTAGTAAACCGCCATCAACGGGCCGGGCTGGAACCCCGCAGTCGAGGCCACGTTCAGAATCTTGCCGGAACCGCGCTCCAGCATCGGCCCTACAAAGAGCTTCGTCAGATGGGTCAGCGCAGTGATATTTAGATGAATCTGACCCAGTTCCTCTTCGGTTGGATTCTTGCTGAACTCGCCAAAGACTGCGTAGCCGGCATTGTTCACCAGAAAATCGACGGCGATTCCTTCGCGCTGGAGTTGGTCGAAGAGGAATCTCGGGGAGGGCGCGGCGCTTAAGTCGAGTGCGATGGCCTTGGCGGAGATGCCGAACTGACGCTGCAACTCATTGGCGACCTGCGCCAATTTTTCGGCGCCACGCGCGATCAACACCAGGTTGTGATGGTTGTTGGCAAAGACTTTTGCCAGTTCGAGCCCTATTCCGCTGGAGGCGCCGGTGATCAGCGCGGTTTTCCTGGGGGTCATGGTTGTCCTCCGTGGCGTCGAAGAAAGTCTAAACCACGAGAGGCAGAGGGCACCGAGGGAAGAAAAAGGCGGAACCTTCCCCGCCTTTTTGCAAAATCCGAAATTTCTCTTATGCGTTGGCCATCGCCGGTTCGGCCTGGTAGATGGAGTGCCAGGAAGTCGCAGCTTTCAGGCGGTCGTTGACGTTGTTGATGTTCTTTACGCCTTCGCTTTGCAGCCATTTGCGGAAGGCGTCGGCGCCCTGCTTGGCGTAGATCGGGATGCCCTCTTTCCAGGTGGCCCGGCCGCAGAGCACGCCGTTGAACTTGACGCCGGACTCGGCCGCCAGTTCCAGCGCCTCGGTGAACTCGGCGTTGCTGACGCCTGCGGAAAGATAAATGAAGGGTTTGGTGGCGACTTTCGCCGCTTTCAGAAACAGGTCAGCCGCTTCTTTTTTGGTATAGGCTTTTTGTCCGGCATAGACCTTGGCGCCTTCGACGAACTTCATATTCACCGGGACTTCGACTTTGAGCACGTCAACTCCGTAACGCTCTTTGCTGAACTCCCGCATGCTCTCGATCACGATTTCCGGTTTCTTTCCGGCGTATTCAAAGCCCTTTTCGTCTGCGCCTTCCTGGTAGCCCACAAATTCGAGGAAATAGGGAATGTCATTGGCGCGGCACTCGTCGCCGATGCGCTCCACCCAGGCATGCTTCTTGTCGTTCACGTCCTTGGGATCGAAGGGAGTGTAGTAGAGCAGGATCTTGACGCAGTCAGCTCCCGCTTCCTTCAAGCGCCGGGCGGACCAATGATCCAGCAAGTCTCCCAGGCGTCCCGGGCCGGTTTTGTCGTAACCGGTTTTCTCATATGCCAGCAGCAGTCCGGCGTTCTTGGCGCGGCGCTTCGACGCCGGCAAACCCCATTCGGGATCAAGCAGAATGGCGCTGGCGTGGGGGGTGAGAACCTCCGTGACCAGCGACTTGAACTCTTCCATCATGCCGTCGCTGACTTCGCTTCCCTTCTCCTTGCCTAAGGCCTTTTGCAGCGAGCCACGCTGATCCATGGCAGCGGCGGCGATCACGCCGCGATCGTTCGAAACCCGCTTCAGTCCCGCCAGCTTTCCAGGGGTAAGTTTCATGAGTTCCTCCAAATAAATGCTGAATCCAAGCAATTGTAAACCATTGCAAACCGGGGCCGGGACAAGTCCAGAGCAAAGAAATGTTCTCATCTCCCATTTAGATGACGTTGCATTTCCCGGGAAACAGGGTTGAGCGTCGCTTAGTGCGGGATGATCTCGGTCAACGCCCACTCGATGCGATCGGCTTCCTCGCGAATCACCCGGATGGCTTGATGGTGGCTGGGATAGGGCACGGGCGTAATGGCTTCCACCGCATGACGGATGCGGTAATTGCGGTCGCGAATCGAATTGATTCTGGCGGAAGTCTCGGTGCGGTACTGGTAAATCCTGCGAACCAGTTTGGTGGTCATCCAGGCAAACGCCAGCCCAAACAACATCTCGATGGGCAGCCGGTCGGTGGCGCCATCAAAATCGAGAAACGCGAAACGATACACGGCTTCGCCGAGGCCGAGTGACGCGAAGATCACTCCGAATCCAATCAATGCAAGCGTCAGACGGTCGCTGGGCCGAAGTGCCGCGGACGATTGTTCAGTGCCAAGGTTTCTTGCGGATGCCATTGCTCCCCCAAAAGGTTAGGCGATGTACAGAAGTGCTGATATTTTAAGCCGAGCCGCTTTGGTTGGACAACCGGAGAATCGCAAAGGCGGGAAATTTCTTAACTCGTATTCGAGGCGCCATAAAACGCGCGCTGATCTCCTGAATTACAATACATCCATTAAGCCCTGATCACAGTCTTAGATACAGGAGGATGATACGGACGACGGAGCTTGGCGCAGTGCTGGATAAGGTTCGAGCATCCGCGTGAGATCTACTGTGCCGCAGTCGGCGCGGTTGGCCTCAACCCCTATGGGCTCTAGTCTTATGCACTTCAGCTATTTTCGGAGGTTCGCCCTGGCCGCAATGTCTGTCCTGCTGCTGGCGCGAACCGGTGCTGGGCAAAATACCTCGCTGATCACTCTGGACCAGGCAATCGACCTGGCGCTGGCCCATAATCATTCGATCCTGGCTACGCGCACTCTGATTCTTCAGAATCAGGCTCAGGAAATCACCGCCAATCTGCGCCCCAATCCAACTCTGGGAGCTGATACCCAATTCATCCCGCTTTTCAGTCCGCAATACTTCTCCGCCGATAATCTGAACGAAACCCAGCAGTTTGACATTGGGATCGGGTATTTGTTCGAGCGCGGCCATAAACGCCAACGACGCTTGCAGGCGGCTCGCGATCAAACCGCGGTGCAGCGCGCTCAGGTCGCGGACGCGGAACGGACCCTGGCTTTCGACGTCAGCCAGGACTTCATCAGCGTTTTGTTGGCCGAGTCCACGCTCCAGGTTGCACTCAAAGATCTCAATAGTTTCCAGCAGACGGTTGATATTGGCGAGGCGCAATTCAAGGCGGGTTACATTGGCGAAGGCGATTATCTTAAGATCAAGCTCCAGCTTTTACAGTTTCAGACTGACGTCTCCTCAGCCCGGCTGGCAAAGGTACAGGCGCTGGTCGGTTTGCGCGAGCAGTTGGGTTACACAGCGGTGCCGGCTGACTATGACGTGGTTGGCAATCTGGATTATCAGCCCCTCGAGGGCAATCTGGAAGATTTCCAGGCAAAGGCGCTGCGTGAGCGTCCCGACTTCCATGCCGCGGAATTGGGGATCACCGCCGCCCAGAGCCAGATCCTGCTGGCCAAGGCGAATGCCAAAGTGGATGTAAACGGCACTTATGATTTTTCGCACGTTGCGAGTGAAACGACGGGGTCGATCTTTGTGAGTTTTGATCTGCCGTTCTTCAACCGCAATCAGGGAGAGATCGCGCGCACCGGTTACGCGCTCACCCAAGCCCAGGAGCAACAACAAGCCGCCAGCGATACCGTCCTTTCCGATGTTGCCGCCGCTTACGAAGCGGTCCGGAGCAACGATGAGGTGGTGCAACTCTACAGTTCCGGTTATCTCAAGCAGGCCCAGGATTCGCGTGACATCAGTGAATACGCCTACAAGCGCGGCGCCGCCAGCTTGTTGGACTTTCTCGATGCCGAGCGCAGCTACCGCTCGGTGCAACTGGCCTATCGCCAGGCCCTGGCCTCTTATATGACCGCGCTGGAGCAACTGAAGGAAGCAGTCGGAACGAGGAACCTGCCATGAGAAAAAACCGGTGGGCTGTGTTTGGATTCATGTCGGCGACCCTCCTGGGGCTTGCTGCATGCCAGGGTCCAGGATCGAATGCGGCCTACTCGGGCAATGCAAGAAGTTCAGACAACGCCGAACTGTTTACCATCCCGCAGAATCAGATGTCGCACGTGCAGGTGCTCACCGTTCAACCCACCACGCTGACGCGAACTTTGCGGCTGACCGGGGCCGTGGCGTACAACAGCTTCCGCACCACGCCGGTCATCACCCAGGTGAGCGGTCTGGTCAGCCGGATGGTGGTCGTGCCCGGGCAGACGGTAAATCAGCGCGAGCCCATGTTGTACGTCGCGAGTCCGGACTACTCGCAACTGCGCACCAATTTTCTGAAGGCCAAAGATGCCTATGCGCTGGCCCAGAAGGCCGAGGCGCGCGCGCAAGATTTGTACCAGCATCACGCCATCGCAGAACAGAATCTTGAGCAGGCCGAATCGGCCGAGGTGCAGGCGGGCAGCGACCTGGCGGCGGCACAAGCCGCCTTGAGAGTCATGGGCATCACCGACCCCGACGCACTGGTGAAGGCTCCACCATCGTTTGAGGTCCCAGTGAGGGCGCCAATCGGCGGATTGGTGGTCGAGCAGGATGTGTCCGCCGGACAACTGCTTCAGACCGGCACGACCCAGTGTTTCATGATTTCCGACACCCGCACGGTGTGGGTGCTGGTCAACGTCTATCAAAAAGATTTGCCCTTTGTGCAGGTTGGAGATCCGGTCACCATTCAGACGGATACCTACCCTGAGACTTTCAATGGGCGTATTTCCTACGTCGCGGCTTCGCTCGACCCTAATACCCGCACTCTGCAAGCGCGCATCGAAACCAGCAATCCCGGCGACAAGCTCAAGAAAGATATGTATGTGAGCGCGAACGTAAGGGCCGGCACAATCCTCAACGCCATTGCGCTTCCGGATGCCGCCGTGCTCCGCGACAACGAGAACCAGCCTTTTGTCTATGTCAACGTTGCTTCGAACCAGTATGGCAGGCGTCCGGTGACGCTCGGCGAAAGCTTGCAGGGACAGACCGAGATTACCAGTGGGCTGAAGGCGGGAGATCGAGTGATCGGGAATGGCAGCTTATTCTTGCAGTTTGCGAACTCGCTACAGCGTTAGATAAAGGAAAGCCACCATCACAACCGAATGATCCATCGAATAGTCCAAGCGGCGCTGCGGCAGAGGTTCCTGGTTCTGATGCTGACCGCCTTCATCACGGTCGGTGGAATCCTCTCGTTTCAGCGCATGCCGGTGGACGCTTACCCTGACCTGGCGCCTCCGCAGGTAGAAATCATCACTCAGTGGCCTGGCCATGCAGCTGAGGAAGTGGAGCGCCTGGTCACGCTCCCGCTGGAACTCGAGATGAACGGGGTTCCGCACATGGTGGTGATGCGGTCCATCTCACTGTACAGCCTTTCGGACCTGGTTCTCACCTTCGAAGACAGCACCAACGATTATTTTGCGCGCCAGATTGTTTTTGAGCGCCTTGCCCAGGCCACGTTGCCGAGCGGCGTCACCCCCAGCATGGCGCCTTTGTTCAGCCCCAGCGGATTGGTGTATCGCTATGTGCTCGAGAGCCCCGATCGCTCGCCGCAGGAGTTAAAAACCATCGAAGACTGGGTGATCGCGAGGGCCTATCGATCGGTGCACGGCGTGGCCGACGACTCAGGTTTTGGTGGAACCACCATGCAGTATCAGGTGCTGCTGGATCCGGCCCGCGTTTATGGTTACCACCTGACGATACCTCAGGTGGTCGCCGCGCTGGCCTCCAACAATTCAAATGCCGGCGGCGGCTTCTATTCCCAGGGTGGACAGTTTTACTACGTGCGCGGCCTCGGCCTGGTGCGCAATACGGAAGACATCGGAAACATCCTGGTCGGCGCCAATAAGGGTGTGCCCGTCCGGGTGCGTGACATTGGAAACGTAGTCATCGGGCACGCGCCGCGCCTCGGTCAATTCGGTTTCCAGAAGAACGATGATGCCGTGGAAGGCGTCATCCTCATGCTGCGCGGCGAGCAGACGCAGAACGTCCTGAAAGGAGTAGAAGCAAAAACCGAGGAACTGAACCGCCAGGTCCTGCCGCCTGACGTCAAGATTCATCCTTACTATGACCGCAGCGAGCTGGTGGCCTTGACGACCGACACGGTGGAAGCGAACCTGCTGCGCGGCATGGTCCTGGTCCTGATCGTTTTGATTTTCTTTCTGGTCAGCTTCCGTGCCGCGGTCATTGTCGCGCTCACGATTCCGCTTTCTCTTTTGTTTGCCTTCATCGTGCTGCACGCTCACGACGTTGCCGCCAATTTGCTTTCCATCGGGGCGATTGATTTCGGGATTGTCATCGACGGCACAGTGGTAATGATTGAGAACATTTACCGCGAACTGGCTCTGCGGGAAGGACAGACGTACAACCTGAACGAAGTGATTCTGGCTGCGGCAAAAGATGTGGACCGCCCGATTTTCTATTCGGTGGCCGTCATCCTGGCCGGTTATCTGCCGATTTACGCGCTCAGCGGCCCGTCCGGGAAATTATTTCACCCCATGGCTGAGACCATGTCGTTCGCGCTGGTAGGGTCACTCATTCTGACGCTGACGCTGATCCCGGTACTCGCCTCTTATTGGTTCAAGAAAGGCGTGCGGGAGAAGCCGAATCGCGCTTTTGAATGGATGAAGCAGAAATACGCGGGCCAACTGGATTGGGCGCTCGAGCGGCCGAAGACCACCGTCGCCATCGCCACCGTGATCTTTGGCGCCACCCTGCTGCTGGTGCCCTTCATCGGCGGCGAGTTCATGCCTCATCTGGATGAAGGCGCACTCTGGGTGCGGGCTACCATGCCCTATACCATCTCTTTTGAAGAAGCCAGCAGCATCGCTCCCCAGATACGCGGCATCTTGATGTCTTATCCGCAGGTCACGGTTGTAGGCTCGGAACTGGGGCGGCCGGACGATGGCACCGATCCCACCGGCTTTTTCAACTGCGAGTTCTATGTCGGACTGAAGCCATATAAGGACAAGGCCTGGACCGGCCGGGTAAGCGACAAGAAAGAGCTCATCGATTCCATCAATGAGAAACTCACGACGTTTCCCGGGATCATTTTCAACTACACTCAGCCGGCGGAAGATGCGGTGGATGAGGCCCTGACCGGCCTCAAGAGTTCGCTCGCGGTGAAGGTGTACGGTGACGATCTGACCGTGCTTCAGGACAAAGCCATCCAGATCAAGAACACTCTCGCGAAAGTGCCTGGGTTCGCCCATCTTACTGTAGTACGCGAACTTGGCCAGCCCAGCCTGTTGGTCGATGTCGATCGCGACAAAATTGCGCGCTACGGCATCAGCGTTTCCGATGTGGAAGCGGTGATTTCAGCCGCGGTCGGCGGGCAGGCCGCCACCCAGGTCATTCAAGGGGAAAGGCTGTTCGATCTGGTGGTTCGCATGCAGCCGCAGTTCCGCAGCAGTGCCCATGAGATTGGAAATCTGTTAGTAGGGACACCGGAGGGCCAGCAGATTCCGCTTAGCCAGCTTGCCAATATCACTCAGGGCAACGGCGCATCTTTTATCTATCGCGAAAACAATTCCCGCTACATCGGAGTGCAATACAGCATTGAAGGGCGTGATTTGGAACGGGCGGTGCGAGACGGCCAGGCGGCGGTGAAGAAAGCCGTAAGCTTGCCGCAGGGCTACCGCATGGACTGGGGCGGCGAATACAGCCAGCTTCTTGAGGCCGAGTCACAGATGTACGTTATTGGCCCGCTCGCCGTAGTGCTGATTTTCATGATCCTGTTTGCGCTCTACGGAAATTTCAAGTTCCCGGTCACCATTGCGCTGGGTGTAATCATGACCGAGCCGGTGGGTGCGCTGGTTGCGCTGAAACTCACTCATACGCCCTTCAGCGTGTCTTCTGTCCTGGGTCTGCTGGCTTTGCTCGGGGTCTCGGTCGAGACCGCCGTCATTCTCGTTTCTTACATCAACAAGCTGCGACAGGAAGGGATGGACATTCGCGCGGCCACGCGAGAAGCCTCGCTGCTGCGCTTGCGTCCCATCATGATGACGGCACTGGTGGCATGTCTGGGCTTGCTGCCGGCAGCGCTTTCCACCGGCATCGGATCGGATACGCAACGGCCGTTCGCCATCGTGATCGTGGCCGGCCTCATCTCCCGGCTGTTTATCGGGTTCTTCGTGAATCCGGTGTTGTATGAGATGGTGGCGCGGGAAGGGGATGTGCTGCAGGTGTAAAAACGACGCGGCGAAACGCGACGAACTGCTGAGGGGCGATGTTGGGCAACTAAAGTGGAATTCACTGCCTCAGCGTGAGCGTCCCTAAAATAGCCTGCTGTTTGGAAATCAGCGACTGCACCCCCTGGCGCGCCAGCACCAGCATTTTCTGCAACTGCGCATCGTCGAACACTTGATGTTCGGCCGTCGCCTGCACTTCAACCAGTTTGTGCCCTGCGGTCATCACGAAATTCATATCCACGTCGGCGCGGGAGTCTTCTTCGTAGGCGAGGTCGAGGAGGATCTCGCCATCCACGATGCCCACGCTCACCGCGGCGATGAAGTCGCGCAGCGGGGCGGATGTCAGTGTGCCTGCCTCGACCAGCTTCTCGAATGCCAGGCCCAGCGCCACGAATGCTCCGGTGATGGAAGCGGTGCGGGTGCCGCCGTCGGCTTGAATCACATCGCAGTCGATCCAGATGGTGCGCTCTCCCAGTCGTTGCAGGTCGGTGACCGCCCGCAAAGACCTCCCGATCAGCCTCTGGATCTCGTGGGTGCGTCCGCTCGGCCGGCCTTTGTTCACCTCGCGCGGAGTACGGGTCAGCGTGGCCCGAGGCAGCATGCTGTACTCGGCCGTGATCCAGCCCTTGCCGGTGTTGCGCATGAATTGCGGCACGGTTTCTTCAATTGAGGCGGTGCAGATCACGCGCGTGTTTCCTATCTCGATGAGAACTGAACCTTCGGCGGTATGAATGTAGTCGGCAACGATGTTGACTGGGCGTAGCTGGTCAGCAGCGCGGTTGTCGGAGCGGTAAACCATAGCTCGCGATTGTAAATGATGATGGCGGGCGCCGCTCAGCGCGGGCTTTGCAATTGCAGCACCAGCGGAGCAAAAGCGGCAACCTCGTAGAAGTTCGTCAAATCCATGTGGCCTGCCAGAGTGTCGCGTTCCTTGCCGTCCACCAGGATTTTGACCCGGGTAATTCCTGGAATGTTGGCGGACACGGTTTCGACCAGGGAGGCCACAGTGAGTTCTTCAACCAGCACTCCGGAGCGATGGCCATCGGCGAAGGCGGCGTTAAGATCGATCACCGCCAGCCCGGGATCCACCAGATAGACGTCACGCACCTCCGAGTCCGGCGCCAGCGCATGGGGAGAGGATTTGTCGAGATAGATATTGAGCAGGGCACGCAACAATTCTTCCGCCCGCTCCTGGCGGCCGGCGGGCAGGGAAATCCGCGCTGACTGGGCGCGCAGGAATTCGCCGTCGTCGTAGGCAACGTACAGCGTCACTTGTTCGGTGGGCCCGGAAGCCGGCGGCGCTACCGGCTGAGTGGATACGGCTTCGGGTTGGGTGGCGCCTCCACGCATGTGCCACGCATAGAAACCCATCCCCAGTGCCAGAACGATCATGACCAGCGCGGCGAGCATGAGCTGACGAGGAATCATTTGCGAGCCGCCTGAAGCTGGCCGCGCGCGTCGGCTATGCCCGTGGCCACCGCGGCGGCGATCGGCTGCTGGTAGGCCGCGGAGTCTATCTTTGAAATGTCACCTGCCGGTGGCGTAATTTCAATCGCCAACGCGGCGGTGGTGATGTTATTCAACGGCCGTAGCGGAACAGTTAGGCTTCGCACAGAAAACTGCCTGCTGTGCAAGGCGGCCGCGACGCTGGTGGCAGCCGCATCGCTCAGCCCTTCGAACGGAGTCTGCGCCGTATCCCACTCAAGAAACGGGCCGACATTGCCTCCGCCTGACTCGATCAGCGCAGTGTACAACCGTACGCCTGTCCCCTGGGAGGCTGCATGCACGCAGAGATAGATCACAGGAGCCGCGCCATTGGTGATTGTGGCCCGCTGATCGAGCGTAAGAGTAGTGTCGCCATCACGGACCAGGAGCGTGCGCAATCCTCGGCTGTCGAGTTCTTGGCGCAATAGCCGCGCGAATGCCAGGGTGACATCTTTTTCCGCCAGTTGATCAGCTAGCGCCGCGCCGCGCTCGTCGCCTCCGTGGCTGGCATCGACCACCGCGAAGTAATGCGGCGCGCTGGACGTCGACGGAGTGGCAATGCTCCCGGGCGGCGCCGGCGGAACGCCGGGCGCGGGCACGGCAGGCGGTGACGGCTGAGGGGCCGGGGAGAGCTGTGCGGTTGCAGCCCCGGCGGCGCCCACAGCGGGCGGCGGGCCCACAGTGATGGTGCGCCCGTTGTTGCTGAAGCTGGCCAGCAGCGGCACGGTGCTCGTGATCACCAGCTCCGCCTCCCCGTTGCTCTCCATAAAACTGGCGGACGGAATCATGGTGCTGTCAAAAGTGAGTTTCGGGGAACTGGGCGATACTACGGGGTCGTGACTGAATGTCATGCGCAGCTTCCCCGGTTCCGTGGCGATGGCGGGGTTCACCGGCGCGGTAAAGTTCATAACCAGCTTTGGCGGCGTGGTGTTGCCGACTTGCGCGGTGAAGTGCACCGCGACATTGCCCACAAACAAACGCCGAGAGCTGGGGTTGAAGCTCACGGGGCCGGCGAGGATGCGCGAAAGCAGGCTGCCCAGGCTGGCCACCGGCACCAGTCCGCGGCCGCCTTCTAAAAGGAAATTCGCCGGCAGTTCGAAATTCCTGTCCCGCACCCGCGCCCAGCGCTGGTTCGCGGTGAACTCGGCAAAGGTATCGTTGTAGCGAAGCCGCCAGCGGTTCCCATTCACTCGAGCGCTCACTGCACCCAGAGGCTCGAGACCTTCCAGCAGGCCGACGTAATCGAGTTTATTGCGCTCGACGACGGGCAGTGAATAGTTCGCAACAGTTGAATAGATGGAGAGGCGCTTTTCCTCCGTCGTACCCGAGAGCAAAGACACCGACACAGTGGCGAGCAGCACACTAGCCGCAAGTCGCATCCTCCGTCGACCTGCTGCCCGCCCGCTACAGCTTGCTGTGGTGGTCAAAATGCATCCATAGTGGCGTTCTTGCTTACTCCAGCGCGTAGATTGTCAGCCCGCTAAGCAGTTTGGGAAAGAAGTCGGTGGATTTTTGCGGCAGCACCTCGCCCGCAAAAGCGACGTCGCGCACTTGCCGCATGCGAACTGGATTCATGAGAAAAGCCACATTCGCGCCGCCCGACCTCACCTGTCCCATGGCCTCGCCCGCGTCCCGCAGATAGCTGATGTTTTGCTGGTTGCGAATTGCTTCTTCGGAAATCCCCAGGCAACCTTCCAGTAGGCATTTGTGCAACTGCACCACATCCAGCGACTGCTGCCGCAGCGAGAGCCCGCTGAAGAAGTTCGACCCCACCGCCTGGGGGGTATCGAGGAGAAACACTCGATCCGAGGTCACGGCCAGTAACGCGGTTCCCGCGTGCCCCGCCTCGCGCAGAATTCCGATCGCCCGCTCAGCGTCCACCGACGGATCAACTTCTTCGACGCTGAAATACCGGCTGGCCCGCTTCCGCAGATCTTCTGCGGCGAAGCTTGCCAGTCCGTGCACCACCCTATGGGTGGGCAAAATGAGCAACCCAGGGCTCTCCATATTGATGAAAGTCATCATCGCCATCTCGTACGGGGGGACTTCGGATGAAGGCCCCCAGGGCGGTGCGGTGTCAGCCGTGCTTTGGCGTTCGTTGCGGTAGGTCAGAGCGGTTTCGTAGCGATGGTGTCCATCCGCAATGATCAGCTTTTTGTCGCGCATCTTGCTGCGGAGCAGATCAATCAGCGCGGAATCAGAAATTCGTGAGACTTGGTGGCGCACTCCGTATTCGTCGCGGCTGTCGATCTCGGGCGCGACGGTCGTAGCAAGCAGATTGTCAATCTCTCCCGCAGGATCGCTATACAGCATAAAGAGCTGGCCAAAGTGGGCACGGGTGGCCCGCAAAAGATCCAGACGGTCCGCTTTGGGTTTGGACAGGGTCTGCTCGTGGCGAAACACCACATTTTCGGAATAGTCTTCCAGCCGTCCCAACGCGATGAATCCAACGCGTACTAATTCCTTGTTTCCTCCGGGAGCTATGAAATTTTGTACATAGCTGTAAACGGAGGGCTGGGCTTCCTGGAGGAAGATTCCCTGCCGCCGCCAATCCTGAAAGTATGCAGCGGCGCGGGTATAGGTGTCGCTGCCCGGATGGTCTGCGGCATCCCGCTTGCCGAGGATGATCCGCACCAGATTATGCGGGCTGGCAGCATAGTAGCGCTCCTGCATCTCCGGCGTAATCTTGTCGTAGGGCTGGGTTACAACCTGCGGGAGGCTTACGCGCGCGGGATCATAGCGCAAGGCGCGAAAAGGGGTGATGTGGGCCATGAGCCGATGCCGCCATTCTACTAAACCCTTGGCATTCACTGGGAATTTGGCATCTTCCAAGCAACTAGGGCGATGCTGTTCTGAATCTCATAGACAGTGGAGCCCCGGCCGCTGGCTTCAGAAAATATGCCGGTTACCGGGGTCGCTCGGCTGTGTTACGATCAGCCGCAGTGAGCTTCTTTTGGCCCGCCTTTGTGGGCGGAGCGGGTCATCTCGCCCCCTGAACAAAGACGGCTCCCAGTCTCTGGACCCTGAGCAGAGTTATGTCTGGCTTTCCTGGTCGCAGCCCGATCGCTTTCGGCATCCTCGCCGTGGTTGCGACTTTGCTGGTTCCAGTTTCGTTCGCCCAGCTCTCTATCGAAGATGTGCATGTGACTCCCCGGGTTGAGCCCGAGAAACCCAATCCCATGGACTCGATCGATCCATCGCTGCGGACCCACACCCGCCCCATGAAAGTAGATGTCAGCCTGGTGTTGGTGCCAGTTACCATTACCGACCCGCTGAATCGACTGGTCACCGGGCTCGACAAAGAGAATTTCGAAATCTACGAGAACAAAGACCAGCAGGAGCTGAGATCGTTTTCGAGTGAGGATGCTCCGGTCTCGATCGGCGTGATTTTCGACATGAGCGGCAGCATGGGCAGCAAGATCGAGCGCGCCCGTGAAGCGGTCATCGAATTCTTTAAAACCGCCAACCCCCAGGACGAATTCTTCATGATCACCTTTGCCGACAAACCGGAGGAGGTTTCCGACTTCACTTCTTCGGTGGAGGACATCCAGGGCAAGCTGGTGTACACCGTCCCCAAGGGGCGCACCGCGCTGCTGGACGGAATTTATCTCGGCATCAGCAAGATGCGCCAGGCAAGATATCCCAAGAAGGCGCTGTTGATTATTTCCGACGGCGGCGACAACCACAGCCGCTACACCGAGAGCGAGATCAAGTCCACGGTCCGCGAAGCGGACGTGATGATCTACGCGATCGGTATTTATGACCACTACATGGCCACTCCCGAGGAGGCGTCGGGCCCGAGTCTATTGACTGATATCAGCGAAATCACCGGTGGGCGCGCCTTCACCATTGATAATCCCAACGACCTGGCCGATGTGGCCACAAAGATCGGCATCGAATTGCGCAACCAGTATGTGCTCGGTTACCGTCCCAAAGACCCTAAGCATGACGGCAAATGGCGTAAAATAAAGGTGAAACTTATTCCTCCCAAAGGATTGCCGCCGCTCCGGGTTTTCGCCAAAACGGGATACTATGCGCCTTCGGAATGATCGCTGGCTGGCCCTGCTGATCTTTTTTCTTTTTCTTTCCACCGCCGGCCCAACCCAGAATACCCCTGCCTCGCCCACGCCTTCGCCGCAAACCGCGCAGCCCAAAGAACAAGCGCCCGCCGAAGACAACGGCATATTTGTCTTTAAGAAGGACGTCGAAGAGGTGGCAGTGCACGCTACCGTGGTGGATGACAAGAACCGCATGGTGATGAACCTGCCCAAATCTGCCTTCACGGTGCAGGAGAACGGCCATCCTCAGACCATCACTTCGTTTCGCCAGGAAGACATTCCCGTTTCCCTGTGCATCGTCATCGACAACTCCGGCTCGATGCGCGAAAAGCGCGACAAAGTGAACAAGGCGGCGCTGAATCTGGTCCGCGCAAGCAATCCCCAGGACGAAGTCTGCGTGGTCAACTTCAACGATGAGTACTACCTCGACCAACCCTTCACCAACAAGATCAGCCTATTGAAAGAGGCGCTTGAAAAGGTGGAAGCACGCGGGGGCACAGCCCTGTTCGACGCCATGGTCGCAACCGCGAATGAGATGAAAATGCAGGCCCGGTTGCAAAAGAGAGTGCTGTTTGTGGTCACCGACGGCGTGGACAATGCCAGCCGCGAATCGCTCGAGCAGACCGTTCGCGCCCTGCAAAGTGAAAATGGTCCGACGGTTTACGCCATAGGATTGTTGGGCGAGGAAAGAGCAAGGCGGGCGCGACGTGCGTTGCAAACCGTGGCGGAAGTCACTGGAGGCATCGCGTTTTTGCCCAAGACCCTCGAAGAGGTGGACGAAATCAGCCGCACCGTCGCTCACGACATCCGCAGCCAGTACACCATTACCTACAAGCCGACCACTCCAAAGAGCGCCGGCGGTTATCGCACCATCAAAATTGAAGCCCGCGCCAAAGGCCACAGGAAACTGATAGTCAGAACCCGCAGCGGCTACTATCCTGGCCAGGAACCGTCGCGCTAGCGACACATTCCTCTGCGCCCTCTGCGGCTGTTCTCCGCGAACTCTGCGATTTAAGATTTGTATTGCCGACGGCAGAGCAAGATCTTAAAGCGCAGAGTTCGTAGAGAACAGGGCACGCCGGGACGGCAATCGTTTGTGAGGGGGAGACTCCCTGCGAAACGTCTACATACTTTCGTGCGATTGACGCTTCTACCCATCCTTCCGTACTCTGAAGAGTGGACAAAACGCTCATCGAGCGAAGCCGCTTGCAGGTGGCCGACGACATTACTCAACTCGTTGGCGAAACTCCCATTCTTAAACTGAAGAGGATCGTGCCCGCGACCTCCGCCGCGGTATATGCCAAGCTGGAGTACTTGAATCCGGGGGGCAGCGTGAAAGACCGCGCCGCCATCGGCATCATCCAGCGCGCTGAGGCTGAGGGCAAGCTGAAGCCGGGCGGGACGATTGTCGAGGCCACGGCCGGGAACACGGGCATCGGCCTGGCGCTGATCGGCGTGAACCGCGGCTACCAGGTTGCGTTGTTTGTTCCCGAACGCTTTTCAGAGGAAAAAGTCATGATCATGCGTGCCCTCGGAGCCGAGGTGACGCGCACTCCGGACGCCGAGGGCATGATGGGAGCAATTAAACGCGCCAACGAGCTGGTCGCCCGGAGTCCGAATGCCTTCATGGCCTCGCAGTTTGAGAACCCGGCCAATCCTGATTATCACTACCAGACCACGGCCCAGGAAATTTTTGACCAAATGGAGGGACGAATCGACGCCGTGGTAATCGGCGCCGGCACGGCGGGAACATTCACCGGGGTGGCGCGTTATCTCAAAGACCATGTCCCCAACGTGCTGGGGTTTGCGGTCGAGACTCAGGGGTCGGTCCTCGGCGGCGGCAAACCGGGCCCGCACAAAGTGGAAGGAATCGGCGCGAGTTTCATACCGAAGAATTTTGACTCCTCGGTGTGCGACGAAATCCTGATGGTGAGTGACGTGGACGCTTTCGGGATGGTGAAGCAATTGGCCGCGCGCGAGGGAGTGCTGTCTGGTTCAAGTGGCGGCGCCAATGTTTTCGCATCTTTGCAGATCGCAAAGCGCCTGGGCGCGGGGAAAACTGTAGTGACCATGATTCCCGACTCCGCCGAGCGGTATTTATCGAAGAAAATATTTGAGGGCGGAATTTAGCTGCAAGCCAGCAGCCAGAAGCTATGACTAAGAACAAACTCCCGGGGTTTGCCACGCGCGCCATTCATACCGGTCAGGAAGCGGATGCTGAGACCGGTTCCCTTTCCGTCCCCATCTATCCCACGTCAACCTACCTCCAGCAGGAGTTGGGAAAGAATAAGGGGTACGAATACGCCCGCGTGTCGAATCCGACGCGCACTCGCCTGGAAGAAAATCTGGCGTCGCTCGAAGGTGGAATCGCATCGCGCGTTTTTGCCAGCGGCATGGCTGCGATCAATGCCATCTGCACCATGTTCCGGTCGGGTGACCACATTGTTGCCGGGCACAACCTTTACGGTGGTGTGCCTCGCCTGTTCAATCAGATTCTCACCGGCTACGGATTAGAATTCACTTACGTGGACACCTCCGAAGTGAAGGGCGTGGAGCGCGCCATTCGCAGAAACACGCGCATGGTGTATGTTGAGACGCCCACCAATCCGCTCATGGCGCTCAGCGACATTCGCGCCATCAGTTCCGTTTGCCGCAAGAAAAAAGTTGAGCTGGTTGTGGATAACACCTTCATGTCGCCTTACTTTCAGCAGCCGCTTGCTTTGGGCGCCGACATGGTGGTCCATTCGACTACCAAGTTCCTCAATGGCCACAGCGACGGCCTGGGTGGCGTGGTGGTGTGCACCCGGCCCGATCAGGTAGAGCAATTGAGTTTCGTTCAGAAGGCCGCGGGGGCGATTCTTTCGCCATTTGAGTGCTGGCTGGTGCTGCGCGGGGTCAAGACCCTGGCCGTCCGCATGGAATTGCATGATCGCAGCGGGCGCATTGTCGCTGACTACCTTTCCCGGCACCGCAAGGTGAAGCAGGTTTTCTATCCCGGCCTGCCGGAGCATCCGCAATACGATCTGGCCCGCGAACAAATGACCGGCTTCGGGTCGATGATTACCTTCGAAACCGGCTCGCTTTCGAATGCAAAGAAGCTGCTGAAGAGCGTGCGGCTGTGTTCGCTGGCGGAGTCGCTCGGCGGAGTCGAGACACTGATCTCCCACCCGGCGACCATGACTCATGCCGCCCTGGGCGAAAAAGGAAGAAAGGAAATCGGCCTGACCGACGGCATGGTGCGGATTTCGGTGGGAATTGAGGACGTGGACGATATCATGGCCGACCTCGAGCAGGCGCTGGGAGCTATCTGAAGCCGCCGCAGATACGCTGATCACGCTGATTTGTTCAGCGCAGGTCAGCGGCGGCGGCTGAAAATATTCCTCCCGCGGCCCTTTTTCCGCTGACCGCACCCACCCCACCGCTTGCAGCACGATGTCCGTGCCTACTCCATCGACTGGTCAATCCATTTCAAGTACGCCGGGCAGCCATCATCCGCTACAAGGCTCATGCATTCGGGCAGTTCGTAGGTGTGCATCTCCTTGATGGCATCACGCACCCGGGGATAGGCCGCCTCCGTGGTCTTGATCCACAGCAACCACTCTTCGGCTTCTTCTACCTTCCCTTTCCAGCGATAGATCGATACCACCCTGGGCACAATGTTGACGCAGGCGGCGAGTTTGCGGTCGACTAATGCCTCGGCGATGCGCCGCGCTTCATCGACGGAACCGGCAGTGGTCAGGACGAGTCTCTTGTCGGTCATATAGAATCAGCCTTCTACGGGAGAAAGAGTACCACTTCGATCCTATGCCTGCTCAAATCAAGTTTGGCACTTCCGGCTGGCGTGCGGTCATGGCGGAAGAGTTTACCTTTGCCAACGTCCGGCGCGCGGTCAGCGGCATCGCGCGCTACATGGTGTCACAGAAGGCGGCGGGGGCGCGCGTAATTGTCGGCCGCGACCCGCGGTTCCTGGGCGAGACCTTTTGCGACATGGCCGGCGAGATTCTTCTTGCCCACGGCATCACTCCCCTGGGCATCGCCGAGGCCGCGCCCACTCCTGCGATTTCCTACGCCGTCATTCGTGAAAAGGCTGACGGCGCCATTAACTTCACCGCTTCTCACAATCCCCCGGAGTACAACGGCATCAAGTTTTCGACTCCGGACGGCGCTCCCGCCCTGCCCGAGGTCACCAGCAAAATTGAGCGGGAAATCGCGGCGTTTGACGCAGGCTCTGGCGCAAAATCAGGCTCCGTCACGCCCCAGGCGGAAGCTCTCGACCCACGCGCCCCCTACCTGGCGCGGCTGCGGGAAATCGTTGATCTGGCGGTGATCAAGAAAGCCGGGCTGCGGGTTGTCTTCGATCCCTTCTGGGGAGCAGGTTGCGGTTATCCGGATACATTGCTGCGCGATGCCGGCGTGGAAGTCGCCGCCGTCCACAATTATCGCGATGTGCTCTTTGGCGGCCACGCCCCGGAGCCGGACGATCATCTGCTCAACGATCTCCGCCAGAAGATGCGCGAGACCGGCGCCCACCTTGGCATCGCCACCGACGGCGACGCCGACCGCTTCGGCATCGTTGATCAGGATGGGACCTTCTTCCAGCCCAACTACATCATCGCTCTGCTGTTCGATTATTTGGTAGAAACGCGCGGCTGGAAGAACGGCGTCGGCAAGTCTGTAGCCACCACCAACCTTATTAATGCGCTGGCCGAGTTTCACCACATTCCACTGCACGAGACCCCGGTCGGCTTCAAATATATCGGCGAACTCATCAAGCAGGACAAAATCGTGATCGGCGGGGAAGAGAGCGCCGGCCTGTCCATCCGCCACCACGTTCCTGAAAAGGATGGCATTCTGGCCGGACTGCTCTGCTGTGAGATGGTTGCCCACCGCAAGCAGCCTCTGAAACGCCAGTTGGACGCCTTATTTGTCAAAGTTGGTTCCTTTTTCCCCCATCGTGAGAACTTCCGCTTGACGCCGGAAGTGAAAGCGAAGTTCACTGGTAAGCTGGAGCACAATCCGCGTGACTTTTGCGGCCGCAAGGTGAAGGAAGTGGTGCGCACTGACGGGCTGAAGCTGGTTTGCGACGGCGGTTCGTGGGTGTGCTACCGGCTTTCCGGGACCGAGCCGGTGGTGCGTGTGTACACCGAAGCGGGCAACGAGCAGGAGTTGAAGCGGATGAGCGCGGCAGCCAAGCAATGGATCTTCGAGTAGGACGTCTTCCCCGAGTTCGCATCATCCCCAGCCCAGAGGAACGGCTGCGCACGCTGGTGCAGCGGGCGCCCGAGGCCGAAGCCTGGGCCGACCGCATGATGGCCAGGCTTGGGCCCAGCTTGACCCTGTTACACGGCATCCGCCGGCGGTTGGCCACGGCTGCGGTGGCTGCCTTTACGGTTTGGTTGTTCGTGCACGTGATGTTCGGTGCCAACGGCATGGTGGTCTACCGGCAGAAAAAAGCCGAGTACGTCGGCTTGCAAACCCAGATTCGCGGGCTCCAGCAGGAGAATGACCGCTACACCGGCCAGATCAAGTCCCTGCAGACCGACCCCAAGACGATCGAAAAAGAGGCTCGTGAACAGTTGCACTACACCCGCCCAGGCGAGGTTGTGTATGTTTCACCCCCACCCCCCGCGCCTCAAAAACCTGAGACCCGCTCGGCGCAAAAGTGAGCTGAGAACCGCGAACTGAGATTTGACAACTGATTCCCCAAACGGCTGATCTCCCCGGAGTGTGATATAGTTCGAGAAAATTCCCTTAACTGTTAGCGTCGGCCCAGCAGCAGAGTGCCCCGGGCCTGCGCGACAAGTTACGCGACAAAAATCTGCGGCCCTGCCGCTAAATTCGAGGATCTCATGAAGAAAGTCTGGTTGGTTTGTCTTGCCGTTTGTCTGCTGGTGTGCCTGGCCGGGTTGGCCGTGGCGGCCGATTCTTCTACCGTAAATGGCACGGTCAGTGACTCCATCTGCGGCGCCAAAGGCGCTAACGCCAACCATGCCGCCTGCATGAACAAGTGTCTGGGCAAAGGCGCAAAGGCCGTCATCGTAACCGATGGCGATGGAAAAGTGCTGACTGTGGACAACGCCGATGTACTCAAGGGACACGAAGGCCATCACGTTGCCGTGACCGGAGAAGTCACGGGTGACTCCATTCACATTGATAGCCTCAAGATGTTGTAATTCAGTTTTTGAAAAGAATCATGAGGGCGGCTGCGGCCGCCCTTTTTATTTTTAGCGAAGATTGTTCGTCTAAGTCGCTTGAAATAAGGCCGAAAGTCTCCTGTACAGGGGCGCCATGGTCGCCATATAATCCAGCGCGCTTCAGACCGAAAGGATTACCATGCGCCAAGGAAGCTGGATCGTCTGCACTCTCGCGTTGCTGTTCTTGGTGTCCGCCCTAAGCGCTCAACAAGTGAAAGAATCGGTTGTTTACAGCTTCGGTACCAACCCGGATGATGGCATTATTCCAAACGGGGGCTTGGTGTTTGACGGCAGGGGGAATATATATGGTACGACGCGAGGCGGGGGCCCTAACTTTGCTGGCACTGCCTTTGAATTGACGCCGATGGAGGATGGCACGTGGGCCGAGACAGTAATTTACAAGTTCTGTTCGTCCCCGAACTGTGCGGATGGTGCTGGTCCCTTTGCAGGGCTACTCTCTGATAATTCAGGAAATCTCTACGGTACGACGAACCAAGGGGGGAGTTATTCAGCATGCGGCGACGGGGGTGGCTGTGGCACGGTCTTTGAACTCTCGCCTACTCAGTCGGGCGGCTGGGCCGAGACAGTGCTTTGGAGCTTTGGGGGCGACGGCGATGGTCAACTGCCGTGGAGCAGGCTAGTTAGAGACGATCTCGGGAACCTATATGGCACAACTGAACATGGAGGGAGCGGTCTGTCGACCGGTGCGGTTTTTGAATTGAGTCCCGGACCAGCCGGCACTTGGAGCGAGAGCGCGCTATATCGCTTTTGTGTGAATGGGCCACCCTGTCCCGACGGAGCCTTCCCCATTGCGGGAGTATCGCTCGACAAAGCTGGAAATCTGTATGGTACTACCAGCTATGGCGCCAACGATGGCCAGTGGGGCACGGTTTATGAGCTCTCCCCCGGGTTAGGTGGTGAATGGACGCTGTCCACTCTTCATCGCTTTAACTCTCAAACGGGTGGGCAGCCGTACTCAGCGGTCAACTTCGATTCAGCTGGTAATTTATACGGGACTGCATCCGGGGCCCATCCAGGGGATCCTGGGTATTGTGGGAACGTGTGGAGGCTCACCCGTCAGCCTGGCAACGCATTTAAGGCATTTGTGTTCGAGCAATCGGGCGCCGATGGTTGCGTACCTCTCGCTGGTGTGTTCATCGACAACAACGCAAAAACCGTGATTGGAACCACCTCGACGGGGGGAGCCTTCAACGCTGGAACGCTGTTCAAGATAACGGGAACCAAGCACACGGTCTTAGATAACTTTTGTCGAGTGGCCGGGTGTGCAGACGGTTCGACACCCTCCGCATCCTTGACCGCAAATGGCGGGGCGCTCTATAGCACAACCGCAAAAGGTGGAACCTTCAATCAAGGGGTAGTATTTCAGATCAAACCTTAGACACGACGCCTTCGAGCGGCGAGCTGGCTGTGGCATAGAGCTTCTTCGGCATGCGTCCGGCAAGATAGGCTTCCCTGCCCGCGATGACGGCATGTTTCATGGCGTCGGCCATCAACACCGGATCTTGTGCGCTCGCAATGCCCGTATTCATCAGCACCGCATCGGCGCCTAGTTCCATGGCTATGGCGGCATCGGATGCAGTTCCCACCCCGGCATCCAGAATCAACGGCACGCCGGTGATCACTTCCCGCAATATGCGGATGTTGGCGGCATTCTGAATACCCAGCCCGCTGCCGATGGGCGCACCCAGCGGCATCACCGCACTCGCACCAGCATCCAGCAGCCGTTTGGCAAACACTACGTCGTCAGAAGTGTACGGCAGTACCGTGAAACCTTCCTTGACCAGCACCCGCGTGGCGTCGAGCGTGGCCTGCACATCGGGATAAAGGGTGGCCTGGTCCCCAATCACTTCCAGCTTCACCCAATCCGAGAGCCCGACCTCGCGTCCCAGGCGCGCTGTACGAATCGCTTCGTCGGCGGTGTAGCACCCCGCGGTATTCGGCAGCAAAAAATATTTCTTGGGATCGATGTAGTCGAGCAGCGACTCCTTGCTGCGGTCCAGATTCACCCGGCGAACCGCCACGGTGACCATATCCGCGCCGCTGGCTTCGAGAGCGCGGGCATTTTCCTGAAATGATTTGTACTTTCCCGTTCCCACAATCAGCCGGGAACGGAACTCACGGCCAGCAATCATCAGGGAGTCCGGCATGGAACTATTGTACTGCTCGCCGTGCCTGGCATGAACCTGCGTTCACGAGCCGGCGGACTTGAACAACTTCGCGAGGCGATCGATATCATCAGGGCCGGCATCGCCGATCACAAAATAGCGAAGCCCGCCTTGACTCCAGGTTTCCATGCTGAACGAGAGCTCCCTGGCGGCAAAAGAGTTCTGGCTCAATTCGTTGCGCAACGGACTTTCCGGGAACACCAACACGGATATCCGGTGTTTCCGTAGTTCGTAAATAAGATGCGCACCCGGAGTCTGGTGAAGGTAGGTCATGCGTCCGCCCAGCAGTGAAAAATCGGTGTTTTGCAGCTCCGGTAGATCGAATGCGAATGGAATCTTTCCCTGAAACCATGGCTTCACCGTGTGCCGGTCGGATGAAACCACGTCCACCGGCGAAGCACTGGCCAGGGTGGCAACATGCAGGTCTGCGATCTCGCTGTACACCTGTCGCACGCGGGCCCGCTCCCGCCCCTGGTGAGCGATGGTCAATCCAAGCACAGCAAGAACGGCGACGACCACACTCGCGCTCATCCAGACAAAACCAAAGCTACGCCGGGGCTTGCCTGCAAGGCGCTGCTTCATCCGATGGCGAAACTCGGCGCTGGGCACAAACCGTTTCCCTGCGCTCTGAATTGCGCGCTTCATCTGCACCCGCGCCAGGGCGTCCGCTGCGCACAATGGGCAGTTGCGTACGTGAGCGTCGAAGGCCCGCATCTCTTCGGACGGAAGCTCGCCGTCGAGATAAGTATCGAATTTTAGCTTCGCAACCTCACACTCCATGGTTCATCTCGTTTGCAACTTTTGCAGGTTACAGCGCAACGCCTTTCTGGCGCGTGATAGGCGGGACATCACCGTCCCCTGGGGAATGGACAGGGTTTCCGCAATCTCCTGGTAGGACATCTCCTCCACCTCAGAGAGCAGCAGGATTTCCCTGAAATGCACGGGCAACTCATCGATCGCATCTTGCACAAGTTGATGGCTTGAGCGCTCGATTAGAATCGTTTCCGGAGTGGCGCTCTCGACCGCCAGGTCCGGCCCCTCTTCCTCTGCATCAAGAGATACGTTCATGGTCGCGCGTAACCCGGTGCGTGAGGTTAGAAACGTATTGCGCAAGATGCGATACATCCATGCCCGGAAATTGGTGCCCAACTGGAACGATGAGAAACCCTTCAGGGCTTTGGCATAGGTTTCCTGCACCAGGTCCTCAGCTTCCTCGCGATTCTGCGTCAGCCAGTGCGCAAAGTTGTACAACGGATCGAAGAGCGGCATCGCCAGTTCTTCGAATGACCCGGAATCGCGAGGACGATCGCTCACGGCCCAAACAGTGTACCTTCCCGGCGAGGCAGGTTGCATTTCTACGCGAGCCGCCCCGCCGGTCGAGAACACCTCAGCTCTTGGTGGCAGCCGATAAGTCGAGCGCCCGGCCGGCTGCAATGCGTTGCGGAACACCTGGTTGCCGATTGCGCAAGAGCACGGCATCCAACGACCACTTTCCGGGTCCGTTAACCAACAGGAAAATGACAGCCATAATCTGCGCATAATCGGACCGGATTTCGTGCAATACCGCCCAAAACCCGATCTGTGGAGGCGCCGGCGGCAGCGGCAGTGGAGAGGTTCCCAGGTACAACGAAATCTTCGTCGAAAGGATTGCCACGATCATCTCGCCGATAAAGGGGACCGCAATCAGCCTCGTCATAAGGCCGGAAAGCAACAGCAACCCTCCAACAATCTCGAGGCAGCCGATAAAGCTTGCCGTGTAGTGCGGAAACGGTATCCCTAATTTTGTGAACCGCCCAACCCCCTGGTTCACATATACAAATTTCAACATTCCTTCCCAAAAGAACACTCCTCCCGCCATGAGTCTCAAAAGCAAGATGGATTTTGGACCGTCGGTTGGAGGATTAGTCAGCCATGACAACAAGTTTTTCATTGGTTGCTCCTTTTCACTGCATATAACTGGAGCAACTCGAAAATATTCCCAGCCGGGCGGAATGATCCCAGCCCCAACCATTTGCACGAGGTTGCAACTTTCGCCTGGGCCGAATGGACTAGCCACCTGGCCAGTGGATGTGGCCCGAATAGAAAGTAGCGAAGACACGAAGCTGGGGCGCGCGTGGCCCTCGAAAGTGGCGCAAACGTGGTACTGTAGAAAGAAGAGGAAACAATGTCCAAGCATGACACCGCCACCAAGCGTCACCGCCGCCCCAAGTCGGCAAAACGAGTCGACTACACGGCCCGTACCATGGCCGCTCTCAAAGAACTCGAAAAAGCTGCAAAGCTAAAAGCGAAAACCGCCTAGCGCCGGATTCGGCCTGCCCCAGACACACTCCAACCAGGAACTATGCCGGTGCCACCGCGTAGGATTTGACATTCTTATGACAACTCCTGCCCGGCTCTGATGCAGAATCCAGTCGTCGCATTTCCAATCACAGGAGCCAGCGATGACAACTCTCCGTTCGCGGAATCTCAATCCCTTGCTATGCGCTTTTGTCCTGGCTGCGTCTTCCCTGTGCGCCGGGCAACACTACATTGTCACCGACCTCGGGAAAATCGCCGATCTGGGCACGCTTCCCGGCGACGACGTCAGTGTCGCCAAAGCTCTCAATGCCTCCGCAACCGTCACCGGCGCTTCCGCCAGCGACTTCAACGATACCAGCCAGGTCATGATCGAGAGTGATGGCCACATGACCGGCCTCGGCACTCTGGGGGGAAGTTCCGGCATTGGCAACAGCATCAACGCCTCCTCGAAAGTCGCCGGGTATTCCACCGATGCCAGCGGCGCTTATCACGCATTTATCGCCGCCAACGGCAACATGACCGATATTGGCGATCTCGGCGGAGGCTCGGCGGTTGCATATGGCATCAACGATCTCGGCCAGATTGTCGGGTCGGCGGTCACCGCTTCAGGCGAAAATCATCCCTTCCTCTACAGCAACGGCCACATGACCGATCTTGGCACTCTGGGATCGAAGAACACCGACTGGTGGAACGTCGCTCAGGGCATCAACAACTCCGGCGAGATTGTGGGCACATCCTACGACGCGGATGGCAACTTCTTCGGCTTCGCATGGCTTAACGGGAAGATGCACAAACTGGGTACACTCGGCGGCGCATGGAGTGAAGCTTGGGCAGTCAACGCGAAAGGGCAAATCACCGGTGTGGCCTACACTCCCACCACTACGCACGCCTTTATTACCAGGGGAGGAAGGCTCACCGACCTGGGTACAATCCCCGGTTCCGACGCCAGTTGGGGACTGGCCATTAACAACTCGGGTATCGTCGTCGGCTATTGCCCATTTGCCGACACGTATCACGCATTCGTTTATTTTGGGGGAAAAATACGCGACCTCAATCAGTATCTTCCCCGCAACTCGGGCTGGACCCTGGTTTTCGCCGAGGGCATCAACGACGCCAACCAGATCGTCGGCTTAGGCGCCATTCATGGAGAAACCCACGGCTTTCTGCTGACCCCGGGCAAGAACAACTGAGGAGATCAACAAGGAAAATCGCGAGCCGGCGGAAAGCCTGCGCCGGCCCGCGAATAGCATGAGCGTCACCAGACTTATCGGACTGCCAGGCCGGAGGTTGAGCCCGGCAGGCCTGTCGCCTGGGTACCCATGGTGAGTGCGCCGCTGGCTGCGACTCCGAAGCCGTCGATAATTCCAGTGCCCGGCCCCAGAACGTACAGGAACCTTGCATCATTACTGAAAGCCAGATCAATCGGACTGCTACTTCCACCCAAGTCAGCTGTGATCCCGTTTGGGTTCAGCAACTGTAACTGCCCGGTATAACCGACGGCATAGCCTGAAACCGTGCCGCTACCGGTGTTGGTGGTGTAGGCAAAGCGTCCGTCACTGCTTACGGCGACCCAGCAGGGAGCGGATTGACCATCGGGGGCCATCGCGTCCAGAGTACGCACCGCCCCGTCAGACGGCACGTAGTAGGAGGAAACTGCGCCCGCCCCTGCCCCGCCGCCGAATGCATCTGAGACAAACAGTTCGTCCCGCTTCCCGAAAGCGAACCCGTATGGGGTTTCCGCCGCGGAAGCGATGACGCGCCTGCCGACCGGCAACCCTTCGTCGTCAAGCGAAAAAATGTCGATTTTGTTTGTGCCCTTTTCGGTTACAACCAGTTCGTTGCCCTCGGGATTGAAACTGATTTCGGCCGGTCCGACCGAAGGTGCGCTCAGCCGTGTGCCATGTGACATCATTGCCAGATGGCCGCCCGCATCCACGCGGAAGCCAGCGATGGTGTCGATAGAGCCAACCGCTCCTCCGTCGTTGAGCACGTAGAGACGATTGCCGAAAGACGTAAGGCTGATGGGGTTCTTGCCGCCGGAATCCGCAGTGCCTATGAGGGAAAGGCCGTTGGCGGTCACAACGAAGGACGAAACACTGTTGCTCCCTGCATTCACTGCGAACAGGAAGCGATTGCTGGCGTTAAGCGCAAGTGCGCCCTGGCTGCCTAATCCCGCGCCGGAGCCCTTTCCGCCGGTGGAGAATGTGCCGGCCGCCGTGAGCTCGCCGGAAGCGGCACGGTTGAACATGATCACCGCGTTCCCGGCGCTCGCATTATTCATGGTATACACTGCTCCTGCTGCCGCGCTCGCCGGCAGGCTCCAGAGCGCGAGCGCAACGGTCGACATCATCGCTAACATCAATTTCATTTTCATGGTGTTTTTCCTTTCATGATAGGTTTAGGGCGACGGTCAGTTAACGTTCAAAGCGAGATTCGCACCTCTGAATCTGCTCGCGTAATAGAAGAGAAATTTCGCGGATCGCGACGGCCCGCTTTGATGGGTATGTCGGTTGAAATGGACACTTCCCCCTCTAAATTCTTGGGACGATGCGCAATAAAATTGGCCGGCTGGGTTGGGCGCATGCCCGCCGCCGCGGTGATCGCTGGAGCTGCATTGTTGATTCCCTGCCTAGCCGCGCCCCGAGCGGAGGGCCAGTTCTATGTCGGGGCCATGGGTGGTCTTTCGACGCTCTCGGGAGACGCTCGCTCGGTCATCGGCGCCACTTCCACCAGCTTCGCGTCATACTCTCCGCAGAACGGAATGGCCGTGAATGCGCTTGTGGGGAAACATCTGACTGATTTTCTTACGGTGCAGGGAGATTACGTCTGGAATCGTAATGCCTTGTCTTTTAGTGCTGCTGGCTTCAACAGCGGATCGATCGCGCAATATGAAGAAACCCGGAGCAGTTCGCAGCACAGTGCGTTTGGCAGCGTCCTGGTCTATTTTCGCAGGCGCAAGAGCAGAATAAGGCCCTATCTCTCGGTGGGGGCCGGCTGGGTGCATCTCACATCCACGGAGGAAACGCTAACCACCGTGCAAGGCGGCCCCGCGCTGCCACCCCATAAATTCACCGCCGACATGGTTGCGCTGCGCGTGCCTGTCGGTATCGATGTAACTCTGCACGACGGATGGCGCTTTCGCTACAGCTTTAGTGAGACCCTGAGCAAGAATCCTATTAGTGACGAACTGTCTCCGCCGGGCCCGCACAGCCTGAAGAATTTTCAGAACCTCTTCGGAATTATCTACCGGTTCTAGGGAACTTCACGACTGCTTGAAGCCCACGTAAGGACAATTGGGCCAATAAATCGGGGGATGCTCGAGCAGTTCAGCCAGCGCCCGGGCGTGGCAAACACGGCAAGGGTTAAAGCATTTTGCGGCCTCTCCCACAGGGGCGATTCGCACCAACTCTTCGAATACGCACAGCCCGTGCCCTGCGGCCCGGGTTTGTTCGAGGCCGAGCAGCGGGCCGCTGTCCGCCTGCCGGCGGACCAGGGCGGAATAGATCCTGGACTTCAGTCGCGACGGCGCAGGAGTCGTCTCCGCGGGCTCGGCCTGGAGTGCGATCCGTTTCAAGAATTCGTCGTCAGAAAAATTACTAGACATGATTCCACCTGTCGCGAAATTGCTCCCTCGCCCGGGCCAGCAGCCGCTCGATTGCTTTTTCGGTCTTGCCCACCCGCACCGCCATCTCCCGCGCCGAAACCTTTTCCCAGTAGCGCCAGATCAGCACCAGCCGGTACTGCTCCGAAAGCTCAGCCATCACTTGCCAGGTCTTGTTCCGCGCCTGTTCCTGGTCCAGCCGAGCATCGAACTCCGGCGTCGTATTTCCCGCAACCAATTCCAATCCTGTCTCGGTGAGCGGCTCCGGTGCGCGCAATCGCGCCCGATAATAGTCTTCCACCTTGTGGCGCGCAATCCCCATAAGCCAGCCTTCCAGCGACCCGTCTCTACGGAACTGTCCTATGCCTTCCCATGCCGCCAGAAACACCTCTTGCACCAGGTCGTCGACAACGTCGTATTGGGGGGCCAGGCGATAACGGACAAAAGCGTATACCGAGTCGGAATAGCGGGAAACAAACTCCGCTGTCGCCTTGCGATCTTTTCGCAGCAGGGCGGCCAGCAAAGCTCCATCTTCATCTTCTGACGGAGAGGACTCCCCCGGGGGCTCTGGCAGCCCTTGTTCCAAACCGGTCACGCAATTGACCTCACAGGAGTTAGTCGCTGCTGGGACCATTGTCCCCCGATGTTTGTGAAAAACCAAGCGTGGCCAATGGCTTCAGACCCGGAGCGACGGCTCAAGCCGCGTAAAGCCGGTTCGCGTGAGGCGACAATCTCGTCCGCCAAATTATTTTTCGAAACCGGGCCCCGGGCCTAGTCCCTCGCTCGCGGAGTGACTAGGCGGGCCTCGGGGATCCTTTTTCCCCCTCGTGATCACCCGAGGATTGTCAGCACTGGACACTTGGCTTTACAAATAACATCGTGAGTCAAGCTCCAGGGCGTGTGCGCGGCCACCAGCGCTGAGCCGGTCCGGTTTGCCCCCATCACGATCAAGTCCGCATCGTGCGCCGTCGCAGTGCCCAGAATTCCCTCCGGCAGGAAGTCCAACCCCACCACATATTCTGGAGCATGCTTGAGCTTCGCATCTGGCGGGACCAACTCCATCAGCCTGCGCGCGCTGTCTTTTCTTATCTTGGATTGCCATTCAGCCAGGTCCTGCGCCAGGTAAAATCCCGGCCCATAAATCCCGGGACCGACGTTCACACCCGGCATGGGTGGCACCATATGGAGAAGGATGAGTTTCGCGTCGCAGTCTTCAGCCAGCGCCAGCGCGCAAGCAAACGCCTTGGGAGACGCCGGCCCGAAATCAGTTGCGAACAGGATGGTCTTGAATGCGACTTTTCCTGGTGCTACCGGAGCAACACTCGGGCCGATTGTGAGCACCGGGCACGTAGCCCGCCGCAACACTTCCTCCGCTACCGATCCCAACATCAACTTCTTGACCCCGGTGCGTCCGCGAGTACCCATCACCAGCAGGTCGGCGTCCTCGCGTTGGATAATCGAAGAGAGCACTTCCCATACCGATCCGGTCTCGACCACGACGTGCGCGAACATTTCCTTGACATGCGCTTCGCTGGTGAGCCGCTCCATTTCCTGCTCTGCCTGAGCGTGCTGGCGATCGAACTCCTGTGGCATCGCTTCAAAGGTGACGGTCTCGGCCGGAATCGCATGCACAATCGATACTGCAGAGCCGTACCGCCGTATCAAGGGAAGGGCGTGCGCCAGGGCGCGCTCCGATGCCGCCGAGAAATCCGTAGCAATAACAACCCGCCTGAACCAAACCGCCTGCTTCCGTTCGTAAACCTGGGCCAGGGCTGACATAATCGCCTCCTTATAACACGCTCAAATTACTGCCAGGAGGCGGGCAAAGGCTGTGACGGGCCTTACGGCGGCGTGTGATTCCAGTCACTGGACTCGTGCAGGATCCCTTTGACGTGACCGGACAGCTAGTCGAGAATTAAAACTGCGGCGCTACGGCGCTATTTCGATCCCGAGTTCGGCGGAGACGCCCATCCAATAAGTGAGCTTCCCTACTCCACCGCCACGAACCCCTCAGCATCCGCCTTCGCATACATCTCATCAATCTGTTTCTTGTATCTCTCCGTCACCGCGTGGCGGCGCAGCTTCATGCTGGTGGTCAGCGTCCCGTTCTCTGCCGTAAATTCTTCCGCAATCATTATCACTCGCTTCAACTGCTCGAAGCGCGACAAGTTGCGGTTCAACTCCGCCACCAGACTTTCATAGAGAGCGCTAACTTTGGCATTCGCACACAATTCTTCGCGCGAATAGAAAACAACTTGATTGCTCCTCGCCCAATCTTCCAGCAGGGGAAAGTGCGGCGCGATCAGCACCGCCGGGAATTTGCGCTTGTCTCCGAGCACCACGGCTTCGGCGATCAGCGGGTTGTGCTTCAGCGAATTTTCCAGCGGCTGCGGCGCCACGAACTTCCCCCCCGAAGTCTTGATCAGATCCTTCTTGCGGTCGGTCACCGAGAGGAAGCCATCGCTGTCAACCTGGCCGATGTCACCGGTCTTGAACCATCCGTCGCTGAAGGCTTCGACAGTTTCTTTTGGTTTATTCCAATATCCCTGGAAGACGGACGGGCCACGCACCAGAATCTCGCCATCGGCGGCAATCTTGACTTCGACGTTGGCCAGCGGCTTGCCTACGGTACCGAGACGGTGGTTTTTAGGATTGTTGACCGCGATTACCGGAGACGTTTCCGTCAGCCCATAGCCTTCGTGAATGCGAATGCCAATGTCGGCATACCACTCGGCCAGTTCGCGGCCCAGCGGCGCCCCTCCGGAAATGAAGATCTGGGCGCGGCCACCCATGCCAGCCCGGACTTTGGAGTAGATCAACTGATTGGCCATCTTCCAGGAAAACGATCGCGGAGCGTTGCCCGCGAGGAGTTCAGCCCGGTTGGCCTTGCCCACAGCCAATGCCCAACGATAGATGGCCTCTTTGGGAAAGCCTTTGGATTTCTGCACCACCTGGGCATAAATCTTTTCGTACATGCGCGGCACGCCGACGAAAATCGTCGGCCGAACCTCCCGCAAGGCCGGCAACAAATGTTCCTGGAAAGACACATAGGCCAGCGTGGCGCCGTGACAAAGCATCACGAAATCCACGTGGCGGGCGGTGACGTGGGACAGAGGCAGAAACGACAGGCTGAGGTCTCCGCTCTGCACCGGAAAACCATGCAGCGAGAAGGCCACATTTGACGCCATGTTGCCGTGGGTGAGCATTGCGCCTTTGGGCGTGCCCGTGGTGCCAGAGGTATAGATGATGGTGGCCAGGTCGCCCGGCTGCACCGCTCTCCCCTGCGAATCGAAGCTGGGATCACGCTCACGCGGGCCTTTATTCATCAACTCCTGCATGGAAATGGCGTTCGCGGGCGGATCGGCATCCATGATCGCGATTCGCTCGAGGCTGGTCTGGTCGCGAATGCTGTTCACTTTCAGCAATTGCCTGGCGGACGAAACAAAAATGACGCGCGCTCCCGAGTCCCGCAGGATGTAAGCGGTTTGTTCCGGAGTCAGGGTGGCATAAACCGGGACAGTGACTGCCCCGATCAGCAGGCCGGCGAAGTCGGCGATGGTCCACTCCGGACGGTTTTCGCTGAGGATGGCGATGCGGTCGCCCTTGGCGACGCCCCATTCGCGTAGCGCCTGCGCCACGCCTGCGACTCTTTGATACAAATCTTGCGAAGAGGTGGAGACCCATTGGATGTCGCGGCGATGCATCATCACTACGCGGTCATTGCGTTCGACCACGGCAAAGAAAATGTCGTTGAGGGTCTGTAGGCTCATGCCGCGGGGCGAGGGATCTCTCGAAAGCAATGTAATGGTTTTCCCGATGATTGCGCAATGCGCGCGACTCTCTGGCGTCAACCCCGTCCGGGCTGAGACAATAGACTTCGAAGGAGCGTAATCCATGAAAAGAGTTGGGATTGGTGCCGAAGTTGTGGTCCTGCTTTTTCTGGCTCTGCTGTCGCCGATTGTTCGCCCTCTGTATGCGGCCGATCAGCCCCCAGCGCCCAAGTTGAAGGTCGGCGACGTCGCGCCCGACTTCAAACTGCAATATTTCACCGGAAGCGACTTGAAAGACGTCAGCCTTAGCCAGTATCGGGGCAAGAAGAACGTCATTGTCGCGTTTTACATCTTCGCTTTCACCGGGGGTTGAACCGCCCAGATGAAGGCCTTCCAGAAAGATCTGCAAAAACTGGAAGCCGCCGACACCCAGGTCCTGGGTGTGAGCATGGATAGCCCCTTCGCCAACAAAGCCTTCGCCGACCAGATCGGAGTGACCTTCCCGCTGCTGAGTGATTGGGGCGGAGACACCACCCGCCAGTACGGCGTTTACGTTGACAAATACAAGGCCGCCCGCCGGGTAAATTTCCTCATCGGTAAAGACGGCAAGATTATGGAAGAGCAGGTGGACCGGGAAGCCATCGACCCCACAAAACTGGTGGACGCCTGCCAACGCCCGAAACTGAAGAACTGAACAACCGCGCGATCGCGCGGTTTGACGCTCTCTGGTGACGTTGCTATGATAAATGCGCGGGGTGGAGCAGTCTGGTAGCTCGTTGGGCTCATAACCCAAAGGTCGGTGGTTCAAATCCACCCCCCGCAACCAAACCTCCTGATTCCTCAAGCCTTCCGAGGTTGCCAGGCCATCAAGGTTGAACCTGTCCGTCTGCTGCCTTTGGCTGCGCTGAGAGCTAGGCTGCTGCTATCGAACACAGCGTAATCACCATTGATCGGACTGGCGAAAGCCCAAGGTGTGTCCGAAAAATCGTGGGCCGGTTCCCTTCCCGGTTGATCTTGATCAATGATTCGCAATTGCGCATCCGCGCTGGGGGCCTCATAATTTGCGTGCCGGTAATATCCCATGAAACTGCTGACTGCACTTTGTTTGGGTTTGGTTCTAGCCACGAGGCTGGCTTTCGCCCAAACCGCTCCTCTGGGAACTGAGTCGGCGCTCAGCCGGCTCGAATCGCTCAGCAACGTCGCTTTGCCGGAATGGCGATGGCATGACGACGTGCCGCACCCGGAAGATCCGGCGCTGAACGACTCCCAATGGGAACTGACCAAGCCGGGCGCAAAGTGGTCAACCGGCACACGCGTGTTTCGCCGTTGGATTGAAATTCCGGAGAAGATCGGAGGCTACGCGGTCGCCGGGGCGCAGGTAAAACTCGACGTGGCCCTGGATAGCAATGGGCCGGACGAGATCGCGATTTTCTCGAACGGCTCGCTGGTGTTTCGGGGCAATGAAGACACGCTGCAACCCGTCCTGCTTGCCGAGAATGTGCGACCGGGCGAGAAGTATCTGGTTGCCTTGCGGATGGAGGCGACGGAGGTAGAAAGCAATTTCCGCCGGGCTGCGCTTATGATCGAGCCGCCCGCCAGCCGCCCCGACCCCAGCCTGCTTTGCATGGAACTTCTCTCCGCACATCCGCTGATTGCGGCATATCAGGATGGAAGAGAACAGCGGGAGCAGGAACTTAACACGGCCATCGCGACGATCGATTTTGCCGCGCTCGACAAGGGCGATCAGGCGGGCTTTGACGCCTCGTTGCGGCAATCCCAGGCAAAGCTCGAGGCGTTGAGACCGTGGGTCCGGCAATTCAGCATTCGCGCGGTCGGCAATTCACACATTGACATGGCGTGGCTCTGGCCGTGGACGGAAACTGTGGAAGTGGTTCGCAATACTTTTGAAAGCGTCTTGAATCTGATGCGCGAGTATCCCGACTTCAAGTTCACTATGTCTTCGGCGCGAACCTACGAATGGATGCAGGAGAAATATCCAGACCTCTTCAAGGAGATCAAGCAACGTATTCAGGAGGGGCGTTGGGAAGTCATCGGAGGCATGTGGGTAGAACCGGACTTGAACATGCCCGCGGGCGAGTCGCTGGTGCGGCAAATCCTGGTGGGCAAGCGTTACTTCCAGAAAAACTTCGGCGTGGACATAAAGATCGGCTGGAACCCCGATTCCTTTGGCTATAACTGGCAGCTTCCGCAGATCTACAAGAAATCCGGCATGGATTATTTTGTGACTCAGAAATTGCTTTGGGCGCACGAGTTCACCACGTTTCCGTACAAGTTGTTCTGGTGGGAGTCACCGGACGGCAGCCGGCTGCTCACGTATTTTCCGCATGACTATGCGGGTGATATTGATGGCCAGAAGATGGCCACGGATCTTTCGATCTGGGCTCCATCCATGTATGGCCCGAAACTTGCGGACACGCCGGAGATGATGCACCTGTACGGTGTGGGCGACCACGGCGGGGGACCGACTCGTACGATGTTGGACAACGCCACGCGCTTGATGTCCCCCGATGTGGTTTACCCCAAGTTTGAATTCGGCACGGCTGCGGGCTTTTTCAAGGACCTGGAGAAAAAGCTTCCCGGCATGGAGGTTCCCACCTGGAAAGACGAACTCTACTTTCAATATCACCGCGGCGTATTTACCACCCAGGCGGAAACCAAGCGGCGCATCCGGCGTAGTGAGGAGTTGCTGCTCGACGCGGAAAAGTATTCGTCTGTGGCCTCGCTTTATGGCCGAGCGTATCCTCAGCAAGAATTTGAGCAGGCATGGAAAAACCTGCTGTTTGACCACTTCCACGACATTATGCCGGGTTCGGGCATCGCGGTGAACTATCTCGAGGCCAAACGCAATTTGGAGGATGTTGGACGCGCAGGGCGGGAAGTCAGGGATGGAGCCCTGAAAGAACTTTCCGCGCACGTCAACACGCAAGGCGACGGTGTGCCGGTGATGGTGTTCAATTCCCTTTCCTGGCCGCGAACAGAGGTGATCGAAATCGAGGCGCAACTGCCGGGGCCGGCGCGAAATGTCGAAGTTGTCGATTCGGCGGGCAAGGCGGCAGAGTCGCAGTTGCTGGCAATGGATGCGGACACGCACCGGGCGCATCTTTTGGTGCTGAGCCACACGCCGGCAATCGGGTATGCAACTTACTTTGTACGTGGAACCGCGAAGGCGGCGGGCCACTCGACATTGAAGGCGTCGGCCGGCGGCCTGGAGAATGAGTTCATTCGCTTGAAGGTTGATGCTCAGACCGGCTGCATGACCAGCCTATTCGACAAACGAAGCCAGACCGAAGCGCTGGCGCCGGCTGAGACAGACAGTGGAGGGCCGAAAAGCTTTGCCTGCGGCAATCTGCTGCAAGCTTTCTACGACAAGCCCAAACGCTGGGACGCATGGAACATCGACGCCGACTTCGAAAAACAGCACTGGGACCTGGACAAAGCGGACGAGGTGAAGTTGGTGGAAAATGGTCCCTTGCGCGCGGTGATTCGGGTCAAGAACCACTTTCAGAATTCCACCTTCGTGCGCGACATCACGATGTATGCCGGCGTCCCTCGAGTGGACGTGAAGATGCACGCGGATTGGCATGAGAAACATATTTTGCTGAAGGTGGCTTTCCCGCTCAGCGCACAGAACCAAAAGGCCACGTTTGAGATTCCCTATGGCTCGGTGCAGCGCCCGACCACCCGGCGCACGCCGGCCGAGCAAGCGGAATTTGAGGTTCCAGCCCAGCGTTGGGCAGACATTTCCGACGCCACTCATGGGTTCAGCCTGCTGAACGACTGCAAGTACGGTTACGACGCCAATGGAAACGTGCTACGGCTCTCGCTGCTACGCTCGCCGGAATGGCCCGATCCGCACGCGGATGAGGGCCCTCACGATTTCATTTATTCGCTGTATCCCCATGGCGGAACTTGGCAACAGGCGCAGACCATACGCCGTGGCTATGAGCTGAACTACAAGCTGATCTCAATGCAAACAGAGAGCCACAAGGGATCACTACCGGCAGAGCGGTCGTTCGTGGAAATCGAACCGGAGAACGTGGTGGTCACCGCGCTCAAGAAGGCAGAGGATGACAACGGTCTTATCCTGCGCTTCTACGAGTGGGCTGGCAAGGAGTCCGAAGTAAATGTGCACTTTCCAAACACGGCGCAAACCGCGGAGGAAACGGATCTCATGGAAAGGCCTACCGGAAATCTTTCCATGTCTGCGGGCGTGGTCACGGTGCCGACCAAACCGTATGAGATCAAGACGATAAAGGTACAGTTTGCCGGTGAAGCAGCGGGAAACACGCGATGACGCACTCAGCGGTCAGAGAAACTTCATCAGCGCTTCCATCGTCTGCTGTGGGTGTTCTTCCATGACCCAATGTCCGGAGTCTTTCAGAATGACGACGGTCACATCGGTAGCCACCAGTTTCATCTGCCCCGCAAGCACTTCTCCCAGGGACTTATCACCCCCAATGGCGAGGACTGGAATGGTCAGCCTGGTCTCGGCTAGCTTTGCGAAGTCTGCGGCAGTTTGCGGCCACGCGGCGAAATATGCCCAACCGGCGCGCATGCGCCCCGGCTTGGAGTATGCGGCGACATAAGCTTCGCGATCCGCTTTAGGGAGGGACCGTGTCTTGTCAGCCGCGAGATCGTTCCAGAAGTATGCAAAATAGATTTGTTCGCGGCCGCTTACCAAAGCTTCCGGCGTGGGGCCGTGGAAGCGGAAATGCCAAATATTTGGATCGTTGTAGACAGCCTCCCACCCGGGCACGCCGGGAAGAAACGCGTCCAGGACTGCAAGCTTTTCGGTTTCAGCCGGAAATTGAGCGGCGTAGGCGTAGGCGACCATGAGACCAATGTCGTGCCCAACGACTTCGGCCTTCTCCACGCCGAGAGACTTAGCCAGCGCGTGAATGCGGATAGCCGCAGTCTTCATATCCAATCCGTCTTTGGGGATTTCTGAATCGCCGATTCCCGGAAGGTCAGGCGCGATCACCGTGAATCGCTTCGCCAGTTGGGGAATAATCGGCTTCCACATTCTCGATGTCTGGGTGTAACCGTGCAGCAGAATCACTGCGGGGCCGTGACCAGCCGTCAAATAGTGGAGCCTAACGCCATCAACTTCTGCGTCTCGCGACGCGATAGCCATGTTGGATGAAGCAGAGAGCGTTGCGGAGGCAAGAAACAGGCCAAAGAGGACGGCAAGGCTAGAGAGGCGGCATAGCGAACATTTCATCGAGAAGCTCCTGGGAAAAGCGGCGCAATGCGCTCTTTGAATGTTGACGATGAACAGGCCGCCCGGCATCCGCCACACAGGGCGGAAGGCCGGGTGACTCGATGGTCAGGCGGCTACCTGCTTGCTTTGCCTGAGGAAGGAGAGCAGATCGGCGTTGATCTGGTCTGCATTGGTGGTAGGCATGCCGTGCGGGAAGCCGGGATAGGTCTTCAGGGTCGCGTTCTTCACCAGCTTCGCGGACAGCGGAGCCGCCGCAGCGATGGGCACGATCTGATCGTCTTCGCCATGAAGGATGAGCGTGGGCACGTCGAATTTCTTGAGGTCCTCAGTAAAATCGGTCTCCGAGAAGGCCTTGATGCAGTCGTAGCCGGCTTTCATTCCCCCCATCATTCCTTGCAGCCACCAGTGGTCGCGAATGGCTTCGGAAATCCTGGCGCCGGGGCGGTTGTAGCCGTAGAACGGGAGCGTGATGTCCCGGTAAAATTGCGGGCGATTTGCCGCATACGCGGCCCGCAGACCGTCGAAGACCGACATGGGTGCGCCAGTGGGATTCTTTTCCGTCTTCAACATCAGGGGCGGCACCGCGCTGATGAGCACGGCCGCGCCGACGCGTTTCGAACCATGCCGGCCGATGTAACGGGCAACTTCTCCGCCGCCGGTGGAATGGCCGACATGAATTGCGTTCTTGAGATCAAGTTTTTGGGTGAGGGCGGCAAGATCATCGGCGTAAGTGTCCATATCGTTGCCATCCCAGGTTTGCGTGGAACGGCCGTGACCGCGCCGGTCGTGCGCGATGACGCGATAGCCCTGCTGGCCGAAGAAAAGCATCTGTCCATCCCAGTCGTCGGCGGTGAGCGGCCAGCCGTGACTGAAGACGATGGGCTGGCCTGTTCCCCAGTCCTTGTAGTAGATCTCGGTTCCGTCTTTAACGGTGATGGTAGGCATGGAATGTTCTCCTTTGGATTTGTCCGGCGGCAACCGGCTGGACAAGGACTAGATGTCCTGAGCCAAGCGTTCGACCCAGCTAATTACGGAATTTCTTGACCGCGCCTGCTCCCAAGCCGATAAAAATCGCCAGCAACACCAGTTGAGCGGCCAGAAATGGCGGTTCTTGCTGGGTTGGGGCCATTGCGTGCAGAGCCGGCACCTTCATGAAGCCCTGCACCACAAGCACGAAGCAATTGAGATAAAGGGCAATCACGGCGGTAATGATGTAGGTCCGGCGCCAGCTGCCTGCGAGGTTCTTGCCGTAGCGTGCGACAATGGCAATCGCCAACACCACCAGGGAAATGATGCCAACCTTGTGGGAGGGAAGAAGATGCTCAAAGGGAAAGCCGAACCCGGTCACGCTGGTCAGCACCGTGGTAAGCAGGAAGAGACCGTTCCAGCCGTGCAGCAGTCTTCCTTTGAGCATGCCGAAGACAACGACGAGGCCTGAACCGATTCCAATTAAACTGATCACCACGTGCATCCGGGTGTAAGTTTCCAAGCTCATACCGAGAATCATGGGTTATGGTCCTTTCAGAATCGCCTGATGTTACGACAGGGCCCCAGAAATTGCTACGGCTGCGAGGAAAAGGCCACCCTCGCGGGTGGCCTGGGTTGCGA
This sequence comes from Terriglobales bacterium, assembly GCA_050745985.1. Classification (GTDB taxonomy): domain Bacteria; phylum Acidobacteriota; class Terriglobia; order Terriglobales; family Acidobacteriaceae; genus JABCZH01. Next base: position 45,456 of record JBOGLG010000022.1, on the reverse strand, counting down.
AACAAGTTCTCCGACTTGCGATAGTAGCTACGGAGTTACGGTGAAGGTTCCCGAGCTTATGCCGAGCCCTCCCGGAGTCTTGACTCCCACCCGTCCGGTCTTTGCGCCCGCAGGTACGGTCGCGGTGACACTTGTATCGGAGTTTACGGTGAACTTGGCGGGCACATGGTCGCCAAAGCCAACGCCCTGGGTCTGGGTGAGGCTGTTTCCGGTGATGGTTACAACCGTTCCCACGGCGCCATGGTCCGGACTGAAGCTGAGTAGCTGGGGCGTCACCAGAAACTTGCGATTGCTTTTCAGCACGCCGCCCGGCGTTGTGACGGCGACAAATCCTGTGGTGGCCCCTGCCGGGACGCTGGCCGCCAGGTACGTATCGGAAACCACCTTGAATTGCGCCGGGGTTCCGTTGAATGAGACCTTAGTTGTCCCGGTAAAGCCCTGGCCCAGGATCTCGGCAGTTTTCCCAACCTTGCCTATCCATGTGACCAAGCCGGCGAAGGGCTTCAGCCCCATGTCGAGGCTGAAGAATACGCCACCGCCCAGAGAGTTTCCGGAGGTATTTCCGTAGAACTTTCCGTTGGTATGTTGCACCATGGGTGTTTCTGGGTTGAATCCGTCGGCGCAGCTGTTTGCAGAACAGAAATTGTAGAGGACCGTCTCGGCGCCGGCGGGAGTGATTTGAAAGAGCGCACCATCATTGGCTTTCCCGCCCAAAGACGTAACTCCATAAAAGTTGCCATCGGTTCCAAGCGTCAAACCGGTGTCGGGATAGGCTCCGTCCGGGCGGCCGGTGAAGTTGTAGAGGACGGTCAAGGTTCCGGAGGGAGTGATCTTGAAGACGGTTCCGCAACCGCCGCCGCAATTCGCGGAGTTACCGCCTTCACGGGTCACGCCATAAAAGTTGTTGTCGTTGCCCTGCACCAGGGCGCCTTCCGGCAAGGCTCCGTCATTGCTGAAGAACCCTTTGAAATCCCACAGCACGGCCTGTTTCCCTGCCGAAGTCAGCTTGTAAACCACTCCGCAGCCGCCTTGGTAGCCACTGCAAGCGGGTTGGCCGCCGAGGATCGTGGTCCCATAAAAATTGCCGTCGGTCCCCTGGGTGGGCAGGTTGGGCAGAGCGCCGTTGTTGTAGCCGAAATCGAATGGAGCGGTGAAGTTACCGGACGGGGTGATCTTGTAGAACGCGCCATCCTGCCCGTTGTACTGTCCGATTGAAACCCCGTAGACGCTGCCGTCCTGCCCTTGAAGAACGGGGAAGTCGGGAACGCTATCATCAGTTCCGTTGGCAAAATCGTGCAGCTTGGTCAAGACGCCACCTGGAGTTACGCTGAAGACTGTTCCCGCACCAGATGCGCCGCCGCCGTTAGTTGTTCCGTAGAGATTGCCGTCGAAACCCAGGGTCGCGCCACCCAGCGGATATGCGCCATCCTTGCAGCCGGCTTGAGGGCAGAAGCTGTAGATCGTAGTCGGCAGCCCGGCGGTTGACATCTTGAAGAGGGTGCCGGCGTTGTTAGCTCCGTTGTAGGCGTCGGTGCTGTACAGGAGGCCGTCCCGGCCTTGCGACATCATCCCCGCCGGCAATATGCCGGTGTTATTCCGGTCGGTTTCCGGATAGGTGTAAAGCGGAGTGTAGGTCTGGGCGACGCCGATGGCAACGCCCATCGCTAATATGAGGGCCAGCAGGGCGAAGAATCGGATTTGTTTCGCGCACATATTCATAAGGCTTTCTCCTTGATTACGAAATTCACCGGAAGGCCGGTCGCGGTTGTGCTACCGGCCCCACCGGTTACGCCGCCAGCTTTCGCGCTTCGGGCTGACCCTGGCTGTGACCGGGTTTCGAAGCCAGGAACCTCCTGGCCGCGATACCGGCGAAATAAACGCTCACCAACAGCGACAGATAGGCTCCGAAGCCGATGGAGATCGTCTTCATTGCTTCCTGCCGCGCCTGCTCCATGAAACCCTGCATATTCGCGCCTTGATCAGTTCCGCCCCCCAGAGCGGAGTTGATGCTGCTGCGGACCGCGATTGCGATGACCAGATTTCTCGCGGTGGCTGCTATTGCCGGACCGTTCCTCCTCAAGAGCGAACGTGTGCTGCCGGGCCTCCACCATCAACAAGCCAGGGCCGGCGTTGGTATCGCGCAAAACTTTGCCTCTTTTTCTCATCCCACCCACCCCCAAAAGCGGTTGTTGAGCACCCGAAAGCAGTTGTGTGAGTCCCCACGGAGTGGTAGCATTTCGGACAATTCGGAGAGTCGAGCAGCTCTCCCGTGCCCTTTCCCGTGTTGCTCCCCCTTTGAGGGCTCCACTACGCATTGCGCAAAAGCCTGGGGAAAACTGTCATGCCGCTGAGAAATATTCGAATAGACGATCCCGACGGGCCTCAGGGGGCGGAGGCAGTGTCCGAAAGAAAAGCCCTTGACCATTTGTTCAGTGTGACTTACGAGGAATTGCGACGCCTGGCGTCGAGTGTGAAACGGGGTGACCCCGGGGCCACTCTGAATCCCACCGCTCTGGTCAACGAAGCCTGGATGAAGCTGGCGAATTCACCCAGTTTCGCCTCCACGTCACGTTTGCATTTCAAGCGCATCGCCGCCCGTGCCATGCGCCAGGTGCTGATTGAGGCGGCCCGCCGGCGTAGCGCAAACAAGCGGGGCGGAGACCAGAGCGTTACAATTGCGTTCGATGAGAACCAACAGGAAATCGCCTCCTGCGGCAAGGACCTGCTGGCGCTGGATGCCGCGCTGGAGGCCCTGGGGAGGATGCACCCGCGGCAGGCCATGATGGTTGAGAGCCGTTTTTTTGGCGGCCTGGAGGTTGCGGAAATCGCAACTCTGCTGAACGTATCGGAAGCGACGATTCTTCGCGACTGGCGAGCCGCCAAAGCGTGGCTCTCGCATGAACTCCGGCAGGCCGGCTGAGGTCCGTCAAGAACCAGGCGTGCTCTGCAGCGAAAGTGATTCGTTTCTTCGTCAATTCCCCTGGGGGGCGAGTGGCAATGGACAGTACCCGCTGGGACCAAATCCAGGACCTGTTTCACCGTGCCGTGGACCTGCCCGCGCCCCAGCAAACGTCATTTCTGGAAGAAGCCTGCGGCTCAGACCGGGCTCTCGCCTCCGAAGTGCTGGCTTTGCTCGAGGAAGACCGCGGCACTTCCATACTCGATCGCGATATGGCGCAGGTAGCGCAACAGATGTTCGGCGGTGCAGCGGCCTCCTCGCCCATAGCCAGAGAATTGGGTCCATACCGGATTCTCGAATTGTTGGGGGAAGGCGGCATGGGGGTTGTGTATCTCGCCGAACGCGGCGATCTGGGCAACCGGGTCGCGGTTAAGGTGCTGCGGGACGCCTGGCTCTCACCTGCCCGCCGCGAGCGCTTTACCAGCGAACAACGCACCCTGGCGCAACTGAACCATCCTTACATCGCGCGGCTCTATGACGCCGACACTTTGCCCGACGGCACTCCCTGGTTCGTCATGGAGTACATCGAGGGGGTCCCGCTCACCGAGTACTGTCGCGAACATGCCAGCCCCATCGAGCGGCGCTTGCAGTTGTTTCGCGCGGTATGCGAGGCGGTGCAATACGCGCACCAACATGCCGTGATTCATCGCGACCTGAAACCCTCCAACATTCTGGTGAAGAACGACAGCACAGTGAAGCTGCTCGACTTCGGCATCGCAAAACAATTGGAGAGCCTCGACGTGCCCGTGGACCAGACGCTGACCGGGCTGCGCTTCATGACTCCCGCCTATGCCGCTCCCGAGCAGATCCGCGGCGAACGAGTTGGAATTCATACCGACGTTTATTCGCTGGGGGTGATTCTCTACGAATTGCTGGCGGGCCAGCTTCCATTTGATCTCTCGAACCTGACACCCGGCGAAGCCGCGACCGTTCTGGCTACGCACGAACCGGCAAAGCCATCGCTGGCGGCCCGGCGGCCAGGCTCAGTGAAAGACAAACCCCCACTGCTGTCTGCCGGCAAAACCGCGCGGGCGGATCTGGACGTCCTGTGCCTTACCGCGATGCACCGCGACCCCGAGCGCCGCTACCGATCGGTAGAAGCGTTGATCCGTGATGTTGATCACTACCTGAATGCGGAACCTCTGGAGGCACGCCCTGACAGCCTCCGCTATCGGGTCGCGAAGTTCATTCGCCGAAACCGGCGCGCGGTTGCGGCAGGGTCGCTGGTATTGGCGCTGGTGATCGGCATGGTCGTCTTCTTCACGGTCAGGCTGGCCCGGGCCCGCAATGCCGCGCTCGAAGAAGCTGCACGCACTGAGCGGGTGCAGCGTTTCATGATGAATTTGTTTCAGGGAGGCGATGAAGCTGCCGGCCCGGCCGATGATCTTCGAGTGGTCACTCTGCTGGACCGCGGTGTGCTCGAGGCGCAGAGTCTGAGCGCCACTCCCAAGGTGCAGGCTGAACTCTATGCAACCCTGGGCGACATCTACGAGAAGCTGGGCAAACTTGATCGGGCGGATTCCTTGCTCAGCCAGGCCCTGCAGCAGCGTCAAGCTCTCTTCGGCGACAGCACCGAAACCGCTGAGAGCCTGCTTGCGCTTGGCCGCTTGCGCAGCGATCAGGCGCGCCTTGACGAGGCCGAGCAACTGGTGCGGCAAGGTCTCGAAATGACGAAGCGGCATTTCCCGCCTGACCACCCCGCGGTGGGAAAAGCCACTGCCGCTCTGGGCACTATCCTGGAGAATCGCGGGCAATACGAACAAGCCATCCAGGTATTGGACGAAGCCGTTCGTTTGCAGTCGGCGCCCGGTGTACCGAAAGCCGATCTTGGCGTGACGCTCAGCGAACTGGCCAACTCGCATTTCTACGCAGGGCACTTTGATATCTCCGACGCCATCAATCGCCGCGTCCTGGCGATGGATCGCCGCATTTACGGGGAACGCCATCCCCAGGTCGCGAATGACCTTATCAATCTGGGGGCCATTCAGTATGAGCAGGCGCATTTCACCGAAGCCGAAAAATATCAGCGTCAGGCGCTGGACATCACCCAGGGTTTTTACGGGAAGAGCCATCCCGAGACTGCGTCGGCGATGACTCTGCTGGCGCGAACGCTGGTGAACGAGAAGCGACTGGAGGAGGCCGGCGACCTGCTGCGAGGAGCGTTAGCAATTCAAGAACAAGTTTATGGAAAGGTGCATCCCCGGGTGGCCTCCGCCCTCAATGAACTGGGCAGGATTGCGCAGCAGCAAGGCAAGTGGGATGACGCGGAGCAGGATTTTCGCCGCATGGCAGCGATTTACAGCCAGATATACGCCGGCAAGCACTATTACATTGGGATTGCGCTGTCGAATCTCGCCGGCGTGTATGTGGACCAGAAACAATATGTCCGCGGAGAAAGCCTTTTTCGTGAAGCGCTGAAGATGTACGCGGAAACCCTGCCGCCGGATCATCAACTGGTGGGGATCGCGCGAGTCCGGCTGGGGCGCGCGCTGCTTCTGCAACGTCGTTACGCCGGCGCGGAAGCGGAGAGCCGCGCCGGGTACGAGCTGCTCGTCAAAGAAACCAACCCTCCGATGCAATGGCTCAACCGGACCCGCGTCGATTTGTCTCAGGAATACGATGCCCTGAAACAGCCGGAAAAAGCCACCAAGTTTCGCGCCGCGCTGACGGCGCCCCCCGCCAAATAGCGGCCCATGGCCCCTAAAAAGGCCATGCACGTAGGTCACTTTGAGGGGCCTGCGCACTCCTTACTATTGCAGCATGAGCGTCGAGTGCCTGGTAGTGACGAGCGACACCACTTTGCTGGATCAAATCATGGCGAGCATGAGTGGACGCCGCGCCTCGCTCGATCTGCGTCAGGATTCCGCGAGCGCCATTGAACTTGCTTCCCGCCGGCATCTGGATGGGCTTGTTATTGACTGCGATGACGTTCACGGCGGCGCCGAGGCCCTGGCCCAGGTCCGGAACACCCGCTCCAATAAACAAAGTACGATTTTCGCGGTGGTCAACCACTTAACCAGCGCCGAATCCGCACTCGATCTGGGCGCCAACTTTGTGCTCAGCAAACCGATTCAAGAGCCGCGCCTGCGCAGCCTGCTGGATAGCGCCATCCCCAAAATGGAGCGCGAACATCAGAGGTACTTCCGCTACAACGTCGATTTGCCGGTACAGTTTCACACCACCATGGGGCAGTCGCTGAATGCCCGGATGAGAAACATCAGTGAAGACGGGCTGGCTATCAGCTTGGTGGATCCGGTGAAGCTGCATGGAGTTGTGATCGTGGAATTCGCAGTGCCCAGCCTCGATCCCCAGGTCTTTCACGCCAAGGCGGATGTGATGTGGAGCGACTCTTTTGTCATGGGCTTGCGCTTCCTGTACGTTGAGAAAGGCTCCGCTATCGTACTCCGCTCCTGGCTCGACTCCCTGGACGCGCAGTTCAGGTTTCGCGAGTTCGCGCAACGCTCTTCCGGTTCGGCGTAAGCTCATCGAAAGGCCACAAAGGGTAGATGACTGCGACGATCCTCCCTGATACTCTTACGCCTGCGAGTTGTTATGAGGACCAGCATCGAAATTAACGACCGGCTGATGCGGCAGGCAATGAAGGCGTGCGGCGCCCGGACCAAGAAAGCGACCGTCGAGATTGCCTTGAGGTTGCTGATAAATACCTACGGTCAGGGCTCGATCCGGCGCCTCAGAGGTAAGATTCGGTGGGAAGGTGAGCTCGAAGAACTCCGCACAAGCCGTTTTCTGGACTGATCTGCAAGGAGACTTGTCGCAACGCTTTTCCTTTGAGCACGGCCATGAAGTATTACGCCGGCTCGCGATTTTGACGGGTTCGAGAACAGGCTTGGTCTGAAAGTTCTCCGCGTCTAAGTCTGCGACCGCTCGCGCCTCACTCCCACTCGATCGTGCCCGGCGGCTTCGAGGTGATGTCATACACCACGCGGTTCACGCCCTTCACTTCATTCACAATCCGGCTGGAAATTGTCTTCAACACATCGTGCGGCAATGCCACCCAATCGGCGGTCATGCCGTCTTCAGAGTAGACGGCGCGCACCGCACAGGTATAGGCGTAGGTGCGCTGGTCGCCCATCACTCCCACGGACATAACCGGGAGCAGCACCGCGAATGATTGCCAGATTTTCGAATAGAGGCCGGCCTCCTTGATTTCGCTGACCACGATGTCATCGCATTCCCGCAGAATCGCCAGGCGCTCGGGCGTAACTTCCCCCACCACCCGCACCGCCAGGCCCGGGCCGGGGAACGGTTGCCGTTGCAGGATTTCCTCCGGCATGCCCAGGTCGCGGCCGATTTTGCGGACCTCGTCCTTAAACAGTTCCTTTAGCGGCTCGATGAGCTTGAGCTTCATCTTTTCCGGCAAGCCACCGACGTTATGGTGCGATTTGATAATCTGCGACGGCCCGCGCACCGAGCGCGACTCGATCACGTCGGGATACAGCGTCCCTTGCACCAGCCATTTGACCTTGCCTTCTTTTTTCTCGATACGGCGGGCTTCCTGCTCAAACACTTTGATGAATTCTCTGCCAATGATCTTGCGTTTCTTCTCCGGGTCGGTAACTCCCGCGAGCCTGGTCAGAAAGCGAGCGGTGGCATCGACCGCCACCAGATGCAAGCCCAGCTTGTCACGCAGGTTCTGCTGCACTTTCTGAAATTCATCTTTGCGCAGCACCCCGTTGTTCACAAAAACGCAGGTCAGGCGGGTGGGATGTCTGGCGTCTCGCATGGCCCGGTCCACTAGGGTGGCGGCAACCGCGGAATCCACGCCGCCCGAGAGGGCACAGATGGCGCGGCCGCTGCCCACGGTCTGACGGACGCTGGCAATGGCTGCGTCAATGAAGCGCTGCGGTGTCCAGGTGGGTTTAGCTCCGCAGATGAGGAGCGCAAAGTTGCGCAGAATGTCGGACCCGTGATGGGTATGGTGAACCTCAGGGTGAAACTGCACCGCCCACATTCTCTTTTCCGCATTCTCGATACCGGCCAGCGCATGGGGTGAACTGGCCGTCTCCTGAAATCCGGGCGGCAATTCGACCGCCTTGTCGCCGTGGGACATCCAGACATTCAGTTTGCCGGGCAGGTTGTGGAACAAGCATGAACCGGTCTTGAGGTTCACGGTCGCATGACCGTACTCGCGCTTCTCCGCCGCCTGAACTTTGCCGCCCAGCGCGTGCACCATAAGCTGCAAGCCGTAACAGATACCAAGCATAGGCAGGCCCAGGCGGAACACGCGCGGGTCCATAGCGGGAGCGTCTCTGTCATAGACGGAAGACGGGCCGCCGGACAGGATGATTCCGACTGGCGAGTAACTGCGGATTTCATCAAGGCTGGCGGTACAGGGGAGAACGACAGAAAAGACGTTCTGTTCGCGGATGCGGCGCGCAATCAGCTGCGAATATTGCGCCCCGAAATCGAGGACAACAATTGATTGGGTTTCCACGGACGAGTGTCTCAAATCGAAGAAACCGTGTAAAGGGGAAACCACCCGCGATGTCTCTACGTTTTACGTCTCCAGCGGGGGAGGCAGATCGCTCAGAATCAGTTCATTCCGGTCGATCCCGCCGGGATGAAGGCTTAGAGTCAGCGGCTGAACATCTGGCTCAGGCCATTCCAAAATCGCCACATACGCCGCCAGGCGGCCCATGTAGAGAAAATCAGCCACGGCAAAGTACAGCAGCGTGATCGCGGTTAAGGCAGCCAGTACTATTCTCCCGGAAAGCGCTCCCGCCAGACCCATGGGAACTGCCGCCGCGATGCTGGCCAGTACGAGAGCGGCCGCATGGGCCAAGCCAAAGGAAGTGCCGACGGCGATCACCGCCCCGCTACGGCGCCGGAGAAGGTCTACGGCATCGGCGATTGCTCCGAGGGTATCTCGCCCGTTGGCGAGTACGAAGATCGCCGCCAGCGAGAGCAGCCAGTTCACCATCGACCAGGTTAGCCAAACCAGGGCGAAGATGATCATGACAATCTGGAACACCATGCCGGCTTCATCGGGGGTGGAGGCCATCCCGCCTAGCGCGATACCCGCGAAGCATCCGGCAAAGGCCGCCAAAAGGGCGGCGGCCCGAAGGAAGTTCAACCCCAGGAAAGGATAAATCCGCCCTGCGGCTTGCGGTTCATCCTGGCTACGGAAACCGATCAGCAGAGCCTTTACCGTGGCGGCCCGCCCCAGCGCGGCCATCACCGTCCATCCCACGGTGAGCATCAGCGCCAGTACCAGTAACGCCTCCACCAATCGGGCCCCACTCCCGCGGACGATCTGTGCGACCGCTTGCCAAATGAGCGCTGGCTGCCGGGAACGCAGCAACAGCAAGTCACCGCGAGTAACGGGCAGAGTATCGAGATATTCGAAGCAGGCGAAGGCGACCAAGAGACTCGCCGCGGCGCCGAAACTCCATCGCCAGGCGATTTCCGCGAAGCCAAGGGACGGCCGGCGGAGTATGGCGCGAAAGCCCTCCATGGATGGGGAGCGCTGACTCATTCAGCGCACCACGATGTTGACCAGCTTGCCGGGCACGACGATCTTCTTTACGATCTGCTTTCCTGCGACCAGGGCTTTGATCTTGCCGTCCGCCAGAGCTGCTTCGCTGATTCGTTCTTCCGGGGAGCCCGCCGGAACAACCACCACACTTCGCAACTTGCCGTTGACCTGCACGGGGATCTCGATTGCATCTTCTTTCGCCAGCGCCGGATCGTACTTCGGCCAGGGCGCCTTGAGTAGGCTGCCCTTCTCGCCCAGCATCTCCCACAACTCATGCGCGAGGTACGGCGCAAATGGCGCTAGCAGCAGAGCCAGGTCCCTTTGAACTTCTGCAAGCAACTGCGCGGGCAAGCCTTCGGTTACATAAAGCTCATTCACCAATTCCATGATCGCGGCAATTGAGGTATTGAAGTGCCAGCGGCCCTGAAAATCGTCGCTCACCCGCTTGATGGTCTGGTGCAGCTTGCGCTGAATCGCCCGCGCCCCTGGCGATAGAGAGGTTGCAGGCAACGCCGCTTCTCCGCTCGACCTTGCAGGCAACGTTTCTACAGACGCGTTTTTCGCGACAAAGCGGTAGATTCGCCCCAACGCCCGGCGGATGCCTTCGACGCCTTCATCCTGCCAGTCGAGTTCGCGATCCGGAGCGGTGGCGAAGAGCGTGTACATGCGGGTACTGTCCGCGCCGTAGCGGGCGACCATGTCGTCCGGCGAGACCACGTTGCCCAGGCTCTTCGACATCTTCGCGCCGTTCTTGATGATCATGCCCTGGGTAAACAGGCGTTCGGCGGGTTCGTCGTTGGTGACCATGCCCATGTCACGCATGAATTTCGTCCAGAAGCGCGAATAGATCAGGTGCAGGATTGCGTGCTCGACGCCGCCGATGTACTGATCAATGGGAAACCAGTAAGCGGCATTCTTCGAATCAAACGGCGCCTGCTGATTGTGCGCATCGGTGTAGCGGTAGAAGTACCAGGACGAATCGACGAAGGTGTCCATAGTGTCGGTCTCGCGGCGGGCCGGTCCGCCACACTTGGGGCAAACCGAGTTTACGAATTCCGGCACACGGCCGAGAGGCGAGCCCCCGGTCAGCGTGATGTCCACGTTCTCCGGCAACACCACCGGCAGGTCTTTTTCTGGTACGGGGACGATTCCGTCCTTTTCACAATAGAGCATGGGGATGGGCGTACCCCAATAACGCTGGCGGGATATCCCCCAATCCTTCAAGCGATAGGTGATGGTTGCTTTGCCGAAGCCGTGCTGTTCGGCGTAGGCAGACATCTGGACGATGGCATCCCGGCAGTTGAGCCCGGTGAAGGGTCCGGAGTTCACCAGCGACCCCTTCAGGTCGGTGAACGGCGGAACCGGTTCGGTGACGGTCTCTTCAGGATCGTCAGGACATGGCACGATTACGATCTTGATCGGCACGGCGTACTTGCGGGCGAATTCGTAATCGCGCTCGTCGTGTGCGGGAACGCTCATGATGGCGCCGGTGCCATAGTCCATCACAACGTAGTTGGCGATCCAGACGGGAAGTTTCTCACCGTTGTAGGGATTTATCGCCAGGTGATGGGTATTGATCCCGTGCTTCTCAATGGCGCCAATGTCTCCGGTTTCCCTGGCCTTGCGCTGTTCGGCAATCAGCTGCTCCACTTGCGCCCGCAGGGGGTCGTTGTACTTTGCCATCCGGGTCACCATGGGATGCTCGGGCGCGAGCTGGATGGAAGTGGCGCCATAAATGGTATCCACGCGGGTGGTGAAAACTGTAATGGTGTTGTCGGGAGAGTCAGCAGCTCCATCGAGTTTGAAATCTACTAACGTGCCTTCACTGCGGCCGATCCAGTTGCGCTGCATGGTGCGCACTTTTTCCGGCCAGCCTTCTAGATTGTCGAGGCCGTTGAGCAACTCTTCCGAATACCTGGTAGTACGCAGGAACCATTGCTCGAGCTCACGCTGCTCCACCAGGGTGTCTTCGTGGCGCCAGCAGCGGCCGTCGACAACCTGCTCGTTGGCCAGGACAGTGCAGCATTTCGGGCACCAGTTCACTTTGCTCTTCTTGCGATAGGCCATGCCCTTTTCGTAGAGCCTTAGAAAAAACCACTGGTTCCAGCGGTAGTATTCGGGCAGGCAAGTTGTAACTTCGCGCGACCAGTCGTAGGCGAAGCCGAGGCGCTTCATCTGCGCCTTCATGTTGGCGATGTTGCGTAAAGTCCAATCGCGAGGCGGGGTGTTATTGGCAATGGCCGCGTTCTCCGCCGGCAGACCGAACGAATCCCAGCCCATGGGATGCAGCACGTTGTAGCCGTTCATCCACTTGTAGCGGGCCAGCGCGTCGCCGATAGCATAATTGCGAACGTGCCCCATGTGCAGCGCGCCCGAAGGATAGGGCAGCATTTCCAGGGCGTAGTACTTGGGCTTGGCGGAGTCGCGCTCGGCGGCGTAGAGAGATCCATCCTGCGGCCAGCGAGCGAACCACTTGCTCTCGATGCGCTGGGCATCGTAGCGGTCGTCAGCTCGAACTTCGCCGGCTCGCACTTCCTGACCAGCAGATGCGGTTTCTTCCTGCGGCATAGAAGACACAGACTCAGGGTAAACTTTAGATTTTACAACGAGTGGAAGGTTTGGCGCGGGTACTCGGCGGGCAGGTAGTGGGCTACTTAGAAACTATGCCAACGATTATTAGAGTAGCGAACGCGACCGCACAGATCCAAAAGCTGCAGCGTTCAATCGTTGGCAGAAGGCTATCGGGATAAAACTGCTCGTATCTTTTACCGACCTGCCGCGCATTCCTACTCCACCATGAAAACCGTTCGCCGACCGGAAGGTTCGCGTTTGTCCTGATTTTCATTACCACTACTGCATAGTTCTCGACCACGCCAACCAGCACAAAAATCGCGAAAAGAGCAATCAGCATGTTTGGTTTAAGCCGCTCTTTCCGCCTTCCGCTACTCGTAGGATTCCCATAGGGATACCAGGTCTTCTACGCTCCACAGTCGATCTGTTGACGCCAGCAGCCATCGCGGCGGGGACATGCGTAGTGTACGGTGAATCTTGATGAACTTGTAGGTAAAAATAATTGAGGGCCATGCAGCCCCGTGGTTTTCCAGCTTGCGAGAGAAGCCATTGGACTAGGCGTATAACGACGCATGTTAGTGCGCACCGTCCAATTCTGGCGTTTCTATGAACTTGGTCGAGACGTGCCGGGGGTCTGGCCCACCGCTGACTTGTTTCATGTCGCAACCGGTACACCGAGCGGTCGCCAGCAGTCTCAAAATGAAAGTGGCCCATTACCGGCACACAGAAGACGCACCGCGTGAGGGCAGCCGCCCTCGGGCCGGAACGAGTTGCAATCCTGTTCGTGGCCATCGAAACCGGCATTCTTAAAGTATATGGGCGGAGCCAAGGACACGAGTTCCGCCCACGAACGTGCTAGCGTGTAGCCACTTGCGCGGGCTCCGGTGTCGGCTCCCACGTTTCAAAATGGCTGCGCCGGTTCTGGCTCCAGCAACTCTCGTCCGCATCCTGGCAAGTGGGATAAAGTTTGCCCCAGCCGGTAAAGAACACAATCTGATCGGCCGGAACTCCCAAAGCCACCAGAGCCTCTTTAGTCGCAATGGCCCGCCGATCCGAGAGATCGACGTTGTAAACGATTTCGCCGCGCTCGTCCGCGTCACCTTCAATGGTGACCAGAACATCGGGGTGCGCCTTCAACCACTCCGCATCAGCGGCCAGAGTTCTGCGCTGGTCCATACGGAGGTCGGAACGGTCGAAATCGAAGTAGACGTCCTTCACATCCTGCTGAAATTGCTGCTGCACGGTTTGCGGCAACTCCGTTGCGGGGGGAACGCTGACCTGATTCACCGGACGGCCCGCAAAGTCTTTGCCGTCAGCAGCTCCTGGGACGGCATCGGTGGGAGTGCTTTCTTGCGCTGCGCACATCCCGCAAAGAATCATGATTGTGACAGCTAGAACGCGTTGCATCCTGATCCTCCATCTTCACCAATAATTATCGATTTGCGCTGGACGCGGGGAATCCGGGTAATCCTGTATTTTTCAGCGGCCAATCTCCGATCGTTTGGCCATGGGGTTGTCATTTGCTGCAATCCTTCCCCAGACGGTAGACTTGGATTTCAGAGGTAAACTCATGCTAGTCGTCATGCAGGCACACGCCACCGAAGAGCAGGTGCGTGCCGTCTGTCAGAAAATCGAATCACTGGGTTACCGCGCCCACTCCATTCCGGGAGCGGAGCGCACTGCGATCGGCATTACCGGCAACCAGGGCGAGGTACAGGCGGGCACGCTCGAAGAACTAGCCGGCGTGCAGGAAGTCATCCGCGTCACCAAACCTTACAAACTGGTCAGCCGCGACCTCAAGGAAGACAACACCGTCATCCGGTTTCCGGGGAGCGATGCCACCATCGGGGGCACAGCGCTGGCGATCATTGCCGGGCCATGCGCCATCGAGAGCCGCGGGCAGGCGTTCGCGGTCGCTGAACGAGTGCACGGCGCGGGCGCGCAGTTTTTTCGGGGAGGCGCCTACAAGCCGCGCACATCTCCTTATTCCTTCCAGGGACTGGGCGAGGACGGACTGCGCATCATGGCCGAAATCCGCGACCGCTTCGGCATGAAGATCGTGACCGAGGCCATCGACAACGAGTCTCTGGAACTGGTGGAGGAGTACGCTGACGTGATCCAGATTGGCGCGCGCAACATGCAGAATTTCTCGCTGCTGAAGCGCGCCGGACGCAGCCGCAAGCCGGTGCTGCTCAAGCGCGGCCTGGCGGCAACTCTCGAGGAATTTCTGATGGCGGCCGAGTACGTGATGAGCGAAGGCAATTACAACGTGATCCTGTGCGAGCGCGGGGTGCGGACCTTTGCCGATCATACCCGCAACACGCTTGATCTGAGCGTGGTGCCGGCGGTGCAGCGCTTGAGCCACCTGCCGATCGTCGTCGATCCCAGCCACGGCACGGGCAAGCGCAACAAAGTCACGCCGCTTTCGCGAGCTTCGGTGGCCGTGGGGGCGGATGGTCTAATCGTTGAGGTCCACAATGAGCCGGATAAAGCTCTCTCCGATGGCATGCAGTCGCTCTATCCCGACCAATTCGACGAACTGATGGTACAAGTGCGGCAGATCGCGCCGGTGGTGGGGCGGACGGTGGCGGGGACGAAACCCACGCCGCCCGAGGCAACCGTTGCCAAGCGTTAGTTCGTAGTTTTGTCCGGGACGTTCCAACTCCTGACTTGCGAAAACTCCTCTTCATCTTCGCGCTGCTGCCCATCCTGGGCGGGTTCGGCTGGTGGTATTTCCAGGAGCGCGAAATCACCGACTACGGCCCTGCGTACCGCGAGTACGCCTACGTCACCAATGGCAAGAGCAACACCGTCTCGGTCATCGATCTGCGCACCTTTGCGCTGGCCAAAACCATCCGCGTAGGCAGCGAACCTACGGGGATCGCGGCGAATCCCAGGAAGAATGAAATTTACGTCGTCAACACCGTTTCGAATAACGTCACCATCATCGACGCCGAGCAAAATGTGGTTGCCGCCGTCATCGGCGTGCACGGCCGCCCCTATTTCATCGATGTAGCGGATGACGGCAAGCGAGCTTACGTCGCCAATTCCGGCTCCGCGAATGTCTCGGTGATCGATCTGGAGAAGCGCATGGTCGTCGGCAACATTCGGGTGGGCGCCTCGCCCGGTGTAGCCCGGGTTTCGCCTGACGGCGCGACCGTGGTGGTCAGCAACCGTGGTGATGACACCGTCTCTGTTCTCGATACGCGGCGTCTGACGGTGCGCGCCACTATTCCGATCTGCCAGCAGCCGGAGGACATTGCCGTTGTTCCTGACAGCAGCAAAGCATTCGTGGCATGTACTGGATCAGGACAGGTGGCTTCAATTGATCTGAAGACCGACAAACTTCTGGCTCTGCTCGATGTGGGCAAGACTCCAGTCCACCTCGCGCTCAAGCCCGATGGCGGCGAACTCATAGTCAGTAATTTCGATTCCGACAACGTTTCCATCATCGAAACCGGCACCAACGAAGTCGGCGGCAGCTATTTGATTGGGACGCATCCCGCGCGCGGCGTGGTCAGCGCCGACAATTCGCGGCTTTATGTCAGCAACCTGGGATCGAATACTCTGGCAGTTTACGACATCGACTCGGGAAAGATTGTGGCGATGCTGCCGGTCGGCAGCCGGCCCGATGCCCTGGCTCTATCGCAGAGCCAGAATTATATTTTGGTGGTGGATTCAGGGTCGGGTGATATCACGGTGATCCAGAAGCGCACTCCGAAAAAGAAGTTCGAGCCGGGAGAGTATTCCCTGTTGACCATGATTCCTGTGGGGATTCAGCCGAATAATATCGTGGTAAAGGCGTACACGCTTAGCCGGGCTCGACCCTGATAAGCCTAGCCGCCTGCTCCGCAGCACTTTTTGTATTTCTTTCCCGAACCGCATGGACAAGGATCATTGCGGCCGACTTTGGCGGCGCTGCGAACGACTTGCTGCACCGGCTGGCGATCGCCGGACCCGGCCATGCGAGCCTGCTCAAGCTCACGTCGCTTGCGGCGTTGAAAGGCTTCTTCGAGTTCATCGACCGAAGTGGAGACGTTGCGCGGATGGCGGCCGTTGCCATCCTCACCCGGCGACCTCTGTCCTTCGATCGCCGGCCGCTCCGGCAGCGCGTCCGGACGCTCCAAAATCTGCATCAGGTAGAGATAGCGGACCGTCTCTTCCTGCGACCGCTGCATCATGGCTTCGAACATGTCGAAGGACTCGCGCTTGTATTCGACCAGCGGATCGTGCTGCCCGTAACCGCGCAAGCCGATGCCTTCTTTCAAATGGTCCATGTCCCGCAGGTGGTCTTTCCATTGTGCGTCGATAACGCTGAGCATGATCATGCGCTCGTGATAGCGCATGGCGTCCGGACCAATCAGTTTTTCTTTGGCGTCATAGCGCGCCTTCAGGCGGTCAAAGATGGCATCGCCGAGTTCCTGGCGGTTCAGGGTTTCCGGCTTGATGCCTTCGGCAAGAATATCCACGCCGAAGCGGGTGAAGATTGCATCTTTCAGCGCTTTGATGTCCCAATCTGCCGGATGCACCTTGACGGCGCAGAACTGGTCCATCAGGTCGCTGAGGATGCCTGAAACGTAGTCTTCGAGAATAATTTCCTTCTGATCGACGCCCTCAAGCAACTGATGGCGCAGGCCATACACCGCCTCGCGCTGCTTGTTCATCACATCGTCGTACTCCAGGAGGTGTTTGCGGGCTTCGAAGTTCTGCGCTTCGACGGCTTCCTGCGCCTTTTCGATCCGCCGTGAAATCAGGCGGGATTCAATCGGAACTCCTTCTTCCATGCCCAGGCGTTGCAGCAGGTTCGAGACCCACTCCTTGGCGAAGATGCGCATCAGATCGTCTTCGAGCGACAGATAAAACCGTGAAGAGCCGGGATCGCCCTGGCGGCCGGCGCGTCCGCGCAGCTGGTTATCGATACGCCGCGACTCGTGACGCTCGGTGCCGAAGATGTGCAACCCGCCGGCGGCGATTACTTCGTCGTGCTCTTTGTCGGTCAGCAGTTTGTAGCGGTTGAGAGCGTCCATCCACTGGTCGGTCGGAACCACATATTCATTCCCCGCGTAGTACCAGACGGTGTTCTTGCTGTCGTCAACCACCGCCTGGACCTTGCCCTGCGCAGCCCGCAGTGGCTGTGCGACTCCCTTCTTCACGCACTCCTGCTTGGCCATGAACTCGGGATTGCCGCCCAGCAGAATGTCGGTACCGCGGCCGGCCATGTTGGTGGCAATCGTGATCATGCCTTTGCGCCCGGCCTGGGCCACAATTTCCGCCTCTTTCTCGTGTTGCTTGGCGTTCAGGACCCAGTGCTTCACGCCTTTTTTCTTCAACAATTCAGAAAGCCGTTCGGATTTCTCGATGGAGGTGGTGCCGACCAGAACCGGCTGCCCGGCCGCATTCAGCTTTTGAATCTCGTCCGCGGCGGCAAAGTATTTCTCTTTCTCCGTGCGGTAAACCACATCGGGATTTTCCAGGCGCAAGAGTGTCCGGTTGGTGGGAATGACCATGACTTCCAGCCTGTAGATCTTCTCAAACTCGGTGGCTTCGGTCTCGGCGGTTCCAGTCATGCCTGCCAGCTTCTTGTACATGCGAAAATAATTCTGGAAGGTGATGGTCGCCAGCGTCTGGTTCTCGCGCTCGATCTTGACGTTTTCCTTAGCTTCGACGGACTGATGCAATCCGTCAGACCAGCGCCGCCCCGGCATCAGGCGCCCGGTGAACTCGTCCACAATGATGACTTCACCGTCTTTGACCACGTACTCCACGTCGCGGTGGTAGAGCGCGTGCGCCTTTACCGCGGTCTCGACGTGGTGCTTGAGGTCCCAGTTCTCCGGGTCAGCGATGTTGCCGATTCCCAGCAGTTGCTCGACTTTCTCCCAGCCGTCGTCGGTGATGGTGACGTTGCGGTGCTTCTCATCCACCACAAAATCTTTGGTGTATTGCTTGGGTTCGCCCGGAGCGACGTCGATCTCTTCGCCCTTTTCCAGTTTGGGGATAATGCGATTGACCCGCGCGTACTTGTCGGTGGACTCCTCGCTGGCGCCGGAAATAATGAGCGGGGTGCGGGCTTCGTCAATCAGGATGGAATCGACTTCGTCCACGATGCCGAAGTTGTGGCCGCGCTGCACACAATCCTTCAGATCAAACTTCATGTTGTCGCGCAGGTAATCGAAACCAAACTCGTTGTTGGTACCGTAAGTCACATCAGCGGCGTAGGCTTCGCGGCGCTGCTGATCGTCGAGATCATGGACAATCACGCCGACCGTCAACCCAAGAAAGCTGTAAAGCTTACCCATCCACTCCGAGTCGCGCTTGGCGAGATAATCGTTCACCGTGACCACGTGCACTCCGCGGCCACTCAGGGCGTTCAAATAAACCGGCAGGGTCGCAACCAGGGTCTTGCCTTCACCGGTTTTCATTTCGGCGATTTTGCCCTGATGCAGCACCATGCCGCCGATCAGCTGCACATCAAAGTGCCGCATGTTGAGCACCCGGCGGCCGGCTTCCCGAACTACGGCAAAAGCTTCCACCAGAACGTCGTCGAGCACCTCATTGGTTGCCTTCTGGCGCTCTTCCTCAAGCTCTTTCTGCCGTTCGAAATCGCCATCTGGATCGTCAGCGATATCCTTCAGGCGATCCTGAATGCGCTGACGGAAGCCGGCGGTCTTGGCCCGTAACTCCTCATCGCTGAGCCGTTGCATGGCGGGCTCAAGCGCGCTGATGGCCGCAACATTGGGCCTCAGGCGCTTGATTTCACGCTCATTCTTGGTGCCGAAGACCTTACCTAGTAATGCGTTGATCAATTTTCCTCGCGGGCACACTTCCAGCAATATCTTTAGAAGCCTAGCATATTAGATGCAGCTGGCGCGGGCAGGTCGCCGGAAGCTTTGATCCTTGAGGTTTGCCGGGTTCTTCGGCGGCGAACTCGCGGGCTCGGCGGTCAAGCGTGTTTTCGAGTATATTTCCCGCTGACCCATGTCCACCTTTTATGACCGTTTTCGCGAGTGCGCCGAGCGCTGGCCGAATAATGTCGCGCTCGAGATCCAGCGCCGGGACGGGGTCGAGAGCCTCACCTACGCCGAACTCCGGCGGATGGCTGAGTCCATTGGCGGCTGGCTGACTGGGAGGAGACTTCCTTCTGGCGCGCGTGCAGCCATACTTGCCGACAATCACCCGCGCTGGGTTGCGGCCTATCTCGGTGTCATCGCCAGTGGAAACGCCGCGGTTCCCTTGGACACGGCATTTCGCGCTGATCAGGTTGCGAAGCTATTAAAGGATAGCGGCAGTTCGTTGCTCTTCTGCGACCGGAAGCACCTGACAATCGCCCGCGAGGCAGTGGACAAGTCGGCCATCGAAATCGTACAACTGGACGCGGCCGAAGGCGAGGGCGCCCAGACGCTCAATAGCATCCTCGCGGCCGGGTTTGCGGGTTTTGTGCCGGTATCTTCCTCTGCCGATGCTCTTGCTTCCCTGCTCTACACCTCCGGCACCACGGCCGATCCGAAGGGCGTCATGCTCACCCACGGCAATCTCATGGGCGAAGTGGAAGCGGTGTTTGGCTGGGCTGATCTTGGCCCCGACGATGCAGTGCTGGGTGTACTTCCCCTGTTCCATGTGCTCTCGCAGATGGCCAATCTTTTGCTCCCGCTGGTGAAAGGCGCGCGGGTGGTGTATCTCGAAACCCTGAACACTACCGAACTCTTGCGTGCGCTCTCAGAACGTAAAATCTCGGCGTTCGCCGTAGTGCCGCAATTCTATTATCTGATTCACGAACGCATCTTCAAGGAAGTTTCCCAGAAGGGCAAACTGGCTCAAGGAGTACTTCGCACGCTGATGAGCATCACTCGGTTCGGCCGCAAGCTGGGCATCAACCCCGGCAAGTTTTTCTTCAAACGAATTCATTACACCTTCGGAGATCAGATGCGCTACCTGGTCACAGGCGGGTCTCGCTTCGATCCGCAGATCGCGCTCGACTTTCATGCGCTGGGCATCGATGTTCTGCAAGCCTACGGCCTGACCGAGACCACCGGCGCCGCCTGTGTCAACTCGCTCCGCAATAACGTGATCGGCTCGGTCGGGCCGCCGCTCAATGGAGTGGAGATCAGAATTGTCGATCCCCAGCCACAGGAAGGCGTTCCCAGCCCGGTCGGCGAAATCGGCATTCGCGGGGCCATTGTCATGAAGGGTTACTGGAACCGTCCCGAGGCCACGGCAGATGTTCTAAGAGATGGCTGGCTCCATACCGGAGACCTCGGTTACCTGGATTCCGGCGGCAACCTTTTCATCACGGGACGAAGAAAAGAAGTCATCATTCTGAGCAACGGCAAGAACATTTACCCCGAGGAAGTCGAGACCCACTACCTGAAGTCGGCATACATTAAGGAGATTTGCGTGATGGGACTCGAGGGGCGGCCGGGCGATCCGACCGCGGACCGCATACATGCGGTGGTGGTTCCAAATTTCGAGGTTCTCAGGCAACGCAAGATTGTGAACGCAAAGGAGGTCATCCGTTATGACATCGAAGGGCTCTCGTCGCAATTGCCTTCCACGAAGCGCATCGGCAGCTACGAAATTTGGCAGGAGGACTTGCCCCGCACCACCACCCGCAAGCTAAAGCGTTTCGAAATTGCCCAGAGGGTCAAGGCAAATCAGGGAAAAGCTGAGGCCGAGATCGGCTCCGAAAGGCCACTGACCGGGGAAGACCTGGCCTGGCTGGACCAACTGGAGGTACAGCGCGCTCTCACGATTATTCGCGAGGCGGCTCGAAACCAGCCGCAAGCGTTACGTCCAGATAATAATCTGGAACTCGATCTTGGCCTCGATTCCATGCAGCGCGTAGAACTGCTGGTCGCGCTGGAACAGGAACTCGGCGGCAACGTGGAAGAATCCCGCCTAGCCGAGGCTTATACGGTGCGCGACCTGGTGACTCTGGTGCGCGAGAGCGCTGCCAGTGGAGCAACTCTGGCCAAGCCGCGGGCGGGTTGGGACACGCTACTGCGCGAAGAGACGCTCGACTCGGAAGTGCTGGCGCTGACGCGGCCAAGGCCGATCTCTGAAGCCTTCTGGTTCCTGGTGAGCCGCCTCATCCGCGTGGCTGCGGATGACCGTTTCCATTTGCGCGTGACCGGACTGGAGAAGATTCCCCGGCACGGGCCTTCTATTCTGTGCTCCAACCACCAGAGTTTTATCGATCCCGTAATTCTGGGCGGGGTTTTGCCCTGGCCGGTTTTCCGCAACAGCTTTGCCGTCGGCACCAGCGAAATTTTCGGCAGCGGATTCATGCGAACCCTGGCGGCCTGGTTGCGGGTGGTGGTCGTCGATCCCGACGCCAACCTGGTTCCGGCGATGCGGGCCGGGGCCTACGGCCTCAGCCATGGGCGCGTCCTGATCCTCTATCCCGAAGGCGAGCGCTCCATTGACGGCACGCCAAAGACCTTCAAGAAAGGCGCAGCTATCCTCTCGATTCACATGCAGGCCCCTATCGTCCCCATCGCAATTGAAGGGTTCTACGAGACCTGGCCGCGTGGCAAGCCATTCCAGAAATTCGCAGCTCTGCGAATGAAGTTTGGCGACCCAATTTTTCCGCCGCCGGAAACCGCAGCCTCAGAGGCCGCTTACGAAAAACTGACGGCCGAGGTGAAAGCCAAAGTGGTGGAAATGTGGAAAGAGTTGCACTAGGGACGTCTTCATTGCTCCAGTCCCGAAGAGAGGCTACACGGGTCTCTACTTCGCTCTGGGATGCGTCTGGTCGTACACCTCAAGCACGTGCTTCATGGAAAGCTGTGTGTAACGTTGCGTGGTCGAAAGCCGTTCGTGCCCCAGCATCTCCTGAATAGCCCGCAAATCAGCGCCTTCCTCGAGCATATGCGTCCCGAAAGCATGCCGCAGAGTGTGCGGATGCACATCCGAGGGCAAGCCTTTGGCCACGGCGATCTTCTTGATGATGCGGCCCGCGCTGCGCGTAGTCAATCGCCCGCCGCGTTGATTGATCAGCAGGGCATTAACGTTCCTCCTGCGCTCCGACAGCAATTGCAAACGCAGGGGCAAGTACGCCGCCAGCGAGGATTTCACTGAATCGCCGAAGGGCACATACCGCTCTTTCTTGCCTTTGCCACGAATCAGAATCGCCTCAGCACTGAGCCGGATATCATCGAGATTGATACCGACCAACTCCGAATTACGAATGCCGCATCCGTAAAGAAGTTCAAACATCAGGCGGTCGCGCTCGGGAAAAGCCGCGACTTCGGGCATCGGCCCATCCAGCACAGTATTCATCTCTTCAATGGTTGGAACCCGCGGCAGCTTCTTCGGAAGTTTGGGAGTGGAAACCAGCGCCGCTGGATTCTGCTCGACCACACCCTCCTGCGCCAGCCAGCGATAAAACGACCGCACCGCCGCCAACGACCGTGCCACAGAAGTCTTTCCCAGGCCTTTTTCATAGAGGTGCGACAAGAATGCCCGGATGGTCACATGGTCAATATGGCGCCAGTCGCGCGCGCCAACGTAAGCGGCGAAGTTGTCCAGGTCTCCGGTATAGGCCTTGATGGTGTGCAGGGATGCATTACGTTCACGTAGGGACCGCAAAAACTGGCCGGCAGCCTTCTCGACGATGGTGCGCCTGGTGTCAACTGCCGTCATTTGCCGTCTCCGTGCCTCTGTGGTGAAAGCATTATCTCGCCTTCGCCCGCGGATGATGTTTCTGATACACGCTCTTCAACCGGTCCAAGGCAACATGCGTGTACACCTGGGTGGTAGAAATATCGGAGTGTCCGAGAATAGTTTGAACCGTACGCAGATCAGCGCCATTCTCCACCATATGCGTGGCGCAACTATGGCGCAGCATGTGCGGACTGGCATGGCGGCCCATGCCCAGGGATGCGGCCTTGACCATCTGCCACACTCGCTGCCGGGTCAGCTTGCGCGCCCCGCGTCCCAGGAAAAGCAATGGCGAAACAGTTCCCTTCCCGAGCACCGGCCGTGAGTGCTTCATATAAGAGGCCAGCGATTCCTGCGCCGACTTCCCCAGCGGCACAATGCGCTCTTTGTCACCCTTGCCACGAACCAGCACGTAGCCCAGGTCCAGCTTCAAATCTTCAAGCTTGACGCTGATAATTTCCGAAACCCGCAGAGCCCCGGCATAAAAAACCTCGAGCATGGCGCGGTCGCGCATGGCAAGTGCGTCGGCCAGCGGCCCCGAAAGCCGCTGCGGCCCGCGCAACAGATTGTGTACCTCATCATGCGCCAGCGACTTGGGAAGCACTTTCCATTGTTTCGGAGAATCGATGTTCAAAGTCGGATCGTGTTCGATGTGCCTGTCGAGCAGCAAATAGCGGTACAAATGCCGCAATGCGGAAAGCTTGCGCCCCACCGATCGCCCATCGACGGAGTTGGCAAACAACTCCTGGATGAAATCGCGGACTTCGCTGCGGCGGGCTTTGAGCAGCGTGCGTTTCCGTTTTTCCAGAAACACCGAGAACTGACCGATATCGGTTGCGTAAGCGGAGACGGTAAGCGGCGCCAGGCCCTTCTCAACTTTAAGGTAGTCAAGAAAACCGGTCGTCACCCGGAAATTGGCGTCAGGCGGCACCCGAGAAGTATGCGCGTTATCGGACCCTGGGAGAAGTGATGAGGCGGATACGGATATGGAGACGTCGCAAAGCAAACGCCCCAACGGGATAAAGTCGCGCCGGCCGAAGCTTGCTACGCCGCCTGAATTTCTTTCAGCAATTCGACCGCGTACATCGCCCCTTCCGGCGTCTCTTCGTGTTTGAAATAGGCAAATACGTCTCTTCCGGCGGCCAGATGCTCGCGGATCCGTGCGGTCATGGTCTGCCGCTCTTCCGCCGTATAGCTCGGCTTGCGGTAGCGATAGTAGGCAAAGTCAGCGGTGGTCATATCCGGCGTCACCCGCTCTTCAGTCTCAGCCACGCACAGCGCCCGGTTGTTCTTTTTCAGCAGTTCGTAGACTTCATCGGCAAACCACGAAACGTGACGGAACTCGAATGCCGATGGGACAACGCGCGGCAGACCGCGCAGAAACTCTTCCAGCAAGGCCAGGTCAAGTTTCAGGTTCGGCGGCAATTGGAACAGCAGCGGCCCCAGTTTTTCTGCGCGGGCCAGCGGTTCCACCGTGCTCAAAAATCTCGGCAGGAAATCTTCCGTCTGGTGGAGGCGCTTGATGTGAGTGATGACCTGATGGGCCTTGACGCTAAGGCGAAAGCCAGCCGGAGTTTGCTCGATCCATTTTTGCGCTGTGGTCTCTTTCAACAGCTGCCGGAAGGTAAAGTTGACCTCGACCGCGTTCAGCTGAGTTGCGTAGTGCTGGAGGAACTTCGCCTGCGCCAATTTGGCAGGATAGAACGCCGGCTTCCAGCTTGGATAAGCCCATCCCGACGTGCCCGCGAAGAGTTTTGCCATGGGAACCACAGCATTATATCTTTCGTTTCCTCTTCTTCGCCGCAGCCGGTGAAGAAGCAGGCTTGTTTCTGGCCCGGCGAGGCGACGCATCTTGTGCCTTTGCCGCGATGTCAAACTTCTCCGCTTGCTCCACCCCTTCCAGTTTCGGGAGCTTCTGCTTCAGCTTGAGCACGGGAGCAAACAGGTCGCCCATCTTCTCCACGCGCTTCAACACCTGGCCCGCGTCAAACACCAGCAAGCCGGCATCTTTCTTCTTCAGCGCCAGCTCGACTTCTTCCCATTTCACCGGAGTCGACACCGTCGGTTGCTCCCGCGCCCGTAGCGAATAAACGCCAATAGTGGTCTTGTGTTCATCGTTCTGGCTCCAGTCCACCAGCACTTTGCCGACTCGCAATTCTTTTTTCATGTCTGAGACCACCAAGCCGCGGTGGTCGCTCTCCAGTAAGCGCGCCAGCGCATGGGCGAACGGCTTGGTCTCGTCGTAGCTGGTGGGCGTGTTCAGGGGAACGTAAATTTGCAGGCCCTTCGATCCTGAAGTCTTGGGGAAACTCTGCAACCCGAAATGCTCGAAGATCTCCCGCAGCCACAGCCCCACCTGGCTGCATTGCACAATGTTGGCCGGCGGCCCCGGGTCAAGATCGAAAACCAGCATGGTCGGACAGGTAATATCTTTTGCCAGCGACAATGACGGGTGCAATTCAAGCCCAGCCAGGTTCGCAATCCAGATCAACGTGGGCAGATCGTTGGCAAGCAGATAGTTGATATCGTGACCATTGCGCTCGCTCCAGATGGGGGCGGTTTTCACCCAGTCCGGGCGATGCTTGGTGGCGTTCTTCTCGAAGAAATATTCTTTGTCCACGCCCTCGGGATAGCGCTTCAACGTCAGCGGACGTCCCGCCAACTGCGGCACCAGCACGGGCGCGATGCGGGCGTAATAATCGACCATCTGGCCCTTGGTAAAGCCCGCAGCCGGGTACAGGACTTTGTCCAGGTTGGTGAGGGTGAGGCGCCTGCCATCGATTTCTACGATCTGCGGTTTGCCGGCCATGTTACGTCCGATTATAGGGGCCATCAGTTTGAAACTCACAACCAGTTCCCGGATCTCCCTTCCCACTGTGACGCCGGTTTGACAACTCTCCCTTCCGCCACGTAGTTTCAAACTTCTACTCTTCTCATGCGTCCAACCTGTGGTGGAGGTCGAATGAAACGCCGTTTTCCAGTCACTCTCATCATCATCCTGGCGCTGGCAACATTGACTGCCGCGCAGGACATCGCCTCTTTCGAGAAGCGCATCACCCTCAAGAAACTAGACAATGGCCTGACGGTGCTGATCTGCGAGCGCCCCGAAGCGCCGGTGTTTTCGTTCTACACCCACGTCGACGCCGGCTCGGCGCAGGACCCGCTGGGCAAGACCGGGCTAGCCCACATGTTTGAGCACATGGCATTCAAGGGCACAGACAAAATCGGCACCAGCGACTATCCCGCGGAGAAGGCTGCCCTGGCGAAGGTTGAGGCGGCGTATGCCGCCTACATTGCAGAGCGCGACAAGCCGATGGGACGCGACGAGCAGAAACTCAAGCAACTGGAAGCTGCCTGGCAGGACGACATCGAGACCGCTAATCAATACGTCATCCCCAATCAGTTCAGTGAAATTCTGGAGCGTAACGGCGTGGAAGGCATGAACGCCTCCACCGACGAGGACGAGACCAACTACTTCTACTCGCTGCCCGAAAACCGCCTCGAACTCTGGGCTTATCTCGAGTCTGAGCGGTTTCTCCATCCCGTGATGCGGGAGTTCTATAAAGAGCGCAACGTGGTGATTGAGGAACGCCGCATGCGCACTGACAGCAATCCCACCGGACGCCTGCTCGAGCAATTCATCACCGCAGCGTTCCAGGCCAGCCAGTATCACCGTCCAACCATCGGCTGGATGTCGGACCTGAATACGTTTTCGGCGACCGATGCACAGCACTTCTTCGACGAGTATTACATCCCTTCCAACATGGTGGTGGTGGTAGTCGGCGACGTGAAGGCATCCCAGGCCATGCCCATAATCGAAAAATATTTCGGCCGGATTCCCTCCCACCCCAAGCCGGACGAGCGAACCACGACCGAGCCGCCGCAGAATTCCGAGCGCCGCGTGGTGCTGCACGATCAGTCGCAGCCGCTCTATCTTGAGGGCTATCACCGGCCCGACTATCGTGATCCCGATGACGCGGTGTACGACGCTATCGCTGACCTGATGTCCGAGGGGCGCACTTCGCGCCTGTATCGCGCCCTGGTGCGCGACCAGAAAATCGCGTCTTACTCCGCCGGATTCACCGGCCTGCCGGGAAACAAGTATCCGCACCTGTTCGCCTTCTATGCTTTCCCCCTTCCCGGCCACAAGCCGGACGAAATGGCCGGCCCGATTCACGCGGAAATCGACAAGCTGAAAAAGGAAGACATTAGCGACGACGAACTCAAAATGATCAAGACCCGCGCCAAGGCGAACTTGATACGCGGCCTCGGGAGCAATGAAGGACTGGCCTTCCAGCTGGGGCTGAATCAGGCCAGGTATGACGATTGGCGGGAACTGTTTCGAGAAGTCGACCGCATCGACAAAATTACAAAAGCCGACATTCGCCGCGTCGCCAGCAAGACATTTACGGAAAACAATCGCACGGTGGGAATCATTGAGACCACAATGCCTGCTGCGGCGAACGCGGACCAGGGAGGTGCGCAATGAAACGGCGTTTGGCGCTCCTCTTGCTCTTCGCCGCAGGCGTATGCGGAATCCTCGAAACCCGCGCCGCAGCCCAGGCCACCAGTTGGCAGCAGGTTCCCATCCCCGCCCTGCAACCGTTCCACCCGCAGGAACCCAAACGGATCGAGTTTCCGAATGGCCTGGTTGTCTTTCTGCAAGAAGATCATGAACTCCCGCTGATCGATGGCACCGCGCGCATACGCGGCGGGTCGCGTTCCGAACCGGCCAACAAGGCCGGGATGCTCGATATGTACGGCGAAGTCTGGCGTACCGGCGGCACCAAGTCGCAGACCGGCGATCAGCTCGATGACTATCTTGAGATTCGGGCGGCGAAAGTTGAGACCGGCAGCAGCGCGGATTCGACTTCCATTTCGTGGTCCTGCATGAAGGGTGACTTCGACGATGTCTTCAGGGTATTCGCCGATCTGCTGCGCAATCCTGAATTTCGCGCCGACAAGCTCGAATTAGCACGGAAAGGAATGGACGACTCCATTTCCCGCCGCAACGATGACGTTGGCGAAATCGCCGGACGCGAAGCTTTGAAGCTGGCATACGGCGCCAACAATCCCTACACTCGCGAGCCCGAATACGCCACCGTCGCCTCGGTCACGCGGCAGGACCTGATCGAGTGGCACCGCGCCCATATCTCTCCCGACAACATGATTCTGGGGATTGTGGGTGATTTCGATTCCGGCGCGATGGAAGCCAAACTCCGCCAGGCTTTCGGGGGATGGCCAAAGGCTCCGGCGGACAAACCGCCTGCGATTGAGTTCCAGCCCGCCAAGCCCGGGTATTACCTGATCCCGAAATCCGACGTTAACCAGAGCAGCATCCGCATGGTGGAACTCGGCATCCGGCGTGACAATCCCGACTACTTTGCAACTCAGGTTTTCAATGAAGCTTTCAGTGGCGGCTTTTCCGCGCGCCTGGTGCAGAGTATCCGCACCGCCAAGGGACTGGCTTATTCGGTCGGGGGCGGGATTGGGAGTTCATTTGACCATCCTGGTGTCGTCCGCCTCAGCATGGGCACCAAGAGCGGCAGTACCGTCGAGGCCATTAAGGCGCTTTATGGGGAGCTCGACAAACTCAAGACGGACCCAATCTCCGACGACGAAATTAAGCGCGCCAAAGATTCGATTCTGAATTCTTTTGTGTTCAATTTCGACTCGCCCGATAAGGTTTTGCGTGAGCGTATGGCATACGAATTTTACGGCTACCCTGCGGATTTTCTCGAGCGGTTCCGCTCCGCAGTGGAGAAAGTCCAGGCAGCCGACGTCGCCCGCGTCGCCGCCAAATATGTTCACAAGGACCGGTTGGCGGTGCTGGTGGTTGGCAATCCACCGGAATTCGACAAACCGCTGACCTCCCTTGGCGAGGTGAAGACCATCGACATCAGCATCCCACCGCCTCCGGGAGAAAAAGAAGAAGCCCCCGCGACCAAGCCCACAGCCTCCAACCCCGAAGGCAAGGCGCTGGCGGCGAAGGTGGTCGATGCCATGGGCGGACTCGCCCGTCTGCAAGCGGTAAAGTCGCTGCAAGCCGATCTGGACGAAAAAGACGCCAGCGGCGGCCCCGGCAATACTGTCGAAGTCACTATCGCATTTCCTGACAAAATGCACGTGAACGTGCAAACACCGCACGGCCCTCTTTCCATAGTGGTGACTCGGGAAATTGGATTCATGTCGGCGGCCGGCATGGGAGTGCGCGACCTGCCTCCGCCACAGAAGTCAGAAACCATGCAGCAGATTCACCGCGACATGATCTACATCGGACAGCATCTCGACGATCCGGCATTCATCTTCGCCGCCGAGGGGTCGGAGAAGATCGGCGACATCGAGACTCGCATCGTTGACGTCAGTAGCGGCGACATGGCCATCCGCTGGTTTGTTGACCCAACGAACGGACGCATCATTCAGGAAGCCTACGAGTCCGTCGGCCGGTCCGGCCAGATGCACGGTGAGACTGTGCTCTCAGATTGGAAAACCACGGACGGCATCACGTTACCCGCCCTGCATAAGAACAAAGAAAACGGCCAGGACTCGAGCATTGTCGAATACACCCGGGTACAGTACAACCCCACCATCGATCCCAAACTGTTTGAAAAGCCGGTGGAAGCGAAGCCCGCACAATAGCGCATTCCCAGTCACCATACGCCGTTCGTAACCGCGTACGGTTTCATTGGCACGCACATCGAGTAGCGCCCTCCTGATGCCGCTGGTCTCGGACATACCGAAAAGGCGATTCGATTCAAACAAGTGAAGCGTGCAAGGGAATGCAAAGCCCTGCGCGTTCTTTGGTCTGGGCCAGTTTCATTTTCGCCTGTCACCTGGCCAGGAGAATCCCTCAGCGGATTTTGCCATCCGGTTCACAGCGAACTGCGACTTCAGGCCCTGGCGAAGGAGCAGGCTTGCACAAAAGCTGTCACTTCTGCCAGTCGACCACAGCCAAACCCGACTTCTAGTCTGCTGATGGGTACAGTTCGAGAACACCGTCAGGTTCTTTCTTGCCATCGAGGGAGGCGTGAAATGCCACAATTTATGAGTATGAACCTAAAGACTTGGAGGCGCGGGTTTAGCATTCTTCTGCTCATTGCTTTGCTGGGGCTCGGCAGCAGCTTCGGCTTTGCCCGGGAGAAGCGAAAAGAGACCATTCGAGCCACCGCCATGGGAACCGGCACCCAGATGGGACAAAACGTTAATGTAACCCTGATTATTTTTGACTACTCCACTCCCGAGGAGAGAACGAGCCTGGTCGACGCATTCCAGAAAGGCAAGAATCAAGGGCTGGTGGAGGCCCTTAACAAGATGCGCCCCGTCGGCCGCTGCATGACGACGCGTACCATGGGATACGACGTCGGCTTCATTCGCGTCATTCCAACTGCAACTGGCCGGAAGATCCGGTTCTTGACCAATCGGCGAATCGGAAACCTGGAGGCAATTACCAACAGCTTGACCGAGACTTACAACCTAACGGCTGGCGAGATCAATGTAGACGGCACCAATAAGGACAAGAGCACGGGATTCATTTATCCTGCGGCGCGACTGGTGATCAATAAAGAAGGAGAGTTCCAATTCGAACTCAACCAGAATGCATGGAATTTGATCAATATTCTCGTTCTTAAGTAAAACCCGCACGTTAGCGTTATCTGCGATTCCACTCGTTGAAAGATACAACCGCAATCGCCGCTTGACCAAGGCGCTTCCCCTGACATACTATAGGAGAACAAAAGGCGAATATATGGCTTCTCTTCCCTTCCTCCCGGAATTCGGACCCAAGCTCATCGGTATTGCCCGGCTGGCGGCCACGGGCGAATCGGTGCGTCAAGGACATGAGGTCGAATACTTCACCCTGCCGGTACGTTCGCTGTTGAACCGCTGCACCTCGGCGCGCATGCCCTTCACCTGGACCATCAATCCCTACCGCGGATGCGAATTCGCCTGCAAGTATTGTTACGCGCGCTACACCCATGAATTCATGGAAATGCGCGACGGGATTGAGTTCGAGCAAAAGATTTATATCAAGCAACACGCCGCCGAGCTGCTGCGCCAGGAGTTGCGCCGGGTAAAACCGGGCGAAGAGATCGCCATCGGCACCGCCACCGATCCGTATCAGCCGGCTGAGCGGCGGTTCGAAATCACGCGCGCGATTCTTGAGGAATTTGCGCGCCACCGGGGATTTCGCATCGGCATTGTCACCAAGTCGAACCTGGTCGTCCGCGATGTGGAACTGCTGCGCGCGCTCGCCGAGCACAACCGGGTTTTCGTTAACATCACCATCACCACGTTGAACACAGACCTCGCGCGAATTCTCGAGCCGCGCGCGCCGCGTCCTGACTTGCGGCTTGAAGCGATGCGAAAACTGATCGAGGCGGGGGTCTCGGCGGGTGTGATCTGTGCTCCCATCCTGCCCGGCATTACCGATTCTCCGAAAGACCTGGAAGCGCTGGTGCAAGCGGTGGCCGAGGCCGGAGGCAAGTACCTCTTTGCCAATTCCCTGTTTCTGAAGCCGTGCTCGGCGGCCGTATTCATGCCGTTTCTGGAGAAGGAATTTCCGCGCCTGGCGGGAAGTTATCGCGAGCGTTTCAAAGATCGAGCGTTCCTGTCAGCGCCGTATCGCAAGCGGCTGTCGCAATTGATGGCGCGGCTGCGCGGAAAATACGGTCTGCGCACCGACTACGATCGCTATAGCGCGCGGGAGCGTCCGCAGACCGACGCGGGTGAACAACTGGCGCTGTTCTGAGCAGGACATCGTACAATCGTTGCTGCCCCCATGATGCAGGCCAGCATCCAGCGACGAAACCTGTCTCCGCCGGCGTTTCAGTATGTCTGCCTGGCTCTGCTGTTTGCCGGGTCCATGCTGTTTCAGATCCGCTACGGCCGGGACATCTGGCGCGGCGAGAAGGTCGACTTTCCCTTCGTCATTCCCGCGACTGCCAGCCCCTCCCTTGAAGTCGTGCTGCCCAGTGCCGCCCAGCTTGGGCTGCGCAAAGGTGACGTGCTGCTGGCGGTCAATGGCAAAAAATACACCGGGACCGCGCAATTAGCGGAGGCGTATGGCAAAGCCCGCCCGGGCGACCACATCGAGATCACGGTCCAGTCGAGTTCTGGAGTCCATTCCGTCAACCTGGACGCGACTGCGATGCACAACACATGGGTGCGCGTGCTGTATGACATGTTGCTCGACATCGCCGCGCCCATCGGCTGCATTCTGCTGGGGTCGTGGGTGGTGCTGGTGCGGCCACGTGACCGGCTGGCGTGGATATTGTTTGGACTGCTGCTCTGCTTCTCGCAGATGTTCAGCTCGTTCAAGATCGAGAGCTGGGGGCCGGGCTATCGCGAGATTGCAATGGCCTACCGCTCGATGCTCAACGCGGCCTGGCCGATTTTCATGTTCCTTTTCGGCTTCTACTTTCCCGAACCCTTCCCCTCTTACACCCGGCTGGGGAAAGGGCGGTGGTGGATTCCGGCGCTGGTGATCGCGCCAATTCTCCTGAACATAGCTTTCTCAGTGGCGATTGCGACCACCGAGATGACAAATTTCGCGCGCGCCCACCAGTTCTATAAGATTTTCCTTCCGCTACAGAACCCGATGCGACTTTATCTCTACTGCGTTGTCGGGTTCGGCTTCTTTACTTCGATTTTCATCAAGTCTTCGGTGGCGGTTTCCGCGGACGCCAAGCGGCGTCTGCGCCTGTTGTACTGGGGCGCGACCACGGCGCTGCTGCCGCTGTTTCTGATGACGGTAGCACAGTTGATCGGCGGGAAATCTCTGTTCGATTTGTTTCCCGACTGGCTGATCGGAATCGGCCTGGGCTTGACAACCCTGTTTCCGCTGACGCTGGCGTATGTGATCGTGGTATAGCGGGCGATCGACGTGCGAGTCGCAGTGCGCCAGGGACTGAAATATGCGCTGGCGAAGAATGGCGTCCGCGTGCTGCAAGCCGTGCTCACTCTCAGCATGGCGTATCTGGTCCTGCGGATGGTTTCTGACCAGCAGATCAACGTGGCCCTGAAAGCGGCGGCGGTGGCACTGGGGGCGGGAGCGGTGTGGCGCATCAGCCGGCGCGCGGGCAAGCTGAGCGACTGGATCGACCGGCGTTTCTTCCGCGAAGCCTACAACGCGGAGCAGGTCCTGAGCGATTTGAGCGACCAGGTGCGCGGCATTGTGGAAAGCCGGCCGTTGATCGAAACCGTCGCCACCCGAATCTCGGAGACGCTGCACATTCCGCAGGTCGCGGTGCTGCTCGGCGGAAGCGGCCCCTACCAGCCGGCCTTTGCGCTCGGCTATGGCAACCCGCCTGCCGTCTCATTCACCCCCGGCAAAGGCACAGTGAAGGTCTTGCAGACGCAGAAAGAGCCGGCCCGGGTTTATTTCGACGACCCGGGATCGTGGCTGTACCGCGACTCCGAGATCAGCGAGCAGGAGCGGAAAGAGTTGGCCGATCTGCGCGCCGAGCTGCTTCTTCCCTTGAGCACGCGTGATCAACTGCTGGGCTTCATCAGCCTGGGGCCGAAACTTTCCGACGAACCTTATTCGGGAAGCGACGTGCGGCTCTTGAAGTCGGTGGCGGCGCAGACCGGGCTGGCCCTCGAAAATGCAAGACTGATGTCGGCCATCGCCGATGAGGTCGCCCAGCGCGAGCGCCTGAACCGCGAAGTGGAAATCGCGCGCGAGGTACAGGAGCGCCTGTTCCCACAGACGCTGCCCGCAATTGCCGGCGTCGATTATGCGGGCGCGTGCCGCCCCGCATTGGGCGTCGGAGGCGACTACTACGATTTTCTGGCGTTGCCCGGGGGGCAGTTGGGCATTGCCATCGGAGATGTCTCCGGCAAAGGCATCGCCGCCGCCTTGATGATGGCGAGCCTGCAAGCTTCCTTGCGAGGGGAGGCGACGCGGGCGCCCGAGAACCTGGCGGCTTTGATGAGCAATGTCAATCGCCTGGTGTACGAGGCTTCCTCCGCCAACCGTTACGCGACTTTCTTCTATGGTCAGTACGATCCCGCCACTCGCCGGCTGCATTACGTGAATGCTGGACACAATCCGCCGATGTTATTTCATGGAGCAGGTGAAAACCTCCGGCTGTTTCGCCTGGAGACCGGCGGCACGGTGGTAGGCCTGCTCGAAAGTTTCCCCTACGAGCAGGGGAGTTTGCAGATTGAACCCGGAGATGTGTTCATCGCGTTTACCGACGGCATCAGCGAATCCATGAATAGCGCGGATGAAGAGTGGGGCGAGGCCGCGCTGATCGAAACCGTGAAAGCGTGTGGGGGACTCCGCCCGCCAGAGGTCATTACCCGCATCATGCAAGCGGCTGACACTTTCGTCGCCGGAGCCAAGCAGCATGACGACATGACGCTGGTCGTGCTGCGGGCTGAGGCCGGCGGCTAGGATCGCATTGGTCGGGCCTGCGGCGCCGCTCGCAAGCCAAGCCGTTTCAAAGCCTCGACCGCCCGCTTCATACGTCTCAAGACTCGCTTTTGCAGGGCGCAGCTTATAATGTCAATTCCACAGATTGCATGAATTCATCCCCCTCCCAGAACGTCCCGCCAAGCCAACCGCGCCGTGGAGTAGTTTCCCATCTTCGGCAGTTCTGGCATCGGGTGACTGAAGGCCTCGAACTCAGCCAACTCTGGAAACAATTCAGCACCGATGCCCGCTCCAGCTATCGTTTCTACCAGCGCGACTTCAAAGCCCAATCCCCGGAAGAAACCAAACGCGGCTTCTGGCACACGGCCCAGGCACTTGCCTGGGCGATCCTCGAAAAGCTGACGCCGGCGCGGCGCGTACTTCTGCTGTTCGGCGTGGTTTTGCTGCTTTTTCCGGCGGGCGGCTACAGCCACCGGGGTGAAGACGGGCAGGTTGAAGTCGTGGAATTCGATCTCCGCTTTTTGGGCGGGGCGGCCCTCTTCATCCTGTTGATGCTCGAAATCGCCGACCGCGTGGTGATGAAGCGGGATCTTGAAATCGCCCGCGATATTCAGAGTTGGTTGCTGCCGACGGCCCCACCGGAGGTACCGGGATTGACCATGGCTTTTGCCACCCGGCCCGCGAACACCGTCGCCGGTGATTACTACGACGTGTTCCCCCGGCAACAGCCCGGGGCGGAGCCGCGGTTTCTGTTCGCCGTAGCCGACGTAGCCGGCAAGAGCATTCCCGCCGCTCTGCTCATGGCAACATTTCAAGCCGGCCTGAAGACTCTTTCTGCGGCTCCCTGCTCCCTGGCTGAACTGGTTGCGGGGATTAATCGCTACGCCAGCAGCAACAGCCAGGAAGGTCGCCGCTTCACCACGGCCTTCATGGCCGAATTTGATTCCCGCACTCGCGCTCTGACCTACATCAATGCCGGACACAACACTCCCATTTTGCGGCGTAGTTCCGGCAACATAGAACGATTGACCAACGGCGGCCTCCCTCTGGGAATCCTGGCGGATGCAGCATACGAACCGGGCACCGTCACCTTGCAGCCCGGCGATTGGCTGGTGATCTTCACCGATGGTGTAGTCGAAGCTCTCAACGCCAAGGACGAGGAATACGAGGAATGGCGGCTGCTGAAGGTGTTGCAGGACGGAATTTCGGTCACTCCTGCGGAATTGCTGCGCCGCCTCATGGCCGATCTCGATGCCTTCGTCGGCACGACCCCGCAGCATGATGACATTACCTGCATGCTGGTGAAGGTCGCGAACCATTAGTTACATCCGCGTCGGGAGCGCGTCTAATCGGATAGCGTTGTTTGGTTGCATCCCAGGATCACACTCAATGAAACTGTCACTCAACAATCGTCTTCTGTCATGTGTCTTGGCTGGCGCGCTGTCCGTGTTTCCGTTGTTTGCCGCCAGCAATGCCAGTCCGGAACCACCGGACTCGCCACAACCCACGGGTCCAGCCGTCAACCTGAGCTACGTCGATCGAAGCGTGAAACCCGGGGACGACTTTTGGGAGTACGCAAATGGCGAGTGGATCAAGCGCACGCCGATCCCTGCCGACCGGAACAGCACGTTTCCGGGCATGGCGCTGGTCGAGCAGACTGACAAGCGCGTGGCCGACCTGATTACCGAAGCCGCCAAGCGGGGAGCGCCCTCCGACAGCAAGTCACGGAAGATCGCCGACCTGTACAACTCCTTCATGGACGAAGCCGGGGTTGAGGCGAAGGGGCTCAAGCCGCTTCAGCCGCGCCTGAAAGCGATTGCAGAGATCCGCGACAAACGCGAACTGGCACGCGCCCTGGGAGAAACCCTGCGCGCCGACGTCGATGGCTTGAACAACACCAACTTCCACACCGAGAATCTTTTCGGATTGTGGGTCGCGCCCGGCTTCAATGATTCTGAGCATTACACCGCATACCTGATGCAGGGCGGACTGCAACTTCCGGATCGCGAGTACTACCTTTCCGACAGCGCCGAAATGCGCGACATCCGCAGCAAGTATCAGGCGCACATCGCCACCATGCTGAAGATGGCGGGATTCAGCGACACCGAAACGCGCGCGGCCGGCATCGTCGAACTTGAACATGCGATCGCGCAGACGCACATCAGCCTGGCGGACAACAACGATATCCACAAGGCGAATAACACCTGGAAGGCGTCAGACTTCGCGGTTAAAGCTCCGGGGCTCGACTGGGCGGAATACTTCAACGCCGCGGGCCTAAGCCGGCAGAGGAGTTTCATCGTTTGGCAGCCAACCGCGTTTGCCGGCGAAGCTGCGCTGGTGGCCTCGACTTCGCTCGATACCTGGAAGGACTGGCTTGCATTTCATTTGATCGAAGCGCATCCCGCGGCATTGCCGAAGGCACTCGGCGATGAGGATTTCGCCTTCTACGGAAAAACACTCTCGGGCACGCTTGAACAACGTGCGCGCTGGAAGCGGGGCGTGAACCTGGTCAACAATTATCTGGGTGATGATGTCGGCCAGCTTTATGTGCAGCGCTACTTTCCGCCCGAGGTCAAGGCACAAGTACAGGCCATGGTGGCCAACATCATGGCAGCCTTCCGCACGCGCATTGAGGCATTGACATGGATGGACCCGGCCACCAAGGCCGAAGCCC
Source organism: Terriglobales bacterium (assembly GCA_050745985.1). Classification (GTDB taxonomy): domain Bacteria; phylum Acidobacteriota; class Terriglobia; order Terriglobales; family Acidobacteriaceae; genus JABCZH01. The sequence goes on along the minus strand of JBOGLG010000022.1, from coordinate 8,726 downwards.
AGGCCAAGCTGGACACTCTATACGTCGGCGTTGGCTACGGAGAGAGCTGGCATGACTACTCGAACTATGAAGTGAAAGCGGACGATCTCTACGGCAACCTATGGCGCGGCGACCTCGCGGAATACCACCGGCAACTGGCCCGACTCGGCAAGCCGATTGACCGCAAGGAGTGGTCAATGACGCCGCAAACCATCAACGCGGTGAATTTGCCCCTGCAAAACGCACTGAACTTTCCTGCAGCCATCTTACAGCCGCCGTTCTTTGATCCCAAAGCGCCGGCCGCAGCCAACTACGGCTCCACAGGCGCAACTATCGGGCATGAAATTAGTCATACGTTTGACAGCGAGGGAGCGGCATTTGATGCGAAGGGCCGGGTGCGAAACTGGTGGACGGCTGACGACGCGGCCCACTTTCAGGCATCCATCTCCAGATTGGCAACCCAATACGATGGATACAAGCCATTCCCTGATCTGGCGCTGAATGGCAAGCAAACGCTGGCAGAAAACATCGCCGATGTCGCCGGAATCTCAGCTGCCTTCGACGCATATAAGGCTTCGCTCGCAGGGCAGCCTGCGCCGTTGCAAGCGGGATTCTCCGGCGACCAGCAATTCTTCATTGCGTACGCGCAAAGCTGGGCGGACAAGAGTCGCGATGCAGCCCTCCGCCAGCAAGTGCTCACCGACACCCACTCCCCGGGCCAATACCGCGCACTCACGGTCCGCAATATCGACTCCTGGTACGCCGCGTTCGATGTCGAGGCGGGAGAGAAACTGTATCTTGCGCCGGGAGAGAGAGTGCGTATCTGGTAAGAACGTCCGATCCGGCCCGCGGTTGACGGCAAACTGCTGTTGACAAGTCGTTGTCATATATGACAACATAACGATGGTGGATGGCGATGCCGAGACCCGCAAAACGCGGCCGATCTCATGGCTGCGGGCCGCCCTGAAGGAATTTCAGGACTTCCCGGAAGCGGCACGCTCGATCTGTTTGACCGCGCTTACAATCGCCGCCGAGGGCGCGAAGGCGGACATTGCGAAGCCTCTACGCGGCATGGGGTCCGGAGTTTTGGAAATCGCGCTGGCATTCAAGGGTGACGCCTTCCGGGTGGTGTACGCGGTGCAGCTCGCCGACGAAATCTGGGTCGTCCACGCGTTTCAGAAGAAATCGACCCAGGGCATCAAGACGCCCAAACACGAGATCGACGTGATCAAGGACCGTCTCAAGAGATTGAAGGAGCTGTTGCGATGAAAAAGGGAAACCTGGGCGTAGTGCGGGGAAGCGGGAATGTGTTCCGCGACCTGGGGCAAAAGAACGCCGATGCGGAGCAATTTAAGGCGATCCTCGCCGCCGAGATCATCAAGGCAGTTGACCGGGAAGGCCTTACGGTGCGCGCCGCGCAGCGGCGCACCGGGATCGCTGCAGCTGATTTTTCCCGCATCCGCAACGCGAACCTGGGCCGCTTCACCGTGGATCGGCTGCTGTCAATCCTCAACCGGCTGGGGTCACGCGTGGATGTGAAAGTCCGGGTGCGAGCAGCCGCCGGGCTTGCCCATGAGGCCAGGGTGTAATGTGAACGTGTTTCCCCAACGTCATATGGATCGTGGCGCTCGTGCTGCAACACTCGAGTGGTGGTTGGCAAACGACAGGCATTTTGATGCTTTGCCTCACCTTCCACGCGCGGGATGACGGAAGGGGCTCGTGCGAATCCAATTTCTCTGGTGGCCCATTCAAGCCCGGCCTTGGCATGAGCGGGGCAGTTCGACAGGGGCTAACCCTTTTCAGTAGGCGAGGCCGCCTGATACCATCAAGCGTTGCAACCCACCCGTCACAAGAACGACGGATGAGGCCGGCCTTTTTCTGGTCGTGCGAGCGGGCCGGCCACAACCGAGTCCTACATGAATAAGAAGGAGAGCGCGATGCACGGCTTGTGGACCGCCGAATTCGGTTCGAGTTTAGGAATGTTTGGCGGCGGTGTAGTTATCTTTGACGAGGGCACGATCCTCGGGGGCGACGGAACTCACTTCTACGTGGGCGAGTACGTGATCGAGGGGGAGAGTCTCACGGCAACACTAAAGGTCGCTCCATTTATCCCAGGTGCGGAAAGCGTATTCAGGTCCGTTGGTAAGGGCCTGACACTGGACTTGGAAGGTTCACTTCTCAAGGGCGACCAAGCAATCGCCCAAGGGCGGGCGAGGGAAATTCCTGGTCTCACCTTTGGGGTGAAACTGACTAAACGCGGCTGAAGGCAAGTATGGCGAACGGCGATAAACAAAGCCTACCCAAAGCTGACGTAGACACGGTCCTCGCCGAGTTCGACGGTAGGGAAAACATGCTGGCCGAGTTCTGCGCAAGGACACGAGTCCTCATCGAGGCCATCCTGCAGGACGCAAACATCAAGTACCAATCCGTTCAGTTTCGTGTAAAGTCCGCGGCGAAGCTGCGGCAGAAGTACCTCGATAGCAACAAGAACTACAGGCGACTGGACGATATAACTGACCTCGCAGGCCTGCGTGTTATCACTTACTACGAAGATGACATTGACCGTGTCGCTCGTGTGATAGGGCAGGAGTTCAATGTTGACGTAGTACACTCTGTCGACAAGCGGGACACCGAGCCAGACCGTTTTGGGTACACGGCTCTTAACTACGTATGCAAGCATCATGCGAAACGCGCTAGAGATGTCGAGTACAAGAAGTTCGCTGAGGTTTCCTGCGAGATACAGATTACGACGATTTTGAGGCACGCGTGGTCTGAAGTGGAGCACGAATGGTACGACCTCAAAGATGCCTATCCGAAGAAAGTTAAGCGTAGATTCTATCGGCTTGCCGCACTGCTGGAGCTTGCTGAGTCAGAATTTCAAGACATCAGAAAGCAAACATTTGATTACGAGCGATCTGTCGCGGTGCGAGTCGAGGCGAAGGTCCCCGATCTTACTGTCGACGTTGTGTCCCTTAGGGCTTTCATCGAGCAAGAACCAATTGTCCGCGAGATCGATGAAATCTTGGCAACCGTTCTCCACTTCACACTGATAGCAGACTTACCTGAGAGAGTTGTCGAGCAGAGATCGAGATCAATCAAGGCAGGTGGCATCGGCACATTCCGTGAGTTGCGGAGCGCTCTGACAAAGTACAAAGCGCCGGTCGAGGAGTTTGTTCTTCTCTGCAAGAACAATCTTTGGGAGACCAAGACTGCACAAGGGTATCGAGGGCTTAGCCTGTACCACCTGAGTTTTTACTTGGCGAGCACGAGGGGACCGGATGAGGTCCTCCAATTCCTGAGGGCCGCTGGCATCAGGGATGTGAGGTGGAATATCGACGCTCAGGTCCGCATCGCACGAGAGATCTCCGAGAAATACCAGAAATATTCCGGGCAGTGACATGGAAAGTGGCTGGTCAACCCACGCATGCAGGCTGCCCCAGCCGTCGCGTTTTTGACGAGGGGGTGGGTCGAAACTCGCCCATTCGTTTATTCGTCACAGGTGAGCGCCGCGTGAGCTTGGTACAAAAAGCATAATGCCGACCATCTGTACCGCTCATACGGCTGGCGGCCCATTAAAGCCCGATTTTCGGTTGGGCGCAATTGGCTATTTCGGGCAAGAAGCGGGCACGCTCGCTTCCGTCGCTAGTTTTCCTTACCTCTCGCGCTCCGCCACGACTGCAAACTTCACCCCCAGCGCGTGCAGCACAGAATTGATCGTCTCAAAGCGGGGCTTCGCGCCTGCGCTTAGGGTTTTGTAGAGGCTCTCTCTGCCCAGTCCTGCGTCCTTGGCAATCTGCGACATGCCACGGGCTTTGGCGACATCGCCGAGTGCGGCCACAAATACGGCGGGGTTCGGATCCTCGGCCGCCGCGGAAAGATATTCGGCAATTACCGCATCGTTATCGAGGTAAGCTGCCGCATCGAATGGCCTGTAGCTTGTCTTTTTTTTCATGGTTTCATCCTTCGAAGTTCCCTAGCCATTTTCTTCGCTTTAAGAATGTCTTTTGTTTGCGAGGCCTTGACACCGCCGGCAAGCAACACATAGATGGTCGATCCGGTTCGCGTGTAGTAAATCCGATAGCCCGGCCCCGCATGAATACGCATCTCAGAAACGCCTTCGCCTACGGGTCCACAATCGCCGAAATTTCCGAAGACGGCGCTGGTGAGGCGCGCCAGGATTCTGGCTTTTGCTTTTTGGTCAGTCAGGCGGGACAGCCACCTATCGAAATCGGACGACCGAAGCAGCGTATTCAAGACTCTCCCAGTGTATCCATGTGGATACACTGGCGCAAGAGGCTTTTCATCGGCGATGAGGCCAGCGGTCCATCCGCACGATCTTGCCTTGAATAGGGTTAAGAGATGCGGACCATCTAACCGACATTCTCACGCACCCTGGTAGACCCATCCCAAAAATGACTTGGGACTCGACGAATAGCCCTCAATCCCGATTTTGGCTTGAGTGGGGCGGCGCGACTTGCTTACGCAGCTATCCCTTCATCACATCCGCATACATGCGATGAAACGCATGCACGCCGGTTTCCTGCTTCACGCTGTAGCGGCCGCGATCGTAGCTGCGTGAGTGCAGGTTTTTCTGCACCTTTTCGCAGATGGCCACATCCTCGAGCTGTATCTGATGGCTGAACTCGACTGAATCACGGGCAGCTTTGCTGTGCAGTTCCTTGTCTGGCAGGTACCATTCGAAGATCGCCAGCGTCCGCTCGGCCTCGAGCGGCAAAATCATGTTCAGCGAAACATTGTCGGGATAGCAGTTCAGCATCCAGTTGGGAAAGACCCAGAAATAGTCCGTTGTCAGATCTTCGCGCGCTTCCTGATAACGGCGCGGGGTGGCATCACCGGGCTGCGCTCCCCTAATCGGACTGAACTGCCGCACATGCCGTGCGTAAGGCTCAACCGTGTAGGCGTTATAGTCCAGCTCGCGATTCAATCCCGGATGCACGCTGGGCAGGTGATATCCCTCCAGATAATTGTCAACGTAGGTTTTCCAATTGCACTTCATTTCGTAGGTACGCCGTTCGGACAACTTCATCCCGGCAAATGGAAAACGCCCTGCCTGTTTCGGCAACTCACCCAGGCTCTTCGCCAGGGGTTCAGCGGCAGGATCAAGATTCACGAAAATCAGATTGAACCACTCCTCCACTCGCACCGGCTTCAGCGCGAACTCTTCCGGACGGAAGTCCTCCACGCCTTCGAATTCGGGGGCGCTGAGGAGCGCACCATCCAGGGCGTACGTCCAGCCGTGGTAGCTACAGCGAAACAGCTTCTTCGAGCCGCAACCCTCCGCCGGTGGGCCAGCCCGGTGGCGGCAAACGTTGTGAAAGCCTCGCAACTCCCCTTTGGAGTCGCGCACCAACAACAGCGGTTCTCCCAAAAGTTCCAGCGTAAAAAAGTCGCCGGGGTTGACAACTTGGTGAACATGGCCAACAACCTGCCAGGTGCGGAAAAAAATCTTGTCTGTTTCGTCGAGGAAAACCTCAGCGTCGGTGTAAAGTCGTGCCGGAAGAGACCAGGCACGGGCAATGTTGACGTCGACGGCCAAGCCGGCGAGGTTTTTCGTGAGCATCAGGAGCATTGTAGAGCAAGACACAACGGGCAGATCTTTTGACACTATTTGTCACTTTGGTTGCGTTTCAACGCCGATGTCCCTATCATGAAACTCACGGGAATCCCCCACCCCCCTCCGAGGGATGGTCTCCAGCATGTTGGATTAGAAAGCGATTAGAGCCTTCTGACCCACCACGCGCGCTCTTCAGTCCCGATGGCAGCTGGATTGCCAATATGGAACTGTTTGATTGCAATTCACCTTGCGGGAGGTAGATGAAGGAAATGCGAAGTAAACAGAAGGGTTTTTCACTGATTGAGCTGTTGATCGTAGTAGCCATTATCTTGATTATTGCTGCGATTGCCATTCCTAACTTGTTGCGGGCGCGTATTGCGGCCAATGAATCCTCGGCGGTTAGCTCCATTCGTACCATGAATACGGCGCAGGTAACGTTCCAGTCCACTTATCCTACGGTGGGTTATGCCTCGACGGTTGCAGCCCTGGGACCGAGCGCGTCCACCGGTTGCACCACGCCGACGTCGACCAATGCTTGCCTAGTGGATTGGGTCGTGTCGCAGGCCAGCACTGCGGGCAAATCCAAGAGCGGCTACTATTTTGGAGATACGCCGGCGGCCGCTTTGAACGGCATGATTCCGGGCTACACCCTGGACGGAATTCCCGCTTCGGTCAATCAGACTGGCGTACGGGGTTTCTGTTCCAACGAGGATGCCGTAATTCGGTTCAAAGCAGTGGGTTCAGCGATGTCAGGTGGCGCGGCGGCTTGTGCGGCCTACACGGCACTGCAATAAGCAAACGAATCTACCCAACCACAGGGTCCACAAGGAGCAGCGGCTGTAGCCGCTGCTCCTTTCGCGTTTATGACCGTCGCTCTCTACGCTCGCCCTCTAACCTGTCTTGAACGGTCTCACTCCCGTCCCAAATTGACACAATTTGTCATTCTCAAGTCAAAATCTGATAGAAAACCCTTTCGGACATGCCCGGTTGGAGAAAGGCAGCGCAGCCGATAGCTCCCTTACTCATTGAGAACATGGCGGTTTGCGGCGTTCCTGCCCAGCAGTTCATAACTCTGGCTTCTGGCCGATAAAGTGCGATGTAACAGCCAGCGGGTCGATTCAGACCACACTTGAAACGGAGAAGGGGAGAAAACGAAATGCGGAAACAGAAGGGCTTTTCACTGATTGAGTTGCTGATTGTGGTAGCGATCATTCTTATCATCGCCGCCATTGCTATTCCGAACCTGTTGCGGGCGCGCATCGCGGCCAATGAGTCGTCTGCGGTCAGCTCAGTACGTACCATGAACACTGCTCAGGTAACTTTCCAGTCGACCTATCCGACGGTGGGCTATAGCTCCACCATCGCGGCCCTTGGGCCGAGCGCCTCGACCGGTTGCACCACGCCGGCTTCGACCAACGCTTGCTTAGTGGATTGGGTTGTGTCCCAGGCCAGCACCGCCGGCAAGGCGAAGAGCGGTTACTACTTCGGCGATACACCAGCCGCTGCTCTGAACGGCATCATCCCGGGCTATACCTTGGATGGTATCCCGGCCTCGGTTAACCAGACCGGTGTGCGTGGCTTCTGCTCGAACGAAGACGCAGTGATTCGCTTCACCGCAGTTGGATCCGCGATGTCTGGCGGCTCCGCTGCCTGCGCGGCCTATACCGCCCTGCAGTAAGGTTTGACCGGCAAAGTACCTGGGGGAGGGTACAAGCCAGGGAGCAACGGAGCAATCCGTTGCTCCTTTTATTTTTTCTCCGCCGGCCCGGGCAAGCCCGCCCACACTCTCGCATTGAGACCCATTTGCAGTTGAGAATGACGAGAACTGTCAACCTGGGATAAGACGTGGCTGCCTTGAACCGTCCGATGCCGTCTAAACTACTGATCCTATTCGATTCACGTTCTGGCACTCCTGTGCCACGGGTGGCGACTAACGTGCTGTATTCAGGGCAGGCGATACACACATGACATCGAGGCACAAAGCGGACGTTGGCGCCAGGGGGTTCTCGCTGATCGAGCTCCTGATCGTGGTGGCCATCATTCTGATCATTGCGGCGATCGCGATCCCGAGTCTGATTCGGGCCAAGATCGCGGCCAATGAATCTTCGGCCGCCGCTTCCGTGCGCCGCATCGCCACTGCGGAAATTGCATACAATGCGGCTTATCCGACGGTGGGTTACTCCTCGGACCTGGCAAGCTTAGGAGGGCCGGCGGTCGGTTGCAGCCCCAGTTCAACCACCGCTTGCATTCTGGACAATGTTCTCTCGAACGGCGTTAAGAGCGGATATCAACTCGCCGCGGTAGGCTTTAATGGCGGCGCCGGCCCCAACAGTTCTTTCGTAGCCGGCTCGGCGCCGGTCTCGTTCAACGTCACCGGCGTCCGCAACTTCTGCGTGGTCACCGACGGTGTCTTGCGCAACACGCCGGGAACTTCGGGCGGCGTGCCCGCCCCAGACGTTGCTACCTGCGTGGCTTATACCTCCGCGCAATAATCAGAGCATTGCTTTACCTTCGTAACATCATGTACCCACGCTGCCATCTCGCGGCAACAGGCATTTTGCATATAATTTTTGTAGTAACCCTAAATGGCGGCCATCGAAATCCTTGGTCTGACGAAGACCTACCAGGTGGGCTTCTGGCGTAAGCGGCCGAAGTGCGCGTTGCGGCCGCTTGACCTGAGCGTGGAGGAAGGCGAGATTTTTGGCTTTCTCGGGCACAACGGGGCGGGAAAGACCACCACCCTAAAATTGCTCATGGGCCTGGTGTTTCCCACCGCGGGTTCAGCCCGCATTCTGGGGACCGAAATCAACAATCCCTGCATGAAGGCTCAGATCGGTTTTCTGCCGGAGCAGCCTTATTTCTACGATTACCTGACCGCCGCCGAGCTGCTGGAGTACTACGCACAGCTTTCGGGCATTAACGGCAAAGACCGCAAACGCCGCGTCGGCGAAGTTCTTGGGCGAGTGGGCCTGCCGGATATAGGCGGCCTGCAACTGCGCAAGTTCTCCAAAGGCATGCTACAGCGGGTGGGCATCGCACAGGCGATCCTGCACGACCCCCGCCTGCTTTTTTTCGATGAGCCCATGTCCGGGCTTGATCCCATTGGACGCCGCGAAGTCCGCGACCTTATGGAAGAACTGAAGCACGCCGGCAAAACCGTATTTTTTTCGAC
>JBOGLG010000021.1:0-69906 GCA_050745985.1 Terriglobales bacterium | reverse complement strand
GCCGAAGGCGAGGACGGGCGAGGAATCTGTTTTCTTCTTTTCCTGATTTAGTCGAATCAGGCCATTCAGTCCTGGATGGCCTCAACGCCTTGCTGCCGCGATCGTTCGACGCCGGCCTTCATGTTCTTGAGTTCTTCGGCGGCGTGGCCTCGCCAGTCGATGACCTCGCCAATCACACGCAGCGGGTCCCCGGAGCGAGAAATAATTCGGGACAGACGGAAGTGGCCCTAATGCGTTTTGGTCAGAATTTGGGGTCAGCTCCGTCTGTCCCGATTTTTCTCCGATTGTCATTCCGAGTCGTCCGCAGCCGATCCCCCACTCCGATTGTCATTCCGCGTCGTCCGCAGCCGAAGGCGAGGACGGGCGAGGAATCTGTTTTCTTGTTTTCCTGATTTAGTCGAATCAGGCCATTCAGTCCTGGATGGCCTCAACGCCTTGCTGGCGCGATCGTTCAACGCTGGCCTTCATGTTCTTGAGTTCTCCGGCGGCGTGGCCTTGCCAGTCGATGACCTCGCCAATCACACGCAGCGGGCCCCCGGGAGCGATAGGACAGTGTCGGATTGCCTGGGTATTTCTTGTCCGTCAGGTTGGGATCATCTTCAACCGGACCGGTCGCCTCCACAACGTATATTCTGCCCGGAGATGCGGGACAGACGGAACGTTCCCCATCTCTCCTAGGTTATCCATGGTAAGAAAATCGGTAAACGTTCCGTCTGTTCCCGTTTCCACCATCCTCTCAAACGAGGGCAGTGCGCTCTGCACAACAAAGCCGCGACCCGCAGCGGAGGTTAATCCAATCTGCGAAATCAGCGGCTTGTCCCCCTTTTCCTGTTCCAGGGGTGGCGAACGGAGAGACGTTCGGAACACAATCATACCCCTTTTGGCTGATCCCCGAAGGGACTGTTTCGCGCACACATTCCCTAATACAATCATCAGTTCATCATGGCAACTCAAAAATGGTCCGGAAAATCTCGTAACACGGGTGCAGCTTGGAGTGTCCACGTTGGAGACGCCATCTCCGTCCTGAAGACCCTACCTGCCCTATCGTTCGACTGCGTCATTACATCTCCACCCTACTATTGGCTCAGGGATTACGGGGTTGCCGGACAGATTGGCCACGAAGCGACCGTGACGGAGTATGTTGACGCGCTGGCGGACGTGATGGACGAGGTTCGTCGGGTGCTAACGGATCGTGGTTTGCTCTTCCTAAACATTGGAGACACATATTACTCTGGCAAAGGGAAATCGCATGGCGTAGACCCCAAGAGCACAAAACGACGTTTCGGGCTTCGAGCCGTTGATAAGAGTGGCGGAGTCGGGATCGGCATACGGCCAAAATCCATGATCGGCATCCCTTGGCGGGTTGCTATGGAGATGGCGAAGCGCGCATGGGTTCTCCGAAGTGCGGTCATTTGGCATCGCAAACACGCCCTGACGGAGGCTGTGATGGATCGTCCACGACGGAGTTATGAGAACATCTTCATGTTTGCCAAAGATCGCAAGTACTACTTCAATCGTGAAGCATTGAAGGAAATTGTTGTTGAGGAAGACGTATGGACAATTCCAGCAAGACCGCGGCCAACCAATGGCATTGACACGGCACCCTTCCCAGATGAAGTAGTGGAGCGTTGTCTCGAGTTGGGGTGTCCTCAAGGGGGGCGTGTGCTGGACCCATTTGCCGGTAGTGGCACAACCGTCCGCGTGGCGATTACGTCCGGCAGGCCGGCAACCGGAATTGATTTGAACCCGGCGTTCTGCACGTACATGGTGGAGCAATTGCGGAGCCTGCTTTAAAGCGCAATGTACCTCTCACTGGACATAGTTCGGAAAGCTATTTCAGAACTTCGCGACGTGCATCCGTTCTACGGAATCACATACCTAGTCTGCAAACTAGAGAAATTGCCGATAGGCCGCTCCGTAAATTTCGGAATCAACAAGGCCGAAACAGATTTTCTCAATGAGTATTACAAGCCGGACTTCAAGTCTATCTACTACTTTCAGCCGCTCCGAACTTCCAACCCCGCGAATCGTTGGCTTTCTCCCAAGTACGCGTCCTCCGGTTCCCAGAGCACTCGTACGAGAGGTCAATTGGCCGCCGCTTTTATCCACACCACGAACTCCGATCTGTGGGGGTGGGAGAGGAATTATGTCAGAGTATTGCGCGAGAAGCTCGATCGCGACAAGAAAGGCAGAATTCCAGCGTTTTGGCTGGCAGTGTGGTTGATGCGCGAAAAGAATTGGCCCTCCTCAGCGGATGTGACGATCATTGCGAAGACTTTCCTCGACACCTTCCTAATTACCAATGAGGAGCGCAGGGAACTCTTCTCTACAACGATTCCCGAGTTGCAGGGAAAAGTTTTTGTTGCGGACGCCTTCTCGGACGAAAACCTGTTGCGCTTTATCGAGTCGGCACCAGACGCAGCACCGGAAGAGGGTGGAACGCTCAAGCACCTGGCTCTCTCAGGCGTCGGTCCGAGCAAGCATCTCGAATTCAGACCCGCAGAGAGGCTATCAGTCATCACCGGTGATAACGGACTCGGCAAAACATTCTTGCTCGAATGCGCCTGGTGGAGTCTCACCGGGCAATGGGCAGAGCGTAAGCAAGCATATCCACGGACTGATGTGGCAAAGTCAGAGCCGGCGATCACCTTTACTATCGCGGGACAAAAGGGCTTCGAACAGAAGACCACAATACACTTTGATTTCGCTGATCAAGCATGGCCGGCTCCCGGCAATCGCCCGACGATTCCGGGTCTCACGCTGTATGCAAGAGTAGACGGCTCATTTGCCGTATTTGATCCAGTCAGGCATGGGAGGCCAGGTGGGGACGTAGGGCGCGGCTCACAGCTTGTCTTTTCGCGGAGTGAAGTCTTGGACGGTTTGCCTGGACGCATTGAGGGCCTACTGCGTGATTGGGTCAAGTGGCAACACGCTCCAGATCAATCAGTATTCGAGAGCTTCAAGGCCGTGCTAAAGAGGTTGTCCCCGCCAGACATGCAGTTGATACCCGATTCGCCTGTCCGCCTTTGGGACGATGCACGGGAGATTCCGACGCTCCGGCACGCATACGACGTGGTGCCCTTCACCAACGAATCTGCCGGCGTTAAGCGAATTGTCACAATGGCCTATCTTTTGGCTTGGGCGTGGAACGAGCACAAGATCGGCTCAAGCATGGCAAAGAAAGCTCCGCAGAAGCGGATGGTGATTCTCGTGGACGAGATGGAGGCGCACCTACATCCGAAGTGGCAGCGCGTCGTATTGCCGGCGATCCTAGATGTGACGAATATTTTGGGTAAGGAACTGGAAGCTCAGCTAATCGTGGCTACCCACTCGCCTCTGATCCTGGCATCCTTAGAGCAGGATTTCTCTGAATCGCGTGACAAACTTTTTCATTTGCAACTCGCAAACAGCACGGATGTGTCGTTCGGCGAGGTGCCATTCATTCGTCACGGTAGGGTAGATGCTTGGCTCACTTCGGAATTATTTGAGTTGAAGCAACCAACATCGCAGGAAACAGAAAACGCCCTTGAACGGGCAAAAAGAATAATCGCACAAGAAAATCCGGATCCTGAGGAGATTAGGGCGGTCTCCGAACAATTGAACCGGACTCTCCCACCCGAAGATTCTTTTTGGCCGAGATGGTTTCACTTCGCTAAGCAGAAGGGAGTAACCATTTGATTCGCGTAGCCGAGCAGCCCGCGCCAGCGGATTTTGATACCAAGGCGGGCAATCCCGGACGCGCTTTTCTGAGGCGAAGCCCTAGTCTGCCGAATTTCAAAAGCATGGACCTATGGAAGAACGCTCTAGGCGACCTCAGGAAGGCGTACAGGGGGATTTGTGCATACTGCTGCTTTTGGGTGCCGACCATTTGCAGCGTGGACCATTTCCATCCTAAAACCTCAAGACCGGAGCTTGCCTATGACTGGGGCAATTACAGACTCGCTCATCCCAAACTCAATTCATACAAGGGTGATAGCACCGAAGTACTTGATCCGTTCCACATTGACGACGGTTGGTTTACGTTGGACCTTGCAAATTGTTTTGTGAAACCCAGAGCCGACTTGCCGCAAGTCCTACGGAATCAGGTGACCCGAACAATCGAAATTCTCCGGCTGAATACAGACGAAACCCTGGTCCAGCAACGGTTTGATGTGCTTCGCGACTATTCCAAGGGATATCCGATGGAAATATTAGAAGAGCGCTATCCCTTCATCGCATCTGAGTTGCGTAGACAAAATTTGCAAGACACCATTAGAGGGACAATTGCTTGACGAAGAATTCGCGCTTCCAACCAAAAAGAGCGGGCAATCCATTGAAGCCGATTTAGGCCTGATTGGAAACTCCGGCGACAGGCGGAACGTTCCCACTTCTCTTGCTCATTACCCTAATCCCCGCTCCACCTTCACATCCGTCCTCGCGAAATCCTGGCCTTTGAACAGCAGCGGCTCGGCTTTGCTCTTGGCCAGCGCGTAGGAAAAACAGTCCCCAAAATTCAGTTTGGCGGCATGGCCGCTGGGTTTGCCGAAATCGTGATACGCCTGGCGCGCGATGCGGGCCTGCGCTTCCGTGACCGGCTCAATGGCAATCTGTGCTTCTTCAATGAGTTCATCCAGACGGCGGCTGGCCACCGGATCTTGACTGCCATCTATGGCCGCTCCGGCTTCAACATAGCTCACCGCCGACATGCGGCGATGCGGCGCGCGTTCGATGATGGCGGCGAACGCGGGTGCTTCCGGTTCCAGGCGCAAGATAGCGATGAGCGCGGAAGTGTCGAGGATCACTTGGGCAGACCTCGCTCGTCGTAGAGCAGTTCGCCGTGGTCGGCGGAGCGGAACGGTTCTTTCAGGCGCGGAGCACAGTCGCGCCCGATTTCGAGCAGGCGCGCGGAGAGCGCGGGAGATTTGGTCTGGACGCGGCCCAGCCGCTCCCGCAGAGATTTGGTTACCGCTTCAGTGATAGTTTCTCCGGTGAGGCGGGAGATCTGGCGCGCCAGCTTGTGAGCGGACTCGTTCTTGATATTCATGCTCATAGTAGAAGTCTACCACAGATGGATACCATTCTACCATAGCCGGCTCAAGCCCGGTTTTGGCTTGAGTGGGCACTTCTAAAATCCGCGTTCATCCGCGAAAATCGCGCGGCGAGAACTACAGAATGAAATGCGGCGCCACGAGAGAAATGAATTCTCGGGAAGTGATGACTTTGGTCTTTTTCCAGAACCTTGGAAAGTGCCGCAGGTTGCCGGTGACCAGATAGTCGGCGCGGGCGGCGTCGGCACATTCCAAAAACTTGTTGTCGTCCGGGTCCTTTGCAGCCTGGAGTTCGCCTGCGGGCCTCACCAGAAACGCACGATTATTTAGCACCTGAAGCAATTGCCGGCGAAGACCTCTGCGGATTTTGAATTCCCGCCGCGCCAGCGCTTCCCGGTATTCCGCGAGAATGGCCGGGCTGACGTACAACCGGGCCGGTTTAGTCATGGCCAGCACCAGGACGGTGCGCTGGAGGCCTTCTGGTTTCAACGCCGCCGAAACCAGGATATTTGTATCAAGGACGAGCCGGAGCGGAATCATTAGCGCTTTGGTTTTCGAGCGCGGGTGGCTTTGATGACCCGGTCGATCTGGCGCGAGGTGAGCGCGCTCGTGCCCTTGCGCCGGGATTCCTGCCCAATCAGGGCCAGGACTTCGGGCTCGGGAGCGGCAAGGCGCACATAGTCGCGCAGGCTCATCAGCACCGCTTTGGGTGTCCCGCGCCTTTCGATGACCAGTGAGCGGCGTTCGTCAGCCACCCGCCGCAAGAGCTTTCCGAAATTGGCGCGGGCGTGCAGCGCGGAGACCACTATGCTGCCGTTATGCGCCGTCTTTAGCATGGTGAACTCTCCAGTTCGTTGGTTCGAACTGTACAGTTACGTCCCCGAAGAGTCAAGCGTGTAAATAAAAAGGCACGGCCGAAGCCGTGCCCTCAAACGAAAAGCAGATTCCTCGCCCGCTCTCGCCTGCAGCTACGAGCGGCTCGGAATGACAATTCTTGAGTTAGTCTCTCACGCCATCCATAAACGCCCGCAGCTTTCTCGAGCGCGACGGGTGCCGCAGTTTGCGCAGCGCCTTGGCTTCGATCTGCCGGATGCGCTCGCGCGTTACCGCGAACGACTGGCCGACTTCTTCGAGCGTGTGCTCGCTGCCGTCTTCGAGGCCGAAGCGCATCTTGATGACTTTCTCTTCGCGCGGGGTCAGCGTGCGCAGCACCTGGCCGGTCTGATCTTTCAGATTTACGTTGATGACCGCTTCCGCCGGCGAAACCACGGCGCGGTCTTCGATGAAGTCGCCCAAGTGCGAGTCTTCTTCTTCGCCAATTGGGGTTTCGAGCGAGATTGGTTCCTGCGCGATTTTCAGAACTTTTCTAACTTTCGCGACAGGAATGTCCATGCGCTTGGCGATTTCTTCCGACGTAGGCTCGCGGCCGAGCTCCTGCACAAGCTGGCGAGAAGTTCGGATCAGCTTGTTGATGGTTTCAATCATGTGGACGGGGATGCGAATCGTACGCGCTTGATCAGCAATTGCACGAGTAATCGCCTGCCGAATCCACCACGTGGCGTACGTGGAAAACTTATAACCGCGCCGGTATTCGAATTTGTCCACGGCCTTCATCAAGCCGATGTTGCCTTCCTGAATCAAGTCCAGAAACTGCAAGCCGCGGTTGGTGTATTTCTTGGCAATGGAAACCACCAGGCGGAGGTTGGCCTCGATCAGTTCCCGCTTGGCCTGCTCCGCATCCATGTCCCCCTGGATGATTTCGCGCTGCGTGCGTTTGAGTTCCTGAAAGGAAACTCCGGCCTCCACCTCGAGCTTTTCCAGTTCGGCGCGGATGGCGCGCGACTGCCGGCGGTATTCCTTGCGCTGGTCTTCGCTGCGAGTCGCGTCGGCCTTTTTCTCAAGGTTCTGCGACTGGCGGTCGAGCGAGCGCATGGTGTCGACCGTCTTGTTCACGCGGTCGATCAGCCGCTTGCGCTCGTTATTGGTAAAGGCCAGATTACGAACGCACAACGACACCGCCACAATCGCCCGCGCCAGTGCGATGCGGTAGCGGCGATAATCCTTCGGCCGCTTCTTCTGTGAAACCGCAGCGAACTTCTCAAGCAGTTGGCTGGCCTTTTTGTAGGCTTTGGCCAGCGCGTCAATCTTCCCGGTGAATTCTTTCAGGCGGTTTTGCAGGATCTCATCGGTGATTTCTTCTTCATCAAAGGTAACCACTTCCTTGATGGAGCGAACGCTCTTCTTGAGGTCCTCGCCCAGGCCAAGCAATTCGTTGATCACGATGGGCGAACGGGAGAGCGCCTTCAAGACGCGAATCTGCCCACGCTCAATCCTCTTGGCAATTTCAACTTCGCCTTCGCGGGTAAGCAGGGGAACGGTGCCCATCTCGCGCAAATACATGCGGACGGGGTCGTTGGTCTTTTCCAGGGCGCCCGGAGTCAGGTCGAGCTCAACATCTTCGCCGGCTTCGTCTTCGTCGAATTTCTTGTCAAGCGTGGCCGAAGGCAGCTTCGGCCCCTCGAGCACATCAATGCCCTGGGTGCCAATGGTGGTAAGCAGATCGTCCAAGTCCTCAGGCGAATGCACATCATGAGGGATGAGATCGTTCACCTGGTCGTACGTTAAGTAGCCTTTTTCCTTGCCGGTATCGATCAGCTTTTTAATATCGTCGTACTTGTCATCAAGAGCCAAGACGGGTTTTCCTCAAGTCGTCCCCAAAGGAAGGACGCAAATAATCGTTTTTAGCGGTGGGAAATGTGAGTTGGCGGAACCTAGCGCCGACACAAACTTTCAGAGTATAGCATGAGATTGACGTGGAATCCCAGTGTTCGACCAGAGGCGCCGACCTATCTCCCTACCCGCTAATAACTTAGATGGCGGAACCATGCTTTAGGTTTCAAAGTTGAAATCTAGGCTGCCGGGGGCGCCGCGCCTTCTTCCATCAGCCCGGCATCCATCAGCGCCCGCTTCAGGCGCATCTTTTCCTCGAGCAAAGCCTGTATGCGGCCTGGCTCGTGGCTGCGCTTGGCGGCCAATTCCTGCTGCACCCTTTCCAGCCTGCGCCGGAGGTGCATCCGCCGCAGCGCTTTGACGGCTCCTTCCAGGCGATCCGCGGTCAGTTCCTCGGCTTCCTTCATCAGTACCGACGCCAGCAGGTTGCGTTCGCCATCGGGCAAGGGCAATGACATTACATCGGCAGAATCGGGCGCCGCCAGCAGGGCGTCTACCAGCGACTCGGTGGCCAGGCCTTGATGGAGCAGTTCGTTGCCTAACACGAAGCGCGCCTGTCGCGCCGGGTCAAATTCCTCGTCCACGCCGTCGCGCGAGGAAACGTGCAGTTCGGAGGTGATCTCATGGGCGGAAGTCAGGGCACGGACCAGGATCTTCTCGGCATCGGTGACCTGAGATTCGATTGGAGATTTCACCGCCGCCGCCGAACGGTTGGTGGCCGCATGTTTCAACTCCTGACGCAGGACGGCGGAATCGATGTTGAGTTTCTGTGCGATCTCGCGGGTCAGTTCGTCGCGCACGATCCGGCTGGGCACCTGCTGGATGTGCGGCAGGAGATAGTTCACCGCTTTGACTTTGCCCTCGCCGCTGCGCACGGGGAACTGGGCCCGGGCTCGGTCGATCAGATAGGTAAAGTAGGGCTGGGAGTTTCGCAGCGCCTCGGCGTAGGCGTCTTTTCCTTTGCGGCGGATGAACAGGTCAGGATCGAACCCGGTTTCAAGCGTCAGCACCTTGATCTGGAATTCCTCCTGTACCAGCAAGCCCAGTGTGCGTTCGGTGGCTTTGGCCCCGGCGGTATCAGGGTCGAAATTCACGACTACGTTCTTGGTGAAGCGACCCAGCAGCCGGGCCTGAAGCTCGGTGAACGCCGTGCCCGAGCTGGCAATCACGTTGTGAAACCCTGCCGCATAAACGGAAATGCAATCCATCTGACCCTCGACCAGGATGGCGTAATCCAGTTTGCGCATGGCTTCCTTGGCGTGGTCGAGGTTGAACAGCACCCTTGATTTCGAGTAGATGGCAGTCTCAGGCGAGTTCAAATATTTGGGGCCAGCTTTTTCGTCCGTGGCCAGCGTTCGTCCGGTGAAGGCGATGATTCGACCGCTTTCGTTGGTGATGGGAAACATCACGCGGTTGCGGAACTTGGAGTACATGGAAGAAACGGCTGCTAGCTTCTGGCTGCTAGCTTCTGGCTTAGCCTCGTCGGTGGCTGAGGGTTGCTCAGGGCGGTTGTCTTCTTGCTTCCACGAAAACAGTCCGCTTTCGCGGAGCGTCTCCTCATCAAAGTCGCCCTTGAGGCGGTCTTTGATCTGAAAGCCGGAGTCGGGCGCATAACCGATGCGGAATTCGCGGATCATTTCTTCATTCAATCCACGTCCCGTGAGGTACTCGCGCGCCCTAGCTCCTTCCGGGCGCCGCAGGCATTCCTGAAAAAATCCGCAGGCGCGCTCCTGGATTTCGAGCAGCACAGTCCGCAGTTTAGCGTCGCGGGCTTCGGCCGGACTGCTGTATTCCATCTTCGGCAAGGCGATTCCCAGCTTTTGCGCCACCGCCCGGACGGCTTCCGGAAACGTAACGTTTTCGATCTTCTGCACGAAACTGAAGACATCGCCGGAGACTCCGCATCCGAAGCAGTGAAAGAACTGCCGTGTGGCATGAACGGAAAACGACGCCGTCTTCTCGTTATGAAAGGGACAAAGCCCGGAATAATTCTGCGCCCCGGCTTTCTTCAACTTGACGTAGTCGCCGATGATGCGAATGATGTCCGCTTGCTGCTTGACGGTTTCCTTGAAATCGGAGGCTTCAGTCATGAGTGACAGGCGGTCCCGCAGGAATTGTGGGCCAGAGAACGGCTAAAGGGAATATAGCAGGGGCGGATACTCGCGGAAAACCTGTGGAAAGCAGGAAATCTTCGTTTGAGAGGGTCGGAAAACTAGGGCGAAATCTATTCTGAGAACCGTGCCAAACTGAGAACCCCGATCAAGAGTTCAAGATAATATGGTCACACCTCAGCGAGCCAGCCGCTAAAATCAGAGTGCAGTGAATTGAGAGGAGAAAAGTCCTCCTTCGAGATCCTGCTTTCGTAAATTGTTTCAGTGGTGCCAGAGGTCTGGATCTCGGCTTTGGGCTGCCGGCTTGGAGCGTCTTGCGGATATTGGTGATCGTTATGCCAGGGATGGTCCGGTGTGCAAGATCGGCGACCTTCATTTCTTTGACCTCTCCGTATAGGTACGGATCGCCGCTGATGGCGAAATTGACGATGTAGTGGAGACTTGGAACCGCGTAGCAGTGACCCGGCTGAATGCTTGGGCTGTGGCTGGAGGGGACAGTGGGAGAATGCGCGGTGGACGGGTGCCAAACAGCTTAGTCGCGGATCAAGCGTGCGCCACAACTGGTGAGGAACTCGGCTGTGTGGTCAAGCTCGAACCTTAGGCGGCTCGCATCCCGTTCATCCGGTTGAGGGACGTAGATCGCGAGGCCTTGCCGTGCTCGGGTCATGAGAACACGATAAGCATTGATAAGATACATTCGACGACGAAGGTCGTCCGCCTTGATCAGTCTCCAGTGTTTGTTATTGAAGCGCCTGCATATCCATTGCATGCCGTCCCAGGTAAGATCCTCTCCCCAACATAGTCCGATCCAGTCCAGTTCCAGGCCTTGGATTTCAAACTGGGTGGCAGCTACTTCCAGCCTCGAACTGGCTCGGACGTCGTTGCAGTATTTGTGGTCACAGAGAGGGTCGCTACAATCGTACACGTCAAGAAACCAGTGTTCCCAATCGAATCTTTGATGAAAATCGAAGGTGGGCTCTAGGCCGTCAGCTCGAAGCCTGGCTGCTGATGCACAGGCAACCAGCCCTGCACGGGTTCGTCCTCTTCGTTTCGCGTCCAACCAGGTTTTGGTTGTTTCGAGGCTTCTTGTAATCTTAGGCTTAGCGTCGAGGCTTTCAGCGATCTGCATCGCCTCACCGACCGTTCCCGACAATACTGCATCCACCCATTCCGAAATCCTTTGCGCCCGAATTGAGCGCGTCGAGACCTTCAAGTGTAGGGCAGCCGATTCCGTTATCCGTTCAGAATAAGGGGGCGCGGTTCCCTCGAAGAGGCAGTTGCCATTCGCACTCTGATGGAGGCCAAGGACGTTCGGCGGAGCATACACGCGCCAATGTGGAAAATGGCCCAGTGCACGTCCCCATTCTCCCAAACCAGCCTCACCGCGATTGATCTCCTGCCCTCCTCCAACCAACGCAATAATCGCAGCCCAATCGGGATGGCGATCCATGACCTCGATCATCATTTGTGGCTCGGATACCTGAGGGCGCCCGGCTCGCGCATTCTGATCAGCATCCCAAGCGCGCTGTGCTTCGTCGAAGACAACCACTTTCTGCGCTGGCTGCCGCTGTCCATCGCCGTAGTACTCATCTGCAAACCGATGGACGTTATGAACGAACGCCTGTACCTTCAACTGAGCCACCCGCCGGCTCACGGGATGGCGATGTGCCCGGCTACGTTTGACGACGTCCCGAACGAGAGCCTCTTGGATGACTTTTACCAGCGGACCATTGCCTGACAGGAAAGAGGAAAAATTCTTGACTTCTGGCCGGTGCACTGTGTTGAGACCCACGAGGGTCTTTCCCGCCCCGGGCACGCCGGTCGTGAAACATATTACCTTCTGTTTGTTGGCTCGTGCGTCGAGGATGGCCCTAACAAGCACGTTTGTCGTCTTATCCAAATCCTCTCGTGCGGCACACGCGTGTCCGATTTCAAACACATCCATGTCAGAATATAGAGCGACAGCTGCGTCAATAATCGATGGTATGGGTCTAAATCGGCCGCCGTTCCACTGGTCGGCCTCAATCTGCGGTTCCTTCTCCAGCACGTACTGACGACAGAGATCTTCGAGGGCCTGGCCAAAGTCTCGCGTCGAACTCATGCGGCACTCTTCAATCAACTTGTCAAATTCGGTGGCGACTATGTCCTTGGCGACTGGTGCGTCAGAGACGACCAGGGGCACAATTGTTCTGCGTGCGCTGTATTCATGAAAGCAGGCCAGATTCAGCGCATAATCGTCCACTTGGCGGGCCGCCGAGGTGGGGCTCACACCGGTCTTCGTCTCGATAACAATGATAACGTTGTGCATCAAGAGTACGGCGTCAATCCTCTTTCCCACAATCGGGATTGGGTACTCCAGCAAAATGCTCCAACTCTTGGCATCCGGGAAGACGCGGAGCAGGTGCGCGATACCGGTCACAAGAACAGGCAGTTGTGCGCCCCAGGCCTCTATCGCCTGAGGAGTCAGCGGAAATCTTTCCCCTGCGTTCGCCCGTGTGAGCTGCCACAGGACGCTGGCGGGATCCTCGGCGGTGAATCCGGCCAGTGCTTTTTGATAGTAAGCAGGCATGGCAGTCCAGGATATTAGGAAGTGGACTCTTGGTCCAGACGAGGCGCCGTCTAAGGTGGCCCGCTTACACTCTCAACTCCACCACCGTCGCCCCGCCCCCACCCTCATTCTGCGGAGGCTCGGTGACGGACTCAACGTGCGGATGCTTCTGCAGATACTGTCGGAGCGCCTTCCTCAGAATTCCCATGCCGCTGCCGTGGACTACGCGCACTCGCGGCAATCCCGCCAGGAAGGCGCGATCGACAAACTTTTCGACTTCGCGGGTGGCGTCGTCCACGTTGTGGCCGATCACATTAATTTCCGCGGGAACACTCTGGTTCTCACTCTCCAGAGAAACTGAGACCCCCCGCGCCCGCGCAGCCTTTACTGGGGACTCAGACGCGCGCACTAGAACTTCGGCGATGTCGTCGCGGGCCACTTTCATTTTCATGGACCCGACTTCGACCTCGAAGTGATTGTCGTCAATGCGGCGCGCGATCAGCGCGTTGCGTCCCATTGATTTCAGCTTGACGGTGTCGCCTTCGCTTACGTGCTTGACCAGTTGCGGCGTGGCGTCGGGATCGCCGCGGTCGGCCCCGGTCGCATGGGCCACAATGGCCGAGTCGAACTGCTCGCGGAACTCGCGGCGTAGCTTGGAGATTCGCCGTTCCGCCTCTTTTGAAAGTTTCTGCGCGGCGGCACGGTCCTGGATGGCGTTGACCGACTCGCGCGCGTGATATTCGAAGTCGCGCAGCAGGCTCTCCAGTTTCTGCTCCATCTCCTTAATCCTGGCCTGCTGTTCTTTCTTGCCCTCCACGGCAAGGCGGGCGATCTCGCGTTCGAGTTCTGCTTCTCTCGTCCGCAAGCGCAGGCGTTCACTTTCGGCTTCGCGCAACTCGGCATGCAGCTTGTCCAGGAATTGACCAACATCGCGCGCCTGCGATCCCAGCTTTGATCGCGCGGCTTCAATGATTGAGGAATTCAATCCCAAGCGCTGGGCGATGTTGATCCCGGCTGAAGCTCCGGGCACGCCGATCTTCAGTTCATAGGTGGGCTGGAGCGTAGTCTCGTCGAAGCCGACTGAGGCGTTGACCACACCCGCGGCATTTGCCCCGAACACTTTCAGCGAAGTATGGTGCGTAGAAATGATGGTGATGCATCCGACGAGCCGGAAATGTTCGGCAATGGCCACGGCCAGGGCCGCGCCTTCCTCGGGGTCGGTCGCCGAGCCGAGTTCATCCAGCAGCACCAGAGAATCCGCAGTGGCAGTGTGGGAGATGAAGTCAATGTTCGTGACGTGAGCCGAGAAGGTCGAAAGATTCTGCTCGATGGATTGATAGTCGCCAATGTCGGCCAGCACCGCGTCAAACAGCGGCAACACCGCACGGTCGGCGGGGACCGGAATCCCGGCCTGCGCCATCAGCGCCAGCAAGCCCACAGTTTTCAGGGCAACGGTCTTGCCTCCGGTGTTCGGCCCAGTAATGACCAACTCTCTTTTCTCGTTTTCCGGTTCGAGGCTGTCGAGTTCGAGACTGGTGGGAACCAGCTTTCCGCCCTTGGCGCGGAGATTCCGTTCGAGCAACGGATGCCGCGCCTTGTGAAGCAGCAGGCCCTGGCGTTCGCTCAATTCCACCGCAACGCAGTTGTAATCCCCGGCGAAGCGGGCCTTGGCAAACTGTAATTCCAGTTCCGCCAGAACACTGGACGCGGCCCGGATGGCAGCGGACTGCTCGCCGATGCGGCGCGTCATCTCCAGCAGAATGCGATGAATCTCAGCCTGCTCTTCATCCAGCAGCCGGACCAGTTCATTGTTCTGCTCGATGGTTTCGAGCGGTTCGACAAAAACCGTTTGCCCGCTGGAACTCGCGCCGTGAACCACGCCCTGGACGCGCCGCTTCTGCTCGACTTTTACCGGAATCACGAAACGTTCGCCGCGTATGGTGATCAGTTCGTCCTGAACCGTCCCGCCTTCGGCCAGCCGCCGCAAGTATGCGCGCAGCGATTCCTGGATCTGGCGCCGTTGTTTCTCCATCTCGCGGCGGATGCGCGCCAGCTCGGAAGAAGCTTTGTCATCCAGCGTACCGTCAGGAAGGATCTTGTTGCGGAATCCGCGAAGGAACTCGGCAAAGTTCACGATTCCAGCGGAAAGCTGAGCCACGGCCCGCCATTCCACCCTCATCGCGGCCGGCGGATCCAGTGAAATCTCCCGCCATTCCGAGGCCCGTTCCACGATCAAGATCACGTCGCGAATCTCCGTGATTTCAAGCGCCGCCCCGATGATTCTGGCCTTCTCCAGCAGCGTGGAAATTGTAATGAGTCCTGAAAAGTCGAAGCCTCCGCCCACGCGGCGGAACTCGCGAACTTCGCTTGTGAGCTGTTGTTGATTCTGAATCCAGTCCGGGTCTTTTGTGGGGGCCAGCGCCGCCAGGGCCTGCTGTCCCAAAGGCGAAGACACATAGCCGCGCAGCAGATCGAGCAGAGAGTCAAATTCCAGCACGCGGGCGCTGGTGTGGGGAAGTGGCTGCGGCAGCATAGGAAATAATGTTACAGGAAAGAAAGAGAGCGCCAGCAGTGAGGAGTCCGGGCTAATTCGCCGCGATGAGCGAAGCGCCTTTTCCCTTGCCGGCGGTCGAGTCAGGGCGGGCCGTGGGGAGTCGGAGAATGAATACCGCTCCGCCCTCCGGGCGATTGTGACAGGCGATCTGGCCGCCGTGATCTTGCATAACCCCGTAGGTGGCGCTTAGTCCAAGGCCAGTGCCTCTGCCGACGGGCTTGGTGGTGTAGAAAGGATCGAACACGCGCTCCGGCTGCTGGATTCCAGGGCCGGAGTCGGAGAACTTGAGTACAACCTCGTCTTCACATCTGGCGCTGACCCACAAGGTCCCACCGCCGGCTTCCTGGAGCGCATCCATGGAGTTGCCGATGATTTCCAGGCAGCATTGCAGAAGCTGGTTGGGGTTGCCCCAGACTTGGGGCAGTGTGGGCGCAATGGTGGTGTGCACGCGAATGCCTTTGGTCTCCATTTGCAGCATTTTCATCTGCACGGCGCGTTGCACCAATGGGCCAATTTCCACCAGTATCTTCTCCCCCGGCGCCTGCTGGGCAAAGCTCAGCAACCCAGAGAGCAGGTCGCGGGTGCGCCGCGCCTGGTGCCCGATTTTCTCCGCCATGGTTACTTGTGCGGCCGCCAGGCCCTGGTTTGCCGCCAGCAACTCGGAATACCCCAAAATCGCCGCCACCGGATTGTTGATCTCGTGTGCCGCGCCGGAAACCAGTTGGCCCAGCGACGCCAACTTTTCCTTCTGTACCAACTGCGCTTGCAGGCGCTTGAGATTCTCCAGACTTTGACCTGACTCTTCGAGCAGTCGCATCAACTCGCGATCCAGCAGATACTGCCGCAGGAACACGAAACCGCCCAATACCAGCATGGCAGACAGCGTCACCAGCAGACGAAAATGGCGTATCGGTGGCGGGGATTTGTCGATAAACTGGGACCAGAACAAGATCACCGGCAACGACAGAATCGCTGCCATTGCCAATCGCGGTGACAGCCAAAGCCATTTGCTGCTGGGCGGCGAGCCTGGGTCGTTGGCCGGTTTCAAACCTCGCGCCATCAGACCGGCAAAGATGAGCCAGCACATCGCCGTCACCAGCGGAATGTCGTACCAACTGCCGGTGTAATACTGGCCGCGGGTGATTGCGGCATTGATTTCCTCAGAACTCCAGGTATAGAGGCCGGCGGCGATAAAGAGATTCCAATAAACTCGTTTCCACGCCCCCTGAACATTGGAGGCCAGCAATCCCAGCACCACCAGCAGAACCAGGTTTTCGCAAAGATACAGCAGGTCGTAGTTTTGGTTGTAGGCGGGCGAATTCAAGCGGACGTACTGACTGGGAAACACCGAGAACGCGTACAGAAACACCCACCAGATCAAGAGCATGAGAAAATTCAAGGTGCTGAAATAGAGTTTCTTTTCCTCCTGCGGACGGTGGGGGCGCAAGGCCACCGCCGCCATGAACGGCACGATGTGGATAAACAGAATGACGTCCCCGAAAAAAGGCTCCGGAACCTCGCGCTGCCAGAGCACTTCGAACGCCGTCCAAGCCCCCAGGCTTGCAGCCCATAAGCCACAGCCAGCGGCCATCAGCAACCAAAAGATGCGGGCTTGGCCCCGGCTGGATACCGCGTTCGAGACCATCAACCCGGCGGCAAACGCCACCAGCAGGAACTGAGTAATGTCACCAAAGGCGGTAAGAAAGTGACTATGAGGAAAATTGAACACCGCCAGAACGCAGGTCAGGATCAGACCGGCCGTAAACACTACCCACAAGTGCCTCTTCCAAGTCATGCTGTTTGACATTCTATGAGCCGGCGGGCACGCGCAGAAGTCTCCCTAGAGGACCTCGGTTACGTTAGTACCAACACGGTTTGTTTCGAGCCTTGAATGTATTGCGAACGCCGGGGAGGTCTGTGTCCACTGGGTCTGCTAGAATCGGGCCATGTAATACCAGCGACTAGCTGGCCGGAACCGGTCTCATGGCTTTTCCTGCAAATCGTCTCCGCCGCCTGCGACAGAGTGAGCCGTTGCGTTCGTTGGTTCGTGAAACCCGCCTTTCGCCAGCTTCCTTTGTGTACCCCATGTTCGTGTGCCCGGGGGAGGGTGTGCGAAAGGAAATCCGCTCCATGCCGGGTGTTTTTAACTTCTCAGTCGATGAGGCCGTCAAGGAAGCTCGCCAGGCGCACGCTCTGGGAGTGGCGTCGGTCATTCTTTTCGGATTGCCCGGGAAGAAAGATGACGTGGCAACGGGCGCCTGGGCGGACGATGGAATTGTGCAGCAGGCGGCGCGCGCCATCAAGCGCGAGGTGCGCGACCTGGTAATCATGGGCGACGTCTGCCTGTGTGAATATATGTCCCACGGGCACTGCGGAGTGGTGCAGTCAACGGGCCCGCGATCGCTCGGGGCGGCAGCGACAGTGGCACAAAGGCCAATACTGCGAAATGAAGATCAAGCAATAGAAGTTCTCAAGCAAAATGATGCTCGGCCATCCAGCAAGCGCGGAAGGTATCTGACCGCAATGCTTCAAGCGGGCACGGTACGGGAAGCTCGAAGACTCCATGCTGAGGCAGACACCAAGATAGAAGCACCGACAATAAGCTTTACGAACTTTCTCGGGTGGATGATCGAAAACCGTTATATACGCCTGATCAAACCGCCGGATGCGGACTATGAAATCGTGAACGATGCCACGCTCGAACTACTGGCGCGGACCTCGGTTTCGCTGGCCCGCGCGGGCGTGGACGTGATTGCACCTTCCGATATGATGGATGGGCGAGTGGGCGCAATCCGCAAGGCTCTTGATCAGGAAGGCTTGATCAACACACCGATTCTTTCCTACGCAGCCAAGTTTGCGTCGGGATTTTACGGCCCATTCCGCGAAGCAGCCGACTCCGCTCCGCAGTTCGGCGACCGCCGGTCGTATCAGATGGATGGAGCCAACCTGCGCGAGGCCATGCGCGAGATCGAGCTCGACATCGAAGAAGGCGCCGACATCATCATGGTCAAGCCGGCGATGCCGTACCTCGATGTGATTGCCGCTGCCCGCGAACGCTTCAATCTGCCTCTGGCCGCCTACCAGGTCTCCGGGGAATACGCCATGATCGAAGCTGCCGCGCGCAATAACTGGATCGATCGCGATCGCGTGATGATGGAGTCGCTACAGTCGATCCGGCGGGCGGGCGCGGGAATTATTCTTACTTATTACGCCAAAGAAGCAACCAAGCTGCTCAGCTAGCTATCGCGCTGCCAACCGCGCATCCTGCTTGAACGCCCACACCAGAGCAATGACCCAGCCGATTGCGGTCCAGCCCAGAAAGAAATTCAGAATCAGGATGGAAGTCGCATCGCGCTTGCTGCGGGCAAAGGCGATGATGGCGGGCAGAAAGTAAAACAAAAACCCAAAGCCGAAAATGGGAAGAAAAAGTAACGCGAAGAGGTGCATGGTCATAACCTCCTGCAAGTTCCAGCGGCGGCTGTTTTGCCTTCATTTCTGATGCTGTCAGCTTGGCCGCGGTTTCTGAATCCGCAGTGCATGTCGTAGAATCACCTACTTACGCGTTCATTCGTTACCTTTATCAGGGAGTACTCCTTTGCCAGATACGATCTATGACATTGCCATCATCGGCAGCGGACCCGCGGGGTACACCGCTGCTATCCGCGCCGGCCAGTACGGGCTGAAAACCGCCCTCATTGAAAAAGACGGATTCCTCGGCGGCACTTGCCTGCACGTCGGCTGCATACCCACCAAGGCGCTATTGTTCAATGCCGAGTTGTGGGACCACTTGAAAGAAGCTAAGGAATTCGGCATTGAAGGCGTGGACGCGCGCAAGCTCAACTGGGCGTCGGTGCAAGAGCGCAAGCAGAAGATTGTGACCAAGCACGCCAAAGGCCTTGAATTCCTGATGCGCAAGAACAAAGTTGAAACTATCAAGGGATATGGCAAGCTCACCGGCCCGGCGCAAAACGGCGCCTTCAGCGTCGAAGTAACCAATGGGGGCAAAGCCAGCCAACTGAAGGCCAAGAACGTAATTCTGGCCACCGGTTCCGAAGCGCGCATGATCCCGGGTCTCGAAGCCGGCCCCAGGGTGTTGTCCAATATCGAAATTCTTGAATTGAAGGAAATCCCGAAGTCGCTGGTGATTGTGGGCGCGGGCGCCGTCGGCGTGGAGTTTGCGTCGATCTTCCGTTCTTTCGATACCGAAGTCACGATTCTCGAAATGCTGCCCCGCCTGGTTCCGATTGAAGACGAAGACGTTTCCAAAGAACTGGCCCGGGTTTACCGCAAGCGCGGCATCACGTTTCACACCGGCGCGAAGATGGAGAAGGTTGAACAGACGCAGTCCGGGGTTTCCGTCGCTTTTAGCGCGGAGGGCAAGCAACAGACGATTAAAGCCGACAAGATCCTGATCGCGGTGGGTCGCAGGCCGCGCACTGCGAACCTTGGCCTGGAAAGAACGAAGATAAAACCCGACCGCGAATTCATTAAGACCGATAGCTGGATGCAGACTGCCGAACCCGGAGTCTATGCCATCGGCGACATCGTGCTCGGAACGCCGCAACTGGCGCACGTGGGCGCGATGGAAGGCATTGTCGCCGTGACGAAAATTGCCGGCAAGAAGGGCAAGCCGATCAATCCCGAACACATTCCCAACGCGACTTATTGCCATCCTGAAATTGGCAGTGTCGGCCTAACCGAGACGCGGGCGCTTGAAGCGGGATACAACCTGAAGATCGGCAAGTTCCCCTTTACTGCAAATTCGCGCGCCTCGATTGTGGGCCAGCATGAAGGCTTCATCAAAATCGTTTCTGACGCTGACTACGGAGAGATTCTGGGCGTCCATATTATTGGGCCGCAGGCGACCGAACTGATCGCCGAAGCCGTAGCCGCCATGGAAGCCGAAGCCACGGTGGAAGACCTGATGTGGACGATTCACGCCCATCCGACGCTGGCTGAAGCCATGCTGGACGCTTTCAGTAGCGTGTACGGACTGGCAGTTAATGCATAAAAATTGGGCAATTGAGAAACTGCATAATTGTGTAAATTGAAATCCACGGCCCGCAGGCGTTTCCAATTACCCGATTGCACGATTACTCAATTGAAAGATGATTTCCGTTCTTCAACTCGGAAGTATCGACTACGAGACTGGTCTCTGCCTCCAGCAGCGGTTGGTCGAGTTGCGCAAGTGCGGCGCGATCGGCGATACGCTGCTGTTACTTGAGCATTCGCCGGTAATTACCCTTGGTCGCAACGCCAACGCAGCGAACATTATTGTTTCGCGAGAAGAGCTTTATCGGCGTGGCGTTGAGGTATTCGAATGCGACCGCGGCGGCGATGTTACCTTCCACGGGCCCGGCCAACTGGTCGGATATCCCATTCTTGATCTGCGAGGCATGGCGTCGGCTGACGGCGAGCGCAAGACACTGGGCGCGATCGAATATGTGCGCCGCCTGGAAGAAGTTCTGATCCGCACCTGCGCTGATTTTGAGATTCCGACCAAACGTATTGCTGGACTGACCGGAGTGTGGATCGACGAAGAAGCCAAAATTGCCGCCCTCGGCGTTCACATTTCGCGCGGAGTAACTTCGCACGGCTTCGCGCTGAATGTGAATGTCGATCTGAGCTGTTTCAATCTCATCATTCCTTGCGGCATCAGCTCGAAACCGGTCACGTCGATGGCGCAGAAACTCAGGCAGAATGTGGCGATGGAGGAAGTGGCCCATTCCGTCTCCCGCAACTTCGGTGCGGTGTTTCAGTCGCAGATGTTGTGGCTGGATAGCCTGGACGATCTACCAGGCGCCGCGGTCGGAGTCCCCTTGCAAGTCCCGGATGAGTTGCGGAAACTTCGTGGAGAGGAAGACACGAACTGGGCCTGAGAGGTCACACCGATATTTGTTAAATCCTTCCGGGCGGGTTACATTCTTTTCTGGCCCACATGGCAAAGAAGAAGCGACAAAAGCCCGCCCCGCCGAGCGCCAAAGCCAGAGCCGCCCTCTCTCAGGATCGCAATCAGCGTACCTACACCATCGCTGACCATCGCCTGGAGCGGCCTGAGTTCGAGGTTCGTCAGGTGCACGACGGCGATTCCGTGCGCTACGAGGTCACAGGCGACCTCAGCGCTGCGGCTCCACCCATTCGCGATTCGAAATATCTCTCCCGCGAACAGTGTGTCGAAATTTACCGCTGGATGTTGCTCAACCGTCGAATGGAAACCGCCCTGGAAAATCTCTACAAGCAGGGCAAGGTGGTCGGCGGAGTGTATTTCGGCCTCGGCCAGGAAGCGTGCTCGTGCGCTTCCGCCTATGCTCTTCGTAAAGAGGACTGGCTCGGCCCCATGATCCGCAACCAGGGTTCGCTGCTGGTGCGGGGCTTCTCCGCACGCGACATCATGATGCAATACATGGCCAAGGCGGGTTCGCCGACCAATGGCCGCGACGCCTCTTCTCACTTCGGTGACGTTCATACCCGCAACGTCGTCGCGCCCATTTCTACCTTAGGTGATCTCATTCCGGTGCTAGCTGGCGTGGCGCTGGGTGCTCGTCTTCAAGGGCGCAACATCGCCGTCATGACCTACATTGGCGACGGCGGTCAATCCACGGGTGTGACCTACGAAGGGGTAAACTTCGCCGCCGTCCAAAACCTCGGTCTGGTGCTCTTCGTCGAAAACAATCTCTGGGGATACTCGACTCCCGCGGACATGCAGTTCCGGGTCAAAGACTTGGCTGAGCGCGCGATCGCCTACGGAATTCCCGGCGTGATTGTCGATGGCACGGACGCCTGCCAGGTTTACGATGCGGCCCACGAAGCCTGCGAACGCGCCCGTCGCGGCGAAGGCCCGACGCTGATTGAAGCCAAAATGATGCGCATGAAAGGCCACGCCATTCATGATGCGGCCGAGTACGTTCCCAAACCGCTGTTCGAATATTGGCGCAAGCGCGATTGCATCGCGCGTTTCGAAAATTACCTGGTGAATGTCAAGAAGTGGCTGACTCGCCAGCAGAATGCCGGCTTGATTGCGGACGTGGAGCGGGTTTTGGAGGAAGACCGCGATTTCGCGGTGAATTCACCCATGCCTGCGCCGGAATCGGCGGCGGAAGGCGTGTACTGCGAAACCGGCTGCCATGAAATCAAGCCCAAGTACGCGCTGCCGAAAGTAAAGAAGGGAACTGGCGCATTCAAGCAAACCGAAGCGGCGGTGCATTTCAAATAGCCATGGTGTACGTCCCAGGCCTGATAAGCGACCGCCAGGTCTACTACCGATACACTTCCCGCCGATGGCCGATCTTCAGCACAAGTACGATAAGTTCCTTGCGTTCGACGGTGTATATGACGCGGTAATCTCCAATACGGATACGCCACAAATTCGTCGCGTCACCGAGCTTCTCACGGCCGGCCGGAAACGGATCTCTGGCCAGCTGGTCGACCTTGCGAACGATTCTGGCTTGAATTTCCTTGGGCAGTTTGCGTAGTGTGCTTTCTGCCGCGCCCTGATAAATGACGGTGTAGGCCATAAGACCCCGACATCAACCTAGAGTCCGAGTTCGGTTTTCAACTGTTTGGAGGTCTTGCCCCGTGGTTCCTTGAGGGCCTTCAATGCGTCCTTGATATCCATCCGATCTTCCATCCGTTGCAAAAGTTCAAGGTCTTCAATAGGGATTATCGCCGCCACGTCGCGGTTGTGGCGACGCAGAACTACGCGTTCGCCGCGGTATTCCACACGGTTCACGATGTCGGCGAAGTTTTCTCTGGCGACACTGGCATTCATTGTGGGCGCCACGTTTTCTCCTCGAGATCGTACGTAATGTACAAAACGTACTATAGCATACAAAGTCCTAACCGCGACAGCTTTTCATTGATTGTGCTTTAGACTAAAGTAATAGCTTTTATGCCTCAACTCACTTATCTCGAAGCCATCCGCCAGGGAATCTGGGAGGAAATGGAACGCGATGCCACCGTCTTCTGTATTGGCGAAGATATCGGCATCTACGGCGGAGCGTTCAAAGTCACCGACGGCTTCATCGACCGTTTCGGCGCCGAGCGCGTGATCGACACTCCCATTGCTGAATCCGCGATTGTGGGCGCCGCCTTCGGCGCTTCGCTCACCGGGATGCGGCCCGTCGCCGAATTCCAGTTCATGGACTTCATCGGCTGCGCCTTCAACCAGATCGTCAACATGGTGGCCAAGGCCCATTATCGCTGGGGAGCGCCCGCGCCCATGGTGATTCGCGGGCCGAGCGGCGGCAATGTCCACGGCGGTCCATTTCACTCACAGAATCCTGAGATGTGGTTTGTTCATGCGCCTGGGCTGAAGGTCGTCTGCCCGGCGAGCGCGTATGACGCCAAGGGGTTGATCAAGGCCTCGATTCGAGACAACAACCCGGTGATTTTCTTCGAGCACAAATACCTCTACCGCCGCATCAAAGAGGATGTGCCCGAGGAAGACTACATCGTTCCGCTGGGCAAGGCGCGAACCGCGCGCCAGGGCCGGCACCTTAGCATCATTACCTATGCGGCCATGGTGCATGTGGCGCTCGAGGCGGCTGAAACTCTGGCCAAAGAGGGAATCGACGTGGAGATTATCGACTTGCGCACGCTTTCGCCGCTCGACCGCGAAGCCATTGCTGAAACCGTGCGCAAGACGAACAAGGTCATCCTGCTGCATGAAGACGTCCGCACCGGCGGCATTGCAGGTGAGATCGCTGCGGTCATTAATGAGGAGGCATTCGACGATCTCGACGGCCCCATCGTGCGCATCACTGCCCAGGATTCTCCCGTCCCATTTTCTCCGCCGCAGGAAGAATTCTTCCTACCAAAGGTCGGCGATGTGATAAGAGAAGCGCGGCGTCTGAAGGCGTACTAGCGGTGATTCCAGGCGGCCATGTTCGTTTAAGATAGGTAGACTTGTGGATCGGGAGGTGTAATGCGCGGTTTCATCCTAGGAATCATCGCAACTTTGGCAGCATTCGCTTTGGCCGGGCTGGTGATAGTTACCTTCGGCCTGGTGCCAACCAATGCCGATGCGGTTCCACCCGAAATCGAACGCCGAATTGCCAACAGCGCCGTGGATGCTTCCATGGAGCGTCACGCCCCGCGCGTCAACAATCCCATTCCCCCCACCGATGACAATCTCATCGACGGCATGAAGGTGTACACCATGAATTGCGCCGTCTGTCACGGTACGCTCGACAACAAGCCCAGCGCGCTGGAGAAATCGTTGTACCCGCCGGTGCCACAAATCATCCTCGACCCGCTGGATGATCCCGAATGGCATATCTACTACTCCGTTCGTACTGGCATCCGCTACAGCGGTATGCCGGCCTGGGGCAAGGCACTTAGCGATCAGGACATCTGGAAAGTGACCGCGTTTCTTTCCCGCATTCAGAAACTTCCGCCCAAGGTGCAGGACTATTGGAAGAACGCCTATGGCGTCGGTCCGCTGGGAGAAGGGCAGGGAAACCCTGACAAACAGTGAACATGCCTGAAGCTTGGATATAATTGAAGGTTAGCCCGGTCTAAATTCCAGAACACCGCAAAAGGAAACTATGCCGACCGATATTGTTATGCCCCAGATGGGCGAGTCCATCTTTGAAGGGACCATCACCAAATGGCTTAAGAAGCCCGGCGACAGAGTGCAGCGCGACGAGCCGCTGTTTGAAATCTCCACCGACAAAGTGGACGCCGAGATTCCCGCCCCCGCTTCCGGTGTGTTGCGGGACATTAAAGTCGGGGAGGGAAATACCGTACAGGTAAATACCGTGGTGGGGACGATTGCCGGCGACGGCGAGGCTGCTGCCGTTGCTGCGCCCGCGCCTTCCAAGCCCGCGGCACAAGCCGCCGCCCCCGCTCCGCCTACGCCGGCTCCGCCCAGGGCGCAAGCGGCCGCTGCCGCACCCGTTGCATCGCCACAAGAGGAACAAGAAGACGACGACCACGCTCGCTCGTCGCCATTGGTTCGCAAGATCGCGCGGGAGAATAACGTCAATCTCTCGCAAGTGACCGGCACCGGCCTGGGTGGCCGCATCACCAAGCAAGACATCACGGCCTTCCTGGAGCGTCCAGTTGCTGCCAGTGGCCCCGCCGCAGCGCCCGCCCGGCCTTCTGCGCCCCCGGTTCCTGCGGCGATCCCGGCTGAATCGGTGCCCATGACCAAGATGCGGCAGATCATCGCTCAGCGCATGATCGAGTCGCGCCGTACCAGTGCTCATGTGCACGCCATGTTCGAAGTGGACATCACGAAAATTGTCCAACTCCGCAACAGGACGAAGTCCGGCTTCGAACAGCGCCACGGTGCGCGGCTCACTTTCATGCCCTTTTTCGTGCGGGCGGCGATCATCGGGTTGCAGCAGTTCCCCATCGTGAATGCATCGATTGAAGGGGATAACATTCGCTATCATCGTCACGTCAACGTGGGCATCGCCGTCGCTCTGGATTGGGGATTGATTGTGCCGGTGCTGAAGAGCGCCGACGAATTGAATTTTCTGGGACTACAGCGCGGAATCAGCGACCTCGGAGAACGGGCCCGCAGCAAGAAACTAAAGCCCGAAGAGGTCGAAGGCTCGACTTTCACCATCACCAACCCCGGCCAGTTCGGCGCCGTGTTCGGCCTGCCCATCATCAATCAGCCGAACTCGGCCATCATGGGCGTCGGAGGCATCACCAAAGCGCCGCTGGTAGTCACCGACGCCGACGGCAATGACTCCATTGCCATTCGGTCGGTGGTGCACTTGACCCTGGGCTATGACCACCGCCTGATCGACGGCGCCGTAGCTGACCAGTTCATGGCTTTTGTGAAGAAGACGCTGGAGGGTTGGGGAGAGGAAGTGGGGTAGGGCTGACGGCCCGTCCTTCAACCGCATTTCTTGCGGAATAGCAGCTACCACGCTCGTCGGCACGCCTGGCGGATTTGGCTGCGCGCAAGCTTCGTTAGAAGCTGCGCTTGACCCTCCTCCGGTGTGGGCCGTGGCCACGTGGCAGTAGTCATTTCCACCTGCGAGAAAACGCGGCTACTGTGCCTTCGCCCAGACTGAAGCATTCAGGCATGCAACGGTTCCGGCGATAATCTGCTCCAGACCGGCTTTGAAACCGGCCTCATCCGCGATCTGCTTGCTTGAGACCGCTTCCGCCATCGAAAGCGCCGCTTGCAGAAACGACATGGCGGCATTTTTCTTGTCAGCCCCCGACCGGTTGTGGAACAGGCCTTCGATTCCCGATACGATCGTCGGCACGAATGCGATCGTCTGCATAAGCTTGGACAGGAAGTTCATAGTTTTCTCTCCAGTTTGTAAATTGAGTTTTCGCGAAGGTGGAAGCCGCGGGTATTGGAAGCGGCCTATTTGATTCTCAGATGGTCATGCCACGCAATGGCCGCGCTGATGGCGGTTGCAATCACGGCATTCAAGATGCGTTCGTAAAGTCCATGTCTTACATCGTTCCGCTCCAAAGCGGTCACCCGGTTTTCCACCAAAGTCATCCGCCCCGGCTGAGCTGCTCCAATCAGCGTTTCCATCCTGGTTTCGAGGCGCGCCAGTTTTTCCAGCACTTCGCATTGGAAGTCGCTGTCCGTGACCCGCACCACCAACGGCTGTTTCCCTCCACTGCCCAGGCGTTCGCTCATAACGGAAAATCCACATGCAGCGCGGTGCTGAATCGTGAATAGCGCGGCGGCGAGGAGGCGTCGTACTGCCTCAGGTAACAAGTCTCGATTCGTGAAAGCCGGGGAACGGTGAAGGTTTGGTTGGTGAATCGGCCGATAAGATTGCGGTCATTGTCCGGTCCCCACCCCGCATCACTCCACCGCACTTCAAATCCGCCGCCGCTCATCGGTGCAACGCCGGCATTCACGTTGACGGTCGTCGGGTCCACCTCAGTAATCTCTGCCGCAGTCAGATCCGCGAGATAGTTCGTCCCCACCTGCGCGCTCGTGATCTCGGAGACATCCAGCGCGCTGGCGATCGGGTTTTGATCAATCTCAAATGCCAGCGAGGCCGCAGCGTCATTGGCAAACTTGATCTTGTAATAACGCCGTTCGTCGGCGACCTCGCGGATTTCAATATCCACCTCGCGCACGATCGCCGGGAACGCCGCACCCTGCGAGGGAACAGTCGAATTCAACCCGTCACCGGGAAAAATGTCGGCGGCGTTGCCGGGTAGGAAGTCGCTCCAGGCGTCATACTCTCCCGCCCATGCCCCGCCGCAAGTATCATCGAGCAGCGCCAGGGCCGCATTTTCACAATCCACTGAAGTTCGGGACGGCGGCTCCTTGACGTGGCGCACGGCTCCGCGCCGGCCGTCGTCGAATCCGCGCTGCTGGGCGGCAATGCTCGCCGGATTGATGACACGCGCCAGTGCCCGCCCCTGTCCGCGATAGTGAACGCTGATGGCCTCGTTGGCGGCGGGAACGTACGCTGAATAAAACACCAGCTCCTCGGTCGAGGTGAGGTTGCATTCTGCCCCAGCCGAAAGCGGTCCCACCAGCCGGGTGCGATAGCTCTCCCCCGGTATGGCGCTACGAACTTCGGCGTCCACCGCCTGGATCAACTGGGTAAATGCGATCGCGCATTGCAGGCTAGCGGCATTCACCAAGGCGTAGGTGCAGAAATCAGGCGCGCCGGCAATGACTCCGTCATACAGGACCGTGGATGGCGCCACCTGGCTGGCCGGATTGGCGGGATCGATGTCATGCGCCTCCAACACGATTCGCACATCGGCCGTCAGCTCAGCGCCGCCTCGCCCGCTCCCCGCGGGGTGAATGGACGAATGGAAGGTCTGCTGCCGACGGTAAATCTCGCCGGAATACCAGCGAGTCGTGAGAACGTAGTGATGGCCCGCAGTCGTGGCAATGGACGCGCCCGTCAGCGCTCCATTCACCAGCGCCTGAATGCTCGATTGCGTTCCGGACGCAACAATCCGGAACCCCGCCAGGCAACCCGCGATCGAAATGCTGTTGCCATAGAGTCCGCCTAGCACCCCGGTCGATGCTGCGCTGAACTGGACATCTCCATGCTGAAGCACCCAACTCCCGCCCAGCTCAACTTTTTCCACAAACTGCACCAGCGTCCCACCGTCCACACCGGTTCCGCCTGCCACTTGCAGTTTTCCGCCGGTGACAGAAACCACCTGTGCCGGATCCACAACGCTCCACAGCGTGGGATCAAGCGACGACGTTACATATTCCTCGTCAAACAGCGTTGTGTTCTTCTTGGTGAAGGGGGTTTGCGACAGATAAAACCTGGTAGTAAGACCGTCGCCAACGAAATAGTCCTTTACGTAGTCCTGCGGCTCGTCGAGTTGATAAACCACGGAATAGACGGTGTTGGCCGGAGTTGCATCCGCGTTGGGCACCAGTGCCACCGACAACGAGCCTCCTGCCCCCAGCGCCACACTGTTGTTTCCCGCCGCGATTGCCGGTCCGGCGCTGGTCGTGAACTCCGGCCAGGAAATCAACAATGTTCCTTCCGCCGACGAGTCATCGGCCCGGTAAACGGTATCGCTGATCGTGGTCAACGGAGGCGTTTGTCCCCATGTCACCGCAGCCGTCGCCAGCACCAATAAAAAAAGCCGCCTCCAAGGGCGGCACACGTCGCGCATAAACGTCACTCCTGATCAAAAAACTAAGAACCGAAAACTGAAACCACGCTTTACAACCAGCAACCGTACCCGAACCGCTCTCCACAAAGCTAGAAGCCAGTGTGGCGCGTCAAACAGCCCGACATTTACAGGTCGCCGGTTTCCCCTGTGATTCTCTGTGCTCTCTGTGGTTAAAGCCTTTGACCTCCTAACCCGCTAGCACGGATCACGCAGATCGCAATATTTAACGGTCACCATTTCCCACGCACTACACTAGCGGCCAGAAGCTCCTCGCAAATACCGCCGCACGCTATCCACATACACCGGCGCGAAATCCACCACCGGCCGGCGGTCCTCCAACACTTCCAGGGCCTTCTCCATCTCCCAACCGTTAGAGCACAGTATCGCCAGCGCCATCATCGGCGCCCGGTGAATTCCCGCCGCGCAATGAATGAAAAGTTTGCTTCCATCTTCGTCCAAAGCCTGCCGCGCGAATCCCACGCCGCGCACGAAAACTTCCCGCGGCTTGGGTTGGAAATCATCGTCGATCGGGTTCCACAACACCTGGATGCCATGCGCCGCCGCCAGGGCCGTATCATCGAACTCAATCTGCATATCCAGGATGTGCGTCACGCCGGTGTCCGCCACCTCCGCCATGTGTTCCGCCGACCAAATACCGCCTCCGACCGCAATCCGGTCCGTGATCCAAGTCATATCCATCGTTCATTCATTTTACGTGGTCGCCGGAACTCTCTGGTTTTTCCCGAAGCTCTTCCTCCCCCATCTTCAGGCGATCCAGGAGCAATCCAGCCAGCGAATCCTCTGGCGGCGAATCCGGTGTCGCCGGGGCCGGGAACAGCCCAATCATTTCAAACAGGCACTTCATGGCCTGATAGTGTCCCTGCTCTGCCAGCTCAATGGTTGCGTTCACCATGCGCACCGCGGCACAGAAAACCTGTTTACTGATCTCACTCCGCAGGGCCTCCGGGGACATCGACTCCGCGCCTGCCTGCTCAACCGTCACCACACGAGGCGGGCGCTTGCGGTCCTGCTCCGCGAATTTCTTCGCGCCTGCCTCTCCCGTTTTCAGCAAGTGCACACGCTCCAAAAGCAAAAGGCGCGCTGTCGTCAGCGCGCCTCGTGTTAGTTTTCCCTATCTAAGTTCAGAATAGCAAATTCAAAGGGTAAGTGAGACACGATTTCGAAAAATATATTTGGTTTGCCCTCAGCCGCTTGCGGGGATTTGACAAGTTTTACCCCCTTGACAAGCTTCCGGCGCTGTCGACTTTTTTTTGGGAATACGCGTCAAAATGTCCCGCTTCAGGAAAATCTCACTTATTTTGTCTAACACCTCTCCGTAACTCCGCACTATGGTACGTCGCGTGCATCTTAACTTCTGCGCCGCCTCGTAATGAGGATGTTCCTGCATCACGATCATGGCGATCAACTCCAAGTCAGTACGGTTGAGCAGGCCCAGGCAACGCTCCACATCATGCACAAAGATCACTGTGTCTTCAAAGGTCTGCGTGTGGTAGGAAGTTACTCGTGTGCGGAAAAACTCTCGTCCCAGGAGTGCCGGTAAACGTCCGGCTTCTACTTCGAGCCGTAAGTATCGCCGTAGAATGGCGATACTCCGGTCCCGGTACAGCCAGAGGTCGGGATCGGCAGAAGGAACCACTTCATAAGCCTCTTCCACGACCAGCGTTTCGTCCTCGGCGAGAACTCCCGCCGCCTGGTCCAGCGCCAATTCGTCGTTGCACCACGCTTCGCCGCCTGCCTCAGCTTCCAGCCCAGCCGCAACGGAAGGAATCGCAATTGCATTTTCCGCTGCATTTTCCGCTCGCTCCCCTTCGTTGTCCTTCATGCGCGTCCCCATTTCCCAGAATGCGGTGCAGGCTCGCCCCAACTTTCAAGCTGGAGCTGCCCGTTGCCTGGCAGGGCCGGCCGTCCGAAAGTGCGGCTGCACAACAAGAAATTCACCATCTCCGATGTGCATAATGCACAATGCACTTTTCCTGTGCTTTGTTCGCGCAGCCACAATTTTCCGCAGCGCTCGCAATACTTGAGTTCCACTCGAACCGTGCCCGATGCTTCTCTTTCCATAAATGCCTTCCTCTCTGTCACTGAGTTCTACTCATGCCGCTGCGCTCCGGCGGTGAAGCCCGGCCGCAGCCAAAAGAAAAAGGCCCCGGACCGA
Source organism: Terriglobales bacterium (assembly GCA_050745985.1). Taxonomy (GTDB): domain Bacteria; phylum Acidobacteriota; class Terriglobia; order Terriglobales; family Acidobacteriaceae; genus JABCZH01. The sequence goes on along the minus strand of JBOGLG010000021.1, from coordinate 39,170 downwards.
TACCTCGGTCACAGGGCCCGTTTCTCTTACGGATAACCTGCTGATGTTATTTACTTGGGACGGCCGCTATCCCGTCGGCTGCCGGAAATACCCCTCCTCGTAACCGGACTTCAACACCCGGCCGTTCTGCACCACCACGCTGAGCTTTCCAGTAAATTGCAGCGCGCGTAGAAGTTGCTCCACTGCAGCCGAAAGTACTTCGGCGGAGCGCACCTTGCGGCGAAATTCCACAAAGGCCTTCTCGTCAGGTTCTGTTTGCCTGTCGCATGCCATGTCGTTGTTCCTGCTTGTATATAAAGAGTTATACAGTGCAAGTAAATCTATAGCTCATAAGCTGAATCGCGTCAAGGTTGTTTTGCCGGAGTGAGCGGTGCCCGTGTCTGTGGAAGGCTGTGTGTTTTTCCTGAGATGTTATCGGATTGCGCGCAATAGCATTGCGCTATACACAACTGGTAAACTCGGGGGTATGAAATTCAAGACTCTACAGGAAAATCTTCGCCGGGTCCTGTGGCAACGCATTGCGGAGGGAGAATTGACTGGTCTCGGCCTGGCCGCGCAAACCGGCTTTCAACAGGCCCATATTTCCAATTTTCTGAATCGCAAACGCGGCCTCAGCCAGGAGGGCATGGACCGGGTTCTCAAAGTGCAGCATCTCTCCATCCTTGACCTTCTCGATCCCGCCGAAATCAACATGCGGGCCACCATCCTTCCTCCTGGTAAAGACGAATTTCAGGACGTTCTTCTGGTCGAGGGCGAGGTGGCCGCCGCCAAGGCCCGCATCATGAGCATGAACGTAAACGACATACTCAAATTCAAGAAGACTTTCTTGCGCGCTCTCCGCCCGGAAATGGAAACTGCCCGCGAACGCTGGGAGCGCTTTATTCTCATCAAGATCGATGCCCGCGAAGGCATGAGCATGCACCCCCGTCTTCTGCCCGGCGCCATCGTGCTTATCGATCGCCACTACAACTCGCTCAAGCCTTACCGCAAGGGTGAATCCAATATGTACGCCGTCAACAACCACGGCGCCTTTACCGTCAAGTATGTCGAGGTTGCCGGCGATCAGATGGTGCTGCGCCCGCATAATCAGGCTTATCCGGTAACTGTCATGCGCCTGCCAAAAGGTGCGAAGCCCGCCGACTACCTCATCGGCCGCGTCTGTCACGTCGGCATCGAAACCTGAGCTCGGCCCAATGACGCTCGCCCCGGCGTCGTTTGCTTGCCGTTCTGCTATGATCGATCTTCCGCCGGATTGTTCTCGATGGACAACGAAATTCCCAGCATTCGCATTCCTACGGAGGCCTTCATGGATGAAACAACTGCCACCACCGCCGGCGCGCGCCGCAACGAAGACATCGCGCTCGACCTGATGAAGTTTGTCGCAATGACCACCGGCTACGGCCGCACCACTTCCTCGGGCGTCGGCTTCCAGGGCACCGGCGCCGCCACCAAGCCCGACGAATACGCCAACCATTTGTTGGAACTTTACGGAAGATGCTTGCAGGCCGTGCAATCCAGGAAATAGCTTCGCCTCGGGCGCGGGCGCAAAATCAAAAGCCGCAGCATCCGGCTGCGGCTCCTGGTTACGGTTGCGTCTGTGCTTAACGCCGGCGTCGCCGGGCGGGTTTCTTGGCTTTCTTCTTTGCTTTTTTCGCAGGCTTCTTTTTGGCGGCCTTCTTCTTTGCCGGTTTTTTCTTGGCCGCCTTTTTCGCGGGTTTCTTCTTTTTCTTGGGAGCAGGTTTTTTCTTCGCCGCTCGCTTGGGCGCTGCTTTCTTCGCTGCCGGCTTGGGAGCGCCTCCGCCACCTCCACCTGAAATTGGCATTGCAGGAACTGGGGCTTCCGCCATCGCTTCCGGCTCCCTCATCGCCGGCATCTCGGCCTCTTCCTCCTCCTCTTCCTCCTCGTAGTCCTCTTCCAGCGATTCGCCATACGCGCCGCTGTCGCCAAACTCGTCCATCTCATCATCTCGTAGATAGAGGGTTTCGTAAAAAGTCATTATCTCCTCCTGAATTTTCCGGTTGCCCCAAGCGCCGGATGCTTCATGCTCCTCAAACTGAGAAAGAAAACTGCATTCATTTATTTGACGATGGGGCGCGATTATAGCACAGCTATTTTTGCAACAGAAATGTGTTGTGCCTGCCGACTCTCCTGCATATTACACCGAACTCGGATTTTTTTGTTTTTCTTCCGCTCCAGCGGGGCGACGCGGGAATCCGCATGCAGAAGCAGTCCGCCGGCTCTCATTTCAGATCACCTTCCCACCAGGAATGGCAGGAGGTCATTGCCCGCTTTGGATCAGAAGGATCATCCCGGGCTTCAGAATCGCAAGGTTGCCATTCTGTTGTTTGAGGGCCGCCACGGTCGTGTTGTGCGACTTTGCGATGGAGTACAGCGTCTCTCCCGGCGCCACCTTGTGCCGCACCGCGTCCTTGCTCGCGGCCGCCCGTAACACATTCTTGGATTTCGACTTAGTGACTTCAATCGTCCGGCTCTCGGCAAAATTCGGAGTCACCGGCAGCCGCACGTACACCACCCGCCGTCCCCGTAAACTATCGCCCTTCAGGTGGTTCCACCGTCGCACCATCGCCGGCGGCACGCCGAAATTGTCAGCCACACTCTGCACCGTGTCGCCCCTTCTCACCTTGTAGCGCGTGACGTGCCGCGCATACGTGGCCTCGCCCTCGCCCAGCGGATGCTTCCCGGGCGCCACCGGGATGATCAGCTTGCTTTCCGGAGTGAGTTTCTCGTCCTCGCTCAATCCGTTGGCCTCCGCGATCGCCTTGCGGCTGCTGCGGTAAGACTTCGCAATAGAGGCCAGCGTGTCGCCGGGCGTTACGCTGTGGTATCGCCACCATACCCGCATGTCCGCAGGAATCGCCTGGATTGCCGAGAGATAACGGTCCCTGCTGCCTTCCGGCAGGTGCAAATCAAATTCCTGGTTCTTCGGAGTGGTCAGTCGCAACAAGCTTGGATTCAGCTCTTGTAGCGTACTCGCGGAAGCGTCCACACATTCCGCCACCAGACGCAGGTCCACCGGATAATCGATCTTCACCGTGTCGTAAGGCTCCGGCTTGTCGGGCACTATATCCGCTAGCCCATACTGCCGCGGATTCTTGGCCATGATGGTCACGGCGATGATGATGGGCACGTAGTTCCGGGTTTCCTTGGGCAACACGTTACGCTTGTACAGTTGCCAGAAATCCGCGTAGCCGGTGCGCTTGACCGCGCTTTGCACCGTCCCCGGCCCGGAGTTGTAGGCTGCCATCGCCAGGTACCAATCCCCGAATTGGTTGTACAGGTCTTTCAAATGGTGCGCCGCCGCCCGAGTCGCCTTTTCCGGATCCTGCCGCTCGTCCACCCACCAGTTGCGCTCCAGGCCGTATCCCTTGGCGCGGCTTCCCATGAACTGCCACATGCCCCTCGCCCCTGCCCGCGAAAGCGCCAGCGGATGGAATCCCGATTCCGCCTGGGCCAGATAAATCAGGTCCTGTGGAACCCCCTCTTCCTTGAGCGTCTTCCGAATCATGTCCTGGTAGCGTCCACTGCGCGCCAGCGCCCGCTCCAGCGTTCCTCGTCCCCGGGTAGAAAAGTAGTTGATATACCCCGCCACCGGATCCGTCATCATCAGCGGCAGGTCGGAGTGTGTTTGCTTCACTTCTGCCTCTGCTTTTGCCTTGATGTTGGGATCCACCGGGTAGGTGACTTCATTGGCTTCATCGATCGGTGCCGGCTCCGACTTCTGTTCCGTGAATCCGTCACCCTGCTGCAAGGCCTGCATCTCAAAGCCGTGGACTCCGTCCAGCAGGCGGTCGAATTCTTTTTGCAGCCGGTCATCCGCCCCAATGTCCAAAGGGCTCTCTAACAGAAGGTTGAAAGCGCGGTCAAAATTCTCTTTGGCTGCGTCCAGATGTCCAGCTTGATAGTTCGTCTGTCCAGCCTGATATTCCTTTTCCACCTGCACGATCAGGTCGGCTGCCGCATCGGGCTTGGCCTCGGGCGCCGCTGGTGGCGCCGGCGCCGGTTTGGCTACAGGGGTAGATTGAGGTGGAGCAGAAGCCGCAACCAGGCCGGGCGCTCCCGCCTGCTTTTGAGGCAGCAATGCCACCGGCCGTGGCGAGGTTTGGCATGCCAGGCTCCCCAGCAGCCAGGCAATCCCTCCCGCCATCTGCGCATATCGCTTAACAACGCTCATATTTGTCTATGAGTTACGGTCATCCAACCCAGTTTCCACAGGTTCCCCAATGCTACTATCATGGCTTAGACGGGTCAACGCACCGCTGGTGTTGCCGAAGTTACTTTGGGAACCGGGCTGGCATGTTACCACAGACCGCTAAGGGGCTATCTGACCAGTGAGAAACAGGAACCTGCCCCTGCTTTTTCGATAATATCTTGAGCGCTATGAAAGCCATCCAGATAAAGCAAACCGGCGGTCCCGAAGTCTTACAGTTGGTCGATCTGCCGATTCCCCAGCCCCGGCCCCACGAAGCGGTTATCAAAATCACCGCCTGCGGGATCAACTTCATCGATACGTATCAGCGGGAAGGCCGCTACAAAGTTCCGCTCCCATTCGTCCCCGGCCAGGAAGCGGCCGGCGTGGTCTCTTCCGTCGGTTCGGCTGTCACTACCGTGAAGCCGGGTGACCATGTGGCCTGGACCGGAATTCAGGGCACTTACGCCGAATACGCCGCTGCTCCCGCGGACCGCCTGGTCAACCTTCCCCACGGCGTAAGCGACCAGCAAGCCGCGGCTGTCTTGTTGCAGGGCATGACGGCTCACTACTTGATCCACGACACCTTCCCGCTGCGCCGGGGCCAAACCGCACTCATCCACGCTGCCGCCGGCGGGGTCGGAGCGCTCTTGGTACAGATGGCCCACAACATCGGCGCCCGGGTTATCGCCACCGTCTCCACCGAAGACAAGGCCAGGCTGGCACGCCACGCTGGGGCCGACGAAGTCATCCTCTATTCCCATGCGGATTTCGAAACTGAAACCAAGCGCCTCACCAACAACAAAGGCGTTGACGTGGTTTACGACGGTGTCGGCAAAACCACGTTCGAAAAGGGTCTGAATGTCCTTCGCCCCCGCGGCTACATGGTCCTGTTCGGGGGCGCCAGCGGCCCCGTGCCCCCGTTCAATCTCATGGAGTTGTCAACCAAAGGCTCGCTCTTCGTGACCCGCCCTACGCTCTGGCATTACATTGCCACAACCGAAGAACTGCGCGCCCGCTCCAGCGCCGTGTTCCAAATGCTCGAGGAAAGCAAACTCGAACTCCGCGTCGCCCACGTCTACAAACTAGCCGACGCCCAGCAAGCCCACCGCGACCTCGAAGCCCGCAAGACCACCGGAAAATTACTGCTGCTACCCTGATCGTGTGTGTAGCGCGGCCGCTCTCGCCCGCGAACCGCGCGCCCCAGGTTTCCTCTGTGCGCCTCAGTGTCCTCCGTGGTAAACGGTTTTCCAGTTTTCTTCGTCTACTCGTAGAGCTAAGGTTTCCTCTGTGCGCCTCTGTGTCCTCCGTGGTAAACGGTTTTCCAGTTTTCTTCGTCCACCTTATGGAGCTAAGGTTTCCTCTGTGTGCCTCTGTGTCCTCCGTGGTAAACGGTTTCAGCCTACCTCCTCCGCGAATACGACTTCACATACTCCGGCGCCGTCTGTCCCGTCATCAGCCGAGGATCATCAATCGGCACGCCCGCCACCATGCTCAACGGAAGCACGCCCGCCCAGGTAGGAAACGCATAATCAGGCTCGTCATCAACCGCAGGTCCTTGCCGCACCTTTGCCGAAAACTCCGTGATCGGCAACCGCATCACCAGCGTAACCTTGATCTCTTTCTCGTTCGGCTGCCGCGACTCCACCCACCGCCCCGGTAAGATATGCTCCGAAAGCAATCGCAAAGCCTCCAGCTTTTCGACCGGATCCTGCACCGCCACGGCTGTCCCCAAAACCACCACCGACCGGTAATTCATCGAGTGATTGAAAATCGACCGCGCCAGCACCAGCCCGTCCAGCAGCGTGACCGTCACACACACCGCCACACCTTGATCCAAATTTCGCAACATGCGGCTTGCCGCCGACCCGTGAATGTACAAGTTGTCTCCCACCCGTCCATACCCGGTGGGAATCACAAAAGGCTGGCCCTCCACCACAAACCCAACGTGGCAGATGAAGCCTTCATCAAGAATCCGGTAAGCGGCGGCCCGGTCATAGACCGCGCGGTCAGGTTCACGCACCAATCGGGTGCGCGCAGTAGGCGGGTAGTTTTCGGACATGCAGAGCAGGACTCCGGCAAGCGCCAAGGATGGAGAAAGTGTAGCAGGCCGCTAGTTCGAGGCTAGCAGTCTAATTCTTCAGTGTTTCTCTGTGCCCTCTGTGGTTATGCTCTTCTCCCGCCCCGGCAGTCACTACTTACCAGTTCACCTTCAACGCAAACTGGAACTGCCGCGGATCATACGCCGCCGTTGGCTGCCCCGCGGCAGTGAACAGCGGGTTCACCGCCGCCACGTTGTTCTTGTTGGCGAGATTGAATATGTCCACGATCCCATCCAGGCTGATCCGCTCTCCGAAATAAATGCGGCGCGCGATGCGCAGATCGCTAAATACCGTCCACGGCGTAAAGCCGGCATTGCGGCCCAGCGTCCCATCCAGCAAGAGCAACGCATTCGGCGACGCCAACTGCGCCGGGCTGAGGTCCGCGAAACAAACTTCCTGAAAGAAACCCGTAGGGGAATACTTGGACGCCACCGTGGGGTAGCCGCAGGCGTTCGTCGGAGTTCCCGCGTTGACAATGTTAGGCCGCGGCCCACCCGAATCGAATTGGAAGTTGTCACTGGCTCCGGTCAAAATATTGAACGGCCGCCCCGAAGCCACCTCAATGATCGGAGCCACTGTCCAGTTGCTGAAGAACTTGTCGGCGAAACTATCCCCGCCCAGTTTCCCGCTCTGGTACACACCGCTAAAAACAAAGCGGTGACGCTGATCGAAGGTCGAGTTGGACCGCTCCAGCGCCGGGTAGTAACTGTCTTGCGGCGCCAGCGGTGATTCCAGGTCGGTGGAATCGTCAATCGCGTGCGACCAGGTGTAAGAAGCCAGAAATTGGTAGTGCCGCGAAAATTTCTTCCGCAAATTCGCGGTGAAGCCGTTATAGATGGAACTGCCATTCGAGTAGTTGGCGTCCATGTCGCTGAAGGGCACGCAATCCGTCAGGCCCGAGGCACCTGGATTGCACTTGGTATTCAGTCCCGCGGCCGCCAGATCCGCCAGAGCCAGCGGCACACATGGCGCCAGCGCACCGCCGGCCAGCGACGGATTGAGCCCCGAAGGCCGGAAAAAGCTGACCATGGCTGCTGGGACGAAGAACGGCAGCCGGGCTCCGGGAATGGGGTTCGCCCCGCAAGGCACAGCCCCGGTGCCCACCGCGAGCGGGCTGTCGCTCGGTGCATTCGCCCCCGCTGCTACCGCCGCCTGCCAATTTGAGGTAAGCAAGTCTCCCCGCGCCGTATTCGCGTTGATAGGACGGTTTATGCGGCGGCCACCATTCCAGTTGTAAGCCAAACTCAAGGCGAACCCTCCGCCCAGGTCGCGTTCCACCGTGAAATTGGCTTGTTGCGAATAGGCATACAGGAAGTTCTTGCTCTGCGGATATCCGAATGGTTGCGACACCAGCGGAACACCATTCGTGATGTATCCCTGATTCAGGAACAGCGAGCTTGGCAGGAACGAGTTGAAGCGCTGCTGGTCGGCTTCATATCCAAACGCTGAAACCGCCGCCGGGAAGCAGTTGCCCGCCTGCCCTTGGAACAGATTGGTCGCTGTCAGACTCAACGGAGCTATAGGGCTGCATCCCGGTGCCGATCCCAGGAACAGCAACTGCCCGGTCTTGGATCCGTCCGAAGCGTCACCCAGGAAGTAAAGGCCAAGCAGTGGGTGATCAAAAAAGACGCCAAAGCTCGAGCGGAACACCGTCTTGCCGTCACCCTTCGGGTCCCACGCCAGCCCAATTCTCGGCTGCAACATGCGAGTATCAGTCTGGATATTTTTCGACAGGCCCAGTTGGTTGTAGGCAGCCTGGGCAAACGCATTCGGGGCTGCAAAGTGCGGCGGGAATTCGATGTCGTAGCGTAGCCCGTAGTTCAGCGTCAAGTTCGGCCGCGCCCGCCATGAATCCTGCCAGTACACTCCTAAAGGCTTGTTCGAGAACGAGTCTTTCGGATTGCCCACTCCCTGCACAAAATATTGCGGGATGCCCGCGCCGTATGCCTGTACCGGCGAAAGTGATGGCAATCCGGCCCCGGGTGGGGCGACGCTGCCAAAGTAATACTCTCCGCCGTAGTTCACCGTAAACGTCGCCGTAATCGGAATGTAGTTGAAGTCCACTCCGAATTTCGTGTTGTGCCGCCCAATCGCCCAGGAAAAGTTATCGGTGAACTGGTAACGTTGCTCCACACGCTGAATGTAGGAATAAGGCTCGCGTCCGAAGAAAGCGAACCCTGGAATGTTGACAGCTACATTCGACCCTCCCGGAGCGTCTGAGAAGTTGTAGAGCAAACCACGCCGGGCATACTGGAAGCGAAACTCATTGACCTTGTTCGCGCCAATCGTCCAGCTATCTTGTGCCACGCCCGTGACGTCGCGGTAGGTCTGTTCCGACGTGCGCGAAAAGGAGTTCTGTCCGAATACTTGGTTCTGGCCGTTGACCTCAATTCCATTGACCGTGCTGGGACTCACGTTGGCTCGCAGCATGACCCGGTTGTTCTGATTGATGTTGTGGTCCAGCCTCAGCGAATACAGGCTGGTTCCTTCAAAGACCGGAAAATTCCCCACCTGCGATGCCAGCGTCTGAAACGAACCGGGAACGAAGCAAGGTCCCGGAGGTGGGCAATTGGGGAACGACGAGAAAGTGGAAAGCAGCCCACCCGTCAAACCCTGCACCAGACCGGTTGGCCAGGCGCCGTTCACCGCCATTCCCGAAGAAGCCCCCAGCAGCGCCACATAATTTTCCAGGTTAGCGAGGCCGATCACGCCGACTTCGGCTGGCGGCAAGCCCCCCAAAAAACCCGCCTGCTCCGGTGTTACCTGAATGCTTCCGAATGGAAGCGGCACCGCCCCTCCGGCGATGGCAGCGGTATTGAAGGGCACCAATCCGAAGTTGCCTTGCCCGATGCTGGAAAAGCCGGTCTCGTGCCGCCGCGTGATTTCGTACGCAAAGTAATAGTAGGTCTTGTCTTTCTTGATCGGCCCGCCGAACGCCGCTCCCGCCTGCACCCGCGTGTAGGCCGGGTTGGACGTGGTGCTGAACGGATTCACCGCCTGAAAATCACGGTTGCGTAGATATCCGTAAACGTCGCCGTGAAAATCATTCGCTCCCGAACGCGTCACAATATTGACCACGCCGCCGGCGGCGCGCCCATACTCCGCCGCATAACTGTTGGAAATAATCTGGAACTCCTGCACCGCCTCTTGCGAAACCGTCGAGCGCACCCAATTAGTGGAGTTGTCGATCGCATCCGCGCCATCCACGTTGACCAGGTTTGAGCGCGCCCGCTGTCCGCTGATGTTCAACCCCGACGTGGGAGCTGCGCCGGTGGCTGGGGCGTTGTCCCGTGAAACTTGTGAATCGGTCAGCGCGAAGTTGATGTAGTTGCGGCCGTTGGTCGGCAGATTGTCGATGCTGCGCTGCTCCACCGTGTTGGTCGTGGAGGTCCGCGTAGTTTCAATCAATTCCGCCGTGGAACTGACCGTCACCACCGTGTTCCCACCGGCAACGCTCAAAGCCACCGGCAAATCCGCAACCTGCCCCACCGTAATGACTACGTTGTCGGCGGTCAGTTGGGCGAAGCCCGGAGCCTCCACCGCAACCTTATAGTTCGCCGGCGGCAATGCCAGCACTCGATACTCACCCTGGCCGTTACCCGACCCTGACCGTTCCAATCCCTTGGCCGGGTCTCGCACCACGACTGTAGCGTTGGTCACCAGGCTCCCGCCGGGGTCTTTCACCGTGACGTGCAAATCACCCGTGGCCACACCCTGGCCGAACCCAAGCCCGGTCAGCAGCAGCATGGAAGCAGCAAGCGAAATCAGTCTCCGGATCGTCATAAGAGTTTCTCCTGCGTGGGATTCTGGTGACCACGGCCTCTCCGAAAGTCTTCGGCAGCCTTTAGGGCAGACATATTTTTCAGAAGGAGCGGACGGCAGGGTTTTACATCACCAACGATGGCGAAAGCAAGCTAAATCACGGTGAGGAATGCGGTTTGTCAGCAGTGGGCGGTGTTTCCGTGTTCTCTGCGTCCCCGGTGGTGAAGCTCTTCTTGGCGACCTCGATGTTCGTTCTCCGCGATCTCGGCGATCAAGGCTTTTGGGTTAGGGGCGAATCCGTGGCCAAGGGTTACCGCGAGATTCCCGCGCTCTCCTGCTTCCCTGACTTCACCGCCCACGCCATTCGCGGAGTATTGTGGGCAATTCCAAACCGCCCTCGCGCGTCCAACAGGATCATGCCGCCATGGCCTTGCAACCTCGATTGCAGGTAGTTAATCGCCTCCGCCGCCACCCACTCCGGCAAATTTCCCGAGGCGACCCGGTCCGCCGCCCACTTCGCCAGAACCAGTTTCATGATGGGCTCGCCCCACCCGGTGGTCGATGCCGCGGCAGTTTTGTTGTCGGCGTAACACCCGCACCCGATCAAGGACGAATCGCCGAGACGCCCCGGCGCTTTGTTGAGCGTCCCTCCGGTGGAAGTCGCTGCTGCAATATTGCCGCTGCCATCGAGCGCGACCGCCCCGACGGTGTCGTGCGAGTCGGTGGGCGCGAACAGGTCGGTCTGGGTGTCGGTTCCCCGCGCCTGCAATTCCTGCAAGCGTTTCACCTCGCGCGGAATGATCAGGTCTTGGTTCCGGCAAAGCGGAACGCCATGTTCGGCGGCAAACCTCTCCGCGCCCTCCGCCACAAAATACACGTGCGGACTCTCGCTCAGAATCTTGCGCGCCGCCCGCACCGGGTTGCCCAACCGCTCCACGCACCCGACGCCGCCCGCCCGCAGCGTGGCTCCGTCCATGATCAGGGCATCGAGTTGCACCTTGCCATCGCGATTCAGAAAGCTGCCGCGCCCGGCGTCGAAGGTTTCGTCGTCTTCCATCACGACCACGGCTTCTTCGACCGCGTCGAGGGCATCGCCGCCTGCTGCCAGCACGCGCCAGCCCGCCGCCATGGCATTGCGCACCCCGTTCAAATGCGCCTCAACCATGTCGTCAGGAATGGCCCATGCGCCGCCATGGACAAGCAGGACTGGATCAATCGGCAAGGAATTTTCTCCTGGAAATGACGGGATAGTTTAGCAGGTCAAGCAGTGGTGCGGCTTGCGGCGGCACCGTTGCACGTTGCCGTTGCGATGCCGGTTTGATCGGCGAGGTGTCTGCTGTGGGCGGGAACAGCAGATTCCTCGCGCGATAGTGCCGCGCTTCGGAATGACAAGGGGTTTTGAAATGGACCACTACCAAACCGCAACGACGGCGGCACGAGTGTCCGCCCCCACACGTCTGACGACAGGAGTCTATATCTATTTTTGGTCTTGATCTCTCCGCGCTCTGTACGGGCCGCTGGGAGAATGCCTTGCGGCATTCTTGCCGCTTCGGGCGGCGCCCGTGTTGCTGCCAACGATGACGTAATAGCGATGCTTTCTCAGAGCTACCTCACCAATCTGTCATCCTGAGCGTAGTGAATGCGTCGCGAAGCGAAGCATTCACGGAGTCGAAGGACCCCCTGCCCGCGTGCTGTTGCATTGGCGATGCGAGGCGTTCTCTCCGCGCTCTGTATGGGCCATAGGGAGAATGCCTTGCGGCACTGTGCCGCCTCGGGCAGCGTTGGGGTCCTTCGACTGCGCGGCTGCTTCGCTTCGCGAATCAGCCGCTCCGCTCAGGATGACAGGCTGATTGTTCTTCTTTGATTGGTTGTCCGGCGAACAGCATCTTGGCTCCCAGTTTTTCGGCTAAATCGGCCCAGCGGGGATTCATTGATTCGATCAAAGCAATCTTCTTTGCCCGGCTCCAGCCCTTCAATTGTTTTTCGCGGCCGATGGCTTTGTGGACGTCATCGAAACTCTCGTAGTAGATCAGCCGGTCGCAGTGATACTTGCTGGCGAAGCCTGCGATCTCGCCACTCTTGTGCTGCTGCATGCGGCGGTCGATGCTGTTGGTCATGCCGATGTAGAGCGTCCCGGTGTTGCTGCTGACGATGTAGGCGCAATAGCGGTGTCCTTTCACGTTCCTCACCAATCTGTCATCCTGAGCGCAGTGAATGCGTCGCGAAGCGAAGCATTCACGGAGTCGAAGGACCCCATGACCGCGTGTTGTTGCATTGGCGATGCGAGGCGTTCTCTCCGCGCTCTGTATGGCCCATAGGGAGAATGCCTTGCGGCACTGTGCCGCTTCGGGCAGCGTTGGGGTCCTTCGACTGCGCGGATGCTTCGCTTCGCGAATCAGCCGCTCCGCTCAGGATGACAGCTTCTCACAAATCCAAGATACCGGCTTGAGACAGCGGGCGCTAATCCGCGGACGCGGTCATTGGTTTCACTACTGGAGGCCGGCGGCGTTCGGGAAGGTGGGGACGCTCGCGTTCGAGCGAGCGGCGAATCTCCGGCAGGGCCGTGCGGGTCACAAGCTCTCCTGCCCGGACCAGATCCGCGCTGTGCTCGAAGGCGTCGTATTTGTAGCCATTGACGTCGGGCTCAATCACCAGGTCGGCGGCTTCTTTCCACTGGGTGCTGTTCATCTCCTGCGCAATCGAGAAACATTGGCCGATGACGTCGAACAGATGCCGCGGGCCTTCGCCGCTGATCCATCGTCCTTTCAGATGCACTCCCAAAACGTATTCTGCTCCCATCTGCCGCAGGGGCACAGTGGGGACGGTGTAGGAGAGCATGCCGTCGATCAACATGCGGCCGCGAATCCTTACCGGCAGAAACATTCCGGGGTAGGCGCAACTGGCGCGTACCGGATCAACCAGCGGGCCGGAATGAAAGACCACTCCTTCGCCGGTTGAGAAATCGGTGGCGGTAATCGCCAGGGGGACGCGTAATTCTTCGAATGTCTTGACCTTGAGGACGCTATTCAGAAACCCGATCATGCGCTGGTTGCTGGCGAATCCGTAGCGCGACAGAGTCCAGCGGGCAAAATGTTTGAAGCGGACCTGGGAGGCAAGCTGCTCCAGTTCCGGGATGGAGAGTCCGCTACAGTAAGCCGCGCCGATGAGCGCGCCCACGCTGGTTCCCGCGATGTAGCGGATGGGAATGTTCTCTTCTTCGAGAACTTTCAGGACGCCGATGTGGGCCAGGCCGCGTGCGAACCCGCCGCCGAGCGCCAGCCCGATGCCAACCCCGGCCGGCGCCGATCCGCCCGCGGGTTGACGCGCGAGTTCGCGGCCAAACGCCTGTACGGACCGAATTATTTTGCCGAGGCTCTTCACCGGTAAACCTGAGCGTACACGGCCTAGTTTCCCAGACATACGGCTAGCAGTTTAGATGCCAATAGGCCGATGGAGGGAACCGGAAACGGTCATGTCACGAGGTCACTTGCAGGCCCGGCAGGGCGAGGTGACTAACTCCCTTTCTTGCTGATAGTTTGGGTCCATGGAGCGTGAAATCTCGGCTGGAGGGGTGGTGGTGCGGCGCGCCCAGAATGGCTGGGAAGTGGCGGTAATTGCCCCCACCAAAGAGCCATCCGCAAAAAAGGGTAAGGAAAAGACATCGCAAAAAATGTTACTAGCGTTACCCAAGGGGCTGGTGGATGCCGGCGAGAAGCCGGAGCAAACGGCGGTCCGCGAAGTCGCCGAAGAAACCGGGCTGAAGGCCGCGGTGGTGGTGAAGCTTGGCGACATCAAGTACGTCTATGTCCGTTCCTGGGGTGACGGGCAGCGGGTGTTCAAGATCGTCAGCTTCTACTTGCTGCGCTACGAATCGGGAGTCATCGATGAGATTGCCGGGGAGATGCGCATCGAAGTGATGCGCGCTCTCTGGATTCCCCTGACAGATGCCGACCGCAAGCTGGCGTACAAGGGAGAAAAAGATATGGTGCGGCGTGCCCAGGAATATTTAAAAGATCACCCCGAATTTCAGTAATCGCACCTCGGTTTTTCTTTGTGTGTCTCCAGGACTGGCGGAGATCAGCGGGCGCGGATAGACTGCCTCTATCGGACGTTGGAATTTTTTGGTGCAGATTTCCCGGAGATTGGAAAACAGCGGAGCCATGTCCTCATGAAAATGATCCACAAAGTTGCAATTCTGGGCGCCGGAACCATGGGCGCCCGCATCGCCGCCCATTTCGCCAATGCGGGCGTGCCCAGCTATCTGCTCGACATAGTTCCGCCGGGCGCGCAAGGACCGGCGCGCAACCAGATCGCCGCCGCCGGCCTCGAGGCGGCGAGAAAATCGAAACCTGCAGCCTTCATGGATGCCGGCCTGTCACGCCTGGTCACCGTAGGCAACTTTGAAGACGACTTGAAGAAGCTGGCTGAAGTCGATTGGATTATCGAGGCCGTCGTCGAGAACCTCGACATCAAGCGCAGCCTGCTCAAGCAGGTTGAAGCGATTCGCAAGCCCGGAACCATCATCACCACCAACACCAGCGGCTTGCCGGTGGGAAAAATTGCGGAAGGATTTTCCGACGACTTCCGCCGCGCCTGGTTCGGCACGCACTTCTTCAACCCGCCGCGCTACATGCGGCTGCTGGAACTGATTCCCACTCCCGAAGCCGACTCCGCGGCCATCTCTGCCGTTAGCCACTTCAGCGACACCCGCCTGGGCAAGGGCGTAGTCCTCGCGAAAGATACGCCTAATTTCATCGGCAACCGTATCGGTACATTTTCTGTGCTCAACGTGATCCGCCTGATGCAGGAGATGGACCTCAGCGTTGAAGAGATCGACGCGCTCACCGGGCAGGCCGTCGGCTGGCCGAAGTCCGCGACCTTTCGGACCATCGATCTCGTCGGTCTCGACATTCTCGGCCACGTGGTTGCGAACATGACCCAGAATGTCCGCGATGAACGCAGTGATTTGAAGATCCCCGATTTCTTTCGCCAGATGCTTGAGCGCAAGTGGCTGGGCGACAAGACCAAAGGCGGTTTCTACAAGAAGGGCAAAGACGACGAACGCCTGGCGCTCGATTGGAAGACCGTCGAATACCATCCCCGCCAGAAGCCAAAGTTTCCCGCGCTCGAGATGGCCAAAAATGTCGAGCAGACCGGCGCACGGGTAAGGATGCTGCTCGGCCTCGAAGGCGCGGCTCCGCAGAAGAACGACAAAGCCGGAGCTTTTCTTTGGTCTGCGCTGTCGGATCTGTGGACCTACGCCGCCAACCGCGTTCCCGAAATTTCCGATTCCATCGTGGAAATCGATCGCGCCATGCGCCTCGGTTTCAACTGGGAGCTTGGGCCTTTTGAATTGTGGGACGCGGCCGGAGTCGAGGCCACCGTCGCCAGCATGAAAAGGGAAAACCGGCCGGTCGCGGCCAATGTAGAAAAGCTGCTGGCCTCCGGACAAAAGTCCTGGTACGCGGACGACCCCAAGTCCCCGTCGCAACACTCTTACTGGGAACTGAGAGCTGGAAACCGGGAACCGGTGCAAGTTCCTGCCGGCGTGTGGTCGGTAGAAGTAGCCAAGAAATCCATGGGCGTGGTCAAGAAAAATTCCGGGGCGTCGCTGGTAGATCTGGGGGACGGCGTCGGCTGCATCGAATTTCATTCCAAAATGAACTCGCTCGGGGCCGACATTATTTCGCTCATCACCCAGACCCTGAAACCCGGCGGCCCGGGCGATGCCTTCGATGCCTTCGTCATGACCAACGACGCCACCAACTTTTCCGTAGGCGCCAACCTCATGCTGCTGCTGATGTCGATCCAGGAAGAAGAATGGGACGACATCGACCTTATCATCCGCCAATTCCAGGGCATGACCCAGGCCATCAAGTTCTCGCCGAAGCCGGTCGTAGTTGCTCCGTTCGGACTGTGCCTTGGAGGTGGAACTGAGATCTCGATGCATGCGCCTGCACTACAACCGCATACCGAGCTTTATATCGGCCTGGTCGAGGTCGGTGTGGGTCTCCTCCCTGGCGGCGGAGGCTGCAAAGAGATGTTGCTCCGCGCGGTTGACAGCGCTGCTTCGATTCGCCCCGGAGGCCGCGGCGAATCGGTAGAACTCATGGAAGCCATGAAGAAAGCCTTCGAGACCATCGCGACCGCGAAGGTCGCCACTTCGGCGCACGAAGCCCGCGGCCTCGGCTTTCTCCGCGAATCCGACCGCATCACCATGAACCGCGACCGGGTGCTGACCGACGCCAAAGAACGGGCTTTGGAACTGCTGCGAGCTGGATATGAGCCTTCCCCGCCACGAACCGATATTGCTGCCCCGGGCGAAAACATTCTGGCGGCGCTCAGGCTGGGCGTCCACATCATGCGCCAAGGCGATTACATCACCGAATATGAGGTGAAGCTCGCGACCAAGATCGCCGAAGTGCTCTGCGGCGGGAACGTCTCCCCAGGCACCCCGGTAAGCGAGCAGTACATCCTCGATCTCGAGCGCGAAGGCTTCAAATCACTTTGCGGGGAGAAGAAGACGCAAGAGCGGATTCAGTACACGCTGAAAACGGGGAAGACGCTGAGGAATTGAACTGTCTTGAGTAAGGATGTAATCCTTGTTATAGTAAGGAAATGCCAAAGGTCACCAGCAAACTTCAACTGACCGTCCCCAAGGTGATCGCCGATCAGTACGGGATTCGGCCCGGAGACGAGTTGCAGTGGATTCCTACCGGCGAGACCATCCGCGTCATCCCGCCCGGAAAAGACTCTGAGATGGAGGCCGGACTCAGCTTGAACGCGAGGCTGGATTTGTTCGACAAAGCTACCGCGCGGCAGCGCCGCCGCGAACGGGAATCGCTGAAAGGCAGCAAGTCAAGAGAGGCCAACCGCGGTTGGAAACGCGAGGATCTATATACACGTGGCCTCACTCGTTGATACCAACATCCTGGTCTATCGCTTTGATTCGAGATTCCCTGATAAACAACGGATTGCCATTGAACTGCTTCGCGAAGGTTTGCGTAAAGACACGCTCCGCATCCCTCATCAGGCGCTGCTGGAGTTCGTTTCCGTAGTCACCCGGACGATTCGCAGGGCAACAATTCTTTCTCAGGAGGACGCTCGCCACGAGGCGGAAGAACTGTTGACGCAGTTCACGATTCTTTATCCGAACGCCGCGCTGTTCCGGACTGCGCTACGCGGAGCCGCTGCGTACAAACTGGAGTGGTTCGATGCCCATCTCTGGGCTTATGCGGAATATTATGGACTCAGCGAGCTGATCTCCGAAGACTTCGAGCATGGCAGGTTGTACGGCAGCGTGAGGGCTAGAAACCCTTTTTTGCTTGGATCAGGGTAATACGCACGAGTTTGAAGTCCCACGTTTGGTTGTAGCGAATTCATGGATGCGTTCATCTAAGAATGTTGTGAGCGAGGAATCTATGCGTGAAGTCATTATCGCTTCTTCCGTCCGTACCCCGGTGGGCCGCGCCTTCAAGGGAACGCTGCGGGCCACGCGCCCGGACGAGCTTGCGGCCATCGCCATCAAAGGCGCACTGGAGCGGGTGCCGCAACTCGATGTGAAAGAAATCGAAGACGTAATCCTGGGCTGCGCCATGCCTGAAGCCGAACAGGGCATGAACGTGGCCCGGATCGCAGCTCTACGCGCCGGCCTGCCGGTCGAAACTTCAGCCCTTACCATCAATCGTTTCTGTTCCTCGGGATTGCAGGCAATCGCTCTGGCTGCTGAGCGCATCGGCAGCGGCGGCGCTGAAGTGATGGTCGCGGGCGGCACCGAATCCATGTCCATGATCCCCATGGGTGGGCACAAAATTTCGCCCAACCCCTGGCTGGTGGACCACTATCCTGACGCCTATCTTTCCATGGGCCTCACCGCAGAGCGAGTAGCGCGGCGTTTTGGGATCACTCGCGAGCAAGCCGACGAATTTTCCTATCAAAGCCATCAGAAGGCTCTTGCCGCAATTCAAGCCGGAAGGTTCTCCGACGAAACTGTCCCCGTGCCGGTGAGCTTCACCACTCCCAACGGCTCAAAGCCCAAGCGGCAGGAAGTTATTTTCAAAGTTGACGAAGGTCCGCGCGCCGATACTTCGCTGGACGCACTCCTCGCCCTGAAACCCGCCTTTCACGCCAAAGGCACAGTCACCGCCGGCAATTCCTCGCAAATGTCCGACGGCGCCGCAGCCGCGGTCGTCATGTCCGCGGAACGCGCCAAGGCACTGGGCATCCAGCCATTGGCCCGTTATGTTTCCTTCGCCACCGCCGGATACAAACCCGAAGAAATGGGACTGGGCCCGGTATTCGCCATCCCCAAGGCACTGAAGCTGGCCGGTCTTAAACTTTCCGACATTGACGTCATCGAACTGAACGAAGCCTTCGCAGCCCAGTCGCTGGCCGTAATCAAAGAAGCCGGCCTTGATTCCAGCCGTGTGAACCCCAACGGCGGCGCCATCGCGTTGGGTCATCCATTGGGCTGCACCGGAGCCAAGTTGACCGCGACCGTCATCCGCGAACTCCAGCGCCGCAAAGGCCGCTACGGCATGGTGACCATGTGCGTCGGCGGCGGCATGGGCGCAGCGGGCATTTTCGAACGGCTTTAACCACTGGGTTGGGATGCTTTGCCTTTGTGGGCCTTCGTGCCCCTTGTGGTTGACGAATTTCTTCCCGATTGTGACATCTGACCGGAACTTTTTCCGCGCTAGCGAATAACCATGTGCCCCGGAGGAACACATGGCCACATTCCCTATAAGACGCGTCTCCGCCAATCAAGTCAGCCACGCCATCATCACCGCTGCCATGCAGGTTCATACCGAGCTAGGCCCCGGGTTGCTGGAGAGCACTTATGCCGCATACCTGCAGTATGAACTCAGCGACGCCGGGTGCCGGTCCGCCGTCCAGGTTGGTCTTCCGGTCGTTTATCGCGGCGCCAAGCTCGAACTCGGATATCGCATTGATTTGCTCGTCGAAGACCTGGTGATCGTGGAAATCAAGTCGGTGGACGCCATCTCGCCAGTACATCAGGCCCAGCTACTTTCGTACCTTAAGTTGAGTGGCAAATCGCTCGGACTGCTTATAAACTTTAATGTTGTACATTTGAAAGACGGCATCAAGCGATTCGTGAACGGTACCGGCTGGAAGTGAAAAGCGTTAAAAAGGGGTTCCATGGCAACAGCAGCAGCGCCTAGCACCAGAATCTCCGGCGGAAGCTTTCTGCTAGAAGAACGCCGCCCTGGCGAGGTCTTCACTCCTGAAGACTTCACCGAGCAGCATCAACTGATCGGGCAGACGGCGGAAGAATTTGCCGTGAACGAGATACTGCCCAACGCCGAGAAGATCGAGCACAAAGATTTTTCCATCACCCGCGATCTACTGAAGAAAGCGGGCGAACTCGGCCTCAGCTCCGCCGAAATTCCCGAAGCCTACGGCGGCCTGGAAATGGATAAGGTCACCGCCGCCGTCATCGCCGACCACATCGCCAAGTACGCCGGCTTCGCCACCACCTGGGGCGGACACACCGGCATCGGCACTCTGCCCATCGTTTACTTCGGAACCGAAGCCCAGAAGCAGAAATATCTGCCGCGGCTGGGAGCAGGCGAGATTGTAGGAGCCTACGCGCTGTCAGAAGCTTCTTCGGGATCCGACGCGCTGAACTGCCGCACCCGCGCGGAACTCTCGCAAGACGGCAAGACCTACACTCTGAACGGCGAAAAAATGTGGATTACCAACGCCGGCTTTGCCGACCTTTTCACCGTTTTTGCCAAGATCGACGGCGAGAAATTTACCGCTTTCCTGATCGAAAAAACCTTCCCCGGATTTTCCATCGGCGCCGAAGAGCACAAAATGGGCATTCGCGGGTCCTCCACCTGCCCCATCATTCTGAACGATTGCAAAGTTCCGGCGGAAAACGTGCTGGGCGAAATCGGCAAGGGCCATGTAATCGCCTTCAATATTCTGAACGTGGGCCGCTTCAAGCTGGGCGCCATGTGCGTGGGCGGAGCGCGCATCTCCATTGCCAATGCCATCGGCTACGCCAAGCAGCGCAAGGCCTTCGGCAAGGTCATTGCTGACTTCGGCCTGGTCCGCGAAAAGATCGCCAATATGGCGACTCTTCTCTACGTAGGCGAATCGCTCGTCTATCGCACCGTCGGCATGATGGATGTCGCCCTCAACGAGGTTGACAAGTCCGGCGCCGACGCCATGAAAGAAACTCGCAAAGCCATCGAAGAATACGCCGTCGAGTGCTCGATCATCAAAGTTTGGGGTTCCGAGATGATCGACTATGTAGTCGATGAAACGGTGCAGATCTATGGCGGCTACGGATTTGTCGAAGAATATCCCGCCGAACGCGCTTATCGCGACGCCCGCATCAACCGCATTTTCGAGGGCACCAACGAAATCAATCGCATGATCATCACCGGCTTTCTGCTGAAGCGGGCAATGTCAGGCCAGTTGCCGCTGATGCCGGCGATCAAGAAGCTGATGGACGAAGTGCTCTCCGGCCCGTCCCAGGGCGAAGAGCTTGAAGGGCCGCTGGCCGAAGATCGCAAACTGGTAGCCAGCGCCAAGAAGCTCGGCCTGTTCGTCTCCGGCGCTGCCACGCAAAAGTATATGCAGGCTATCCAGGACCAGCAGGAGGTCATGGGAGCCATCGCCGACATGGTGATTGAAACTTACGCCATGGAATCGGCGGTGCTGCGAGCACAAAAAATAGTGGAAAGCAGCGGAGAAGCGGCCGCCGCGCTGCCCATCGCCATGACCCGCGTGTATCTGACGCAGGCCATGGAAAAAATCGAAGCCGCAGCGAAGAAAGTGATTGCCGCCGTGGCCGACGGCGACATGCTGCGCACTCAACTGGCAATCCTGCGCCGTTTGGCCAAGCACGAGCCGTTCAACAGCATTGAACTTCGGCAAGAGATCGCGCAGAAGATGGTTGAACGGGGCAAGTACTCGCTGTCGTAGGCTCCCGTCTCAACCACAGAGGGCACGGGGGAACACAGAGAAGCTCGTGGCAAAAGCCTCTCTGTTACTCTGTGTCCTCTGTGGTTGAGATTTCGTGTTAGTTACCACCAGCCACTCCTCTCCGTTTCTGCCAATCTTTCGCTATCGCCTGGCACGCGTCCTTTACCGATGCTCCAAGCGTGAAGGATTCTCCCGATGCAAACACATCGCCCTGCTTGTCCGAAAGCGCCCAGCGATTTCCCTTCCCACCGCCATGCTGCAACAGCAGAAAGTAGTCGGCTTTGTCTTTAATCATGTTGGCAGCGAATTCCTTGCACTCAGCGCGATGCTGCAGTTCCTGGTAGGTCTTGGCAACTTGCGGTTCCTTGTCATTGCGCGCCGAATCCACCACCACTTGCGATCCCTCACTCGGTCCCGGATTTGCCAAAGCGTTCGGCATTACGTACACCACTGGCTTTCGCCCCGGTTCCTGCGCGCCAGCTTGACCAAAACCGCACGTGGCAACCGTCAGACAGAGAGCACCAGCCAGATACAGAAGTGTGCATTTCATGACGTCCTCCCTCTTGCCGCATCCTCCGCGGCATTTCCTGTTACATAGATTGTCCGGAATCGTGCCTGGCTGGGAAAAGATTGTAGAAATTTGTAAACCTCTGTGTTTGATGGCGCCCCGAATGATCAAGCTTTGCTCTTCAACCCTTCCATCACACTCTGAATCAGCTCCTTGGCGTCTGTAAGGTTCTTCATCACTATCTGGATATCCATCACCGGCTTGCCCGGCCAGCGGGTGCTCTGGCAATAGACGCCATGTTGCCCGACCAGCGCCATGGCGTCGGTGATCATGTCCATAGTGACCGCCAGGCGCCCGCGTGGCACGCCCATCATGGTTTCGTAGTGGTCCAATTCCTCGTGCTTTTCATCGAATACAGGCATGGTGAGATTGTAAACCGGGCTGCACTCCTGCTATCGGTTGCTATCCTCGGACGCCCTCCGATAGTCTAAGCAACTGCCCTCACTATCCAGGTAGCGGAGCTAGCTCAGATCGCTGGCTGAATGCTGAGTGCTGACTGCTGCTTGTTCAAAGGAGATCATCATGTTCAAACACCTTGCTATCCTGACTTTGTCCGTCCTTGCCCTCACCGCCTTCGCTTCGGCCCAGAAACAGCGCCCCAGCCCCGCCGCCCAGGCGCAGTGCAAGTTTGCCGACGGGAAGACCATCACCGTGGATTACTCCAGCCCGCGGATGAAGGGGCGCAAGATCTTCGGCGACCTAGTGCCCTTCGGCGAAGTCTGGCGTACCGGGGCCAATGAAGCCACCACGTTCGTCACTACGGCCAACCTCACCGTCGGGGGCAAGGAGGTTCCGGCCGGCAGCTATACCATTTTCACCGTACCCAAGCAGGACGGCTGGACTCTCATCATCAACAAGAAAACCGGAGAGTGGGGCATTCCTTACAAATATGAATCGGATGAATTGGCTCGAGTGGCGATGAAAGTCTCGCCAACGCCCTCAGCCGTTGAAAATTTCACCATCGCCTTTGATGAGTCGGGCAAGACTTGCACCCTGAATATCAGCTGGGAGAACAGCCAGGTTTCAGTAGAAATTGCCGAAGGGAATTGAGCCGCGGCGCGAGCGAGAAGGTTTTCCTTCGTGATACTTCGTGTTCTTTGCGGTTATTGCTTGAGCAAGCTGTCCGCAGTCTGCCGCAACTGATCGAAGTTCTCCGAGAGCCGCCGTGCCTGGTCCATGGCGGCTTTCGACGCTTCCATCTGTCCGTTCTGCGCTAAGGCACGCGCCAGCAGAAAATATCCCAGGTCCCAGGGCTGAATCGCCACCACCTGCGCGTAGTCCTTCACCGCCTCGGCATAGTTTCCAGATTTCTGCTCGGCCATGCCCAGACCGAGCCACGCCCGCAGCGTTCGGGGCCTGAGGTTTACAGCTGCGCGAAAGCTGGCCTCTGCATGCTCAAAATCTCCGAGTTCGCGCAGGGCGTAACCCATATCGCTGAACGCCGTCGCCCGCAGGCGCGGATCGCGGGTCATGGTGATCACCTTTGCGTACTGATCGACCGCCTCCTGCGCGTGACCTTGCCTTTGGGCGTAAGCCGCAAGATTCAAGTGGCTCATGGGATCGATGGGATCAATCGCCGCCGCCGCCCGGAAATGCGGCATGGCTTCTTCCTCTCGCCCCTCACTCAGCAGCGCGCCCCCCAGATTGTCCTCAGCAATAAAGCTGCCGCGCGTCACCGCGACCGCGTGCGACCACAGGGCCACGTTGTCGCTCCAGTAACCGATCTGGCGAAATGTCAACGTCGCCAGCGTTGCCAGCGCAATACAACTGGCGGCCACCAGGGGAATTTTCAGAACAGCTCTGTGCTCCGCCCAGTCCCCCAGCCCCCAGCAGACCAAGATAAAGAGTCCCACGAACGGCAGATAAGCATAGCGGTCCGCCATGGCCTGGCTGCCCACTTGCACCAGACCAATCATGGGAACCAGCGTGCCTAGAAACCACAACCATCCCACCGCCAGATAACGCTGTCGCTTGCCGGCCATAAAGATCAGCGCGGTTATCGCCAGTAGGAGTGCTGAGGCGCCAAGCGCTTGCCACTTCATCGAGCCTTCCGGATAGGGATATTGTGGCGACAGCGCTGAAGGCCACACCGCTTTTTCGATGTACCGTACGTACGAAATAACCGCATTCGCCACCCGCATGGAGAGTGGATACTCCATCATGGTGCCGATGGCATTGCCCGCCCGCTGCGCTTTTATCGTGATCAGCGCACTGGCCGCGGAAAGCCCCAGCAGCGGCACTTTCTCCAGGGCCAGCCTCGCAAAGCTCTCTGCCCGCTTGAGTGGCCAGTAGTCCCAGAGCAAGAGCACCAACGGAAACGTAATCACCATGGGCTTGGCCATCAACCCGCAGGCAAACAGCAGCGCAACCCCGCCATACCGGCCCAGCCCAGGTTTTCGTGAATACCATCCATACGCCGCGAGCCCCAGCAGAAAAAACAACATGCTGAGGAGAGTCTTGCGCTCCGCTACCCACGCGACCGACTCCACATTGATGGGATGAAGCGCAAACAGCGCCGCCACCATCCAACTGCGGACGGTGGCTCCGGTCGCCCGCCACAGCACCCAGAAAAGCAGGACAACGTTCAGCGCATGCAGCAGGACATTAATGTAGTGATGCCCGGCAGGATTCAGCCCGAACAGTTGGCAATCGAGAGCATGCGAAAGCCAGGTCAGGGGGTGCCAGTTGGCCTCATCGAAGGTGGTGAATGCCCAATGAACCGTTGACCAGTGCAGCCCGCCTTGAACGTGTACGTTGTCGGTAACGTAACGGTCGTCGTCGAAGTTGACGAAAGGATGATGAATGACCGGGTTGTAGAGCGCGAGTGTCGCGACTACGAGAAGAAGGCTGAGAATGAGATGGCGTTTACCGGGTGACGAGAAGATCGTCTCCGGCCTGCCTTCAGGGCTCACGCGCGTTGTTGCAGGGGATGCCAACAGGAAGATTTAACCACAGAGGGCACAGGGGACACAGAGGAATGGCGGAACGAAGGTAATTTTCACCGTGGCCACATATTTCAGTCAACGAGCGCGGAGAGTTGGTCGAAGCGTGATCCGAACTAGTTGCCCGGCTTCCAGCGCAGCACCGGCTTCCGTGCCGCGGCCACTTCGTCCAGCCGCGAAACCCGCGTGGTATGCGGCGCTGCCAGTACCATCTCCGGATCTTCTTCCACTTCTTCCGCAATTGACTTCATTGCCTCGATGAACAAATCCATCTCTTCCTTCGATTCGCTCTCGGTAGGCTCAATCATCAGAGCCCCCGGCACAATCAGCGGAAACGCCGTAGTGTAAGGATGAAACCCATAGTCGATAAGCCGCTTGGCGATGTCCATAGTCTTTACGCCCTTCTTCGCCTGTAGCCTATCGCTGAACACGACTTCATGCATCGAAGGCGTCGTGTAAGGCAAGTCATACACACCTTCGAGTCCCTTGCGAATGTAGTTCGCGTTCAACACCGCATCTTCGGTAGTTTGACGCAACCCATCCGGCCCATTGGCCAGGGTGTAGGCCAGCGCCCGCACGAACATTCCAAAGTTTCCATAAAACGCGCGCACCCGCCCCACCGACTGCGGACGGTTGTAGTCGAAACCCAGAGTCCCATCTGGCTTCGTGATCGCCACGGGCGTGGGCAGATACGGCTCCAGAATCTTCTTCACAGCCACCGGCCCCGAGCCCGGACCGCCGCCGCCGTGCGGAGTCGAAAAAGTTTTGTGCAAATTCAAATGCATCAGGTCCACGCCGAAGTCGCCTGGACGCACTTTACCGACCAGCGCATTCATGTTCGCGCCATCCATGTAGAGCAGGCCGCCTTTTGCATGCATGATGTCGGCAATCTTGTGAATCTCCTGCTCAAAGACGCCGAGTGTATTCGGATTGGTCAGCATCAGTGCCGCGACATCTTCGTTCATTTGCGATGCCAGCGCCGCCACATCCACCATGCCGCGCGAATCCGACTTCAAATTCTCGACCGCATACCCCACGGTTGCCGCCGTCGCTGGATTGGTGCCATGCGCCGAGTCAGGAATCAGGATTTTCTTACGCGCATGACCTTTCGACTGATGATGCGCCCGAACCAGCAACAATCCGGTAAACTCGCCATGCGCCCCCGCGGCCGGTTGCAGCGTAATCGCATCCATGCCGGTGATATCGATCAGGCAATCACTCAAAGTCTTGAGAATGCGCAGCGCCCCCTGCGAAACCGTCTCCGGCTGGTAAGGATGGCCGTTCGCCAAGCCATCCAGCCGCGAAACCACTTCATTCACCCGCGGGTTGTACTTCATGGTGCAAGAACCCAGGGGATACATCCCCAGATCGATCGCGTAATTCCAGGTGGACATCCGGGTAAAGTGGCGAATGATCTCGATCTCGCTCACTTCCGGCATGTGGCCCAAATCTTTTCGTTCGGCTGCGCCCAGCAGTTTTGCAGCATCAACTTCCGGAACGTCAAGCGGCGGCAGCCTCCAGGCAAACTTTCCTGGGGAAGACTTCTCGAAGATCAGACCTTCATTCTGATTGACGTGTTGCGTGGCTTTGCGGATCGCGGACTTCATCGGGCCACCTCCGCGACTTCCCGCAAGGGCCTGATCGAGCCCTCGCTCTCGCCCACCAGTCCCGCGGCAGTGTCAATCGCCGCGCGCGTCGTCAGCTCAGTGCAGCACCACAAAGCCGCGTTACCAAGTTCGGGATAAAACTTCTTCAGTGGCAATCCACCAATGATCTTCTGGCCCAGAATCCGCCGGTTGATGGCGTAGGGATCCTCGGCGGTCTGCACTACGAACTCATTAAATCGAGGTGCGGCGGAGAACAACACCTTGGCCTGCTTCCCAAACTGCTGCGCGGCATAAGCCGTCTTCGCCAGATTCTGCTTCGCCAATTCCTTCAAGCCAACCTTGCCGTAAATCGTCATGAAGATATTGGCCATCAAAGCGACCAGCGCCTGGTTGGTGCAAATGTTGGAAGTCGCCTTCTCGCGCCGGATGTGCTGTTCGCGGGTCGCCAGCGTGAGCACAAAACCGCGTTTGCCGTGACTGTCGGTGGTCTGACCAACCAGCCGACCCGGCATCTGCCGCACATACTTTTCGCGGGTGGCAATCACTCCGCAGTAAGGGCCGCCGAATCCCAGAGGCACGCCGAAGGATTGCGCCTCCATAGCGACGACATCAGCCTGCCGCGGCGGTTCCACGATGCCCAGCGAAACCGCTTCAGCAATCGAAACCACCAACAGGGCTCCGTTCTTATGGGCAATCTCGGCGACCGCGTCCGCATCTTCAATCGAGCCAAAGAAATTCGGCGACTGGATCAGCACGCACGCCGTGTCCTGCGTGACCGCCTTCTCCAGTTCCGTCAGATTGATTCGGCCGCTTTCGCCAAAGCCCACGGTCGTGACCGGATGGTCCTGATGCTTGGCATACGTCGCTAGGACCTCTCGATATTCCGGATGCACGCTGCGCGCCACGACCACCGAACGGCGCCCGGTAAGCCGCGCCGCCATCATCACGGCTTCGGTGGCTGCGGTCGAACCGTCATACATGGAAGCATTCGCCACTTCCATGCCGGTAAGTTCGCAGATCATGCTCTGAAATTCGAAAATCGATTGCAGCGTGCCCTGCGATATCTCCGCCTGGTAGGGAGTGTAGGCGGTAAGAAATTCGCCGCGCGAAATCAGCGAATCAATAATCACGGGGCGATAGTGGTAGTAAGCGCCGGCGCCGAGAAACATCGCATAGCCGTCGCCATTTTCCCGCGAGCGCTCACGGAACCAGTCAACAATTTCCGACTCCGCCATCTGCCGGGGGACTTTCAGGTCACGCTTCAGCCGGTACTCGGCAGGAATGGGCGCAAACAGATCGTCAATCGACCGCGCGCCAATGGCTTTGAGAATGGCTTCGCGGTCGGAAGGAGATTTGGGTAAATATCGCATAGGAAAATATTAGATGTCACGACCAGCCGGTTCGATTGTGGCCGTCAAAACCCTCAGTGTCCACCCTCTTCCGCCACAAACTTCTCATAGTCGGCGGCTGAGAGCAGCCCGTTCAACTCGCCCGGCGTCTTCAAAGTCAGCTTTACCATCCAAGACCCGTGAGCGTCCTTATTGATCTTTTCCGGCGACGTCGCCAACTCAGCATTCACCTCGGTCACGGTTCCGGATGCCGGCGCATAAAGGTCCGAAACCGCCTTCACGGATTCCACCGATCCGAACGTCTTGCCAGCGGTCATCTCGGTCCCTGGCTTAGGCAAGTCCACAAAAACAATATCGCCCAGCGACTCCTGCGCATAGTGCGTGATGCCGATGGTCGCGGTCTTTCCGTCGGATTTAATCCATTCATGCTCTTTGGTGTATTTGAAGTCTGCGGGATATGACATGCTTCTGGCTCCTAGCTTCTAGCTAACCTCTGTGTTCCTCTGTGTCCTCTGTGGTTAAGCCTTTTTCGGACGCCTATAAAACGGCGTAGGCACCACCTGCGCCTTCACGCCCCGCCCACGAATCTCAACTCTGACCGCAGATCCAACATTCCCGAACTCCGGCGGCACATAGGCCAGCGCAATATTCTTTTTCAAGAACGGCGCATACGATCCGCTGGTGACATAGCCAATCTCGCCGCCCGTCTCATTCAGCACTTTGTAGCCGTCGCGGGCAATGCCTCGCTCTATCATCTCAAGGCCAACCAGGGTGCGCTTTACGCCGGCCGATTTCGCCTTCTCCAGCGCCGCCCGGCCAATAAACTCCGGCTTCTCCATCTTGCAGAAGCGGTCAAGCCCAGCTTCCCAGACATTTATCGTATCGGAAATTTCGTGTCCGTAGAGCGGGAGTTTGCCTTCGAGACGAAGCGTATTGCGCGATCCCAGGCCGCACGGGACAACTCCAAACTCCTTGCCCGCCTCCAAAATCCTGTTCCACACCATCGCGCCCGTGGGTTCATCAGCCGGGACATAGATCTCAAATCCGTCTTCAGCGGTGTAACCAGTGCGCGCGATCAGAATGTTCCTCAGTCCGCACACCGTTCCCCGCGTCACCCAATAAAACTTCACCGCCGCGAGATTCGCGTCGGTCAGCTTTTGCAGCAAGTCCACGCCCTTCGGCCCCTGAATCGCAATCTGGGTAAACTCATCCGAAAGATTTTCCACCTTGCAATCAAACTGCCGGGAATTATCCCGCACCCAATTGAAATCTTTCTCACGGGTCCCGGCATTAATCACCAGCAGGTATTCGTCTTCGCCCAGGCGATGCACGATCACATCATCCACGAACGTCCCCTGGGGATAGAGCATCGCGGAATACTGCGCCTGACCCACCGCCAGCCGCGAGGCATCGTTCATCGAAATATGTTGAACGGCAGCCAGCGCTTCCGGCCCTTGCAGCCTGATATCGCCCATGTGGCTGACGTCGAAAATGCCCACGCCGGTGCGCACGGCATTGTGCTCGGCAATAATGCCGCCGGCCGAGGGATATTCCACAGGCATGTCCCAGCCATTGAACTCCACCATTTTGGCGCCCATCTGGCGATGGACGGCGTTCAATGCAGTCCTGCGAATCACCGGCGTAGTGGTTTCAACCGCGGACAATTTCTCCTCAATCAATAGCAGTGGCTGGGCTGCTGGGATGGCAAGACTCATTACCGTAACATGCTGGCCGCAAACCCAGCAACCGAGTGACAACCGGGTTCTCTGCGGCCTCTGCGTTTTAAGGTTTGACGACAGCTCCTCAGGCAGAAAATCTTAAAACGCGGAGACCGCAGAGCACAGACGCAGAGTGCGCGGAGAGCCCAGTTACCAACGGCACTTTCCCCACGCGCAGCCCAGCGTTACAGTTTCTCCATGGCCACCACCACCAAAAGCAAGTATCGCTGCATGCAGTGCGAGATGACCGAAGAACGCTGCCAGTGCGAGCGATATTGCTGCCTCTGCCAGGCGCAAATCGATATTCGCCTCTGCCAGGACGGCCTGTTCTATTGTGTGCCCTGCCGCGACGCTTGCGACTACAAAGTCGCCGACTGAATCGGAAGGCTTTCCAGGCGCGCCTGCCATAGCTGCTGTCGAGAAGATCATCATCCTTCGCCGCCCTCAAGCAGCGTCGCAAGGACTGGTGGCTGAGCTATCTGTGAACTCTAACGCCCGCTGGATATACCAACAACCTTTTCCGGTGGGGCAAGCGTCCGTTGCACCAGGGCGGTGCAGTCGTGGAGTTTCTTCAGCGACGCCTGAATCGCCTCGGTCGGGGCGCCTTGGGTCTCAGCGGACACCATCACCCGCTTCACGTTCTCCTGCACGCTGCGCTCAATCTCCAACAACACGACGAGCGCATCGGCGTGCAGCCGCCACAGCGATGGTGAATTCTGCGTCCGCCGCAGTTCTTCCAGTTCCGTGGTCATGCGCGCCGCCACTGTCACCATCCGCAACAGGGCTCGCGTCACCGAACCCTGCAAGCTTTTTTCTTCGCGGCCGTCCGCGGCAAATGCTTCCACTTCCGTGGGCGTGAGGATCAAATTGAAGTAGCGCATCGGAACCACATGTCGAAACTT
The DNA here is from genome assembly GCA_050745985.1 of Terriglobales bacterium. Classification (GTDB taxonomy): domain Bacteria; phylum Acidobacteriota; class Terriglobia; order Terriglobales; family Acidobacteriaceae; genus JABCZH01. The sequence continues at coordinate 9,056 of JBOGLG010000021.1, read as the reverse complement.
GGCATCAGCCACGCGCACAAAGGCCCGGACCGAATCCTCAACCTTGAGCAGCTTGCCCTCTTCAGTTGAAATTTGCTGCGGAGTCACGGCCTTCCGCAGGGCCTCCAGATCGAGCCAGCGCGGCGAACTCGTGACCTTCGCACGCGTGCCGGTCGCTCGCAGGGGAATCTGCGCCACGCGCCTCACCGGGGGATGCTCCTGCAAAGTCTTTCTCAGGCGCGAAACTCGCCGGAATTTTTCCATCGCAGTGCCGTAATCGATTCGCAGCAGTTCACTTTCTTGCAGCGCCGATACATGCTCCACCGTCACGTCCATCCCATCCACATTCCCCAGAATGCTACCGCCCTGCTCCTCCAGTTCGTGCGCGAATGTCTTGATTTCCTTCGCCGCCTTCAGGAAAAGCTCATCAAACCGCCGCCCAAAAACGGTGTTATACGGCGCAATCGTAGCCAGCACACTGGGATGGTAAAACGACGTATCGAAAAGCTGTTTGAGTTCCCGCACCCGCACGATGATTCCCGAATCCAGCAAGGCATGCAGATCGCGAAACTTCCCGCTTTCTTCCTCCAGTCGGTCAAACTGCCGCAGCAGTTGCATCTGCTCTTCTGACAGCGCCGGGGTCTCGGTATCGGCCAGAATTTCCAGCATCGCAATCTCGAATGGCGACAGGGGAAGCGATCCATCCAGACCATATCCCCGCTTTTCCCATTGCCCAGGAACCCGCGGGTGCCGGTAAAGGAACGTTGCCACCAAATCCGTCTTGTCCCGGTTGGCGTCGCTCGCGTCCTTATTGCGAGTGAAATAGCGGAGCATGGCCTCGGCGATCTCCGCATCCGTCTCTGGGGTGAGCGCTCGCCGCAACATCGCGGGAGTGATCGCCAGATCGAGCAACCGCAGCCAACGGTGCATGCTCAGCAAAGTCGCATGCACATCGCTATCGCTTTGCAGCGAAATATCTTCCAGCCCGGCTGGGACAGGGACTTCCCCGCCAAGATGCTCCTGCAACAGCTTTTCGTAGAAACCCTGGACCGTGGCCAGGATGGCCAACTCCCACTTCGGATCTTCCACCAATGCTCAGTCCCCCGCGACCGTCCCCCGACGAAAGCAAGTCCTGTCTAGTTAAAACCAACCCTCGCCGCTACACAAGACTCTCCGCAGGTTCCGCCGGTCATGTCCTACTGGCCAGTCCAGCATTGGCACATGCGAGTCGCCATGCCATCAATTTCGGCCCTACAATCTAATCTGGCTGTAACTCCTCAGGCACTTCCACGCCCCATGCCGGCGTGGAAACATCAGTACAGGCCAGAAGCAGAGTAGACAGCCGTTGGGCAGAGCGGGCTGCGGGAGGGAAGTATGAAGAAGACTTTGATCGCAATTTCCGTCCTCATGGCCGCCTGCGCCATGGCGCAGGACAACAATGCTCCGGTCGAGCCCATGGACCAGACCCCACTGTTCCATGTAAGAGTGGTTTCGCGTACCACCAAAGCGGTGAACTATCGCCACCGTGGCGGCTCCACCACGGTCGATTTCAAAGGGACCAGCCTCATGCCCGGCGCCGGCGGCCACGCAAAAGTTGACGGCAAAGAGGGCCGCCTGGCAATCAGCGCCGAAGTCATTCGCCTCGAACCTGTCTCCAAATTCGGCGGCCAATACCTCACTTATGTGCTCTGGGCGGTAACCCCGCAAGGCCGCGCGGTAAATTTGGGCGAACTCATCCCCAACAAAGACGGCAAGAGCAAAATTGATGTCACCACCGACCTTCAAGCCTTCGGTCTTCTGGTTACTGCCGAACCCTACTTTGCCGTCACCCGTCCCAGTGATCTGGTTGTGGTGGAAAACATTCCTCGCGAGGAGACTAAAGGCTTCGAAGAGCCCATCGATGCCAAATTCGACATGCTGGAAGGCGCCGAGTACACCATCGACATACCCGCCGACCAGTTGCCCTCCGCCAACGCCGCGCCCAACACGCCGCTCGACCTGCTGGAAGCCCGCAACGCCGTCGCCATTGCCAAAGCCGCCGGCGCCGCGCAATACGTCCCCGGCAGCCTGGCCAAAGCGGAGGCTCTCCTCGCCCAGGCGGAGGACTATCTTCAGCGCAAGCAGGGGCGCACTCCCATCGGTACCGTGGCCCGCGGCGCCACCCAGGTGTCAGAAGATGCCCGCGTCCTGACCTTGAAGAAGAAGGAAGCCGACCGCATCGCCGCAGAAAAACGCGCCATGCAGGAAGCGCAGGCCAAAGCCGAGGCCGATGCCAGGGCTTCTGCCGTGGCCGAAGCCCAGGCCAAGGCCCAGGCCGAAGAAGATCTTCGCCGCCGCCAGCAGGCCGAGGCCGAACAGGCCGCCGCAGAAAAGGCCCAGGCCGCCGCCCAGGCCGAACAGCAGAAGGCCCAAATCGAGGCGGGGAAAGCCCGCCTGGCGGCTGAGGAAGCGGAGCGCCAGAAGCAGGAAGCGATCCGCCAGAAAGAAGAAATGCGTGCCCGTCTGCTCAAACAGCTCAATCAGGTTCTTGAAACCCGCGACACCGACCGCGGCCTCGTGGTCAGCATGCCCGACGTGCTTTTCGATACCGGACAGTTCACCTTGAAGCCCGCGGCCAGAGAGCGCCTGGCAAGAATCTCAGGCATCGTTCTCGCCTATCCCGACCTGAAGCTGCAAATCGAGGGCTATACCGACAGCACCGGCAGCGACGAATTCAACCTCCGGTTGTCAGAGAAGCGCGCTGCCTCGGTACGCGACTATCTGGTGGACGCCTCTGTTCCCCTTAACAACATCGTGGTACGCGGCTTGGGGAAAGAGGATCCCATCGCCGATAACAAATCTGCCGCCGGAAGGAAGCTCAATCGCCGCGTCGAGATGATCGTCTCCGGCGACGTAATCGGGGACGTGGTCGGCACCCAGGCCAGTTCGATCCCAGCCAATCCAGCCCCGCCAGCCAATTCCCCGCAGTAGGAAAAGCGGCACAGGAGTTACCGCCGCGATAGCCGGATTATTCCCAACACCAGAATGCCCTTAGCGAATCGGCTCCACAAACACGGCCGTCCCATACGCCAGCACTTCGGTGACCCCTTGCATCACCTCGGTCGCATCATAACGCGCACCGACTACCGCATTCCCGCCCAGTTCGGCCGCATGTTGGAGCATCAAATCGAAAGCCTCAGCACGAGTCTTCTCGCAAAGATTGGTCAGCAACGTGATGTTCCCTCCAAGAATCGTTTGCAGCCCCGCGCCAATGGTCCCGAAAATCGATCGCGAGCGCACCACGATTCCGCGCACCACTCCCAAAGTGCGAGTCACGCGAAAGCCATCCAGTTCGAACTGCGTAGTCACCATATTGTGCGCGACCATGCGGCCCGGGCCAACGTAGTTGCTGCTCATAGCTTTCTCCTTGAATTTCTTCCGCAATAAGCTATTCCAATTCCGCCGTAATCACAAATTCCGCGCTCTCGGCATCGTAGAAAACGCGCAGCACATTCGGTTTGCAGCACACCTGACAGTCCTCCACATAGGACTGCCTTGGCCCCGCCGAATCATCCACGGTGGTGCTGTTCCACTCTCCGCATCCTGCGCATTGGAATCCGGATTCCGTGACGCCATCTTAACCCGACTATAATGTCGCGACAGCACAACTGCGTGGAGCCCAAATGATCTCTCGCCGTCACTTCCTCGAAACCGGGGCCATCGCCGGCCTCGCCCTGGCGTACCCGCTCACTTCAGTCGCCGCCAAGTGTGCAGACCTTCCCCCTTCGATTGCTGATTTGCGGTCGATGAAAGACCAGGCTGTCCCCATCACCAAGGCAGAACGCCAGGCACGCCAGGAAAACGCCCGCCGCCTGATGGCGGCCAATCATCTCGACGCCATCCTGCTGATGGAAGGAACCTCGCTCGAATATTTCAGCGGCATCCGCTGGTGGGGCGGCGAGCGCATCTTCGCCATGGTACTGCCCGCCAAGGGCGCTGCTTTCTACGTATGTCCGGCATTCGAAGAGGCGAGGGCGAACGAACAACTTGCTAGCGCCCCCGACGGCGATCACGCCGATCTGCGTGTCTGGCAGGAAGATGAAAATCCCTATGATGGTCTGGCCCAGGGATTCAAAGACCGCAGCCTCGCTAACATTGGCCTGGAAGAGAACGTCCGTTTTGTCTTCGAAAACGGAATTGCCAAAGCCGCGCCGCAAGCAACCCTAGCCAGTGCCATCCCCGTAACCGCCGGATGCCGGCAGATAAAGAGCGAACACGAAATCACCCTGATGCGTCTGGCCTCGAAAATCACAATAACCGTTTACGAAGCCGCCTATCGCGCCTTCAAACCAGGCATGAGCAAAGACAACCTGGAAGCGCTGATCGGAACCGCCTATGACCGCGTAGGCTTCCCCGGCGAAGTAAGCGTGCAAGTGGGGGAGTTCGCCGCGCTTCCTCACGGATCAGCGGCCACACAGGTCATCCGCGAAGGTTCCATCATCATGCTCGATGACGGCTGCACCGTCGAAGGCTACGTCTCCGACATCACTCGCACCTTTGTCCTCGGCAAAGCCACCGACAAAATGAAGACGGTGTTCGACATCGTGCACCGCGCCCAAACCGCTGCCTTGAAAACCGCCCGCCCGGGAATCGAATGTCAGGCCATTGATCGAGCCGCCCGCAAGGTGATCACCGATGCCGGTTACGGCCCTGACTACAAATTCTTCACCCACCGCCTTGGCCACGGCATGGGCATGGACGGCCACGAGTGGCCTTATCTAGTGCGCGGCAACACCACCTTGCTTGCCCCCAACATGACTTTCAGCGATGAGCCTGGAATTTACATTCCCGGCGAATTCGGCATTCGCCTCGAAGACGATATGCACATTACCGACTCCGGCGCCGAGTTGTTTACACCGCAGAGCCCCTCGCTCGAAGATCCTTTTGGAGCTTCATGATCCGCCACCTGACCATCGCATCGCTGATGCTCGCAGCCGCTCTCAGCGCCGTCGCCGTCGAACCGCCATCTCCGCCAACCTACGGCGTCCGCATGGAAAACCAGTGGATCCCGATGAAGGACGGCGTGCGCCTCTCTGTAACTCTCTACCTGCCGGAGGGCGCGAAGCCCGCAGAAAAATTCCCCGCCATCCTTGAATACCATCCCTACCGCAAAGACGACGCCATGGCCGCCGGCGACTATTCGCTCTACTCTTATTTCAGCCGCCGCGGCTACGTCTGCGCCCGGGTTGATATTCGCGGCTTCGGCACCAGTGAAGGCGTTCCCACCGGCCGCGAATATTCCGAGCAGGAACAAAGCGACGGCCTCGAGATCATCGCCTGGCTTGCCCGCCAGCCCTGGTCAAACGGAAATGTCGGCATGATGGGCATCTCCTGGAGCGGATTCAATTCGCTCCAGATGGCCATGCGCAATCCTCCCGCGCTTAAGGCGATTCTCGCCGCCGCTGCCACCAATGAACTCTTTCACGATGACATTCACTTCATCGATGGCATGGTGCACATCGACGAATTCGAACTCAACATGGACATGGTTCCCGGCATGACCGGCGCGCCTGATTACACGCTCGACGAAAAAATTCTCGGCCCGCGCTTCGATGCGCCTCCCTGGTCGCTGCTCTACCTTAAGCATCAGCACGATGGCCCCTTCTGGCGTAGCCCGGTTCGCCCGCTCAGCGAAATCAAGGTGCCATGCTTTCTTATCGGCGGAATGATGGATGGCTACCGCGACAGCATTCCCGCCATGCTCGAGCAGACTAAGGCTCCCATTAAGGCGATCGTCGGCCCGTGGAACCACAGTTATCCCTCCGACGGCGACTTCGGTCCGCAATTCGAGTGGCGCGAGGAAGCCGTCCGCTGGTGGGACTACTGGCTGAAGGGCCGCGACACCGGCGTGTTAGAGGATCCGAAACTGGTCGTTTACATGCGCCACTGGTACCCGCCTGACATGAATCTCCAAACCATTCCGGGCGAGTGGCGCCGCGAAGACGCCTGGCCACCTCCCGAGGCCAGAAACACAACGCTATTTCTGCAAGGCAATCACACGCTGGCAAATTCCCCCGCCGAAACCGCGACTCATCAGCTCGCCTACGTTCCCTCGATAGGCGTCGAAGCCGGCTTCTGGTGGGGAGAGCTGCTCCCCGACGTTCGCCCCATGGACGCCTTCAGCCTGGTCTATGACTCCGCTCCTCTGCAACAGGACCTGGCGATTCTCGGACGCCCGCAGATATCGCTTCAGGCTTCCGCCACCGTGCCGCTAGCCGACTGGTTTGCTCGCCTATCTGACGTTGCCCCCGACGGAGCCGTGACCCAGATCACCGGCGCCGGCATCAACGGAGCGCAACGCGATTCCATGACCGATCCGCGTGACCTCGAGCCCGGTAAGACGTACCCGCTCGAGATTTCCATGCACCTGACCTCGTGGGTATTTCCCAAGGGCCATCGCATCCGCGTTGCCATATCGAATGCTCTCTGGCCGATGATTCTCCCAACACCCTATTCGATGACAACTTCTCTCGAACTCGGCGGCGACCACGGATCGCGTGTAGTACTCCCGGTAGTGCCGCTCCAATCAGCCCCGGTGCGACCGTTCCCGCCGGTGCAACCCTCCGATCAGCGAACCGACATGCGCAGTCAGGGCGCGATTCTGCCGGGCAAGTGGTCCGTGACCCACGAACTGAAAGAACGCACTACCACCGCCTACTGGCATGGCGAGTCGCGCGAGTGGTATCCCTGGGGCAAGGAAACCGACTACGAGAACCTGACCTACACCGCCGACGATAACCATCCGGAAACCTGTGCTGTGCAAGGCGAAGCGAGAACGGTGTTCGCATTAAAGGGACGAGTGCTGACCTGGCAGGGACACCTGTCACTAACCACCAACCAGAAGAATTTCTACTACAAGTACACCCGCGAAGTTTTAAAAGACGGCCAGATGGTCAAGACCAAAACCTGGCAGGAAACCATTCCAAGGGATCATCAGTAACCATCGTCATGGTAAGGACCGTCCCTACGGGGTTTTTTCTCTCAAGATTCTCATCCGGCGCTGAACGCGCTGGGCATGCTGTCGTCCCCCCTCGGGGACCAAATCAATCCGCCGCCACTGCCGCTTTCAAATCCGCCGCCAACAACCGATGAAACAAGTGCTCTCCCGCCTCCCGCCGCACCGAGAGCCGGCCTGCGCCATAAGCCCGCGATTTCAACCCGCGTTGCACGGCCTCGCAAATCCCCAAGTCTTCTTCCTGAACGCGGGCGCCCACGGCCACACTTTGCTCGTTGTATTCGCGAGCGGCATCACTGATATCGCCAAAATAGAAATCAAACACCACCCGGCAATGGTCCACATCTACGGGGATTACGAAATTTGTGTCCATGTACCCTTCGTAGCAGTTGATCATCAGGTTGGGATATTGCCAGAAGTACCACGCCCGGTCGCCCTTGCGCGTGGCCCCGGTCGCCTTGTCTTCGTCGGATGACACCATCGGACTCGACTGCAAGCAATACCGGTCTTCATTCTCGATGGTGTATTCCTTGTAATCCAACACCGAATTCAATCCCTTGTGCAGATGGGGAACGTGATATCCCCCGTCGAGATAATTGTCCACGAAAACTTTCCAGTTGCAAGCAATGTCATACGCCCGGGATTCAAAGTAGTGCAGCTTGCTTACTCCCAACCCCGCCACCCGCTTCACCAGCCCGCCGAGAAAATCCCGCAGTGACGGCGCCTCCAAATCAAGATTCACAAATACAAACTTCTCCCATGCCTCCGCCCGGGCCGGCGGCAAACCATTTTTCTGCCGCTCAAAGCCCTCGACTCCATCGAACTCCGGCATGCCCTTGAGCGAGCCATCCAGCCCATAATTCCACCCGTGATAAGGACAATGCAAAATTGCAGCCTGCCCACAAGGCTCCGTGACCACTGCCGCCGCATGGTGCCGGCACACGTTATACATGGCGCGCAAGATGTGATCATTGCCGCGCACTACCACAATCGGCTCTCCCGCAATCGTAGTGGTAATGAACTGCCCCGGCTTCTCGACCTGTTCCACCCGCCCCACCAGTTGCCAGGTGGTACTGAACACGGTTTTCGCTTCCAAATCGGCGATCCGCGGATCCACGTACCAGGGCGCAGGAATAGTGAATGCTTCGGCCAGCGGGGCCTGGTCGTTGTACAGCCCGAGAATGTCTTTCACCGCTGACATTTTCAGCGGTCCGCCCCGATCGCGCGCTGGAGTACATCCAGAAACTGCGTGATGCGCGCTTCTTTCTTCTCTGCCGGCCCGCCCTGGCGGCGAAACAGCCCGGGATCGAGTTCCTCCGTCAACAACGCGTCCTGAAAACGTTCCATCGTCCAGTCCAGGATCGAAACCATCATCTCCACATCGAGATCACCACGCAATTCGCGGCGTTCCAGACCGAAGCGCACAAAGGCCACCGTGCCGTACGGATCCTCAGCCACCAGAAAGCGATTAATTTCCCTCTTGAGAGCAAGATTCGTGCCGTAGTTTCCGAGCAGTGAGACCCGGTACGGAATCCAGTCTTCACGCACCAAATGCTCGGTGCGCGTCAGCCAATAGCGCAGCACTTCAAAGAATCCGCCTTCGCGTACTTCAGCCGGCGCATCCAGATAGCGCGGAAACGAGCGCACCGCCTTCTTATAAACTTCAAAAAATAGGCCATCCTTGCTGCCGAAATGTTGAAAAATGGAGCCCTTGGCGATGCCCAACATCGCCGCCAGATCACCGACTCGCGCCGCATCATAACCCTGCTCGGCAAAGTGCCGCATCGCCGCATCCACGATCCGGGTTCGCTTGCCCTCGGAACGGGGATGGGCAGACAAGCTACGATGTCGGGGAGGAACCACCACACTGCTGATCGCACTCATAGTTTGACCTCAAGTCATGGAACTTTACTGCAAACCCAATCCAATTTCAATTCTGTTTTTTGTTGTAGCGCGTTAGGGAGACTCTGATTAAGCTCTCTGCTTTCCACAGCTCGTCAAGTTAGAGTGTCTGAGAGATGAGACCACAGAGGACACTGGCGATGATGACCGGCTTTGAGCGGTACACGAAGAAGACGCGGCG
>JBOGLG010000020.1:0-58434 GCA_050745985.1 Terriglobales bacterium | reverse complement strand
TTCGCTCGGTCTTCCTCGGTTGCTGGAGGTTGCTCTAGCTCAACCGAACTGAACCGCCGTATGCGGACCCGCATGTACGGTGGTGTGGCAGGGGAGAGTGGGTGACCACTCCCCCTATGCCGATTTTGAACGTCACCTTCGCCCGCGGATTTTCGCGGATGAACGCGGACCAAACCTCAGAAAAGAATTATCCGTGCAGGTCCGCAGCCGCCGTTTCAGCTAACTCGCAATCACCGCGTCGGCTTCAATCTCCACCAGCATCTCCGGAGAAATCAATTTGCTCACTTCCACCATCGACGTGGCCGGACGGATGTCGCGAAAAAACTCGCCGTGGGCTTTGCCTATTTTTTCCCAGTCCGCAATGTTGGTCACGAACATGCGCGTGCGGACCACGTCCCTCATGCCGGCCCCGGCTTTCTGAAGTGCCGACTCGATGTTCTTCAGGGCCTGGATCGCTTGCGCGTAAGCGTCTCCTATACCCACGATGTTGCCGTCAGGTCCGGTCGCAGTGGTTCCTGCCACATAGACTGTATTCCCGACCTTGACCGCGCGCGAATAACCCACAATCGGTTCCCAACGTGCACCGCTCGATATGTTCTTTCGTTCCACAGCGCATCTTCCCCCGTGGCCGATATTGTACTGGACAGCCCAAACTGGCAGCCGTTGGGCGCGATTGCCAACAGAAACACGGTAAAACCTTTGCGCACAATCACACCTTCTAATCACCTGGCACGAACGTGGGGTTCAGAAACACAAAAGTCACTTGCGTTTGGGTTGAAGGTGAGATAAGTAATCATTCAATGAAGCGGCGTCTCCCCGCGCCGTGAGCGGGTTTTACGGAGGTGAGCCCCGCATGATTTCCGAATCGCATCCCTTGCAGAAGCTCTTTATCGAGCTGGTGGGACGCCGTTACGCGGAGGAGATCGGCATTCGCGATCCGCAGATCGTGAACTACGTTGCCCATCTGCTGGCGGAGTTTTGCGAGGTCGAACAACTCTTCAAGATTCGCAGCGCCACCGCCGGGCGGCCGCTGACCGACGTGGGCGAGATGCTGCTCGAAACCGATCCCGTGTTCGGTCCCGCGCCCTCATTCGACCGCGAACGCCAGGTGCGCAAACACGTCGGCGACTACACATTGTTCTTCACCGGCATGTTCCCGGAAAGCATCAACCAGTTCCGCCTGCGCCGCAACCGCCTGGAGAATTTTGTGGACTGGATGAAAGCCGGCAAGGAAAGCTATTACATCGTCTCCAAGTTTGATTGCTTCGAATACACCAAGGTGGCGCCGCTATTTGCCAACTTGTCCAATCACTTCGAACAGTGCGTTTACGGGCTCAACATGGTGAAGAATGATTTGCAAGAGATGCAGCATCCCATCGTTCGGCGGGTTAATGAAATCGTGATGTAGGCGCTGTTTACGCAGTCGAGTGTCCGGCTCGAGACTCCCAATCGTTGCCATATAAACGTAACAAAATAAACAGCGTAAAGTAGTGTTTGCCGTAGTATTACAAATGGTGTAATATGTCATCGAATCCATGGATAGCCAAGACTTAAGGCGGGCACGGCTGGAGAGGAATTGGACGCAACAGGATGCGGCCAAACACCTCGGAGTGTCGCAGGGCTACGTCTCCCTGCTTGAGAAGGGTAGGCGTGCGGTATCTGACAACTTAGTTCACCGATTACTCCGGGAGTACGAGCTACAACCCACAGCTCTGCCTTTGCTTTCCCCGGCAACTTGGACGCTGGGGGCCGACGTTGACACCTGGGCACGCCGTCTTGGAGCGCTTGGCTATCCGGGGTTTTCTTACTTGAAGTCACGACCCGATCAAAACCCGGCAAACTTGTTGCTTGACGGGCTGATGCAATCGGACCTGGACAGTCGAGTGGCGGCGGGCCTTCCCTGGTTGGTGTTCAACTACACCGATATGAATTGGGGCTGGCTCGTCACCAACGCGAAGCTTCATGATATGCAAAATCGGCTCGGCTTCGCCGTCACCTTGGCTCGACAGCTTGCTGAAAAGACCGGCGCTGTGGCCAAAGCATCCCTATTGACCGAGTCCGAAACCCTGCTCGACCGCTCTCGCCTGGCTCGCGAGGATACCTTTTGTCACGCCTCGCTTACCGAGGCAGAGAAGCGTTGGTTGCGCGAAAAGCGACCACCCGAGGCCCAGCGCTGGAACCTGTTGACCGATCTCACAGCAGAACAAGTGGCCCGTGCCGTCTGAAGCAATTCCGGCGCCTTGGAACTCTTTCCTGAAAGAACTTGACGGAACCTTGTCGGATGAGTTTCACCTCCATTGCATGGGCGGCTTTGTCGTAACCTTTCTGTACGGATTCTCGCGCCCAACCGCAGATCTTGACGTGCTGGTCATGATAACCAAGGACGAGAGATTTTCCGCGCTCGTCAAGCTTGGCGGCAGGGGCTCAGGCCTTCACAAAAAGTACGGAGTTTATCTCGACTGTGTGACAGTTAGCAAAGTCCCGGACTGCTACGACGAACGATTGATCGAGATGTTTCCAGGGAAACTAAAACATTTGCGATTGCTCGCGCTCGACCCGTATGACCTTGCCCTCAGCAAGTTAGAGCGCAACGAACCGCGCGACAGGGACGACGTGAAATATCTCGCGCAGTCCGTTCCCTTCGACCTGGCTGTTCTGCAAGAGCGCTACCAGAAGGAGCTTCGGCCATATCTTGGAAGACCCGAGCGAGAAGACCTCACACTGAACTTGTGGATCGAAGCCATTGAAGAGCTGCGCGCGAACAAAAGTGGGTAAACTTGGCGGCCGGGCGATTCGTTTTCACCGCAAATACGGCGAATATCCCTTGAACTCGAACTCCAGCGCCATCCCTGGCGACAGCTCCACGATCTTCTCGATGTCAACGCTCACCAGCCGGCGCGCCGCCCGGAACTCCACGAGCTGCGGCCCCTCCCAGATGATGTTTGCCGCTCCTGTAATTTGCAGCGTCGCGCCCGTCTTGAAATCTGGAATCAGCAATCCCGCCCGCGGATAGGAAGTAATATTCCCCATCGAATTGAACATGTTATTCCCGGCGTAGTCCGGGAACAGCAAACGCTTCTCATTTTCTACCCGCACAAATCCCGGCTTGCCCCCGCGATGAGAAGCGTCCACCCCCGATTCCGGGTGTGCCGTCGCCAGAAAAAACGTGTCCGCGCTTTCCACCCATGCTCGCAATCGATCGTCCAACCTCTCGGCGCGGCGTGACTTGCTCCGCTTTGCTTCACGCTCCCCGCGCACCTCGCGCGCTTGAATGTATTGCGGACAATTCCCGTAAACCTGGTTCAAAGTTACGACCATCCGCTCCGCGGAATCGACCTGGCCTTCTCCGTTCAGGCGCACCCGATGCCGCGCGGCAAGGTTGATGGCCAGCACGCCAACCGGGCCCGGTGTTTCCAAATTTGCCAGCAACGGATCGTCGGGATGGCTGTAGCCGCCGACTTCCAACCTGTGTTCATCCAGCGCCCGCAGAAATCCGGGCTGGCCGGTACGCAGCGACGCCCATGGCCGCCCATTTTTGTCCAGGGTGCCGACCGCCGCCATCTGCTGCGCGGCAAGAAAGTGCTGCACCCCCGGCGCCATCGCCGGACGATACATCTCCTGCGCGCCCAAGCCGTCGGCACCGATTCCGGCGCGCGCCTGCACCGCCAGTTCGCCTTCGTGATAGCTGCGATGGTCCGTCATCATGTCCTGCGATAGAAACTTAACGCCGCGTCTCCCTGCTTGAGCAGCCGGTACCTCTGTAAGGACGCAGTCTGCCCGCCTGGGTCGAACTTCTTTTGATGCTCAACCATCACAATCGCTTCAGACCGCAAGCACGCCGAACTTGAAAGCGCTGCCAGAGTCTGGCCGTACACCGCTTCCATGGCATATGGCGGATCCATGAAAATATAGTTGGCTTGGATTCCACTCTTGCCCCACGCCTGCAAGGCTCGGAGCGCGTCTTGACTCAGCACCTGGAATCCGCCGGTTATCCCGAGCGAAAGCAGGTTCTTCCGGATCAACTCTGCGGCACGCGGCTCCGATTCCACGAAATACACTTGCGCTGCGCCCCGGCTCAACGCCTCAAGCCCCACCGCCCCCGTTCCAGCGAAAAGATCGATCCATACGGTTCCTTCCAGAGCCGCGGGATTGCCCGCGGTGAGGACGTCAAACAGTGTCTCCCGCAAGCGGTCGCTCGTCGGGCGTAACTCCATCCCGGGCAACGACTGTAGCCGCCGGCTGCGAAATTTCCCTGCGATCACTCTCATGGCTTGCCGCCGCCCGGCCAAGTACTTCCGACTGACAAAACCGCATCCCCCGGCTCTGCCCCGGCGTCTAAAACTATATAGAATAGAGAGAAAGGCGTTTTGCGCATGAGAAATTGGTCCATCCCGGCGGGTCGGGTTTTTGGAGTCGAACTCCGCATCCATCTGACCTTTTTCTTCCTGCTGCTATTCGTATGGCTGACGGAGTCCGCGTCGCATGGTCCGGCCAGTGCAGGCCGCGGCTTGGCGCTGGTGGGAATTGTCTTCGCCTCCGTAATACTGCACGAACTCGGGCACGCGCTGGTTTCCACCCACGCTGGCATTCCCGCCAAGGCAATCATCCTGCTCCCCATTGGAGGGATTACGCTGCTCGACGAAACCCGCCAGCCGGTCGAGCCAGGTATCCTGACCTGGAAGCGGGACATCCGTATCGCGATTGCCGGGCCGGTGGTGAATCTCGCCATCGCTTTTGCCGCCGCCAGCATTTTGCTGGCTGTCGCTCCCGAAATTCATCTGTGGACCAAACCCTGGGACCTCCAGTCCGGTAATCTGCCGCGCGCCGTGGTGTGGGCGAACCTGTGGCTGGGGCTGTTCAATTTGCTGCCGGCCTATCCGCTCGACGGCGGCAAGGTCCTGCGTGCGCTCCTCAGCCGCAGCATGGATCCGGTTCGCGCCACTCGCCGCGCCATCGCTATCGGCCAGGCTTTCGCCACGCTTTTCATGCTGACCGGCATGTTGTGGAACATCTGGCTGACCATGATCGGCTTTTTCCTGTTCATCGCGGCGCAACTGGAAGAGCGCTCCGCGGTATTTCAGTCCGTGCTCGAAACTGTGCGTCTCGAAGACATCATGCTAACCGACTTCGCCACCCTCTCGCCCGCCGACACTCTGGAAGACGCGCTGGACAAGGCCGTTCACTCCTTGCAGGATGATTTTCCCGTCATCCGCGGCAGCGATATGGTGGGCGTTATCTCCAAGCAGAAAATTCTTCAGGCCCTGCGCGCCGAAGGCAATGGCTACGTGCAGGCGGTCATGAACCGCATCTTTGAAGTCGCGCAGAAAAAGGAATCGCTGGCGTCGGCATTCCGTAAACTAACCGCTCGTAATCTCAGCATCATCCCGGTGGTGGAAGATCAGCGGCTGGTGGGCATTGTCACTCTGCAAAACCTCATGCACTCCATGGCTCTGCTGGCGGAGAGCCGCAAGCTCCGCAAAGCTGCTCTAAATTCCTGACCGGCCAACGTCCCTAGCAGGCTGCGGCAATACTCAGGTCGAAGCGCAAAGGTCAAGGCCACGAATTTTGATCTTGGGAAGAAAGCTGATTAGACTTCTTTGAATGCGCGTCGAAAGTGTGGTCAAAAGGCTTTACGGAAAGCCTTGCTGGGGCGTTACTCCGGGCTTCGGTTCGTTCCTAACGTTGGAGTTTGGGAAACCTCATCTGGAAGTCCGTGAGCCAGTCGCGGCGAACAAGGGTACTCCTGCGAAGGTTCAGAAGGTCCTGGCAAGCCGGGAAGTCCACGTCCACGGAGAATGGCACTTATGGGTTTATTGTTGTGCTTGGGAGGTGTTCTCCGGCGGAAAGCACATTGGCGGCAGTACGACGAAAGCGAAGATTCGCCGCGCTGCAGAATTCCTCAACGGCCAAAAGCTCACCCGTTTTTCGATTTTGCTCCCAAAGGTTAGATGCGTCTTTGAGTTTGATCTTGGTGCCACTCTGACGACTCGCCCATATGATAAGGAAAGCGAGCAATGGCTGCTCTACGAACCGTCCCACAGAGTCCTCAGTGTGCGTGCCGATGGACGCTACAAATATATGCCCTCAGACGCGCCCGAGGATCAGGGGAAGTGGAAACCGATGCAAAGGTAAGCGCGATCGTTTCTCACCACCACACGACCTTCCAGGGAACTTTACCTTCCCCTTTTCATCTGCCCTAGAACCTGAACACAATTCCAATCGACGGCTCGGCCATGTGCCCTCGCGCGCCGGTAAAGAAGCTCACTCCGCTACCCCCGGTCGCGTCCACTTTGAAGTCGGGCGCTTTGTAGAGCAGCCCGCGGTATTGCAGGCGAAGCGCCACATGCGAGAGTTTCGGCATCTGGTAATCCACTCCCAGTCCATACAAAAATGCCAGCTGCGTTTGGGTGCTGGCTCCCAGGTTCACCTGCACATGATTCGGAGTACCGTTGGGAAGATCGGGGAAAAAGACCCAGGTGCTGCCCGGACTGAACTTCAGCCCTCCGCCGCCCGCCAGAAAGAAAGGCTCAAACTTGCCCTCGCGGAAGGGGCTGAACATGTAAGCGCCGGTGAATTCCGAAATCGTATCCGCCACGTGGAAGTTATTGCCCGCGGCCAGGTAGGTCTGCGAATTGTTCGCGCGTCCGTAGTTGAAAAGAAACGAGTGCCTGGGCCGGAACCTGAAACGGAACGTGCCGAAGAAGTTCGAGCCGGAGGTCGCGCTTTGCTCTACAAAATTTCCGCTGGCGGTGTTGGTAAACGTGGCTCCGCCATTGACGCTGGCGTCAAAACGCCCGTCCTGGCCTGCGGCCATCGAAGTCAGAAATAGTATGGCAGCCAGCCCAACTCCAGCCCGCTTGAGCATTCCTTGTCCTCTTTCACCTTTGATGCAGAATTGTGCCACATTATTGCGGCCAGGCGCGCTAGGCCAGCCGGATCGCCTTGGCCCGCGCGATGGCCGGCACCTTCCTGAGCGCAGCCAGCACACGATCAGGCACCACTCCATCCACATGAACCACCGCGATGGCTTCTCGCCTTCCCCGCGGCTTCTCGTTTCCTGCCCGGCGTCCCAGCGAAAAGTCCGCAATATTGATTTTGTGATCGCCCAGAATCGTGCCCACTTTGCCAATCACGCCAGGGACATCCCGATTACTCAGGAAAATCAGGTTGCGCTCCAGCGGCGCTTCTACTTCAATCCCATCTACGTGCAGCAGCCGCGGCGTCTGGCCATGCAACACCGCGCCCTTGACCACATGCTCTTCAGTCTGGGTCTTCATAACCATGGAGAGCACGCTGCCCGCACCGCCGGTTGAGCTTTTTGCCTTGCGCGCCTCATGCACGCGCAACCCCCGCGCCGCTGCAATCGCGGCCGCGTTTACCAGGTTGGCCTTCTCCTCAAGCGCCTCGTTCAAAATGCCCTTGATCGCAGCGTTGCGGATCAGCTCCGTCTTCCATTCCGCGATGTGCCCGCTGTACCGTAACGAGATTTCTTCCAGGGCGCCCTCGCTGACCTGCGCCAGAAACGAACCCAGCTTCTCCGCCAGCACGATGTAGGGCTGTAGTTCGACGAACTCGTCGTGCGACACCGAAGGAACATTCACCGCGTTCTGAATCACGCCGCTCTTCAGATATTCCTTCACCTGCAACGCAATTTGATAGCCCACCGCCTCCTGCGCCTCGAAAGTGGATCCCCCGATGTGCGGCGTCAAAAGAACGTTGTCGAGCCCGGTCAGCGGAGAATTTTTCAACGGCTCTTCCGTAAACACGTCCAGCGCGGCTCCCGCCACCTGCCCCTGCTTCAGTGCCTGGACGAGCGCGGCTTCGTCAATCAGTTCGCCGCGGGCGCAGTTCACCAGCCGCACCCCACGCTTCATCTTCCGGATCGCTTCAGGATTGATCATTCCGGCGGTCTGTGGGGTAAGGCCGACGTGCAGGGTCACGTAGTCCGCGGCGGCGTAGAGTCCTTCCAAACTCGCCATCTTTATCCCCTGCTCTTTCGCCACCACCACCGACACAAAAGGATCGTGCGCCACAATTTCCATGCCCAATGCCCTGGCCCGGCGCGCGACTTCCATCCCCACACGTCCCAATCCCACGATGCCGAGAGTCTTGCCTCGCAATTCGGTGCCTTGCAGCGATTTCTTCTCCCACTTTCCGGCGTGCATCAGCTCGTTCGCCCGGCACAAGTGGCGTGCCATGGCCAACATCATGGCGAGGGTGTGCTCGGCCACGGCCACTGCGTTGGCGCCGGGCGTGTTCATCACCGCGATGCCCTGGCGGGTGGCAGGATCAAGTTCAATATTGTCCACCCCCACGCCGGCCCGCCCGATCACCCGCAACTTGCGCGCCTTGGCCAGCAATTCCGCGTTCACCTGCACCGCCGAGCGCACGATCAGCGCATCCGCAGACTCCAACTGCCTGGCCAGCCCGCCCTCCATATTGTCCGGCGTGACCACCACCCAGCGCGGCTCTCGCAGCAGGTCCACGGCGGAAGCGGATATTTTTTCAGCTACGACGATCTTCATGATTGTTTAAGACGGCCGCTGATTTTCGCGGATGTCGCCAATAAAACATTCCAGATGACCGGATCCGTGTTGATCCGTGGAAATCCGCGGCTGGTTTAGAACTCAACTCCGCGCAACCACGGCAGCATTCCTAAACACCTCTTGGGCTGCGCGCACGGCGCTGCCATACTCGACGGGGCGTTCCGAGACGCTGGCCATCACCTGCTCAAGCGCGGCCAGGATGCCCACCGTGTCCAGATAGTCGTAGTAGCCGAGGTGCGCGATGCGGAACAGTTTTCCCTTCATCTCCCCCTGTCCATTGGCAACCACCGCCCCGAAGGCTTCGCGGAATTGTTTGACGATGTTGCCCGAGTCCACCCCATCGGGCGCTTGAATTGCCGTAAGCGCGGTTGCCGGACAGCTGGGAGCGAATAGCTTAAGTCCCAATGCCCCGGCGCCGGCGCGCGTCATTTCAGCCGCCAGCCCCGCATTGTCAACCAGCACCACCCGGCCCGCGATCACACTCCCATTCCCCATCTGCCGTATGAAATCCAATGCCGCTCCCAGCCCCGCGAACAGCGAAGTCGCCGGCGTGAACGCAGATTCCCCTTTGGCTGCCGCCTTCCTCTCTTTGCGGAAATCGAAATAGTAGCGCGGAGATTTCGCTGTTTCCATTCGCTTCCATGCGCGCTCGCTGACCGCGCAATACGCCAGGCCCGGCGGAATCATCAGCGCCTTCTGCGAGCCTCCGATCATCACATCGATTCCCCAAACATCAACTTCGAAGCGCGTAGTGCCCAGGCCGGTGATGGCGTCCACTACCAGCAAGGTATCGTCGCCGCTCTCCCGCACCAGTCGCGCAACTGCCTCCACATCGTGCCGCGCTCCCGTCGAACTCTCGGTCGCCTGCATATACACGGCGCGGACATCCGCCGTCAGGTTCTTGCGAATGTCGTCAAGCGCAAAGCTTTCGCCGTAGGGGGCGCTCACCACTTCCACCGCGCAGCCGAAAGCCTTTGCCAAATCGCGCCAGCGCTCGCCAAACTTGCCCGCGCTCAGCACCAGGACCTTATCGCCGGGCGAAGTCAGGTTCGAGACCGCGCCTTCCATCACGCCTGTCCCTGAAGATGCCAGCACCAGCACATCGTTCTTGGTGCCGATAAAATCCTTCATATCGGCCAGCACTCGCGAGTACAGCGCGCGAAAGTCGGCAGTGCGATGATGCATGGCAAACGAAGCCATCGCCGTTTGCGCCGCCGGAAGGATCGGCGTCGGCCCGGGAGTGAATAGACGGTTCTTGCGTAGCATGGCGATGAGTCCCTAGTTTACCCCACGAACCAGCGCGCCACTGCCAATGCTACCGGCGCAGCTTGTTGCCTCTGCTTCCCGCTATAATTCCTTCATGAGCATGATTGATCAGATTCAGAAAGACATCGTCGCGGCCATGAAGGCTCGCGAGGAGCAGCGCCTCTCCACCCTGCGTATGGTGAAGACCGCACTCAAAAACCGCGAAATCGAAAAAATGGCGCCGCTCGACGATAAAGAATCCCAGCAGGTGCTGAGCACGCTGATCAAACAACGCAAAGAATCGGTCGAGCAGTTCCTCAAAGGCGGTCGCAAAGAGATGGCGGACAAAGAAGCCGCTGAGATCGTTCTGATCGAGACTTATTTGCCCAAAGCCGCCAGCGAAGAACACATTGCCGCCGGGGTGAAGGCCGTGATCGCAGAAATGGGCGCGCCCACCATGAAGGAAATGGGGACCGTTATGAAGAATGTGATGGCCCGTTTTGCCGGCGCAGATATTCGCGTGGATGGCAAACTGGTCAGTGAAGCGGTGAAGCGGGAGTTGACGCCAAAATAGCAAGACAGCCCACTTGCGCCCTTCCGGATTTCGCCAAGGTCTCAGGCCAAACTCGCATGAATGCCAAGCGCTTCGCTGACCTTGCGGAGTCGCTTATCTTTTGTCCACAGCAGCGTCGACGGATTGAGAAACACAGAGGCGATCAAGCACGCGTCCATCAGACCAATACCCAGGTTGTACAGACGGCGGGCCTCAATCGTCAGGCGGACTTCGCTCAGTTGCGCCACTTTCATCTGCGGCAAAAGATCCAACAGCGCAAGCGTCTTGGTACGTTCTTTCAGTGACCCCAGTGCAAGCTCCGCAACCACGAAAGGATGGATCACGATGTTCCCTTGGTCGAGATGCTTGCGCATTTCCGCGTTTCCGGAACGAAAATGGTCGATCCAAACCGAGGTATCGGCGAGAATCAATTCGGCCGCACCCTGCGGCGTGGAATATTCTTCAACTGGGGGATTTTGCCTCCTAAGGACGCCAATCTGCGGGCGCTTTCCCGCTCAATCAGCGCCTTCAGAGCTTCCCGAATCAACGCCGTTTTCTCCGCCACCCCGGTAAACTCCTGGGCAATGCGTACGAGATCGTCATCCAGCGCAACGGTTGTTCTCATTTGAACTCCAGGCACACATTATAGCATCAAGTGATGCCATTGTACGTGCCCTTCCTTACTTGCTTCTCTGCAACTCCCGGTAGGCCTCGCTTTTCGACACTCCCATCTCCTTGGCAATCTTCTTCAGCGCAGCCTTCTCGTCGAGTTTGTCGTCCGCCATGATCTGTTGCAGCCGCTGGCGAATTGCCGGACGGGCGCCCCCCATCTCCACACCGGCCTCGCCCTTTTCCGCTTTTCCGATAATGAGCGTGATCTCTCCCTTGACCTCGCCCCGCGACTTGAACGTCTCCAGCACATCGGCTGCGCGCCCGCGCAGGAACTCCTCATGCAGTTTGGTCACCTCTCGCGCTACCACTACATGCCGCGCCGCTCCCATCACTTCAACCACGTCCTCCAACGCCTCTTTCACGCGATGCGGAGCTTCATAGAAAACCTGGCTACGCGGCGATTCCCGCACGCTTTCCAGCAGAGCCCGCCGCTGGCCCTGCTTCGCGGGCAGAAAACCGCTGAAGCGGAACGAATCCGTCGGCAGCCCGCTCGCCACCAGCGCCGCCAGAAATGCCGATGCTCCCGGGATCGGCACCACCGCC
This sequence comes from Terriglobales bacterium, assembly GCA_050745985.1. Lineage (GTDB taxonomy): Bacteria > Acidobacteriota > Terriglobia > Terriglobales > Acidobacteriaceae > JABCZH01. Next base: position 46,875 of record JBOGLG010000020.1, on the reverse strand, counting down.
ACGTGATGCCGGATCGCCAGCCCAATCAACCGGAATCCCGGGTCAGAAATCCCCGGCATGCCCGCATCCGTTACCAGCGCAATACGTGCTCCCTGCTCCAGTTCGAGCACCAGTTCCGGAGCTCGCGTCAGCTCGTTGTGTTCGTGATAACTTGTCGTCCGCGTGACGATGCCATAGTGGTTGAGCAACTTCTGCGTCTGGCGGGTGTCTTCGCAGGCGATCACATTCGCTTCCTTAAGTACTCGCAGGGCGCGCAGGGTAATGTCCTCGAGATTCCCAATGGGAGTCGCAACCAGGTAGAGCCCGGGCGCCAGCGCTTCTGTCCGGGAGTCGGATTTTTCGCTCATCGAGCCGAGTCTACCATCGTGGGTAGCGAAGCCAGCCTGACCATCGTGTGCCGCCCGTGTGCTATGTGGTTTAGGCCCGCCATTTGTTAGAGAATGGTCCTTATGACCACTGTCGTCCTGCTCACTATCTCGAACATCTTCATGACCTTCGCCTGGTACGGCCATTTGAAATATCGCCACGCGCCGCTATTCAAGGTAATTCTGATCAGCTGGTGCATTGCCTTCTTTGAATATTGCTTTCAAGTCCCGGCCAACCGCATCGGCTCCTACGAATTCACCGCCGCCCAGTTGAAAACCATTCAAGAAGTAATCACCTTGACCGTGTTCTCCGTTTTTTCCGTCTTGTACCTGAAAGAGCCGCTACGCTGGAATTATCTGGTGGGGTTTGCCATGATTGCGGTAGCAGTTGCGGTTATTTTCAAAAAGTGGTGATTCGCGAGCCTGACTGTCCCGTAAATTGACGGCAGCGAAGCCCACACCCTAGAATCAGACAGAATCCGCAAGCCGGGTTGATCCAGGAGTCCATGCCACTTTACGAATACGAGTGCAAGAAGTGCCATCATCGCTTCGAGCGCATCCAGAAGTTTTCCGATCGCCACCTCAAGAAGTGTCCGGAATGCGGTGGCCCTATCGAACAGATGATTTCCGCCCCCGCCGTCCAGTTCAAAGGCTCGGGATGGTATGTCACCGACTATGCCAAGAAATCGTCGGGCGGCTCCACCTCCAGCGAGTCCAAGTCGGAGTCTAAATCCGAATCGAAATCTGAATCGAAGTCTGAATCCAAGTCCGAATCGAAGTCTGAATCAAAGACAGACCAGAAGTCCAAGACGGAATCCTCAGCCAAGAAGGCTGACAAGAAATAGGCCACGGATTAAAACGCAGTCAGCCTGCTCTGCCTTGCTCTGTGTGATCAGCGGTTAGTATTGCACTCCGCCAATATCCGTGAACTCCGCCTCCTGCCAGCGCTCTGACGGAAAATACCAGTTGCTGGCTCCGGCTTCGTGATTATTGCCTCCCGCCCCATAGCCGATCGTCGGGTTGCGCCAGTAATCCATTCCCACTTGCAGCAGAGCTCCAGAAGAGATCCTGACTCGTGCCTTCACCGTGCATCCTTCCCGGCGTCCTGCGGGCAGCGCAGCACGCGGCGACGGCGGCCAGAAGTGCCACACTCTATCCGGGCGCTGGCCCACCCGCAGAACTACCGCACGCTCGGACGGGTCGTTGACCAGCGGCATGGGATCGTGCTCGTCGCTGCCAAACCACGGATTCCGCCGGTACAAACCGCCGCGCACTCGGCCTCGATCGTCGTTGAGAATAACTTCGCGGCCGTCCGCCCGGCAGGAAAGCTGCGTCCACGCCACTTCAACCGTCGCCGACGCATAGCCGGCAACGCGCGTGTCGGCAATGGCGATGCCCCACAGCAACACCGCCGAGAACCCCTCCGGCGCCGCCGTCGAATTGACATACCCGGACTTGTAGCTGGCTTCCTCCGGCACTCGCGGATCGTTCAAAACGACAAACGGAAACGCACTCGCCGCCCGCCCGCCCACAGTGCTGACGACGATGTTTGACGCGACCGCCCGATGCGGCACGATCGCCACCAGCCTTTCCCCCGAGACGATTCTAAAATCGGCGCCATTCGCGCCGAAGAGCACACGCCCGGCCTCCTCCAGATTTCTGCCATCGATTTCAACCCGTGTCCCCTCCGGCCCGCTGGTGGGTGAAATACGCGTAATTTCAGGCGCATCGCCCGGCCCGGCCAGGCAAACCCGCGAAGCCAATAAACAAAAGACTAAGAACCAGCGACCTTTCATAAAGCCTCTCTCCGCGTTCTCCGGCTGATGTTCTCCGCGCCCTCTGCGTTAAGCTTTTGCTCTTGCCTTTGCTTTTGCCTTTGCTCTCGCCTTCCATTATTCCCCGAAACGCACGCTTTCCCACCCCAATCCCGCACAAAATCGCCGAACCAATTCCCAAAACAAGACCCAGTTGCCACACTGCCCCGCGCGCCGTATATTGTTTCTTCCGGAGGCCGCCATGAATCACGTTGAATTTTTCGAGCAGCTCGACGCCCGCATCGCTAAATACGACTTGCTTTGCCATCCTTTCTACAAAGCCTGGACCGCGGGCCAGCTCACGCGTGACGATTTGCGCGAGTACGCGCAGGACTACTACCATCACGTCGAAGCCTTCCCCACCTACCTGGCCGAGCTGGGTGTGCGCCTGGAAGAAGGCGAACTGCGCCGCGCCGTTCTGGCCAATCTGGCCGATGAAAAGGGCGGCGAGGAACTTTTCGGCGAGCCCTCCCGCGCTCATTCCGAGCTGTGGCTGGACTTCGCCGAGGGCATGGGCTCCGGCCGCAATCTGCGGCGCCATTCACCGCTGCCGGAAATCAAGCAACTCACCGGCTTCTTCCACCGCGTGGCCGGCGAAGGCACGCCCGCAGAGGCGCTCGCCGCTTTCTACGCCTATGAAACCCAGGTTCCGCGCGTGGCGAAAGAGAAGGCCCGCGGCCTGAAGGAAATGTATGGCGCCGACGAGCCCACCACCGCCTACTTCGCCCTGCACACCACCGCCGACGTTCAGCACGCGCAGGTTTGGAAGCGGCAACTCGCCCGGCAGATCGAAGTCAGCCCGGAGAACGCCGGCCCGGCCCTCGCCGCCGCCGAAAACGCCGCCAAGGCGCTGTGGCAGGCGCTCGATGGAATTGAGGCTCGAAGAGTCGCGAAAAAGGCTGCTTAGTCGCTGCGAGGACGTTTTTACTTTGGGCCACCGGTAAGAATTGGTGGCCCGTTTGCTGTTCGCCGAGGCTATACTCTCCGCCATGTCGATATTTTGGGCCATCCTGATCGTGCTCCAGACAGCGACGCCCCTGCAGCCGACCCAGCAACCTTCTCTTCTTTCGAGTTCTGAGATATCCCAATTGCAAACAAAAGCGAAAGCTGGCGATGCATCCGCACAAGAAGCATTGGGTCGGGCTTACCAGAAGGGAAATGGAGTGCGCCAGAGCGACGAATTGGCCGCCCAGTGGTATCGGAAGGCTGCTGATCAGGGAGACGCGGTAGCCCAAAACGATCTCGGAATCATGTACCGGACCGGAGCCGGAGTGGAGAAAAACAAGGAAGAAGCCGTGAAGTGGTACCGAAAGGCAGCGCAACAGGGCAACGCTAACGCATTGTTCAACTTGGGTACCGCCTACTACAACGGAGACGGGGTTGGGCCAGACAGTTTGCAAGCCTACGATTGGTTTTTGTTGGCCGACGATGCCGGCAGCGAGAACGCCCACGACGCTGTTGTACGTACTGCTGGCGAACTCGGGCTCCGGCTTTCGACACAGGCATTAGTCGAAGTGGCGGAAATGTACGAGAGCGGAAGGAGCCTTCGGAAGAGCTATCCCGACGCCATCAAGTGGTATCGCAAAGGTGTGGAGCAAAAGGATCCCGTCGCAATGGTTCACTTGGCCGCCCTTTACATCAACGGTGCGGCTGTTTCGGCGGATTATCCGCAAGCGCTCGAATTGTGCAAAGAGGCGGCCTTGCTGTCACCGGCAGGGAAATACTGCTTCGGCTACATGCTGCAACACGGTCTCGGTACGGCGCCCGACCCCAAGAAAGCGGTCGAAATGTATCGCGTCTCCGCCGAACAGCGTAATTCCGATTCAGCTCTTGCACTGGCGCAGATGTATGCGAAAGGCGATGGAGTCAATGTAGACAAGGTGGAGAGCTTCTACTGGTTCTTTCTTGCATCGGCAGGAGGCGATGGGAGTGCTCAAAAAGCTGCCGCGGATTTGCTTAACGAAATGGACAAGAAAGAACGGAAGCGCCTCGACGGCTTGCTGCGCAAGAACCACCTTGACCCTAAATACGTCTTTGAAAGAGTGTCGAGGAAGCCCGCGTAAGGGAAGCCCTATGCCCAAGCCCATCCCCATCGGCACACAAGGCACAGCCGAAGAAACCATCGCCTTCGAGCACACCCTGGAGTCGCGCCATCCCAACCTGCCGCCTATCTATTCCACTCCCGACATGATCCGTCTCATGGAGATTGCGGCTTTCCATGCGCTGCAACCGTATTGTGAAGGCGACGAGATCACCGTGGGCACGGCCATCAACATCGAGCATCGCGCCGCCAGCGGCATCGGCGCCCGGGTTCGCGCCGAGGCCACTCTCGAAGCCTTCGACGGCCGCTTTTACACCATGCGCGTCATCGCACGCGATGAGACTCAGGAAATCGGGCGCGGCACCGTGGCGCGGGCCGCGGTCCAGGTTGGCAAGTTTCTAGAGAAGATGAAGAAATAAAAGCTAACGCCGCAGCTTTCAGGCCATCTGCCCGGCAGCCACCCGCAGCGGCGCGGCAACCGGTCTCACATCTTCCTCAAGCGTAGTTTCTTCCCACAGCGACCGGTCGCGCAGCAGCCGCGAAACCAGCGCCGTATGCATGGCGTGTCCGGCCCGGTCCGCCACCACGTTCCCCAGAATCTGTTTCCCCAGCAGCGCCAGATCGCCAATCAAATCCAACACCTTGTGGCGGACGAATTCATCCTCGAACCGCAGCGGCGGGTTCTCAATCCCCGTCCCCGTCAGCACAATGCAGTTCTCCCGCGACGCCCCCCGGATCAGCCCCATGTTCCGCATGGCCTGCTCATCCTCCCGCGAGCCGAACGTGCGTGCCGGCGCAATCTCGCGCAGGTAGTTGCCATCCTGCAAGTCAACTCGAAAGCTTTCCTTGCCAATCAGCGGATGCGGAAAATTAATGGTGTACGAAACCGAATACGTCTCCGCCGGATACACCGCAATAAACTTGTCGCCCTCGCGCAGTTCCAGCTCCCGCCGGATGCGCAGGTGCGTCCGCGCCCGCCGCAGCTTGCGCACCCCCGCCTTCCGGATCAGTTCCACAAACGGCCGCGCGCTGCCGTCCAGAATCGGCAACTCCAGGTTGTCAAGCTCGACGATGGCGTTATCGACCCCTGTCCCGATAAACGCCGAAAGCAGGTGCTCGGTCGTCGAAATCAGCACGCTCTTCTTCATCAGGCTGGTGGCATAGCTCACGCGCGCCACGTTGCGGCCCGTGGCCTCGACTTCGAAACCATCAAGGTCGGTACGTCGGAAAATGATGCCCGAGCCGGCTGGAGCGGGCAGCAGGCGCATGTGGACCGGGGCGCCGCTATGCAGGCCCACACCAACGCACTCCACGGCCTCACGAATTGTTTGCTCGTGTATCAGAGTCAGTTGTCGCTATCTATGGCGGTATGAAGAGATTACCGCGAAAGCAGGGAAGGCCGTCTGTGGCAAATTAGCCACAGTTCGTGGCTTTGCCCAACAATACCCAGAAAAGCGGTGCCCAAATGAGTAGTTTACGGGCAGCCAAGGGAGTTTTTGGGCAGAAGGATATATCCTTCCAACGCCAACCCTTGGCACCGTGGAGGCGCGCGCATGAAGAATGGGAGAAGGAAGGTGACCGCTGTGGGTGTTAGCGGAGCCATAGCGATTTTCTTGTGGATTTCCACCCTATTCCAAAAGCAACCTCCTGCGTTTGTATTGGTCATCTTGCTGGTGGCAATGGGGGGATGCTTCCTATATGCCGGGAGCGACTGGTTTTGTAAGAAAGCAGGCACGTCCGCCGAAGTGATAGGCAGATTCATGGCCACGTTGTTCTGCAGCGTTGTAATTCCAGTTTGCTTAGGTTTTTACTTTTGGCCAACGAAACCGATCGTCCAACTGTCTTTGGCGTGTCGGTTCGTTGGGTTACCACTTGGAGTAGAGGCGCAGGAGACGATATATGTGTTGCCGTTAAATGAGGCTAGGGATACAAGAGAGCATTCTGTCCTATTCACTATTTCTAACGGTGGCGATCAGTTGACCACGTGGCCAAAACCAGAATTCATCGCGCAGGCCACCAAAGATCATGATCTGGGAGCGTTGGCGGGCTATAAATGTGAGGTTTTCAATCAAGGAACGGAGCAGCTAGGTGATGTGTCCATACCATTCCAGCTTGGCTTTGGCGGGGGCAAACAGTCAGTTTCGTACACGGTTAATGCTGGTCATTTGAACGGTGGCCACAAGTTCACCTTTTACGTTGTTAATGAGTGCCCACAGCAAGCCCATGCTGCCTATTCAACCCCCGTAGTTGAGTGGTTGAATGGCGAACGAGTCGAAAACGTCAACTTCGAGCAAAAAGGGAATCTCATGATATTTGTGCCCACCAGAACACCATGGATGACAGGTGACCCTTGCAAGTGAGGTATCCAGTCCGAGCGTGTGAACTAGTTCGACCAGAAAACAGGGTCGATACCAAGTTCGTACATCTCGTGGATGAGCACGGCCAGATTATGACAGAGCACCTTACAAAGTGTTTCGTTGGCCATCGCAACGTCGGTCTTGCTGCGAAGCGGGTCTCCAAATTTCCGTTTCATCATCGAGAAAGATTCGACATTCGACTGTTTGTGGACAGACCTTCAAGTTATCGGGGCAGGGAGGGATTTGTGGGCAAAGCTACAGTTCGTGGTTTTCCTGCGAAAGGGGCGCCAGACGCACGCGATGGCAACGTGTAATTCCGATATCCGCTTCTCAGAGTCACGCACTAAATCAGCTGCGTTGCATTCAACGCCCAAGGAAGGAAACTACCGCCTCTTCCTGATCTTCGCGGCCTCTTCCTTGCCCACCAGTCTGGGTACGATCTCTATGGTCCGTTCGCGGGTCCGGTTCATCTGCTCTTGGAGCACAGCCCGTAGCCTGGCAAGGATGCGCTGAACCTCCGTGCTGTCTTTGGCGCATTGCATCGGCACAGAGTTGTTCAATCAGGTCTTCGATGAGGGGAGTTTGCGGCATTTGCGGCTCTATAGATCAAATCGTCTTGTTGCCGCGCGCAGAGGTCAATACAGCCGACATGGTACTCAAGCAGATTTCATTCCCTCTCGCCCCTCAATTGTGATGGATGACAGATCCGCTATCCAATTGGCGCTGGATCGCGGCCTTCTTAAACCTCCATGGCACAATGTCTTGGCGACTGTCAGCCGGTCACTTCCGCGGCGCCGGCTTCTTCGGATCGTACGTCACGCTCACATTAAACAGCGCATCGCTCAGCCCGGTGTTGTACCGCACCGAGTTCAAAAAGCGCTGGCTGGCCATATCTCCGTTGTAAAACCGGGTAATGCTGTAGGGAGTCATCACTCCGTCCACCGGCTTGTAGTTGTCATAGACCTCTTCTTCCCGGTTGCGTTCCCTGTCCGTGGGATCGCGCCAGGAGAAGCTCTTCTTCACTGGAAGGTGGGTGGCGGCGTCGAAATCCAGAGTGACCGATTGGTCGCGGGCATTCATGATCGTCACCTGCTGCGCATCTTTCTGCGCGGCTAGAGTGGGCCCGTCGTAGAACAGGGCCACCCCGGGTTCATGGATCCATTTGCGCAACACCCATTCCAGCGAATAGTTACGCCGCCGCAGGACGTCGGCCACCTCTTTCGGATCGTCGAAACGCACGCCTTTATAGGTGATCTCGAACCCTTCGTTGCCGCGATACACGTAGGCCACGTCGCGCTGCTTGGTAAGCTCAATGCGCTCGCAGTCCGGGAACCGGTACATCCGCCAGAACAGCGTCCCGGCGCCGGTCGGGTCGCCGTGATGAAAACTGTAGCCGCGGCCTTCCTGGGTCATGTCCTCAACGTTCAGATACGCGTTGCCGCCGAGCGCGTCGATAGCCTGGTCGATCAGGGCGCGGGCTTTGGCCTGGTTTTGCTGGTCAATGGGAATGGCGGGAGCGCTCGGCGGCGCAGCCGAAGGGCTCGTCTGGCCAGTGGCCATCGCCGCGCAAAATACAAGGATTGGCAGGTATCTCATGTCCTCAGAGGGATAAGACGCTCCGAAATGAATTGTAGCTGCCTGTGACGGGGAAAAGCATATATTGATCCCTCCGCTACTGGAGGCGAGAGGATCGCAATGAAGTTGAATCTTGCGGCGTACGTTGGTTTAGCGTTAGTGCTCAGTCCTCTGGCTCAGCCGCCGGTAGGCGTCATCAAAGGGCGTGTGATTGATCAGCAGGATGCGCCAGTCGCCGGCGCGCGCGTAACCTGGCTCAGCCTCGGCAGGGTAGCTCAGTTTCAGGGCCCAATCGCATTCGCGGTGACGGATGACCGAGGGCACTTTTTGATTCGACGGCTTCTGATCGGCAATCTTTATGACGTCTACGCGCAAAACGAAGACGACAACTATCCTGATATGGCATGGCGTTTTTTCAATCCCAGAGACGATGCCGCAAGCACAACCGCAGCGGAATCCGAGAACGCGGTTGACATCACCATACGAGTTGGCCCGAAGGCTGGTCGGCTGCATTGGAACGTGGCGGACGCCGTAACCGGCAAGCCGGTCAACCCGACGCTAGAGGTCAAACGGATCGATACCGGGACCAGTTTCGGCGGCGGTGGAGCTGCAAACGATACTCATTTGTTGCCTTCCGATACCGACCTCGCCGTGAGCGTTTCCGCTCCGGGTTATCGCACCTGGTACTACCCGGCGGGTGACAAGAAGCACGACGCGTGGCTGCGATTGAAGCCGGGCGAAGCGAAGACGGTTGAGATTCACTTGCAGCCCGCGAAGTTATCTTTACCCCACCAGCACCGCACCGCCATTTACATTGAAAATCTCCCCGGTAATGAACCCGGCGTGGGGCGTGCACAAGAAAAGGATCGGCGCGGCGATCTCCTCCGGCTTGCCGATGCGGCCGAGTGGAATCGTGCCGAACACCTTGTCGCGGGTCTTCGCATCGCTCAACGCGCCTGCGGACATGTCAGTTTCCACCCAGCCCGGAGCCACGCAATTCACGTAAATGCCGTCCCGCGCCAGTTCGCTCGAAAGCCCTTTCACCATGCTGATGACCGCACCCTTGCTGGCGGCGTAGTCGCAATGGAAGGCTTCGCCGCGCTGCCCGGCAGTCGAACTCACCAGCACAATGTGGCCGGACTTTCCCTGCTTCTTCATTTGCCCTACCGAGTGTTTGATCAGGACGAAAACACTCTCCAGATTGATGGCCAGAGTGCGGCGCCATTGCCCTTCGGTCATCTGGTCGATGGGGACGTCGGCGGACTCCCAGATGCCGTGGTTGGCGACCAGGATGTCGAGTCGGCCGAAAGTGTCGATGGCCGCGTCCACCAGCTTGGCGGCATGCTCCGGCTGGGAGAGATCGGCGGCCAAGGCGGCGCAGTTGGCTTTGCCTAGTTCGTTCACCAGTTGCTGGGCCGGCCCTTGAGCTTTCTGGTATCCAAACATGACCCTGGCGCCGGCGGCAACGAACATGCGGACCGTAGCCGCGCCAATACCGCGCGACCCTCCGCTGATGAGGGCGACCTTATTGCTGAGCGAAAGAGAAACTGGCATGGAAGGACAGTTTCTAGTTTTCGGGGCCGAGTTGCAAGTGGTATCCGAAAGCAATGTGGGTCCTCCGCGACCTCTGCGATTCAGGCTTTTGTGATTGCTGAAACTAAACCTTAAATCACAGAGGACGCTGAGAACAGCCGCGGAGTGCGCGGAGAATTCGCCAATCGCCGGTAGCAAACCGCCATTCGCCGAAAAGCCCAAGACCCGCCCCCCGCTTCCGGCTACCTTTGGCTCACGACGAAGGAAACAGGAGGGAACATGGCAAAGCCAAAACAACCCGAACGTTGGAAGTCGGCCATCCTGGCCGCCGCCATGGCGCTGTCCGGGACGCTCTTCATGTTTGGTAAACTTGGCAGCCTCGCCCACAGCGGGATGCTTTCCTGGCAGGCAACGGCACATGCCTCGCCCCTGCCGGTCGTGCTGCTGGGCGTGGGCCTGCTGCTCGTCGGGCAGGAAGAAGGTCAATCATGAGCGACAACAATAACCAGCGGGAGTTCAATCCGGCAGTTCTGAACGGGGTCGCGCTCATCGTGGTGGGCGGGCTGTTGCTGCTCGACCAGATGAACGTCATCAGCTTCGACTTCTGGGCGCTGATTTTCGGCGTCTTCGGGCTGCTTAGAATTTTCCAGGCGCAGGACGCTAGCGGCCGGATGTGGGGAATCTTCCTGCTCGCCATCGGGGCCGCCTTCGAACTCGAACATCTGCACTACTTCCACATCGATCTCGAAAGAACCTGGCCGGTGTTTGTGATCGCCGCAGGGTTGATCTTGATCTGGCGCGCCTATCAACAGCCCTCCGAATCGGGCGGAATACTGTCTCCTCACTTGAATGTGTTTGCCGTTCTGGGCGGCGGGGAATATCGCATTCGCGCCCAGAATTTTCGCGGCGGAGATCTGGTCGCGTTCATGGGCGGGTTTGACGTCGACCTGCGCGATGCGGAAATCGAAGGCAACGAGGCCGTCATCACCGTGAACGCGCTGATGGGCGGCGGCGTGATCCGGGTGCCGGAGCGATGGGCGGTTTCCATGCGCGTGGCCGCGTTCATGGGCGGACACAGCCTGAAAGCCCGCGAAGGCGCGCAGCCGGCAAAGACCCTGATCGTCAAGGGTGTGGCCATCATGGGCGGAATCGAAGTGAGGAATTGAGCTGACGCATGCATCCCCTCCTCACCCGGCCTCGACAATTAGGTCTGTACCTGCTGGCCTGGATTCCGCTCGCCGGAATCCTCGTCTATTTGCTGACCGGGCCCGGCGCCATGACCTGGGGCGAAGCCACCGCCCTCACTGTCCCGCTGTGTTTCGCCTATGCCTTTGTCTGCCTTTCCGCGTGGTATCCCTGCCGCGCCACTCCGCTCGAGAAATCCGGCTTCCTCAAGCTGCTGCTGACGCACCTGACGGCCGCGGTCCTGCTGAGCACCTTGTGGGTCCAGATGGCCAAAGGCCTGGCCACGGCCCTGATGCGCTGGCCGGGCTTCACCGGACTCGACCAGCGCCTGGCAAAATACATCCCCCTGCTGTGGGTGAGCGGGGTCTTGCTGTATGTGCTGTCGGTTACCTTTCATTACGTGCTGCTGGCCGAGCAGGCATCGCGCGAAGCGCAGGAGCGGGCGCTACAAGCGCGAGTCCTGGCGCGGGACGCCGAGCTGAAGGCGCTGCGCGCCCAGGTAAATCCGCATTTTCTGTTCAATTGCCTCCATTCGGTCAGCGCCCTCACCAGTTCCGACGCCGCAAAGGCCCGCGAAATGTGCATTCTGCTGGCGGATTTTCTCCGCACCACCCTCCGCCTGGGCGGAAAAGAGGCCATTACGCTCGAAGAGGAACTCGCGCTGGTGCGAGGCTATCTGGCAATTGAGAAAGTGCGGTTTGGCGCCCGCCTTCACATGGAGGAAGATGTGCAGAAGGAAACGATTGCCGTATTGATCCCACCTCTGCTGTTGCAGCCGCTAGTGGAGAACGCCATCCGTCACGGCATCGCCAATCTGCCCGAGGGCGGCGTCATCCGGCTCAGTGCTCAGCAGCAGGCGAATGTGGTTTCCATCCTGGTGGAGAACAGTTTCGATCCCGAATCCCCCGCGCCGCTGAAGACCGGCTTGGGACTCGACAACATCCGCCAGCGCCTCGACACCCGTTACGGGCCCGAAGCCGGCATCGCGGTGAAGACCGAAGGCAACCGCTTTCAGGTAAGCCTGCGCCTTCCGGCGCAACAGAATGGAGTGAAGGCATGACCGCCGCCAAGAAAATCTGCGCCGTAATCGTGGACGACGAAGAGCTGGCGCGCCAAATGTTGCGCGAATTCCTCGCGGGACACCCCGAGATCGAAATCGCCGCTGAGTGCGCCAATGGTTTCGAAGCGGTAAAGGCCGTGACCGACCTCAAGCCGGACCTGGTCTTTCTCGACATTCAGATGCCCAAGCTCGACGGCTTCGAGGTGCTCGAATTGATCGGCACCGACCGGGCTGTGGTTTTCGTGACTGCCTACGATGAATATGCAATTCGGGCGTTCGATATCCACGCCGTGGATTATCTGCTGAAACCATTCAGTGCCGAACGTTTCGAAACCGCCCTCCAGCGGGCCCGCGGGCGGTTGGGCGGTACCTTGCCTGCGCCCATTGAACTTTCTTCCAGCGCGCGGCCGCCTTCCCAGCCGCTGGAGCGCATTGTGGTCCGCGACGGCAGCCGCGTTTTTATCATTCCAGTAGCCAAGCTGGACTATGCCGAAGCGCAGGACGATTACGTTGCCTTAGCCACCGAAGGCAAGAAGCACTTGAAGCAGCAGACCATATCGAGCCTGGAGAGCGCGCTTGATCCCTCGCGCTTTCTGCGGATTCACCGGTCGTACATCGTGAATCTCGAGAAAGTGACCAAGGTCGAGCCCTACAGCAAAGACAATCACGTGGTGGTGCTCAGCAACGGGACCCAGCTTCCTGTGAGCCGCAGCGGATATGCCCGGTTGCGCGACTTCCTCGATCAGACCCGCGCCAGGTAGCGTCAACTTCCGACGCTGGGCTGCGTGCGTTCGCCCTTCAATTCGTGAAACAGCAGCCGCACCAGCAACCCGTCATAGCGGACACCGCTCAATCTCTCCAGTTCCGCCAGCGCCTGTTCATTGCTCTTGGCGTCGGCGAAGGAACGTTCCGTGGTCATGTTGACGTAGGCGTCGGCAATGGCCAGGATGCGTCCCCACAGCGGAATCTGCTCGCCGTGAAGCTTGTCGGGATAGCCGCTTCCATCGAACGCCTCATGATGGTGCTCGACGGCGTCCCGCAGCTTTTCGCTGCCCGGTATGGTGGCCACGATCTCCCCTCCCACGTGCGCATGCAGCTTCACCAGGTAAAACTCATCTTCGCTCAGCGTCCCCGACTTGTTCAGAATGCGGTCGGGAACGAAGATCTTGCCCACATCGTGAATGCGGGCCGCATAGATGAGATCGTCCAGGTCCTCCGGCGAGAAGCCCAGCGCCCGGCCGATCATTTGCGAGTAGCGCGATACCAGTTCTCCGTGGCCGCTGCCATTCACTTCCCGGGATTCGGCGGCACGGGCCAGCGCCTCGATGGCCTCGCGCAAAACCTGCGTGTTGAAGTCTTCTTCGCCATCGTCCCAGATGCAGAGCTTCTTCAGCGTGGAGAGCAGCTCGTCCAGGTGCTCTGGACCATTGTGCTCCCGCTGCAGGAAGCCTTCGATGAAAGCGGAAATCTGTTGCCGCTGGAGCGCTCCCGTCTCATCCGAGACAAACTCGTCGGAGATGGAAACACGGTCCCCGCCGTGGTGCTTCGAAACATACATTCCGGAATCCGCCACCCGAATGATGTCCTCAACCGAGAGCCCATGCACCGGAAAACTGGCCACGCCGAAGCTGCCGGTGATGTGATGTTCCTGCAACATGGGATCGGAGGAAAGCCACTGCCGCAAGCGCTCGGCCAGGCTGTGCGCCTGGTCCACTCCGGTTTCAGGCATCAGAATCACGAATTCGTCGCCGCCGTAGCGCGCCACCACATTCGACTGGCGGCACTTCTGTTCCAGCAGCCGTCCCACCCGCGCCAGAACAAGGTCGCCCTCCAGGTGCCCCAGGCTGTCATTCACTTCCTTGAATTTGTCCAGATCGACCAGCACCACCGAAAACGGCCGGCCGGAGCGCGATGCCCGCTTCCACTCCGAGGTGAGCGCTTCCCAGAAAAAGCGGCGGGTCTTGATGCCGGTAAGGCCGTCGGTAATCGACTGCTGTTGCAGCTTCTGGAACACAAACGAATTGTGCAGCGCCGTGGCCAGCAGGTCGGCCAGCGTATTCATGATGAGCACGTCATCCGGCGAGAATGCGTCGTCCTCGTGGCTCTCGATGTTGAGAACGCCCAGCAACGTCTCGCTGTACGCGATGGGAATACATAACACCGAACAGGAATCCGGCAGCACACCTTGCAGGCTCTCTTCGCCGCTGGTCTGCACCAGCGCGCTCTCGCCGGTGCGAGCCACGCGGCCCAGAATGCCCGCCCCCAGCGGAATCCGCCGGCCCAGCGCTTTGGCAGTCAACCCCGCCTCAGCCTTGATCTCAATATCTTTGCGGATGTAGTCGAAGATTCCAATCCCGATGTGGTCGAAGCGGAAGTTCTTCTGAAGATGGCCGACGATTTCGAGCAGCATTTGCTCGGCATCTCCACTGGAGATCGCAGTCTTCGAAATGCTGTTGAGAAACGCCAGTTGGCGGGAGCGGTGCTGTTCCTCCGCAAACAGGCGCGCATTCTCCACCGCCACCGAAACTTGGCCCGCGGCCGTCTGCATCACTTCCAGATCGCGCTCTTCGAACATGTACTCGCGCTCTGTGCTCAGCGCCGCCATTACTCCCGCAGGCTTGCCTCCCAGCATGATGGGAGCGCCGCAGAAACACTTCGCCGGGCGCGGAGGAATGTAGGTCACCCCCAGGCGTTCGCGGATTTTCTCCAGATCGGCGCGAATCAGCAGCGGCTGCCCGGTGCGCAGGATATATTCGGTCAATCCGTTATCGGCGTGGCGCGACCGCTTGGCCATGATCTGCCCGTTTTCCACGTCGAACTCGAAGCGAATCTCGTCCCCTTCCTCGAACGCAACATAGAAGTTTCCGGTGTCGAAGATCTGCCCCAGTTCCTTGTGCACGGTGCGCATGATTTCGTCCTGATCAAGCCGCGAGCTGATGGCCTGGCCGATCTGCGTAAGCAGTTCGTACTCCTTGGTGCGGCGCTGGGCATCGTGCATGACCACATAGTTTTCCAGCGTCAGGCCGATCTGTAGCGCAAGCCCGATCAGCAGGCGCAGGTTGGAGGACCCAAACAGGTGGCGCGCGGCGTCCGGGAAGAAGATGACGCCGAAATTGTGCTCGCGGGTTTGCAGGCTGACGGCGGTAATGTTTCGCACGTTCACCTGTTTCATGACTTCGCGGAACTGCTCAAACTTCGCGCCGGGAAAGGCAGGGAGCGGTTCTGACATTTCACCCACGTTGTGGAAGGTGACAAACCCGCCGCGCCGGTAGGCCAGCTCCGCAATGTATTCCCCCGCGCCTGTCCTCTGCATGTTGCTGACCAGTTCAGGCGAGAAACCGCGCTGTACCGAGGGCAGAATCGCGCGCCAGCGGTCGGAGATGTAAATCATCGCCCGCCCCGTCGGCAGCGGCGCCACCAGCCGGTCCAAAATGCTTTGCAGGCTGGGCACCAAATCTGCGGCGGATAGCAGGCGCATAGGGTCAACGCCCAGAGTCGAAAAAGCCAGCGCATTTTCCTGGACCGCATTGCGCTCGTTTTCAAACAGCACCATCACCATGGCGATGCCCAGCAGCATCTGCGGGATGGGTCCGAGGAAATGCCCGGCGCTTCCAAAGATGGCGATAAATGGATCGTGCAGCTCGCCAAATACCATGAGCACCGCCCACAGCGCCAGCGATACCGCCAGCAGCCTGAACGCCAGCGAATTCTTGCGGTGGGCGTGGCGATAGAAATAGGCCGAGCAGTAGAGCAGCGCCACCCCGACCCCCACGTTCAAGGGCAGGTGGGGGATCAGGAAGCCAGCCGGCCGGAATACTCCCCGCACAATTTGCGCTTTCAGACTCCATAAAGCCAACCCGACTCCGGCAATCGCGAGCGCCGTGTCATCCCAGCGCCAAGCGTATTTTTCGCGCATCAGCCGGGTGGAGACATAGATACAGATCGCCATTGCCACCAGCAGCAGGGAGGCAACGAACGCCACCGGCGCCGCCGGATGATTGAACGTTTCCCAAACATCAAGCCCGTAGTGCAGGGTGTAAAACGCCCAGGCGAGCTGCCAGGCGCGAAAATACTGCTGCCGGCTTTGCTCGTACAGGTAGGTGAACAGCAGCACCAGCAACACGGAGACAACCCCGGGCACGATCACCATACTGAGGGCGAAACTGTTCATGATGGACGGAACTCTCACTTCTCCCGAGCCAGAAAAACCGGATCCGATGACTGCTATGTTTTCACACGATTAGAGACAACACAACACATTTGGATGGCCCTCAACGCCCTGGTGCTTCCCTCCCGGTAACCATTCGCCGGTTACCAGGGGTTGAGCCGCTTGACGCTGCTTTTCGCCGCCCCGTAACATCGCAGGTGACCACCTTTACATGATCCAACCATCGCATCCAGCGGTCCCCGGTAGCCGTCCCCGTGTGCGTTTTGCGCCCTCGCCGACCGGCTTCCTGCACGTCGGCAGCGCTCGCACCTTCATTTTTAACTGGCTCTACGCCCGCCACAATGACGGCGCCATGATCCTCCGCCTCGACGATACCGACGTCGAGCGCAATACCGATGCCTCGGTGAATTCCATTTTCGAGGGTCTGAAGTGGCTGGGGCTGAGCTGGGACGAGGAATACAAGCAGTCGGAGCGCCTGCAACTGCATCGCAAAACTGCCTGGGAGATTTTTGAAAAAGGCCTGGCCTACCGCGACTTTACTCCCGCCCATGCGGGCGACGCAGAGAGGTCAGGCGCGCAAGCGGCCTGGCTGTTCAATCCGGGGATGCGGGAGCTTTCCCGCGCTGAAAGTGACCGCCGTGCCGCCGCGGGAGAAACCTTTGCTCTGCGCTTCCGCGTGCCCCGCGAGGGCGGTCGGCCCGTGTGCTTTGCAGATGCGGTCTACGGTGAGCAGGCGAAGTCAGCGGCCGACATCGAGGATTTCGCCTTGCTGCGCAGCGACGGAATGCCCACTTATCATCTGGCCTCCTGTGCCGATGACGCTGATCTCGCCATCACCCACATCATTCGCGGCCAGGACCACCTCACCAACACCTTCAAACATGTGCTGATCTTTGAGGCCGCCGGCGTAAAGCCACCGCACTTTGCACACTTGCCTCTCCTGGTGGCGCCCGACGGGACCAAACTTTCCAAACGCCGTCATGGCCCGGTCGTCAGCGTGACCACTTATCGCGATGCCGGGTTCTTGCCCGAGGCGTTCATCAATTTTCTCTGCCTGCTGGGATGGTCGCCGAAGGACAACCGCGAACTGATGAGCGTCGCGGAGCTGACCGAGGCATTCTCCCTCGAAGGCATCAACCGCGCCAATGCGGTGGTCAATTTCACTCAGGAAGATCCCTTTGACGCCAAGGCGGTATGGCTGAACGCCGAGCACATTCGCGGATCCACTCTCGAAGACCTGGCTGCGCGCTTGCTGCCGATCGTTTGCCAGGCCGGCTTCAACGTGGACTTTCCCAGGATGCTTCGAATTACGCCCCTCATTCGCGAGCGCATCAAGCTGCTGCGCGACGTGCTGGTGGTTGCCGACTTCTTCTTTGTGGATCAACTGCCGCCCTACGACCCCGCCGAACTGGTCCCGCAAAAAGGAGATGCGGCCATGGCGGTGAAAGTCTTGCAGCGTGCCCGCGAAGTCCTTGAAAAGACCGAGTTCAAGCACGACCCTCTGGATGCCTCACTGCGCGCCGCCGCCCAGGAACTGGGCGTCAAACCCGGACAGATGTTCCAGCCCATCCGAGTCGCAGTCTGCGGCAGAAAGAACGCTCCTCCTCTGTTTGAGACCCTGGAAGTGCTGGGGAAAGATACGACGCTGGCAAGAGTTGAGCAGGCCATCAAGAAAATCTAGTGGTCATTCCATGTGCGCATTTCTGCATCCATCCACATCTCACCGCCATCTATAGCCGTGTTTCCGTCTTGCTTTTGTTGCAGCCCGAACGTCTCCGTCACCAATCTGAGTTCTCTCTATAAAGGAAGAACCATGGCGAAAATGAAAGCAGTGCAAATCAGCAAACCCGGCGGCAATTTCGAAATCGTCGAGCGCCCCATCCCCGACCCAGGGCGGGCGCAGGTGCGCATCAAAGTCGAAGCCTGCGGTATCTGCCACAGCGACGTACTGGTAAAAGAAGGGCTGTGGCCCGGATTGCCGTATCCCCGTGTGCCAGGGCATGAAATTGCCGGGCGCGTTGATGCGGTCGGCTCTGATCTCACCCAATAGAAGCTGGGCCAGCGTGTCGGAGTCGGCTGGCATGGTGGCCATTGCTTTGTGTGCGACCCCTGCCGTCGCGGCGATTTCATTCTTTGCCAGGTTGAAAAAATCACTGCCATCCATTTCGACGGTGGATACGCCGAATATGTCGTGGTGCCGGCCGAAGCTGTGGCTGCCATGCCGGACGAATTGCCCGCCGATGAAGCCGCTCCTCTGATGTGCGCCGGTATTACCATGTACAATCCGCTCCGCAACGCCGGCGCGCGGGCCGGGGACGTGGTGGCCGTGCAAGGCATCGGCGGCCTCGGGCATCTGGGGATCCAATACGCCCGCCAAATGGGCTTCCGCACCGTTGCCATCGGACGCGGTGCTGACAAGGAAGCGTTGGCCAGAAAACTGGGTGCCCACGAGTACATCGATGTCGATGCCGGGGCGCCGGCTGCGGCGCTGCAAAAACTGGGAGGGGCGAGAGTGGTACTGGCTACAGCCCCGGATTCGAAAGCCATCGCCGCACTGATCGACGGGGTCGCGACGGGTGGAAAGTTGCTGGTGATCGGAGTTGGGGCGGAGCCGCTGAGTTTCACGCCCTTACAACTCGTCATCCCCCGGCGATCAGTCCAGGGTTGGCCCTCTGGCACCGCCAAAGACTCCGAGGACACGTTGAACTTCAGCGTACTGAGCGGAGTGCGGCCTATGATCGAACGTTATCCCCTGGAAAAAGCGGCCGAAGGCTATGAACAAATGATGAGTGGGAGGGCGAGGTTCAGGGTCGTGCTGACCATGGGTGGATGAGTCAGCGCCTTTTTGTCTTCTTCGATTTTACTTTCTGGCGCGCGGCGGGTCTTTCTTCGACGATTGCAAACTGGATCTTCTTCTCCACCGGGTCAATGCGGTCCACCAGCACGCGGATTTTCTCGCCCAGGTGAAAAATGCGGCGGCTGTGCTGGCCGATGATTTCGCGCGTGTTCTCGTGATAAGTGTAGTGGTCGTCGGTTAAGGACGCGAGCGGCACCAGGCCCTCCACGAAGAGATCAGTAAGCTCCACAAAGAAGCCGAACTTGGTGACGCTGATAATCAGCCCGTCGAAATCTTCTCCCACCCGGTCCTCCATAAATTTCACTTTTTTCCATTCCATCAGGTCGCGTTCGGCTTCGTCGGCGCGGCGCTCAGCGTGGCTGGATTCCTCCGCAATGGCGTGCAGTTCGTCGAGAGAGATGGGGCCGGTGAGCGGGGCACTCGCCTCCCGGTGGGCTGCATGGTCGCGTCGTTTCGACCACGGGGAAGGAGCGTCTTCGGCGGCAGCCTGCCGGTCGCCGGCGCTGCTTTTTAATACTTCCTTCAGAATGCGGTGGACAATCAGGTCAGGGTAGCGGCGGATAGGCGACGTGAAGTGTGTATAGCTCGGCGCGGCCAGGGCGAAATGCCCTAGATTCTCTTCCGAATAGCGGGCCTGCTTCAGCGAGCGCAACATGAGGTAGGAAAGGATGCGTTCCTCAGGTTTGCCGGCGATCTTTTCCGTCAGCTTTTGGTACATCCGCGGGGTAATGTGTACTTCTTTCGGGATTTCGATTTCGCGCGGGCGTTTGCCGCTGCCGTAGTTGGAGCGGCGGTCGGACTTGAACTGCATACGCTGGATAGGCAGCGCGCCCACGCCGAGTGAATAGCCGAACGTCGCCGCCAAGACCTCGAAGTCATAAACTCGCTTGGCGTCGGGCTTCTCGTGAATGCGGTAAAGAGAAGCGATGCGGCGGCTTTCGAGATATCCCGCGACACATTCATTGGCAGACAACATGAATTCTTCAATCAGCCGGTGCGCAATATTGCGCTCCGATCGCGTGATGCTCTTCATCAGCCCATGTTCGTCGAATTCGATGATCGGTTCAGGCAGATCGAAATCAATGGAGCCCCGGCGCTCGCGTTTGCGGTTCAGAATGAGGGCAAGGTCGCGCATCATCTCAAACGTTGGCGTCAATGCGGAATAACGCCGGCGCACGGCGGCATCGCCCTCGAGAACCGCGCTCACATCGGTATAGGTCATGCGCTCGGCCGAGCGAATGACACCCTCCGACAGGTCATAACCGGCAATCTCCCCGTGATGGTCGATTTCCATGACGCAGGAAAGAACCAGCCGCTCCACTTGCGGGCGCAGGCTGCAAATGTCGGTCGAAAGTTCGAGCGGCAGCATGGGAACAGCGCGATCGGGAAAATAAACGCTGGTGCCGCGCAGCCGGGCTTCATCATCGAGCGCCGAGCCGGGTGTGACGTAGTGGGCCACGTCGGCGATGTGCACTTGTAGTTCGAAATTGCCGTTGTCGAGGCGGCGAACCGTGACCGCGTCGTCGAAGTCGCGGGCGGTTTCGCCGTCGATAGTAACGATCGGAAAGTCGCGGAAGTCGCGGCGGTTGCGAGTTTCCTCAGTGGTGATGATGGGATCGGCCGCCTGGGCCGCCTCCAGCACCTCGCCCGGAAAACGGTGGGGAAGATGAAACTTGCGGATGACGATTTCGACGTCCACCCCGAAGTCGTCTTCGTAGCCGACAATTTCGACTACTTTGCCCCGGGGATTTTGCGTGGCGCTCGGCCAGTCCGTGATTTCAACATCAACCACAACATTTTCCAGGTCCTCCCATGAGGCCCGGCGAGCGGCTTCTTCGCCGAGGACGCGATGAGGGTCGCGTTGACTCCGTGTTCGCTGTGGCCCCTGTGGTTGGGAAGTTGAATCAGCCCCATCGGGCACCGGCCGCTCCAGCCCGGGAGGGATGATGATTTCCTGCGAGATCTTTTGATCGATGGGAGTGACGTAGTTGCGCCGCTGCCCATAGTGGAAGATGCCGACGACCGTCGTATGAGCCCGGTTCACCGGCCGAAGGATGCGGCCTTCACCACGCCCATCCGGCCGGATGTTCATGATTTCGACCAGCACCCGGTCGCCATGCATGGCTGTGCCCACCGCCGGTGGCGGTATGAAAATGTCCCCGGAAAGACGAGATTTCAGAGGTTCGCCAAGCAAACTGGTGTCAGGAACGACAAAGCCGAAGCCGTCGCGATGCATGCTGAGCTTTCCGGTGACAACGTTCTTGCCGGTGGCCGGTTGGGGCAGGGCGTAGCGGTCGGAATCAATGTGAATAAGCTGGCCGCTCGCCACCAGGCGTTCCAGGCGATCGGAAAGGTCGCGCCGCGCTTCGCCGTGCAGCCCCAGCTCGCGCACCAACTGCTTGTAGCCCGCCGTATGCCTGGGCAGGCGCTCGAGCTTCTTCAGGATGGTGGAGTCCGCAAGCATGGGGAGGACGAGAGCAGCTCTCCGTTAGGATACCGGACGAGAGCAAGAACTGCCTTGGATAGGGAGAAATTGCCCGGTCCAGGATCGGCAGGTGGCGGGTTAATCAACCAATTTCCACAAGACTACACAGGGTTTGCGGAGTAAAATGCCGTTTGGTGATTGAAATGCCCTTGAAATCCTTCAATCTTCACTCAGGAAAGGAATTTTAGCGCCATGTGGAAGCCCACGACTCAAACTCCTACCACTCCAATCCGGCCTGGTGAACCTGAACGTCCGGCCATGCCTACGCCCATGTCTTCCACTCCCGAACCTGCGGCGCGTCCGGTTACTGCCACCGCAGCCGACCAGGCTACCATCGGCAAGTCGTTAGTTATTAAAGGAGAAGTCAGCGGCTCGGAGTCGCTCTATATTGATGGGCGGGTCGAAGGATCCATCAATCTAGCCGGCAACCGGGTGACGGTGGGGCGCAATGGCGTGGTTTCCGCCAACGTCAATGCCCGCGAGATTGTGGTGCTCGGCAAGGTTCGGGGCAATTTGACCGCTAGTGACCGGGTGGATATCCGCAGCGATGGTTCGCTGACCGGCGACGTCGTCGCAGCCCGCATTTCGATTGAAGACGGCGCGTTCTTCAAGGGCGGGATTGATATCCGCAAGGCCGGACAAAAGCCCAACGGCGAGGAAGTGAAGCCCACCGCCAGTGCCACCGAAGCCGTGGCCGCCCGCGCCTAGGCCGTGAAAGGAACTCAAGGCGGGCCCTCATCTTTGCGGCGCCCGCCGTTTCTTTTCTGCATTGCCTTAACCACTATTCCTGCCGCGGACACTGTGCGGCACGGTTGCAAGGAGAGCGTCTCATGCGCCGCCCCGTTTCAAGAATCCCCATCCTGTTGCTTGGCACTGCCCTCTTCCTGACCCTTGCGGTGGATAGTTTATGGGCCGCGCCCGATGAAATCACCGACACCGCCTCTCATCACATTCGTACCGTATTTATCATTCTCATGGAGAACCACAATTGGACCGGCGATAGTCCAAACATGAACATCAAGGGTAATTCGAAAGCGCCCTACATTAACAACACCTTGCTCCCCATCGCTTCACACGCCGAGAGTTATTACAACCCTCCGAACCTCCACCCCAGTCTTCCAAATTATTTGTGGCTGGAAGCGGGAACCAATTTCGGAATCCTCAACGACGGCCCCCCCAGCCAGAATTCCCAGACCACTACGCACCATCTCGTTACCCTCCTCAGGCACGCCGGCATCTCGTGGAAGGCGTACCAGGAGAATAGCGACGGTTCCAGTTGCCCCCTCGTGAATGAGGGGGCAAGAGATCCGAATGGCAGCCAGTTGTACGCGCCCAAGCACGATCCCTTCGTCTACTTCGACAATGTCACCGGCAACCAGAACCCCAACTCTGCGTATTGCATTGCCCACGTGAGGCCCTACACCGAGCTGGCAACCGATTTACAGAACGACACCGTCGCCAGCTATAACTTCATCACTCCCAATCTCTGTGACGATATGCACGATAGCTGCAGCGGCGGCAATATTGCGGACGGAGACACCTGGCTTGCGAAAAATGTCCCGGCAATTCTCAACTCCGCCGTGTATCGGAAGAATGGAGCCCTGTTCATCGTCTGGGACGAAGCCAACGAGGGCGATGGGCCCATCGGAATGATCGTGCTCTCTCCCTTCGCCAAAGGCGGCGGATATTCCAACCATATTCACTACACCCACGGTTCAACCCTGCGAACCATTCAGGAAATCTTTTCCTTGACCCCGCTGTTGGGTGATGCCGCCAAAGAAACCGACCTGAAGGATTTATTCCAGGTGTTTCCCTAGACCCCGCCTTACGGCTCCGCGCCGCGGCTGAGTTCTTCCGCGCTTTTCTCCGCCACTCGGGGATAGCTCGTGCCCTTGCGGCGGAGCAGATCGCCCAGCAACCGCGATCGCGTAAGCCACAATCCCGCCGCAACCGCGCCAGCCCAGGTAAGCGTAGCCAAGGCCAGCGATTCAACGTCAGCCACACGGCTTCCCTCGACCACTACGCTGGTTGCCATGCGATAACTCAGCGCCCCCGCAACCACCGCCGTGATCCCTGCCTTGCCCAATTCTCCCCATTGCAATCCGCTGATAAGCACCAACCTGCGTTGATGCAGAAGCACGGCCACGGCCACAGTGTTGGCTAAAATGCCGAGGTCTGAAGCAATGGCGAGACCGGGGGTGGAGAAGCCGCGATAGAGCGCGGCGTACATGGGAAGCGAGGCCAGAGTAATCAGGGTGCTCGCCACCATGGGAGTAAGCGTGTTCCCGGCGGCATAGAACGCGCGCGCATACAGCGCCTGTGCCGCCCAAAGCGCCAGCGAAAGCGAAAACCAGAAGAAATAGACGGCGGTAGTTTCAGAGTCTGAGAAGCGGAAGTGTCCGCGGCGATAAACCAGGTCCATCAGCGGCAGCGCAGCCGCAGCCATCAGGCTTGTGGCCAGTAGAGATGCCGCCACGATCCGAGAGACCGACGCGTTCACCGTGGCCGCAAATTCCGGCATGCGTTTTTCGCCGAACAGCCGGGCAAAAAACGGCAACGAGGCCTGGCCGGTAGCCTGCCCCAATACCGCGATGGGCACCGCGAACAGGCGCTTGGCATAGTTCAGGCGGGTGATGTCTCCCACGCTGCTGGAGGCGAAATAGCGGAGAATCCAGTCGTCCGCCGTGACCAGCGAAACCCCGATCATCAGCGGAATCGACATCCGCACCCATTCGCGAAAAGCCGGGTTGCCAATATCGAACGAGATGCGGTAACCCGTCCCAATCCGCGCCGCTCCAATCGCATTGACCAGGAACGGGCCGAGGATCGCGCCCGCCAGCGCCCCATAGGCCAGAGAGGAAATCCCCAAACGACGGGAAAACAAAATTCCTCCCATGATGATGGCCACGTTGTACAGCAGCGGCCCGAAAGCGGGGAACAGAAATAATCGCCGCGAAAGCAACACCGCCGAAACCACCCCACCGACGTAGAAGAAAATCTGTGCCGGCAGCAGAATGCGAGTCAGATGGACGCACAGAGCGAGTTGTTCTGGGTTGAACCCGCTGAACATCCGACGCTCGATCTGAGGCGCAAAGATTTCGGCCAGCGCGGTGCCGATCCCCAGAACCATCGTCATCACAGTGATGATGATGGAAAACGTCTTTTGTGCGTCCTCTTCTTTCTTCTCCGCCAGAAAACGTGTGTAGATGGAAACGAAAGTGATGGAGGCAGTTCCGCCGGCGACCAGATAATTCAACCAGTCAGGAATGGTGAACCCGGCCACATAGGCGTCGGTTTGCGGGCCGGCCCCGAATGCCCACGCAATGTAGGCCTCGCGCACATAACCGATCACCCGCGACGCCATGATCGCCGACATCAGCAGCAAAGTCGCCGAATAGGCGCTGTGCTGGTGCGACGGGCGCAGAAGGCGGAACAGTCGGTTCATGGAACTTCTTCAAACGTCATCCCGAGCGTAACAGAGTTGAAAGCCGCCGGCGTTTATGGCCGTGAGTCGCGCCGAAACCGAGCTTTGACAGCGCACGATCTTGCGCCGGATAATCGCAGCCGTGAGCAAGAGTGCGGTGATTCCGGCCTCTCCGGCCTTGTTGCCCAGGTCGTTTCGCAAATCTTATCCCTCTGCGGTTCGCGGAGAAGGCGTGTACCTGTGGGACGCCGATGGCAAGCGCTATCTGGATTTTTCCAGTTCCGCCGCGGTGAATTTCATCGGCCACGGCGTTCAGGAAATCAGCGCCGCCATGGCCGCACAGGCCCAGCAACTGGAGTTTGTCCACAGCAGTCAGTTCACCACGCCGGTTGCTGAAGAATATGCACAGGAGTTATTGGACTTTGCCGGCAGCCATTTTGCCGGCGGTCGCGTGTACTTCACCAGCGGCGGCTCCGAGGCAATCGAGGCCGCGCTGAAATTGGCGCGGCAGTATCAAGTCGAAATCGGACAATCCGCCCGCCATCAAGTCATCAGCCGCAACCAGAGTTATCACGGATCAACCCTCGGAGCTTTGGCGGTTTCCGGAAACCGGCGGCGGCGCGAGATCTACCTGCCCATGGTGCGCGAGTTAGCGCACGTCGCTTTCCCCTATTGCTATCGCTGCGCCTACGATTGCACCGACGGCTGCCGCAACTGTGGACAGGAGTATGCCGCCAGCCTGGAAACCGCCATCGCTGCCGCCAATGGCCAGGCCGCGGCTTTCATCTTCGAGCCGGTAAGCGGCGCGACATTAGGTGCAGTCGTGCCCCCTCCGGGATATTTGCAGACTGTCGCCGACATTTGCCGCCGCCGGGGTGTGCTGCTGATTGCCGACGAAGTTATGACCGGCATGGGACGCACTGGACGGAATTTCGCTGTCGAACATTGGGATGTTGCCCCCGACATTCTGGTCACCGCCAAAGGATTGTCCAGCGGCTACGCCCCGCTGGGCGCGCTGCTGGTCACAAAAAGAGTCGCGGATGCCATCGCACAAGGATCAGGAACGTTGTTGCACGGGTTCACCTACAACTCCCACCCACTTTCCCTCGCGGCGGGCCGTGCAGTGCTGAAGGTCTTGCGGCGCGACAACCTGGTGGGCGCGGCGGACGGTCAGCGAGCGGGATCGGCCGCGACTCTCCTGCGAGACGCCCTCGAAACTCTGCGAGACCGCAAAGCGGTCGGTGATGTGCGCGGCATCGGGTTACTCTGCGGAATCGAGTTTGTCGCCGACAAAGCCCGCAAGACACCATTCTCTCCAGACTTGAACTTTGCCGGACGCGTGGCCCAAGCCGCGGCCAGCCGGGGTTTGATGGTTTATCCCATGCAAGGCTGTGTGGATGGAATAGCGGGAGATCATTTGTTGATCGCGCCCCCGGCGGTGATTACCGCGGAGCAGATCGGCTGGGCGGTCGAGCAGTTGGCCGAGGCGATTGAAGCCGCTGTCAATTCATAGTCTCGCCGGCTCCGGGGCCGATTTAATCCATGTGCTCGTGCCCCTGCCGCTCCACCGACCAGATGTCCTCCGGCTTTTGCTCAAATGGGTAAACGTGAACCATCCACCCGAAAACCTGAGGCATGAACCGGCCCCCGGCGGCATCGCATTCCGCCTGTGTCGTGATGGAACCACGCAGTCCAAATTGCGAATGCCGTCCGGTGGCGTCTCCTTTGCCCGCCGGAGGCAGGCAGAGATTCACGTGCGCGTGCCACTGCGCAATGCTGAGCGGGATGCGGGCATCGAGATCTTCGAGCGTGGCCGTCTTGCGCGCCGTATACATCACTCCGATCAGCTTGTACCCGCTCCCGTTCTTTTCATACAGGAGCGAGGTTGGATGGTCGGGATTAAATCTAAAAGCCGCCTCGAATGCGTACCCATAGTTGGTGAAGTGATACTGTTTCTGAGGCCGGTCGGGCATAAAGATTCGAAATCCGTCGGCCAGCGCGACTTTGTAATCAGAGTATTTTTCGGCGACACTGCGTGCAGCGTGCACCACCCGGTCGGCCTTCTCCTGATCGCCGGGCTGGAGCGCGCGCATGGGCGTCATCCTCATATGCGCGCCCATGTCCATGTGGTGCCCCTCCATGGACTGCATGGCGTGGGCCGCACCCTGGTCGTCCATGCCCGGCATTCCTTGCATCTCTGAAGGTTTTTGTTCTTGCGCCCACAGCGGGCACAACGCAAACAGAACTAAAGCCAATAGCTGCTTCATGCAGAATTCCCTCTTAACAAATGCTAACCCCAGGTCGCGAGAGTTGTTGCTGCGAAATGAAGTTACGGGAGTAATCCGGCCAGGCCGGTTGCGGCCTTGGAAGCGCTATTCGGGCCCTGGCAGTCCCACCGATCGCAGGACGCTCGCAGCCGCCTCGGTCCCCGAACGAACGCAATCCGGTACCCCAATGCCGTGGTAGGCATTGCCGGCCAGCGCCAGTCCGGGTAGTTCGTGACAAGCGTTCTCAATGGCTTTAATCCTCTCGATGTGGCCGACGTTGTACTGCGCCATCGCATCTTTCCATCGAAACACGCGCGTGAACAACGGCTCAGCGGCGAGATTGAGAATCTCTCGCAACTCTTGCCGAACGATTCGCAGGATTTCGTTGTCCGGTTGCTCCAGAATACCAGGATCGCGCGCCCCGCCCAGAAAGCAGCGAATCAAAGCGCGGTCTGCGGGGGCCCGGTGGGGGAATTTATTGTGTACGAACGTCGCCGCCAGCAGGCGCTTGCCTTCGCTGCGCGGAATCAGAAAGCCGAAGCCCGGAGGCAGCGCCTTCCGCACCGCCTGATCGTAAGCCAGCGCAACCGTGATTGAAGACGTATATGCGATTTCGCCGAGAGCGCCGCTGAGTTTCGCTGGCAAGCCCAGCCGGGCAGCAGCTTGCGTGGAAGTCGCGAGAATCACAGCATCAAATTGATCGGAGGCATAGCCTGCCGAAACCACCCAACTGGTGTCCTGTTGTTGAAGGGCTTGCACCGGCGTATCTATGTGCAGCGCCGGTGGCGGCAGATGTGACACCACTGCCTCAACCATCTGCTGCATGCCATCTTTCAACGACGTAAACAGAGGCTTGCCGGCAACCGCCGCAGTTGGTTTCGCCGAGATCAGCGCGCGGCCCAGGCTTCCATGCCGGGCTTCCATCTCGGCAAAGCGCGGCAAAACCGCGCGCAGGCTAAGCTTGTCGGCCTCGCCGCCATAAACCCCGGAGAGCAGAGGATCAGCCAGGCGATCGACCACTTCCGCGCCGTAGTGGCGTTCCACAAAAGCCGCCACACTTTCATCCTCCGATGACTCCCGCGGAGCTTGAAACCACTCCCGCGCCATGCGGAACCTGGTGTGATTCGAAAACAGCGGCGACCACAGCACCGGCAGCATCCTCGTAGGGACCATAAACATCAGGCCTTCCGGCATGGGCGCCAGCCGGCCTTTGACCAGGATGCTGGTCTTGCGGTCGCGGTCGTTGGAGCCAATGAGCTGGTCGCCCAGCCCGGTCTCACGGCAGAGCTCAGCCGCCCACGGTTTTTCCGTGAGAAAAGAATCAGGACCGGCTTCCACCAGGCATCCCTCAATCCGCTCGCTGACGAAAACGCCACCCAGCCGCGAAGAGCTTTCGAAAAGCGTGTATTCGAGCGCCACCCCGGCACGCCGCCGCTTTTCCAGTGCGAATGCGGCCGCAAGGCCTGAAATGCCTCCGCCGACGATGGCAATTCGTTTCATGTGGACTCACCCGCCAGGTCGGCGAGGGCGGCAGTGAGCAGTGGCGAATCGTTCAGCGACTCGGCCCGCGTCAGGCGCATGCCTTGTTTCTCCGCGAACTGTTTGAAGCTGATGTCAATGTCGTAGAGCACTTCAACGTGGTCGCAAAGAAAACCCACAGGCTGAATAAAGACGGCGTCGTGCCCCTTCTGTTTGAAGGCGATAATCATGTTTTCGACCGCCGGCCCCAGCCACGGGCCTCCCGACATCCCCTGGCTTTGGAATGCGAAGGCCCAGTCGCCGGGCGCAAGCCCGCCTTCCTTTGCCACCAATTCGGCGGTCTCATTGGCTTGTTGTTCATAGGGATCGCCTTGTGCGATGGTGCGCTGGGGAACGCTGTGGGCGGTAAATATGGTCGCAACCCCCGCCGGCCGGCTCGCCCGGAGTTTCTCAGCGAAGGCTCGAATCAATAAAGGATGATCGTGCCAGGATTCGACGAAACGAACCCGGAAGGGCGGTTTCTCCGCGGTAAGCGCTCCCCGGTACAGGCCAACGCTGGTGCGGGAGTTCTGCGGCGCCAGGCAGATGACCGTCGCCCGGCTCACCCCATCGGCAATCATGGTGCGTACCGTGTCCGTGATGTACGGCTTCCAGTTGCGCATCCCAACGTAAACCCGAATTCCGAGCTTGTGGGCGAGCAGTTCAGCTTGTTGCAGCGTGAGTTCGGTGAGCGGAGAGCGGCCTATCAACCCGTACCGATGCTGAACTTCCTTGATCACCTCTGGAGGCAGCGCGCGGCCTCCGGTCACCCGCAGCAGAAATTCTGGTACTTGATCGACAGAATCGGGGCTGCCATGGGCCAGCAGCAGCACCGCAAAACGATCAGAACTGGATCTCGTAGTCACAGGTCAGGATTGTAGGATTGCACTCTTTGTGCGCGTGATTCAAACCCAACATGATAGCCGACCTCCGCCACAAACCGGCGATCTCGACCTTCCGCACGTTCGCACCCCCGGATTCAGCCACCAAACCAACCTTGAAAAACAATAAGGGAGAAGCTTTTCGGCTTCTCCCTTTTTTGACTTGCAGCGGGTTTGCGGAACAAAACTCGATTACTGCGGATCCAATTCCACACCGTCGCCCAGGTGGATGTCTTCCATGGCGTATACGATCATGCCCGTCGAAGTGGTAGGCGTGGTTTCGAGCACCACAACTTCACCTACCGCGCGCCGCGGGAAATCCGCCACGTGAATCACCGGACCATTGCTGCGGGTCAGCATGGTCTGCTCAATGGACGGCGGCTTGGCTTGGGTGTCTTCCGCGGTGGAAGCCTTGAACGAAATTGAATCCACCGGATTGTGCAGATCTGCTTCGTAGGAGCGGACCGCGCGAAAATAGTCGCCCACCTTCACTCCCTGGTTGCTGCCAAGATTCATGTAAACCTTCATCCCGGTTCCAAGCTCGCCGTCGAAGTCCTTGGCCAGCACGATGCGCCCGCTAAGTTTGCCATTGGGCGGAGCAAAACGGTCAAACCGTAAGGAAGGATGAAAAGGCAGCGCGGGTCTCTCTGCGAACCCGGTTACGATGTCTCCGGGCAGCACCGGGCTACAGCTGAAATCGATATGGGCAATCGCGCTCTTGCTGCGGGTGTCAATCACCCTCACCGTCGCCAGTTCAGCATACGGCTGCCCCATGGCCTTGAGCACGCTCCCTTGGCCACCAAACTCTTCCCGGCGGTTCGGGTCGCGCAGTTCGCGCACAACCCGGTAGCGCTTGCCCAGTTCGTATCCCTGCCCGGCGAGAAAAATCATGTCGCCCGAGGCATACTGGGTGGTGTTAGGTGTATCCAGGCCGCCGGACACGTAGCTGGCGTTCGGCACCAGTTGCTTGTCGACGAAGCCCGCGCACTGCTGGTCCGAGTAAGTCGGAGTCACGATGCTCTCGACCGGAAAGTTCAAGTTGGTGGAAACCGTCCCCTCAGGCGTCGGTTGGTTCGCCGCGGCAGCCGTCTCTTGTGCGGCCACAGTCGTCCCCAAAGCCAGCGTCAAGGCCAGCAACAATCCTGTTTTCTTCATGTTACCTCCGAAGCCGGAGCCCTCTCAGGTCCCGCCTCATCTCCCTTAAGTTGCAGAAAAATAAAACCCTTCCAGCCCGGACAGTAACAACCGGGGTAAGGATGGTCAAGGTTACGCTGGTGTCAGACCGGTAGGTTAAGCCCCTCTCTCTCGTAAAAAATCGCAATCCCCTGTTGCATCTATAATTACGCGCCTGTAATATCGCGCCACTCTCTAAAACAGATGACGGCAGCCCCCAACCAGTTCGTGGCCCGCTTTAGGCCGATGCGGTTACCCCGGGTTTGCGTCGCGGTCACCGCCTCCGATCCCTCTGAGATGGTCGACAAGGCGGAAGCCCTGGTTCGGGACAACACCTTTCTGGAGTTCAGGTTAGATTACCTCCCGCGCCCGGCCCTGGCGCTCGCCCGCATCAAGCAATTCACCGAATACCATCCCCATGTGCCCACCATCGCGACTTGCCGGCGCGTCGCCAACGGAGGCAAGTTCCGGGGTTCACTGGCCTCCCAACTGGACATCCTGACAAAAGCCGCCGCTGCCGGCTGCCAACTGGTTGACATGGAGTTGCAAAGCGCTCTCCGCCTCAAACGGCCCCAGCTCGAGCGCCTGCGCACTCGCGCCGCGCTCATCCTTTCCTACCACGACTTTCGCGGCACCAGGAAGCTCGAAGAAACTCTCGAGAAGATGTCGGCCCTGCCCGCGGATTTCTACAAAATTGTCAGCACCGCCACCACCCTGCATGACAACGTGGTCATGATGAAGTTCCTGGAAAAAAACAGCGACCGCCATTCACTCATCGGCTTGTGCATGGGCGAGCAGGGCATCATCAGCCGTGTGCTCGGCGTGCGCGCCGGCAGCGCCTTTACCTTTGCTGCCGTCAGTGAAGACGAACGGACCGCCCCCGGCCAGATCACCGCCCAGGAACTCCGCAACACCTATCGCATCGAGCAGGTCGATCCCGCCACCCGCGTCTATGCCGTCGCCGGCGATCCCGTGGCCCACTCTCTTTCGCCCGCAATCATGAACGCCGCTTTGCGCCGCGAAACCGTCAACGGGGTTTACGTCGCCCTGCACGCTAAGACTTTGAAAGACCTGCTCACCTGCGTGCGTGAGATTCCTATTCACGGGCTCTCCATCACCATGCCCTACAAGGAGTCGATCGTCCCGCATCTCGACAACACCGATGCCCACACCACCAAAATCGGCGCCTGCAACACCGTGGTCCGCGCGCAGGACGGCAAGCTCTACGGCTTCAACACCGATGCCGCCGGAGTGGTCCGCCCTTTGCAGCAGAGAATTTCTCTCGAGCAGGCAAAAATATTGGTCCTCGGCGCCGGTGGCGCAGCTCGCGCCGCGGTTTACGGGCTCAAAGAGCGTGGCGCCGAAGTTTACATTCTGAACCGCACCCTCGCTCCCGCCCAGAAATTGGCCCGCTCCGCCCGCGCCCGCCTGCTCAAACGCCCCGACCTCAAAAAAATGACTTTCGACGTCATCGTCAACGCCACTTCGGTGGGCATGGGCAATACCAAGGACTCGCCGCTGAACGAAAATGAAATCAAGGCCCGTTACTTGTTCGATATGGTTTACGATCCGCCCGAAACTCGCCTCATGAAGATGGCCAGGGCCGCCGGCGTCGAAGTCATCCCCGGCATCGAGATGTTCGTGCAACAAGCCGCCCGCCAGTTCGAAATCTGGACCGGCAAGCCCGCCCCGCTCGATGAGATGCTGCTGGTAGTAAATCGCGCCATTGAAGAGCGCGCTAGGAACGCCGCCAACGACTCCAGGAAGAAATAACCGAGGACCGGCTACGGAGATCAGAGAGGACTACTGCATCAACCGCTTCAGCGCCGTCCGCGCATCGCTGATCTGCGGCAGCCGCGTCTGCGAACCCTGGAAGTGCGAAAGAAATTCCTGATACTCATTCGTCGCCTGGTCCCGCTTCCCGCTCCGCTCATAGAGTTGCCCCAGGTAATAATGCGACAGGATTCCAAACACCGGGAGCCGCTCCGCCATGACGCCTCCGTTCTCCATATCGCGTTCGCGCCGCAACACCGCGCGAAACTCGCCTTCGGCCGTTGCGTAATCATTGATAAGCAGATGGCTGCGGCCTTTGAAGAAAATCAGATAAACCGGCGTCTGGAAATCGGGGATCCGGGCCGCCAGCGTCAGGGCTGCTTGCCCGTCGCCGCGTTCCACCGCTGCCATAATCTCATCGAGAGTCTCTCCGATCTCGACCGCCCGCGGCGTGACCAAGGGATGGCTGGCAGCAAAGCGCTGCCAACTTTGCTTTGCCGCCGATGTATTCCCGGCCATGGTCTCGAGGAAGGCGACGGTTTGCAGTTCTTCGCCGTCGAGCTTCTGCTGTTGCGCAAAAGCCAGGGCCGCCGAACCCTGCCCCATCATGACCGCGAGGTAAGCGAATTCCCGCAGGAAAGTCTCTGCCGGTTCGCTTTGCTTGGCCTGCCCCAGTTGCTCTACCGCTTTCCGGTACCCGGCGAGCGAGCCTTCCAGGTTACCCTCCGTCTGCTTAAACTGCGCTTCCAGGCCGGGGACATAAAGTCGCTGCAGCGGAGTCGTCTTCTGGGCAAATTCCTGGAAAGCCGTGCTCGCCATGTCAGGCTTTTTCTGGTCCGTATAAACCACCGCCAGCTTGAAATACTCCCCGTAGTCGCTGAAGTCCGGCTTTAACCCAATGGCCTTTCGATACGAGGCCACCGCTTCGTCGTCCCGGCCCCCCATGAACAGGATGTCGCCCCGGCTGTCGAACGGATTGGGATCGTTCGGCAGGCTTGCCATGTAAGCGTCATTCGCCGCCAGCGCGCCATTCAAGTCGCCCCACTTCGCCAGTTCATAAGACTGGAAGTTCAGCAGGTCTCCATCCTTCGGATCCAGCGCCAGACCTTGTCGAAATAACTCCAACCCCTCGTCTCGCTTGCCAAGGCCGGAAAGGAAGGTAGCCAGTATCCCGCGTTCGCTGGTCTCCCGTGGGAATTCCGACACCATTTGCCGCCGCACCGCAACCTCCGCTTCCAGATCGCGCGAGTGGGCCGCCTTGAGTTCTTGCAGCGACAATTGCTCGAAGCGCGGCAAGCGCGCTTGCAGTTGCTCGACCTTTTCCACCAACTCATTGCTGTGCCGTACATCACCTTGCAACGCGTACTGTTGGGAGAGACGCATATAGGCCAGCGCAAATTGCGGATCCAAACTCACCGCCGCCTCCAATTCGCGGATCGACTCGCTCGTCAGAAAGCGGCGCCCATAGTCAATCCCCAACTGGTAATGCCGGTAGGCTTCCACGTTGGAAGTCGAAGCCTGCTCGATCTCCGGCGCCTTCTGCGGCACTTGGGACACCGGCAGAAAGCTGCCCGCGATGCTCGAGGTAAGCCGGTCCACCATCCCGAAAATGCTCTGTACATCCTGCCCTTCCAGTTTCTCCGAAAACAGAATCTGCCCGGTGTTGGTGTCCTGCCCGCGCACGTCCAGCCGCAGTTGCGTGGGCCCGACTTTCAGCAAAGCCCCGGTGATGTATGCATCCGCTCCGGCGTCGCGCGCCACCTGCTGCGCCTGCCCCGGATCCAGCGACTTGCCATCTTTGCTCGCCCGCTGCACCGCGCTCAGCACCCGTTCGGTCGAGAGCACATCCAGCCCTTTCACCTGCGCCAGATTCGTGGTCAGCATGTCGGTGAGTCCGCTGTTCAGCCAGTTCAGGGAGTCATCCTGCGAGAGGTTCGAGAAATAAATTACCGCGATCGCCTTATGAGTCTGGCTTCCGGCGGGATGCGCCGCGCGTCCGTGGAAAAACCAGTAGCCGGCAACCGCCGCGATCACCACAACCGCCGCCGCAGACGCAGCCAGCCACTTCCGGTTTGAGGTCGAAACCGCCCCCGCCTGGCTCACCGGCGCTGCCGCGCTCGGCGATGAACCCGAAGCCCTCGCTGCTGGAACCGCCGTCACCGATGATTCCACTTGTGCCGGGCTGACCGCCGCTGCCGCCGGCGACGTTCCGACCGCCGGAGTTCTTCCCGATTCCGTGTTTCGCTTCAAGCGCTGTAGATCGGCCCGCAAATCCGCTGCATGTTGATACCGCAGGTTCCGGTCCTTCTCCAGAGCTTTGCCAATGATCTCTTCCAGCTTCGGCGGCAGGTAAGGATTCAACCGCACCGGCGCCACCGTCGGCTTGCGCAATATCGAATCAAAGATCGCCGCCGTGCTGTCGCCGCGAAATGGCAACGCCCCGGTCGCCATCTCGTAAAGCACCGCCCCAAACGAAAACAAATCGCTGCGCGCATCCAGCGGCTTGGCCCGCACCTGCTCCGGAGACATATAGGCCACCGTCCCCATTGCCATTCCCGGCGTCGTCAGTTGCGAGTCCAGCATCCCGGTTTCCGTAGCTTCGCTCACCGCCTTGCTCTCGGTCGTCGTGATCTTCGCCAGCCCGAAATCCAACACCTTGGCGTGACCACGCTCGGTCACAAAAATATTTGCCGGCTTGATGTCGCGATGAATAATTCCCTTGGCGTGCGCCGCATCCAGCGCGTCGGCAATCTCGATTCCCAGCGCCAGCAGCCCATCCAGGTCCATCGCCCGGTTGTCGATAGTGTGCTTGAGCGTGGCCCCATCCAGAAACTCCATGGCGATATAAGCCTCGCCATTTTCCTCGCCAATGTCGTGAATGGTGCAGATATTCGGATGGTTCAACGCCGACGCGGCTTGCGCCTCGCGCTGAAACCGGCTTAAGGTTTGCGGGTCCTTCGAGACATCATCCGGCAGGAACTTGAGGGCCACAAAGCGGTGCAGTCGCAGGTCTTCGGCCTTATAAACCACACCCATCCCGCCCCCGCCCAGCCTCTCAACGATGCGGTAATGCGAAATGGTCTTGCCGATCAAAACCCGGATACCCTCGCCCTGGATGTTACGGACGCGACACCCCCAAGTCAACGAAATGCTGGGCCGGGGTGAAGTCTAGCCACGTCGCCGGTTTCTCCTGTGATGCTCTGTGCCCCCTGTGGTTTAAAGCCTTTGACCTCCTCGCCTGGTAGCCCGGATCACGCAGATCGAGGCCGCAACGGCGCACTACGCCAGAATCCCAAACAGGCGCTGACGGCCACAGCCCGGGACACCAGTTCCCACCGTTGCACTCCGTCCTCCCGGCTCACTGCAACTGCCACGCCGATGGCGCGAGCGTGGGCGCTCCCGACAGGACCGGCACCTTAATGCTGGCCGGTTCGCCCGTGCCGCCCGGGTCGGTGGCGGAGAACTTGACCGTGTACGGGGTCGTCGAGGGTGCGTACATCGGATAGCCGTTGGGGAATGTGTTGTCGGCATGTACCAGGATCGCCAGGTTCGAGATCACAATCCTCATGGTGTGCCCGGCGGCGAAGCGGTAAATCATGGAGTCAAGGTCGATGTCCTGGCTCGCGCTTGCGCCCGCCCGGCGGTAGCGCCTGTCCGATGCAACCGGCCATACGCAGGTCCCGCCCGAGCAAGCCGTGGATGGGAACACATCCTCCAGCACGGCGGTGAAAGAATACGATTGCTGTGACGTCTCCTGTCCGTAAAGCAGGACTTCGGGTTGGCCGATGACGACGGCATCCGTCTGGCCAACGGGAAAGTCAGCGCAGACCTGGGCTCGCGCCGCCTCGTTCCACGCCGGCTTTTTGAGATCGATCTGCGTCCCTTGTCCCGCCGGATCGTAGCTCAGCGTCTCGCCGGTAAGGTCGCTCGGCAGTGTCAACGCGCTCACATTTTCCGGCACCAAAGTTGGGACCGGGCCCGAATACACCTTTGGCGGGGTGGGCAGTACTCCCTCGTCTCCGAGCATGTACATCCACAGCGGCTGGTTGGTCGGGCTACCCGCGCCCGGGTCGAGTAAGGGAGACGGAGGCGCGATACTCAGCAGATAGCGGGCAATCCATCCGCCCTCGAGGTTCTCCTTCCACTGCGTGATCAGCTGCGCGTTTTGTTGCGTGGGCTTCGGGAGGAATCCGTCCGGCGTGTTTGGTTGATGGCAGCCGTGAAGGTAGATGGGTGAGACCAGCCTGGCATTCGTCATCCCATTGGCAACCAGATTTGCGAAGAACTCCATGGCTTCAGCATGGGGAATCGTGCAGTCTTCCGAGCCAATGAGACCCAGAAAATGGTTGACGTTCTGGCGAAATGTGGTCGTGTCGGTGTCGGCTTGGTCGTCATACGCGCTGCGCCATCCGAACACGTCCGGACCGAACCAGTGCGCAGGATTCACGTCGGCCAGAACATCCTGCCGCAAGGGATCGTTGAACAAAGGGCCGGGATAATTAATTTGCTGGTCGGGACTGAACTTGAGGGAGCCCCAAGGCGTATCGAAAGCCGCGGTCCCATCCAGAATGGCGGTCACATCCGTCGGATCCAAGCCTTGCACCGTCCCCGCGGCGATATAAGGACTGCCGGCCTCCGCGATCACGAGTGCGAGCGGGCTTCCGGTAATGGCGGGGACGCAGCTCTGACGTCCATAGTAGTAGCCTGACAATCCGCCGTAGGATGCACCCTGCATGCCCACGCGCGTGGGGTCACCGTGTACGGTTGTATCGATCCAGCCACGCGTGAAAGCTGCCACCAGCCGATCGTAGTCGCCGAACGTGTTCGGACCAATCTCGTCCGACTGCTGGTAGAGCGCGTCTCCCGAAAAATAGCAGGCCACGTGACCTCGCGGAGCCACTTCGAGCACGGCAGCGCCGTTAGTCGCGGCTTCCAGATCGATCGACTCTGGCGAGGGATCGCCAACGTAGCAGTCGCCCGTACCCGGCACCGAGATGAGGACCGGCACGTGGGCGGGATCGGCAATGTTCTTCGGGCGAAGGTAACGAAAGCGAAAGCCGGTCACTGGACCCGCTTGAGTGTCGAAATCGACCTCGGCATCCTGATAAGTGCACGCATAGCCTGTAGGACAGTCAACGGGAGTGCTCACGAGGTGCGCGAAGTGCTTCGCAGCGTCTCCCGTGATTGTTCCCACGGTTGCGGAGGTGGGATCATTGGTGCTCAGACAGGCCGCCGCTGGAGCCTGGGAACGGTTCCGCAGCAAGGGGTCAGACAACATAGCCTTCGGCGCCCTGAACTTTGCCACCTGTGCCATGCTGACTGCCTGCGTTCCCTGCGAGCAGGCAGACGGGTTTGGGGGAGGGGGCGGCCCTGACGCCTGAGTGCTGCCGCCTCCGCATGCGGCGCTCGCCAGCGTGAACGCAAGCGCGAGCAGACAGCCACAGATCGTGTAAGTCAGTTTGAGGCGGCCCCAGGGAAGCGGGGCAGGTTGGGCATCCATTCCCAGTTCTTTAACTTGTATGGTGTTCATTGTGGGCGCTTGGCCAGCTCCTTGACGAAAGCAATCCTGCAACCACACTCCTGCGATCGGTCACACGCCCAACCTTGAGATGCAAAAGGGGATAACTGGGGTTGTCACCGGCCAGGCCAGCTGAAAAAGACCCACTCCGGGAAAAATTACCAACTGGCCAGTCACTCGCGTCTTTCAGAAACGAAGTCAATGAAAGTCAGCATCTTAGCCGCGTTTTCACAAATGAATGGCCAAGTCCGTCTGTGCTCCTCTGTCCCCTCGGTGGTTTCCGCATTTGATCCGCAAGCGGTAAACCTACCGCAACCCCAGCTCAATCACACTCCCGATCCCGGCAATCGTCTTGATCTGCTCATCCGTCAACCCGAAGCGCTTCTTTATATATTGCGGATCGTTATAGCTGAGCCAAACTTTCCCATCTTCATCCTGCCAGGCCAAAGCCTTCAACGGCAGATCAATGGCCGCCGTAGGCGCCGCGACCATCACCGGAGTTCCGCCCTTCGGATTCCCAAAAATCAGCAGCTGCGTCGGCCGCATCTTCAACCCAACCTTCTCCGCCTCGCCACTATGGTCCACCCGCGCAAACACCCGCATGCCCTTCTCCCCCAGCACGGCCTCCACCCGGTCCAGCGTCTCCGGCACCGAATACTTGCTCTCTTTGGTGATAATTCCTTCGCCGGTCTTCATGAGAATCGCTCCCTTTCTGTCGAGATGCGCAACCGAAGGTGAGACAGCGTTTCCTTTGTGTCTCTCTGTGCCCCGGTGGTTGAGGCTTTTCTCCGCGAACTCCTCGCCTGTTCTCCGCGCCCCCTGCGTTGTAAGATTTTTCCGCGACGTATGGCTAAGTCCACCTGTGCTCCTCTGTGCCCCCTGTGGTTTCCGCGTTTGATCCGCAAGCCGCACCCCCCCGTGGTGAAAGTTTCCAGCGCCTACCACTTCACTTTTCCCACCACATACAGCACC
The DNA here is from genome assembly GCA_050745985.1 of Terriglobales bacterium. Lineage (GTDB taxonomy): Bacteria > Acidobacteriota > Terriglobia > Terriglobales > Acidobacteriaceae > JABCZH01. Next base: position 7,909 of record JBOGLG010000020.1, on the reverse strand, counting down.
ACCGACAAAACCACGCTGATCAAGATCGAAGTCCCCAGCGGAAAATAAACCGTCGTGTTCTTCCCGCGATAGACAAAATCGCCCGGCAACCGCCCCAGAGGAATGTTCGCCCGCCCCGCCACCATCAGGCCGACCCCCACCACCACAATCATCCCGCCCACAATAATCAGCAATTTCCCCAAATCACTCACACACAGAATTGTATCGCGCACCGGTTAGCACCGGGCTGTCGAGCCGCCGGCGTCCCGACCGCCGTTCGATCCCTGCTAAACTTTATCCATGAAATTTTTCTCCACCCTGTGCGCAGTCCTTCTGTTGGCCATTGCGGCTTCCACTCAGACCGCCGAAGTAGAAATCACCGCCGAGCCCTCCCACCACCTCGCCCTGCAAAATTCCTACGTCCGTGTCTTCCAGGTCGAAGTCGCTCCCCGCACCGCAACCCTGATGCACCGCCATCGCCACGACTACGTCTTCATAACTCTCGGCCCCAGCGAAATCTCTAATGAAGTCGCCGGCAAGCCTCCCGTCACTCTGAAATTGCAGGACGGCGAAACCCGCGCCTCCGACGGCAACTTCGCCCACATCGCCCGCAACCTCGCCAACACGCCCTTCCGCAACGTCACCATCGAACTGTTGCAAGATGAAAAATTCCACACCGCTCCCCCCAAATGGGACGACGATCGCAGCCTCCATATCCTCCACGGCGGCACCCAGCAAATCCTCTTCGTCAAAGACAACGTCCGTGCCTCCGAAACCGAACTGCAAATCGCCGGCTCCGTTCCTCGTCACCGCCACGCTTACCCTCACCTCGTCGTCGCCATTACCGACGTAATCCTCCGCAGCGACGTATCCGGCAAAGGCGCATCTAATGTAGTGATGAAGTCTGGCGACATCGCATGGGTTGAAGCTGGCCTCACCCACAGCCTCACTAACGTCGGCACAAGTGAAGCCAAATTCGTGACCTTGGAATTTCAGTGATTCGTATTTCCCTGTACAAGACTAAGCCGATCACCCTTTTCCTCTTCGCCCTCGCCGCCGTGCTGCCACTCCGCGCCGCCGATCTCTCCACCGCCTCTCTCATCGAGCAGGGACACTACAAGAGAGCCCAACCCCTCCTCGCCGAGCGCCTCAAAGCCAATCCTAACGACGCCCAAACCTGGTGCGAAATGTCCAAAGTCTCCGTTGCCTTCGAGCGCTGGGACGAAGCCATTCAGCAAGCTGAAAAAGCCGTCGCTCTCGATCCCACCAAAAAGAACGCCGAATTCAGGGCCGCCCTCGCCGATGCCGTCGTCTCCAAGCTCAGCGCCTCCCAGGCCGGTATGTTCACCAAACTCTCGCTTGCCCGCCGTTTCCGCCAGGAAGCCGAGCAGGCCCTCCAACTCGATCCTAATAATCTCGATGCCGCGAGCGACTTGCTCGAGTTCCACCTCGAAGCTCCCTCCATCGTCGGCGGCGACAAACAGAAAGCCCTGGAAATCGCCGACCGTATGGTCCGCGCCAACCCGGTCCGCGGATATCTTTTGCAACTCGAGATCGCCACCCACGATAAAAAACCCGCCGGCCAGCTCGAAAGCCTGGTCCAGCAAGCCATCAAGGCCGATCCCATGCTCTACTACGCCCGCACCCAGGCCGCCTACTTCTACATTTCCCAAGGAGGCCCCGCGCTCACCAAAGCCGAAGAGCAGGCCCGCCAGGCGATTCGCCTAGACCCCTCTCGCGGCCCCGGATACGTCGCCCTCGCCACCATCTACGCCCAACAAGCCCGCTGGAAAGAACTCGACTCCACCCTGGCCGATGCCCAACGCGAAGTACCCGACAATCTGGCGCCGCACTATCAAGCCGCCAAAGCCATCCTCATGGACCAGCAAAATCCCGACCTGACCCGCGCCGAAAAATATCTGCGCACCTATCTAAGCCAGCCCCCCGAAGGCAACCAACCGACGCTATCCGCAGCCCACTGGCGCCTCGGCCTAGTCCTGGAAAAACAAGGCCACAAAGACCAGGCCAAACAAGAACTCCAACAAGCCGTTTCCCTCGACCCCGACTTCGACCAAGCCAAAAAAGACCTGAAGAGATTGCAGTAAAAACGCACCCAAGAACACTCGCCGCTTTTGATGTTGAATTGAAGAGCCAAAGGCAAATGTAGCGCGGGCGCCCCCGTCCGCGAGAGCGTTCAAAGGGCCCGACAAAATCCCCTCTGTCATCTTGAGCGAAGCGAAAGATCCCATGCCACCGCCACCCTCCGCCGGCCCCGAAAGGAATTTCCACCACCAACGCCGCACGAAGTCCGCGCCGAGGACTCCGCGCTTCCGCCGACACCAAAAATCCCTCCTCCCATTTTGTCATTCCGAAGCGAAGCGAGGAATCCGCTTCCCCATTCACCACCACCGCCCCATGTTAGGGGCGGCCCCCCCTGCCTGCAGCCCTTGATCTTTTCTCTGTGATCTCTGCGGAGTGTCTCTGCGGTCTCTGCGTAAAAAACCTCGAGGCAGCCCCCACCCCGAACGGGAAGGGCACGAGTTCACTCGTGCCCGCCAAGACCGCCTTGCCCATTTGGGGCGGACATCCTGGTCCGCTGGTTCCGGCACATTCCTAACCCGAATGTTTGCATCAGATCGGAAGGACAATTCCCCACACGTCAAAACAGCACTCTATTTATTACTTACGTGCCCTAGATTTTCGGCTTCCGTTCGCCGAAAATGTGTGATGACATAACTGTTCAGGTGTTTTATCCTTGCCCGTCCTCATATGCGAAAGATCTGGCACAACGTCCTCGATATACCGAACTACTCGCCGATAGAGGCGGTCCGGTATTTTCATATCCCGTCATCGACACTCGCGTATTGGACCGAAGAACCGAATCAACTGGTTGTCTTGGCCTCGGAACAGCCGAGGCTGCTCTCCTTCAAGAATCTTGTTGAGCTGTACGTGCTGGAAGGGCTGCGCACAATCCATGGCGTGCACACTTCCCGCATCCGCACTGCTGTGAACTATCTGCTCGAGAAAGAGCGGTCCCGACACCCCCTGGCCGACTACGACATCCGTACCGAAGGCAAGAATGTCATGTTTTACAAAAACCGCAAGCCTTTGAACGCTTCGCTTTGGGATCAGTACGAAATGCAAGAAATAATGGGCGGATATCTGCATCGCGTCGAGAGAGATCCGCACGGTGTTGCAATGCGAATTTTCCCCTATACCAAACGAGAGCAACTCGCCAACAGAGAGCAGCCACCCAGAACTGTTGAGATCAATCCCGCCGTATGTTTTGGGCTGCCTGTCTTGATGGATTCCAGGCTGACGACCGGGTTCCTCGCGAGCCGCTTCCGTGGTGGTGATTCGGTTCCTTCAATCGCACAAAGCTATGGTAGACCCGTGGCAGAAATCAAAGAAGCGATTGAGTGGGAGCTCGGGCGCTCCGTCAAGGAAGCGGCTGCCTAATCTAACTTTCTACCTTGACGAAAATTGGGATTGTCCAGAAGTCACCGAAGAGCTCAACCGGGCTGGCATTCGATATCGCATCTACAAGCAAGACGTCTCGCCCAACATGGGGACGCCTGACGAAGCCTTCCTGCCCAAGGTTGGCAAGCACGGATGGGTTTTAATCACCGCCGATTGGCATCAACGCTACCGCCCAAGAGAGATAGCCGACCTCCGCCAATACAAAGTCAGGCATTTTGCCATGCCCGGAAACCTTGGTGCAGAGGCAATGGCAAACCTTTTGGTCGCAGCCAAGAACGACATCCGCGCCTGCTGCCGAGACAACGAGCCGCCAATCAGCGCCAGCGTTCTTCGCAACGGCGGAGTGAAATTGTTGATGGATGCCAAAGGAAGTCTCCACGAACGGGGCGAAGAAAAGCTGTACCACAAGGGCAGGGTCACAAGCAGGATTCCGTATAAGTCGTGAAAGGTTCCCAAATCGCTGGCAGCCCTTGTCCGCGAAAGCCTTGGGAGGGCACGGCTTCTAGCCGCGCCGCCAGCTACCAAAAAATAATCCAGGCTCTAGCCCCTGAGGGCCTCGGACGGAGTTCTCAGGCGGGATTTTCCCGAGCGTCAGAAATTGATTGTAGATGAGCGATGTCTTGTCCTTGCTCAACTTCATGTTGCTGACGCGGTAGTCGAGCTTCTCTCCGGCCTTCTCGGTTTTCGTAAGCGGATACTCCGGCCGCTGCTCACCCCTTAGGGGCTGAGGTCGGACCATTTTGGCTTGCTTTCGGTGCGGCTGAACCTGTGCCCTCCTGTCGGTCTCGCGGTTTCGCGTGCCATAAAAAAGTGGTCAGTTTGCCATTTCGAGACTTGCGACCCATAATTACAGCGCACGAGAATGCAGACATCAGTTCAATTACTGAACGTTTTTCTCGCGTCGCCTGACGACCTAGCACCTGAGCGCCAGTCGGCGGATGAGATTGTACGAAACATGAATAAGCTTCTGTCAGATCACGGCTGGCAGATCGCGCTTTTTCGGTGGGAGGATTCGACTCCAAGTTATGGTAGGCCTCAAAGCACCATAAATAAAGCTGTAGATGAGTGCGCGCTCTTTATCGGGATGCTTTGGGAGAAATGGGGCCAGCCGACCGGAGAATACAGTTCGGGTTTCGAAGAGGAATACGAACGCGCGCTGTCGCGTAGGAAGAAAGGGCCGGAACCCGAGATATGGCTGGTGCTCAAATCGATTGACTCCGACCGGATGAAGGATCCGGGCCCCCAGTTGGCCAAAGTTCTGTCATTTCGAGACAAGCAGAGATCTCTTAACGAAATCTTCTACAGGCCAATTGCCGATGTCAACGATTGGAAAGAAAAACTGCAAAACTGGCTTTGGTCCCACATTTTCAAGCTAAAGGCGGCGACGGTGGATGCTGTTCAGTCGCGGACACCAACCTCATCGCCCGGAATCGCCTCAGAAGCACCGGTGCCTCAACTAAGCTCAACCGCAGGCGGAGGAAGCGGTGCTCCGGCTCAGCTTCTGCGTTTAGCGGGATCCCTCACCGAGGTTATTGAAAGCGGGGAAATGGAGTTCCCGAGAGGTGAGGAGAACCATCTTGATGATTTCGATGTTGCTCGCATAGCGCTACTCGCCGCCACCTGGATGTCGCAGCGACAGACGGGAGAAACGCTAGGGACTCATGAGATCAATCTTCTGTACAAGCACCGGAGACAGTTGGCGGCGACACCGCACGAGGAAGATCAGCTGTTTCGAACTATCATTGCCGATACTGCCGATGTGGCGCCAGGCTGGTTCTGGTTCGGAGGAATCACTCCGGAAGACCTGCCAGAGCGCCTGCTTTGGTTGGCGAACCACGACTCATCGGACCAGATTCGAGCCCGGGCAATTGACCTGCTGCGACTGGCGGGCATCGTGTTGCCCGAGGACCTCCGGCCGATTTTGCCGCTGACCGATGGCTCTGAACAGGTGCGGAATAAAGTGTACAAATATCTCGGCACAATCGGAGACGACAGCACCGCCGAGTCGCTCGCGAAGATCGCGTCTCAAGGGGACGGGGGGAGTAAGTTGGCAGCAAATGAGGCTAGGCTGTCAATTCTGTTGCGCCTCAGGCCAGATGACGCATTCGCTGACGTTATCCAAAGTGAGCAATACATTTCCGACAGAACAACACAGGAGATTCAACTCATTGTTGCAAAAATAAGCGAGACGGTGTTGCTGAAGGGCGCCGAAAGTCAATGGGAACAAATACAGAAGATTTGCATTACTGAACTGTCCCGGCGTCGGCTCATCCCGAATAAACTTGCGATGAAGCTTACCGAAGATCCCTCCGTCGATATTCGTGAGGCTGCATACATCGAGTTGGCGAAGCAGGGGGTGGCACTCGACTTTGACACGGTGAAGAAGTCCCTGGCTAGTGAGGACTCTCCGCATAAGGGCCTAGGCTCTCTAGGGCAGCTAATGGCTGGGACACCGCGGGTGCAAGGGGACGTGGATGCTGTAATCCTTGCGTTTTTCGGAAGCCAAGACACCGCCGCCGTCTTGGAAGCCGTCGACTGGTTTAGTGTCAAGGGTACCCTAGCGTATAAGAGTCTCGCGATTGATCATTACGACGCGGTCCGCGACGTTCTCAGGCCCGATCTCAAAGATGGATTTGCGCGAATCAAACAAAAATCCATTACAGCAATCCGGTCGAAGTTCGGGGACGATTACGCAGAGGAAGCCATCAAGACGTTCGCGAAACACGACGATTTCATCCGGTCGCAGTTTACAGAAGCAGCATTAAGCGGCTTGGCTGCAAACAGCGAGCCCTCCGATATTGAGTTTGGCAGGCAGTATCTGGGCAACAAGAGACAGGCCGTCAAGCTCGATGCTGTAAGAATCGTCGCGAAGTTCGGCACCGCAGAGGACGCTCCGTCGCTGCTCGGCATCTATCGAGACTCCTATGGGGAAGTAAGAGACGAGGCGGGCATGGCTGCGCTGCGTCTATCGCCCCAACCGTTCGAGATTGCGCGAGAACTGCTTCAAAGCGGTCACCAGGATCTGATGCGCGCGTGTTCCGATTGGCTGTATGCGCAGGACTCTGATGAAGTAAGGAGATTCTTCGGAGGCCTACTAGACAACGAAAGCGCCACAGATCGGGAGAGGGCTCTGTACTTTTTCTCCAGGAAGCTAGACGAGAACGGCCTCTCACAGCTCTTGGAAGCACAATTCCTCAAGGGAACGTACTACTATAACGTAATTACGTGGCTAGATAGACTGCTTTACTCACCGGAGGCTTTGCGCGCATTCTTCCGTCAGGTACTGAAGCGGAGTGCGACCCCTAGAATGTGAGGATCGTCCTCAACAGGGCTTATCTCGCCGCGTGCCGCAACAGGCCCACCATGCGACGGCGTACTTCCTCATACGGAATCATCTTGGCTTCGCCCGATCGAATGTCGGCAACGCGCCGTTTTATCTCCTCGTCCCACGCTGCTTGTACGCCCTCATCAGCCTCGTCGCTCAGGTTTGAGATCAAGGAATTGGCCAGGACTTCCCGCTCTTCAAGCGAAAGCATAAGCGCCCGTTCAAGCAGTTCCGAAACTTCTGGTGTCATTTGCGCCATGGCTGACCTCGCTTCGGCCTTATTCTATCGTGGCTGCACACGAAGGACTCAACTTCGTAAACATCCTCTTGCAATCTCTCCCCGCCCCATGCTATAAACAATGAACCGTCGAGAGTAGTGTGGCTAGCCGGGCGTTTTATCGAATCTCTCGCGTCTCGTCCGGCATCTGGTGGACAAGCAGTAATTTTGCTCCGGCCACGGGGCTATATTCGGGGACAGAGTTCCTCGAAGGGTTTGCGCGTAGGTCGCAATAACCTCCTTTAGGATCTTTAATTTAACAAGCATCTTCCGTGTCGGCTCGTGCCGAAAATAAGGCATTTTGGAGCGCTCGGAAGATGAGTTCTGTTGCGTGTCCGCTTTACTGAAAGCTGACAGCTGACAGCCGAGAGCTGAGAGCTTTTCTGTGCAAATCCTGTGAGTCCCCCAGGTTGACAAGGGCCAACAGAACCAGTAGCTTGTACAAGTTTCGAGGACAGGCAGAGTGGCACTTGTGTGTCTCTGCTCTGAACTGAAAGCGCGCCACCTCGGTGGAAGCGAATCGGTTCTTTGACAACTAGGTTGAACGTGCCAGTCGTGAGATGGAAGTCTCGGGTTCGAATCCGAGCGATCTCACAAGATAGATCCACTCTCGCTCTTCGAGGCGAGGGTGGGCGAGCCGGCTTGGGTTCTTCGCTCTTAGCCAAAAGCTAGAAGCCAGGAGCTAGAAGCTGGTTCAGTCTGCCAACTACCCGTCGGCAGACAACAGGTTCCAAACGAGAGTTTGATCCTGGCTCAGAATCAACGCTGGCGGCGTGCCTAACACATGCAAGTCGAACGAGAAAATCGGGCTGTAGCAATACAGTCCGGTGAGTAAAGTGGCGAACGGG
>JBOGLG010000019.1:0-47111 GCA_050745985.1 Terriglobales bacterium | reverse complement strand
TTCGCTCGGTCTTCCTCGGTTGCTGGAGGTTGCTCTAGCTCAACCGAACTGAACCGCCGTATGCGGACCCGCATGTACGGTGGTGTGGCAGGGGAGAGTGGGTGACCACTCCCCCTATGCCGATTTTTGCGCCGCCCGGTTTCGGGCTAAGCCGTTTTGCCTACCCCGCACGGGCGTTCTATTTCCATCGTGATTTGAATCACACCCCTCTGTGCGCCGGGTTGCCGACAAGTGACCCGGGCTGGGGCACTCTGGGGTCGCCATAGCGGTCGACTCTTTGCGGAGGAAAGATCATGGACCTGAGCACAAAATATCTCGGCATGCAGTTGCGCACTCCACTGGTCGCGTCGGCATCTCCGATATCGCACGAAATCAGCGGAATCCGGCGCCTGGAAGAGGCTGGGGCTTCGGCGGTGGTGCTGCACTCCCTGTTTGAGGAACAATTGGAGCAGGAGAATCCGGCGCGCGAACACCCTCTCGAAGCGAGCTACTTTCCCAAGTCGGCCGAATTCCGCACCAAGCCCGAGGAGTATCTGGATCACATTCGGAAAGCCAAGGACGCGGTGGACATTCCCATCGTTGCCAGCCTCAACGGTGCGACCCTGGGCGGCTGGGCTAGGTATGCCGCGGCGATTGAGCAAGCCGGAGCTGACGCTCTGGAGTGCAATATTTATTTCGTTCCCACCCGGATGGGCGTTTCCGGCTCTGAGATCGAGCAGACCTACATCGACATTCTCCGGGAGGTGAAGAGTTCGGTTCGCATTCCGGTGGCGGTGAAGGTCAGTCCATTCTTCAGCAATTTCGCCGACATGGCCAAACGATTGGACCAAGCCGGCGCGGACGGCCTGGTGCTATTCAACCGCTTCCTCCAGCCTGACATCGACCTGGAGGAATTGGAGATTACGCCCAACGTGCTGCTCAGCAGCCCCCAGGAGCTGCGGCTGCCACTGACGTGGATCGGCATTCTGTTTGGCCGAATCCGGGCCGGGCTGGCGGCAACCAGTGGCGTACATGGCCCGGAGGACGTGATCAAACTGCTTCTGGTCGGCGCCAATGTCACCATGCTGTGTTCGACGTTGTTGCGCAACGGCATCAATCATCTGCGGGTGATAGGAGACGGCGTTCAGGAATGGATGGAGCAGCACGAGTATGAGTCGGTGCGCGAGATGCAAGGCTGCATGAGTCAGTTGCGCTACCCGGATCCGGGCGCGTTCGAGCGCGCGCAATATGCGCGAGCGGTAAGGGGCTTGCGGCACGTAGTGATGACCGGGGAAGAAGCGTGGAGGGTCTGGAGCGGGAAATAGCTCAGAAGGGGTTTGAAATGAGCTACGCTGCGATCAATCTTTCATCTGGTTTCTGCGCAATTGTCGGGTAGTGCTCCTGCCCCGGCGGTGAGATGCTGTTCGATGCGGGCGATCTGTATGCGCAACCACCCCGAAAAGGCTTCCTCCAAGTCCGCCTGAGTGCCGTAACGGTAGAAGTAATCAATCGTCTGGCCCTTGTCGTTAAGAGGAATAAACCGGCAGGGAGTGTCTTGGCTCAATAGTTCACCGGGAACGAACTTGATCAACAGACATTCGCCGCACGGATGTGGCCGGGTGGGATCGCCCATATTCGGGCAACTGGGCGAGTCTTCAAAGATGCTGGGTGGACGCCATGGCGTCCGCGGAGACCTCCCATAACCTCCGTCTTCCACGAATTTCAGCTCGAACCTCAGCAAGTCCAAGAGCTCACGCTCGGATTGCGCCATAAGTCACCTCGCTACTGTCTTAGCCTCGCAGACTGGGCGGGTGGGCGCACATGATATCCGTCACCCTTATGAGTGATTGGAGTCACAACGGCCGGGAGACTTGAGTCACCAACCAATGTGACCTCGGGGGGCAGGCGCGAGATTGGGTGTCACAGGGAAGAGCTGTTCTCGAGTGACCTTCAGTGGATGCTGCTCTCGACCGCATCCACTTCCTTGCGTACCGCATCGGCGCGCGCACCCGTGGGTTCCTCTTCGAGGAAGGTGTGTAATTCGGCGGCGGCCTCGGAGTTGCGGTTCTCACGCTCCAATGCATGGGCGGCGATGTAGTGTCCGAAGGGTTCCTCGCCCAGATGTACGAAGTGGATCTTGTGGCAAGTGGCGATGGCGGCCTCCCAATGCTGTTGCGCAAATTGCACTTTGGCCAGCAGCATCAGGGTTTGAACGTTATTGGGATCGGCCGCGGCGGCGCGATTAAGAAGCGGTTCGGCCTCAGGCAGTTTGTGATCGACCACCGCCATGGTTGCGAGGTTGACCAGCGCGGCGGCGAAATGCTCGTCCAGCCGGATTGCGGTTTGCAGGGAATCGCGTTCGTGAGCCCGGTCGCCGAGGCGGGCATAGACGACTCCGAGATTGTTGTAGGCAGATGCGTAGTGCGGATAGATGGTCACCGCCCTGACAAGTTCGTCCTTCGCTTTGTTCCAGTCTTGTTTCGCCATGAGGGTACGGGCGTTGTCGAAGTCTTTCTTCGCGGCATCTGGAATATTCAGTTCAAGCGCTGACACGGTAAGGGAGGTCGACTGCCTCTGCGGAGCCTCGGCTGTGCGCTTCACGGTCACGAACAGCGATTGCGCAGCGCCCTGGGCGTCGACTTCAACCTGGCCGCTGTCGGCGTTCTCGATGCCTTCGCCGGAAACCAGCAGGTGATAGCCTCCCGTCGCGAGATCGCCGAAATCGGCGGTGCCTTCGTCGCCGGTGTAAGCGTCCCCCAGAGGTGTGGAACTCGCGCCGCTGAAGAGAACAACGTGAGCGTGCAGGTTACAGGGATGGCCATCGCTGAAGACGACCCGGACGTGCAGGCGTCCGCTGTTTGCTCCATGAATTTGAGCGTAGGCGGCGGTGGTAAGCAGGACAAGCAGCACAGCCAGGCGGCGAGAGATCATCGGTGCCCCTCCGAATCACACGCAGCGAAATCAACAGTAACGCAGGGAAACAACAGTCACAGACACCGGTCTGACTGTCGGCGTCATTGTACACCTGGTGTAAAGGGGTAAGGGCCTGTGGTCCTCTGCGCACTCGTACGGGTCTCCTCCGCGGCCTCGGCGATTTAAGAATTTGTGTTTGAAGCTAAAAACGGAGGTCGAAGAGGGACAGCCGCAAAGTTCGCGCACAAAGGCAAAACTTCTTACAACCAGCCTTTGGTGCGGGCGATGCGGGCGGCCTCGACGCGATTGCTGGCGCCGAGTTTGCTGATCGCTTCGGAGAGGTAGTTCCGCACGGTGCCTTCGGAAAGGTTCAGATCGGTGGCAATGTCACCGCTGGCTTTGCCGTCTCCGGCCAGGCGCAACACTTGCCGCTCGCGGTCGGTTAGGGGATCAGGCTCGGCCCAGGCCTCGGTGGCCAGCTCGGGATCGATGACGCGCAGGCCCTGCTGCACACGGCGCACGGCTTCGGCGAGTTCTTCGGCACGCATGTCTTTTAGCAGGTATCCGGAGGCCCCGGCTTCCAGGGCGCGGCGCAGGTATCCGGCACGGGCGAAGGTAGTGAGAATGATGACCCGGGTCCCAGCCTTCCTCCGTTTGAGTTCGGCGGCCACGTCGAGTCCCGTCATCTCGGGCATTTCGATGTCGGTGATGAAGACCTCGGGCTTGTGTTCCAGGACTTCACGCAGAGCCTCTTTGCCGTTGCGCGACCGGGCCACGACGCTGATGTCGCCTTCAATCTCGAGTAGCGCAGCCAGGGCGCCCAAGACCATTCCCTGGTCTTCGGCGATGACTACGCGAATCGTCTTGCGTGCGCCTTTGGAAGCCACTGTCAATGGGATCCGCTCCTGGCTGCGGGAGTGATGGGGAACTCGATGGTGAGCCGCGTCCCGGTGTTGGTCTCGCGTTGCAGCGTGCCGCCAAGGGCCTCAATACGCTCGCGCATGCCGCGCAATCCGTTGCCTTCAATTGAGTCGCCGCCGCGGCCGTCGTCTTGAATTTCGAAGCGGCAAGATCCGTTCACCGGAGTCAAGCGCAACAGGCAATGGCGCGCCGCGGCATGGCGAACTACGTTGGTGACGGCCTCGCGGACCACGAGTGCAACTACGCTTTCCTGTACCGGAGTCAGTGCGACCTCGGCAGACTCCGACTTCACCTTCACGCCCGCGGTTTCGAGCATTGCCCGCGCCTGCTTCAGTTCCGCCTCCAGACTATAGCCGCGGTAACCACGGATGGTGGTCCGCACTTCCGCCAGCGCCTCGCGGGAGGTTTTTTCGACGTCGGCGATCTCAGCTTTTGCCCGCTCGGGATCGCGATCGATGAGTTTTCCGGCCAACTCTGATTTCAGAATAATCACGGAGAGGGTGTGGCCGAGCACGTCATGCAGGTCGCGGGCAATCCGCTCGCGTTCAGCGACTTTGGCCAGGTGCTCAATTTCCTCGTTGGCCTTTTTCAGCTTGTGGTACATGCGGGTGCGCTGAGCAAAATAAATGTTGGTTCCACCGACAATGGTGGAGAGGCCGGCAGCGTAAAAGGCAAACCAGCCCGACAAGTGCAGAAGCCAGGTCTCGAGTCCAACCACGGCGACAATTACTGCAATCAGTGCAAGGACAACCTTCTCGGTTTCTGCCACATACGGCAGGACGGCGGCGGCGAAAATGAAGAAGCAGCACGCCCCGCTGTTAAAAGGAGCGTACAACGTTCCAACCACGACCATCGCACCAATGCCGGCGAACTGCCACGGCTTGCGATCGCTCCAGAGCACGCCCAGATAAAGCGTCAGGAAGACAACGGTGCCGAGCACGGTAAGCAGCAATTGTTTCGAGCTGGCGCGCTCAAGGATGGGCTGCAGCCAGAAGAAGCCGAAGTACGCCAGCGGCGTGTAGAACGCCCAACCACCCTCCGGCCTTCTGGTAAAGATTCTCATTTCAGGTCTAGGCTACCGCTTTTCCGCCTTGCCCGTCAGTTTGGCAGGGTGGTTCCCCGAGCACGCCATGGCGCAAGCCAAAAACAGCGAGATCGGAAGTACCACCGCCAGCAAGCCCACTCTGCCCTGGAAGGCCAGCAGGAAAATCGCCAGCAGAACCAGGACCCACATTGCCGAATTGCCTCTTCTAGTTTCCATTGGAGATTCCTTTTGCCTGGTTCTTATCCGTAGCTTTTGCCTTCGTCGCGCTGGAACCCAACCCGGGCTAGGCCCAGGCAGATGAGTGTGAATCCGATCAAGACTTCCCAGTGCGCCCAACTCGACTCGTGTTGGCCCGCACCAACCACGCCGAGGGCAAGTTGTGCCAGGTGATAGGGCGGGAGAAGATGGGCGAAGTTGCGTAACAGCTTGGGGAGGAACATCAGCGGCACCCAAAGCCCGGAGCAGAACGACAGTGGCAAGTAGAACAAGTTGATGATGGGCGCAGCGGAAGTCGGCCCGGCGAAGTAGCCGATGGCCAATCCCATGGCGCAGAAGGGAAGCGACCCGACGATCAGAATGCCCAGCATCTTGACGGTTTCGAGGGCCGAGAGATGAACTCCGCCGAAAGTGACTCCGAGGGCGAACAGCAGCAGCACGACGACCGCGCTGAAGATCATGCTCATGGCCACTTTGGCGGCGAAGTAAGCAGAAGGAGGCATGGGGCTGGCGCGTTTCACTTGCAGCCATCCCAGGCCGCGCTCGGTGGCAAGCCCGGCCGCGGTGCCGAATAGCGACGCTCCCATCACTCCGAAAGTTCCGTAGGTTGCGATGAGGTAAGTGGCGAAGTGAGTGCCATTGACCTCGGCTTCCTTCGAGTTCAGCACCAGGCCGAACAATATGTAGAACATCACGGGGAAGCCGATGATTGAGAGCGAGAAGGCTCGCAGGCGCAGGCGGGTGAGGAATTCGAATTTGATTTCTTTCGCGTAAATGGCCAGGGTCTCGCCCAAGGGACGGGTCAGGATGGGCTGATGGATCGTAGTTGCGGCGGTTGCCATTTTCATTGCCTCCCGGAAGTCTGCGGTTGAGAACTGCCGTTTTGGGTTAGCGCGAGGAAAGCTTCTTCCAGCCCGGCGCCGACTACCTCGATGCCGCTGATGTTGGCGTCCCGCAGGAACAGTTGACGGAGCACAGGCTCGGCTTCAATGACGCGGATTTCGTAAACTTCCCGGTCTCTGCGGACCTCGGCCACGCCGGGAAATGCGCGAATGGTCTCAATGTGCAGGCTGCTCACACAGCGGATGCGGCGTCCGCTAGTCTTGGCCTTGATCTCGGACGGCGTGCCTTCGGCAATGATCTCGCCGCGATTGATGACGGCGACGCGGTCGGCGAGCGTGTCTGCTTCTTCCAGGTAGTGAGTCGTGAGCAGGATGGTCTTGCCGCGCTCCACCAGTTTGCGAATCTGTTCCCAGAGCAGCCGGCGGGCTTCAACGTCGAGTCCGACGGTGGGTTCGTCAAGAAACAAAATGTCGGGATCGCCGCACAACGCCAGGGCGAACAACACGCGCTGCTTCTGGCCGCCGGAGAGTTCGCCGAAAGGACGGTCCTTGATTTCCTGCAAGCCGGAGATGGCTAGGGTCTCGGCCTGCGGCAGGGGCCGCGGATAGTACGCCGAGAACAGGTCGATATGTTCGCGGACCCGCAGCGTCTCGGGGACCTTGGCAACCTGGAGCATGGCGCCAATCCGGGTGCGGACTTCGGCATGTAACGGGTTTCCGCCGAAGACGCTGACTGATCCAGTTGTGGGCCGGGCGAGTCCCAGGAAGAGTTTGACGGCGGTGGTCTTGCCGGCGCCGTTCGGGCCGAGCAGCGCCAGCAGTTCACCGGCGCGCACGGAGAAGTCCAGGTTGCGTAGGGCTTGCACTTCGCCGAAAGTCTTGCTGATCTGCCGCAGTTGCGCGACTACGGTTTGCGGACGGCTTGATCGGTCGTGCGATTCCCGGATGTCGGGCATGGCGGCGAGCATTTTGGGGATCCTCCTGCCTGGTGGTGGAATCGCCAGGCAAGCTCATCATCGGGGATCGCGAACCGCGCGGCCAGTGGAGATCATCATCCGTGGGCAGTGACAAATGTCATGGGGTTGACAGCATCAACTCCGCCCACAAGGTATAATCCCGTCTTTCATGCCGATGCGACCTGGAATTGAAGTGGCTGGCCTGAGCGATCTGGGTTGCCAGCGCGAAAACAACGAAGACAGCTATATTTATTGGGAGCCGGCGAGCGATGCGGAATTCGCTCGCAAGGGCCGGCTGGCGGTCGTGGCCGACGGCATGGGTGGCCACGAAGGCGGTCTCGAAGCCAGCCGCATTGCTGTCGAAGTCATCCAGGAAACCTACGCCGCCCAGTCGCTTTCCGATCCTCAGGCCCTGTTGACCGCGGGCTTTCACGAGGCCCACCTGCGCATTCAGAGATATGCGATCGACCATGTCACACTGCGCGGCATGGGGACGACCGCCACAGCGGTGGTGGTCCTGGGCGACCGCCTTCACTATGCGCACGTCGGCGACAGCCGTTTGTACCAGGTCAGCAAGGACGAGGTTACGCGCCTGACGCACGACCATTCTTATGTCGGCCGCCTGGTGGAGAGCGGCGTCATCACGCCCGAGGAAGCCGAAGCTCATCCTCAAAGAAACATTCTCACCGCCGCCTTGGGCGCGGGGGCGGAGATTGCGGTGGAGACTCCTGCATCGTCTGTCTCGTTGAAGGCCGGAGATTTGCTGGTGCTTTGCACCGACGGACTGTGGGGCCAAATCACCGATCTGGAACTGCAACGCGCCGTGGTGCAGAACCCGCCTGCCACCGCCTGCCGTGCCCTGGTCAACCTGGCCCGGGAACGCGGCGGGCCGGACAACATCACCGTGCAAGTGCTACGCGTCGGGTAAGGCGCTGTCCATTCTTTCTGCGAATCTGACAAACGTTTTGCGCATTCTTGCGCAAAAGTTGTGCAAGGGGGGAATCACGTAATACCTGCACATAGTTATGTATATCATTCACTCACCGATAGTTAACCTGACACGCTCGTCTGGGCGGCTTGGCCCAGGAGTTGCTAATCCACTGTAAGTCAATAAACTCTATTACAACCATAGGGTTTTATGGCATACTGCCAAAGCCATGAAGATCTCACAAAAAGGACTGTACGCACTCCAGGCCATGATGATGCTGGCCCGGCGTCATAACCAGGGAGCGATTCGCATTCGCGACATCGCCTACGAAGAAGCTCTTCCGGAAAAATTTCTGGAACTGATCCTGCTCGAACTGAAGAATGCGCGCATGGTGGAGAGCGCGCGTGGGGCCAAAGGCGGGTATCAACTGCGGCGCCCGCCTTCGGAGATCCGCCTCAGCGAGATCATCCGGTTGATTGACGGCCCATTGGCTCCGTTCGGAGATGCCGAGCAGTTACGCAGCCTGATCGATCGTGATGCGGAGCACCGCGCGCTGTACCAGATTTTCCTCGACGTGCGCGATGCTGCTGCCAGGATTCTGGAACACACCACGTTAGCTGACATTGTAGGTCCGAAGTCGCCGGGGTCGAAGAAAGGCCGCCGGAAGAAAAACGACGCCAGCGTGCTGCCCATGGTGGTTCACGGGAACCCGGGGCAAAGATGAACAGGAAACTGCTGTCGTCGCTCAGCATTTTCGGGATGGCCCTTGCGGGGTTTGCGCAGACGGTGGTTCGCGTGGGTGCATTTCCTAACATCACACACGCACAAGCCATGGTGGGGAAGGCCAACGGCACGTTCGAGAAGGCCCTGGGACCAGGGGTAAAGATCGAATGGACAAGTTTCAACGCGGGCCCTTCGGCGATCGAGGCGCTTTTTTCGGGCGCCATTGACATGACCTACATCGGCCCCAATCCCACCATCAGCGGCTATTTGCGTTCGAATGGCGAAGCGGTGCGGGTCATCGCCGGCGCGGCCAGTGGCGGAGCGGCTTTGGTTGTGCGTAACGATTCGGGGATCAATAAGCCCGAAGATTTTCATGGCAAGAGAGTCGGGTCGCCGCAGTTGGCGAACACCCAGGATGTGGCGTTGCGGGCGTGGTTGAAGGCGCACGGAATGAAGCCGACTGACAAAGGCGGCGACGTGCAGGTGATCCCGCTGGCCAATCCCGACCAGCTCACCATGTTTCTGCAAAAACAGCTTGACGCCTCGTGGGCGCCCGAGCCCTGGGCCACGCGGTTAATTCATGAAGGCAATGCTCATCTGTTCCTGGATGAGCGCGACTTGTGGCCGGGGCGGCAGTTCGTGGTCACCAACCTGATTGTGAGTCCCAAGTTTCTGCGGGAACATCCTGACGTGGTCAAGAAGTGGCTCGCAGCACACGTTGAGCTTACTGATTGGATTAACGGTCACTTGCCGGAGGCAGCGAAAATTCTCAATGAGCAGATCCGGAGGGAAACCGGGAAAGCGCTTCTGCCGGCGGTGATGAAGGAAGCGTTTGGCCGGGTGCAGATTACCTACGACCCGCTGCGCAGTTCACTGATGACCTCGGCGAAGTCGGCGTTCGAAGCCGGGTTTCTGGGCAAGCAAATGCCTGATTTGTCGCGCCTCTACGACCTCAGCCTGCTCAAATCCGGCATATCAATCGCCGTTGCTGGGCGATCACCGCTCCACCATTCGTTCCAGTACTACGCGGGGTCGAGCCGGCGGCGGCCCATTGGCCTTTGCTCTAGGTCAGACAAATGGTTCAGGCGTCTCCAAAGTGGCGTTGGATGGAATCTCGCTCAGCTACAAGACCAACAATGGATCACGGCTGCTGGCCCTGGATAACATCAATCTGAAAGTGAAATCCGGCGAGTTTCTTTGTATCGTCGGGCCGTCCGGTTGCGGCAAATCCACACTACTGCATCTGATCGCGGGCTTGCAGGAAGCCACTTCCGGCACAGTGCTGGTCGACGACAAGCGAATCGCAGGCGCGGGCACTGATCGCATTCTTATTTTTCAGGAACTCGGTCTGTTTCCCTGGCTCACGGTGGCACAGAACGTCGAGTTCGGTGTGAAGATGAAGGGTATTTCCAAGGCCGAGCGCAAGGACAAGATTGAGCACTACTTGCGCGTGGTCCACCTGGCGCAGTTCAAAGACAGCTATACGCATCAATTGTCCGGAGGAATGCGGCAGCGGGTGGCGCTGGCCCGGGCGCTGGCCTCGGAGCCCGATGTGCTTTTGATGGATGAACCCTTTGCCGCGCTCGACGCCCAAACCCGGGACCTGTTGCACGATGAACTGGAGCGCATATGGTGGGAAACCGGCCGCACCATAATTTTTGTGACTCACAACGTGCGCGAAGCGGTGCGCCTGGGGGACCGAGTGGTGCTGCTTACTTTTCGGCCGGGGCGCGTGAAACGTGACTTTCTCATCGATTTGCCCAGGCCGCGTCATTTGGAAGACGTCACCGTGGCCAGGAGCGCACGCGAGATTCTGGATGATCTACGCGAAGAGATCAATAAATCCCTGGAGGAGCAGTACGGCCATGAAGCGCTTCGGTAAACACGCGATCTTTTATTCGGTTCTGATCGGGGTCTGGGTAGTTCTGGCCAAGATGAAGATCTGGCCGCCGTACGTTTTTCCGGCCCCGCAAGGAGTACTGGACTCGCTCCGGGCTGGCTTCGCCGATCATAGCTTCTGGATCGCGATAGCGATCAGCATGAGGCGCATGCTCGTCGGCTATAGCATTTCGGTGGTACTCGGCATCGCGCTGGGCCTGGGCGTGGCCAGCAGTAAGTTTCTGGAAGAGACCATGGGCGGCCTGCTGGTGAGTTTGCAGAGTTTGCCCAGCATATGCTGGCTGCCGCTGGCCGTGCTTTGGTTTGGGTTGACGGAGAAAGCCATTCTTTTTGTCGTCGTTATGGGCTCGCTGCTTTCCGTCACTATTGCCATGGAGACCGGCCGCCAGCAAATGCCAAAGATCTATGGCATGGCCGGACGAAATCTCGGGGCCCGCGGCTTCAAGCTTTTCTGGTATGTACTGCTGCCCGCAAGTTTGCCCTATATTCTTTCTGGTTTGAAGCAGGGGTGGGCGTTCGCCTGGCGCTCGCTGATCTCGGGGGAGATGATTTTCGTCAGCCTGGGGCTTGGCCAGTTACTGATGATGGGACGCGATCTGAATGACATGAGCCAGGTGATTGCGGTGATGATTTTGATTATCGCCATCGGCTATCTGGTGAATGGGTTGGTGTTCAAAACCGTGGAGCGGCGGTTGCAACGCAGGTGGGGCCTGGCTCCGGCTACGTAGGCGGCGAGCTGGCTGCAGGGTTTTTCGCGACCTTTAAGAAGATAGAGTTCGGCAAAGGACGGGGCAGCCTCTAGTACACAAGTTAGTAGATAGACATAATTGATAATGAATATGTGCCACAAAACCGACTTCGCGCTCTCTGTCCCGGCCTCCCACAGCCGGCTTCTGCGTACAGTAGCCTGGGACGCAATTCTCAAACCGTCCTCAGCGAGGAGTGCTCCATGAAAATCCGCAATTGGTGTGTTTGCATTGTGGTGGTGATCGCCGGAGTGTCGTTCTGCCGGGCGCAAACCATCACGGTGGCGGCCGCCTCTGACCTTCAGTTTGCGTTCCGGGATGTAGCCGTCCGCTTTGAAAAAAGCTCGGGCAAGCAAGTGAAGCTGAGCTTCGGGTCTTCAGGGAATTTCTTCGCGCAAATCCAAAACGGCGCTCCGTTCGATTTGTTCTTCTCGGCCGACCTGGACTACGCCAAAAAACTTGAAATGGGCGGGTTGACCGAGCCGGGGACGCTTTACGAGTACGCGGTCGGGAAAATTGTATTGTGGGCTCGGTCGCAGTCACCGCTTGACTTAAGCAGCGGACTGCGGGTGCTGCCCAACCCCAGCATCAAGAAGATCGCCATCGCCAACCCCGAGCACGCCCCCTACGGCCGGGCCGCGGTGGCTGCTTTGCGCCACGAAAAACTCTACGACGAAGTCGCGGGGAAATTAGTGCTGGGGGAAAACATCTCTCAAACCGCAACCTTTGTGACGTCAGGCGGCGCCGACATCGGGATCATTGCTCTGTCCCTCGCCATGGCTCCGGCCATGAAAGATAAAGGGAAGTATGGGGAAATTCCCGCAGACAGCTATGCGCCGATCGAGCAGGCGGCTGTGATCCTGAGAACATCGCAACATAAGGCCACCGCCCGAGAGTTTCTGGCTTTCGTGAAGTCCGCCGAGATTGTGAATTTATTGAAGACGTACGGGTTTTCGATGCCGGCCACGGCCGCCACAGGCCCTTAAGTTTCACCCTGGAGAAGACAACCATGAAATCCCTAGTCCGTTTCGTCGTACTGATCTTAGCGGTGAGCGCTTTGGCGCAGACCGGCGCTAAGGCGGAGACCGGTACGAAAACCGCCAGTAAGTTAAAGACTGTCACCGCGCAGGATGTACAGTCGTTGCGCGACGCCCTGGCGGAACAGCAACGACAGACTGAACAGCAAACTCAGCAAATCGAGCAGTTGAGGCTACAGGTACAGCAATTGCTTGATGCCACTCAACAGGCAAGCGCTAATGCCCAGAAAGCCCAAAGCATCGGGGACCAGGCCCAAGGCGCGGCAACTCAGGCGCAGCGGTCGGCGGAGGAGGCTCACAGCGCGGCCGAACAAGCGTCTTCGAAGGCCGCGGAAACGAGCAGCGCTATGGCTGCCATCAGCGCCCAGGCCGGGGATACAAGCAGACAGATCAGCGCGCTCCAGGCCGTGCTTGGACGCTTCCGCTTCGGTGGAGACGTCCGCATACGTGGCGAGAGCTTTGACCAGCAGGGCGTCCCCGATCGCAATCGCGCTCGCATTCGTGTGCGCTTCGGCGTCGACGGCAGGTTGAACCAGGACTTCATCGGAGCGTTCGCCCTGGCCACGGGTTCTCTCGGCGATCCTTCTTCTACCAATGAGACCCTCTCCGGCGCTTTCGAACGCAAGACCATCGCGCTGGATCGCGGCTTTATCACCTATAATCCGGTCGCGCATCAATGGCTTTCTCTCACCGGCGGCAAGTTCGCCTATAGCTGGCAACGGACATCGGTCACGTTCGATCCCGATTTGAACCCTGAGGGATTCAGCGAAAAGGCTTCCTTCAACCTCTCAGGCGCGGTGCAGAACTTCAGCGTCCAGGGCATTGAGCTCTTATACAACGAAGCCAACGGAAAATCGGGGGTGGCATCGCAGGATTCCTACGCGCTCGGTGGCCAGGTGTCAGCCAGGTTCCAGGTGGGGCCATGGACTGCCACTCCCTCGATTTTGTCCTTGAAGTGGAACCGTCCCGATGCGCTCTTAAGTGAGAGCGCATTCGTTACTGCGGCCACCAGCACCGGGTTTCTGCCGGCTGGCGCGACCAAACCGGTAACCGGCATTCCGATCCCGGGCGAAGGTCAGGGCTGCGCAAAGGGGAACGGCTTTCCGAGCTTTCCCTCATGCGTGTTCGCGCCCAACGGCATGACCAATGCCACGGCGGTTGACGCCAAAGGCGTGGTCCATTTCGCTTCCGAGTTCAACTACGTGGATTTCATTTTGAACAACCAGATTCAGGACGGCCTGGCCCGCTTTCCGATCAACCTGCTGGTGGAATTCCTGGACAATCCGGGCGCCGTTGCCCATCCGCTTGACTCCAAGGGCAACGTGATTGCGAGTTTGGGAAGCCAAAACAAGCAATACGGATTCGACTTGAGCCTGGGCCAAACCCGGAACAAGAATGACCTGCAATTTGGGTACTCCTGGAACCGCGAAGAACAGGACGCCGCGATCGCGTCGTTTGTGGAGAGCGACCAACGGGCCCCCACGAACGTCCTGCAGAATCGCATATACGCGTTGTGGAAGTTGCGTTCCAACGCGCTTGCCAGCTTCACCTGGTGGCGTGGACGCACTCTGAACACGTACTTGGAAAACAACGGCGCCCTATTTAACAATTACAACGGCAACGTTCCTACGATCAGCAAACCGGGCCAGCCAGAGCCCTATTTGAACCGGGTGCAGTTTGACCTGATTTACAGCTTCTAATGCAGGGTGGCAGAGGCCAACAAAAATGTATTAAGGAGATTCCTATGGATCGCACGAAGCATCCGGTTGCATTATTGGTTTTGTTCCTCATGGGAGTGGCGGCCGCGGCGCAAGAACCGCCTTCCGCGCCCGCGTCCGATCTCATCACAGTTCGTGGGTGCCTGGAAGGCCAGCGAGGCAACTATATCCTGGTCGAAAACAATGCCACCGCGGTGTATGTGTTGAAGGGGGTAGGTAATAAACTCGACCGGCAACTTCATAGTGTAGTCGAAGTGAAGGGGAAACTTCTGCCCGGGAGCATCAAAACAGGAGTAAGAGCCGAAAAAGCGGGCAGCAATCCCAGCGATACCGTCCATGGGGTTGATGGTGTGCCGCTTCAGGTCGCGAACGTGGCAGCGGACGTGCGCACAATTTCAAAACACTGCAAAGCGGCGGACCAACAATAGGAACATTCCCTCGGAATGTAAAATGGCTAGCCGAAAGGGTGAATAGCAATGATTTCGCGACGCGATTTTGTGAAAGCAGTTTCCGGTGCGGTAGCGGCAACGGGTGTGGTTCATCCCTTGCTCACATGGGCCGCGGACGATTCTCCGATTTCCATACCGGGAGAGGAGGGATTGATTGTTCGCTCCGCGCGCTTTTTCGATTTGGAAATGCCTCCCGAGTATATGGACTCATGGCTTACGCCGACACCGCACTTCTTTGTGCGCAATCATATGCACGAGCCCAGCACACTCGACGCGCAAACCTGGGAGCTGAAAATCTCGGGCGAAGTCGACAAACCGCTGACTCTAACCTTTGCTGATTTGGTCCGGATGGAACCACACGCTGTAGCCAACACTCTGGAGTGCGCGGGCAACGGGCGGGCGTTTTATGACCCGCATGTACCCGGTATCCAATGGCAGAAGGGCGCGGTCGGCACGGCGCGGTTTAGCGGGCCGCGATTGCTGGATCTGTTGCAGCGCGCGGGCGTAAAGCCCACGGGCAAGCACGTCATGTTTCACGGCTTGGACGAAGTTCCCGGGAAAGTGCCGCCCTTTATCCGCAGCATTCCCATTGAGAAGGCCAGTGACGCAGATACGCTGATTGCGCTACGCATGAACGGTGAACCACTCACCAAGCATCACGGTTTTCCGGCGCGGGCCATGGTTCCGGGCTGGATCGGAGCGGCTTCCTGCAAGTGGTTAAGCGAGATCAAGGTTCTCGACAAAGAGTTCGATGGCAACTTCATGAAGCCCGGATACCGCATGCCCAACCATCCTTTGAAGCCGGGAGATCCGCTCAATGTCGATGACAGTCACGCGGTTACTGCACTCACGGTAAAGTCACTGATCGCCGCTCCGACGGACGATTGGACCTCGCCCGCGCGGTCTATTCATGTACACGGGGCCGCTTGGGCCGGGGAGGCGAACATCGTGAAAGTGGAAGTCTCGACGGACTCCGGTGCGACCTGGCAACCCGCGAAACTGGGGCGTGATCAGGCCAAGTACGCCTGGCGACTGTGGAGCTATAGCTGGAAGGCTCCGAAAGCGGGCGACTATAGCATCCTGTCGCGGGCTACGGACAGCCAGGGACGTACTCAACCGGAGACCGCCGAGTGGAATCCCAGCGGATATTTGTATAACGCTTATGACCAGGTGAAAATCCATGTGCAAAGTTAGTCTTCGATTGGTGGTCGCTGTCTTCCTCTCGGCCTTGTGCGGCTTGCCACTGGTGCTGGCACAGTCGCCTGAACTGCCTGCCGGACCGGCGCAAGCCAAAGTGACAACGGCGTGCCTGGAGTGTCACGAGTCGCGCATTATCATCCAGCAGCGTCTTAGCAAAGGCGCGTGGACGAAGGAAGTCGACAAGATGATCAAGTGGGGAGCGCTGGTTGATCCCGCTGATCGCAACAGCTTCATCGAATATCTAAGCGCGAACTTTCCACCCAGCAAGGCGCCGGAGCAAATGCCCCGAACGGCCGTGTCCGCAAAACGCTAGGGCGCGACCCGTCGTTGGTCGGCACGGGTTTTGAGCATTGAAAAAGGGCCGGACGAACCGGCCCTCGAGGTAAAGAAGAGTTGCGTGTTTTACTTGGTTAAGACGGTCACGCTCGGGTGGTTGTTGGTTGGGGACTCGTCGATGACGTACACGGCAGAGCCGTTGGTCACGGCGACGGTATTGGCGCCGAAAATTCCGGTGCCATCCGCCCCGAAAGTGTAGGGCGTCGGGTAAACGGTCTGGTTCTCTTCGAGGAACGGTGCCGCCCCCAGGTTCATGTCCTGAGTTCCGGAGAATTTTCCCGCATTGATTTGGAAGTTTCCATCCTGGTTGACAACTGAGTAGTCAACGTCCTCTTCAGTGCCGAGAGTATATTTCCCAGCGGAAGGCCTGGCGCTGGTTTGCGCCGACAACACGCCCGAAGTGGCTGGGAAGTCGTTGCCCGTGAGAACGGCGCTGACACCGGGAACGCCGGTGACCAGATAACCGACTGGGGCGATGAAGTTGCCGCTGAAGCTAATTCGTCCGCTGTTGGCATCGACGGTGTAACCGGCATGTACGGACCACTCGGACGCATTCCCGGCCTGGTACTGGAATAGAGTGCCTCCGGTAATTGCGCCGACACCGTCAATGGCAGCGGTGGCGATAGCGGCAACAGGAGCGTCGCCGACGGCGAGCCCGACGCCATGAGCCATGTAGTTGCCAGAGAGGTTGGAGGGAGCGAAGGGGCCACTGGTCGCGAAGGCCTCTCCGCTGGCGATTGGGCTGCTTGAAAGCGGGTCCGTCGAAGCGAAGATCGCCTCTTTGGAGTTGATCAGATAAAACGCGGTGTGCAGGGTGAAGGATCCAATTGTGAAGGAGGCGGTGCCTCGACCGTTGCTGTCGGCGGCGGTAAATGCGCCCGATCCGCCTGTCAAATTGGTGCCAACCGCGCCGGCATCATCGAAGTCAAGAGCAAGGTTACTGAAGGCGCCACCGCTCGCCGAAAAAGATCCTACGATTCCAATGTGCCCCCCAGCTGAATCTGCGCCGGTAAACAGAAATGCGTACATTCCGCCGAGACTAGCGCTAAAGGTCGAAGGGTCTTGAAGCCGGAGAATGCCCGATCCGCGGGTTCCGGTTCCGTTGGCGTCATCGAACTCGGTGATTTGGCCGGTGGTAAATGCGCCTGCACCGTTCACTCCCCCTACGCTGTAACGAAACCCGCTAGTGCCGCCGGCAGTGGTCAGATTTAAGCAGCCACGGTTGTCCGCACCAAGGGTATAACTGCCACCGGTGATAGCTATGCTCTGCACGCCCGCAGGCCGGTTGATGTCTTCATTGCCCCCGGTGATGTTGCCGTTTCCATCGGTGACAAGGCTACCAGCGATGGCAACCGGGCCATTGATGTCGAAGCCTTTGAGTAAGAAGGCGTAGGGCCCCGTCCCCAGTTTCGATTCCACGCCCGCGCTGCAACCCAGAGCATCATAGATTTGAAGATTGATGCCACTCGATGCCGCTGAAACCGCGAACGCATCCGTTACCTGGACGACGATCGAGTTCAAGGTGGGCGTAGTGGGTGTGCCGGTAATCGCACCGGTGGCGGGATTCAGAAACAGGCCCGCTGGAAGAGTGCCCGACAGTAACGACCATGTGTACGGGAAAGTGCCACCCTGCGCCTGCAGGTTGAAGGAATATGCGGTTCCGGCATTATCCGAAGGCAGAAACGCAGTCACCACACCGGGCTTTGTAGCAGTTTGAATGCTCAGGTGACTGGAGAGAGCATTCACGCTATTGGTGTCGATTACCTGGAAAACAAGTGGGCCGAAGGTTCCTGAAGTGGTCGGAGTGCCGTCAATCGTGCCGGCGGCGCTCAAAGACAAGCCCCCTGGGAGAGACCCTGATTTCAGAGACCAGGTATAAGAACCGGTTCCTCCGTTCGCCTGCAAGGCGGCGGAGTACGCAGCTCCGACCTCGCTGGCCGGTAAGGCAGTGGTCAGAACAGCCGGGGCGGCGATCACCTGCATGTTGAATTTGCCGGAACTGGCGGCGTTCAAATTAGCATCGATCAGTTGAAACACAAACGGGCCGACGGTGCCCGCGATCGTGGGTACACCCGTTATCGCACCAGTGTTGGTGTTCAACGACAAGCCAGCTGGCAGCGCGCCCGATTCCAGCGACCACTTGTAAGGCGCCGTGCCACCGGTTCCTTGCAAGGTCGCGGAGTACGCAGCGCCAACCTCGCTATTGGGCAGGGCAGCGGTTATAACCACCACCTTAGGATTGATCTTGAGGCTGAGCGCATGGGAATCAGCGGTGGCCTGACTGGAATCAGCGACTTCAAAGACGAGAGAGTTGAAGGTGCCCTGTCCGGTGGGCGTGCCGGTCACGGCACCCGTTTTGCTTAGGGACAGACCCGTAGGCAGCGACCCCGATTTCAAAGACCAGGAATAAGGCTGCGTTCCTCCACTGGCTTGCAGAGTGACAGAGTACGCTGCGCCCTGAGTGCCACCGGGCAGGGAAGCGGTCACCACACTGAAAGAGGCTCCTCCGCCGGTGTTGATGATGTTACTGATGCCGCCGCTGCCGCAGGCTGTGAACTGAAGCAGGAGAAGAAGAAGACCACCAAGGTAAGCCATGGACACATTACGTTTCGTCATCGGGTCGAATCACCTGAAATGAAATTTGGCACGATGCTGCTGTGCTCCGAACTGTTTCAAAACGCCTTTAGGGTCGATTCGGGGGACTATTTGAGGGAGGAAGGCTGGAGGAAATGCCAAAGTGATTTTCAACTGTGCCAGGGGGCCTGACAAGAGCAGTACGCCTTCATTGCATAGAACCGAACGCGAGGGAGTCTTTCGTCTCTACTTTCCTTATCCAGCGCATTGTTTGGAAACGCGGTCCATATGGGGCGCGTTTCGGAAAGGCCTGACTAGAGACTTTAGTCCCTAAGAGCTTCAGCCCCTTGCGACGACGGGACACAGCCGTTATCGTTGCGCCAGTTCGTAAACGCAAGAATCCCCCTTCAGCACATCCGAAATGGTTGGGAAAACTGTCCGGCGTGCATGTGTAGAGATTTGCATATTTTGCTCAGGAATGTTGATGCAGGCCGCGAAATGAGCCCCCGGTGATGAAAGGTATTTGCCTTATTTTCATTTGACTGTATGATTTTGACCCCGCTCTCGGGTGACGCCATCTGTTGGCGGGGCGAGTGCTCTTCCAGAGTCGAAGAGAAGAGCCTTTAGGTCCCAGATTCTTTCTGGCAAGAACGGCCTGCCAGGGTGATTGCGATACGGCCGGAACAGAACTTAAGGGTCACTCACTGTGACTGAGAGGGCGAAGCTGTATCAGGAGGCCGGCAATTCGGTCGAAGAAGTGGCGGCGGGGAAGCAATGGTACGCAGTTCAGACCCGCTCCCGACACGAGAAGATGGTGGCTCGGCAGCTTCGGAGGCGGGGGATCACAACCTTCTTGCCCTTGATCTCGCAGCTGCGAAAATGGAGTGACCGTCAAAAGTTGGTTGAGTCTCCACTATTCCCGGGTTATGCGTTTGTCCAGCTGGCGTATGAGCCTAAAGCGCGACTCGGAGTGTTGAGCACGGATGGCGTCGTGAATTTTGTGGGCGCACAGGGCCACGGCAACCCGATTCCCGACGAGCAAATTACATCGGTACAGAATGTTCTGGGAAACAAGATTCCCTGCGAGAGTCATCCCTACTTGAAAGTCGGACAGCGAGTGCGCATTCGGGGCGGTTCGCTCGAAGGTACGCAAGGAATTCTGGTGGGGACCAGGGGAGATCATCGATTGGTGATTTCGGTAGAACTGATTCAGCAATCGGTAGCCATTCAAGTTGGCGGCCATAACGTGGTGCCTGCATAAACGGGGAGACGCAGTAGCGCGCCTTTACCGGGGCCGTGGGATGGGGTAGCATCACTGACGAACAACGGGCAGAAGTTGTATTACTTGAGAGGAACAATGAAGAGAAACTTTCAATTTTCAGTTTTGGTTGCGGGCGTGCTGATGGCGCTTTTGACGCTGGGCCTGGCGCAAGCGGGTCCGCAAAGCGAGGGGTCTGTTCCGAGTGAGAATGCGAAAACGAATAGCGCTCCGCAGTTTCAGGAGCGCGATGCGCGTTACCACTTGGTACCGGGTGATGTTTTCGATGTGAATTTCGACCTGAGCCCGGAGTTCAATCAACAACAGATCACGGTTCAACCGGACGGGTTTATCACGCTCCGGGGAGTGGGAGACACCAAGGTGGCGGGGCTGACCGTACCGCAGTTGCGTGAGGCGATCCGCGGCGCCTATAGCAAGACGCTACACGATCCCATTATTTCGATCACGCTGCGCGATTTTCAGAAGCCGTTCTTCATCGCCGACGGCCAACTTGGCCATCCCGGACGGTATGAATTGCATGGCCCGGTGACGCTGACCGAAGGCATCGCCATCGCAGGTGGATTCCTGGAGACTGCCAAACACTCGCAGGTGGTTCTGTACCGGCGGGTTGACGATCAATGGACCTCCGCCCAGGTCATCAATGTGAAACAGATGGAAGGGAAGCGGGATTTGAAAGAAGATCCGGTTTTGCATCCCGGGGACATGTTGTTCGTACCCAAGAACCGCTTGTCCAAGGTAAAGCCGTTTATTCCGACCACCAACGTAGGCATGGCGGCATACGCTGCCCAATATTAGGAACAGGGAGTCCGAACTATGAACAACCAAGAGTTGATACTGCCGAGCGGCGCGCCATCTTCCGCCTTTACCTTGCGCGATTTGACGGCGATTGCGTTCCGGCACAAACGGACGGCGGTCATTTGCTTCGCCGGGATCATGCTGGGGACGGCATTTGCGGTAATCGCGAATCCCTATCGTGCGTCGATCAAGTTCATGGTATCGCACGAACGCCAGGATCCCGTGGTGACGGCGAAACAGGACGCTCCTGAACAGCGGCCGCCGGACGTGACCGAAGACGAGATCAACTCTGAAATCGAGATTCTCAAGAGCGGCGACGTTGCGCGCCAGGTCGTGATGGCAGTCGGGTTAGATAAGAAGAAGTCGCTTTCGGAATACATTCTGGGACCGGCGACCCCAGAGGAGCGAACCTCGAAGGCGGTCGACAGGCTGGAGGGTGACCTCAAGATTGAGCCGGTTAATAAGAGCCGCGTCATCACCGCCACTTATACGTCGTCCGATCCCAAGCTGGCCTCGAGGGTGCTGCACGCGCTGGGCGACGCCTACATGCAGGAACACAAGAGGGTTTTCACGCCGCCAGGACAGGTAGAGTTCTTCGATCGCGAGGCCCAGCGTTATAAGCAAGACCTTGCGACTGCAGAGGATGCGATCAAGAAGTTCGCGGACGAGCAAGATGGAGTGGCTCCCCACCTGGAGCGGGACATCGTGCTGCAAAAGCTGAGCGATTTCCGGGCGGTCTTGCAGCAAACCAAAGCTGACCTGGCCACCGCCGACGAGCGCATCCATTCCTTGCGGCAACAGGCAGGGACGACGCCAGAGCGGCTGACCACTTCAACCTGGAAACAAGATGACTATCAAGTGTTGCAGGGATTCAAAGCGACGTTGATGACCCTGCAACTGAAACGGACCGAGTATCTGATGAAGTACCAGCCAGACTATCCGCTGGTACAAGAGGTTGACCGGGAAATTGCGCAAACCCAGGCCTCGATCGCGGCGGAGGAAAGCAAACCCATCCGGCAGGAGACGACCGACCGCAACCCGACCTATGGTTGGATCAACGAAGAAATGGCCAAGACCGTTGCCGAGCGCAGCGGATTGCAGGCGAAATTGGCAGCCACTCAGGCCACGGTCGAGCACTTCGAAGCACAGGCTCGAGACCTGCAACAGAAGGGACTCACCGAAGCGGACCTGTACCGTACGATGAAGACTGACGAGGAAAACTACCTCCTGTACCTGCACAAGAGGGAACAGGCCCGCATGACAGACGCGTTGGACAACACCCGGATTGTGAACGTTTCGGTGGTGGAGCAACCGGTGGTACCCACTGACCCGTACAATTCCCCGCTCCTGATCGTAGTGATCGGCACCCTGGTCGCGGCGACCTTGACCATGGGGGTGGTGTTTGCTCAGGAATACCTCGATCCATCATTCCGTACCCCTTCCGAAGTTTCCACCTCGCTGCCGGTTCCACTACTGGCGGCTGTTCCCTACCGGCTTAGCGAGTTTCATGGGAATGGGCACGGAAATGGAAATGGGCACGGAGCGAATGGAGACACCAGCACGCGTTCTTCTGACGAATCGATTTCGATCAATTCTTAACTCCTACTACAAGACAACCAACGGAAAGGCCGGAGCCGGGTACATTTTGTGACGGGCTCCGGAAGTCTCCCAGCAGCTTTATGAAATCAGAATCCTGCAAGTAAGCACGGACCTTGGCTAATCGGCCAGGAAAGGGAAGTCGGGGCATCATGAGCAGAAACTTTGAACTCTTGAACCAGATGGGTAAGGCAGTAGCATTCCAACCAGAGGCGGAGCCACAGCCGGTTCCGGCGGCGGAAGCGCCCAGTTTTCTTCCGTCCCTTGCAATCGATGGAATCGCTCGTGACGAGATCACAAAGCTGGTTCATCGGACGTTCCTGCTGGCTGGGGCCGAGGGACCGCGCCGTGTGGTCTTCACTGCCACCGAGTCAGGAAATGGTGGAACCTGGGTGTGCGCGCACGCTGCCGAAATGTTGGCATCTCAAGTCGGCCGTTCGGTGTGCATCGTGGATTGCAATTTGAAGGCTCCCGCTCTGCACAAGCAATTCATGGTACCCAACCACCATGGACTGGCAGATGCATTGCAGGGAGACGGTCCTATTCGCCAGTATGCAACCCAATTGCAACGCAATCTCTGGCTGGTGAGCTGCGGCGCATCCTGCGAAGGCGCTCTGGGGCTTTTGACTTCAGATAGAATGCGCAGGCGAATCGCAGAATTGAGCGCGGAGTTCGACTACGTCCTGTTCGATGTGAGCCCGCTGAACAGCTCCAATCACGGTGTTGTCCTTGGACATCTATCGGATGGCGTGGTAATCGTGCTGAAGGCGCACGCTACCCGCCGCGACTCCACTCGGGAAACCATTCAAGGGCTGCAAGCCTCAAAAGTGAAAGTTCTGGGAGCAGTGCTAAATCAACGGACCTTCCCGATTCCAGAAAAACTCTACAACCGGCTGTGAGGCGAAACAGGCAAATGGTGAATTCGCCTCGCATCGATCGCTAGCTGACAACCTTCCTTCGTTTCTCATTGATCGATCTGGGAAAGACTGACTCCTCTAACCGGCCGTCTTCCCGGGTTCCACAAACGTAGGCTCCCAAAAATCAACTGTTCGCGAGGACTCTCAAATGGGCAGCTTGAAAGGTCAGGTTCTAAGCAGCGTAACCAAGCTCTGTGACTTGGTCCTTCTGATTGTTTCTTTTCTAGTCGCCACCCTTCCGCACGTTCGCTCCACGTCCGTCACCCTCGCCCAATTCCTTCAGCTCAAAGTCAGGTTGGTGGATCTCGTCATTTCCGCCGTTCTTCTCGGAAGCTGGCTAATCATCTTCACCACGCTTGGGCTCTACGGATCCAAGCGGCTGACCAGTCGCAGAAGTGAGGCGCGGGACGCTTTCAAGGCCACCACGTTATGCGCCGGGTTCCTCGGGCTCGCCTCCTTCGCGCTCAACTTCCAGTGGGTGACGCCGATTTTCGTACTGACTTTCTGGATTTGTAGCACGGTTGCCGTGGTGGGCACCCGGATGGCGGTCCGGACCTGGCTGCGCCGGTTGCGCGTACACGGGCGCGACTCGCGCAACATGCTGATCGTCGGTTCCAATCCGCGGGCTATTGCATTTGCGAAGACCGTCCAGTCAAAACCGGAACTGGGTTACCGCATCCTGGGTTTTGCCGACGTGGAGTGGAGCGGCATTGGCGAACTGCAAAATTACGGCTGGCATGTGGTATGCGACTTCGACAATCTGAACTCCTTCGTTCGCCGCAGCGTGGTTGACGAGATCGTGCTCACCGTGCCTATGCGTTCGTTTCACGATCTTGCTTCCGATGTTGTCGCCATGTGCGAACAGCAGGGGATCGTGGTGCGGGTGCTTTCGGACCTGTTCAATTTAAAGAATCGCTCCGCGAAGACGGAAGAGTTCGAGGGTTCTCCGGTCATTACACATTACAGCGGAGTTGTAGAGGGTTGGCCTACCACGATCAAGCGCTCCATCGACTTCGTCTTGTCGATGCTGCTGCTGGTTCTGGTGGGGCCGGTGCTGTTACTGACCGCAATCGTGATCAAATTAACCTCTCCCGGCCCGGTGTTTTTCATACAGAAGAGAATCGGCCTGAACAAGCGGGTCTTCCACATCTACAAGTTCCGGACCATGGTGGCCGATGCCGAGAAGAAACTGCGGGAAGTGGAACACTTGAACGAGGTTTCCGGACCTGTTTTCAAAATCAAGAATGATCCGCGAATCACTTCGATTGGCAAGTTCCTGCGCAAGACCAGCATCGACGAACTGCCCCAGCTTTTTAATATCCTGAACGGTGACATGAGTCTGGTGGGCCCGCGTCCGCTTCAGCTTCGCGACTATGAACTTCTCACCGAGGCTGGTGAGGATTGGCAGCGATGCCGCTTCAGCGTGCGGCCCGGCATTACCTGTTTGTGGCAGGTCAGCGGCCGCAGTTCGTTGCCATTTCATAAGTGGATGGAACTGGATCTGCAATACGTCCGCAATTGGTCGCTCTGGCTCGATATGCAGATACTGGCCAAGACTATTCCCGCCGTTTTTAAGGGAATCGGCGCCGCCTGAGTGACTCCGAGGGAAACGAGTTTGGCGGGACACGGTTGTCCGGAGGAGAAACTGCCTCCATTTCAAACCATGACTGAAATCGAGCAGGTTCGGTTGGGATGGAACCAGACGGCGTGTACCTACCCGTGGGAGCAATGCCTGCACCAGTTGATCGAGGAGCAAGCAGAAACTCGGCCGGAACAAATCGCGGTGACGGCTTCAAACCGCCGGCTGACGTACCGTGAATTCAACACAAGAGCGAATCAACTGGCCCATTATCTGCGGACCTACGGCGTGGGGCGGGAGCAGCGAGTTGGAATTTGTCTCGATTCTTCACTTGAGCTAGCGGTCGCGGTGCTGGCAACCTTGAAAGCGGGTGCGGCGTGTATGCCTCTTGACCCGCACTATCCCAAGGACCGGCTGAAGTACATGCTGAACGACAGCCAGGCGAGGGTGCTGATTACAGACGAAGGCCGATTTCCGGAAGCGGCCCCGGAGGGCTGTGAGGTGATTTCGCTGGCAGCTGCGGCTGACGCGATCACGAGCCAACCGCAGACGAATCCGGAGAATGCCGTCACTCCCGAAGATGTCGCCTATGTGATCTACACATCGGGTTCCACGGGAAGACCGCGGGGGGTTCTGCTTACTCATGCGGGACTGGCGAATTACAACGCCAACGCGGCCCGCATGTATGCGATGACGCCGAAAGATCGGGTGCTGCAATTCTGTTCGATTAGCTTTGATATCGCGATCGAAGAGATGTTCATCACCTGGCTCAGCGGCGCCACTCTTGTCCTGAAGACCAAAGACATGCCGCTGGCAGTTGCGGATTTCCTCCAGTGGACAGAAAGCCAGGGCATCACAGTTTTGGATCTGCCAACCGCCTACTGGCACGAGTGGGTGCACGAATTTTCTCAACTCAAGAGGGTAGTTCCGGCCGGGTTGCGGTTGGTGATTGTGGGAGGGGAGAAGCCGTCGTCGCAGGCCTACGCAAAGTGGCTGAGTTCGGAGGCCGGAAGCATACGCTGGATTAACACCTACGGGCCGACGGAAACCAGCGTTTGCGTCGCCGCCTTTGAGCCGAAGTATGACGCGGGAGCGTCAGTTCCGGACAATATTCCGATTGGGCGCGCCCTGGCGAATGTTCAGATCTACCTGCTCGATTCCGATCTCAATCCGGTTCCGGCCGGGGTTTCGGGCGAGTTGTGCGTAGGCGGAATAGGAGTCGCCCGTGGTTACCTCAACCAGCCTGAGCTGACCGCGCAAAAATTCATTCCTGATCCGTTTTCCTCGGAGCCGGGAGCCCGGCTATACAAGACGGGTGACCTGGCGCGGTCTCTGCCTTCCGGTGACATCGAATTTCTGGGCCGGACTGACGATCAGGTCAAGATCCGCGGCTTTCGAGTCGAGCTCGGGGAAATCGAGTCTGTACTGGGCAAGTTTCCCGGTGTCCGCGATGCCGCCGTGGTGGCGCGAGAGGATTCGAACGGCGGCAAGCAAGTCGCTGCATATTTCACCGCCAGTAACGGATCGATGCCCGCGGCTGCGGAACTTCGGCGTTACCTCCAGGAACGACTGCCGGACTACATGGTACCGACTGCCTTTGTTGGCCTGTCAGTGATGCCGCTGACTCCCAATGGCAAGATCAACCGGCGCGACTTGCCGCCTCCGCGGTTTGAAGCGCCATCGGAAACATTTGCCATCGCAACCAATCCGTTGCAGGCCCAGCTGGTGAAGATTTGGGAAGAAGTGCTGGGCAGGCGACCGATCGGGATTCGCGATAACTTTTTCGAGTTGGGCGGCCATTCCTTGCTGGCGGCCAGGCTCATGCATCGCACCGGCCAGGCGCTGGGGAAGACTTTGCCGCTGGCCATGTTGTTTCATGCCCCGACGGTTGAGCAACTGGCGACCGCGCTGCGTCATGACACCTGGTCGCAACACTGGTCGTCGCTGGTACCCATCCAGGCCTCTGGCGCGCAGCCAGCCTTTTTTTGCATTCACGGCGTCGGCGGCAACGTGGTCGGTTTCAACCGCCTGGGGCGGCACATGGCGCCGGACTTTCCGTTCTACGGTTTGCAGTCACAGGGGCTGGACGGTAAGAGTCCCTGCTTTACAAGCATCGAGGCGATGGCATCGCACTACATCGCAGAGATGCGCAGCGTGCAGCCGCGTGGTCCATATTTTCTCGGCGGATTTTCTTTCGGGGGGCTGGTGGGTTACGAAATTTCGCAGCAACTTCGCGCCGCCGGCGAAGAGGTGGCGCTGCTGGTGCTGTTCGATACCTACCCCGGTGATGTGAAGGGCGGGAAGGCCTCTTTGTTGAAAGTGCTGCTCAAGCCATCGCGCAAGCACTGGCTGCACGACGTGCCACGAGCGGTGGGTAAGAAATTGCGCCGGACCTGGCGGGGCCTGCACGTGCCTAAATCACTATGGGAGGTTCACAATGCCAATCGCGCGGCAGCGTCGAAGTATGTGCTCCGGCCCTATTCCGGCAAGGTGACTCTGGTACGCGCCACGGAAAAGCCTCTCGAAGGCTCGTTCGATCCACACGCTTTATGGAAGAATCTAGCAGGCAGCCTGGTGGTTCATGAGATTGCCAGCGATCACTACGATATTCTGCTGGAGCCGCAAGTCCAGAAGTTGTCCGAGCGATTGAAGGAATGGATTGGCGCGGCAAAATCCGAATACGAACACGCCGGCGTGAACCTGCAAGCGTGATCACCTTTTCGCCCCCTGGACCTTCTCAATAAGCGAGCCCTCGAGACTCATTTTGCCAGAGACAGACATTCAAGAACCTGAGACGCCGGTTGATCAGGAGCTAGCCGCGGGATGGTTTGCGGTTGCTCTGGAACGCTACTTTCCCGCCCGGTTTCTGGGTGTCAGTCACGAAACTGTGATGACCCGGCTCGTGCCCTGGTTGCACAAGGGTGGCTGTGCAGTCCTTGATCAGGCGCTTATTTCGGGTTCCAACTTTGTAGTGAGCATCCTGCTCGCCCGCTGGCTGGTGCCAGAGCAGTATGGGGCCTATGCGGTAGCTTTCGGATTTTTCATACTGCTGTCGTTGATTTATGGTTCCCTGGTGTTGGAGCCGATGGCGGTCTTCGGCGGATCCTCCTATCGCAACAGCCTGCGGGGATACCTGGGCTCTTTGATTTGGATCCACGTAGCGATGTCGGTTGCGATTGCAACCGCATTTGGGACGAGCGCTTTCATCGCCTGGAAAGTGGCGCCGGCCGGCGGGTTGGGCGGAGCCCTGGCGGGGGTGACCATCGCGTGCCCCTGTGTGTTGCTGTTCTGGCTTGCCCGGCGTACGTTCTATCTGGAACTGTCGCCGGCAAAGGCTGCGGTCGGGGCGTTGATCTATTTCGGCATCAGCCTGGGCTTGTTGTTTACCGTGTATCGGCGAGGACTGCTTTCGCCGTTTAGCGCTTTCGTGCTGATTGGCGTAGCGGCGCTGGGTACGGGCGTCTATCTCCTGTTGCGGCTGCGAAACGAATTGCGGCATGACGCCTTCGACCACTCGATCGGCGAGGTCTGGGGGCGCCATTGGCGCTATGGACGTTGGGCGCTGCTGAGCTGTGTGGCAAGTTGGATTCCGGCCAACATTTACTATCCGCTGTTGGGTTCGTTCGGCAGCATGGCACGATCCGGACAACTGAAAGCCTTGATGAATTTCACCTTGCCGGTCGAGCAAGTGAAGCTTGCGCTCGGCCTGCTGCTGTTGCCCTACGCGGCCTCAGTGATCGGACGAGAAGGACGGGCCACGGCTGGGGCCTTGAGCCGCAGGATGACGCTGGTCGCGGTAGGTGGGGCCCTGGTCTATTGGGCCGTGATCTTTTGGTGGAAGGGCCCGGCGTTTCACGCGCTTTATTCCGGACGCTATCTGGAAGTCGCTCACTTGCTGCCGATCGTAGCCCTGGGATCGATCGCCTGGTGCGGCAGCTTTGGCTCAGCGATTGCGTTACGGGCGATGGAGTCTCCTTCTTCAGTGTTTGTGGCGTTTTCCCTGGCCACGGGCGCATCTCTGATCATCGGGATCCCGGCCACCTGGTACTACGGCCTCCCGGGAGCGATCTGGGGCACCAATGTATCAGACTTGCTTTCCTGGGTTTTTCTAGTGTGGATGCTGCGCAGCAAGATGGCCGGGCGATCGCTTGGAATCGAACGCCTTGCGGCATGGCGGGGAAGGCCGAGCGTCGTCGAAGGCGTGTCCGACTAGGCCTTCAACCCACTGGGGTCATCCGGCGGGGCGGGAATCCAATTCTGAAAGGACGAACGATGACAAAGAAGTTCCACGATTTCGAGTTGCCAAAGCGCGGGCTCTATTCCAAGCAGCGGAGTAAGCCGACCAATGCATATCGCAAACTCCGCCGGAAGTTGTCGAGAACTGGGCTGCGAGCTCCGCTGATCTGGCTGCGACATCACGGATTCCGTCCGGCCGACGTTTTTCTTGGATCCTATCCACGGTCTGGGACCACGTGGTCGCGTTTCGTGTTGCTCGAAATCCTTACCGGGCATGAGGGCGGCTTTGACGAAGTGAACGGCATGCTGCACGGAGTCGGCAATCAGGCAACCGGAGCTCCGGTACTTCCCGGCGGCGGCCGTTTGCTAGCCACGCACGAGCAGTATCGTAAGCAGTATCACAAGGCAATCTATCTGGTGAGGGATGTAAGAGACGTCATCCTCTCGGAATTTGCCTACACCACCGCTCTGGAGTTTTTTGAGGGCGATTTGGACGCATTCATCTCCGACTTTTTGCGCAAGAAAGTGAACCCGTTCGGGCCGTGGCAGAAACATGTCGCTTCCTGGGTGGATTCTCCCATTGGTGACACTCCGAATCTGTTGAGAGTTCACTATGAAGAATTGCGACAGAATCCGCTTGAAGGGTTTACGCGGATTGCCCAGTTCCTGGGTGTGGATAGTGATCCGGCGCGAATTCAGCGTGCCATAGAGCATAACTCGCTGGCCAAGATGAAAGAGAAGGAACGAGCGGCGCCCCAGCGGGCTTCAGTAAAGGGCCAGTTCGTGCGCAAAGGCGAAGTGCAGGGATGGCGGGCCAAACTAACGGCGCAGCAGGTGCAATTCATCACGCAACATGCGGGCGGCATATTGCAGAGACTGGGATATCCACTCTCCAGCCAGACGGCTGAGGGGGAACCCGTGCTCCAGGTTCTGTCAAGGTAGATGAGGGAGAGTCAGAATGCAGAGTAGTAATATGGCCGGTCCTCCGGCGAAAGGCTGGTTTTCGTGGGGCGCGGCGGCGGGCTTCGTCGCGGTAGCGGCGTTTACCGCCTGGTTCGTGCCTAAACTGCCGGCGGAATCTTTCGACGACGGAACCATCTCGATGCTCGCCGATGCGGGCCTGTTCTTTGCCTTGTTGTGCATAGTTGTGGGCACTTCGATCGTGCAAAAAGTCGACCAGCGCCAGGTGATTTATCGGTCGGCGCTGACGATTTGGTGGCTGCTGCTGGTGAACGAAGTATTCTTCAGCCGCGTCAATACCAGCTTCGGCATGGGCAAGGGACAGTTTTCATTGCATGCCTACGCCGAAGGCGCGATGTGGCTGGTGTGTGCATTGGTATTGTTGATTCTGACCATGCGCAGCCCAGGGTATTTGCCTCAACTGTTCGAAGGGCCTTCCAAGTGGGTGAGCATATTTGTTCTGCTTTGTATAATTTCGATCATTTGGACGCCGGGCAAGGTTTATGCGATGGCATGGGGCCTGAAGCTGACGCTTGCAGTCTGCCTGCTGCAATTATGTGCCAGCCTGATCAAAGACGTCTCCGACATCCAACTCTTCATGAAAGTCACCGCCGTTGCCTTCCTGTTCATAGCGGTGCTACCGGTTTACTACGCCACCCAGGACCCCGACGGATTCTGGTTTGAAGGCAGACTAAATGCCGATCCCGATCTGTTGAGCCCCATGGCGGCGTCGTTAATGATGTTCTCGATGATGTTGTACGCCATGACCAAGAAGCGAATATGGGTGGCCACAGGGACCATTGGCGCGGTGATCATGCTGATGGGCTTCGGGAAAGCCGGCGTGGTTGGAGGTTTCGTTGCGGCCAGCATCTTCCTGCTTCTGCAACGAAGGGTGGTGCGCAGTTTGGGGCTGTTGCTGGGCCTGGGCGTCTTAGCAATGCTCATAATCTCGGTCACGCCAGTGGGTAACTACCTACAAACCTATCAGGGCGGTTCCACCCTGACCGGGCGGACCCAGATCTGGACCAACGCACTGAACGCCGGGCGTCAAAGCCCAATTTTCGGACGTGGTTACCTGGCCACGTACTTCTCATGGGAGAACACCAGCGGATTGACCCAAGGCGCGGTGCACGTACACAACGGCTTCCTTGAGGTGTTTTATAACAATGGAGCGCTCGGTGAATTGCTGTTGCTCACGATTCACTTCATGATATTGCGCAACATCTTCAGCGCCATGAAAACCTTGAAGGTCCTGCGCGCCCTTCAACCGGGAAGCGAGCGAGCCTGGCACGCCTATCTGATGACGGTTGGATGGCTGGCTTTGTATGTGCATACTCTGCTGCAAGGCATGCTGGGTGGACACTTCGGAGGAAGGTGCATGAGTCCGTACATGCTGTGGCTGGCGCTGGTCATGCTGACGACCGTGACCCGCCGGATCAGCGAGACGATGTTGCGACGAGCAAACTTTGAGCGGGAGCCGATGTTTGCCATCACCGATCTGGAGACATTGCAACCAGTGCCGGCTCAAAACTGAGCCTATTCTCCGATCACACTGCAACCGGCCTGACTTCAATGAAAATTGCTTTGGTTCACAACACGTACCTCGAGCAGGGCGGGGAAGATGTGGTTTTCTGGCAGGAGCGCCGCCTTCTGCAAGAGGCCGGACACGAGGTCCTGGAATACCAGCGCTTTAACCACGAAATGGAGCAGTATTCGGTGGCCCGCCGCTTGACCCTGATCGGGCGCACGGTGTGGGCGCCCGACTCCTATCGCGAGTTTACGGAGCTGCTACGGCAGAAGCGGCCCGACGTGGTGCACGTGCACAACACGTTTCCTCTGGTTTCGCCCTCCATTCTCTGGGCATGCCAGAGGGAAGGGGTGCCGGTGGTGCACACTCTGCATAACTACCGGTTGTTGTGCCCCGGAGCCAATTTCATCCGCGACGGAAAGCCGTGCGAAGACTGTACCAAAGGGAGTATTTGGCAGTCGGTGGCACATGGCTGTTACCGGGGTTCGCGTCCGCAGACCGCAGCCGTTGCCCTGATGCTCTCGGTGCATCGCGCCAAGAAAACCTGGACAGAAGCCGTGGACCACTATATTGTGCTTACCGAATTCGCGCGCAGCCGGTTCGTGAACGCGGGCTTCCCGCCAGACAAATTCTCCATCAAGCCCAACTGCGTTGACCCTGACCCTGGCCGGCAGACAGGTGAGCGCTCCTATGCCCTTTTTGTGGGGCGGGTTTCGGAGGAAAAGGGAGCGCTAACCCTGCTCAAGGCTTGGCGCCAACTGCCGAAGCATTGCAGTCTGAGAATCGTAGGGGATGGGCCCTCCAGTGCAGAACTTGAATCCGAAGTCAAAGCCCAGGGGTTGTCTAATATCACTTTCACCGGGCGGTTGACGCGTGACCGTGTGATCGAGGAAATGAAAGGCGCACACTTTCTGATTTTCCCCAGCCAACTTTATGAGAACCTCCCGCTGACCATCATCGAGGCGTTCGCCTGCGGTGTTCCGGTGGTGGCGTCAAAGTTGGGAGCCATGCAGGAAATCGTCAGTGAAGACCGTACCGGGCTGTTTTTTCAGGCAGGCAATGCGGATGATCTGGCTCGCGTCGCGAGGCAGGCCTGGGACCGGCCGCAATATATGCATCAACTCGGGGACAATGCGCGGCGCGAATATGAGGCCAAGTACACGGCTGCAACCAATTATCGGCAGTTAATGGAGATTTATCACCAAGTCATTGCCAACGGTGCCGTTGAAACCGGCCGGGATTGCGTCGCCGAACTCCAGGATGTGTCGTCGCTTTGAGACTTTCCTGGCTTTGCTTCCGGGTGTCAATGGAAAGCCGCAGATTATTTCAAAATGAATAGCGCGCTTTTTACTTCGTCGCAAGCTAACGACATAGCGGCAGATCGCTACCTCACCATCAGCGTTGATGACGGGTCGGCCAAGGATCCTAAGACGGCGGACCTGCTCCACAAGTATGGGTTGAGAGCGACCTTCTATGTTCCGGCAAGCAACCCCGAGCGGCCGGTGATTCTACCGGGCGAGATTCGTGAAGTGGCCAAGCGGTTCGAAGTCGGCAGTCACACCATGAGTCATCTTCCCATCAACCGCATGTCCGATGAGCACGCGTCGCGGGAGGTCGAAGACGGGAAAAACTGGTTGGAAGACGTCCTTGGCGAACGTGTGATTTCCTTCTGCTACCCCCGGGGCAAGTTCAATCGCGCTACTCCCAGATTAGTGAGGGAGGCTGGCTTTCTCGGCGCACGCACTACGATGATGAACCTTTGTGATTTTCCCGAGAACCCGTTCTTGTGGGGAGTCAGCACTCAGGCATACTCCCACAGCAGAATGATTCAAGTACGCCACGCGTTGCTGGAACGAAACTTCGCGGGGATCCGCAATTTCTTCTACGATTTTCGCGGCACCGTCAATTGGCAGCAACATTTCGCCTACGCGCTGAATCATGTTGAGAAGTTTGGCGGAATCGCCCACTTGATCTTGCATAGCTGGGAAATGGAAGAAATGGGGGTTTGGAGCACGCTCGAGTCCGTCCTGGAATCAGTTTCCCGGCGCGATCTGGCCTCCGTGACCAATGGGGACCTTTTCCGGCTTTGGAGTTCTGAGAAGCTTGAGCAGGCAGCCCTGGCAGAGCCGGTAGCCCGCCCTAAGTAGATGATTCGATGGCCTGCGAGGTAACAATCCAGGGCTTCTGCGAATGTCTTTTGCTGATGGGGGCCACTGCTTTAGACTTACAACGGCGGATGTATAGGCAGCCTCGACAGTATGGCGCCAGGTTACGACTCCAAACTGTCGCGGAC
This sequence comes from Terriglobales bacterium, assembly GCA_050745985.1. Taxonomy (GTDB): domain Bacteria; phylum Acidobacteriota; class Terriglobia; order Terriglobales; family Acidobacteriaceae; genus JABCZH01. The sequence continues at coordinate 13,446 of JBOGLG010000019.1, read as the reverse complement.
GGGCAGGATACTCGTCTTACCAAATCCCAACGCGCCTTATATCCAGCTTTGACAATTGGAACTTCAGTCTCGGTCAGGTTTTGGAGGTAGGTTGTTGAAACCGTCTGTCCCCAATTCGGAAGAAAGCAATTCCTCCTCAATCTTGAGTGCAGAGCCCGGTTCAAAGGCATCCGGAAACGGAGATCTGCGGCACCGACTGTTGATCCCGACATTAGTGAAGGCCAGAGCCGAGCTGATCCCCGATGCTCCTGCGCTAGTATCGGACAGACAGAGCCTGACCTACGGTGAGCTGGAACGCCAGGCGAATCGGCTCGCTCATCACTTGCGCAAGCTGGGAGTAGGGCCCGAGGTTCTGGTTGGCTTGTGTCTAAATCGTTCGCCGCAAATGGTGGTTGCGGCATTGGCGATTTTCAAGGCGGGGGGAGCCTACATTCCGTTGGATCCGGATTATCCGGCGGAGCGTCTCCGATTCATGTTGGATGACGCCAATGCGTCGGTTCTAGTTACACCGCAGGAGATTGGCGAGCGAATCGGCAGCGGTCGTTGGAAGACTCTGGACACGGAGAAACGAGCACTCCAGATACTGGATTATCCCGAGACGACACCCGAGGTCGGCCTCGCCGGAAATAATCTGGCCTATGTAATCTATACGTCCGGTTCCACTGGCCGACCGAAAGGCGTGCAGATTACTCACCAGAGCTTGCTGAACCTGGTCGGTTGGCACCAGCGGGCTTTTGCAATTTCCGCCTCGGACCGTGCCAGCCAATTGGCAAGTGTGGGATTCGACGCGGCAGTGTGGGAACTTTGGCCGAACCTTGCGGCTGGATGCAGCGTACATTTCCCCGATGAAGCAGTGCGCGTGACTCCCGAACCTTTGCGGGATTGGCTGGTGGCGGAGCGAATCACCGTCAGCTTCGTTCCCACCCCCCTGGCCGAAGCTCTCATCGCGCTGGACTGGCCGGAGGAAACCGCTCTGCGAATTCTTTTGACCGGTGGAGATGCGTTGCACCACTATCCGCGGCCTCATCTGCCATTTCAACTGATCAATAATTACGGCCCTACCGAGTGTACGGTCGTAGCCACGTCGGGCGTGGTGGCCGCTGGAGGTCATCCGCAAGGGCCGCCACCGATCGGAAAACCAATTGACAATCTCCAACTTTACATTCTGGACGAGCACTTGCAGCCGGTTCGGGATGGCGCCACTGGCGAGTTGCACATTGCGGGACGCGGTGTCGGCCGCGGCTACATCAACCGTCCTGACCTCGATGCACAGAAATTCGTCGCCAACCCGTTCAGCCAGACGCCTGGAGAGAAGATGTACAAGACCGGAGACCTGGCGCATCAACTGCCCGACGGCGAGATCGCATTCGTGGGGCGGGTGGACGAGCAGATAAAGGTTCGAGGCTATCGCATCGAGCCCGAGGAAATTGTTACCCTTCTGAATCGCTGCTATGGAGTCGAGGCCAGCGTGGTAGTTTCTCGCGGGGAAGACGGCGATGCGCGATTGGTTGCCTATGTGGTGCCGACTCCCGGGGTCAAGCTCGACCACGATTCGTTGCAGGCATATCTGAAGAAGTACCTGCCCGACTACATGATTCCAGCGGCCTTTGTACGGATCGCTAAATTGCCGCGCACCCCCAACGGAAAACTCGACCGGTCCATGCTGCCCGCGCCCACCCCTGAAAATACCAGTGAAGACAAGATCCGCATTGGCCCAACCACTCCGGTCGAGACCCGTGTGGTGGCGATTCTGGCCGAACTGCTGGGCGTGAAGCGAGTGGGCGTGCATGACAATTTCTTCTTCCTGGGCGGCCACTCCTTGCTGGGCACACAATTGATTGCGCGCGCTCGCGATTCGTTTGGAATCGAACTGCCGCTGCGCACCGTCTTCGATTCTCCCACCGCATCGCAACTCTCGGCCGAGATCGAGCGCTTGCTGCGCCAGGTCCACACTAGCGCGGCCGATTGATTTCTATGGTCAGCCAACCAGCGACCGGGGTTCGTGAGCCACCGGTCTTGAGCCTGTATCAGTTGCTGGATCCGGAGGTCCTGGCCGATCCCTATCCCTTGTATCACCGGCTGCGCGACGAGGATCCGGTCCACTGGGACCCGTTTCTGCACGCCTGGGTGGTGACACGATACGAAGAAGTCGTTCGTGTTCTCCAGGATTTCTCCGCGAATCGCACGTTTACACCGCAGCAGTTGCAGGAGATGGGGCTTTCCCAGTTGGGTCCCATCGCCGCGGTTATGGTGAAGCAGATGCTTTTCATGGATCCGCCGGCTCATACGCGGCTGCGCGGGTTGTGTTCTCAGGCTTTCACCCCGCGCAGGGTTGAGGCGTTGCGTGCCCGTATCCAGGGAATCGCCAATCGCCTCATCGACACTATGTTGCCGGATGGACGCATGGATGTGGTGCGGGATTTTGCCGCGCCCTTGCCCGCGACTGTCACTGCGGAGTTGCTCGGCGTACCGACATCCGATCACGTTCAGTTGAAGGCGTGGTCTGCGGACTTTGCCGAAATGCTGGGAAATTTCCAGCACAACCCCGACCGCACAGAGCGAGTATTACGCAGCGTGCAGGACATGACAACGTATTTCCGGGCGGCGATTGCGGCCGCGCGAGACAACCCCGGAGAAGGATTGGTTCATCATCTGCTGATGGCTGAAGTGGACGGCAATCGTCTGAGCGAAGAAGAAGTGATTGCGAACCTCATCGTCACCATGGTTGGCGGCCAGGAAACCACGACCAATCTGATCGGCAATGGACTGCTCACGCTGCTGCGCAATCCTGAGATCATGAGCCAGTTGCGGTCGGATTTATCATTGATCCCGTCCGCAGTCGAAGAACTATTACGCTACGAGAGTCCGAGCCAGCATACGGCGCGCATCGCCCCCGCCGACATCGAGCTCGGCGGCAAGAAGATCAAACGCAAAGACGCGGTGATTGCAGTGATGGGAGCGGCTAACCGTGACCCGCAACGTTTTCCCGATCCTGACCGGCTGGACATCACCCGCAAAGACAACCGGCACGTGGCTTTCGGGGCGGGAGCGCATTTCTGTTTTGGAGCTCCCTTGGCGCGCATGGAAGCACAAATTGCCTTTTCATGTCTTCTGCAACGCTTGCCTGATTTGAAGCTGGAGTGCGAAGCACAAACGTGGCGGAACAATTTGGGCCTCCGAGGCCTCACCGCGCTATGGGTTGGTTGGTCCCTGCCAACTGCGAGGACGACTGCTTGAGTCCACAAATCGCACAAAATGCGAAGGGTCTGAACGATGTGAGCACGCGTCCGCTCGACACTTGCTCGTCGGTAGGCGTTATGCCCGGGGCGGAGCGGGCACCAGCACCCGTGTCGTTTGCGCAGGAGCAGATCTGGGTGCACGCGCAGTTGGTGCCGGAAACACCGATTTATAACGAACCCATCACGATTCGCCGGAATGGGGTTCTGGATGTGCAGGTCCTGGAGCACGCGCTCACTGAGATTGTTCGTCGTCATGAGGCATGGAGAACTGTGTTCCGGGCCGTGGACGGAGAACCAGTGCAGATTGTGCAGCCCGCCTCCCCGGTGCGCCTGCGCATTGCCGATTTGAGAGGGTTACCAGCCGGCGCGCGGGAATCGGAAGGGCGGAGGCTGGCCGTGGAGGATGCTCTTAAGCCTTTCGACTTATCCCGCGGCCCGCTATTCCGAACCTTACTCGTGCATTTTAGCGACACTGAGCATCGGCTGTTCCTGACGCTGCACCACATTATTTTTGATGGATATTCGATTTACCGAGTTCTCCTCCCGGAACTGGCAAGGCTCTACAAAGCCTATTCTCAAGGCAAGCCCGCAGATCTTTCCGAGCTGCCAACTCAGTACCCTGAGTTTGCGCGCTGGGAGCGCACCTGGCTTCCGCAAGGCGAGCGCCTGGCTTCGCAGCGGGCCTATTGGCGAAAGCAGTTGGATGGACATCCCTCGGTCTTGCAGTTGCCCACCGATCGGCCCCGTCCGCCCGCACAGAGTTTTCGGGGAGCCATCCAACCCTTAAGTTTTTCCAAAGAGTTGCGCGACGCCTTGAAATTGTTGAGCCAACGCGAGGGCGCGACGCTTTTTATGGGGATGATCGCCGCGTTTGCCTCGCTTTTGTCCCGGTATTCGGCCTGTGAGGATGTGAGCATCGGGACGGTGAGTTCAGGACGCAAGCGCTCCGAGTTGGAGGGCTTGCTGGGCTATTTTCTGAATCCGGTGGTGCTGCGGAACGATCTTTCCGGCGATCCTACTTTCCGGGAACTTCTGCGACGGACGCGGGAAGTGGCTCTTGATGCTTTGTCGAATGATGATGTGCCTTTTACCCAGGTGGTGAATGAAGTTCATCCCGATCGCAGTCTCAGCTTCAATCCGCTGTTCCAGGCGCTCCTGACCCTGGAACCCCCGATGTCGGAGAGCCAGGACGGATGGACAATCGCGTTGACTCAGTCAGAGGTCGACACCGGACTATCGAAAGTAGATTTGTGCCTGGAACTCGACGATCGCGCCAGCGGGCTGGTGGGACGATTCAAGTACAGTAGCGACTTGTTCGAGCCTGCCACCATCAAGCGCATGGCGGGTCATCTGACGACTCTGCTCGAGGGTGTTGTGGCAAATCCTGACTCGCGCATTTCGCGATTGCCGATGCTCACCGAGAACGAACGCCAACAACTGTGCGTGCAGTGGAACGATACCGGAGCCAGGCTGCCGGCAAGAGCCTGGGTACAGGAGTTGTTCAGCGGCCAGGCGGAAACCACGCCGGAGACGGTTGCGGTGGTCGATGGAGATTCTCAACTTACGTACGGGGAACTGCAAACCAGAGGCGACAGGTTGGCTGCGCTCTTGCAAGCCAAAGGCGTCGGTCCGGAAAAACTGGTGGGGCTCTATCTCGAGCCTTCGTGGGAAATGCCCGTGGCAATTCTGGCGGTGCTGAAGGCAGGCGGAGCGTGCGTTCCGCTAGACCCCAGTTACCCGGCCCGCCGGCATTCCCATGTGCTGCAAGAAACCGGAATGAAGGTGTTGCTTACCCAGAAACGCTTGCGTGGCCAAATCCCACCCAATGGCGTGGAAGTTGTTTTTGTTGACGACGCGCCTATATACGCTGAAGCCGCGACGCCAGTCCGGCACGAACTGGCAGCGGACAACCTGGCTCTTGTCATCTACACCTCGGGTTCCACGGGAAAACCCAAGGGGGTACAGATTACGCATGGGAACCTCCTGCATTCCACTGGCGCGCGTCCCATTTATTACGGCCCCGATGCGGGAAGATTCTTGTTGCTTTCGTCCTTTGCTTTCGACAGCTCGCTGGCTGGAATTTTTTCGACCCTGTGTTACGGAGGCACGCTGGTATTGACGTCCGGGTCCGTGCTCTCCAATCTGACGCAGCTTGCGAGTTTCGCGGAGCAGCACAAGGTTTCGCACTTGCTGTGCGTTCCCTCCTTATATAGCTTGCTTTTGGAGCAGGCGAAGGCAGGACAATTGGCGTCGCTGCGAGTCGCGATCGTGGCCGGCGAGGCTTGCCCGGTTGAACTGGTGGAGCGCCATTACCGGAAGTTGCCTCACGCGGTTTTGTACAACGAGTACGGTCCCACTGAGGCGACGGTTTGGAGCACGGTGTACCGGTGCGTGGCGGGGAAGGCGGAGAAGTCGATTCCGATCGGCCGTCCCATACCCAACAGTCGAGTTTATGTTCTCGACCCGCACATGAATCTGCTTCCCGTGGGAGTTCCGGGAGAACTTCATATTGCCGGTGGCGGAGTGGCGCGCGGTTACTTGAAACGGCCCGAGGAAACCCGGGAACGATTTGTTTCCGATATTTTCAGTGAGGCGCCCGGCACCCGAATGTATAAGACCGGAGACTTGGTGCGTTACCTGCCGGACGGAAATCTGGAGATGCTGGGGCGCCTGGATCACCAGGTGAAGATTCGCGGGTTTCGTATAGAGCCGGAAGAGATCGAAGCAGTCATTTCCGAATACAGCGGAGTGCGCCAGGCGGTCGTGGTCACGCGCCAAAGCGAGATTGGCCAACCCAGCCTGTTTGCGTTTCTGGTGCCCGTCTCTTTCTCCGACTTCGATGCCGACGGCTTGAGGCGCTCTCTTGCGACCAAGCTGCCTGGGGCAATGATTCCTGCCAGCTTCGTCGTGCTTGAGCGATTGCCGTTGATGCCCAACGGGAAGGTGGATCGGGCCGCTCTGTCGGTCCCCACGCAGCCGGCTTCAGAGGGTCCGTCAATGCAGCCGAATGGCGAACTGGAGGCTGCGCTCGCGGAGATCTGGTCCGAGGTCCTCGGGAAGCACGGCTTCGGCATGACGGAAAACTTCTTTGACCTTGGCGGACACTCGCTTCTGGTCGCCAAACTCCTGCTCCGCGTCGAACAGCAGTTTGAGAAGCGGTTGTCGCTGGCGAATGTTTTCCAGGCCCCGACCATCCGGCAACTCGCCGAAATGCTCGACGGCCACGGTGTTCCCAATCATCATCCGGCGGTGGTTCCGGTCCAGGCGCATGGTTCCAGGCCGGTGCTCTACTGGGTGCGGGGAGGTTCGTTCTTACATCCGCTGGCCAAGCGCCTGGGAGCGAACCAGCCGATTCTTGGGCTTCATCTTCCCGCTGCTGACGCCAGCAAGCTGCCTCCGCCTTACAAGTTCGAAGATATTTCAGCCGCCCTGGTGCGCCAGTTACAGGACGTGCAGCCCAAGGGCCCCTACTTTCTTGCTGGGTTGTGCGTCAATGGAGTGATTGCCTACGAAATGGCGCGGCAACTTACACAACAGGGACAGCAGATCGCCATGCTGGCATTGTTCGATGCGCAGAACCCGGCGTACTACGAAAATTTTTCCCATCAGAGTCGCGCCGAGTTGCTGTTACGACGGACGGGACATCATTTTAGAAATTTCCGTCGGCAAAAACTGACGGAATATCTGCATGAGCGCATCACCGGTATTCATCGCCGGGCGAGTGTGCGATATTGGCGCATGCGTCACGGCTTGGGCTTATCGGTCGATTACAAGCATCTCCAGGACTTGGACACGATCGTGCACCCGGCTTCTTTTGTCTATCGACCGGAGGCTTACCCGGGTGAGGTGGTATTTTTTCAGTCCACGGACTGGCCGCACGGGCAGTATTGGGATTTTTATGCCAGTTGGGACGGGCTGATCGGCGGCGGAGTGCAGGTGTTCAAGATCTCCGGAGGCCACGAATCGATGTTCCATGAAGAGAATGTGGACCTGCTGGCCCGTAAGCTCGAAGCCTGTTTGTCCCAAGCAGTCAAGGGTCAGGCTCCCGCGGTTGAACAGGTTGCTTGAAATGCCATCCAGACCAGCGATTGAAGTTGAGGCTGCCCCATTGAACACAGCAAGCCAATCCAAGGCGGCGGCGCCACGCTTCCGTGAGGCGGTCTTTGAGGATTATCCACAGATCGCCGCACTGGAGGCGAGATATGGACTGCACCCCAAGAGTTACGACGAATGGAAACATCTGTGGGTGCACAATCCCGCGTACTACGATTTCCGGCACTGGCCGATCGGGTGGGTGTGCGAGAACGAACAGAACGAAATCGTCGGCAGCATCGGCAACATCCCGCTGGCCTTCGAGTTCGACAATCGGCCTCTGGTAACGGCGACCAGCCGGGGGTTGGTGGTCGCGGCTCCCTATGGCGCCTACTGCTTTTCATTGTTAGGCCATTTCTTCGGGCAGAAGGACGTCGATCTTTTTATCAACACGTCGGTGAACGATAAAGTGTTCCGCCTGCACCAGCTGTTTCACGCCATGCGAGTGCCGGCAGGAGTTTGGGACCGTTCTTCATTCTGGATTACGAACTACTCCGGGTTTGCTTCGAGCTTGCTGCACCGAAAAGAAGTTTCTGGCCCACGGATGTGGCGCCATGCTGTGGCTGCCGGATTATTTGCTCGCGACCGCCTGGCGAATAAGAATGTTCGGCCGAAGCCTGATGCAGCCCAGGTCGAGTTGTGCATGCAGTTTGACCAAAGGTTTGAGGATTTCTGGATGCAATTGCGCAAACGCGCCGCCGGCCGTTTGCTCGCTGACCGTTCGCGAGACGTTCTCGACTGGCATTTCAAGCACGCCTTGCAGAAAGGCGAGGCCTGGCTGCTCGGCGTCAACCAGGGCGGCAGGCTTACCGCCTATGGGGTTCTTTGCCGCCAGGACAATCCAGCATTCGCCCTTAAGCGGATGAGGCTGATAGACTTTCAAAGCTTGGATGAGTCACCGAACGCATTGCAGCCGTTACTGACTTTTGCTTTGGAGAAATGTCAGCGAGAAGGCATCCATATGCTGGAAGCCATAGGCTTCTCGTCCGCAAAGCAACGGATCATCGATAGCATGAATCCGCATTATCGTGAGCTAAGTTCCTGGCGCTACTTCTATCGCACCAATCGGCCGCCCCTGTCGGCCCGGCTGGGTGAAGTGAATGCTTGGGATCCGACCTGCTACGACGGAGACAGCAGCCTCTAGCCATTGAGATACCGACAGTCCCAGACAGGAAGAGTGAACGCATGCAGCAACTGACAACAGCCTCGTTGCCCAGTGGCGCCGAGACAGGCCAAGGTCTTCAGCCTCGTCCGGATCCCGTATTCGTGGTGGGAATGTTTCGCTCCGGAACTTCGCTGCTCTATGCTCTTCTGAACCAGCATCCACAGATCGCATTGATGTATGAAGGCGACCTGGCGCATCTACAGGCACTGTTCTGGATTCCGCGCGATACCACCCGCTGGCTGAGGCGATGGGAATTCTGGAATACGGCGCTGGCCCGCCATAAATTCGATACCAGCACCATCCCGGACGGTATCAGAGACCTCAGGACAGCTGTGTATGCCGTGTACACAGAGTATGCCCGTCAAAAGAAAGGGGCCACGGTGTGGGGATGCAAGTCCCCCACCTATCACGATGAAGTGACCCGCCTGAGCCGGACATTTCCTAATGCTCACTTCATCATTATCTGGCGGGACTTGAGACATATTTGTCGCAGCATCCTGGAGGCGGCCGAAACATCGCCGTTCTTTAACCGGGCGGGTATGACGCTTCGGGCCATCGTCGGTGTGCAAGATTTAAAGTCCCAATTTGATGCCCTCGTCAAGAGGGGAGGTCGGGTGCATCAGCTCAACTATGAGGATCTGGTGCGGGACCCTGAAGGGCACATGAAGGCGATTTGTGAGTTCCTTGAGGTTACCTACGATCCGAGGATGAGTAACCTGGCGGGAGCGGATCGCGGAGCAATCTCCGATTTCCGGCATCATTCACTGGTCAAAGGCGAGAAAATCGTCGAAACCAGAAATGGGCGCGAGGGGCTTCCCCAGGAACTCGAAGACAAGATTGGGCGATACGTCACAATGTGGCGAAAGCGCTATGACGGAGCCTGGCCGGCCTACCCGAAGTCGAGCGAAGGCGATGGTAAGACTCCATCTCTTTGGGAGAGAGCTTCGGACCGGGTCACCTACACCTTCCTTCAATTTACCCATCATTTTGCTCCGGTTATTTTCTCCTTTGTGCCAACCGCGGTCTGGAGACGATACCGAAGCTACATTGCCGCCAAGAGGCTTCGTCGCCTGCTGGCAAAGGCGACTCCGGAAAAGAAAGACCTCATCAGGAAAGCCTCGCAAGGCAATGAACAGCTTCTCAAGGACATGGGCATTGATTTGGACGAAATTCTGAAAAAAATACCCTAGAACCTCAGCTGTGACTCCCCATCGCACTAACCCTCTGGCCAATATGAGAGTCGGCCTTTCGACACAAGGACCGAAGCTGCGTGTGTTTTCCACTTCTCCGCAGTCCAGCGGAGTGGAACGAGCGGACTATGTTGCCAGGGTCATCGAAGTTGCGCGCTGGAGCGAAGCGGCAGGTTGCGAGGGGATCCTGGTGTACACGGACAATTCCCTGGTCGATCCCTGGTTGGTGGCCCAGATCATCATCCAGAACACCAGCAGGCTGTCCCCGTTGGTTGCGATTCAGCCGGCCTACATGCATCCCTATGCGGTCGCGAAAATGGTCAGTTCACTGGGGCATCTGTACGGCCGAAAGATATACCTGAATATGGTGGCGGGCGGCTTCACGAACGACCTGGCAGCGCTCAATGACACCACCCCTCATGACAAGCGTTACGCCAGGCTGGTGGAGTACACCACCATCATTCAGGAGTTGCTGAAGAGTCCGGCAGCGGTGAATTATCGCGGCGAATTCTATGTGGTCGATAAGTTGCGAATGACTCCTCCGCTTCCAGTGGAGTTGGCGCCGGAAGTTTTTGTTTCGGGCTCGTCCCCCGCAGGTTTGGCGGCGGCACAGGCGCTGGGTGCAACTGCCGTCAAGTACCCGCAGCCGGCTGAGCAGGAACCGGACTGCCACGCCGCCGCGCTCAAGACTGGTGTCCGTGTCGGCATTATTGCTCGTCAATCTGAAGAAGAGGCGTGGAGTGTTGCCAATGAGCGATTCCCAGGAGACCGCAAAGGGCAGATCACTCACCAGCTCGCCATGAAGACATCCGACTCGGCTTGGCACAAACAGCTTTCACAAATGGCAACAGCGCCCGGTGGAGATGATAGTCCCTATTGGTTATGGCCCTTTGAGAACTACAAGACGTTCTGTCCCTATCTCGTAGGAAGCTATGACCGCGTCGCGGCGGAGCTGGCAAAGTATTTTGAGCTTGGCCACCTGACCTTTATTCTCGACATCCCGGCAGCCCAGGATGAATTGCAGCATATCTCAGTTGTGTTCGCCAATGCTCGGCAGCTGGTGGCCAAGTGACCCAGCTTTTGCAGAACTGGATTACTGAGCAGGCGCAACGGCATCCGGACGCAGTCGCCGTGGTGATGCAGGACCAGTCCCTGACCTATGGCGAACTGGAAGAATCCACAAACCGGCTGGCGCGGCTCTTGCAGGCGGCCGGCTGCCAGCGCGGAGACCGGGTTTGCTTTGCCATCCCGAAATCTCCCGCGGCCATCATCGCCATTGCCGGAATTCTGAAGGCGGATTGCATCCATGTACCCATCGATACAACCAGTCCGGCTCCCAGAGTCTCGAAGATTATCCGGTCGAGCGACCCCCGCTACATTTTAGGAGTGGAATCGTCTTCAGGCCTGCTCGAGGAGTTGTTCCTACAAGCTGAGCTTCGAGACTCGGTTCGCGTTGGGTGGATGGAAGCATCCCCTTACGAACATCGCAACTTCAGTCCAAGCTTTCGGTGGACGGATGTCGGCGGCTACTCTCCCGAGCCGCTGGAATCGAAGCAAGGTTCCCACGACCCGGCACACATTCTGTTTACCTCCGGATCAACGGGCGAGCCCAAGGGTGTGGTGATTACGCACGCGAACGTGATCCATTTTGTGGAATGGGCGGTGCGCTATTTCGGAATTGATGCGTCGGACCGGGTTTCCTGCCACCCACCCTTGCATTTTGACCTGTCCGTATTCGACATATTCGGCGCGTTCGCGGCGGGTGCGCAGCTCCACCTGGTGCCTCCTAAACTGGCCTTGCTGCCCAACAAGCTCGCAGAGTTTATCCACAATTCCGAACTGACGCAGTGGTTTTCGGTACCGTCAGTACTGAATTACATGGCAAAGTTCGACGTGGTGAAGACCAATGACTTCCCGGCTTTGCGGCGGTTGCTTTGGTGTGGAGAAGTATTCCCCACACCGGCTTTGGTGTACTGGATGAAGCGGCTCCCGCACGTTAGCTTTACCAACCTGTACGGGCCCACGGAAACGACTATCGCGAGCAGCTACTATACGGTTGAATCGTGCCCTTCGGATGGGGCGCAGCCGATTCCTATCGGAACTGCCTGCGAGGGTGAGGAACTTCTGGTTTTGGACGACGATTTGCGCCCGGCGCCGGCGGGGGAACTAGGCAATCTTTACATTCGCGGTGTAGGGCTGAGCCCTGGCTATTGGCGCAATCCTGCCGCTACAGAAACAGCCTTTATTCCTTACGAAAAGACTGACCGCATTTACCGCACCGGAGATTTGGCGCGGACCGGTTCGGATGGTTTGGTTTACTTTGCGGGTCGCGCGGATACCCAAATCAAGAGCCGCGGTTATCGGATTGAACTGGGCGAGATCGAAGTTGCTCTTCACGATTTGCCAGAACTGAAGGAATGCGCGGTGGTGGCGCTTCCGACCGACGGTTTCGAAACCAGCCTGATTTGCTGCGCTTATGTGGGACGAGACGAAAGCGTCACTCCCCCGAGCATTCGAGGTCAATTGAGCCGGGTGCTGCCCTCTTACATGGTGCCGTCGCACTGGATGGTGCTTCCGCAATTGCCTAAAAACGGGAATGGAAAGATCGACCGCCGGAAGGTCCAGGAGTTGTTTGCCATCGAAGTACAGGCAAGCCGGGTGGCTGAGCGCGAGGCGCCTCCGTCGAATGAGAAAAACGAACTGCTGGACGCGGGAGCCGGCGTAGTTCAACCAACTCCGGCGCTGGACCCACGATGAACGTCGTCCTAGCCGCAGAAGAGTCGGCCGGGTTACAGATGCTGCGTAGTCTGGCGACAAGCCAGCATCGCCTGGTGAGCGTATTTGCCGCGCCTCCGAAGGACGGCTCCACGGCCAGCGTATGGAATGTCGCGAACAACCTGGGCCTGGAAACGCGGCCGGCAAAACAGTTGAAGGACGCTGCCCTGGGCGAATGGCTTCGCTCGGAACGCGTCGATATTTTCCTTAACATACATTCGCTCTATTTGGTTCATCCGCAAGTATTGGCTGCGCCTCGGCTGGGCGCCTTTAATCTGCATCCCGGACCTCTGCCTCGCTATGCGGGTCTGAATGCGGTCAGTTGGGCGCTCTTTCGCGGCGAGCCAGAGCACGCGGTCACCGTGCATCGCATGGACCCTGAAATCGACGCCGGCCCGATTGTTTATCAAAGCCGGTTTGCGATTGACCCCGGCGATACAGCGCTGTCGCTCAGTTTCAAATGCGTTCGCGAAGGCGTAGCCCTGATGCAGCGTCTGCTGGAGGCGGCGCAAAACGGAGACGACTTACCGCTATTGCCGCAAGACCTGGCGATGAGGGAATACTTTGGTAGAGAGGTGCCGGAACAGGGACAGCTTTCGTGGTCCTGGCCAGCTTATAAAGTGGTAAACTTTGTGCGGGCTTGTGATTACTTTCCATTCATCTCCCCGTGGGGGCATCCACGAACCCGCCGGGGTGCGCAAGAATTTGCACTTGTGAAGGCAACTCGGACCGGCAGGGAGTGTGGCGTTTCTCCTGGAACTGTGGGGGATTCTACGGATTCCGGCGTCCAGGTGGCTTGTCAGGACGAGTGGGTTCTGGCCAGCAAATTGCAGGTTAGTGGTTCGTACCTGCCAGCGGCAGGCTTTTTGCGACCTGGAGACCAACTCGTAAGCTCGTGATTGACGTGAATGCTACGAACGGAGACTTTGAAGGCACCAAGGCCAGGGTGTCCGAGCTGTTTTCCCGGATGCACGTGGAGGTGCCG
>JBOGLG010000018.1:0-119243 GCA_050745985.1 Terriglobales bacterium | reverse complement strand
CTTGTAGTGACCTTGCTTCACCCCTTCGCGGAAGGCATCTTTCACGATGCGGTCTTCCAGCGAGTGAAAGCTGATGATCACCACCCGTCCACCCGGTCTTAACAGTCGCGGGCCCGCTTCCAGCAGTCCTCGCAACTCGTCCAACTCACGGTTTACGAAGATTCGGAGAGCCTGAAAGGTTCGCGTCGCGGGATGAATGCGCTCATGTTTCATTGACCGGGCCGCGGCTGATATCACGTCCGCAAGATGTGCGGTACTGCGTATCGGCCGCGACCGGACAATGGCTCTGGCGATTCTCCGCGACCTCCTTTCCTCACCGAATTCGTAAATCACATCGGCAAGCTCACGCTCGTCGCTGTGGTTTACCACTTGTTCGGCGGTCAGCTCGGCTTGCGGATTCATTCGCATGTCGAGCCGTCCTTCCGCCTGAAAACTGAAGCCTCGCGCCGGATCATCAAATTGCAGGCTGCTGACGCCAACGTCGGCCAAGATTCCGTCGAAGGTCAACGGCTGCTGGCTGCCCGCAATCTCTGCGAACGAACCATGCAACAACGTGATCTTCGGCCAGTCGTCTGCTCCCTGCAGCTTTCCTTGCGCGATTTCGAGCGCCGCAGGATCCTTATCGAGCCCAATCAAATGACCCGGTGCGCCGAGGCGTTTTGCGATTTCGTAACTGTGCCCGCCAAGGCCCACCGTGCAGTCGAGATAAGTCCCGCCACGCCGGACGGCTAAAAAGTCGATCGCTTCTTTTAAAAGAACCGGGACATGGCCCGCTTGCCCATGCCCACCCCACTCGGGGGTGTCTGTGAAACCCTCCGCCACTAGATGCCCAGCTCGTCGAGCGTCTTCTCATCCTCAGGCGTGAACTTCTCCGTCTCCATCTCTTGCCGGTACGCTTCGAGGTTACGAACTTCCAAATACGTCAAGTTGCCGGTGACTGCGACTTCGCCCTTGATCTGCGCCGAATCGCGCAACAATTGCGGCATCAGCAGCCGGCCCTGGCCGTCCATTTCGACCGTCTGGCCCCAGTAGTTCACCCGGGCCAGAAACTTCTTCTTCGTAGGGTTGTAGGTGGAGAGCGCTGCCAGCTTCTGCTCGATCCGTTCCCATTCCTCGAAGGGATACAGTTGTGCAACCTTTCCGTCCAAACTCGTGATGTAAAATTGAGCGTTGTATTTCTCGTCGATCACTCGCTTGAATTCCGCGGGGACCTTGAGACGTCCCTTTTCGTCGACGCGAGTTGGGTGATTGCCGCGAAACATGTGTTCTGCCCCTTAAGGGAGCGGAAAATCTCTGGGCCGCCACTGCCACGACAAGGGAGGTAAAAGCGATAAAAATCTCGGTCGGTTGCGGTTCGTTCGGGCCGTTTTTCAGGGTGTCAGCTTCGAAATCCACTGGCGCCTCTCGTTGCTTCACTTCTGCCCACGACCTCTATTGATCCGACCACTTCTTACCACTTTTGTCCACATCTTACGCCTAAGCCGTTTATTGTCAATTACAAAGTTATAGGTACATGAAGGGAATAGCCTCTGTCTCGATAAACTACGAGAAGTTGTGGCTTACTGATCGGGTGACCACAAGGGATTGCGTTTAGGATAAAGGTTCGGTTTGCGCGATTCGGTTGACTTCCCCGTAAGTAGTTGCGTGGACGTGCGGAAAAGTTGTGGAAATCTCGGCACTAAACGTCGACGAAACCCCGTGGAGTCGAAAGTACGGGGTAGGAAAGACCGTCTGGATTTTTTTCGAGCTTCGAGTTACAGTCACTAAACTTGGTGGGGAGATTGTGTTACTCTACCGCCGGGTAGTCTCTCAGGAGTGAAAGTCATGGAATGGACCACACCGCAGTTTGAAGAGATCGCGCTGAATTGCGAGATCAATTCCTACGCCAGCGCAGCAATGTAACTGTGCACATCGAAATCCTGGGCTCGGCCGCAGGGGGCGGGTTTCCGCAGTGGAATTGCAACTGTGAAAACTGCCGATCCTTGCGAGCCGGGACCTTCCAGGGCAAAGCACGAACGCAAGCCCAAGTCGCAGTCACCAGTGACAGCCAACAATACTTCCTCCTGAACGCATCGCCCGATTTGCGTCTTCAGATCGAAGCCACGCCTCACCTCCATCCCCGTCACGGCCAGCGAGACTCTCCCATCAGTGGGGTTGTGCTCACCAGCGCGGATATTGATCAAGTCGCGGGTCTGCTTTCGCTGCGCGAGCTACAGCCCTTTCAGGTTTACTCGACGCCATCGATTCGTCGCATCTTGCAAGAGGGCAACTCGACGTTCGGGATGCTGAACCGGGTTCCCAAACAGGTTTCGTGGCAGGAGATCACTCCAGGGAAAACCTTCCCATTGCTCGATGTGGCGGGAGTCGACTCTGGAATTCGATGCGAAGCTCTCTCTTTAGGGTGCCACTACCCCGCCTACGTTTCCGTGCCGCGATCCTTCGGCATCAAGCCGGAAGAAGCCCTGCTCGGACTCATGCTGGAATCTTCCGCAGGAAAAAGGGTGGCCTACATGCCGGCTGTGCCTGCGATCGATGACAAGCTGCCAAAGTGGCTGGAATCGGCCGACCTGCTATTGTTCGACGGAACCTTCTGGAACGATGACGAATTGATTCGGGCGCAGGGAAGCGGCGCAACCGCGCTTGAGATGGGGCATGTTCCGGTGTCGGGCGCAGGTGGCTCGTTGAAAAAGCTTGCGGGCCTCCGCCACCCGCGCAAAGTGTTCATCCACATTAACAACACCAATCCCATGCTGGACGAGTCCGGTTCGCAGTATCGCGAAGTGCGCGACGCTGGCTGGGAGATTGCGGAGGACGGCTGGAGCCTGGAGCTATGAAGCCGGGTTGGGATCAGCCTTTGGAGCCAGCTGAGTATTGATGGTGTCGAGAAGTCGCGATGCGGCTTCGCTGGCATCCAGAGTAGAAAACTCCTTCCCCAGTTCCATTACCGGTAGTTGGGCGCGAGCTGCGTTGAACTCTCGTTGCGTGGCGGGCGAGGCCATCAGGTCGGGCCCCACCAGCAGTAACGCGGGACGCGTCACACGAATCAGGACAAGCGTATCGGAGAGACTGGTGCTGGTATGCACATCGTACCCGCCGTGCCGTAACAGTTCGCGCAAATACGCCAGGACATCGGTGTTTTGATCGACACAGACCACAACGGGACCAGTCGCAGCGGTCGCTTCCGGCGCGGCGCTACGCCGGTAGAATGCAGAGATCGCACTCTCCTCCGATTCGTGAGCTTCGAACAATTGGTTGAGGTTTGTCATGCACAGCAATTTCTCAATCGTCTGAGGAACATTGCAGAGTTTCAGGTCCCCGCGTGATTGGCGAGCGCGGGTCAGCAGCCGCACCATAGTCCCTAGCCCGCTGCTATCGATGAAAGCCACGTCGCCAAGGTGAAGAACGAAGTCCTTGCGGTCCCGCATCATTGCGGTCACATGAACCCGCAACGATTCGGTTTCATCCCCGGCGATGATTCGACCGCTGCAACGGACGACCGTGACTCTGCCCACTCCTCGCGTGTTCAGTGACAGTGGCATTCATCTCCTAGTCGGGACCCGCTGCGCTCTTCCTCAAACCGCCTCAAATGTCTCAGGAATGTAAAAACATTGTCAACAATTAGGCATTTCGGTGTCTAAGTCATTCAGGAATAGTAAGCTTATACGTGATTTGCAAGAGTTCAACAGAAAAGGAAACATTCTATGATGCGGGTAGAGACTAGCCGGGAAACAACCTTTGAGCGGGCCGTCAGCGGTCTGCCCAAAGAAATTTCGCACCTTACACAGAGGTCGAATGCCATGGAGCGGATTCTGGTGGTAGAGGACGACCACGCCGTACAAAAGGCGCTGAAGCGCCTGTTTGAGACCGAAGGGTTCGAAATCGAAATCAGTTCCGACGGCAGGTCCGCGCTGGAGGCTTTCCGAAGAACCACTCCCTCGGCCATTGTCCTTGATTTACGCCTGCCGCAGATGTCGGGCCGGGATGTTTGCCGGGAGATCAAGCAGCAATCGCCGTCAGTGCCGATCATTGTATTGAGCGCCGCCAGCGATGTGTCCGATAAGGTTCTTCTGCTTGAGTTGGGGGCCGACGATTACGTGACCAAACCCTTCAGTCCCCGCGAACTCCTGGCGCGTGTGCGCGCAGCCTTGAGGCGCACGGTCCGCAAAGACAGCGGCGAACTGGTCGCGTTCGATGGGATTGCTGTGGACTTTACCAAGATGGAAGTGACTCGCGACGGAGAAGTAATTTTTCTAACTGCGCAGGAGTTCAAGACTTTGAAATTTCTCACCCAGAACCCCGAGCGCGTGATTTCGCGGGATGAGTTGCTCAATGAGGTCTGGGGGTACCAGAATTATCCCTCCACCCGCACCGTGGACAACCACATCCTGAAGCTGCGGCAGAAGCTGGAACGGGATCCTGCGAACCCAACCCATTTCCGCACCGTTCACGGCGTCGGATACAAGTTCGTAAAGTAGCTTTGGATGAAGAGGAGTAGACTTTGACGTTTGTGGACGGTGGAGTGCGATGAAACTTAGGATGCGAACCAAGTTTCTTCTCTCCATGCTGGTAATTTCAGCGGGACTGACCTGGACCAGTCTTTGGCTGGTGCGGCACAGCGTGCAGCAGCAGGTCCGCAAAAGCATCTTTGCCGACCTGCACAACTCCGTCGGCACTTTTCAGAGCTTCCAGAGAGAACGGGAAGTCACGCTCACCCACTCGGCGGAACTGCTGGCAGATCTGCCCAATTTGCGGGCACTCATGACCACCAGCCATGAGGCGACCATTCAGGATGCCTCCACCGATGTGTGGCGGTTGGCGGGCAGCGATCTTTTTGTGCTCGCCGACCGTGAGGGCCGGGTCGCCGCGTTACACGCCTCGTCACCCGGCTTTACCAGGGAAATGGCGCAGCGGGCGCTGGGTTCTCCTTTAAACACCGATGCGTCCGGACAATGGTGGTACGGCGCGCAGCATCTTTATCAGGTATTTCTCAAGCCCATCTATTTTGGGCCGGCGGCTGAAAACCGGCTGCTGGGCTTTCTGGTGGTTGGTTATGAGATTGATGACGGAGTGGCCTCGCAGGTCAGCCGCATCGCCGCCAGTCAGGTGGCGTTCTATTACGGACACACCATAGTACGAAGTACGCTCGATCCCGACCACGAAGCCCAGCTGGCGCGGCATCCTGTTCTCCGATCCAATCCTTCCACGGCCGAGCCGGAAGAGGTGCGACTCGGTGACGAACACTTTCTGGGCACTTCCCTGGAGCTTGCTCCCGGCAGTGATCCCTCGGTCCGGCTGAGTGTTCTTAAGTCGTACGACCAAGCCACGGCCTTTCTGGATAGTTTGAATCGCCTGCTGCTTGCTTTGGGTCTGGCGGCATTGGCCGCGGGCAGCGCCCTGGTGTTTTTCATCTCCGACAACTTCACCCGTCCCCTGAGCAACCTGGTGGCAGGCGTGCGCGCTCTGGAGGCAGGAGACTTTTACTACAAGCTCGACGCGCGGGGCGGCGATGAGGTCGCCGAGGTCACCGGCGCCTTCAACCGCATGCGGGCCAGCCTGCGCAAGACCCAGCAAGAACTGCTGGAAGCGGAGCGCCTGGCCACAATTGGCCGGATGGCCAGCTCCATTTCCCATGACTTGCGGCACTCGCTGGCCGCCATCGTAGCCAACGCTGAATTCCTGCTCGAAAGCCGGCTTTCGAACGAGCAGCGGGAAGAGCTCTACCAGGAAGTGCGGATTGGCGTAAACCAGATGACCGAACTCATCGATTCGCTGTTGGAGTTCTCGCGCACCCGCGAATCCCTTCGCCTGACGTTTGGCAACGTCAAGGAATCGGTGGATCGCGTGGTGCAGATCATTCGCACCCATCCTCGGTTTCATCCGGTTTGGATAAGCGTGCTTCAGGAGGGTAATTGCAAAGGCTGGTTCGATACCAAGAAGCTGGAGCGAGCGCTCTACAATCTGCTGCTCAATGCCTGTGAAGCCACGCCGGGAGAAGGCGGAAGAATCACGGTTGAGTTAACCGGCATCCCGGACGGGGTTCAGGTACGAGTCGTGGACAATGGCCGCGGTATTCCGGATACGGTTCGAGACAAGCTGTTTGAGCCATTCGTCAGCTCGGGCAAAGAGAATGGAACCGGTCTGGGGCTCACCGTGGTGCAGAAGATCGTTCAGGACCACGGGGGCGATGTGGTGGTGGAGAAGACATCCCTTGAGGGGACAGTTTTTCGGCTGACCCTCCCGCTCGGCTCCGAATCGATGGGGGATGGCGACCATGAGAGGAAACTGACATTTTCCTCGTTGGCGTCGGCAAGAAAAACGTCAGTGGAGTAGGATCCTATTTCGGGTCAGCGAGCTGCGGATACTTTCGCCGGAGAATTCCAAGATACCCCGCAGCGTTCGTCAGGGGATGCTCTTGGGGCCCCATTCCAGTTCTTTAAGACCGTCTCAGGTTGATGAATAAATCCGTTCCGGATCTTCCACAGTCTTCTTCGGAGGCGCTTGTGAAGCAGAACAACACATTTCTTGATGGCGTCGGGCGGTTCATTTGGCCGGGAGTGTTTGCTTTGAGCTTCACTGTGTCAGGGTGGGCACAAGGGGCAGCGGCATCGCCGCCGCCCGCCGGCGATAGCGTGTCCGCGGCGGTTCACGATCTGCAACAGCAGGTTAGCGAACTGCGTGCCGCGGTGGCCGAAATCCGCTCTGAAGCGGCACAGTACCGCGCCGAAACCACAGCCTTGCGCCGGGAGTTGCAGGCCATGCGGGCCCAGCCCGGACCGGGGGAGACGCCCCCGGCCAACCCCTATGCGCTGGCAGGCGCACCGGCCGGCGCTCCCCAGCAGGCCGCGCCGCGTGCCGTGGCCCCGCCCGAGGCTCTGCCCGACCGCGTCGCTGCTCTGGAAGAGACTACCCAGCTCCTGAACAGCAAGCTCGACGACCAGTACCAGTCGAAGATCGAGAGTGCATCGAAGTACCGCGTTCGTCTTTCCGGCATCGTCTTGCTGAATCTCTTCAGCAACCGCGGACAAACAGACAACGGCGATTTCCCCAGTTTTGTTACCGGCCCTAACAAGGACGGAAATTTCGGCGCCACTTTGCGGCAGTCCGAAATCGGCCTGGAGGCGTTCGGTCCGACCCTGGCCGGCGCCAAAACCTCGGCCAACCTGCAAGCTGATTTCGCCGGCGGATTCGCCAATACCTGGAATGGCGTGGACTCGGGATTATTCCGCTTGCGGATTGCCCGCATGCGCATGGACTGGCCGAAGACCGCGATCGTCGTGGGTCAGGATGATCTCTTTGTCTCGCCGCTCACGCCCACTTCATTCGCCTCATTGGCTGTCCCGGCTTTGAATTATGCGGGCAATTTGTGGGCATGGACGCCACAGGTGCGGATCGAACATCGCTTCGATCTGTCCGATCAAAGTCACGTAACCGTTCAGGCCGGGGTGCTGGACAATCTCGCCAGCGAATTCCCGTCGAACTCCTACTTCCGATCGCCGGGGCCGGGGGAGAGGTCAAGCCAGCCGGCATTCGCCGTTCGAACCTCCTGGACTACTACCAGCCTTCTCGGACGTCCACTGACTGTCGGCGGTGCGGGCTACTACAGCCGCCAGTCCTGGCCCTTCGACCATTACAGCGATGGATGGGCGGGCATGGTGGATTGGGAGATCCCAATCCTTCCTCGCTTGAGCTGGTCGGGCGAGTTTTACCGCGGACGTGCCATCGGCGGCATCGGCGGGGGCATAAGCCGCAGCGTAATATTTGAGGGCAATCCTACCCTTCCATACACCGCGATCCGCGGACTGGACTCCATCGGGGGATGGTCGCAGTTGAAGTTCAAAGCCAGCAGCCGCCTCGAATTCAACGCGGCGTTTGGCCTGGATAATCCCACCAGCGCCGAGGTGCGCGCGGGCTCCGCGAGTCAGGCCTATCTTGGCCCGTTGCTGGTGCAGAACCGCGGCGGCCTGGTCAACTTCATCTTCCGCCCCCGTTCCAGCCTTCTGTTCTCAACCGAGTACCGGTACTTGCAGTCATTCCCGGTGGCAAGCTTCAGCAACGACGCGGATCAGTTTAACATCATGATGGGGGTACTGTTCTGAAGAAAAGAGCGTTCGGTTTCGGCTCTCTATGCGCAGTCCTGATTGCTGTAGGAGTAGTGCGCGCTCAGGAAAACACGATCACCGCCAGGGTGGCATTGGTAAGTGAAGCCAAGAAGAGCAAGACCCATGATGCCAGCAACGTGGTGGTATGGCTGACCCCTTCCGATGGCGCCGTGGTCGCTCCCCCGGTCCCCCAGTCGTTTCCGCTGCCGCGTCTGGTGCAAAGGAACAAGAGTTTCGAGCCCCACGTGCTGGTGGTGCGGGTAGGATCGCTGGTGGAGTTTCCCAATCGTGATCCCTTCTTTCACAATGTGTTCTCGTTGTTCGAAGGCAAACGCTTTGACCTTGGTCTTTACGAGGCCGGCACCACGCGCAACGTACTCTTCGACAAGCCCGGCATCTCCTACATATTTTGCAATATTCACCCGGAAATGAGCGCGGTGGTGATAGCCCTGAACACTCCGTATTACGGAATTTCCGATCCGCGCGGCCAAATCATAATTCCGGCGGTGGCGCCGGGCCGCTATACCCTCAGGATCTGGTATGAAGCCACGCTGCCGGAACGCTTGAACGGCATGGCCCGCGAGGTCACGGTGTCGGAAAACACTTCCACACTGGGCCTTTTGCAATTACCGATCACCACCATGCCGGAAGTGCATAAGAACCTTTATGGCCACGACTACGCCCCGCCCACTCCTGATAGTCCGGCCTATGGGCATCCGTGAATCGACCGCGTAACAAAAATATTACAATTGCGTGATGCCGTGTTGACAATCGGCGCGGAGAAATACCGTACCATTGTCTCAAACGTGGACGGGTGATCCGCTGCTGGCCCGTTCTCGGAGAGAGGTCCCGGGACCTCCAATTATTGGACGCGGCGAAATCTAGAACGCGGCGGCGCCGGCCTCAGCGACGGCATGGTCCTGATCGCCTGATCCCCCGCTTACGCCGATCGCCCCTACCACTTTTCCTCCGCGCTTCAAGGGAATGCCGCCCGCAAAGATCATGATCTTGCCCTGGTTCGAAGCATGAATTCCGAAGAATTGTCCGCCCGACTGCGAATGGGCTGCCAAATCCCTGGTCGCAATATCGAAGGCACGCGAGGTGTATGCCTTTTTGATGGAGATATCGATGCTGCCCAGCCAGGCGCCGTCCATGCGGACGTGCGACACAAGGTTTCCGCCCTCGTCGGCTACCGCGACGTTCATGGGCTGACCGATTTCGGTCGCCTTCTTCTCGGCCGCCGCAATCACACGTCTAGCCTCTGCCAGCGTTACGCTCATATATGATTCCTCTCGGTTAATTATTTCTTGGACTGCTGGGCCAGATTATCATGATCGTAATATTCATACGCGGACATCGGTTTCTCGCCGCCTTTTTTCCAAACCCGCTGGTCTTGGCCTAGCTTTCCCAGCACCCGCGCCATCTCTCGAATGTGCATGGCGACAGCGCCACAACAAGCTCCGATGTAGTTGATTCCGATTTCCCGGGCCCGCAGCGCATAATCGGCCATCTCCTGCCGGGTCAGTTGCAGCGGGTCGAGTCCTAAAGGAAATTCCGGAAGGCTGGAGAAATCGGGCTGCTTTTTCGGGGTGCGGTACGCTACCGGCTGGCAGGCGAGGTAGCCATCGACCGCCTTGCGCATCGCTTCCATGGAATCGAGCAAGTGCTCAGGCGGGCGCAGGCAATTCATGCCAACAATGTCGGCTCCGGCGTCGAGCAAAGCCTTGGCGGATTCCGCGGCGCTTTTCCCGTCGGTGGTCTCGTCCTGGTTCTCAAAGCAGATGGTGACCATCACCGGCAGGCCTGTCTTCCTCGCACGCTCGACCGCGAGCAGCGCTTCTCCCAGCCAGGAAAAGGTCTCGCCGATGATGAAGTCAACTCCTTCGTCCACTTGCACCGCCAGTTGCTCGTCAAAAGTCTGGCGCACTCGGTCCGACGCCGAAGGACTATTGGGTTCGTACATCCAGGTGAGGCTGAGGTTTCCCGCCACCAGGCATTTGTCGCCGGCAACTTCACGGGCAATTTTCACTGCCGAGCGGTTGAGTTCTTCCAGGCGATTCTCCAAGCCTACCGTGGCCAGTTTGTCGCGGCTGGCATAAAACGTGAGCGCCTGAAGCACGTCAGCGCCGGCTTCCCGGAATTCAATATGCAGTTCGCGCAGAGCATCCGGATGCGTCAGCGCCACTTCCGGTGTAAACGGACCAGCGCGCACCCAGCCCCGCTTTTCCAGTTCCAGGAGGTATCCGCCATCACCCAAAACCGGGCCGTCTTTCAACCGCTCGAGAATGCTCTTCTTCTTCATGTTTAATCCTCAGGTCACTTTTGTGTATCTGCATTGTTTCTCATGCAAAGCCCTATTCGTCAATAGATATTTAGAAGTTACTGGGATCAAAGCGTGTAATAAATGACTGATAGTCATTATAGGAGAGTATTCGAGCCGTGGGTCCTCGTCGTCACGCGAGTGAAGCCTACGGCGCACTGATAATTTTCAAGAATGCTTCTAACTCCGCGGGCAACGGCCGGGAAAATTTCATCACCTCGTCCGTTCGCGGATGCTGAAAACGCAACTCTGCTGCGTGCAAGAAATTTCGAGGAAGCGAAATAGCCGAGTCCTTGGTCCGAATTTCGCGAGGCGCGCCGTACAGCGCATCCCCCACCACGGGATGCCGCAGCGAAGCCAGGTGAACACGGATTTGGTGCGTGCGGCCGGTGTCGATGCCTACTTTTAACAGCGTGAACTTTCCAAACTTCGACGAAATCCGGTCTTGCGCCAGGTAGTGAGTAATGGCCTCGCGCCCGCCGGAGCGCCGGGTGGTCATCCGGGTTCGGCGCACCCGGTCGCGGCTGATGCTGCTGCTGACGGTCCCGCGGTCGGGAGTGATCCAGCCGTGGACCAGCGCCAGGTACGTTTTCTTCACTTTCCGGCGGGCGAACTGGGCTGCCAGCTTACGATGCGCTTCATCGTTTTTCGCGACTACGATCAGCCCGCTGGTGGCTTTGTCCAGGCGATGCACGATTCCGGGACGCAACTCGCCGCCGACCGTCGAGAGCTGGCCAAAATGGTGCAGCAATGCGTTGACCAGCGTTCCCCGGTTGCGCTCGTCGTCGGTTGCTCCGGCCCCCGCGTGGACCATCATCCCGGCGGCCTTATTGACTACGGCCAGGTCGTCGTCTTCGTAAACCAGGTCGAGAGGGATGTCCTCAGCAATCGCCCGAAGAGGCGGAGGGGTGGCTGGACCCAGAACATCAATACGCTCCCCGCCGCGCAATCGCAACGAAGCCCTGGCCGCGGTGTCGTTAACCAGCACCTTTTCCTCGGCAATCAGTTGCTGCACGCGTGCGCGGCTGGTCCCGGCAAGCTGGCCGGAGAGAAATTGATCCAGGCGCTTGCCCGCTTCTGCAGGCGGGGCAACATAAGTCTTGGGAAAATCTTCCATGGAGTGATGCCGGCAAGGGAAGGATATCGCGGATGGCGGCTCGAAAGGTAATGCGTGAGCATGGTGTGAATCGCCCTACCGCATCAATCTGGCTTGCTCGTCCTCATCTGCGGCTGTGGTCACCGCGTCGCATGGGCCGGCATTATCTTCATGCTTGGACGCAGCCACCAGATGAACCCGCCGATGATGACCAGGCCGATGGCGATCAATTGCGTGCCCGACATGATGCCGCCGAATACGGATCCGCGGCCCGGGTCGTCGCGAATGAACTCCAGAAAGAATCGTGCCACGCCGTAAAGGAACAAGTAGGCCCCAAGCACCTGGCCGTCAAATTTCTTGTGCTTGAACAGCCACATCAGGATGAAGAAATTCACCAACTCGACGGCTGATTCAAACAGCTGAGTTGGTTCGAGTGGAACCCCGAGCGGGGTGCCCACCCACGCCTGTGCCAGGGGATTCTTAAACGTCACCCCCCAGAAGTGGGCCGTAGGTTTGCCATAGCAGCAACCGGCGGCGAAGCATCCCACCCGTCCGATGGCGTGGCCCAGAGCCAGGCCGGGCGCGAACGCGTCCCAGGTGGCGAGCGAAGGCATGTGATTTTTCCGGATGTACCAGGCTGCGGCCAGGGCTGCGCCAATCAGCCCGCCGGAGAAAACTCCGCCCGCCTGCAAGGTTGCAAAACTGAAGATCTCACCGGGATGGGCCGTGTAATAGCCCCAGTCATTCACGATGTAGAGAATCTTGGCGCCTACGATTCCGCACAGCACTACCAGGATCCCGAGATTCCAGGCGTGCTCCGGGTTGATGCCTTGTTTTTCGGAATTGCGGACGCTGATCCACAGCCCGACCAGCACGCCAATCGATACCAGCAGCCCGTAGGTAGGCAGGCTGAAACTGCCAAGATGAAAGAGTCGAGGTAGCACGATTAATTAGATGCGTTGATGCTCTCTGAAGTTTAGCAGAAGGCAGGGCGTTGTTGCCGGAAGCGTATCGAAAACTGGACGTTGGCTGACGACCCAGGGCGGCCGAATAACAGCAAGAATTAAAAGCCGGCCCGCGCCTGCCGTGTGGTGGGCCGAGAATGAACCCGTCGGTAGACGCTGGGAGCCCGCCGAGACCCTTTAGGCGTCTCCGCGTGGCGGAGCATGGCACACCGGATCTTAATGCGAGTCAGGCCCCCGTTCATTCAGTATTGGTTCAAAAATTCGGTGACCACCAACACCAACCTTGCAGGCCGGCTTTCAATTTCGCATCCTAGGCAAGTCGGCGGAGATTAGCAAGGGGCACCGCGCAGAAAGTTGGCACTCGGGTTGCCAGCAACTTTGGTAAGGCGACAAACTGTTCATTGCGCCGGCCCATTTGCCCAATAACTGGCCCTGGCCAGAACTTCACCTCTATCGGAGTCCCGCAATCGCACTCGTAACTCATGCAGTCCGGGATGCGGGTCCTTGGGCTGAAAGCTCAGCAGGTAACGGCTGTGTAAATGATTGGTGAATTCGAGCATCCGGTTCTCAAAACCATTTTGGGATTTGAACAGACCGTATTCTCCCCCAGTCATCGAGGCAATCGCTTTGGGCACATTTTTGCGGATGGCCTCGCGGGCCAGGAACAGGGGCGCCAGAAGATTCGGCCCGGCATTCATCTCGTCTTTATTGTTCCCGCGTTCGGTATCAAGCACGTTCGACAACGCAGGTGAAAATGCCATGGTATAGACCGTGGTGTTCGTCATGCCGATCGCGGTCACTACGTCGTCGATTTTGGCGGTGTGACTTCCGTGGTCGCGGGTTTCGCTAAGCAGGAAAAGTACACGTTGCCGCCCCGCCGGTTGTTGGTCCAACAAGTTAAGCGAATACTTCACCGCGTCGAGAATCGCCGCGCCGCTGTCGCCCGAGTCCAGGGTCCTGAGCGTGTTTTGGACAAGGCGTTGCCGGTCTGTGAAGTCCTGCGACAGTTCGATGCCGCTGTCGAATTCAACCACAGCAGCCAGCGTTCCTTCCTGGTCGAGGATGGGCTGGATCATGGAACTGAATCCTCTGATCCGGGGAAATTCGCGATAGGCTTCTCGGCCCTTCTGGACTGCGATGACCAGCGACACCGGCTCGGCTTCAGCCCCTTCGTCCAGATGCACGGTCTGGGGAACGCCGGCATCTTCAACGATGAAATCCTGTGCCTGCAACCCATAGACCGCATGCCCGCGCGCGTCTTTGACCAATGCCGGTACGAGCACAACGTTGGATTGGGTGCGGATGGTGGTCTCTTGGGCGGCGCCGGGGCAGACCAGGATGGCCGACAGCAGAAGAGACTTTGCGAACGACACGCTATCCAGCCTTGCGCTTTTCCTCGAGCACTTCATCCAGCGCGTTGGCCAGATTGTTCGCCCGCTTCAAATACTCGACCGTCCCGCTGTCCTGGTTTCGTTTAAGCAGATGATATTCGTCAGCAATATTCAAGGCGGCCAGCACCGCCAGCCGCACGGTGTCAACGGTATGGGTCTGCTCCGCGACGGCGCGCATCTTGCCGTCCACATATTCCGCCAACTTCAGGATGTAATCGGGATCGGAGCCACGCAGGTTGTAAGCCTGATCGAAAATCTCCACCCGCACACTGCTGGTAGTGTCCTTGCCCGGCGCCGGTTTGGTGGCGATTGCCATACTCTATTCTGCTCCTGCCAGCGGCCGCGTGGAAGCAAAATCAGTCAACTCGCAGCCGGCTGTTCCGCAGCGGTCTCGATGTGTTGCAGCATCTTCTCCACCCGGGCGCGAATTTCCTCGCGCTCACGGCGCAATTGCACCATCTGGCGGCGCAAGGTCTCAACTTCCTCCTCGCGCTCCTCCAGTTGCTCCCGCAGGCGGTGAATGTCCCGTTCCGCCACCGATCGCGCCTCGCGGGCCGCCTTGTACAGCTCGATGGTGCGATAGACCTTCTGTTCCAGCAGCTGAAAATCGTCGGTGGAAATCTGTTCGGATACCTCTTCATTAACTCTCACAGCCATGATTGCACGTTCCCTAATAGACTTTTCCCGCGAAGCCGGAATTGACGGCAGTATACCGCAGAAGCCTGTGGATGGAAGCGCACAATCGGGCGAACTACTTGTTCAATCGCTGCAACAGTCTGCCCGCCTCATCCAGAGTCTCGTCCCGTTTGCAGAAAGCAAAGCGTACCTGCTGCGCACCATCGTGGGGATCGTTGTAGAAGCTCGATCCTGGCACCGCGGCCACGCCCACTTCTTTCACGAGGTGCCTGGTGAATTCAATATCGTTGGTAAATCCAAAGCCGCTGATGTCGGTCATCACGTAGTAGGCGCCGCGCGGCCGGAAGCAGCGAAATCCGGCCTTCACCAGGGCGGGCATAAGACGATCGCGCCGGGCGCAATAGTTCTTGGCCAGAGTCTGGTAGTAGCTGGCCGGCAGCGCCAGAGCGGCTGCACCCGCCTCCTGCAATGGCGCCGGCGCGCCCACGGTCAGAAAGTCATGGACTTTGCGAATTGCGCCGGTGATCTCCGGCGGCCCCACCGCCCAGCCAACGCGCCAGCCCGTCACGCTGTAGCTTTTCGACAAGCCGTTGATGGTGACCGTGCGTTCCCGCATACCTTCCAGGCTCGCGATGGAAATGTGTTGAGTTCCGTCGTAAAGGATGTGTTCGTAAATCTCATCCGTGATGGCGAGCACGTTGAATTCAACGCACAGATCGCGAATCAACTCGAGTTCTGTTCGGGTGAAAACCTTGCAGGTGGGATTGTTGGGTGTGTTCAGAATGATCGCCTTGGTGTGCAGGCGAAAGGCCGCGCGTAGTTCGCGCTCGTCGAACGTCCATTCGCCGCCGGCGCCTTGCGGAGGGCGTAGCTTCACAAACACCGGCTTGGCTCCGGACAAAATGGCATCCGGGCCATAATTCTCGTAGAAAGGCTCGAAGACCACCACTTCGTCGCCGGGGTTGCACACTGCGAGCAAAGTCGAAATCATGGCTTCGGTCGAGCCGCAGCAGACTGTGATCTGGGTCTCGGTGTCGACGGAAATCCCGTGCCATTCCATCATCTGCCGGGCGATGGCCTGGCGCAAATTCTTCGCGCCCCAGGTGATGGCGTACTGGTTGAGGTCGGCGGCGACGGCTTCCTGAGCGGCCCGTTTGATCTCCACCGGGGCAGGAAAGTCAGGAAAACCCTGCGCCAGATTAACCGCCCCATAAAGCGCGGCTTGGCGCGTCATCTCACGAATCACCGACTCAGTGAAATGCTCGACTTTGCCGCTCAAGAAATGTTTGGATTGAATGCCGGCAACGGCCATATTTGGGTCAGGCTAGCACACCTCCGCCCATGCCACCACGACGAGGGCGGCAGAGTCAAAATCCCCCCAAGGAACCAGACCCTGCCGCGCGACGCCGAATGTGGCTTCGCAAATCTTACTGATGGATGACGATGTGGTGCTGGACAGCGGCGGGATGCTATGCCGCTTTTTTCTGCGCCGCTTTCCACTTCGCCCAGCGTACTCTCTGGGCGGCAGCGATTCTTCGTCTCGCAGCGAGGGACATCCGGCTGCGCGGATGCGCAGAAAGGCTGCCCATGGTGTGATTCAGGCCCCGTATAACCCCGATTGCGTGATCCAACTTACTCACTTCCTTCAACATTTTTGCCCGTTCTGCCTGCAACTGACTTAGGACTCCCGTAAGACTCGGCATGTGTTTCCCCCTCGGTGCATGATATTAGCAGAGACTCGCCTTTGCCGCGAGGGGCACGTCAAGACGCCCGCAGGGTTCCGCCCAGGGCCTCCAGCGCCTTGACCACCCGCGCCGACCAGCCTGTTACTTCATCTTCCCGCAGCGTTCGTTCATTGGATTGAAAGATAGCTCGTAACAGGAGAGAATATTTCCCCGCCGGAACCGCTCCGCCGCGGAAAATTTCCACTGGAACAAAGCTGCGAAGTTCGTTCAGATGCAATCCGGTTACTGCTTTGCGGATTTGATCGAAGACAATTGCGTCCGCGAACACAAACGAGAAATCCCGCTCCACAGCAGGGAACCGGGGCAGGGCCTCGAAACGAATGGGCCGCAGACCACGTTTGTACAGCCGGTCCAGATACAGCTCGGCGATGAACACTTCCTGTTTGAACTTACGCCGCGCCGCGGTCTCAGGATGAAGTTGCCCGAACTGTGCCACGGTCACGCCATCCATGACGGCCCGCGCCGAACGTCCGGGATGGTAGTACTCGGCTGTTTGAGAGTCGAACCCCAGTACGTCGTGCTGGAGTAAGTGGAGAAGGGTTTCGACATCTCCCTTGAGGTCGAAAAAAGAGAACGGTCGCGCGGGTTGATGGACGCCCGGATTGACCGCGCTTCCGCTGGCTCCCATGCAGATGCGCCGCAACTCGGCCGCGGCCGCATTTTCCGCCTCAAACACGCTTCCCGCCTCGAACAAACGCACGTTGTCGTTGCCGCGATTCAAGTTGTAAGCCAGCATGGTCAGCATCCCCGGCACCAGCGACGTGCGCATGACGGAAGCTTCGTCGCTTAGTGGGTTGGCAATTTCTATCACCGGCACCGCGCAAAAATCCCGGGCGTCGTCGTGCGAGTTAAAGGTGAGCGACACCGCCTCGTCGTAACCCAGCGCCAGCAGAGAGCTGCGCAGCTTGTGGTCCTTGGCTGCGTCCGGGGTTTCAATCACCGAACCGGAAAACGAAGGCAGCGTGTTCTCAAATTTGTCGTATCCATGCAGGCGTGCGATTTCTTCGATCAAGTCGATTTCGCGCTCGATGTCGAGCCGCCAGCTGGGAATGAGTACCGTGAATTCGGGTTCTTTTTCGGGTTCCGGCAGCACTTCGAAGCCCAGGCGCTGAAGAATACGGACCACCTGATTGGTATCCAGACTGTCGCCCAGAATGCGATGTACTTCGCTCATGCGCAGCCCGACGGGGGCCTGGTCAAGCCAGCGCGCCACCACGTCAACCGGGTCGCCGACAAGTTCACCGCCTCCGGATTGCAGAATCAGTTCAGCGACGCGATCACTGGAAAGGATGGTGGACTCGAAGTCTGCGCCGCGCTCGAAACGATGGGAAGCGTCGGTGTGAAGTCCGTGGCGCCGTGACATTTTGCGCACAGTCACCGGGTCCCACCAAGCCGACTCGATCAGAATATTTCTGGTCTTATCGGTAATCATGGTGTCGAACCCGCCCATGGTTCCAGCCAGGCCAACCGGTTTCACCGCATCGGCGACCACCAGATCTTCCGCGGTCAGCTTGCGTTCTACACCGTCGAGCGTTTTGAGTTTCTCGCCATCGCGGGCCCGCCGCACTATGATCCTGCCACCTTCGAGCAAATCAAGATCGAAAACGTGAGTGGGTTTGCCCATCTCCCAAAGCGCATAGTTGGTGGCGTCAGCGGCGTTGTTGATCGCCCGCTGATCGAGCAGCGCGAGTCGCTCGACGATTTTCGCCGGTGACGGCTTCACCGATACCCCGCGAAGCACGCGGGCAGTAAACCGCGCACAACCCTGGGGATCCTTGATCTCTACAGGGAACGCGGGGGCACTCTGGGGATGGGTTTCGCTGCCAGGTTGAATGCGCGAGCCGAGTTTGACTGCGCCAGCAGACTTGGCGCCGGGCAGCGCGGGCTGAATTGCCTTCAGTGGCAGGCCATAAATCGCGGCCGCTTCGCGCGCCACGCCGTAATGATTCATGGCGTCGGGGCGATTGGTACCGATCTCCATCTCGAAGACGGTGTTCTTCCCCTCGCCGCTGATGCCCTCGACTGCGATGCCGGCATTGGTCAGGTCACCGGCCAGGCGGCGGTCATCCACCGTCAAGTCAACAAAGTCGCGAATCCATTGTGGGGAAAGTTTCATATCTAGCTTCTAGCTTCTAGCTTCTAGCAACCCCGTCTAAGCCAGAAGCTAGCAGCTAACAGCTAGCAGCTCTCACGCAAACTGCCGCAAAAATCTCACATCGCCCTGAAAGAACAACTGAATGTCATCCACACCGTACTTCAGGAGTGCCACCCGGTCAGCGCCCATGCCGAAGGCGAATCCCGAAACCTTCCTGGGGTCGTAGCCGTTGTCTTTCACGAACTCGAACACATTGGGATCCACCATGCCGCAACCCAAAATCTCAATCCATCCCGTACGCTTGCAGGGACGGCACGGCTCAGTTCCGCGTTGACCGCTGCCTCCGCAAATGAAGCAACTCACCATCATCTCAGCGCTGGGCTCGGTGAAAGGGAAAAACGACGGCCGGAAATGCGTTTTCACGCTCGATCCGAACAGCGCTTTCATGGCGTGATCCAGGGTGCCCTTCAGATCGCCAAAGGTAATGTTGGTATCGACCGCCAAGCCTTCGATCTGGTGAAACATCGGTGAGTGGCTAGCGTCCAGCGGATCGTTGCGGTGGACCTTGCCAGGAATCACGATGCGAATCGGCGGCTTGATTTTCTCCATAGTGCGAATCTGCACCGGCGAAGTATGGGTGCGCAACAATAGCCGCTCGTGCTGCGGTTTCGACTCCTGGTTGGTGACGAACAGAGTGTCCTGTGTATCGCGCGCCGGATGGTTGGGCGGGAAGTTGAGCGCTTCGA
This sequence comes from Terriglobales bacterium, assembly GCA_050745985.1. Classification (GTDB taxonomy): domain Bacteria; phylum Acidobacteriota; class Terriglobia; order Terriglobales; family Acidobacteriaceae; genus JABCZH01. The sequence goes on along the minus strand of JBOGLG010000018.1, from coordinate 100,150 downwards.
AATTGTAGTAGTCGGTCTCAATCACCGGCCCTTCCTGGACGGAATAGCCGAGGTTCCGAAAGACCGAGACGATTTCGTTCATCGTCTTGATCACAGGATGCTCGGCGCCGATGGGGCGCTGGATCCCGGGGAGGGTGATATCGAGCCGGTCGGTGGGTTTGCCGTCGCGGACAGAGTCAACCTCCACCACCCGGTCTTCGACCGCCTTTATTTTTTCCTCGATGTGCCTCTTGAGTTCGTTGACCTTCTGGCCGACTTCGCGCTTAGCGTCTTTCGGAGCCGCTTTGAGCCACAGGTCGTTCACCTGTGTGAGGACGCCGTTCTTACGCGCCATCCAGCGGTCGCGGAACTCTTTCCAGGAAGGTTCGTTCTTGACCGAGGACGCTTCTTGCTCCAGTGCGGCCAGCAGCTTTCCTGCGGCCTTCTCCAGCGCCGCCGCCGAAAAATCCTTCAGTTTGGGAACGGTGTAGGCCACGGCCTCTTTCGCCTTTTTGGGGCTTGGGTCGAATTGCGCAATATCCCAGCGCCTGCGCCCTGGGCTGTATTCTTGCGCTGCTCTGCGGCTGTTGACAAGTGCCGCAGCGGGCGCAAGGCCGAATGCCGCTAGAAGCTAGCAGCTAGAAGCTCCTACGCTCCCAGCGCACCCTTGGCCTGTGCGGCCAGGCTCTTAAACGCCCCCGGATCGTTTACTGCCAAGTCGGCCAGAATCTTACGATCTAACTCCACTCCGGCATTTTTCAATCCGTGGATGAACTGGCTGTAGCTCATGCCGTGCAGCTTGGCAGCCGCTCCGATGCGCACGATCCACAGCGACCGGAACTGGCGCTTGCGCTGTTTGCGTCCGGAATAGGCAAACTTCAGCCCGCGGTCAACCGCCTCTTTGGCGGCGCGGTAGAGTTTGGATTTTGTCAGGAAGTAACCGCTCGCGCGTTCAAGAATCTTCTTGCGCTTGGCGCGGCGCTTGGTACCACGTTTTACACGAGGCATGTAAGGCTCCTTTTTTCTTCGTTCAATTTACGGCGGCTGGAGGCAGGAGACGACGATCGTCAATGACCTCTTCACACGCCTTGAGCTGCTGGCTCTGGCTTCCCGCTACAAGTTGCCGCAGCTCGCCCGGTGCATGGTACTTGGGCTCCGAGCTAGTACGGAATCATGCGCTTGACTTTGGGCGTATCCGCGTCACTCACCAGCACGGCATGGCCCAACTTCTTTTTACGCTTGTGCGACTTCGAAGTCAGAATATGGCGCAAATGCGAATGGCTACGCTTTACCTTCCCAGTCGCGGTCTTCTTGAAGCGCTTGGCGGCGCCTTTGTGCGTTTTTAATTTAGGCATAAGTCCTCAAAATCAGCTGTCAGTTCTCAGCCATCAGCTCTCAGAAACACAATTGTCGCCTTCGGACAAAAGCTGATAGCTGAAGGCTGAGAGCTGATCGCTACTTTTCTACGCCTGCTTCACACGGTCCGCAGCGGGCGGAGCCGGTTGCGGCTTGTGTGCCGCATCCTTCTTGGGAGCCAGGATGGCGTGCAGCGTGTTGCCTTCCTGTCGCGGGCGGAATTCCACAATGCTCTTGTCTTCCACGTCCTTGATCAAGCGCTCCAGAATCTGGCGGCCAAGATTGGTGCGGGTCATCTCGCGTCCGCGAAAGAAGATGGTCGCTTTGACCTTGTCTCCCTCGTCTAGGAACCGCAGCACGTGGTTCTTCTTGGTCTCGTAGTCATGGTCATCCACGTTAATGCGGAACTTCACTTCTTTTACCGTGATGACCTTCTGGTGCTTCTTGGCTTCGCGTTCTTTCTTCTCCTGCTGGTACAGGAATTTCCCATAGTCCATGATGCGGCATACGGGAGGTACGGCGCTGGGCGAAATCTCCACCAGATCCAGGTTCTGTTCGCGGGCCTTCTTTAGCGCTTCGAAGGGTGGCATAATGCCGATCTGTTCCCCTTCATCTCCGATCACGCGGATTTCCCGCGCTCGAATGCGCTCATTGGTGCGGATAAAACGTTTGTCGATACAATCCTCCGCTCGTTTACAACTGCAAGTGTGAACAAAATTATAGCATGCGGGATTCAAGGCCGCGCCAGAACCAGCCGCTCGCCCAATCCTTTGCCGGGGACTTCGAAACTGCGATATGCTGAGCGGCTCTGAGGAGGAGGGGGAAACGTGAAAACGGTGTTGCTGGTGCTTGTGATTGGAATCTTTTGTGCTCCTGCTGTGCCTACATGCTCTGGCCAAACTGCCGCGCCGCCTGGACAACCTGCGGCAGAAAAGAACCAACCGCCCGAGGAACTGGTCCGGCAGTATGCCGAGATTTGGAATACCGGCAATTTTGACCTCATTAACGCCATCTTCAAGTTTCCCGCCATCATGGTTTCGAGGGGTCAAATAACGCCGCTCGATGCCGGCAAACTCAAAAGGGTGATTACAGCCTGGCGCCGCTCCATCCCCGACCTCAATTTCAAGATCAATGACACCGTCGTACAGGGAGACAAGGTGGCGGCTCGCCTGACTTTCACTGGAACCTACAAGGAACGTCTTTTTGCCAACACCGCTGATCCGAAGGACCACCCCCGAAACATCCGCGCTACCGCGATGTGGATGTTCGACCTCAGGGATGGCAAGATCACGCGGGTATGGGAGGAGTACGACGAAATCAGGATGCACTATGAGATGGGCGGCTTCTGGCGCTCGAATCAGGAACTGGAAGCGGCCGCGAAGGCTGACGCGAAAACTGCTGCGCCTGCTCCCCAATCGGCTCCTTCGCCCAGCCCCTCGCCCAAACCCTGAGATTCGGCGATGTTCCGTCAGCGTGCTGGTTCCTGGGTATCGGGTGTGCAAAATGGCTAGGGACGAATTTTTGTGAGGCTGGATGGAGACTTCCTTCTCTCTTGCGTGGAGTCCTGAATCCGGCTTACTATTCACCCGGTCCTGGTTCCAAAGGCAAGACCTCGCCACGACTTGCTTATTCGCAACAAAAATTCTAAGGAGAACAGGCAGATGAAGAAATCCGTGTTGATTCTTGCCCTGGTGGGCATGGTCCTGATAATTTGTTCCACCAGTTTTGCCGCCACTACCTACGTGGTGACCAACGACGACAACTGCAACGCTGCCAGCAACACTTCGAGTATCTACACCCTCAACACCTCGAATGGCGCCCTCAGTCTAGCCACAACCGTCAAAACCGGCGGCCTTGGCAATTGCGGTGGTTTCTTTGCCGGAGTGCAGAGTTCGATTACCCAGGATGCCAAATGCCTTTACATCGTGGACGGCGGTAGCAGCGATATCGCAGCGTTTACCACGCCTGCCCTCAAGAAAGTGGGCAATTACAGCAACGCGGCCGTGAATGACGCTTTCCCGGGCGGCAGTATGGCACTGACCCCGAACGGCAAGTTCCTATACGTTTCTTATGGCGGCAGCTTGAACATCGGAGCTTGGAAGAGGAATGCGGATTGCTCCCTGACCTTCATCAATGCTTATGTTGCGAAAACCGGTGCTGACACCTACAGCAACCTGGTGGTGGACCCGAGCGGCAAGGGCCTCATCGTTTCGGTGACGGACCTTAACGCACTCGAACTCTTCCTGATCAACCAGACGACGGGAGCCCTGACAGATCTGACCTCCACCAACCTCAACAATCTCTCTGCCTGCGCAAGCGCTGGTTGCTTTCCCACCGGGATCGATATTACCAAGGGGGAACTCGCGATCGTTGCTACCGCCGACAACAATGCGATCACGACTCAGTTAAGCGGCTCCAAACCATATTTCACCAAAGTGACCTATGTTGACCTGAGCGGTGTACCTTTGATCAACGACGAAACTATATGGCTTAGCTCCGCCGCCTACAAAACTGGGGCAGGCCCGGTGTACATCGGCTTTTCCGGCGATGGCGGTATAGATCCCTATGGTGTGATGACCGCTACGTTGTCGGGTTCGGGACTCGCTGTGGGGCCTTCGACCGCCATCACTAGTTCGCCTTCGGGTTATATCGGGTTGGCCGAATCGACGGGGAGCTGGATGGTGGTCTCCGAGTGGTTCAATCAACTGCAAACCTTCAAAATCAACGGTGATGGCACCCTGACTGCGAGCGCTCAGGGTCCGGTGGTGGACAACAACGCTGATGGCGCGCTGTCGTTCTTCATTTACCCCAACACCCGCTAGATCCCAGGCATTTCTTAGGAACAAGGCCGCCCCGGTCTTCGGGGCGCCTTTTTGTGCGCGCAATGGCCACTTGCGCAAGCCGTGATGAACCCGCTGCTCCTCAGCGGCCTGGTTACGTTAGTGACGTACCGCGGTCACCAAGCCTGGGTCACAATAATCAGCCATGAAGGTTTCGCGCTTGCTTGCGTGGGTGTGGCTCGCCGCGGTGCCGTGCATCGCTCAGACAAAACAATTGGCGATTGTCACCGACTCCGCGAATGCCACCCGCAACCTCACTGCGTCCGACCTGGTGAAGATTTTTCATGCCCATACCCGCGCCTGGCCGGATGGCCGGCCCATCACGATTGTGTTGCGCGACCCATCATCCATCGACATGCAACTGGTCCTGCGCAAGCTGTTCAAGATGACGCCCGACCAGGCAGGCGCCTTCGTGCAGGCCCACAAGAGCGCCATCATGGTTGCTGACTCCGACGACGCTGTGATCCATTTTGTCTCGTCGGCTCGTGGGGCTGTTGGTGTGATTGACCTGTTTTCGCTGACCAAAGATGTGAACGTAATGAAAATTGACGGCAAGTTGCCGGTTGAACAAGGTTATCTACTAAGGGGGAATTAGTCATGCTCCGCACACACGCCAGCGCGAAAACTGCGATTCGCCATGCCGCTCTTTTTCTCGCAGTCTCCGCCATGCCGTTCATAGCCGGCGTTGCCTGGGGCCAGGATTCCGCCGCAGTAACACCGGAGGCCCCGGCCACGTTGCCGCTGACTTCCAAGTCTCCAGAAGCGCAGCGCCTGGTGGTAGAAGCCATGCGCGTGGGTCTCGATCTGGTAGAGCAGGAGAACTGTGACGTCATGCTGCGCCAGGCCATCAAGCTCGATCCCGACTTCGCCATGGCTCATGAACTTCTGGCCCAGAACAGCCTGGATCCCGGCGAACAAGTGATCGAAAGTGCCAGAGCCTTCGCCCTCCGGAATCAGGCATCGCCCGCCGAGCGGCTGGTGATTGAGTGGTGGCAGGACGCGATCGACCACAAGCTGATTTCCGCCATCACCAAAATGAATGACTTGCTCGGCCAGTATCCCCACGACAAATGGGTGGTGTTCATGACCACTAACTGGCTGATTACGCAGACCCAGTTCGATCGCGCCATCGCCGTTTATGAGCGTTCCGGCATCACGGATTCCGCGGGCCTGCTGAACAACGTCGGTTATACCTATGCCTACATGCGGGAGTTCGACAAGGCTTTTGCTCTGATGGACAAGTATGTTGACGCGCTTCCGAAGGACGCCAACCCACAGGACTCGTACGCAGAAATCCTGCGCATGGCGGGCAGCTTCAACAAAGCGCTGGAGCACTATCGGGCCGCATTAGCCATCGACCCGCAGTTTTATTCTTCGCAATTTGGCATCGCCGATACCTACTCGCTGATGGGAGATCAGGTCCGCGCCCGCCAGGAGTACGAAGTGGCATTTCAGAAATTCCCGCTGCCCGAACTGCACCTGGTGCAATGGCGGACGCGGGAGGCAGAAACCTTTATCCGCGAGGGCGATCTGAAGGGCGCCGATCGCGCCTTCCAAGCCATCGCGGAAGATGCCCACGCTAAGCACATGAGTCAGGTAGAGGCTGACGCCTACCGGCAGATGGCAATGTATCAGCCTGACCCGAGGCAAGCGTCGCAGTTTCTCAGCAAGGCCGACACTGTACTCAAGGAAGGCAAGAATTCCATGCCCGCGGCGATACACCAGGAACAGGCCCAGATTCTGAGGGCACGAGTCGAAGCTGCGTTGAAGGCCGGCGATCGTCATGGCGTCCACACTCTGCTGGTTCGCTTGTCCGAGATGGCCGCCAGTTCCAACGATCGCTTGATTGACAGCGCGTATCAAGGCGCCGCCGGTGCAGCCGCGTTCTCACGGCACAAGTACGACGACGCCATCTCTCATCTCGAAGAGGACAAGAACAATCCGCTGTCACTGAAGCTACTGGCGGCAGCCTACGAGAAGATTGGTTACAGCGCCGGAGCGAAGCGCACCAATGACACGCTGGCGAACCTGAATGATCCCTCGTTGGAGCAGGCCCTGGTGGTTCCCGCTTTCCGCAAGTGCTATGAGGACCCAACCTGCGCGGGCGGCGATATGAGGCCGGTCTCATTGAAGAAGTAGGGGATCGTTTCTCCAAACATCGACGCCCAGCCGGTTGGCTGGGCGCTTGTTCTTGATCCACTGCGTTCCCGGCTACTGCTTATCCTTTACCACGTCTCTTTCCACCACACCGTCCTTGATGTGGATCACCCGGTGGGCGTACTCGGCGATATCGTGCTCGTGGGTGACCAGCACGATGGTATTTCCCTGCGCCTGTAGGCGGTCCAATAATGCCATGATGTCGGTGCCGGTTTGCGAATCCAGGTTGCCGGTCGGTTCGTCGGCAAGAATAATCGAAGGCCGGTTGACCAATGCGCGGGCTATGGCAACCCTTTGCCGCTGTCCGCCGGAGAGTTCGTTCGGTTTGTGAGTCATCCGTTCCGCCATGCCCACTGAGGCCAGCGCCTCTTTTGCCCGCTCCGCCCGTTCCTCCGCCGGCACGCCGGCATAAATCAGCGGCAACTCTACGTTGTGCAGCGCCGTGGCCCTTGCCAGCAGGTTGAATGTCTGGAATACGAATCCAATTTCTTTATTGCGGATGCGGGCAAGCTCGTCGTCGTCCAACTCGCTCACCAGCTGGCTGTTCAGCCAGTACTGGCCCTTGCTGGGAGTGTCCAGGCAGCCGATCAAATTCATGAGCGTCGATTTCCCCGACCCCGACGGCCCCATGATGGCAACATATTCATTACGCTGAATGTTGAGATTCACTCCGCGAAGCGCATGTACCTGCTGCTCTGAGCCCATGTCGTAGGTCTTCCACAGGTCCACCGTGCTGATCATGTACGAGTGGGGAGCTGCCGACACTTCCGGTTGAGAAAAATTGATGACTTCAGCGGTTGCCATTCTCTTCTCCTGGTCCTCTTGGGACACTTACAGGCTCTCCGATCTCGCGTTGCACCCGGCCTGGCTCTCCATTGGACGAGTCACGGCCGCGAAGGTTACGTTTCGTCTTCTTCCTTCTTCGGGGCCGAGTTGTCCACTTTTACACTGCTCCCCGGTTTCAGCGTCCGCAAAACCTTGTAACTCCCGGTGACGATCTCGTCGCCGTCCTTAAGTCCTTTTAATACCTCAATATCCGTCGTTCCGGCGATGCCCGAGTCGACCGCAACGAACTCTGCTTTACCCTTGCGCAGCACGAACACGCCCTGAATCTCTTCTTTTTCATTAGACACGCTCTTGGGCGGAGCGGCGGCCTCGACCGAACCTTTTTCGTTTTTCGGAACTAAATCCTCCGGGCGCCGCACTGTTAACGCCTGGATCGGGATGGTCAAAGTATTGGCCCGCGTGGCGGTCGTGATCTTGGCGGTCGCGGAAAGGCCTGGTCGCAGGTCTTCGGGTGGATCCTGGAGCGTTACTACCACCTTGAAGTCCTTCGCTTCCTGGCTGGTACTGGTCTGCTGGGAGGTGGAAACGCCGGTCGAGCGCACAATCGCGTTATCTCCGATCTGCGTCACCACGGCTTTGAAAGTCTTTTTGGGGATGGCGTCAATGCTCACCTGCGCCGGCTGTCCCAATTGCACGTTCACAATATCGGTCTCATCTACCTGCACCTCAGCCGTGATCACCGACATGTCGGCCAGCGTCATCAGCGTGCTGCCTGGAGCATTCTGGATTCCCATGACCACGGTTTCGCCTTCCCGCACCGGCAAATTCGTGATCACGCCGTCGTACGGAGCCTGATAAGTCGTCTTTCTCAAGACGTCGGTCGCATGGGTGAGATTTGCCAGGGCTTGTGTGACCCGGCGATCGGCAGACTCTTTTTGCGCTTTGGCCTGGGCAAGGCGGGCTTGCGCCTGGGCCAACCCAGAGATCGCGGTTTCATGGGCTGCCTTTTGACTGTCGAAATCTGATTTTGCGATCAGCGCGTCTTTATACAAGCCCTGAGCGCGGGTCCAGTCGAACCCGCCGCGCTCCGCATCAGACTTGGCGCGGGCCAGGTCCGCTTGCGCGGTATTGCGGGCGGCTTCGGCAGCCAGCGCGTCCGTGCGGGCGGCCTCCAGGGAGGCCTGCATCGCTTCCATGTCCGCACCCGCCTGCACGTTTTCAAGTTGCGCCAGTATCTGTCCCCGCTTTACCCGCTCGCCTTCCTTCACATACAACTTGGTAATCTTCCCGAAGGCATTTGCGCCGATGTTCACATAAGTTTTAGGCCTGATCTCTCCCGACGCGCTCACTACCGAAGCCAAGTCTTCCCGCAGCACCTTGCCGCTTTGCACCGTCACAACGTTCTTGTGGCTCTGATAAACGGTGAAACCAACGATGGCGGACAAGACTGCGACCGCGCCCACGCCGATCGCTATTTTTTTCCAGGTGCTCATTGCCTCTCCACGTCGATCCCTGAGCCACGCGCTCTAGCGTCGACTCGTAAACCTGGCTGGTCCAGCTCCCATGCGGGCACGGGACGCGCACACCATCAGATACGACGACCCCCGCCAAAAAGTTCCCGTGGTTGGAACGGCTGGAACTGCCTGAAGTGCAGCAGATTTCTTCGCCAGACCTTGAATTATAACGTGCGCGGCCCGCTATCGGAATGGGTTCCGGGCCGGCAAAGTTGTAAATTCTGGCTCACGCGTAAACCGACGGCAAGAAGTGCTTCGAATGCAGTGCCCTAGAAAGCCCGCGACGGGAAAGTAACAATGGACAAGCAGGCCGGGGCTATTCGTGTCCGGTACAGGCGACCGCACCCGCCTTAGGAATGAACCCGGTACTTCTTTTCCAGATCTAAAATCCACCGCGCCCATCCGATTTGCCGGGTGGGCGCGGTGTGAGTTAGTTGACAGTAATATTCACGACCACGGAGGGAATGCCATTCGCAACTACAACCAGCGAACTTGCTCCCGTCTCCATACTCGCGGGCACGTCAAAATTGGTGGACACCGATTTACTGCCGGTGGCCACACCCATACTGCTGTGATCGTGCGTGCGAGCATAAAAAACATGGCCGCTGGCATTGTTCGTGATCCGCACCAACGGGTAGTTGGTCGCGGTTTGATACTCGTCGCCGAACGAGTTGGCCTGTGACAAGCCGTTAAACTGCGTGCCCACGATCTGGTAAGTGCTTCCCCGGGTCACGCTGGCAGGGCAATTCGTAACCGTCGGCGCCCATGCCGGCGAGTAGGTTCCGGTTGGCGTATAAATCTGTGAGCCGCCAACAAGAATTTGTCCGGTGGGGAGAACCAGGAGACTGCCGCCAGCAAAAAGCCCCCGGGTGAGATTGGTTCCGTCGAACGTGTATAGGGTTCCGGATCCGGCCTCCACCAGGACGTCACCGTTGGGTTGGAGCGCGGCGAAGGAGTCGCCGGCGTCGTCATTTCCTGGGAAATCCGGCCCCACCGCCCAAGTGCCTTGGTCGCCAAGGTGCGCTCCAGGAGTATAGATCGCAGTATGCCCCGGCCCGGCGTTGGTGTATGAGCCAGTGGCGAACACGGTTCCATCCGGACGCAGGATTCCTGGCCCTACTTCTCCCGGCGGGTAATAGCAGTACTGCCCGTTGGGCCCGTAATGCAGGCAGCCGAATTGGGATGGCGAGTGCAAATCAACAATCGTGCTGCCCGCGGTTGCCCACCTCTTCTTGGTGGGGAAAAATCTCTCGGAGTTGGGAGCGTTCTTTACATCGTAGGTTAGAACCGTGCCGTCGGGCATGAGGGTCCAGCCTTCCTCGGCATTGAAATCGCTTTTGCCCGGGGCAACTCCCTGGATCCACTTCATGGTTTTGGGATCGAGCGCGGCCACGTTCTTGACCAACTTGTTCCCAATCAGAAAGATGCCACTGGGGAGCACGGTCGAGGGCGAGTCGCCGATGAAGGCCCAGCCCGGCGGGGGTTGAAGTGAAGCCCATTTGTTGGTCGTGGGATTGTAAACCGCACCCAAATTGGTCAATACAAACCCGCCGAAATTATATTCTCCGCCTTCAATCAGCAGGCGGCCGTCGGCGAGCACGGCGGAAGCAAAGGCCTCCGGCGAGTATCCCGACGGCAGACTGGGAAGCTGCGTCCAGGTCCCGTTGAGGTAGCTTCCGGTGTTGTCGGGCGTGAGCTTCCACCAATCGGAATCACTGTCGCCTTGAGCCATGATCGTGCCATCGGTCATTTGAAAAGTCAGCTGTGCGCCGTTCGGGGCTGGGTGAGTCAGTCGCTTTATGGACTGTGCCTGCGCAATGCAGGTCAGCGCGAGTGCAAGCAGGGGGATCACAAGAGGAGTTAGTCTTCGCAAGATGGGTCACCTTTCCTGAAAGATCAATGCAGAACCAGATTCCGGCCGTGGGGAGAACCGGCAGGGCGGCAATCTTAACAAAAATTCCGGCTGTGAGCAAAGGATTCCTACGGCGTCTCTACGTCTTCAGATGGTGGGTGCGCTCGCGCCAAACTGGCTTCCCACAAGGCTTTTGGAGGCAGGACGAGATGGATCGCGGGAACTCAAGAACCCCGCTCCAGTTTGCCAAGTCGTAGTGCGCAAAAGGCAAGCCCAGGTCCGCGACCGCTCTTGCCCGGGCTGGGCACCCTCGTCCGGGTTGCCTGCATCCTACAATTTGTTTAGAACGTGATGGTTAACCTTGCTTTCCACTTGCTGAAGGACATAAAATGCAGTACGCGAGAGTGTCCACGAGGAGTGTCCCGTCTATGTTCCGGGTAGGGTTGAGTAAGCATCTTTTCTTCGCATCCCTGGTAGTGATTGTGTTCAGCGGATTGCCCGCCCTGGCCCAAACCACGCATCCCGGCAATCCAGACGAATCAAATTCTTCGGCTGCGGCGGGACAGTCGGGGGATCCCCTGAAGCGTCCGCTTAGCGAGAAGCAAAAAAAGGAGAACGCCAAGTCTCTCCGGCAGGAACTGGGCAAGACCTACAAGAAATGGCTGGATGAAGATGTCGCATGGATCATCAGCGACGAAGAGCGCAAGGCCTTCAAACAGCTTTCGAACGATGAAGAGCGTGACCAGTTTATTGAGGCCTTCTGGCAGCGCCGCGATCCCACTCCCGACACTGAAGAGAACGAATTCAAGGAAGAACACTACCGCCGCATCGAGTACGCCAACGAACATTTCGCCGCCGGCATTCCCGGCTGGCGGACGGATCGCGGCCGCATATACATCATGTATGGACCAGCGGATGAAATTGAAGCGCATCCCTCGGGTGGAACGTATGAGCGGCCCATGGAGGAAGGCGGCGGCGAGACTTCGACCTATCCTTTTGAAGACTGGCGCTACCGCTATATCGAGGGCATTGGGCAGGAAGTCATCATCGAGTTTGTGGACAGTTGCATGTGCGGCGATTACCACATGACCATCGATCGGTCGGAGAAGGACGCCTTACTGGAAACGCCCAATGCGGGCCTCACCCTTTACGAGCAGATGGGACTTTCCAACAAGGCGGACCGTTTCAGTAGCGGCGGCTTGGAGCGGCTCGGGGCCGGCCCCATGAATTCCAAATTGACCTCCCAGCAGTTCGACCGCCTGACCCAATTCGCCAAGCTCACCGCGCCTCCGCCGGTCAAGTTCAAGGATCTGGAGGAAGTGGTCAGCCACAAAATCAACGTCAACCTCATGCCCTTCGATGTGCGGGCGGATTTTGTGAAAGTGACCGGTGACACCATCCTGGTCCCGGTGACGATCCAGATGAAGAACCGCGATATCACCTTCATCAACAAGGACGGCGTGGAGCGCGGAACTGTGAATATTTTCGGCCGGGTCTCCACTCTGACAGGCCGGATTGCACAAACCTTCGAGGACACGGTGCAGGCCGACGTTCCGGCGGAATTGCTGGCCCGGGCGGCGGAGAATTCGCAAGTGTACTGGAAGGCGCTTCCTTTGCGCCCTGGGCGCTACCGATTCGACATCGTGTTGAAGGACGTCAACGGTGATCGCGTGGGTACCTGGAGCAAGGGCATTCAGGTGCCGGATTTCGCCGATGACCGGCTGGGGACTTCGACGCTGATCCTCGCCGATCTGATGGAACCGGTAGCGGCGAAGAATGTGGGCACCGGAAGTTTTGTGATCGGCGCGACCAAAGTCCGCCCCCGTGTTCCCCCGTCCGACGGCAAACCGGTAATGTTCAAACGCGGGCAAAAACTGAATTTCTGGATGCAGGTGTATAACCTGAGTGTGGATGAGAAGACACACAAACCTTCAGCGACTTTCGAGTACGACGTGACCAATGCGGCGACCAATGCAGCTGTGGTTCACACCGTCGAATCCACGGACCAGATGGGCAATGTTGGCGACCAAGTGACCCTGCAAAAGACCCTTGCCGCCGCCAGCCTCGGTCCGGGGATTTATCGCATCCAGATTAAGGTGAACGACAAAATTTCCAAACAGACGGTCGACCCCACGGCCACGTTTGCCGTTGAGTGACCGCGGAGGCTTGGACGACCGCGAGGTGGTGGGTGATGTTCCGTAGGCTCGGGTTTCTGCTGATCGTGATTGGCTTGGCGTTTCCGCTGTGGGCTGCGGATCCGTCCGGTTCCATTTCCGGCTACGTGCGCAGCGCCGCAGGTGTGCCTCAGATGGGCGCGGTGGTGGAAGTGATCAGTGGGGCGGCCCAGGCCATCCATGTATTCACCAATGAGAACGGATACTTCACAGCAACTGGCTTGCTTCCCGGTCTGTACGACATTAAGGTTTCTGCGGTTTCGTTCCTTCCTACTTTCAAAGAAGGCGTAGGCATTCGTCCGGGCGCCCGGATTCTGGTCAACCTCACGCTCAACACGCTGTTCGAGGCCATCAAAGTCGCGCCGGTACGAGGTCCTTCTGAAGCCGACGATTGGAAATGGGTGCTGCGTTCGGTCTCAAACCGCCCCATTCTCAGGCTGGTTGACGACCCCACCGTAGGCTTGGGCAACGAAGAAAAAGGATCTGACCATGACTTGAGAGGCAGCCTCTCTTTTGTCGCCGGTGCCGCCGCCGAAGGTTTTGGAAGTTCTTCCGACTTGAGCACCGGCTTCTCGCTGGAGCGATCGATTTTCTCTTCCGACATTATTGGTCTCCGCGGCGACATTGGATACGGCAGCACTTCTCCTGCCTCGGTCCTTCGTGCCTCCTACAGCCACAAGATGGACAACGGCACCGACCCTTCTTTTGCCTTGACCATGCGCAGTCTGCCCGCGCCCGACATCGGCTTGCACGGCGCCTCGTTGCAGGCGTTCTCGCTGACCACGGCTGACAGTTTTGCGCTGGGCGATGTGGTGGAACTTCACTTCGGCAGCGAGTTGCAGACCATCCAGTTTCTGGGGCGCGTGACCGCATTCCGTCCTTTTGGATCGGTGGATGTCCATCTCTCGCCAGATACGGTAGTGGAATACCGTTATGCCACTTCAGACCCCAATGACCGCCTCGAGAAGGGCTTCGACACCGCGCCCGCCGACCTGAGCGAGTCGGGACCGCGTCTGAGCATGGTAGGCTACGCCTCCGCATTGGAGCATCCCCATCACCATGAGCTTTCGCTTTCTCACCGCGTGGGCAAGACCAACTTCCAGGCCGCCGTTTTCTATGATCGCGTTGTGGATCCGGCTCTAACCGGTGTGGGAGAGTTCGCGACTGACCACGGTTCGGTGCTGCCGGATATCTATTCCGGCACCTTTACCTATCAGGGCAACGATCTCAAGACCGAAGGCTTGCGGCTGGTGGTGGAGCACAAACTGACCGACGATATCACGGCGACCATGGATTTCGAATATGGCGGAGTCCTGGATTTGGAGAAGCCGGGAGTGCGTCTGGATGACGCGCAGCAGTGGATCGGGACTCGCGACCGCCATAGCATTGCCGGCAAGATTCGCGGAGTAATGCCCAAAACGAAGACTACCTGGATCGCGTCCTACCGTTGGATCAACGAACAAGCGCTTACCCCAGTGGATATGTTTAACGCCTCGGCCGGGCGCGCCGATCCTTATTTAAACCTCTTCTTCCGCCAGCCCATACCGGGCACTGGTTTCCTTCCCGGCCACGTCGAGGCGGTGGTCGATCTACGTAATCTTCTTGCGGAAGGATACTTTCCGGTGCTTGGACACGACGGACACACGGTGTACCTGGTGCAGTCCGCGCGGGCAGTTCGCGGCGGATTGAACTTTACCTTCTAGACTTGCCTTGTCAAAAAAAGAAAAGCCGCAGTGGGCTGCGGCTTTGATTGAACTGAGACCCCAACCTAGCGGTGTTTGTCTTTGTAAATACTTTTGCTGATGCGGTTCTGCCGCTGATTGAGACGGTCGCGTTCTCCCTTGGTCAGGTGTCCGCCGTGTGCCGCCATATCCCGGTGTTCTTGCCGCTGTACACTGGCTTCCCGCTTTTCGAGGTTCGAAGCTTCCTGCGGGCTCAGCTTCCCGCTCTTCATCCCATTCGCAATTCGCTGTTGCTGATTGGCTTCGCGGCCGTTTACCTCGTTCACACGCGGATGACCGGGATCAACGGCTCCGGAGTTGCCCGAGGTGCTTGGCGGAGGTGGGGTTGCGGTTTGAGCAGCCGAAGCCCCTACTATCATCAGACTTCCGGCAGCCAGGGCTAACAACAATTTGGTGATTTTGTTTCTCATGAATGTCTCGAACCCTCCGGGGAAAACTTAGTTGCGGTCTCCAGCCATTATCCTCTGGAGCCCATTTTACAACTAGCTACCGGTCTGCCAGTGCTTCCGTCTATCCCTTGTAAAGGCACTCAGGCTATTGACCGGCCATGGGTTATGCCTATTCATGCGATCCGAAAGCAGGGCAAATGGGGCTGACGACGGTGATGGTTCCGTGTAAAATCGGGACGGCCAAAGCTTGGCATCCTATGCGCACGGTGCTCGACATTCTCGGCCAAATCTTCCGCACTCTGTGGGCGCATAAGCTGCGTTCGTTTCTCACCATGTTTGGCATCGCCTGGGGTGTGGGATCACTGTTGCTGCTGGTGGGGCTGGGCGAAGGCTTCAGGTCCGGCAACAAGCGCGGTATGAACGAATACGGGGAGAACATTATCTTCCTGTTTCCCGGCCGGGCGCCGGCAGTGGCAGGGAGCATGAATTCGGCGCGCTTCTACCATCTTACTTATCAGGACTATGTTGACATACGCCGCGAAGCGCACCACGTGCTCGCAGTCACTCCCGTGCTGACCAGCAGCGACGTGCGCGCGGTCAGCGATTTTGCCAGCGCCAATGGCGAAATTACCGGCGTCGAACCCCAGTACAAGGGAATCCGCTACCTGCCGGTGAATCAGGGGCGCTGGCTCAACTGGCTGGATGAGAGCCAGCGGCGGAATGTGATCGTGCTCGGCGATGAGATGACCAAGAACCTTTTCTCCGGCCGGCCGGCCGTGGGGTCCACGGTGCTGCTCAACGGAATCAGCTTTCAGGTGGTCGGCACCATCCAACGAGTTGGGCGGGGTGACGATAACTCCACCAACATACGCGGCTATATCCCCTACCAGACCATGAGCACGTACTTCCGGCTCAAAGGAGAATCCGAGCAAAACGCCATTTCCTTTATCAACTTTCAACCGCTCACCACCGAAGATCATTTGTTGGCGGTGCAGGAGGCCCACAAGATCGTTGCCCGAAATCATGGCTTCGATTATCGCGATGAAGACGCCTTTGAAGGCTGGGATACGGTAAAGCAAGCGGAAATGATGGGTACGATTTTCGACGCCATGAATATGTTCCTGGGAACGGTGGGCATGGTGACACTGGCCCTGGGCGCAATCGGCGTCATCAATATCATGCTGGTTTCGGTTTCGGAGCGTACCCGGGAAATTGGATTGCGCAAGGCGCTGGGCGCCACCAACCGCAGTATCCTGTTCCAGTTCTTCCTCGAAGGAGTGCTGCTGACTCTGCTGAGCGGGTTCATCGGTCTGGCGGCGGCGGGCGGATTCATGGCAGCCTTGGGAACGGTGCAAGGGCCTGCGGGCTTTGATCCGCCGCGCTTGGTGCCTTCCACCGCCACCCTGGCGATTGTTTGCCTTACTCTGGCCGGGGTGGTGGCCGGACTCTATCCCGCGCGCAAAGCAGCCCGGCTGCAACCGGTAGAAGCGCTGCGACAGGAATAACCGATGTTACGAGACTTGCTCCACGAAGCTTATAGCGCCATGCGGCACAACCGCCGCCGCACCGCCCTCACCATGTTAGGCATGGCCTGGGGCATTGCCACTGTGGTCATGCTGCTGGCTTACGGTAACGGCTTCGGGCAGGCCAGCGCCAACATCTTTGCCAACTTCGGCACCAAGTTGATGATCCTTGTGCCGGGGCGTTCCTCCATGCAGGTGGGAGGTCAGAAGGCCGGTACAGAGCTGCGCCTCACCCTGGATGACCTGGACCTGTTGGTCGCGGATGTGCCGCAGATCATGCACATCACGCCTGAGGTTGGCAAACAAACCAACGTGCAATATGAAACTCGCACCTACGCTTTCCACGTGACCGGCAACTATCCTGACGTGGTTTCGATACGCGCGCTCACGGTGGCCCAGGGACGTTTCTACAATCTTGAGGACGAGGTGCAGCGCGCACACGTCGTGGTACTCGGTTCGGAGGCCAAAGAGAAACTGTTCTCGGGCCGAAACGCGCTTCACGAGCGGGTGCGTATCGACGGGCTCAGTTTTGAAGTAGTGGGTGTTCTGGCTCCCAAGATGCAAGCGGGAAACGATGACATCAACAAGGTCAGCTTTGTTCCTTTCACCACCATGGCGGACCTGAAGGACACGCACTATCTCGATTCGGTGTGGTTTAACTACGAGACCACGGAGTATCTGAAGCTGGAGCAGGCGGTGCGTTATGTGCTGGCCATGCAGCACCAGTTCAATCCCGCAGACCGGCGCGCGCTCCAGGTGTTCAATCTGATGGAGCAGGTGAAACAGTTCGAACTCATTACGCTGGGCTTGAAGATTCTGCTGGGCTTCATCGGCACGCTCACCCTGGGCATCGGCGGCGTGGGCCTGATGAACATCATGCTGGTTTCGGTCACGCAGCGTACGCGCGAGATCGGAATGGAAAAATCCCTGGGGGCGCGCAGCCGCGACATTTTTTTGCAATTCCTGGCGGAGGCCCTGACCATCAGCTTTGCCGGGGGACTCTTGGGCATTATTCTGGCCTATGCCGTCTCGCTTTCCGTGGGCCGTCTGACGCTTTACAGCGCCATGGCCAAACACGCCGAGGCGGGCGATATCCGCCTGGTGCTCGATCCCGTCACCTTGCTGGTCTCGACCGTCATTCTTGCCGTGGTGGGACTGGTGAGCGGAATGTTGCCTGCAATCCGGGCTTCGCGCCTGGATCCGATCGAGGCCTTGCGGTACGAGTAGATCCCCTATTTTGCCTGCGGCACAATGTCGAAAGTGATCTCGATCACGTCTTTCACTTTCACGCTGCCACCGAACAGGCTGATGGGAGTGATTCCGAAATCTGTCTGCTTCAATTTCACCGATCCCGTGTAATGACTATTTGCCAGTGAGGCCGCAAACGTGAGCGGCTGAGTCACTCCGTGCAATGTCAAATTTCCCTCAACCGTGTACGCATTCCCCCCTGCGGCCTTGATGCTGCGGGAGACGAAAACAATTTCCGTGAAGCGGTTGGCATCCAGGACCTTGTCACTCAGCATGGTTTCCTGCACCTTGGCGCGGTCGCCGGCGGACGTGTCCGGATCTAACACTGTAAGCTTGCGGGCGTCAAAGTGGATTTCTACCGAAAGGGCGGTAGGATCGACCGTCCCGAAAGACAAGGGTGCTGAAATTTCGTGATTGTGGGCAAAACCGGAGAATAGCCCGTTCTTGAACACCCGAATGGTGAGTGTGGAGTGAGCTATATCCACTGGTGAGGATTCAGCGAGGCAGCAGCCGGGGAGCGTCGCCAGGAGGATGGCACAGAGCAGAGTCCGATTCTTCAGCATGGTTCCTCATCCAAGAAATAGAAAACGGCGTTACGGTATGGCCGGTTCCGCTGCGAAAGGGATGCCGAAGCCGATATGCCCAGTGTAGCGGCGCTTCAATCGGCGAGCAAACCAAGCCAAGACGGAGCCTCGCGTCAACTTGGGAGTGATGCCCATCGGCAAACAGATCAGGCACCAAAGGCGGCAACATTACCGGAGTGCGCGGAACCGCCTTCTTGCTTGCTTTGTGACCGGGGTGAGCTACAATTCCACTGGGTCGAGCCTTGTACCGGCCAGGTGATGCGGTTGTTGCTGTTTTATGAAGCACTTACGCGTTACGGCCGGCAGACGGCCCTGAAACGAAGCCGGGTGAGTGAGGAGCCTACCTTTATGAAGCAGGGACTGAGGATGACGATCATGCGGTCGACGCTAGTGCTGCTTGCCGTGCTGGTGGCAGCGAGCGCGCTGTTTGCCCAGACATTCCGTGGAACCGTCATGGGGACCGTGACCGATCCAACGGGTGCGGTGGTATCCGGCGCGACGGTGGCGGTGAAGAATTTGAATACCGGCTTGGAGCGGACCACCCAAACCAGCGCCGATGGAAGTTACTCGGTCCCGGAACTGCCTATCGGTACCTACACCGTGACGGTCAGGCAGGCCGGGTTTCAAACTTCCGTGACCACGGCGGTCGAGGTCAACGTCGCCAGCCAGGTTCGCGTTGACGTCGGCCTTAAGACCGGCCAGGTGTCGGAGCGAGTGGAAGTCTCTGGGGAGGAGTTGCCCATGGTGGAGACTACCAGCACCACGCTGGGCGGCGTCCTGACTCAGGAAAACGTCAAGGATCTGCCCATCAACGGGCGCGATTACACCAAGCTGATCTTCTTGAACCCGGGTGTCGCCGGCTCGCCTGACCAGATCACAGACTCACCGGGATCCTTCGGCGAGTTCAGCATGAACGGGGCTCGAGGGCGGTCGAACAACTACCTGCTGGACGGCACCGACATGAACGACGGATACCGCAATGACCCGGCCATCAACCAGGCGGGTGTCTTCGGCACGCCTTCCGCGATTCTTCCGATCGACGCCATTTCCGATATGCGCGTGCTCTCCAACTTCCAGCCGGAGTACGGCCGCAACGGCGGCGCAGTCGTCAACATCGTCACCAAGAGCGGCACCAATGCCCTGCATGGGACGCTTTTCGAATATTTTCGCAACAACGCGCTGGACGCCAGAAATTACTTCAACCCCAACGGCACTCCCGAAGCGCCATTTCACAACAATCAGTTCGGCGGTTCTGTGGGTGGGCCGATCATAAAGGACAAGACCTTCTTCTTCATTGACTATGAAGGACAACGGGAATCGGTGGGCGTGGTTTCACTGGCTTGCGTGCCGACTCAGGCGCAGATTGCCTCCGCCACCGCCAATGTCCTGGCTGCCGGGGGTGCGGTGAGCCCGGTCGGCAACGCCATTGTGGGGTTCTACCCGCACAACGCCGCGAATTACATTCCGGGAGTTACCTCCAACAATGCCGGATGTTTCAACGGCGCCGGCAATTTTGCTCCCGATTACGCAGCCATTGCTCCATCGTTCAACAACCTGAGCAGCATGATTGCCAAGATCGACCACAGCTTTAATGCCAACAACAACATTAGTGGCCGTTATTTCTTCGGCGACAGCACTCAGCAGTTCCCCCTGGCCTTGAACGCCTCAGGCGGCCAGTTGCCGGGTTTCGATACGGTGACGCCGACTCGGGTTCAATTGGTTTCCGTTTCGTTGGTCAGCGTGGTTTCACCCACAAAAGTCAACGAAGTTCGATATGGGTGGAACCGGTTCGCAGAGGGATTCTTCCCGCAGGACCGAAGCTTTGATCCCGGCGCCATTGGATTCTGCAACACTACCGCGGGGTGTACCTCGCAGGGACTGCCCATCATTCTGCTTTCCCCCACCCCCACGGGCGCGTCCGGCTTTTTCTCGCAGATTGGCGCGACCTCGGGGGATCCGCGCAGCCGCGTCGATACCAACAATCAGTTCATCGACAGCTTCTCGTGGAAACTGAACAAGCACGACCTCAAGTTCGGTGGCGAGTTCCATCGCACCAGCATTCAACAGCGCTTCGACAAGTACTCGAGGGGCAGGATCCGCTTCGACGACCTGGAAAGCATGCTGGAGATGGCGCCTCAAGAATCGAGTTTCGGCCTCTTTAGCTACACCGGAAACACCCTGCGCCACACCTCACAAAATGGGTTTGGCTTTTACGTGCAAGATACCTACCGTGTGACTCCGAGGCTGACCCTGAACTACGGTCTGCGCTGGGACTATTTCGCGGTGGTCTCGGAAAAGAACAATTTGTTTTCCGATTTCATCCCCACTTCGGCGACCACCGGAAGTTTGCAGATGGTCGGGGGCTCGGGCGGGTTGTCAGGCCTGTACAAGCCTGACAAGACGAACTTCTCTCCCCGGATCGCCGCCGCCTGGGACGTGACGGGTAAAGGCCGCACTGTGATCCGCGCCGGATACGGTCTGTTCTTCGACGCATTTTCCCAGGACATGGCTCTCGGCCACCTGCCCTATCCGACCTTCTATGCGCCTGGTCCCGCTTACAACCCCATCGGACCCGATCCGGTTCAGATGGCGAACGCCAATCCCAATGCGTTTGGCCCCAATGGTGATGCGACAAGAAACGGAGTTTATATCCCCGGCGTGCCCATCTACGGGACACCGGGCTGTTCGGTTGAGTGCGACATTTTCTCCTTTGACCGCAACCTTAAGACACCGTACATCGAGAACTACAACCTCAACGTTCAGCACCAGATCACGAACAATGTGGCGATTCAGGTGGGTTATGTGGGGTCGCAAGGCCATCGCCTGCTTCGGTTCTTCGACATTAATCAGCCGACGCAGGCGACCATCACCGCTTCCGACCTGGCTTGCAACTGCATAAACGATGTCAGCGTGCCGCGGCCCTACGGATTTCCCAATGGCGCGTTTTATATCTTCCAGCAGAACTCGACCGGTTCCTCCAACTACAACTCGCTGCAAACCAGCCTGCGAATCAACAACTACCACGGTTTCATGTCCATTGTGAACTACGTGTGGTCAAGGTCGCTGGATAACTCCAGCGACGGAGAAGATTTTGTGGTCAACGCTGCCCAGCCTCAGGACAGCAATAGTCCGCAGCGCGAATACGGACCCTCGAACTTCAACGTGCCAAACCGCTTCGTCTGGGTGGCCGGCTACGAATTACCGAAGATGGGCGGCGACTGGTCGCGCTTGAAGAACGGATGGGGAACCGACAGTACTGTGACCCTGCAAAGCGGTCAGCCCTTTACTCTCAACTATAACTTCGAGGATGACTACAGCGGTGGCGGCGACGGCTTTGACCGGCCGGACGTGGTGGGGCCGATCGTGTATAACAAGCGCAATCCCGCCAACTACATCCAACTCAGTTCATTCGCCATGCCCTGCACCGTGCCGACCGGCATTGCAATTTCAGGGTTTGCCGGGGATTGCGTTCCGGGAACCCGGCATTATGGAAACCTGGGCCGGAATGCCCTGGTCGGTCCCACCTACAAACAGTGGGACCTGGCGATTTACAAGAACACCGCCATCACCGAACGCGTGTCGGTGCAGCTGCGCGCCGACTTTTTCAACATCCTGAACCATCCCAATTTCGCCAACCCGGTGCTTCCAGCATTTATTGCTGACCCGGCCTCCAATATCAGCCAGTCGTGCACTTGCGGGTTTGTGCCCTCCGGAAACCGCGAAGTCGGCAACGGCGGCTATCAGATCACAGCCACCGGCGACGTGGGGATCGGCAACCCATTCCTGGGCGGTGGCGGCCCGCGCGGTATTCAACTGGCCGCGAAGTTCACGTTCTAGCCATTGAGCGTTGCTCTCAAGCTCCTCCTGCCTGGCGGGAGGAGCTTTTTGTTTGTCATTCCCCTTCGTAGGCCGAAAGACCCTCTAGTCGAATTTCCATGAAATCAATTACTATATGTGGCCGCGTGTGACAGGAGGCGGCCCGTGCTAACTTCCCGCTTTGTCTGGTCTTTCTTGATTGCCTTATCCCTGACCAGTGCCGTGGCCAACGGACAAGCTCAATACCAGCTCCTCTACAGCTTTGGCACAAATGCGTCCGATGGAAGCATGCCGAATGGCGGTTTGGTTTTTGACAAGCAGGGCAACATGTACGGAACCACGCAGCAAGGCGGGGCCGGCGTCAATTGCGAGTTCTGCGGCACGGTCTTCGAATTATCTCCTTCCAATGGCGGCTGGACTGAGACGGTGATCTATAGCTTTTGTTCCCTACCAAAATGCGCGGATGGCGAAGAGCCCGCCGCAGGCTTGATTTTTGATAGTCTCGGGAATCTTTATGGGACAACGGTGCAAGGTGGTACCAATCAACTGGGCGCCGTTTTTGAGCTTTCGCCCCCGAAGGCACCCGGAAGCAGTTGGACTGAGAAGGCCCTCTGGAGTTTCGTCGGTGCTTTCACCGGTGATGATGGCGCTTGGCCCTACAGTCGGCTCAATTGGGACGCGTCGGGGAACCTGTACGGCACAGCATCTTTGGGCGGAATTAGTGGCGGGGGTACCGTGTTCAAGGTGAGCCCGGACGGCGACGGCACCTGGACGGAAACGACTCTCTATTCATTTTGCCCGGACGACATACTTCTACACCACTGTCCGGACGGATTTAGGCCAGTAACTGGTGTGACGTTCGACAAGGCAGGCAATCTCTATGGCACGGCCTCGGCAGGCGGATTCGCTGATAAGTGGGGAGTGCTTTACAAACTGTCGCCGCCGCCCTCAGGCGATGACTGGACGGAAACGACCTTGTACAAGTTTGTCGGCACGGGTGGCGGTCAGCCACTTTCGGTCGTAAGCTTTGACGAATCGGGGAACGCCTACGCTACTGCATCCACCGGAGCGCCCAACAGTCCCGGACTATGCGGCGGAGTATTTAAGTTCATTCCGAGTAGCGGGAAAAAGCTGTCCTACTTGTTCTACCCAAACGAAACGGGATGCCGTCCTCAAGCCGGAGTGCTTCATGATGAGAGGACTGGCACGTTGTACGTTACAACGGAATTCGGGGGCTTCTCCGAGGGGAATGTGTACGCAATAAAGGGAGGGACCGCATCGGTTCTTTATACTTTCTGCTCCCAGGACAAATGCACTGACGGCGCGCACCCCACTGGTTCGCTGACAGCGGATCGAGGCCGACTCTTCAGCACGACCACACAGGGCGGAGCTTTTAATAAGGGGATTGTGTTCGTGATCCGACCATAGCGGTTGTGCTAGCCGGCGGTCTTCTCTGCTCTGCCCAAACACCCCGCCCGAAACGACCGGTCATCGAGGCGATGCAACTTCCTGATCATGGCCGGCGTCAGCAGGCGCCAGTGGCGGATCGTGAACAGATACTCCGCCACATACCAAAGATGTTCTTCCGTGGTCATCCACCCACGAGGATCGAAGCGAACCATGTTCACCGGCCGGGAGAAGGTTCGCAGGGTGCGCTCCCCCCGCAGGTTGAAATACACATCGAAATAACTCAGCGCGAGTTCCCGCAAAGAACGGTACACCGGCTCGCGATAACGGCATCCGGTGTAGTTCGACTTGGCGACGGCGCCCCAATGCCCACCGCTTCGGTAAACCGCAATCACGTGGTCGGTGTCATGGTCGGCTTCGAGGTCGAGAATCAGCGGCGGATGGCCAATGGCGCGCAGTGCGGCAGCGGCAAACAGCGCGCCTTCGAAGCAGTGTGAGGTATTTTCCCGCAGCACACGGCGGGGCGACCAGGCAGTGTCAGCCAGGTGGTAGGGCATGTCGTCGAGCAAACGCTGGATCCCGTGAGGATCTCTGAGGCTGCGCAGTTTGCGGAGTTCGGCCGGAGTGAAAGCGTCGCTCGGTTTGCCCATCTGGGGCCAGTTTAGCCGAAGGCAACCCAAAGACCGTTAACCACAGAGGACACAGCCGTAGAAACCTAGCCAGCTACGGCGCCGATTCAAGCTTTCCTTGGTTTGGCGCCGCCGCCACGACCGCCGCGGATGGCATCGATGGCAATGGGTCCGGCACCCAGGAAGATAAGCGCGAAAGCAATGGTAGCCAAAGTCAGAGTGAGTTCATATCCACCCTTGCCAAACAGGCCATTCTTCCAGTGAATCTTCCAGATGGCGACGAACATGTCGATCATCATGGCTACACCGACACAACGGGTCAGGAATCCGGCGATGAGGAAGATTCCGCCAAAAAATTCCGTGAAGGCGGAGAGATAGGCGAGCCAACCGGGCAATCCCAGGCTGCTGACGCGCGCCACATGCTGTCCCAGTCCCCCGTGGAAGACCTTGCCGTAGCCGTGGCCGATCATGATGGTCCCTAGAATCAGGCGGAGGGCCAGTAGTGCCAGCGGTTGCAAACGATCGAGAAAGCGCAAGCGATTCCTCCTAGGAGAAAGACAGATTACCGCAACCGGGGGTGGTTGCAGAAGTAGGAAGGGAGTTTCCATCCGAGCCCCGTCTTTTCTACCCTGGTTTCAGTGTCGTGCCCGTCGAGTGACCGAAACCTGGCGGTGATCCAACCGCAGTCTTTGCCGATCGCCCTGAAATCAAAGGCGCTTCTCCGCTCGTCCCGCGACCTTCGTACCGTCTGTAGTACTTTGGTTACGATTCTGACACTTGCCTCGGATACCGCAGTCGAACGACACAACCTATAGTGATCTGAGAGTCAATAACTACATCCTGTAGATGTCATGTGCAACTTCCGTTTGGTTACTTTCCAGAAAACGGGCATAAAACCCCATAAACCTCGGAGACGTAGGGGAATTCGCGGTTGAGATATGCTCAGCACACCTGAATTCACTCGTACGCAGTCTGTACGAGGGATTCTCTCTCCCAATTCTGCTCGGCGGCACGAAGGACAAGCCGTAAACGAGCTTCGGTTCTGTGAAAAGGTAAACGAACTATGGCCGACTCGCGTGAAGTGATGAACATTCGCCAGGCTTCGCAGTATCTGGGGGTGAGTCCGGACACGCTGTACAAGTACGTCGGAGAACAAAAGATACCGGCTTTCAAGTTGGGGAACCGCTGGCGCTTCAAGAAGTCGAAGCTGGACCAGTGGATGGAAGAGAAATCCACCCAAACGGAAGCCAGAGGCAAGAAGAAATCGCAGGTGGCTGCCAAAGCCGCCGGACAAGCGTAAAGGCGGGCACATGTTTGGATTCGGATCGAAGGCGATAGTTGGTCTGGATGTGGGGTCCTCGAGCATTAAGGCCGTGGAACTGCGCAAAGGGCGCAACGGTCTGGAAGTCGTGCATCTGGGCGTCGAACCGTTGGGGCCGGATATTGTGGTCGATTCCATGATCGTGGACTCGGGCACGGTCTCGAGCGCGATCTCGAAGCTGTTTACCGAAAACCAGATCAAGACCAAAGCGGTGGCCACCGCGGTCAGCGGGCACTCCGTGATCGTCAAGAAAATTTCGCTGCCCTCGATGAGCGACCAGGAACTGGCCGAAACCATCCAGAAGGAAGCGGCCCAGCACATCCCGTTCGACCTGGCGGATGTGAACCTCGACTACCAGATCCTCTCCGAAGACGCCGGCAGCCCGCAGATGGACGTCCTGCTGGTGGCGGTCAAGAAGGACAAGATTCTTAACTACACCAACGTACTCTCGATGGCGGGCAAAACTCCGGCTATCGTGGACATCGATGCTCTCGCCCTACAGAACTGTTACGAGTACAACTATGAGCCCGCGCCGGGACAGGTGGTGGCGCTCTTGAACCTGGGCGCGAGCGTCATGAACATCAACATCGTGAAGGGCACCACCCCGCTCTTCCCGCGCGATGTCAGCGTGGGCGGGCACCAGTACACCGACTCGTTGCAGAAGGAACTGGACCTGAGCTTCGACGATGCCGAGAACCTGAAGCTGGGCAACAAGGTGGGTACAGTCAGTGAAGACGCGAAGACGCCGATCCTACAGCAGGTGACAGAGATCATCGTGCTGGAAATTCAGAAGACGTTTGATTTCTTCCGCGCCAGCGCGTCCGGCGAGCACATTGAAAAGATTTATCTGGCGGGTGGCTCGTCGAAAGTGCCGGGCCTGATTGAAGCCCTGCGGCAGGAATTTTCACTGCCGGTCGAGATCTTCAATCCCTTCCAGAAAATCACGCCCCCGGCGGAAGGGCCGGGAGTAGAGCTGATCGAGAAGAACGCCGGCCAGTTGGCGGTCGCGGTGGGTTTGGCGTTAAGGAGTTTTGAAAACTTATGATCCGAATCAACCTGCTGGGAACACCGAAAGCAAAGGGCAAACGGGCGGCGTCGTCGGCCGTTGCGGTGCTGGAGTCGGGCGACAGCGGTTCGCCGATGCTCAAAGTCGCAGTTGCACTGATGCTGGCCGTGGCCTTCAACGGCTGGACCTGGTACCACCTGGACAACGAGGCGAAAACCATCGCCAGGAACATGCAGGTGGCGGAGCAGAAGAACCGCGAGTTGGCTGAAGTCAAAGCCAAGTATCTGGAGCGGCAGCGCGAGGCCGATAACTATAAGCGCAGAGTTGACGTTATTGACCAGTTACGGGCCAACCAGTCCGGACCGGTGGAACTGCTGAACACCATCGGCGACACCATTAACAACACCGAAGCGGTCTGGCTGAACACCATGAAAGACCAGGGCGCGACGGTGGACATTGAAGGCATGGCGTTGAGTACCGATGCCGTAGCTCTGCTGATCGAGAACCTTCAGAAAACCGGGCATTTCAAGAATATCGAGATCAAAGAGACCTATCAGGACGACAGCTACAAAGAAATGCAGGCGTTTCAGTTCACGCTGACCTGCGAGAAAGCGAAGTCCTAAGAGGGCAGGAGACTATGGGTAACTTTGGCGAATTATCGGGGGTCAAGCAATGGGCGGCCCTGATGCTGGTGGCGGCCTTGTTGAGCGTCGGACTGCACTACACCGTGTTCAAGTCCAAGCGCGAAGCCAATGAGCAGGCGCAGCAGAACCTGCAAACCAAGTTGCGCGAGAACGCGGAACTGGAGTCCTACCGGCCCAAACTGAAGGACATGGAACGGCAAGTGGCCAACCTCAAACAGCAGTTGGAGATTGAGCGCCGTATCGTGCCGGATGACAAGGAAGTCGATAACTTCATGAAGGCCCTCGACGCCGAGGCCCTCAAGACCGGAATTGAAATCCGGCGCTACACCGCCCGCCCGGTGGCCAGCCGCGAGTTCTACACCGAGGTGCCCTTTGAGCTCGAAATCGACGGGCCCTATTACTCGGTGCTCAGCTTCTTTGACCGGGTGGGTAAGTTGGAGCGCATCGTCAACATCTCCAACGTGCTCATCGCGACGGTAAAGAAGCCGACCGAGGCGAAGGCAAAGCATACCTATCAGTACGCTCAGAACGAGAGCATTGTGGCCACCTGCGTGGCGTCAACATTCTTCAGTCATGACATCACGCCGCCGGCGGCCGCACCGGTGAAAGCCAGGGGAGCCCTATGAAGCTGATGACTGCAATTCTGGTGCTGGGACTGACCCAGGGAGTGGTCTGGGCGCAGAACCCTGACGAGATTGAAAACACCCGCAACACGCTGCAAAATGTGCAGAAGAAGCAGACCATTGATCAGGATGCCGCGCTGGCGGCTTCCGGGCAGGGATCAAGCAACGCCCCCGCCCCGTCTCCTTCGCACCCAGTGGCGAACGCACCCGCAAGCCCGGCGCCGAGCCATACCGCGGTGCGGAGTACAGCTCCAGCCAAGACCAACACCGTGGCCGCGAAACACGTCAAGCCGGTGGCGGCAAGAGTTGTCTCGGCAAAGACCTCCAAAACCGCAGCCAAGAAGGCCACCAAGAAGAAATCTACGGCCATTGCAGTAAAAGCACCGGCCGAGCCGCAGCCGAAGGTCGCGGTCGAGGACAAGAAGAATCCGGTCGAGGCGAAGAAGGACGTGCCCAAGAGCTACAGCGCAAACGGACGGCGAGATCCCTTTATCAGTCCGGTGATCAGCCGCACCATGCTGGGCTCGGGATGCAGCACCGGCAAACGCTGCCTGGCCATCGACCAGATCAGCCTGCAAGGAGTGGTGAAGTCAGACTCCGGAATGATTGCGGTCGTGGTCAACGCGCTGAACAAGGCATATTTTCTGCGCGAGAATGACCCGGTTTTCAACGGATACGTGGTGAAGATCACGGGCGATTCGATCATTTTCAAAGAGACGATCCAGGACAAGTTAGGCAAGCCGTTCGAACGGGAAGTAACCAAGAAGATTTCGACCCCGGCCGTGTAGTCAGACCGGGGGCGCCCGGAAAAACGGGCGCGCATCAGGAATTTTAGAAAGAGATCACGAGGCGAGCCAAGCGGCAAGCCTGTGGGGAGAAGGGAAATGCGAAAGCAACTGCTGGTTGTTCTGTTACCACTGCTGGTCCTGAGCGTGATGGTGGTAACCGCAAGCGCGGCCACCGATACCACGAACCACGCCACGCTACAGAAGGTGGACGTAGTTCGCGGCGACGACGGGGTCAACGTGGAATTGACCTCCCGCGGGCAAGTCACGCCCACGGTCAGCACCCTGGACTCGCCCGCTCGGGTAGTGGTGAGTCTGCCCAACACCGTGGCCGCCACCGCGAAGAACCATTTGAGCGTGGAGGGCAACGGCGTGAAGGGCGTGCGCATTGGAATGGACGGCCATACGCCTCCAACCACCAGCGTTGTGATTGACCTGCTCAATGCCTGCACCTATGAATTGGTGCCGGGCAATGGCGGAAAGGTGATTGTCAGGCTGCACGCCGCCGCGGGCTCGGCCAAGGCGGCCAAGCCGGCTGCCGCGCCGCATGCGGTGATCACGCCTGCCTCAATGCATCGTACGGCGGTGGTCACGCCCGCGCTTCCGGCGCAAGCCGCGATCAGCGCGCCCGCAGCCACCCGGCCCGCGTCTGCCGAGAAACCCGCGCAAGCCGCTTCTGCCAAGGATTATGTCTTCGTCGAGCCTTCCTACCAGGCCAAGCCGGCCAGCCAGGGCAGCGAACCTGCCATGACCGCGCCGGAAGTCCGGGCCAGCGAAGCCGCGGCGAAATTCGTCGACAAACCCGAGGGCAGCCTGCTGCCCACGCCCAGCGCCGCCATGCAACAGACCTCGCAGGCGCCCAACACCACCACTATGCAACCGGCGGTGAACCTGGCTGCCGAGCAGAGGGTCCAAGCCTCGCAAATCGTCTCAACTCCGGAGCCGAAATATACCGGCGAACCGATTTCGGTCAATCTCAAGGATGTAGACCTGAAGGATTTCTTCCGGCTGATCCACGAGATCAGTGGCCTGAACGTGGTCCTCGATCCCAACGTGAAGGGGTCGCTGACCATCGTGCTCGATGATGTGCCGTGGGACCAGGCACTCGACATCGTTCTCAAAAATAACGATCTGGCGCGTCAACTCGATGGCAACGTACTCAGAATCGCCACCGTGGACACGCTACGCCACGAAGCCGAAGCACGCCGCGCCCAGCACGACGCGGAAGCCCTGGCGGTGGACAAGATCACCTTTACCCGTTTCCTGAGCTATGCCCACGCCAAGGACCTGGTCGTCACCTGCAAGAAGTTCATTTCTTCTCGCGGTGATGTGATTGCCGACGAACGGACGAATGCGGTCATCGTGACTGACGTTCCCTCCGTAATCCCGGCGATTGACAAACTGCTTACGCAGTTGGACCGCAAAACCCAACAGGTCGAAATCGAGGCCCGCGTGGTGGCCGCCACCCGCAGCTTTGCCCGCGACCTGGGCACGCAGCTTGGTTTTGGATGGGGCAACACGACCACGGCAGTAGGTGGCGCCAGTGCAGTTGGCATCACGCCCACCGCGACGTTCGGATTGACCCCGTTCTATCCCATCATTGGAACCTCCACGCCCACCGCGACTACCGGCGTGCAAATTCCGCTGTTCTCTAACCTGGGCTCAACCAGTCCGACCAGCGGCCTCAACTTCAT
Source organism: Terriglobales bacterium (assembly GCA_050745985.1). Taxonomy (GTDB): domain Bacteria; phylum Acidobacteriota; class Terriglobia; order Terriglobales; family Acidobacteriaceae; genus JABCZH01. Next base: position 70,081 of record JBOGLG010000018.1, on the reverse strand, counting down.
CACTGCTACAAATAACATTCGTCTGGACGCCATCCTGACGATGGCGGAATCACGGGGCCTGGTTAAGATTCTGTCTCGTCCGCGAGTGGTGACCCAGAACAATATTCAGGCGCTGGTCCGGCAGGGCGTGCGCGTGCCCATCGTGACCCAGGCCCAATTGGGTGGTCCGCCCACGGTCACTTACGTGGACGCGTTCCTGCGGCTGACTGTGGTTCCGCAGATCACCTCGGAAGGCACCATCTTCCTGAACGTTGACGTGGAAAACACCACGCCAGACTTCGGGCAGTCAATCCAGGGCAACCCGACGTTGATTACGCAACAGGCCACCACGCAAGTTCTTGTCACCGACGGCGGCACGGTCGTAATTGGCGGCGTCATCCAGACCAACAACTCGGTGCAGGTCAGCCAGGTGCCGCTCTTGGGCAACATCCCGTACCTGGGCAACCTGTTCAAGCATACGCAGGTCAGCACCACCAACCAGGAGCTGATCTTCTTCATCACGCCGCGCATCATCCAGACATAGTCAAAACGGGTTAGCAGTAAAGACAGCCGCCGGTCGCCGACAAGGCCACCGGCGGTTTTGTCTTTTCCTAAGTAAATACGCGACCGCGGGGCGTCTCCGCTCCCTGTTAAACTGGCGGGAATGGATCACAAGGCACGGCAACGCAAGCTGCAAAGCTCGCTGGCAGCGCGGCGGCTGGATGCCATTTTCATCGCCCACCCTCCCAACCTTCGCTACCTTTGTGGGTTCACTGGAAGCGCCGGCGTACTCATCATCAGCGAAGGCAAAAGCGCTTTTTTTACCGACGGCCGCTACCGGCAGCAGGCTGGCCTCGAAGTGCGGGGCTCGCGAGTGGTCGCGACCCGCAAATCGGCTCTAATGGCCGCCACGGAATGGTTGGCCGGAAACGCGAAAAAGCTGGGATTGAAGACCTTGGGCATTGAGGCAGAGAACTTAACCATGGGTGAGCATTCCCGGCTGGCAAAGGCTTTGCCCCCTGGTCTGCGGCTGCGAAAGGCCCCGCCTCTGGTGGAGCAAGCCCGCATGATCAAGGACCAAGACGAGATCGAGCGGCTGCGGGCTGCCGTACTTCTGGGAGCGAGCCTGTTCGATGTGCTGCTGAAAACAATTCGCCCGGGCATAAAAGAGACCGAAGCCGCTGCCCGGCTCGAATATGCGGCGCGGCGAGCAGGAGCGGACGGTATGTCATTCGACACCATCATCGCCTCCGGAACCCGCTCGGCGCTTCCCCACGGCCGCGCCTCAGAGGCTGCTATTCCCTCCAACGGGTTCGTAGTCTGCGACTTTGGTGTTATACTCGCGGGCTACTGTTCTGACATGACCCGTACCGTCCACGTGGGAAAGCCCAGCGGGGAAGCGCGGCGGATCTATCAGGCAGTGCGAGATGCGCAACGAGCGGCCCTCGATACGGTTAAGGCCGGAGTCAGCGCAGGCGAGGTCGATCGGTCAGCTCGTAAAGTGTTGCAGGGAAATGGCTTAGGTAAGCACTTTACGCACTCGACAGGGCACGGGGTGGGTTTGGAAATCCACGAAGCTCCGCGCCTCGCAGCCGGGCAGAAGGATGTCCTGCAAGCGGGTATGGTGATCACCATCGAGCCCGGAGCTTATATTGCAGGCGCCGGCGGCGTTCGCATCGAAGACATGGTTGTGGTTACAGAAACCGGGTGCCAGGTTCTGACGCCCACTAACAAAGAACTGGTAACGATCTGATGCTGTAATAATCTCCTGTGCCTCAGGCTGTCGGGGGAAGCAGGCGCAGTCCCACCGCCAACAATGAATCAGAAAGAGCTGAAGGAACTCATTGAGTTCTTAATCGAAAAGGATATCGCTGAGTTCGAACTCGAACGCGGCGATGTAAAAGTGCGCATCAAGCGCGCTGGCGAGCACATGGTTTCGGTCGCTGCGCCTCATTTTACTGTGCAACCGGCGCCGGTTCTTGCATCCGCTATAGGCCAGGTTCCGGTTCCCACCGCGTCCGCTCCTGCGAAAGAAGTCGCACCCCCGGTAGAGGAGGGCCTGCATTCGGTGCGGTCACCGATTGTGGGAACGTTCTACGAGTCGCCTTCGCCCGGCTCTCCGCCCTTTGTGAAACCCGGAGACGCAGTCGAATTGGGCCAGGTGCTGTGCATCGTGGAGGCCATGAAGTTGATGAACGAGATTGAGTCCGACGTGGCCGGCGAGATTGTCAAGAAACTGGTGGCCAACGGTCAGCCCATCGAGTACGGGCAGGAGTTGTTTGTGATTCGGCGGAAGTGAACGGTTCCAGGGTCCTCCACAAGATTTTCTAATGTTCAATAAGATCCTAATTGCCAACCGCGGAGAAATTGCCCTGCGGGTGATTTGTGCCTGCAAGGAACTGGGCATCCGCACGGTTGCTATCTATAGCGAGGCCGATCGCCACTCCCTGCACGTGCGTTTTGCCGATGAAGCCATCTGCATCGGGCCGCCGCAACTTGCGCAAAGTTACCTGAACATCCCTTCTGTGATCAGTGCGGCGGAAATCAGCAATGTGGACGCCATCCATCCCGGTTACGGCCTTCTGGCGGAAAATGCGAATTTCGCCGAGGTGGCGGAGACCAGCAACATCAAGTTCATCGGACCGCCGCCGGAAGTTACCCGCTTGATGGGTGAAAAAGAGAAGGCCCGTGCGGAGATGAAGCGCCACGGTGTTCCCATTCTGCCGGGGTCGGAGGGCATTCTGGCCAGTGACGGCGAAGCCATGGAATGGGCGCGGCAGGTCGGCTTTCCGGTCATCATCAAAGCTTCCGCCGGCGGCGGCGGGCGTGGCATGCGCATTGTGCGCAGTGAGGAAGAATTGCCCGCGCTCTTCAAAGCGGCGTCATCGGAGGCGGCGGCGGCCTTCGGCAACGGTGACCTCTACATGGAGAAATTCATCGAGCGGCCACGGCACATCGAGTTCCAGATTCTGGCCGACCAGTACCGCAACGTTGTCAGCCTGGGGGAACGGGAGTGTTCGATACAGCGGCGTCATCAGAAACTGCTGGAAGAGTCGCCTTCAACCCAGGTAACGCCGGAACTGCGCAAGCGCATCGGAGACATACTCGAGAAAACTCTTTCCGCCATCGGCTACGTGAATGCCGGCACCATAGAATTCCTGATGGATGAAGACCACAAGCTGCACTTCATCGAAATGAATACCCGCATCCAGGTGGAGCACCCGGTGACGGAGATGGTGACCGACGTGGACCTGGTGAAGAGCCAGATCCGGCTGGCCGCGGGCGAACGCCTGGAGAGCGTGTTGAACGGACCCATCGTGCATCGCGGGCATGCCATCGAGTGCCGCATCAACGCCGAGCATCCCGAGAAATTCACGCCTTCGGCGGGAAAGATCACAGCGTTCAATCCGCCAGGGGGAACCGGAGTGCGCATCGATACAGCCGCCTACGCCGAGGGGGTCATTCCGCCCTATTACGATTCCCTGATCGCGAAACTTGTGGTGCGGGGAAGAGACCGGGACGAAGCCTGCTCGCGGATGGCGCGGGCACTGGAGATGTTTATCGTCGAGGGGATCTTTACCACCATTCCGCTGCATCGCAGGATTCTGGCTGACCCGGACTTCAAAGCCGGGAAGTTTGATACCACGTTCATTGAACGGTTCCTGGCGAAGCAGCAAAAGGGCAAGCCGGCGGCGTAGGAAAACAGAGGTCAATCAGTGATTCAGCTTCCCACGCTCTATGCCATCGTTGACCCGTCCGCTTTCCGGGAAAGCCAAACCATGTTTCGGGCGGTGGGCGATCTCGAGGCTGCCGGGGTCAGGCTGATCCAGTACCGTAACAAGTCCGGCACCGCGCGCGAGATTTTGGATCACGCCCGCGAGCTGAAACTTCGGCTGAAAAATTCCGTCAGACTCATCATGAATGACCGGCCAGACTTGGCTCTGGCCGCGGGGTTTGACGGGGTGCACGTGGGTCAGGATGATTTGTCGCCGGAAGGGGCAAGGCAGGTCATCGGCGACGGTCTGTGGCTCGGGGTCTCGAACCACACTTCCGAGCAGGTGCAAGGAGCCGACCGCTCGTCCGCAGATTACATCGCCGTAGGGCCGGTATTTGCCACCGCCGGCAAGGTGAACCCCGACCCTGTCATTGGGCTCGAAGGCGTGCGCACGGCGCGGGCCTTGACCCGGAAGCCGCTGGTCGCGATTGGGGGAATCACCCGCGCCAACTGCCGCTCAGTAATCGACGCCGGGGCCGACTCGGTGGCGGTAATATCTGATCTGTTGCGGGAGCCGGGCAAATCAGCTGAGGCATTTTTGCGCATCATAGGATAAAGTAGCCGCCGGGAGGCGGACGTGACGTCCGCCCGGGAGCCAGCGAGGCGCTGAGTTACAGACCAACATGGGCACCGAGACCAAAATTCCGGCGGTAACCGGCAGTACCAGCGATTGGGACATCCACACTCGTCAAGATAAAGAATTGGTTAAGGGCCTGGGCCTGACCAGTTCGACCATGCTGGTCATGGGATCGATGATCGGCTCCGGCATCTTCATTGTGTCGGCTGAGATTGCGCGTGAAGTGAATTCCCCCGCCCTGCTCATCGGCGCCTGGCTGGTGACTGGGTTCATGACCATCGTCGGCGCGCTGAGTTATGGCGAACTGGCCGCCATGATGCCGCGGGCGGGCGGGCAGTACGTCTACCTGCGCGAGGCGCTCGGTCCGCTCTGGGGATTCCTCTACGGATGGACTCTTTTCCTGGTGATTCAGACGGGCACCATCGCGGCCGTGGGCGTGGCCTTCGGCAAATTTCTCGGCGTCTTCTTTCCGGCGATTTCATCGTCGAATTGGATTCTGCACATCTGGAAAGTTCCGCCCATTCAGATCGGCCCCATGGTCCTCGGCAACATGGACATCGGGGTCAGCACGCAGAATCTAGTCGCTATTCTCCTGGTGGTCGTACTCTCGGTCATCAATATTTTCGGCATCAAGACCGGGGCCATTATTCAGAACATCTTTACCGCGGCCAAGGTTTCGGCGCTATTTGGCCTGGTGCTTCTGGGGATTTTTCTGGGACGGAACGCACAAGCGCTGGCCGCGAATTTTCAGGGAAACTTCTGGCGCAACGCCAGTCTGGGAGCGATGCATGACATTGGCGGAGGCGTACTAGTCAGCACGTTGACAGTATTGGCGGTCGCGCAGGTGGGATCACTATTTTCGGCGGACGCATGGAACAATGTCACCTTCACGGCTGCGGAAGTGAAAAACCCCAGCCGCAATCTGCCGCTTTCGCTGGCCATGGGCACGGGGGTGGTGATTGCGCTCTATATCGCCTGCAATTTTATCTATCTCAACGTGCTGCCGATGGACGGTATTCGCAACGGAGTCACCATCCTCGAACGCGGCATCAAGTATGCGACTGAAGATCGGGTCGCAACCGCGGTGATGACCCAGATGTTCGGAAGCGTGGGCGGCCTGCTGATGGCGGTCGCCATCATGCTTTCGAGCTTTGGCTGCAATAACGGGCTGATTCTGGCGGGCGCGCGCGTTTATTACGCCATGGCGAAAGATGGGTTGTTTTTCCGCAGCGTAGCCAAGATAAATCCGACTTACAAAACGCCTGCCGTCTCACTGATGGCGCAGATGGTCTGGACCTGTGTACTGTGTATTTCCGGAAGCTACAACCAGTTGCTCAATTACGTCATTTTTGCGGTGCTGGTGTTCTACGTGCTCACTATCGTGGGATTATTCGTGCTGCGGCGCACTCATCGCGATGCTGAGCGGCCATATCGCGCGATTGGCTATCCCGTACTGCCCGCAATTTATATTGTGATGGCATTGTTCATCGATGTCGTACTATTACGCTATCTGCCGCAGTTCACTTGGCCGGGACTGATCATCGTCGTGCTGGGAATTCCGGTGTATTTCTTGTGGTCACGGGCCTCGCGTCAGTCAACCGCGAGCCTGTCAACTTAAAGCTGAGGAGAAACTAAAGGGATGGCAAATCTGCTGGCCACGAAGCCGCTGCGCTTGCTGATGGAGGAAGCTGGGGAAACGGGCGAGCACAGTTTGAAACGGACGCTCGGCGTTTTTCAACTCACCGCTCTGGGAGTGGGCGCCATTATCGGCGCCGGAATCTTTGTGATGGTTGGGCTGGGGGCTCAGTACGCTGGCCCCGGACTCACCCTGTCGTTCGTTTTGTCCGGGTTGGGCTGCGCCTTCGCCGGCCTGTGCTACGCCGAGTTTGCGGCGATGATTCCCCTGGCGGGCAGTGCCTACACCTATGCCTATGCCACGCTCGGTGAACTACTGGCATGGATCATTGGCTGGGACCTGACGCTCGAATACGCCATGGGCGCCAGCACCGTCTCTTCGGGCTGGTCGAATCACTTCATCGAGTTGCTGGATATTTTCCACATCAAGATGCCGCTATGGCTGGCCTACGATCACTGGACGGCGCTAAAGACCGCGGAGAACATAGTCGCGCGGCAGATGGCGTCGGCCTCGGACTCGACCTTGGTGCCGGGCACGCAGTCATACCTCGACAAAGTTACAGCCATCATAGGTGCGCAGTCTCCCGCACTGGTACAGCGGGCGCACGACCTCATGGGCGCACCGCACTTGTTTGGATGGGAAGTGGGATTTAACCTGCCCGCTTTTATCATTGCGCTGGTGATCACCGCGGTTCTGGTGGTTGGGATCAAAGAGAGCGCCGAGTTCAACACTGGGATCGTAGTGGTGAAAGTGGCAGTTGTGCTGTTCGTGATCGCGCTGGGCGCGCGTTACATCAATCGCAGCAACTGGGGTATGGATTGGAGTTCGTTCGCGCCGCACGGTTTCGCGGGAATCGGAGCCGGCGCGGCCTACATATTCTTCGCCTACATCGGTTTCGACGCAGTTTCTACTACCGCGCAGGAAGCTAAGAATCCGCAGCGCGATTTGCCCATTGGCATGATCGCGTCCCTGGCGGTCTGCACTGTCTTGTACATCGCGGTTGCGGCTGTGCTCACCGGAATGGTGCATTGGCAGCAGATTAACATCGAGGCCCCGGTGGCGCGCGCATTCCTGGATCGCGGCCTGAACACAGCCTCGCACATCATCACGCTGGGCGCTCTGGCGGGACTGACGAGCGTGATGCTGGTCATGCTTTTGGGCCAGACGCGGGTTCTCTACTCAATGGCGAACGATGGTTTGCTGCCCAAGAAATTCTTCGCTGCCGTGCATCCCCGCTTCCGAACGCCTTGGAAGAACACAATTCTGGTGGGCCTGTTGGCGGCGATTGTCGGCAGTGTGACCCCCATCGAAGATATCGGCCGGATGGTCAACATCGGCACGCTGCTGGCGTTTGTGATTGTCTCGATTTCCGTACTGGTGTTGCGCCACACCAATCCCACCCAGGCGCGGCCTTTCCGCACCCCCTGGGTGCCCCTGGTGCCGATTCTTGGCGTCGTCTCGAACGGTTACATGATGTACAAACTCGGCTGGGTCAATTGGGCCAGATTGATTGTTTGGCTGATCATCGGACTCGTGGTGTACTTCACCTACAGCGTAAAGCACAGCAAAGTGCAAGCTCTCGAGGCGGCGAAGGGCGGCCGGGGGGATTGAGAACGAGGGAGTAGGTTTGGTCGGTTTTCAGTGAAGTCCTCCACGTACACGTGGAGGACTTTTTGTTCTAATGATCATGGGCACGGAAAAGGCTAAGATCACAGAGAACTTGCCATGAAAATCCTGACCGCAGCCGAAATGCGCGAAACCGACCGCGTCACCACCCAGCGCTTCGGCGTGGCCTCTCATGACTTGATGGAGAATGCCGGGAGCGCGGTCGCTCAGTTTGTCCTGTCACGATTTCCAGCCGCCAATCGGATCGGCGTGATCTGTGGCAAAGGCAACAACGGAGGTGACGGATTTGTCGCCGCCCGCAAGCTGAATGAAGCGGGAAAGGCCGTGAGAGTTCTCTTGTTGGCCGAACCAAAAGAGTTGCGTGGCGATGCTGCCCAGATGTTCGCTAAGTTGCCGGGCGCTCCCATAGTGGTGAAGTCAACTGATGACCTGAAGCAGGAAGCCGCACACACTGTCTTCGATTCAGATCTCTTGATCGATGCCGTCCTGGGAACAGGTTTTCGTCCTCCGGTGAGCGGGCTTTATGCGGAAGCGATTGCCGAGTTGAACGCCAGCCCGGCTTCGGTAGTCGCCGTGGATATTCCATCCGGCGCCGATGCGGACGTAATGGGCGAACAGGTCGGCAGTGTGGCCCGAGCCGATGCCATTGTGACGTTTACCGCGCCGCGTCCTGCGCACGTTTTCGGGGGTCTAACCCAGGGCACGACTGCGATTGTGCCGATTGGCTCGCCGGACGATGCGGTGGTTTCTTCTTTGCGATTAAATCTGATCACGCCGCGCCAGATTGCGCCCTTGATCGGCCCCCGGCCGGCGGCTTCCAACAAGGGAAATTACGGGCATGCGCTGGTAATTGGCGGCTCGCTGGGGAAGGCCGGCGCCGCAGCCATGGCGGGCATGGCGGTATTGCGCAGTGGCGGCGGACTCTCTACGGTGGCGACCGCGAAATCGGTTCTGCCCATCGTCGCCGGGTTTCATCCCGAGCTTATGACCGAGCCCCAGGCCGAAACTAGGGCCGGCAGCGTTTCCCTGCGGGCTCTTCGCAGTTTGGACAAGCTGGCAGAGGGTAAGACCGTCCTGGCCATCGGCCCCGGAATCTCGCGCATCCCGGAAACTTCAAGACTGGTGCGTGCCCTGGTTAAGGCGCAAAAGCTTCCTATCGTGCTTGATGCCGACGGACTGAATGCGTTTGCCGGCAAGGTCACGAGCTTGGACGGCAAAGGCCGTGCGCTCGTCATTACTCCGCACCCCGGCGAGATGGCCCGGCTATTGGGTTGGACGGTTGCCGCGGTGCAACGTGACCGCATCCACGTGGCGCGTAAATTTGCTCGCGATCATCAAGTCATTGTGGTGCTGAAGGGTCATCGCACCCTGATCGCTGACCCCAGCGGGGAAATCTGGGTGAGCACCACGGGAAACCCTGGTATGGCGACTGGCGGTACCGGCGACATCCTGACGGGAACGGTGGCGGGCCTGATTGCCCAAAACCCCAAACGCACGCTGGAAGCCGTACTCGCGGCCGTTTACCTGCACGGTCTGGCGGGCGACGTGGCGCGCGAACACATGGGCGAACATTCGCTGGTTGCGACGGACCTGCTAGGAGCCTTGCCTGAGGCCTTCCGGCGCACGCGGCAAGCCGCCGGAAACGCGTCCGTGGAGTTTAGTGGTTAGTTACCTGTCCTTTTGGACAAGTCTCTCTGCGGCGGAAGTCGCTCCGCTGGCGCTGTTCGGCGGCCAGTCCATCAGACCTTTTGTAATCTCCCTGAGGTTACGGCTCCCGTGGCATATTGGAAATCGATATGACCCATTTTCCCCAGCCGAACCCGCAGCAACGTGCAACCCGAGTCAAAATGGAGGCCACGGCTTCCGCCCTGGTGAAGCTCGAAGACGGCCAGCGCACCAAGGCCAGGATTCAGACCGTTTCCGTGACCGGCGGGTTGCTCCGCATGGCGCGGGCTTTGCAGGAGGGCGATTTCGTCGAAGTCGCTTTCCAGACGCAATCAGGCCCGGTTCACGGCATGGCGGAAATGCTGCACCCACGCCGAATTTCGGCAGAGGGAATCTTGCAGCCATTTCGCTTCATCGCGCTGGACGACAATGATCACAAGACCTTGAGCTTCGCGGTCGATTCGACAACCGAGCGAAACTTCCTGCTCGGCTCGAGCCGAGCCTCAACCCGAAGAATGTAGTCGCCGCCAAGAACTATCGGCACGGCTGAAAAGCCGTGCCCTTCCCAACTTCTCGCCTCATGAAGAGTGCTCTCGCTATACTGATGTCGCAATGGAGACGCGGGAGTTCATCACACATTCGCCCGAGGAAACGATCGCCTTGGGGCGAACGCTGACAGGACTGCTCGTTCCCCCAAAGATTGTGTTGCTGCGCGGCGACCTGGGCGCAGGAAAGACCACGCTGGTGAAGGGAATTGCGGCCGGGTTCAAGGCGGCGGCGGAAGATGACGTAACCAGCCCAACGTTCACTCTTGTGCATGAATATCGTGGGCCGGGCGCGAATCTTTATCACATTGACTTGTACCGGGTGGATACTCCGCGACAACTCGAGACTCTGGGGCTGGACGACTTGATTTCAGAAAACAGCGTCCTGCTGATCGAGTGGGGAGAAAAGTTCGAGCGCTTCGCGCGAGAGCGCAATGTGGAGATTGCGCTGGAGCGGATGGGGGAGAACGAGCGGACTGTGCGAGTGATCTCCTAGCTCTCTGCGAACTCCGCATCACCTTTGCGCGCTCTGCGTTGAGATCTTGTAACCGCAAAGATCGGCGAAGGACGCAAAGAAGACGGCTCAGAACCCCATAATGTTGTATCCGCAATCCACGTAAATCACTTCGCCGGTGATCCCAGAGCTTGCGTCCGAGGCCAGGAATACTCCCGTAGAGCCTACTTCATTCACATCTACGTTTCGCCCTAACGGCGCGCGCTCGGCGTGGGTCTTGTGCATATCGCCAAAACCGGCGATGCCGCGTGCAGCCAGAGTCTTGATGGGGCCGGCGGAGATGGCATTCACGCGGATGTTCTTCTTGCCCAGTTCAAAAGCCAAATAACGCACCGTACATTCCAGGCCAGCCTTGGCGACGGCCATTACATTGTAACGGGGCACGACTTTTTCCGAAGCGTAGTAGGTCATCGTCATGATCGATCCCCCTTCGCTCATGAGCGGCGCGGCGGCGCGAGAGACTGCGACCAGCGAATAGACGCTTACGTCGAGCGCCACGCGAAAGCCTTCGCGTGTGGTGTTGACGAAGTCTCCTTTAAGTTCGTCAGCGGGCGCATAAGCAACACTGTGGACCAGGGTGTGCAGCTTGCCGTAACGTTCTTTGAGCGTGGCAAACAGGCGATCGATTTCAGCATCATTCGAGACGTCGCACATGAAGGCTTCGGCGCCGGGCAGCGACAGAATCAGGTCCTTTGCTTCCATCTCCAGCCGTTCGTTCTGGTAGGTAATGGCCAGTTTGGCGCCAGCCGCGTGCAGACCCTGGGCAATTGACCAGGCAATGCTGCGCTTGTTGGCGACTCCGAAAACAACCGCGTTTCGGCCTGCTAGCTCGGATGACATTTGCTGATCTCCCTGAGAAACAGTAAGGATAGCAGTCTGGAGTAAGTCTTTACCACAGAGACACAGAGAAGGGAGCACTGGTCTCTCTGTCTGAGTTTTATTTCACCCGGCTCACATCGCCCGCCGGCACCGCGGCCCGCACCGGCCAGATGGCGCTGACTAACCCGATTGCGTAGACAATTCCGATGATGGAAAATCCGGCGACCAAGTTGGCTTGCGCCACCGCGCCGACCAGCAATGCCAGCACAATTTGTAGCGAGGTGCCGGCAAAATAAAACGTATTCTGCACCCGTCCCATGAAGTGCGGCGGCACCTGCTCCATGATGCTGGTGTTCATGGCCACACTATTGATGCCGCGCGCCCATCCCATGATTCCATAGACCAACACCGCCAACGCGAGCAGCGGCGCGAGCGGAGCAACGGTCATGCAGACGGCGAGCAGTCCCATGGAAACTGCGATTGCCCGTCGCGCTCCGAGCGCAGCGATGATCTGGGGGGCCACTAAAGCGCTCATAAACGCTCCAGTGCCCCAGCCGCCGTTAAACCAACCGTAGCCCACTGCGCCAGCGTGAAAAACCAGGTCGCTGAGCGGAGCCGTCACCACCACTGCGGTCATCATCGCACCCAGAAAAAGCGCCCACGTGACTCCCAGCAACATCAAGTTGGGCCGTACGCGAAGAAACTGCATGCCTTCGCGAAGCTCGCGAACAAAGCGGTCAAGGGCGGACTCCGCAGCGATGATGTCGGCATGCAACTCCGCCGGGCGCGGCACCACGTGGCGTCCCTTGCGCACCCCAAAGTAGCAGAGAAACGACACCACGTAGGTGGAGCAGTCGATGAGCAGAACTCCCCCCAGCCCAATGTGGTTGTACACGAATCCGACGACGGCGCCCGCGATCAGCCAACCGCCCTGAATTCCTGCCAGCAAGAAAGTGTTGGCGTGAACAAATTCCTCATCCGGCGTCAGTTCCTGAATCAGCGCAGTGATGGTGGGCCAAAACATCCAGAAGCCGGCTGCCACCAGCGTGTTCATCAGGTAAAGCTGCCACAAGTGCACGCGATGCCGGAACGCCAGGACTGCAACCGCGAGAATGATCAGCCCACGAAGGGCGTCGAGCCACATCACCAGCCGGCGGCGGTCTTCGCGGTCGATGAGCACGCCGGTGAATGGCAACATCAGCATGGCGGGAATGGTTTGCAGGACGGCGAAAGTTCCGAGCGCGACTTCCGAGTGGGTAGCTTGCAGGATGTACCAGGCCACGGCGGCGGCGTTCATGCCGCTGCCCAGCATCGAGATCACATTGGCGCCGAAGACGAAGCGCAGCGCCTTCTTTTGCAGAATCGACCGCATGGTCCACTTTAAATGATTGCCGGAAAGTGAGCTAGCCGAGGGCGGTGGAAATCCATGCTTGCAAGCGTTTGCAATCGGAGCTACGATTCCGCGCGAAGCTTGGAGGTGGCTATGAAACGCGCTCAAGAGTGCGTGCTGGCGGCGGTTCTCTTACAAGCATTCGGGGTTCTAGGATACGCGCAGGTTGACAAGATCGTGATTCCCGCCGGGACGCCCGAGGACCAGGCGTTAACAGCGATCGGCAACGAGCCGGATGCCCAGAAGAAACTCGCCATGTATCAGGACTTCGTGCAGAAGTTTGCCGCGAATCCGGCCGCGGTCGCGTACGGCGATTGGCAGCTTTCGCAAGCCTATCAAGGCAGTGGGGACCTCCAGAAGGCTTTGGAGTTTGGAGACAAGGCGCTCGCGGGATCGCCCCGCAATCTCGACATCATCGTCTCCGAGGCCAACATCGCACAACAAATGAAAGATGACGCCAAGGTGATGCAGTATGCGGTGCAGGGAGGCGAGGTCTTCAATTCCATCGCCAGGCAACCCAAGCCCGAAGGCCTTTCCGACTCGGACTTCGCCACACGCATCGAAGCGGAGAAAGAAGCTGCCCGGAGTTCGCACGAGTTTCTGGAAGCCGCCGCCTTCAACTCGATTGCGGAAGAAAGCAACGCCAAGAGCCGCATGGCCTATATCGAGAGCTTCACTCCGGCTTTTCCGAATTCCCGCTTTGAGGAGTCGATTGCCACCTACGCGATGATGGCCTTATCTGAATTGAGGGATAGGGCGCGGGCCATTGCCTACGGAGAAAAGGTGCTGGCCGGCAATCCCAACAGTTTGCCCACTCTGCTGCTGATGGCGGATACCTATTCTGAAGAGTCCAAACCCGGCAGCATGGCCAAGGCGGTTTCGTATGCGCAAAAGGCGATCGAGGTGGCCAAGCCGGACGCCCCAGATGCGGACCGTTCACGCAAGGTGTCGGCGGGCGTGGCCTACTCGACGTTGGGCTATGCCCTAATGAAAGAGGACAAGACGGCCGCGGCAATTCCTGACCTGAAGTCTGCGGTCTCACTCTTGAAAGGCCAGGACGACCAGTCCTATGCCGTGGCTGGGTACCGGTTGGGTTACGCATACGCGAAGCTGAACCGGATCAACGAGTCCCGAGAGGTGCTGACTGAGGTCGTCAGGATCGCTGGGCCCATTCAGCAACCGGCGAAGGATCTGTTGTTGAAAGTGAATGCCGCGCGGGCCAAAGAAAGGTAAACCGGTGCCCTGCGCTTTCAGTGCTTGACCAAGTCCGCTGAGAGCATTCGGGCTTTGTTGGCCAGCGTGTAGGCCCGTTGCACGTCTCCGTCATTGGTTGCCGCCTTGGACTGGTCCATGTAGGTTCTGATCTGCTTTACCGTCTCTTGCTGGCCGGGGTTGAGCTGGCGGCTCTCCACGATCTTCAGATTTTCGCCTGTCTTCACCAAGAGCTGATTCGTGGTCTCGAGTTGCTGAGACGCCTGCTGCCCGCTCACATCGGGTGAGATGGCCACCGTTGGATCGCTGGTGCCGCCGTTAGACACATACTTCTTGGTGGGACCGGCAGTTGGGCCTGTAGCTGATGGCCGGTGATGCTTGCGCTGCTTGCTCTTGGCAGACGGCTTGCAGTCTGGTGGGTGAGCCGAGGTTGATGACGACGTTGCGGGACAGGGCTTGACAACGCCGGTAGCAGGGAGTGCTGGCGTGGCAGTTTTAGGCGGCACATTTTGCTCTGAGGTTGGTTGAGCCGGAGCGGTTTGCGCGACACCGACACGATTCCCCGCTCTCGGCGCCCCAAATATCAGCCAGGACCCAATTGCCAGGATGATCGTGGCGAAATTCATGAGCTGTCAGATCTCCATCATGAAACGATTCGTGAACCCAGTTTACCTTCGGCCAGAACCTGGCCGTTACTTTCGAGGTCGGTCCGCGGCTCGCAAAGCGGCAAGCTCAGGCGGAACGTTGTACCGTTCCCCTCCGCCGAAACAAAGTCCACCGAGCCGTAGTGCCACTGCATGACCTGATAAGTCTGCGCCAGCCCGATCCCGCTGCCGCCTTGTTTGGTCGTGAAATAGAGTTCGAAGATCTTTTCCTGGATTTCCGGAGCGATGCCTCCACCTTGGTCCCGAATCTCGGTGACGACCTGATCCTCTTGGGTGCGGGCGGAGATGGTCAGCGTCCCGCCCTGCGGCATGGCCTGCACCCCGTTTAGTACGACATTGAGCATTGCCTGCTTCATGAAGTCCAGGTCCACTTTCACGCCCAGGGGGCCGGGCGCAAAATCGCGGACAATGGCAACTCCATGCTGCTCAGCATCCGGGGTCGCTAGAATCAGAACGTCATCCAGCAAACGCTTCAGGTCAATCTCTTCGATTCGAAGGTCGCGCGGCCGGGTGAAGTCCACCAGAATCTGCACCACCCGGTCAAGCCGATGAATTTCGTTCCCGATGACATCCATGTGGCGACGGGTATCGGGATCAACCTGCTGAAGTTTGTTTTGCAGCAATTGCAGGTGCAGCACAATGGCGTTGATGGGATTCTTCACTTCGTGGGCAACGCCGCGCGTGAGCCTTCCGCTGGCCGACATGCGGCGTGACATTTCGATTTCATCTCCGATTTGCCGCACCGACTCGGCGTCGCGCAGCGTGAGCAATGCGCCAATCGGAGTGCCGCGTTCGTGGATGAAGTCAAGCGAGATCTGCACCCGCTTGCCGTTGGGCGATTCCAATTCTTGTTGCGCAATTGCACGCTTAAATTGAAAACCATCAAGGATCAGGCCCCCCAGGCCGGAGCCGGGGCTGAAAATCTCACGCGCGGTGCGCCCCAGAAGCTCCCGCCGCGGTCTTCCCAGAAAGCGCTCCACTGAGGCGCTGACCAGCACCACCCGCGAATCCCGGGTGAAGAGCATCAAACCGTCCTGCAAGTTGGCCATGATCTGGTCAACGTTGTCCTTCAGGGCAGAGAAGATTTCCTTGGCGTCGCGCATCTGCCGTCCCAGGTGGGCAATCTTCAGCGTGACCAGACCGTATTCGTCGCTGCCCGGTTCTTCGTCGGGGATGGGTCCGGCATTGCCCTCCGTAACACTGTCGAGGCTGCGGCTGATGCGCTCCAGCGGGCCGAGCGCCAGGTT
This sequence comes from Terriglobales bacterium, assembly GCA_050745985.1. GTDB lineage: Bacteria > Acidobacteriota > Terriglobia > Terriglobales > Acidobacteriaceae > JABCZH01. The sequence continues at coordinate 54,431 of JBOGLG010000018.1, read as the reverse complement.
GGAAAGGCCGGCTGCCAGAATCAGCGACATCAGAATCGTTATGCCTGAGAGGACCAGCGCGTGCCGCAATCGCGGCGTGAGTTCATCTTTCAGGAGCACCGTGGAAACACCGACCCGCACGCTGCCGAACCTGGTGCCGTTGAGATCCAAGGGCAGGCTCACTTCGTACACCTTGGGGGGGCGGTACAGCATGCGAAGCTGATCCTGGAAACGGGCGTCCTGCAAGCGTTGAAAGTCGGGCCGCTCGACCACCGGTTTGTCGATCAGTTCGGGGTTGGAGTGCAGAATCGCCTTGCCATCAGCATCCACTACGGCAGCGTCATAGACCAAGAGCCAATCCCCAACCACTGACTCCAATAACCCGTTGAGGTCGTCGTCAGTGGATAGGTAGTACGCGATGGCGTGGCGCACCGCTTTGGGATCGTCGGTGTTTACGCGCGTGCTGGTTAAATCCGGGGCTGCCTTACGAGACAGGTAAGCAATTTGCGATGCCAGGTGGGCCGCAGTTTCATGAGTGTTGAGGATTTGCTGACGAAGAATCTGCGAGACGTAGATGTAGGAGGAAAATGAAACCACCACGGTCACCATGAAGGTGACGGCCATCACGAGCTGGGTTTTTCGACGCATACTTCACGTGGATAGGCTTTCCAGCGCCCTACGCCGGTAAGTCGTCCTTATCGGCGGCCGCGTTGCCATACTCCTTCAGCTTATTATGCAGGGTTTTCAGGCTAATGCCGAGAATCTCCGCCGCCCGGGTCTTATTATTGCTGGTGGATTCCAGGGTCTTCAGAACCAGCAGCCTCTCGGCCTCGGCTACGGTTGTGCCCACGCCCAGGCGCACGCCGTCGGAATCGTCTGAGGAAGCTTGAAGAGTGGTCTGGCCGAAGCCTGGAGGCAGGTGTTTGGTCTCAATTACGGCGCCATCGCAAACAATCACTGCGCGCTCCAGTGTATTGCGCATCTCGCGAACATTTCCCGGCCAGGAGTAGTTTTGAAACGCCGTCAGGACAGCGTCACTGACTGTCTTCACGCTGCGGGCATGCTTGGTATTCATATCCTTCAGCAGACACTCCAGCAGCGCCGCAAGATCGTCCTTGTGCTCACGCAGCGGAGGCATATGAATGTTGAATACATTTAGGCGATAGTAAAGGTCGTTGCGCAGTTGTCCGCGAGCCACCGCCTCTTCCGGGACCTTGTTGGTCGCAGCCAGAACGCGAACGTCCACGGTGGTCTCCACCTTGCTGCCCAAACGGCGGAGTTTGTGGTCTTCGAGCACGCGCAGCAATTTGGCCTGGGTGGCGACCGGCATTTCTCCGATCTCATCCAGCAGCAATGTCCCGCCCTCTGCGAGTTCGAAGCATCCGGTGCGGCGCTCTAAAGCACCCGTGAACGCCCCCTTTTCGTGCCCGAAAATTTCGCTCTCGATCAAGGTTTCGGGAATGGCAGCGCAATTGATGGCAACGAATGCCTTGTTGCGTCGCGGGCTCAGGTCATGGATGGTACGCGCCACCAATTCCTTGCCAGTGCCGCTTGCTCCCGTAATCAGCACCGAGGCCGTACTGGGAGCGACCATTTCCATCAAGCGGAAAATCTCTTGCATCTTCTTCGAAGAACCGACCAATTGCCCGAGGGCTCCCTTGTCACGCAAGGCGCGCCGGGTGACTTCCAACTCGGTGCGGGTGCCGAGTAGCTTGGCTGCGTTTTCCAAAATGGAACGCAGCCGCGCGGTATCGATCGGCTTCTCGATGTAGTCGTAAACTCCGAGCCGTCCGGCGTGGAACGCGCTGTCGATCGTCTTCTGTGCTGTCACCACAATCACCGCGATGTTCTGGGACAGGTCTGTAATGCGCTCCACGAGTTCCAACCCGCCCATGCGCGGCATCTTGAGGTCGGTCACCACAATGGCAGGCGACCAACGGGTGACCTTCTCCAGACCCTCTACCCCGTCGCGCGCGGTTTCGGCGGCGTATCCCCAATCCGATACCACCTCGGCCAGTCCGGTGCGCTCGTTTTCCTCGTCTTCGACGATCAGTACTTTTTCGGCAGGCATGTTCATATTCATTATTGAGGTTGAACGTCCACTCCTGCAAGCGGCCGTGGACGGGCGCGGCGAAAACGAAATCCATTTGCGGTATCAATGTGAGATTAGAAAGACATACAAAAGTGGACGAAATTTGCGTCTGCCGAGTATGATGTTTTCTCCATTTTTTGACACATACTGTTTGTTGTTTAGGCTGTTCCCAAAGAGCCGGTATCGTAAGTAGTTTCGCGTGCGGAGCCCCTGGGAGTCTTTCCCGCGCGCAGACGCGATTTGATTGACCACGAAGGTCTGGAGGATGACAATGTCGGTTTCCTGCGTTAGACACAGAGGGCGTGTAATCATCGGTAGTGTGTGGCTGGGCCTGGCGATGTTGCTGCTCTCAGCCGGTGCAATCGCGCAAGTGGACGATCAAACCCCAAAATATGAACTCTTTACCGGCTATCAGTATCTGAATCCCGGGGGAAACGTCCCAGCGCCCGGCCATAGCGCCAGCGCCCCGGTGGGAGCGAATCTCCCGAGCATGCCGATCGGTTTCGACACCAGCCTGACCTATTTCTTCTACCAACATCTGGGGCTGGAGGGCGACTTCTCACGGAATACCCAGAACGTCAACAACAATTCCAATGAAACCACTCTTTCCGTCGGTCCACACCTTGAATTCCGACGCGAAGGAGCCAACATATTTCTGCACACATTGGTGGGCTGGAATTACTTGACGCCTCCCGGCCTGGATGGACGAGGCGGGATCGGAGCGATTCTGGGCGGTGGCATGGATCTGCAATTGACCCGCTTGATCGCTTTCCGGGTGTTTGAGGGCGACTACGTTTGGGCCCGTCACAATTATTCGGATGTGGTGGCCGCTCAATTCCCCAATTTGCGCCGCTCCTCTCTGGAGGGTCTCGCCTTGCGGACCGGCCTGGTCTGGAACTGGGGATACCCGCCAACCGAAGCGCCGGGAGCGAGTTGTTCCGTGCAGCCCAGCGAAGTGATGGTGGGAGAGCCGGTGACCGCGAACGTTGCCGCCAGCCATTTCAATCCCAAGCACGCCCTGACCTACACCTGGGCGAGCAACGGCGGGAAAATCACGGGCAAGGACAACACCGCAAGCATCGACACCAATGGCGTGGCGGGCGGCAGCTACACCGTCACCGCCCACGTCACCGATCCCAAGATCAAGAACGGAGGCATGGCCAGCTGCTCGGCGAACTTCACGGTGAAAGAACCGCCGAAGAATCCGCCGACCATGTCGTGCTCGGCGAATCCCTCGTCGTTGCAGGCGGGCGGCACATCGAGCATCACCTGCACTTGCACCAGCCAGGACAATGTTCCGGTTACGGTCAGCAACTGGACCTCGACCGGCGGCAGCGTTTCCGGCAACGGCTCGACCGCCACGTTGAATACCAGCGGCGCATCCGCAGGCGCGGTCACGGTGACCGCAACTTGCAGCGACTCGCGCGGCCTGAATACCCAGGCTTCGACTGAGGTGACTGTGGAGAACCCGCCACCACCACCGCCGCCGGCCGCTCAGAAGCTGAGCCAGTGTGACTTCCCCAACAAGGTGAAGCCGTGGCGCGTGGATAACACCTGCAAAGCGATTCTGGATGACGTAGCTAAAAACCTACAGCAGAATGCCGAGAGCCGGCTGGTGATTGTCGGCAACTCGGAAGCCGGAGAGAAGCGTAAGAATCTGGCGGCAGAACGTGCCGTCAATTCGAAAGCCTATCTCACCAGCGGCGAAGCCCAGTTGGGAATCGATCCCAGCCGCATCGAGACACGCACCGGCAATGCCGGCGCTAAGACTGCCGAATACTGGATAGTTCCCGGAGGCGGAACTTATTCAGCCGAAGGCACGGAACCAGTAGATGAGTCCAAGGTGAAAGCGGTACCAGACCATCCAGCGGCAAAGAAAAAAGCGAAGGCGAAGCCGTAGAGGATTCAAAATCAAAGAAGGACTTTAGCCGGTCGGGCCGCAGGGGCCCGGCCGGTTTTTTCGTCTTCATCCGAAACCAACGATACCCAGGGCAAGGCCGCCAACAAGGGGCGTCGTCGGCTGGTGGCGCAAGCGTCCTTTCCCTTCGGTAACTTGCCCGGCCCGTGTTACCCTGTCACGCTGGTGCCTCGGTGGGAATTCCATCCATTAGGGGCAATGAGTCTATGACTTTGGGAACAAGCACCTTCGTCAATCGTAAGTTATTGATTGCTATGTCACTTATCCTGCTCTGCGCCAGCGCTTGGGCAGGTCAGTGGGCGACCTTGGGGCCGGACGGCGGCGATGTTCGCAGTCTCACTTATGATCCTCACAATCCAGGTCACATCCTTCTCGGAACCAGTACCGGCACGATTTTCATGTCCACCAACGGCGGACAGGACTGGTCACGCGTCGCCCATCTCGGCAGCGGCGATGACTACGTCGTCGACCACATTGCTTTCGATCCACAAAACTCTGAAAAGATGTATGTAGCCGTCTGGAGCGTCGAGAACCAGCAGGCCGGCGATTTATTTCATTCGCACAATGGCGGTAAGAGTTGGGAAGCCGTTTCAGCCATGCATGGCAAGTCGATTCGCGCCCTGTCGGTTGCCGCTTCTGACCCCAAAGTCTTGACTGTGGGCACCCTGGATGGCGTGTATCGCAGCCGGGACGCGGGCAAGAACTGGGAAAAGATTTCTTCCTCGAATTCGGAAATCAAGAACGTTGAGTCCATCGCTGTCGATCCCAGGAATCCAAGCGTGGTTTACGCGGGAACCTGGCATCTGGCGTGGAAGACTGCAGACGGCGGCGCCAATTGGCAGCACATCAACAAGGGAATGATCGACGACTCTGATGTGTTCTCCGTCATTGTGGATTCGTCCAATTCTTCGGTGGTATTCGCCAGCGCCTGCTCGGGCATTTACAAGTCGCAGACCGCGGGCGAGCAGTTCCAGAAGATTGAAGGCATCCCGTTCTCGGCGCGCCGCACCCGCGTACTGAAGCAGGACCCCAGCAATCCTGAAGTGGTCTATGCCGGAACCACCGAGGGCCTTTGGAAGACCGCCGACTCGGGCAAAACTTGGAAGCGCGTCACCAATCCTGAAGTTGTGGTCAACGACGTTCTGGTTGATCCTCGCAACTCGCAGCACGTTCTTCTGGCGACCGATCGCGCTGGAGTGTTGGCCAGTGAAAACGGCGCCGAGAGCTTCAGGGCCTCCAACCACGGTTACACGCACCGCTATGTCACCACCATTCTTGCCGATAAGAACGATCCTGAAGCGGTCTATGTGGGCGTGGTCAATGACCGCGAACAGGGCGGCGTTTTCTTTTCGCATGATGGTGGGCAGCACTGGACGCAGAAGAGCGCGGGCCTCGACGGCCGCGATGTGTTCGTGCTGAAACAGGCTGCCGATGGGGACATCATCGCAGGCACCAATCGCGGCATGTTAGAACTGCGCCGCAATGCTTCCACTTGGAGCCCGGTCAACAACATCTCAGAGAAGACTTCGAAGAAGTCTGCTCCGGTGCGCTCAGTCCTGACCGCCAAAGTCAGCGACATCGAGATCACTCCCAAGCGCTGGCTGGCTGCAACCGCGGCCGGTTTTTACACCAGCTCGAACGACGGTCAGAGCTGGAATGGCGGGCCGGTGATGGGCAAGAGAGACTTCGTTTCGGTGCAGGCCGACGGCGAATTGATCGCCCTGGCCACCCGCAGCGAAGTGCTGACTTCCACCAATGGCGGCTCAAGCTGGCAGGTCTCGAATACTTTGGCGCCTTTCGTCAGCAGTATTCGCACCCTGACCATCACTCCCGACAAGCAGATTGTGATTGCCTCCCGCGAAGGCGCTTTCCGCAGCTCGAATGCGGGCGGCGGCTGGGAGCACATGCAAAATGGCTTGCCGGACAAGAACATCAGTTCGGTGGTCTATGACCAGAGCAGCCATCTCCTGCTCGCCACCAGCACCGAAACCGGCGTTGTCTTCGAAAGTCAGGACAGCGGCCAGAGCTGGCATCGCGGGCCGGACACGGGATATCCGTTGCGCCGCATCAGCGTGGTGCACGGACACTACCTTGCCGCCACTCCGTTCGACGGCGTGGTGGTTCAGCCCGAAGGCCAGAATCGCAGCGCTTCAGCTGGCGTGGGTTCATCGCAAAACTAGCCTCACAACCGTCTAAGTTAAGACTTAGGGGAGCGGCGCGAGCCGCTCCCTTAATGTTTTGGGCGTCGAGGTTGGAGCTAAGCCGCTCGGGGTTCTTTAGAGCCGTTTCGCCGTTGCCCGGTCTTGATTGCTCCGACCCTCACTCCGTAATTCCGTATCGCCCGCAGGGAATTATTCCCATCCCTTCAATAGATCGAAATGCTAAGTGATTGAGTCAACGGGGTTTTCACTGTGGCATCTCCCGTGCGACTTGCCCCATGGGGGAAGGGCAGGCAGGATCAAGCCATGAAGGCGGGGCGATGGGCGTGGCCACTACTGACTCTGGCACTTGGGATATTCTCGGGCTGTTCCCGTCAGCCGGGCTCACTAACCCTCCCGCAGAATTCTCAAGCCAAGCCACTTCCTTTTGCAGCGCTGCCCCCTAGCAACGGAATCTCGCCTACTCAGGCGCTGGCCGCCAACTCGATTCCTGTTGGAACACCAATTGTGGTTCAACTGGACGCGCCCTTATCGAGCCTCAAAGCCCAGTTGGGAGACCCGTTCCAGGCCGTCCTGGCCGAGCCAATCGTTGTGCAGGGCCAGACTCTGGCTCCGAGCGGTACTCCGATCACCGGGCGCGTGCTGGCGGCCAAAGCCTCCGCGCGGCGGGATCCTGGCTACCTGCGGGTGACGCTTTCCTCGATATTTCTAAACGGCAAACCTTGGAGCGTGCATACCTCCAGCATCTTTTCGAAGGGACCGCGGGAACATCCCGGATCCGCTGCAAGCGCCGCGAGCGACACTCAGTTTTCCACCGGTCGCAAGCTTACCTTCCGCTTGATTGAACCGCTTCCTCTGGAAGGTTAGCTGCGGTGCCTGATCTGCTTTGTCCTTGAAAGAGCAGAGGATATGACGTCCGCCGCGCGGCCCGGTCCCCATCGAAGCTCCAGTTTGGCGATCACCGTTGCGGTGTGACGGCAGTCCTTATCGCCGGCAATCCGCCCGCCTAGACTTCCCAAATAGGGCACTTGTAGGGAACGCAATCCCTGCCGAAATTGGGAAGCGTTCCGATCCTGCACGCGCCCATCCGATTTTTCCGCGTCCCATGACTGCACTGGCACAAATCAGGCCCAAACTGGAATCTGTGGAAGCGTCCGCCGCTCCGCAGTTGGGAATGGAGGCCGTCGGTCGCCTGGTGAGCGGAGTGGCGCATGACTTCAACAACCTGCTTACCGGAGTGGTGCTGTGTTCCGATTTGCTGCTGGCAGGTCTGGAGAAGCAAAGTCCTTTGCGGCGTTATGCGCAGGAGATACGCGTGGCGGCAGGGCAGGGCACGGAACTGATCCAGCAACTGCTGGCAGTAGCCCGGCAGGGCGCGGTGGCGGAGAGTTTACTTTCGTTTAACGATGCCATCGCCGGCTTGCGGAATTTACTGGCACGCCTGATTGGAGAAGACATCGAGATGATCATGCATCTGGCCGACGACGTGGGCATGGTGAAGATGGACCCGGCGCACGCTCAGCAAATCATCTTGAACCTGCTGCTGAATGCCCGCGACGCCATGCCCGATGGCGGACGGATCACGCTCGCCACACGCAATTCTGCGCGTGCAGAAAGCAGCGCCAAGCCGAGCGAATCGGCTGCGCCGGCTTACATGGAGTTCGAGGTAAGCGATAACGGCTGTGGCATGGATGCCGCGACCCGAGCCCGCGCCTTTCAACCCTTCTTCACTACCAAGAAACCCGGCAGCGGCAGCGGACTGGGATTGGCTACGGTAGCAAGCATCGTCCAGCAAGGCGGGGGCACCGTGGCGGTGGAGAGCGAACCGGGGAGGGGCACGCGGGTGGTTGTCCGCCTGCCAGTGCAATTCGCTGCGCCAATCATGGTAGAGGCCGGCGGCGAGTTCGGCGGGGGTTCAAGAACAAAACTTCAGACCTCAAGAAAAGGAAAACAAGCATGAGCACTGCCACCGCGCCAGTTTTTCACTCGTACAAACCCGAAGCTGCAAACTTCTTGAACCTAGCGGTCGTTGACGACGAGCGCGCCATCCGGGAAGCTTGCCGCGAAGTTGCACGGGGCCTGGGTTACAACGCCCTGGCCGCCGATTCCGCCGAGCACATTTACCGACTACTGGATTCGCACGCCATCGACGTAGTGCTGCTCGACTTGAAACTGCCGGGCGCCAGCGGGATGGAGGCGCTCAGCAGAATCAAGCAGCAACGCCCGGAAACCGAGGTTATTGTGGTTACAGGTTGCGGCACGGTCGAGTCCGCCGTGCAGGCCATGAAGAACGGCGCCTACGACTACGTAACCAAACCCTTCAGCATGGATGAACTGCGCATCTTGCTGGAGCGTGTGTCGCTGCATTTGAAGCTGAAGAGCGAGAACCGGATTCTGCGTGAGCGCATCAAGTCGAAGCAGGGATTTTGCGGCATTGTCGGCGCCGCCCCGGACATGGAACGGCTGTATCGCATGATCGCAAAAGCGGCGCAGAGCCATCACCCGGTGCTGATCCTGGGGGAAAGTGGTACCGGCAAAGAGCTGGTGGCGCGGTCCATTCACTTTTCCGGCCCTTTTCGCGACAAGCCCTTTCTTCCGGTGGATTGCGGCTCGCTGGTGCCGACGCTGATCGAAAGTGAATTGTTCGGATACGTAAAGGGAGCGTTTACCGGCGCGGTGCAGGCCAAGGACGGATTGCTGAGCATGGCCGAGGGCGGCACTGTGTTCTTCGATGAAATCGGAGAAATGCCGGTCGATCTTCAGGCCAAGTTGCTGCGTGCGATTCAGGAAAAGGAAATCCGGCCGGTGGGCAGCACCCGGCGTATCCCCATCAATGTGCGGATTCTGGCCGCGACCAACCGCGATCTGGAGCAGGCAGTGGCCCAGGGAACCTTCCGCCGCGACTTGTATTTCCGGCTGAATGTACTGAGCCTGAAGATTCCGGCATTACGCGATCGGCGGCAGGACATCCCGCTGCTGGCCGGACGCTTTCTCGACCGGGTGTCCCGCGACGCCGGCAGGGAATGTACTCTGAGCGACGCGGCCATGAAGGCGCTGCTGGCCTACGACTGGCCGGGGAATGTGCGCGAGTTGGAGAATTGCCTGGAGCGCGCCTGCGCCCTGAACAGCGGACCGGAAATCCAGTTGACCGACCTGCCCAGCGGGATGAGTGGAGGAAATGGCCACATCAGCATCGACAGGAACGGCTCGGCCAAGATCATTTCGATGTCGGAACTGGAGAAGCAAACGATTCTGGGCACCATCACGCAGCTGAACGGAGACAAGCTGCTGGCCGCGCGCCTGCTGGGAATCGGCAAGACCACCCTCTACCGCAAGCTGAAAGAGTATGGCTCGCAGGAGTGTTAGCTTTGGGAAGTGGAGTCCCGCGGCGGGCCATGCATTGGCCTCGCAGGGTTCAACCCCTTCATTCTCAACGGGGCGTGGGTGGCACGCGACGTGCAACCTGCTTTGGCATGATCTTGCTGATTACATCTGTTGCCAAAGCTAAGGAGTGCGCTTCCGGCCTTCAGGAAGCGACTCATGAGCCGGTGACGGTTTGCGCCGCCTTACAGGAAGCGATCCAGGAGTTGAATGAGAAGGAGTTCTCGGCGGTAATCTTCGATCTGCTGATGCTGGACGCGCAGCCGGACGAGGGTGAAACTGCACTGAAACACCTGGGCTCGGCGGTCCCCGTCTACGTGAATTTTGCCATTGCCGGGATTCCCCGGGTGGCGCGGGAATTGCGTTGGGCGTTGCAGCGGCGGAAAGCGGAAATACTGGCTGCGAAGACCGACGCCGCGCAGAGTCTGCGGCACGAATTGCGAGATACCGTTACCGCGCTGCTACTTTCGTGCGAAATGGCGCTGCAAGTTCCGGAACTGCCGCCGCCGGCCCAAACCAAAATGCAGGTGGTGGAGGCGTTGGCCAAAGAGGTGAGCGTCATGCTGGGAAGGGCGATCTAGCCTGGCGCCGGGAAGGCAGTGATTTTCTCAGCCCACCGCGGCTTCGCTGACTTCTTCGAGCATCTCTCCAATGACCTCTTCCGGCCTTTCATCCAACATGAAGGCAAGCACTTCCTGCGGCACGGGGTTGGTCCACACTGGAGCAAACGATTGGCGGTGTAGCGGAGACGGCCCATGCTGGCGGAGGGCGGCCAGATGATGCGGTGTGCTGTAGCCCTTGTTCGAAGCCAGCCGGTACGCCGGAAATACCGGGTCCCACTCGCAGATCATGCGGTCGCGTTCGACTTTGGCCAAGATGGAGGCAGCAGCGATGGAGGCGGAGAGCGCGTCGCCGTGAATAATCGGCTGCTGCGGCAAGTCACAATCCAAGCGTACGGCGTCAACCAGCAAGTGATTCGGGCTGGGCTCCAGTCTCATGACCGCTTCTCGCATGGCAACCCGCGACGCCTGGTAGATATTGATTTGGTCGATTCGGGCGGCGTCGACTGCGGCGATTGCCCATGCGATGGCATGTTCGCGAATGCGCGCCGCCAGCACCTCCCGCCGCTCTGCCGGCAGCAGCTTTGAATCCCGCAATCCGCGGATGCGATAGGCGGGGTCAAGAATAACGGCAGCGGCGACCACAGGGCCGAACAGCGATCCGCGGCCGACTTCATCCACGCCGGCAACCAACCGTAGGCCGCTCTCCCATGCCCGCTTCTCGAACTTCAGAGTGCATCGCAGACGCTTCAGCAGGCGTAGCTTGGCTGCGGCGGGAGAAATATTCTTCTCGCAAGCGAGTTTGAGTTTGCGCGCCACAGTAGATCAGTGAGGGATGAGAGCATCTTCGCTGAGGCTGGGCCTGTTGAGCAAGGGGGAAATCGACAAAGTGAGTTTAACCGGCAGGAGCCGGGCCACGGCCGCGCGCGCGATTCTCCTGCGGCAAAAGGCTGGCGTAGACGTAGTCCATGGCGGGCGTCGGTATCCCTGCCTGGTCGCCGAAACGAACCACGGCGCCGATGATTGCCTCCAGTTCAGAAGGCCGCCCGGCTGCCATGTCTCGCTGCATCGACGCGGTACCGTCGGCAGGGCTGGCGTCCACAAAGGCCATTGTGCGCTGAACTGTGTCTTCGGCAAGGTGAATGCCCCGGCCACGAGCCACTGCCGCGACCTCCACCATTAACTGCTGTAACAGGTCGCGGGTTGGAGCAATAGTACGAAGCTCTCCAATGGTCGAGCGTGTTACCGCGCCGGTTCCACTCAGGGCGGCGATGAAGAGCAGCTTTTCCCACAAAGCTGCAGGCATATCCGGCGGCGTCTGAACCTTGACCCCGGCTGCGATCAGAGCATCAGCCAAGGCTCGAGCGTTGGCCGCCAGGGCAGAGCCGTCCGGCTCCCCAAGCGCGATCGTGGGCTCCAGCCCGCCGTGGCGAATAACTCCCGAGGAGGCAATCGAAGCAATAATGCGGCAGAGGCCCATCAGAGGGTTGCGGGGGCCGAGGATCTGCTGAAGTTGCTCGGTTGCCTCCACGCCATTTTGAAGGGGCAGCACCCTGGTTGCGGGCGTGAGCATGGGCTGCATCGCGCTGGCGGCTTCATTGACCTGCCAGGCCTTTACGGCGAGAATGACGGCGTCAACCGGCCCAATGTCCACGGCCCTGTCGCTTGCCTTCGCGACCGGAGTCGTAAAATCGCCCTTGGGACTTAGAATCCGCAGTCCGTTCCGGCGAACCGCCTCAAGCTGGGGCCCGCGGGCCACCACCGAAACCGGGTAGCCAGCCCGGGCCAGGACCGCAGCAAAATACCCACCGACCCCGCCAATGCCAAAGACAGATACCTTCATCGCGCCCACAGAACTGTTTGTACCATAGCGGCAACTCATCCAGCTCAAGGATAACTACGGGGACAAGGCCATTCCGTCTTAGAGCCGGAGCGAAACCTCCAGCTGGAAATGGGCGGCGATGGCCTGTGGGGAAAACTGACTTCTTGCCCTCTCCCTGCCTGCCTCGCCCATTTTCTTCCTTTCCTCCGGATTTTGGTGAAGGAACATCAAGGCGTCTGCCAACCTTTCCGGTGATTCCGGTTCGACCAGAATGCCAGTTTCTCCATCCACCACGGCGTCCGGTATGCCACCCGCGTTTGAGCCGATCGCAGGGATGCCGCAGGCGGCGGCCTCGAGGAAGACGATCCCGAAGCCTTCATGCTGTTGACTCGGATTAACATGCGAAGGCATCACAAACACATCCGCCGATTGCAACAGACGCCACTTGTCTTCCTCTGACACCCAGCCTGCGAAATGGACGTTTGTCTGCACACCGAGTTCTACGGCAAGATTCTCAAGGAAGGCTCGCTCCGGCCCGTCTCCGGCAACAACATATCGGTAGGGCACATGATGGCGATCCAGGATCTTCAACGCACGCAAGACGACATCGATACCTTTGTTTCGAACGATACGTGCGACTGTGACCAGCGTGAATACATCACCACTGGCGGCGCGGGGCGGCCCATGGCTGGCGTTAATCGCTTGCCGTGACAAGGGCGGATGGGCAATCATGATCTTTTCTGGCGCCAGCCCCCACGCTTCCACAAGCGACTTGGTATGACGAGAGTTCGCCGCGATCCATTTCGCCCCCTTGACGATCATCCCCCTTCTCACACGGTCGTTGATTCTGTACTTGGAGAAGTAGATCTCAGCGTCATGAGCGATGATTCCGTAGGGCAGCCGGTTTTCCCGCAAGTGCAAGGCGACTAGATAAAGCTTCAGGTCCAGATGCCCTATGACAATGATGGCCGGTTTTTCCCGTTCCAAGATGTCCTTTATGTCATAGAGGGAATCGGATGATTGTTCGAACCAGCGAGTCTTGTCCAACAACTTGCGGATCGATGAGTTTTTGCAGCGCAGGATTTCCAACAAACTCGTCGCCTTGTTGCCCAACCAGTTGTGGGGCCTCTCGTCGTAGGCAATTTCTAACGGAATGACCCAATCCTCATACTTCCGCAGAAATGCCAGTCGCTCTGTTTCCTTGCTTTCAACCAGGGCCAGCACCTTGGCCTTGATCCCGAAGCTTCTCAGGCCCCGGATCAGGCCATCGAGATACGCGGCGATCCCGCCCGGATTGGGCTTGTAATCCGAGGCGATAAAGAGAATGTCAGTCCCGGACTTGCTCTCCTCAGGGTTCGGCTGGGCAATTCCCGGATCTGGTTTCGTGGTTGTGGGCAGGGCATCCAGCGGCCAGGTTTCGGGCACGCTCTCTTCCTTGGGCGATCCGCCCTTCAAACCCTTGAACAGATCCAGATAGAACGCCTTCTGTCGCATTACGTATAAGAGCATCGCAATATAAACGCCAAAAAGGATTGCGCATCCCAATACCAAACGGGGCAGAGCTGAGAGGTGAGTTTCGTAAGAGAATTGCAGACCGAAGGCGACCGCTGCCCCCGTCAGGCCGCATAACAATGGACGGCTGGCCGTAAGAAGAACATCGCGAAGAGAGACGATCGTACCGTGGACGCACCACGCGATGTGCGGGATGAACCAGAGGGTCAATACTGTCGAGTACCCGATCGCGACACCTTTTGGCCCGTAGGGTAACCCAGCCACACAACCCGCGATCACGATCGGCGCATACACCAGTCCGACTCGCAGGCTTCGGTTGACCATCCCGAGAGATAAGACAAGCCAGATCAGGGGATTGATGAATGCGAGGATTAGGATGGTCGGCGATAGCCAACGAAAAATCGGAATGGCATCGTGCCATTTAGGTCCCAAAACAACCGGGATTAGATCGTTGGCAAACAGGGCACACGCAATTGTGATCGGCACAGTCAGCGCAAGAACCAGCGAGTAGCCCTTGAGGAAGTAACGCTTCAGTCGCACAGGATCGTCCTGAAGCCGTGAGAGTGTTGGGAAAGCCACTTCCCCTGAGGCGTAGTTAAGGTTGTCCGTTGGGATGTTGATCAGGGTATATGCCCTGCTGTAGAGTCCGACGGCCGAAGCGCCCCACCAACGGCCCAAGAGAACTTTGTCGAGATTGTGAGCAATATAAACGACGACTCCGTTCAACGTGAGTGTGCCGCCGAAGCGCAGCATGGAACGCAATCCCGTTCTTCGCTCCGGCTTGCCCGGAATCCAGGCCGCTGCGATCCACACGCAGGTAGTCGTAACCAGGGTGGGCACAAGAGCGGTGGCAACTAGCGACCAATAGCCGAAGCCTCGGAACGCCATCGTAATGCCGATGGTGATGCTCGTTGCAAGGGCCAGCACGTCGATGCCAGCCATTGTGGTGAAACGCATTTGCCGCTGCAGAAGAGCCGAGTGTTGTACCCCGGCGGCATTCACGATAAACCCGGACGCCAGAACCACGGTTACCCAGAGAAGTCGAGGCTCATGATAGAACCCAACAATAAACGGGGCCATGGCAACCACCAGCAGAGTCAGTGCGGCACCGACCAGGAGGTTGATCCAAAACAGGGTGGAGATCTGTTCCTCGGTGACTTCCAAGCGCTGAACTGCGGCTGCGGAAAGGCCGAAATCACGAAACAAGTTTAGGATGCCGGTGAAAGCGGTAACCATTCCTACGAGGCCAAAGTCTTTGGGGTCGAGCAGGCGGGCCAGCACCATCAGGGAGCCGAAGCGCAGCAAGAAAGTGGTAGCTTGCGCCCCGACTTTGGCAAAGCCGCCGCGAATTGTCTTTTCCTTGAGGCCCTTCATGGTGATGCGGCTCTGACGAGCATACGACAAGTGCTCTCCGGGAGACCCCCCCAACCCCCCTAAACCGGTTCTCCTCATGGCGGCATGGCGACTGTCGGCCGCCTATAAGATCAACAAGGAGTCTTTCAGCCCTCACCGGCCTGCAGAAAGAGGGATTGACAGTTACCAAGCCGCGAAGTAAGATTCAAGCCCCTGTACCCCCAACAGGACGTCGGGAGAGGTGTTTCAGCAGCCGTCCGGTCTCCGACCGACACAATCAGGAGGCAGTTCATGAAGCTCAAGACCCGCAGATTAAGCGTCTGCTTAGTAGGGCTATTGTTCTTGCTGGCAACGGCAGCTACTCCCGCCCTGGCCCAAATCTCATTCACTAATTTCAACGACGTCAGCGGCCTGGCTTTGAACGGGTCGGCGGCGGCGGCCAACAACGGGAACCAGCAAGTTTTGCGGCTCACACCCGATGGCACCGGCCACGTTTCGGGTACCGCGTGGTTTGCAACCAAGCAGCAGTCGGTGTCGGGAGGCTTTACCAGCGCTTTTCAGTTTCAAATTACCCACGATCCTAACAATGGTGCGGGGCCGGCGGACGGCATGGCGTTCGTAATCCAGAATTCGACAGGGGATGGATTCGGTACTGCCGCCCGAGGCGGCTCCGGAGGCGCCATTGGCTACGGTGTTCCAGATCCCGAGGACAACGGCATCGCCATTCCCAACAGCTTGGCGATCGAGTTCGATACATACCAGAACGGTTGGGATCCCAATGCCAACCACATCGCAGTCCAAAGCTGCGGTGTCGATCCGAACACTCAGGATCACACGGCGATCTGTCCTGATGGCAGCCCGGCAAACCTCGGCATCGTTTCGGATCTTGGGGGCATCAATCTGGCTGACGGCGCTGTACACACCGCGGTGATCGAATACGACCCTGGCACGCTGAAGATTTACATCGACAACCTCGGTCTTCCCGTACTCACTATCACCACGGACCTTTCCCATCTGCTGACGCTGAGCGATAGCGGCAATGCTTGGGTAGGTTTTACCGGTTCCACCGGCGGGTTTACTGAGAGCAACGACATCCTCAATTGGACGTTTTCCCCGGCCAATACCCCAACCCCAATTGACCAGAATCTGAACGTTGCTCCGCCTGATCAGCAGGCTCAGACGAATTATCTGTTCGGCAGTTACAATCACAAACTCCAATACGAAAATGCCAATAGCGGCGACAATGTTAACGTCACTGCCATTCCAATCGATCCGACGACTTTCCATGACACTCGCTTGTCGGGCACTCCCTTCAGCGGTGCACAGTGCGTGCCTTATGGGGGCGCTGGCGGTAATTGCGTGCTGTTTGAGGTAACTTGTACGCAGACTACGGGTAGTGATTGCACGGACCTCAACTATGATCTTTTCAACAATTTCGATGGGCCACTTATCTCCGGCGCTTGCGTCCTGAAGGCGACGATCGGTCAAAATAACTGGCAAAACATCATCGAGACTTTCACGCAGGGCCGTGATGACGGAGGCGGAAAGTCCGGCAGCAAGGGGTTCTCTGATTTCATCTTCGGTCAGAATTGCAGCGATCCCCCGTCGGCTACGATTGCCTCTCCCGCAAATGGATCGACTGTGATCCTCGGGCAGAGCGTAACCATCTCTTTCTCCTGCGCGCCTCCAGACAACGCACCTCTGGTTACCGTAACTAGCTGTAGCGGACTGCTAAACGGCAATCCGGTAAACAACGGTGACATGGTGGTGTTCAACCAAATCGGCCCGCAAACCTTGGTGGTGACGGCGACAGATAGCATTCTCGACACCGGAAGCGCGACCTCCAACTTCACGGTTGGCCAGGTACCAGGCTTTACTAGCGGCAACAGCGCGACCTTCCAGGTTGGAGTGCAAGGCTCATTCCAGGTGACGACCACCGGTTCGCCGGCGGCGTCGATTACCGAGACGGGCGCCTTGCCAAGTGGACTGTCGTTGGTGAGTCACGGAGATGGAACTGCGACTCTTTCAGGGACACCCGCGGCCAACACGGGCGGCGTGTACAACATCACTCTCTTTGCCAGCAACAGCGCCGGCAACGCGATGCAGTCGTTCACGTTGACAGTGCTTCAGACTCCCGCAATCACCAGTCCGAATAACACTGCCTTCCAGGTGGGTGTACAGGGGAGCTTTACCGTGACCGCCACGGGCTATCCGATCCCCGGTCTGACCGAGTCGGGAGCTTTGCCCGGCGGGGTCGGCTTCATTGATAACGGAAACGGGACCGGCACCCTCAGTGGCAAGCCGACCGCAGCCGGCACCTTTAATATCAGTTTCACTGCCACCAACACTGCTGGTTCGTCGCAGCAGTACTTTACCTTGACGGTATCAGGAGGGGTGCAGGTGAGCTTCACGCCCACCAGCATCAACTTCGGAAACGTGAAGTATGGCAATCTGCTCTGGCAGAACGTCGTGGTCAAGAATACTGGTAACACCACTCTCCAGATCAGCAAAGTCTATGTCAACCCTATCAACGCAGATTGGGATGACTTCAACATCCTCAACCTTTGCCCCAAGTCGCTTCCAGCAGGAAAGAGTTGCCTGGTCACCGTCTTCTTTTTTGCGGATGAGTTAGGCCAGCGAACCGCGACTCTGAACTTCACCGACAATGCTCCCAACAGTCCACAGCAAATCCCGCTGTCGGGAAACGTGACCAAGCACTAGAGGAATAGTGGGAAAGGCCGGGCCTGTCCAAGGTCCGGCTTTTTCATGCTCTTTTATGACTTCGAGGAAGCGGCCCAATGCTTGATGTCCGCCGACATCGCCGCAAAGTCGGCACGTTTCATGACCTGATCGTTGCCGACCTCTTTGCGGATATCGTCGAGCAAACGCAGGCAGGCGTGATAGTGGTCGAGGGACAGCGAATTATTGCCGCTCAGCCGGAAGACGGTCGCCAAAAGGTAATCTGCGCGCGCCTGAAGTGAGTGCAATCCCAGCTTCACCGTACGGGTCTCCGTGCGCTCCAACTCCATGCGTGCCGGTTGCAGGTCTTTGGCGGCAATGAGCGCCTCGGCAACGTCAAGCGAGCATTCCAAAGCTTCGTACTTCAGGCCCATGGTCTCTGCTTGCTGGCCCAAGCTTCGCAATTGAGAAATTGCAGCCGCGTGCCGCCCTTGTTGAAGGTCGTTGCGCGCCAAAGCGATTTTCGCCAGCAAAGTTTTTTCGTTGTCCTTAACCTGAGCGGCGGATTGCAGCGCCTGCTCGTAGAAGCTCCGCGCTGTTTTATAGTCGCCACCATAAGAAGCGACATCGCCTTCTGATCGCAAAATCTGTGAGATCAAACTCTGGTTTTTCAAATCGCGGGCAATGGAAAGCGCCTCGTCGAAACTGGGCTGGGCCTCGCTGCCCCGTCCCACTTGGGCGAGAGATTCCCCGTAGCCGCTGAGGAAGTCCGCCATGTCGGAACTGCGGTCTTTCAAATCACGGAAAATCTTCACCGCATCCTGGCGTGAATTCAGAGCGGCGCCAAAGCGGCCCTGGTAGGCGAATACGCCAGCCATGTCATTCGCGTTCATGGCGGTGCCATGCTTGTCGCCGGAAGCGCGCCACAAATCGAGCGCCTTGAGATATTGCGTCAGGGCGGCATCGTACTGTCCCAGCTTGGTGTTGGTGACCGCCAGATTGCGCACCGTTTGGGCGATGTCATCGGCGACGTTGAGCTTCTCGCGCAGTAGCAGCGATTGCTGGAAGTAAGTCAGCGCGTCTTCGTATTGGCCCTTGGAGAGATACGCCGTGCCGATGTTGTTCAAAATCATCCCTTGGTTAGACTGGTCGCCCAAGTCGCGCTGGATCTGTAGCGCCTCTTTGTATAGCGTCAGCGCTTCGTCGGTCTGTGAGCGGTCCTGGTCGAGGTTGGCCAGATCGTTCAATGTGTCGGCAACCCCGCGTTTGTCGCCGATGTCCCGCCGGATCTGCAACGCCTCTTTGTAACTGGCGAGGGCCGCCGCCGGCTGCCCCATCATGACCTGTGCCTGCGCACTCTCGTTCAGGCTGACCGCTATGCCGCGCTTGTCGCCAATTTGCTTTTTGATTGCCATCGACTCCTGGTAATTGCGTAACGCTTCTTCCGGCTTGTTCGTCAGCCGGTAGGCAACGCCGATGGCTTGCAGAATCGCCGCTTTTTCTTCCTGGTTGTCGAGTTGAATCGCCAGGGTCAAGGCGCGGTTGAGGAAGTCCAGGCCGTTTTGCGGATTGCCGCTCTTGATCTCCACCCGGCCGCTGGCCAGCAGCGCGTCCACATATTTCGGGTCCTGCTCCAGCACTTTGGCCAGGTGCAGG
This sequence comes from Terriglobales bacterium, assembly GCA_050745985.1. Lineage (GTDB taxonomy): Bacteria > Acidobacteriota > Terriglobia > Terriglobales > Acidobacteriaceae > JABCZH01. The sequence goes on along the minus strand of JBOGLG010000018.1, from coordinate 35,320 downwards.
CGGGCGTTGTCGAAATCGTTGGCATCCTCATATAGCGAAGCCAGGGTAAATTGAATGTCCGGGTCCTCCGGCGCGGCTTTCGCGATGTTCTGGTAGGCAGCAATGGCTTTTTGCGTGTCGTTCTGAATGCGCGCATTGGAGGCTTCGATCAGGTATTTCTCCGCGGCCGGCAGTGGTGCGCTCAACTCCACCGCCCGCTGCGAATAACGCTCGGCTTCGTTGTCGTAACCCAGGCTGGAATAGGTTTGCGCCAAACGCGAAAAGGCGAGAGCAAATTCTGAATCAGCCTGAGTGGCAGCGTCAAATTTCTTTTGTGCCTCCAGGTTATTGCCCCGGCGCACCAGTTCAATCCCCTGGTTGTAATCCCGCAGCGCCTCCGGAGATTTCGAGGATGGCCGGAAGGCCTGCGCCTGTAGCTCCTTTACGAGTTCGGGTGAGAGCGCAAGGTTCTCGCGGATGGACTGGGCCAGACGGTCCACAGCCGCCAGCAGATCGTTTTCTGATTGAGCCTCCGCTTTTAAAGTGGAGGTGCGATCGCGTTTCAGATCCTGCAATGTCGCATCAATGCGAATCTGGTCGCCGACTTTCACGTACTGCCCCCACACCAGCGTCTGGGCGTTGCTGAATTCCCCAAGCTGCCGCAGCGTCTGCGGATCAAGCTGTGAAGTCGGGTTAAGATGCAGGTCTCGCAGGACCTGGTGTACGCGGTCGGACGATACCGTGCGCAAGCTGGCCGATTGCCCAACGTCAGTGCTCAGCATTTCAGCGAGGCTGGAGCCCAGCCAGTCCAGGCTGGCGTCTCCCGAGGCATTATGGAATGGCAGAATGGCGAGCGAGGCCACCGGCCCGTGCGTTTTCTTGCCGAGGTTGGAGAAGAGCCTGCCGCGCAGCATCCAGCCTGCAACCGCGATGACAATGGCCAGCGCCACTGTTGCCCACTTCCAAACCGGCAGAGTTTTCCCTCGCACCGGAAGGCTGGCCGAGATCACTGAGGCCGACACCGGACGCTTGCCTTGCCAGGCGTCAAGGTCGTTCAGAATTTCCTGCACCGTCTGGTAGCGGTCTTTTACGTCGCGCTCCAGAGCCTTGGCGACGATGTCGCTCAAGCCCTTGGGAATCGAAGGATCCAACTCCACCGCTGGAATGGCGCGTTCCTGGCTGCGTTTCAGCAGGCTGGCGATCGCGGTGTCCGCCTTGTAAGGCGTATGTCCGGTGAGCAACTCGAAAAACACCAGGCCCAGCGCGAAGATGTCAGACCGCTGATCCAGTTCCCGGCCCAGCGCCTGCTCGGGAGACATGTATTCCATGGTCCCGACCAGGGCGCCAGTGTTGGTCATCCCGTCCGACTCGACCAAACGCGCGAGGCCGAAATCCATCACCACGGTGCGCCCTTGCAAATCGCGCATGATGTTCTGCGGTTTCAGATCGCGGTGGATCACGTTCACCGCGTGCGCCGCGTAGAGCGCAAAACATGTCTGGCGGATGGTCTCGACGGCCTCTTCGGGAGTGAACTTGCCGCGCTCGAGGAGAATGCGCCGCAGGTCGGCGCCCTCGATGAACTCCATGGTGATGAACTTGACCCCGTCGGCGTCCGTCAGATCGTAAATGCGAATTACGTTCTTATGGGTGACCTGATGGGCCAGCAAAAGTTCCTGCTTGAAGCGGGCGACAATCGCAGTGTTCGAAGCCAGGTCGCGGCGAATCACTTTAAGCGCTACAAAGCGGTCCAATTCGCGGTCCCGGGCTTTGTACACCGCGCCCATGCCGCCTTCGCCGAGAAGCTGCAAGATCTCGTAGCGCCCGCCAATGACGTCACCCGGGTTGAGGACGGCCGCGGTGGCAACCATGCCGGTGTAGCTGCGCGAGGCCGGCGCGGGCGTTCGAACAATGTCCATCAGAGTGGCATCAATGTCGGCAAGCGTGGCGTGGGGATCGAAAGGAGGCGGGCTGGCTGATTCAGGGTTGAGCGTGACATCGCTCGAAGAACTCTCACCTTTAGATGGGGTGCGCAGGCCGGGGGAAGTCGCGTCGAGACCGGCGTCGTGCGGCTTTTTCGGTCCTTCCATGGGTCCCCCGACCAGGTGTACCGACTGCGAAAAACCAAGCTGTTTCAACCTGCCAAACACATGCTTCTAAAGCTGAAAGTATATACCGTAGGCTGGCTGGGGGAGGGTTGAACCGTCATTCTACCGCGCCCCGGGGCTGGTTGCCTATGGAGAAATGGCGGCTGCCACCCAGTCGCGATGTAAAATCAAGAGGATCGCCAAGATGGGCGCGTAGCTCAAACGGATAGAGCATCGGATTTCTAATCCGAGGGTTGCAGGTTCAATTCCTGCCGCGCCTACCAGCCTTTGTCGCCCCCTTCGATATCCTCTGGGAACGATTTTCGTCCAATAGTCGTATACGATTACAGTGTGGACAGCACTGCCCCCATAGCGACGCCAGCCGCAGTCACGCGCGAGGGCGTGTTTGCCGTCTCTCGGCATCGGAAGCGGCTGCGCCGTCTCGCTACTGTGTTCCGCGATCCGGCGGTCGAGGCCCTGTCCGCACTGCGCGCTCACAAGATGCGTTCGGCATTGACGCTATTGGGCGTTACCTTGTCGGTGGCAGTCCTCATCCTGGTGGTGTCGATCATCACCGGTGCGAACCTTTACATCGAGCACCGGGTGGCCAATCTCGGGTCCAACGTGTTTCTGATCTTGCGTTTCCCGGTCATCACCAATCAGGAAGACTTCCTCAAAGCGGCGCGCCGCAATCGCAACGTTACCTGGGAGGACTTCGAGGCCCTGCATGACGGGTTGAAGTTGCCTCGGGCGGTCGGCCTGGAAACGCGGACCAGCGGCAAGGTGCGGCTCGAAACCCAAGCCTTGGACGACATCAATATCCGGGGAGTGACGGCCAACATCGCCGACATGGACGTGGAGGAACCCGAAACCGGCCGCTACATCACCGACGCGGACAACGATAGCCGGGCCGAGGTCACCTTCATTGGACAGGACGTGGCCACGAAGCTGTTTCCCACGGTCGATCCCATAGGGAGGACGATCTACATCGACGGCCGCGCCTTTCAAGTGGTCGGCGTAGCCAAACCGATCGGATCGGTGTTCGGGCAATCCCAGGACAATTTTGTCTATATCCCAATCCGGACGCTCCTGAAGCACTATGGCGAACATGGCCAGGCCCTGGACATGGCCATCAACATAAAGGCGCGCGGGCCGGAGTGGATGCAGCAGACCGAGGATGAAGCCCGCGCTATGATGCGCGGCCGCCGCCACCTTGATCCTAACGCCGATGACAATTTCGGCATTCTGGCGTCGGACACGATCATGAGTTTGTGGAAGAACCTGACGGGGGCCATCGCTGCCACCATGGTCGGCGTGGTTTCGGTGTTCCTGGTGATTGGCGGCGTGGTAATCATGAATGTGATGCTGGCCAGCGTGACCGAGCGCACCCGCGAGATTGGCGTGCGCAAGTCGCTGGGCGCGCGCCGGCGCGACATCCTGATGCAGTTCCTGGTGGAATCCGCGGTAATGGCTGCCGTGGGCGGCGCGGCCGGCATTGCCATTGCCTATCTTCTCTCCACGCTGGTCAAGGTGCTGACGCCGGTGCCCTCGCAGGTGCCAATCCCGGCGGTGATTCTGGCGCTGGCGGTTTCGACCGCTGTCGGAGTGTTCTTTGGGATGTATCCCGCGCACCAGGCTTCGAAGCTCGATCCCATTGAGGCCCTGCGGGCTGAGACTTAGGAGTCAGTTGAAACAGAGGTTTCCACGTGCAAATTGAAATCGGCGAAAGCACGCGTCTGGCGTTCGATTCTCTTCGCCAGCACAAGACCCGGTCACTCTTGACCGTGCTGGGCGTGGTCATCGGGATCATGGCCATCGTCGCCGTGGCTTCCATTATGGTCGGCCTCGACCAGGACATTCGCGGCTTCCTCGATCAATACGGCACCGACACGCTGTTTGTTTTTCGCTGGGATTTCGGTTTCCGCGGCACGCTCACGCCGGAAGAGCGCAACCGCAAGCCGCTGACTTATGAAGACACCATGGCCATCCTCGACGAATGTCCCGACGTGAAGGATGTGACGGTGGAAATCTCCCCGCGCTTGCAGCCGGGCCAGCCCCTCACCGCGATTCCTGCGCGTTACAAGCGGAACGAGGTTTACGGGATCCAATTTACCGGCACCATTCCATCCTACGAGTGGGTATACAACGCCAACCCCGAGAAAGGCCGCTTCTTCACCGAGGCGGAAAACCTGCATCACATGGACGTCGCGGTCATCGGCCACGATCTGGCCAAGGGACTGTTCCATGAGGAAGACCCCTTGGGCAAGGAGATCGAAGTGGGAGGCGCGCTGTACCAGGTGGTCGGCGTGCTGGAGAAGCGTAAAGGCCAGTTTTTCAGGGATGCCTCGGCGGACAAGGTTGTGGTCGTGCCCTATACCGCGTATCGCAAACACAATCCGCAGGATGACGAACACTTCATTGGCGCACAAGCCTACCCCGGCCGGAAGGCGCAGGCGGAAGACGAAATCATCGGGCTGATGCGGCGGCGGCGAGGGGTGGCGATCGACAAGCCGAACAATTTCGCAATTTCCAGTTCCGAGGAGATTGCGCGCCAATTCCGCCAGATCACGGCGGCGATTGCGATTGCCGTGGTCGTGATCAGTTCCATCGGGCTGTTGATCGGCGGAGTGGGCGTGATGAACATCATGCTGATGTCGGTGACCGAGCGCACGCGCGAGATCGGAGTGCGCAAGGCTATCGGCGCGCGCCGCCGCGACATCATCCGCCAGTTCCTTATAGAAGCCATCACCCTCACCGGCAGCGGAGGGATCATCGGCGTCCTGCTCGGCGGAGGTATCAGCCTGCTGATCAACGCGCTCTTGCCCAGCCTGCCCTCTGCGGTGCCGCTGTGGGCAGTCATCGCCGCAGTCACAGCTTCCATGAGCGTCGGGCTGTTCTTTGGAATCTATCCCGCGATGAAAGCGTCGCGTTTGGATCCAGTGGAGGCGTTGAGGTACGAGTAGAGGATCCGTTCGAAAGGTTGCTTGTCGGCGGGCTGGCCCGGCTTTGATGTTGTTCTCATCTGACATCGTATAAGAAGTGGATGCCCCAGCGTTGCTGGTGTTGCAAAGCTGGGCACCACGAACTTCAATGAGAGACATTCTATCCGTTGTAACCGCGTCGGTATAAGTGCGGCCGCCGTTTTACCGCGCGGCTCGCCGAGGCCGGTGGTGCCCAGCTTTCGAAAACCGCGAAAGCTGGGGCAACCTCAATTAGAAAATGAATGCAGCGAAAAACAAAGCTGGGCCAGCCCGCCGATAGTTGTTACTTGGCCACGGATGGTTCGAGATCAATAGCAACCTTGACATGTTCACCAGGCGAAGGTGATATTCTCTGCGGGCGCTTTTCCGAAGAGATATAGCCGTCGGCGGTAGCACTTATCATGATGTGTTTCGCCGGCATTGCAAAGTGAAATTCTCCCGATGCATTAGTGAAGACCTCGACGTATGCGCGAGAATCACTGGCATCCGCGATTGTAACCTTTGCATCCTTGAGAGGCTTTCCGGAACGGACATCGTGAACCTCGCCGTCAACGAATGCACCTCTCACTCCGAGCACCACGCGGACCTCGGTAAGTGCTTGGCTGGTAACTACCACAATTGGAAAGTGAGCAGTAGGGTCTGCCGATAACAAGAAGTTGGGGTCTGGATATCCAGCATCTTCGGCTTTCGCGCGGATTTGATAACGCCCCGGCTTCAGAAGAAGACTGAAGTGACCATCCTTGTCCGCCGCCAACCAGTGTTGCACACCGACTGCACTTTCTGCGATGGGAATGGCCTGCACCGCGACGCTTGGCAGGGTCGAGCCGTCTGCCGTAATCACTGATCCAGAGACCGGCTGGGGTGTCGGAGTGTCACTGGCTTGGCCGCACGAAAATGCAATCATGAGGACTATTATTCGGACTGTATTGTTGTTCATAACTAGTGTGCGTCGACGCTGATTGAACTACATTTGTAAACAATCAAATTGACGTGGGAAAGGCCGAGTCCGTTGGCTGTCCATGATTGGAGCGCGTCTGTTTCGCCCGAGCCAGGGCATGCCGTCGAACAGACAGAATATGTGTCCGGAAAGCTACCGTCGCCTGTTGTCGTCGTTGTTCCAGTCGACGTTCCGCTACCGAGGTCGTGTTTGCTACCGACTCGCAGCGTGTCCGAAACACTGACATTGTCAACAGCGTACGCTGCGCCGTTTTGATACTGCAGTTGGTTGGTGACGTTCCTGACCCAGCCTGCTAACCCAGGCGTGCACTGGGCGGGTCCCTGAGAAGCGGTGCTGAGCGGCTCTACCTGATATGGACCGACCGCCGCCGGAGCACTAGCATGCTCGGGCTGCCACGAACAATTGGTGCCAATACCTTCCCAAATCTGTCCACTCGCGTTGGCGAATGTAGAGCCCGGCGACACCCCATGGACGTTCTCGTATGTCACGCCCGCTGTCGGTGGGTTGGTGCTCCACCAGGTATCGAAGTCCTCCGAGACATCCTCGTAGTTTTCACTGCACGAGCTCCTGGAGAGAATATTCGTGAAAACGTACCCACCTAAAATGACATTGATATATGAAGGGTTAAAGCCAGGAACATAATCGGCGCAGCATGTCTGCGCCGGCGGTCGCCCGTTAAACCCCCAGGTATGGTCGAGCGCCAAGGCACCGGCTAGCAGATTTCCTGCTCCATGGCTCAAATCTTCAAGATCGTACGTACCCGAGGAAAGATCAGGCGGCAACACATTTCCCTTCCGGTCGGCCACGCGGTCGTGGATCAACTCGGCCAGGTTCAATCGCATCTGATCGCCGGGTTGAATTGTCCGTTTCATCTCATAGGACTTCGTGCCGTTGTCGTAGTGCAAGGTCAACAACGCGTCGGCAGGGCGAACGCCGACATTCGTGACCGCTACCAGATGATTATGGTTCGCATCGACTTGCCACTCGCCCGCGGCAAACGAACGGCCAGCGTTATCCGTGAAGACCGTTTCTGTTGCGTACCGTCCCGTCGCATCCGAGCTGATCGCAATGGCGACGATATCGCCTGGCGCCTTTGGACCGGTCAGCTTCACCAATGCCCAGTGCGTATCATCGGGAATGCCTAACTGCTTTTGCATGTCGCCAATTCTCAGTTGTCGCGTGGCAAACGGGGCCAAGTCCAATTGCGGCAACTCGGCTTGTCCTCTTCCGCCGTTGCTGCTCCAACTTAGCCCTATTTTAGCGGGAACCACGTTGCCGGTTGTGTTCCTCAGAAAGATTGTCGGCTGCAAAAGAGTCTTCGCGGGCAGGGACAGCGCCGGGTCAGGCACGCGTAGCGCGAGCATCGGCGCCCACAAAGCCCATTGTCGACCGGAAGGGCCCACGCGCTCGTGCTGCGTTGCCATCGGGTCACGGCTGACCATCCGAAGCAGCATCGACGACCTGGCGGTTTCGTCGTACATGAAATGGACGCTGTCCAGCGATCCCGCGGACGAGCCAACTTCGATTTGAAGGCCGCCATATTGGCCAGTCAGACCGGCGGACTGAAGCAGTTCTGCGACATTCAGCCGTTGCGTCTCGCGGGCTCCCAAATTAAGTCTCTGGCTCCAGCGTTTGCCGGCCGCGTCCGACAGCCGCAGCATTCCGGTCACGTTCTTGTCAGAGCTGTTGCTGACAACAAGGAAGTCATTAGCAAATGGTCGTGGCCTCCACCAGATGCCTTCCTGGCTCCCCGCAAATGTCGCATGCGGCCAGCGCTCCGATTTGGCCGAGGGATGACCTGTAAGTTGAAACGCGATTGGTTCTCCGTGAAGTGACAGCACTACCGCGGCATGGAGATTCCGGGCATTGAAAGATGTAAACCTGAGTACGATTGATCCGAAAGAGCCAGGCTGACTGAGCAATCCAGCAGAATGTTTCAGGAGGCCTTCGTTGACCCAGACCGAAACTGAGTCATTTGGATCGATCGTGACCGGGTCGAGCGGAACCTCTTGACCGGACGAAATGCGAAGAACCGGAGTGACGGTCAATCGTCCACGCGACAAATTATTCTTCAGCTGTAGTTCCGTTTCCCAACCGGGCCCGGAAGTCCAGTAGGGCGCTACAATCTCTTGCTGCACCGCGACCCGCTGCAGATTCGAGCCAGCGCTACTTGCCGATGGTTGCGAGACATTCTGAGCTGTGAGAGTAAAGGCGAAAAACAGGATTGAGAGAAAAGCAGAAAGCTTCCCCGAGCCGCGTACCATGGTTACCATCCCTTGAGTAGAGTCTGGTTTTCCCAGGGTTCCCGAAAGCGGAGCGATATTACATAGAAATTGTTAGAGAGTCAATTCTAGACTGTGCATATCTTACGCAGCCCTCAAGTAGAAGTCGTTATCTAAGTGTGCAATGTAGCGGATGCCACGGCTTTCGCGGTTTTCGAAAGCACGACAAGCTCCAACTCGCACTGTTTTCATTCGCGCAAGTCTTGCTCACTCTTAGTTTCGCCAGTCTGGTGCGCGCTCTCCATCACCTGTCGACGTCACATGGACACTCAGCACCAACTAAAAAGCCCCGCCTTCCTCGCGGAAGGCGGGGCGATCCTGCTCGTTCTTTACTGCACGGTAATGCTCTTGCCCGCCGAGGCGATCCCGTTGGCGACAACGTAGATGGTGCTGGCGCCGGTTTCCGCGTTTGCGGGAATGTCAAACATGGTGGAGACCGTGGCGCTGCCAGTGGCAATCGCCATGGTGCTGTGGTCGTGGGTGCGGGTGAAAGAGAAGTGCTTCGACGCCTTGTTGCGAATCACCACGATCGGGTAATTGGTGGCGTTCTGAGCGTCGTCACCATAGGTGCTGCCGGCGGAGAGACCGTTAAACTGGGTCCCCGAGATGGTATAGGTACTGCCGCGAGTGACGGTGTGTGGGCCGCCGGTAATGCGTGGCCTCCACGAATTTTGCGGTCCGCCGGTGGTGGTATAAATCTCGGCATCAATGTTCGCGCCGTCGGCTGGAACGTAGAGCACCTGGCCGGTGGGCAGGCCGAGCAGCCGGCCCTGCCAGGATTCGAGCCTGGTGGAACTGGCGGTGTCCGGCGCTTTCGCGAAAGACGTCCCATTGAACTCGTAGAAGGTCCCGGTTCCGCTGAAAACGCCCGGGCTGGTGTAAACCAGCACGTTGCCGTTAGGCAGCAGCGTGCCCGGGCCGTCTGCCATGTCATCGCCGCCGGGAAAATCAGGTCCCTTGGCCCAGGTACCGCTTGCAGTGTTGAAAATCGAGGTGTGAGTGGTGGCGCCGAAGGCGACAATGGTGCCGTCAGGACGCTGCACAAGCGGCCCCATTTCAGGGACGATACCCAGTCCGCCGCTGTTTGGCAGTACGTTGATGGTGCTGCCGGCGCTCGTCCACTTGCTGGAAGCGGGATCGTAGAGTTCGGAGTTGGTTCCGTCTTCACAATCCACCGTCAGTACCTTGCCGCCGGGTGTAAGAGCAAAGCCCTCTTCGGAGAATCCGTCGGCCTTTCCGCTGCCGGTCGTGGTCCAGGTGAGGTTGCTGGCGTTGAACAGGACCTGCAACTTGGCGGGTTGTCCACCCTGGCCCATCATGAAGGTGCCATTGGGCAGGACGATGGCGGGGGAGTCACCGATCGTGCTCCATCCGGCGGGCGGATTTACCGCCGTCCACTTGTCAGCAACTGGGTCATAGATCGAACCTATGTTGGTCTCGTCCTGGGAAAGATCGTTGTACTCTCCGCCTTCCACCAGAAGCCGTCCGTCGGGCAGCACCGCCGAGGCGAAGTAAAGCGGTTCGTAACCCGACTGCATCGGCGCCGTCTGCTTCCATGTGCCATTGACGTAACTGCCCGAGCTGGCGGGAATGAGCCGCCACCAATTGCGGCTGTTGTACTCGTGTGCCATAACTGACCCATCGGTCAGCAGGAGTGCGGTATCAGCTTTGAAAGTTGGTTGATTCTTTACCTTTTGCCAGGTTCCGGTGGCCGGAGTCTGTGCGTTGGCAACAATTGAGGCGGCCATGATAATCAATGCGATGGTAGCGAGTCGCAACATTTTCGTACTTTGATTCTCCATTTCTGCGGTCTCCTTAAAGTTTGGGACGAGTCTTGCCCGCGGAGTGGAACCACAGAATTGGGAGGAAAAGCTGTGGCGAGCCCCAGGCCCCGGCGGCGCGCCGAATTATACTGCGGATGACACGAGAGATTCGAGAATCCTGAAAAAATATTTTCAAAGCAGCGCCGCGCCTGGGTCTGATGTTCTCCTGACAGGGATTGAATGTATTGTCAGCCTGAGCGGGCAGGATTGCCGCGGAGCATCGTCATCTCTGGAAAATCTCTAGTTATGAAGGCTTTACAAGCGAAGCTCGCGCGATTTCAGGCACCACCCGGACCGCGAAGCCAAAAATCAGTAGCGCTGGATGCCGCCCCCATCAGGCCTTTTCACTAGTCTGCCATGGTAAAGGTTCCCGACCCGGTGCAGCCGGCTCCGGTTCCGCTCAGGTTCCAGGTACCCGTGATCGAGTTGTTGGTGAGCGTTCCTTGAAGCATGAGCTGGTTCATTCCGTTTGAGTTCGACGCTCCCGAAACGATCGTCATTACGAAGCTGCCGGTGGTGACGCCATTGGTGGTGCCGGTCACGCTGAAAGCTCCCGTCGCCGACGCGCCCGTGTCAAAGCACGATTGTGAGGTTGTAAAGCTGAGGTTGCTGACGGTCACGGCGCTGCCGCTACTCTGAGTCAGCGTTACACTCAAATTCAGGTCTTGTGACCCGGTCAGTATTGCCGTCCAGTTCCCGTTAATCGTGCTGCCGCTGCCGGAATTGTTCCCGCAGCCGGACCATGCCAGCGCCATTGAAAGCGTGATCGCGATGCAGAGGTGCTTCATTGGATCCTCCGTGAAGTGAAACCATAAGCGCCCCAGCGCGTCGTCTCCGATGATCCCGCTTTCCTGTAACCCCAGAAGCACTCGAAAGTTCTGCCGGAGATTGGTTGCCGCGGCAGCGGAGTCAGGCGTAGCTCCCGGCTGACATCGCCGACGCCTCCCCGCCGGTTTTTCCGATGGCGCCCCTCTAAGTGCCTTATTTTGTGCTTCTACGAATTACCTCTCCAACCAGGAGTAACGCCAGCCTGATTGACCCAAGAAAATCGCAAGACCACCAAAGCTGCCCTTTCGATGTCAAAGCCCGGCAGTAAAGATGCCAGTGTTGGACGGCATACTGGTAAAGAACTGTAGGGCAAGTAGTACGCCGACGGCTTGCGCTCCATAACTTCCAGCGCAAGCTTTCAGCAGTTGGAGCCTACGGCCAAGGCCTGCTAAGATCGTTGACCTCTCTCCGGGAGGAGGGTCATGGAGGAGTCCACTGTCCCGCGAAAACTGGCCGGCCGCTACGAAGTAAGAGAAATCTTAGGACAAGGCGGCATGGGACTGGTGTACCGCGCCTACGATACCGTGGTGCGCCGTGAAGTTGCGGTCAAAACCATCCTCGATCTGCCTGATCCCGCATCGCTGCAACTCTTCTATAAAGAGTGCGACGTGCTCGCCTCCATGAGCCATCCCAACATTGTCGAGATTTTCGACATTGGGGAGTTCGAAGAAGAAGGCAAAAACAAACCTTACTTCGTGATGCCGCTGCTTCCGGGCACCACCCTTGACGCGTTCATCCGCAAGTTAAGTCACCGGCTCACCGTGGAAAGGACGGTCGAAATCATTTCTCAGACCTGCCGCGGATTGCAGGCGGCGCATGAGCGCGGCCTGGTGCATCGCGACCTGAAGCCGAGCAACATCTTTGTGATGGAAGATGACTCGGTGAAGATCATCGATTTCGGTGTGGCGCACATGACCGACACCCACACGCGGGGGCAAAAGGGAACGTTGATTTACATGTCCCCCGAGCAGGTCGAGATGAGGCCCCTGTCGGCGGCGTCCGACATTTTTTCGCTGAGCGTGGTGTGCTATGAAGCGCTCACCGGCCGGCAACCGTTCCAACGCGCGCGGGCGGATGAGGTTGTGGACGCCATCCGCAAGCAGATTCCACCGCCGGCTTCGGAGATCAACCCGGCAGTAAGCCAGGCCATAGGCCGGGTTGTACACAAAGGCATGGCCAAGCAGGCGTGGCACCGTTTCGCCAGCGCCCGCGAGTTCGGCGAGATGCTGAACAAGGCGTTGCGCAATGAGCCCATCGAATTTTTTGATCCCGCGCGCACTCGCCCGCGATTGGAGCGCGCCACCAAGGCGGTCGAGACCGGCGACTACCAGTTTGCCGGAGAGATTCTGGGTGAACTGGAAGCCGAAGGCCATATCGACAGTTCGATCAGCGCATTGCGCACTCAACTCGACACTACAGTGAGGCGCAAGACGGTCACGCAGCTTATGGAAGCCGCCAAGGCGCGGTTCGAAGAGTCGGAAGACCCGCTGGCGTTGCAAAAGCTTCAGGAGATCCTGGAGATTGAGCCCGACAACGCGCAGGCATTGTCGCTGAAGAGCCAGATCGAAAACCGGCGCAGCGAAAAGCAGATTGAGAACTGGTACCGGCTGGCGCGCCAGCACATGGACAATCACGCTTATCCGCACGCCCGCGAAGCCCTGCAAAACGTGTTGCAGCTTCGCCCCAAAGAAGGGCGGGCGTTGCAACTTATCTCCGAAGTGGACCGCGAAGAGCACGAATACAACAAACTGCGTCAGGAAAAGACGCAGATTCACCGGGCTGCCCTCGACGCCTGGAAAAAAGGCGACGTCAGCAGCGCGCTCAGTAAGCTGGCGGTGGTGCTGGAGTTGGACCGGCGGGCCCCAGATGGTTCATCGCCGGAGCGCGGCGCCACTTACCAGAGTTTCTATAACGAGGTCCGCTCCGAACATGACGCGATGAACACCGCGTACGCCGAAGCCAAGAAACATCTCGGCGAGCGAAATTTCGGCAAGGCGCTGGCGACCTGCGAAGGCTATCTCACGAAATATCCCAACCACGCGCTGTTTCAGGCGCTGAAGTACGACATTGAGGAGCAGCAGCGGCAGCAGCTCTCGGCCTTCATTGCCACCATCGACCGGCAAGTGGAAGCCGAAGCTGATCTCGACAAGCGGGTGAACATTCTGAAAGAAGCCCTGGAGCAAAACCCCGGGGAGACACACTTCGAACGCGCGCTGCGGCTGGTAAAAGACAAACGCGACCTGGTGCACTCGATTGTTGCGCGCGCGCACCACCATGAAGCAGAAGGCGCCTTCGTAGATGCGATAAATGATTGGGAGATTCTGCGCACCATCTACAGCCAGTATCCCGGCCTGAGATTTGAAGTGGAGCGGTTGCATAAGCGCCGCGAGCAGCAAAGCCGCATCGAGGCCAAGACCAGAGTGGTGGAGCAGGTGGATGACTGTATGCACGCCAGCGACTACGGGCGCGCCCTTGACCTGCTGCAACAGGCGAAATCTGAATTCCCCAACGACCCTGAATTGGCGGAACTTGAGAAGCTGGCCAACGACGGAGTTCAGCGTTCGGCGCAGGCGCATCGCCTGATGGCGGAAGGCCAGGAATTGTGCGGACAAAGCCGCGCCCCCGAAGGAATCAAGCTGCTGCGCGACGCCTATGAACTGGATGAGCACAATCCGCTGACCCGGGCAGTGCTCTCGAATGCGTTGCTCGAACAGGCGCGGCTGATCGCGCAAAGTAACTGGCAGGAGGCCGATCGGCTGGCCCGGCAAGCCGATGACTTGAATCCCGGCCATCCTCTGTCAAAGACAGTGCGTACGCTGATTTCCGATCAGAAGCGCGAGCAGGAAGTGAGCGACTGCCTTTCCCAGGCGCGCAAACTACAAGCCTCGGGAGATTTGCCGGGAGCGCTGACGCGTATTGAAGAAGTGCTGGCAGCTTATCCGCGTGAGCCCCGGCTGATTCAGATTCGAGACACTTTGCAACGGGAACTCCAGGCGCAGCGCCGCCAAGCCAAACGGCGCGATCTCGAAGAGTTGCGGCGCATGGAGCAGGAAGCCGAAGCCCTCGGCGACGACAAGGCAAAAAAGGATTCGGCCACTCGAGTGCAAGCCTTGGCCAATCGCCATCTGGAAGACGATGAGGTAGTGTCCGCAGCCAATGGACTCTTGAGGCGTTTGGGCGCAACCCCAGTTGTGGGGAAGAAACAGTCCGATGCCGAAAAGGCCAAGTCGGATCAAGCCAGGCGAATGGCTAGTTCACGGCCGCTCGGTACCGGCCAGGAAACCATGACGGTTTCCTCTCCGGCGACGATGGAGGCGCCGCGAGCATCCGGGAAGAAAAGTGTGCCGGCGCCGGCGCAGGCCACTAAGCCGGCTGCGCCGCCGGCTCCGCCGAAACTGGCAGCCAAAGCTCCTCTGGTAAGAACCCGGCCCGCGATGGCGATGCCGCCGTGGCTGAAGCTTCCGTCGAAGTTGTCACGCAATCAAATGATTGCCGCCGGAGCAGCAGTGGCGGCTTTGCTGCTGATGTTTGGGCTGCTTTCGGGAAATCGCAAGCCTGCGACGCTGCCGGTTGCCCAATTTGGCCTGAAGGTCCACACAACTCCCGCCGGGGCAACGATACTCGTCAATCAGGCGGCCCGCGGTCTGTCGGATCTGCAACTCGACTTACCGGCGGGAACTTATGAAATTGAAGCGCGGCTCGATGGTTACCAGTCGAAGGCCGCTACGTTCGAGGCCAAAGCCGGGGCGACGAATTCCATGGATCTGACCTTGGATCCGGCGCTGCCGGTGGTGAAATTATCGTCGGACACCGGCTCCGGAAAAGTATCGTTTGACGATCAGCCGCCAACTGATCTTGAAAATGCGCAGTGGGCGCTTGACAAGGTTGCGCCTGGTGACCACACGCTCAAGTTTGAGGGGCCGCAGGGAAGCGCATCGCTCAACTTTGCGACCGTAGCTGGCGCTGCTCCCGCCGTGAAAGGTCCGATTGCAGCCAAGGGCGTGTTAGTGGTGGTTGTGACTAATCTCGGCGGGCGCTTGCAGGTGCTGGCCAGCGATCCCGCAGTCAAACTCAGCCTGGACGGACAGGCCCCGGCTGACATGGGACAGGACGGCTGGCAGTTAACCCAGTTAGCGCCGGGCACGCATGAGTTGACCTTGACTCAGGGCAGCAGCGAGTACAAGCTCGATGTTGACGCCGGCCCCTTACCGTCACTTACAACCTTTCTGGAATCGGGGCGAAATGTCGGTACCCTGGTGATTGTGACCAATGAGGACAAGGCCCGCGTCTTTCTCAACGGCCAGCCGATGAAGGACACCACTCATGGAGGCGAGCTGCGAATTTCTGACCTGGAGCCGAGGGAATACACCGTCAAGATCAGCAAGAGCGGATTCCAAGACATTCCCGAGCAGAAAGTTCGAATTCGCAAAGGTGAGGAGCGAAGGCTTGCGTTCAACTTGCAGCCGCAGCCGCATTTTGGGACGTTGACCATCCAGGGCGGCCCTGCCGGGGCGCAGGTGCTGATCGACCAGACGGCGTCGGGAACCATCCAGCCGGATGGAAGTTTCAACGCTGCGAACATCACTCCCGGCGACCACGTGATTGAACTGCGCAAGGACCGTTTCAAGCCGAAACGAGTGCAGAAGCGCTTTCTGGCCGGAGCGAACGTCGCGCTCACGGCGGCAGATACGGCCCTGGAAGCTGCCACCGGGGCGGTAAAGATCACTTTCACTCCCGCCGATGCCGCAGTGACTCTCACCAAGCCCGGCGAAGCTGCGGTCAAGGTCATCTCAGGAAGCTCGCTCAATCTTCCTCCTGGTACGTATACGCTGAGCGCGCGTACCGCCGACAATCTGAGCCGCAGTTCCACAGTGGAAGTCGTCGCAGGTCAGTCCAAGGTTGTTGACCTGCCCTTAGGACCGAGCGGCATGTCGTTGTGGGACGACCCCAACGGCTGGAAGCTTGAAAACGGAAGCTTCGTCCGCAAAGGTGGGGATTTTGTGCTCTACGGCGCGTCTCCGACGTCGGGCACATTTGTTTTCTCCGCCATGCTGCGCAAGGGCCATCGCTTGCAATGGGTGGTGAACTACGTGGACTCCCAGAATTACATTCTGTTCCAAATGGACGAAAACAACTTCTACCGTAGCGTGTTCCACGATGGCCAGAAGACCGCCGAAGCCAAATTCCCGTTCAAAAGCGAGAAAAAGGTTTTTCACACTATCCAGATTCACATTTCACCCACGGAGATTGATCACCAGATCAAGAGTGGAAGCGGCTGGGTAGCGTTGGATAAGTTTAGTGGAACGAATCTCTCCGCCGGGAAGTTTGGGTTTTACATTCCCGGCGGCGACCAGGTGGCGCTCTCCAGCTTCAATCGCTACGCCGACCTAAGCGCGCACTGAAAACTCCTAATTTGCATAACGGCTGAAGAAGCTGTCCGGCTTCCAGTGCGGGCGATGGTCGTCATTGGCGACGGTGATGGCCAAGGCCCTGACAATCTCCTCATATTTCGCAGCGGCTGCCAGGTCGACCGGTTGGTTCACGTCGTCGGAGGGGGCATGGTAGCGATAAGTCAGCCAGTCTTTGAATAGCTTTTTCTCCTCCGGGGAATCGGGATCAGGGGCAACGTCCATGGCAACGGCAGGCACGCCGTGACGGATGAAGTTGTATTGATCGCTGCGGACGAAGAGATTGCGCAGAGGCTCGGGATCGGGCTGAACTCTCACCCCGAACGATTCTGCGACCTCGCGTGTGCGGTCGCCCAGGTCGGATTCGTTGAGGCCGAGCACAGTGAGAAGCTTCAGGGGCACGATGGGGAGGAACATGTCGACATTAATGTCAGCGACCATGGATTTGGGCGCGACGGTCGGATGGGCGGCAAAGTATTTTGAGCCCAGCAGACCTTTCTCTTCGCCCGTAACCAGGACGAGCAGGATAGAGCGGCGTAGCTTTTCCGGGTCCTTTTTGAAGCTCGCGGCCATATCAAGAAGCAAGGCGCTGCCGGAGCCGTTGTCCATGGCTCCGTTGTAGATGCGGTCACCGTTGATGGGCTGGCCGATTCCTACATGATCGAGATGGGCGGAGAGCACCACATATTCGTCTTTCAGAACAGGGTCGCTGCCCGGGATTTTGGCAACCAGATTTGCCGACCTGACCGTGGTGACTTCCATTTTCGTTTTCGCTTCGAGCGAGGCCGTGAGCGGGAAATGTGGCAGGATCTTGCGATCCTTGGCCAGGGCCGCGAGTTCCGCAAAGCTGTGGCCCGACCCGGCAAACAATTTCTCGGCGCTGGCGGGATTGACGACGACGGCGAGCTTCTCGCCCTCGGTCTGATTAAACTCGGGATAATCAAGGTCCATGCTTGGGTGGGCGCGGTTGAGCGCGATGCGGGACCAGGGAACATCCATGGACGCGGGGTTGATCAAGGAAACGATGCCAAGTGCGCCGGCCGCGCGCAGGACTTTCCAACGCTCGGCCGCGGTCTGGTAGTGCGAAGCCAAAGCGCCCGGAATCTCGGAGGGCGATCCGGAGAAAATCACCACAATCCTGCCGCGGACATCGAGGCCGGCCAAATCGTCATAGTTCTTCTCCGGGACCTTGAGGCCGTAGCCAACGAACGTCAACGGCGCTTTCACCCTGCGGGCGGGCATGATGCGGGTACTCAGAATGGCATCTTCGCCGAGCGTGAGCGGTTCGCGCTTGCCGTCGCGAATGAGGGCAAGGCTGCAATCCTTTTCCACGATCTGGCGAGAGACGAACTTGACGGGCTGGTAGAAGCCGTCAGCGCCTGCGGGTTCGGCGCCCGCGCCCTTGAGTTGCCCGACGGCGTAGGCCTGCGCTTCACGCTCGCCGCGGCTGCCAGTATCGCGGCCCTCGAGTTTGTCGTCGGCGAGTACCTTGATGTGGTCCCACCAGGTATGGCCGTCAAAGTGAGAAGTGGTCTGGCCCCCGGCAGAAATCGCGATCAGCCCGAGCAGTAACGTCAATGCTTTGGTCTTCATAAGTCCCTCATTGGCGAAGCTGTCCAGAATAGCAGGAATCGGCGAACCTCCTCCTCACGAAGGGTGCGGTATAGTGCAAAGGCCGACCCATGCGAAAGGAATTTCGATTGCTGCTCGCGCTACTGGTTGTAACGCTGGCGGGGAGCCTTGTTCAAGCCGCTTCGTACCAGTACATTCGCGTCGGAAGCAAGGAAGACATCCGGACCAAACCGGCCGCCGGCGTCGCCATGATGGGAGGTGGCGATGATCTGGATGAAGCCTTTCGCTGGCTGTGCAACAAAGGCCGTGGCGGCGACTTCCTGATCCTGCGTGCGACCGGCGACGACGATTACAACTCCTACGTGAATGGATTGTGCAAGCTAAACTCCGTGGCCACGCTCATTATTCCCAGCCGTGAAGCCGCGCAGGACCCGGCGGTGGCAGCGATTATCCGAAAAGCGGAAGTCGTGTTCATCGCCGGCGGCGACCAGGCCAATTACATTCGCGGGTGGAAAGGCACCCCGGTCGAGGATGCCATCAACGCCAACCTCGCCGCGCGTAAGCCGATCGGCGGCACCAGCGCCGGCCTGGCCGTGCAGGGTGAATTCGTTTTCGGAGCATTGGGAGACGCGCCAGATGACGAGGATCTGGCTTCGACCGACGTCTTGCCCAATCCTTACTTCAGGCGCGTCATCTTGCTGCGCGATTTCTTGAAGATTCCGCACCTGGAAAACCTGCTAACCGACTCACACTTTGCCCAGCGCGACCGCATGGGGCGCACGTTGGGTTTCCTGGCCCGCCTCATGCAAGACGGATGGTCGCAAGCTCCGCGCGAAGCCGCAATTGATGAGAAGTCGGCAGTCCTGGTGGAAGCCGACGGCAAGGCAAGAGTGGTGGGAAGCGGCAGAGGCGCTTACTTTCTCCGTCCAACACGGCCTCCGCAGACCTGCAAGCCGGGCCTTCCGCTTACCTTCCAAGACATCGCCGTCTACCGAGTTCCATCCGGAGGACACTTCGACCTCGTCCGCTGGGCAGGCGATGGAGGCGCGGCCTATTCGCTCTCCGTAGAAGATGGGAAAATCAGCAGCACCCAAGCGAACCGATCTATTTACTGAACGCCGCACCGTGCGCGCGGCACCCCTATGGTCAACACTAGAGTCTTTCTACCCCGAGGAAAAGGGCCGGTTCCGTCGCAGCTAAAACGACGCGTGTAGTAATCAAACACGTCATGTATATTGTTCGCGGTTGCAGTTTCAGGAAGACTTGCCACTAGAGTCTGGCCGGGCCGGAAGCTCTCTCCGCGATCGCCATTCCCCGGCGGCGCTTTTCCGTCTTCCCCGCTGGATGCGGCTCTGGTAGCGGATTTCGCCTCATCTGTGTCATGCGTTCATGAAAAATATTCTTGCCAGTCGTGAGGAAAAAGAGTTATGAGGACTTCGGCTAAATCCTGGTTGTTACGAATCGCGATGATGCTGGTGGGGAGCTGCCTGTTGAGCATCACCGCCGCTGGACAGGGCACGCCTCACTATCTGCTTACCAATGACGACCTGCCGCTACCGATCATTCCCATCAATCCCACGAGCGTTACTTTTTACACGATTGAGGCCGATGGACACATCACCTTAAAGACCACCGTATTTACCGGAGGCTTCGGCATTGGCGGCGGCTTTTTCGGATTGAACCGCCTGGCTGTGCTCAACAATAGCGGCAATCAGTGTGTGTTCTCCTCTGAAGCCTCGACCAGCGACATTGTGGGGATCGATGTAAACACGCTGACGGTCACTGGCAGCGCGGTGGGCTCTCAGAACGACACCGGCACCTCCAATGGCATCGGATTGGCCATGAGCGGCGGATACTTATATGCCAGTTTCAGCGACACCAGCAGCATCGGGACTTTTCAGATCCAGCCGGGTTGCATGCTGAGCTTTGTTGGTGACATTACTGTAAGTGGCCTGCAAGGCGGAATCATCGATGGCATGGCGGCGCACGGCAACATGCTGATCGTCACTTACGCCGATGGCTCCATCGAATCCTTCAATATCTCAAACGTGACTCCCGTCTCGAACGGCGATAAGCAGAACTCCACTGCAGCGACCAACATGCGGGGCTCGACCTATCCCAGTTCAATCGACATCACCCAGGACGGGCGTTTTGCCATCTTCGGCGACACCTCCACTGGCATTGTGATCGAGGTGTCTGATATTTCTTCCGGCAAATTAACCGGGACCGTAGTCTACAAATCCGCAGCCAGCATCAGTTCCAGCAACATTCTGCTGAGTCCTGACGAGACCGTGCTCTACATCAGCAACACTCAAGGCGACCAGGTCAGTGCCGCGTTCTTTGACAAGAACACTGGCAGAATCACGCCTGGCTGTGTCTCCGGCTTCATAAGGGGCTATTCGTCGCAGTGGTCATACCTTGCAGGTCTGGCGCAGGCATTTACCGCAGGAAACGGCGGAGGTGTGTATGTCGCCGAGTTTGGCGCTCCGGGTACCATCGGATTAGTTCAACTCAAAGTTGCCGGCGGAGGGTGTTCTATGAAGGAAACCAATCTTTCTCCCCGTGTGGATCAGAACAGCGCCGGGTTGTTGTCGATTGGGACCTTTCCGCCCCGGTCGTTTTAGGCGGTTTCGTCAACATATTGTGAGATCGTGATTTATTTCAAAGTTTCTTGAGGAGAATCGGCTATGCGGGCTGTTTACAGATATTTGCTGGCGATCATGGTATGCGGATTTGCCTTTCTTAAGCCGGTTGCGCAGTGTCCGGCTCGTCCCCAGCCGGGTTCCATTGTGCAAGACCCGCTTACCATCTCCTCGCAGAACGGCGTTCTCTCCGCCGAATTCACGATGCAGCATTCCGTGGATGACGGCGGCTATAACCACTATTGCTATAACTACAAGACCCCCATGGGGAACGTGGAGGCTCCGACGCTTCGCGTCAATCAGGGCGATACGCTGAAGCTGAAACTACTGGACCGCATTAAGGACGTGGACGCGGGAATGAAAATGCCGCCTCCGCCCGGCAAGGTTTGCGGTGACGGCGGCCAGATGACTTTGCAAACCACCAACCTGCACTTTCACGGAATGAATGTTTCGCCCAATTGCCATCAAGATGATGTCCTCACCACCCTGATTCAGCCGGGCAGTCCCGGCTTTGAGTTCAACATCCCCATTCCGGCGGACGAACCCCCCGGCCTCTATTGGTACCATCCCCACGTGCACGGCTTCACTGAGTTTCAAGTTAACGGCGGCGCCGCCGGCGCGCTCATCGTTGACGGGATGGAAAAGATCCATCCCGAGGTGCAGGGACTCACCGAGCATGTGCTGGTTATTCGTCAGCAGTATCTGGTTCCATGGATTCCCGGTCCTTATCAGTTGACGCTCAACTATCAGGTGTCTGCCTTTCCGTTCCCTCGCCCCATCATTCAAATGAAGCCGGGTGAAGAGCAGTTTTGGCGCGTGGCCAATGCGACTCTCCAGGATTTTCTGCCATTGCAATTTCAGGTCAACGGCTCAGCCGCGGACATGGAGTTGATTGCGCTCGACGGCTATCCCCTGGCCCAGACCCGGAAGCAAAAGACGATTTTGGTCGCTCCGGCCGGCCGGGCGGAGTTCATAGTCAAGGCTCCGGCTGCGGGCGGAACCGCGGACTTCGTAACCTTGAATTATTCCACTGGGCCCACCGGCAATGCTGATCTCGCGCAGAATCTGGCCACCGTCCAACTCACCCAGAATCCTGTCAGGCAACCCGAAGTCAGGCCGGCCCCCGGCCCCATGATTCATCTCGCGGACCTCAAGTTTGCCGACCTGGCCAAGCAGCATCCGACTGCCGAGCGCAAGCTTTTCTTTTCCGAGGAATTTGGCGGGACCAATGGCCCCATCCAGTTCATGATCACGGTGGATGGACAAAAGCAGCAGGTCTTTGAGCCGAATGAGAAGCCGGTCATTACCACTCACGTCGGCGCGGTGGAGGACTGGACCATCGAAAACCGCGCGCTTGAAACCCACGCCTTTCACATTCACCAGATCCACTTTCTAGTGTTGGAAGTAGACGGGCAGCCCGTTAAGAATCAGGACATGCTCGACACCATCTCCATTCCGTTCTGGGAAGGGCCGGGCCATCCCTACCATAGCGTGAAGGTACGCATGGATTTCCGCGATCCCACGATTGCCGGTACGTTCCCGTTCCACTGTCACATCCTGCTGCACGAGGATCTGGGCATGATGCACAAGATTCTGGTTGAGCCATAAGGGATGTGGGAACCGGATTCGTCGGCGTCCGGCACAAGACCGCGCGGCAAATGGCGGAACCGAGCAAGTCCCATCAGGGACGGCAGAAGTTCTGGTGTGTCCGGTGAACCCGTACGCTAATCATTAATAACGAGGATAAATTAACGTCATGCGAAGAATGCGGAAGCGGCTCTTGCTCGTCTTAAGTAGTTCACTGTTGCTCATCACTGGATACCTGCTGGGAAGCCATAAGGCGACGGTAGCGTTTGCTGCTTCGCCCGCCCAAACCTCGTACGCCGCGCATCCGACCCAGGGTAGCGTGCCAAAATCCTACGGCCGGCTGGTCGCCGGAATCGCCGATCAAATCGGTACCGGCCTTGTCTTCGAAGCCGCCGACGGCGTGATCCGATTCATCAGCGTCAACGGCATGAAGGAAGGCGAACTCGCCCGCTATGACAAGACACCTACGCACGGCGGCATTCCCAGATCGTACGGTCATCTGGTCACAGCGGTTGTGAATCCCGAGGGCACGGCGCTGGTGTTTGAAGACAGTGAAGGAACCATTCGCTTTGTCACCATCGCGGGGGCCAAAGAAGCGGAACTGACCCGCAATTAGAAGCCCGGCCTCTTCGGATGCGACCGCACTAAGTCTTTTTCGGTTTGTGCTCGCAGCTCTGCGCGTTGATGCAGGAGTCCTTCATCATCAACCGCTCCACCGGCCGGCCGCCAACGATGTGGGCGTCGATAATTTCGTCCACGTCGGCGGGTGTCACGTGGCCATACCAGACAGCCTCGGGATAAACCACCAGATTCGGACCATGTTCACACTGGTCGAGGCAACCTGCCTGGTTGGCCCGGACCTTGCCTTTCAGTCCGTGCTCGGCCAGCTTCTGCTTGAATAGTTTCTGTAGCTCCGCCCGGCCAGCGGGGTCGCAGCAGCCGCGGGGATGCCCCTCGGGCCGCTGGTTCCCGCAGATGAAAATGTGCTTCTCAAACTTGGGCATGAGAAGAATGTACAAGATTTGGCGAAGCCTCGCGCGAAGTGGAGGGCCAGCGGCCCCGCTCCACCTAATCCTTCAGCGTAACCATGGCCTTGTCGCCGCGGCAGAATGTAGCCACGCGCTCCAGGCCGCCGGTGGGGTCTTTAATCGTCCGGACTGGGCCGTAGCAAAAGACGGCGTGGCCGTTGTCGGCAAGGTACCATTGGCCGTGCTGGGCGGATTGGCGGGCGAGGTGATCGACCGATGGGCGCAGTGGCGGTGCCACGCGGCTGCCGGGCAGGGACAGGGCAAACAACAACGTTGCCAGGACTCTCATGGGGACTTCCTGGCCCGAAATTCAGATGCGCATTACGCTTCTGCGCTCATCTTCCATGGTGGCAGTGTCCGTGGGCGGCTTGGGAGGTTTCGGCAGCTTGCCAATGCCAGAGTCGTTCCTGGCATGAGCTTGCGGTTTTTCCTGGGTCGACGGATTCTGCGTCTGGGAGTGGGCTTTGGCCCCAGCCTGGGCCTGGGCTTGGGCTTGCTGGTTCTTCATCCTCAACTGAGCCAGTTTGGTGCTGTCATCGAAGAGTGACTGAATCAGAGAACGTTGATTTTCAATCGTGCGTCCCTGCTCCACCACCAGCAGGGTCATCAGGCCGTAGGAGACCAGGAACAGCACGACGAATACCGGAAGCATGGAATGCTTGGCTTTCGGCTTCGGGGTAGGTACCTGAAGCGCGTTATCTGACGTCCAGCTCAACAATGGGCACTCCAATCTGCGCCCCCAACCATAAGAAGGCGCATCCGCAAGTGCAGCTAGAACGCCATCAGGCAGGCTTTCTGTAAGTTGTTACAATTACATATCTTAGTGCGGATTGTGGGGGTCTTAGTGAAGGCCCGAGGTGCAAGCCGCTGCACAATAAAGGTAACCAGGATGCGTTACCAAGGTGACTTGAGGGCGGGATTGCCAGGTGTCGCCGTTGTGTTGACATTTCCTGCCCGCAGTTTAGGATGCGGAGAAGACCGGAAGGGCCGGAGCACAGGAATCACGGGAACTGGTAAGAACGCGCCCGATCGTCGGTAAACCACACGGTGAAAAGACCCCCTCGAAAACCTCGTAGTCGTACGCCAAAGGCGGACCGGGCTTCGGCCCGCCGGGGCTCAAGGCATGAAGACAGGCGCCGGCCACGTTTCTCGCGGGAAGTATCCGTGCTCTATGAGGATGACGCCGTTGTGGTTCTCAACAAACCCGCCGGACTTCTGGCGGTGCCGATTCAGGGCTCTGATACTCCCTCAGCTCTATCGGTGCTGGCCGCGAGCCTCGAATCGAACAAAGAGCGGGCGTGGATCGTGCATCGCATCGATCGCTTTGCCTCGGGAGCGTTGCTATTTGCGAAGACCAGGACCGATCGCGATGCGCTGGTGAAACAATTTCTCGACCATACTCCTCTGCGGCAGTACCTCGCGGTCGTGCGCGGGCGTCTCGAGGCACAGTCAGGAACTCTAGCGCATTATTTTCGACGGGAAGGAATGCATCAGCGGTTGCGTACGGGCAAGGACCCGCGGGCGTCACGGGCCGAGCTGCGATATTCCGTCGAACGACTCTTCGCGGACGCTTCGCTGGTGCGGGTGGAACTGGTGACGGGATTACAGAATCAGATCCGGGTGCAGTTTTCCGCGCTGGGACACCCGGTGATCGGCGATCGAAAATATCATCCTGCGGAAGCGTCGGAGAAGCGAATCGATCGCGTTGCCCTTCATGCCACGCATCTTCAGTTTGTTCATCCGCGCTCGGGAGAAAGTGTTTCGATTGAGTGCGAACCGCCGGCTGATTTCGAACACCTGGTGCGACAGCTGTCGAGGGCAAAGGCCTAGCTGGCTACGCCTCTACTTTCCCATTACCAGCTTGGCGATCGTGGCCAACTGCATGTTCGACGTGCCTTCGTAGATCTTGCCGATCTTCGCGTCGCGCCAATATTTTTCGACGGGATAATCTTTGGTGAAGCCGTAGCCGCCATAAATTTCAACCGCCAGCGACGTTACCCGCTCGGCCACTTGCGAGCAGAAGAGCTTGGTCATAGCCGCCTCTCGCACAAACGGGACGCCGGCGTCCTTCATGCGGGCGGCATTGTAGACCATGAGGCGGGCGGCTTCGATTTCGGTTGCCATCTGCGCGATCTGGAACTGAATGCCCTGAAAGTCGGCAATGGGCTTGCCGAATTGCTTGCGCTCCTGTGCATATTTCGCGGCGTACTCCCAGGCGCCGCGTGCGACTCCGGCCATCTGAGCGCCGATGCCGATGCGGCCTTCATTCAGCGTCTCAATGGCAATCTTATAGCCTTTGCCCACTTCGCCCAGCACGTTCGATTTGGGCACGCGGCAGTCTTCCAGAATCAGCTCGCAAGTGGAAGAAGCGCGAATGCCCAGCTTGTCTTCTTTCTTGCCGACGGTGAATCCCGGGAACTCCTTTTCGATGATGAACGCGGTAATGCCTTTGTATCCCGCCGCGGGGTCAACGGTGGCAAACAGAATGAAGATGCCGGCTTCCTTGCCGTTGGTGATCCACAGCTTGCGCCCGTTCAGGACGTAATCGCTGCCTTTGAGTTCGGCCTTGGTTTGCAGTCCAAACGCGTCTGAGCCGGAGCCGGCCTCGCTGAGCGCGTAGGCGCCGCAGGTGTCGGCTGCCATGCGCGGCAGGTAGCGTTTCTTTTGCTCTTCCGTAGTCCAGCGCATTAAGGCGTTGTTGACCAGCGTGTTTTGTACATCCACCACCACGCCCGCGGAGGCATCGACCCGCGAGAGTTCTTCCACGGCCAGAATCGCCTCAAAGAATTTCGCGCCACTACCGCCATATTGCTCAGGAATTTCGATCCCCATCAGTCCCAACTGGAAGAATTGATGAATGAGGTCCTTCTCGAAGATGCCCTTCTCGTCCATTTCCTTCACCAGCGGGCGCACTTTGTCCTCGGCAAACTGGCGGATGTTGTCGCGAAAGAGAATTTCGTCTTCCGTGAGCGTGGTCAGAGGCGAGGGAGCGGCAGCTTGCAACATGGTTTCCGGCATATAGGGAAGCACCTTCTAGAAAGTGGCAACCAAGAATTTTAGCACCTCCGATGCCGTTGATTCCGGCACTAGCGGGCCTGCCTTGAAAACCTCAAAGTATGCCCTATTAAACGCTTTCAATTGCAATTACACTGATGGCTCAACCACTCCATCACCCAGGGGAGTATTGCTTTGAAGACGCTCAGTGTCGTCATCGTCCTTGCCTCAGCTATGGCCGCCGCCCAGACCATTCAGGTCGATATCACTCCTGGCCATTCCACGAACCGCTTCGTGCCCAACCAAACTTTGGGTGCCGGCGTGGACCGCATTCCGGTGGAGGCAATTGACAAAGATATTGAGCCGGCCTCGCTAGAAAAAGTACTCGCCGCCGGCTGGCAACCCGTGAGCTACCGGCAGAATACCGAGCTGGCAGTCGAGGCGTGGCACTGGAACCCGAATGGAACCTGGAGCCAGCCTGATGGCAAAGGCTACTTCACGGGATCAACAAAACTTGGCGAGCCGATCCGGTACTCCTTCGGATATTCGCTGCCTCACCGCGGATTTACCCGCAACGATGGCACGGAGAACGCCGGATTTTCGCGCATGACCGATGGCGACGAGCACACCTACTGGAAGAGCAATCCCTACCTGACTCAGAAGTTCACCGGGGAAAGCGATGCTCTGCATCCGCAGTGGGTGGTCGTTGACCTTACCCAGAATCAACTGTTGGACAGCATCCGCATCGACTGGGCCGCTCCGTACGCCACCCGCTACCTTGTTCAATACTGGAGCGGAGACGATCCCATGCAGGCGCGAACCCGCGGGGTGTGGCAGACCTTTGTGGGAGGCGAGATCACTGCGGGAAAAGGCGGGTCGCAGATCATCCGCCTAAACCCAACCCCACTGCTGGTGCGCTTTCTCCGCATCCTGATGACGGAGTCGTCGAACACCTGCGATTCCCATGGAACGTCGGATCCCAGAAACTGCGTTGGCTACGCGATCAGTGAACTCTACATCGGGACTACGACCGCGGACGGCGCGTTCCACGACACCGTCCGGCACGTTCCTGACCAGGAACAAACCACTACTTATTGCTCGTCGGTCGACCCGTGGCATGAACCGTCGGATGAAAGCTCGACCACCCAGGCGCAAATGGGGCTTGATCTTTTCTTCACCAGCGGCGTGACTCGCGGCCTGCCGGCTATGGTGCCGGTCGCGATGCTTTATGACACGCCGGAGAACGCAACTGCCGAAATCGCCTATTTAAAGGCCCGCAACTACCCGATTTCCTACGTCGAGATGGGGGAAGAATCTGACGGGCAATATTTCATGCCCGAGGATTATGGTGCACTCTATCTGCAATGGGCAACTGCGCTGCACCGCATCGATCCTACCCTGAAGCTGGGTGGACCCTCATTCGAAGGGGTGAACAAGGACATCGAGGTTTGGCCGGACGCGAAAGGCAGAGTTTCGTGGCTGGGGCGGTTTCTGGACTATCTGAAGACGCACGGCCGCATGAGCGATCTCGCCTTCTTCTCGTTCGAGCATTACCCCTACGATCCCTGCCGCGTTCCATGGGGAAGTCTGTACGAAGAGCCCGACCTCGTTAATCACATCATGCAAACCTGGCGTGAAGATGGCGTACCGGCGAACGTTCCTATGTTCATTACCGAATCGAATCTTTCCTCTTCGGCGAGTGAAACCTACATGGACCTGTTCGCGGGATTATGGCTGGCAGATTACATTGGCTCATTCCTGAACGCGGGCGGCTCCCTGGTCTATTATTTCCACTACCTGCCGCTATTCATGGAGCACGGTTGCAACAGCTCTCCGGGGACTTTTGGCATGTTTACGGTGGGCCCCAACTATAAAATTGAACAGCCGCTTTCGCAATTCTTCGCGTCGCAGATGATCAACTTGGAATGGGTACAGCCGGGAGCGGGTGCGCACGAAGTATACCCCGCGAAAAGTGACGTGGATGACGGCGCCGGCCATGCGCTGGTCACGACCTACGCGCTGAAGCGCCCCGACGGGCAGTGGTCTTTGATGATTGTGAATCGAGATCAGCACAACGCTCACCGGGTGAAGATTGTGTTCGATGACCAGTCCGCCCACAGCGTCAGCGGTTTCGCCGGCCCAGTGAAAATCTCAGAATTCGGCAGCAGGCAGTACCAGTGGCACCCGGCCAAAACTCGTTTTTCCGCCCACGCCGAGAGTCCCAGCGTAGCGCCCACAGTCGCTTATCTGCCCGGTCACGCCGACCCGGACGGGCCGGTGATGCACACCGAACAAGATGCGGGAAAGGACAGCGCGTACGAATTGCCCGCAGCATCGATCGTGGTGATCCGGGGAATAGTCGGGAAGCAGTAACCGCTGGCTCGATTGGCCGGGATTCAGTTGGCGGGGCGGACCAGTTTCAAGCCGTCCGTTTGCAGGATGCGCTTGATCTGGTTGCGAGCGTGCACCGCCCAGGGACCAACCGTGTCGAGCTTCACATAGGCGCGCCAGTGTTGCAGCGCCTTGCGAGGTTGTTTGATCTTCTCATACGCCAGTGCGACGTTATAATGCGCGTCGCCATAAGTGGGCGCGAGTTGCAAGGCGATGTTGTAGGCCTGGATCGCTTCCATCACCCGTCCGGTCTCGTCCAACACATTACCCAGATCGAAATAGGCCAGGGCGTAACGGGGATCGATCGCAATCGCCACGCGGTAGTACTTCTCGGCCAGCGCATAATCCTGCCGGTTGTAATAAAGAGTTCCCAAATTGATGTTGGCGGCGGCGTGCTCGGGATCCTGTTCCAGCACCGCCTGATAAACCGCGATTGCCTGGGTCTGGGTGGTGGGGTCTTCCTCCAGAGCGATTCCGCGGGCGAAGAGGTCAGACACATCTTTAGGCTCAGTTGCAGGCTTGACCACGGCTATCGAGTTTCGCGTGACCAGGTTATCGCGCGAAGCGAAATCAAGCATGAACTGGCCGGCGATGGGCTCGAAAACTTTGCCGTCGTGACGGAACGCAACCCGCCGCCCGGCATTGAACGATCCCGCTTCAAGCAGCGGATTCTCCATCCCAGCCGCCTGCTTCTGCATGGCGGCCAGCGATTCCCGAATCACCGCGGGGCGCACCTTTTGCGCACACAGGTCGCGCACTTTCTTGATTTGCAGGAGATCGAAGAAAGAGTAGCTCTCCGCGGCCGCGACCAGTTCAGCTTTTTCCCATGCTGCCAACTGCCGCGCCGTGAGCCGTAAAATCCGGAGCAGATCTGCTCGACTATATCTCACGATTAGGGATTACTAGCAGCATTATCCCCAACCTGGGAGCGGGTATGCAAGTGCAAATCCGGCCGCCAAGAACCTGAAACGGCAACTTGCATAGGGAGTGGTGCAAGTTTTTGCAGTTTGGAGTTCTGGGCACGGCGGCCTGGGCATTCACCAACTTTTAATAATCCTCACCTCTGAAACGCCGGCTTAGGGGACTATCATCTCTGCATGATGACCGCAGCCCGGCGAAAGGCCGTCCGCGAACACGAATCCACGAAGGAGATGACGGGGCTCATCGAGCAGTCCTGCCTGGTGGCCAAAGACGCGGCCTTCAACCTGCGCGACTTTCTGGAAAACTCATCAAACATGGCGTCCATTGCGGTGAAGGACTGCGAAAAAGAACTCGACCGCATGGAGCGCACCATCGACGAACGCATCACCAGCGCGATCACGCAGGTCACCGAGCCCGAGGCGCGCGAACTGCTGGCCTGCCTGAAATTCATCATTGACCTGGAACGCATTGGCGATCTTACCTGGTCGATCGCCATGCGCTTGCAGCATTTGTCGTCACGATTGCAGAAGGACGACCGCCGCGACCTGATCGCCATGGCTGACGTGCTGGAGAAAATGCTGGAAAATGTTTATCAGGGCTTCGTAAAGCGCAACCTCGATTCCGCGAACTGGGTGATGAAAACCGACTCTCAAATAGACCACGTCTGCCATGCCGTGTTTCGTCGCCATCTGGAGAGTAAAGACCGGCGCCGCGACTACAGCACCAACCTGCTATTCATGGCGCAGGCCTTTGAGCGCGCCGGCGACCACGCCAAGAACCTGGGCGAAGAGTTGTTCCACCTGGTGGAGGGCCGCAGCCTGCGGCACGAACCCAAACGGCCCAGAGTCTCCCGCAGCAGTGGGTGAGCACTCGACCAGCCTTGCCGGGGATACAACCGTTCCCGGTATATCATTTCGACATGACAGAATTCCCTATCAACGAGGTCCGCGCTGCATTTCCCGCCCTACAGGACGGCTTTATTTTCTTTGACAACGGGGCGGGTGCGCAATCGCCACAGGCCGTACTGGATGCCGTCGCCAACCATCTGCTTCATCGCAATGTTCAAAGAGGTGGCCGCTACAAGCAGTCGCAGGAAGTTGATGAAGCCATGGCCCAGGCCCGAGCCAGCGTCGCCCTCCTGGTGAATGCTCGGGATTCTGACGAGATTTCGTTTGGCATGAATGCAACCTCGTTCATGCGGCTCATCAGCATCGCGATTGGGCAAGGGTTGGGCGATCATCGTGAAGATGCCCGCCGTGAAATCATCGTGACCGACCTTGATCACGAGGCCAATATTGCCGTCTGGCTGGCCCTGGAGCGTGAAGGCGCGAAGATTGTCTGGTGGCATTTTCGGGACGATGGCCGGCTTTACCCCGAAGACCTGGAGAAACTGCTCTCGCCGCGGACCCGAATCGTGGCCTGCACCCTGGCCTCAAACGCGATTGGATCCATCGTCAGTGTCCCCGAGGTCACGAAACGTGCCCACGATGTTGGCGCTGAGGTATTCGTGGATGCCGTACATTATGGCCCGCACGGGCCCATCGATGTTCAAGCCTTCGGCTGCGACTACCTGGTCTGCTCAGGTTATAAGATGTTCTCCCCGCACATGGGGTTTCTGTGGGGCCGTTTGGAAACACTCAATGCGCTGCCCACCTTCCGTGAAGATTTTGTTCCCGACACGACGCCCTCCAAGCTGGAGATTGGCACGTACATTTACGAAAACGTGGCCGGCATGGACGCCGCCGTCCGCTACCTGGAAGACCTGGGGCGGCGAGTCAATCCGGGGGTAAACTCGCGACGTGCCGCGCTGGTAGCCGCCACGGAAGCCATTCGCGACTATGAGGCGAAACTCTCGCGCGCCATGCTCGACGCCCTGGCGGATGCGAAGGCGACAGTGTATGGCATTACTGCGAAGGATTTGATCTCGCACCGGACGCCGACGTTGTCCTTCAATCTTCCCGGCATTTCGCCGGCAAAGGTCACCGAAGAACTCGCAAAGAGAAATATTGGCGCGCGTGATGGCCACATGTATTCGCCGCGGCTGATGAAACGATTCGGGCTTACCAAAGAGAGCGGCGCCGTCCGGGCGTCACTTGTGCATTACAACACCCTGGAAGAGATTCGCCGCTTCGGAAACGCGTTGGATGAGATGATGAGCCACTGATGCGGCCGCCGGAAATGGAAGGTCTTCACCGCGGCCTGAGCCAGCGGCAGCTCACCATGATGGCCATAGGCGGCGCTATCGGTGTGGGCTTGTTTCTGGGGAGTAGCGTCACCATTCGCCTGGCCGGACCGGCCGTCATCCTTTCCTATCTTCTGGGCGCAGGCATTGCTCTCATCATGTCTTACGCGCTTACGGAAATGGCGGTCGTCCATCCGGTTGCCGGTGCTTTCGGAGTGTACGCGGAGAAGTATCTCAATCCTTGGGCTGGGTTCTCGGTTCGCGCCACCTACGGTGCCGCACAGATCATTGCCATCGGTGCTGAAGTCACCGCGGCCGGCATCTACATTTCTTTTTGGTTTCCGAATGTCCCGCAATGGATTTGGGTGGTCGCGGTTTCAGCCGCTTTGGTGGCGCTCAACGCAATGCAAGTCAACCGCCTGGGTGAGTTTGAATACTGGTTTGCCATGATCAAAGTGGCTGCCATCGTCGCCTTCATTGCAGTGGGGCTGGGTTTGATTCTTGGGGTTGGCCCGCGCAGCGCGATTGGCCTGGCGAATTTAACCCAGCACGGAGGATTCTTGCCGGCAGGATGGAAGGGGGTTTGGCTTTCGCTCACCGTTACGGTCACCAGTTTCATGGGAGTGGAAATCATTGCGGTGACCGCGG
Source organism: Terriglobales bacterium (assembly GCA_050745985.1). Classification (GTDB taxonomy): domain Bacteria; phylum Acidobacteriota; class Terriglobia; order Terriglobales; family Acidobacteriaceae; genus JABCZH01. Next base: position 3,012 of record JBOGLG010000018.1, on the reverse strand, counting down.
GCGAGGCTCAGAATCCCGAGACAACAATCCCACACGCCATGCGAAGCATCGTCTGGCGCCTGATTCTGTTCTACGTGCTGGCGATTGGCATCATGGTGACGATGGTTCCGTGGAACCAGGCCAGCAGTTCATCGACGCTCTCTGGCAGCCCGTTCGTCACTGCGTTTGCTGCCGCGCACATTCCCTTCGCTGCTGCGATCATGAACTTCGTCGTGCTCACGGCCGCGCTATCGAGTGTGAATACCAACCTTTACCTTGCTACTCGAATGCTTTTCTCCCTGGGCCGTGAAGGCTACGGCCCCCGATGGATTGGCAAAGTGAGCGGTAATGGCGTCCCGCATCGCGCGCTGCTGGCTTCGACTGGGGGGATCATCGCCGCCATTCTGCTGGCCATCTTCGCTCCGAAGAACGCCTTCCTCATGCTTTATGGGACGGCGGTCGCCGGGATGTTGTTCGTGTGGCTGGTGATTCTCAACACCCATCTTCGTTTTCGCAACGCGATCACGCGCGAGCGGTTGTTGAGTCTGCCCATGCGGTTGCGGGCGCACCCGCTTTTTACCGTGCTGGGTATTGTGTTGCTGCTTGCCATCTCAGCTACGACCTTTTTCGTGGACGGCCTGCAATGGTCGTTTCCGGCGTTCTCTGTTTTCCTGGGTTTGATCTCGCTCCTATACCTGCGAAGCCGACGACGCAAGGCCGCATAAAACGTCTCTAACGGCGGGTTTCTCTGCCACCTCTGCGGCCGTCTCTCCGCGCTCTCTGCGTTTTAAAGTTTTGAAGTTGCGGGAAGTTCATCAAAAACCTTAAATCGCAGAGGTCGCGGAGAAAAGCCGCGGAGAACGCAGAGTTGAGTTGGGCGAAGTGAGGTGTGGTATACAGGAGCGTCTTGGGAGAGCACGAGATGGTTCAACCCTGCGAAGAGGTTTACTCTTCGCTTCACCGGCGATTCAAGGGTGATTTGCTGCGCCCCGGCGAAAGCGGCTACGAGGACGCACGTGCCATCTGGAACGGCATGGTGGCTCGCACTCCTGGCTTGATCGCACGCTGCGTGGATGTGAGCGATATCCAGAGCGCCGTCAGGGCCGGCTCTGAAGCCGGAATCCTGACCGCCGTCCGTTGTGGCGGGCATAGCCTGGCAGGGTTTAGCACCTGCGATGGCGGCCTGGTGATTGACCTGTCGCGAATGCGTCAGGTCACAGTTGATCCCGAGGCGCGCCGGGCGCGGTTTGCCGGAGGCTGCCTGTTGGGATCGATTGATACCGCTACCCAGAAAGCGGGACTGGTCTTTCCCTCCGGCGTCGTCTCTCATACCGGCGCCGCCGGACTCGTTTTGGGCGGAGGGACCGGATGGCTCACCCGGCGATTCGGGCTCTCCTGCGACAACGTCGAAGGGTTCACCCTGGTGATTGCCGACGGTTCCGTGGTGCGCGCCAACTCGGGAGAGAATGCGGATTTATTTTGGGCCTTGCGCGGCGGCGGCGGCAACTTCGGAGTAGTGACAGAATTCGAGGTGAAGCTGCATCCACTTACTGCTGTGGTTCTTGCTGAAGGGTTGTGTCCGGGGGCGGGCATTCGTCCGCTGCTTGAACGCTGGCGAGAGTTCATGGCCGACGCGCCGCTCGACTTGAAGTGGAACATTGATTTGCGTCTGGCCCCGCATGCGCAAAACGTGCCGGCGGAGTTGCGTGGGCGGCCAGTGGCCAGCAGTTCTTTGGTGTGGACTGGAGAGCCCGGGGCGGGGCGTCAATACCTGGCGGCTGCGCTTTCCATGTGCAGTCCGGACTCGGTGACCAGCAGGCTCATGCCGTTCCTGGATTTGCAGACCATGGCGGATGCCGCCTTCCCGCACGGCCGGCGGTATTACACAAAATCGGGCTACTTTGCGTATCTCGACGACCGTACCGTTGACCGCATGGTGGAGGCAGTGTCCACCATCCCTTCGTCGGAAACTCAAATTGAGCTGGCCTATTTGGGCGGGGCCGCCGGCCGGGTTGGCGCGAGCGAGACCGCTTTCGGCGATCGCAGCGCACCTTTCATTATGAATTTGCTGGCGAACTGGCCGGAAGCCTCGGGCGATGCCGGTAATATCTCCTGGATTCGCGGGCTGTTCAATCAGCTACGTCCGGCCATGAAGCCGGGTGTGTACGTAAACTTCATGAGCGGCGATGAGCAGGACCGCGTGCCCGAGGCCTACCACGAACGCTGGGAGCGCATGGTCGCGGTGAAAGCGCACTACGATCCCAGGAACTTTTTTCGATTAAATCAGAATATTCAGCCGCGGAAAGCGGAGGCGAGGTTAAAGGAGAATGGAGCCGACGAGCGGAGTTGAACCGCTGACCCGCCGATTACGAATCGGCTGCTCTACCAACTGAGCTACGTCGGCCTGCAACGTTTAGCGGAAATCCCGAACCACGCCGTTTCCCGCTGTCGAGGGCTATCGGTGGACCTTCGATGGGTAACAAGCGAAGGCCGACCGCCCAGATTGAGAATACCATCCGCGCAACGCTGGGCGGAAGGGCCACCTCGTTTCGCTCGGACATCGAAGCAAGGCTGGCTTCCCTTCCTCGAGGCGTCCTTAGCCAATATCCCACTCCAGGAGCACGACCTCACGGCGTGCTGGTTGCTTTCCCGAAAGTCTGGCCGGCTTCCTTCTCCTTGACAATCTAGGAGAGCAGCATTATCGTCTCCTAGACGCGCAAGGAGAGCGATTGAAAAAGCAAATTGATCTGCTCCAGGGCACGCTCGACATGCTGATTCTCAAAGCCGTTTCTCTGGGCCCTTTGCATGGTTATGGAGTTTTGCTGCGCATTCAGCAAATCTCCGGAAAGCAGCTGGAGATCCAGCAAGGCTCGTTGTATCCAGCGCTCTACCGTCTCGAACACCAGGGGCTGATTGCCAGCGAGTGGGGCGAATCGGAGAACAAGCGGCGCGCTCGCTACTACCGGCTTACGGCGTCCGGGAAGCGGCGGCTGCAATCGGAGGCTGAACGCTGGAACCAGATGACCGTGGTGA
>JBOGLG010000017.1:0-74351 GCA_050745985.1 Terriglobales bacterium | reverse complement strand
CCCATAAGCGAGGCGCCGCAAAATATCGCCAGGCCGATCACCCAGAGCGTTTGCCCGGCCCCCTGACCTGGTCCTGCGATCTTACCCAGCGCTGAGAGCGGCGTGTAGGCCGTCCATCCGGAGATTGGGGCGCCCTCTTCAACAAAGAAAGCGCAGACCATGACAATAAGGGAGACGAATGTCGTCCAGAACGAAAGCATGTTCAGGACGGGGAACGCCATATCGGGTGCGCCGATCTGAATGGGCAGAAAATAATTACCGAAACCGCTCTGCGGCGCCGTGGTCAGCACAAAGAACACCATGATGGTGCCGTGCATAGTCAACAGTTGCAGATAGGTTTCAGGCTTGATCTCACCCACAATTGGCAAAAGCGCGGTCGGCCAAATCATGTGAATGCGCATCAGCAGCGAAAGGGCCATTCCAACGAACACTGCTACCAGCGCTAGGAAGTAGTACTGAATGCCGATGACCTTGTGATCGAGACTGAAAACATATTTGCGAATGAAGCCTTGAGGGGCTGCATGAGCGTGAGCATCCTGGGCAACCATTATTGTTTCTCCGCCTCCCGTGCGGCCAGCCATTTGTCGAAGTCTTCCTGGCTCACCACGTGCACCATACCGTGCATCTTGTAATGACCAAGCCCGCACAGTTCTGCGCAGGCAATTTCATAATCGCCGGTCTCCGTCGGAGTGAAGTGCATGTGGATGGCAAGTCCGGGCACGGCATCCTGCTTAAAACGGAATGACGGAACAAAGAAACTGTGAATTACGTCCACCGCCCGGAGGGTCAAATCCACTTCGCGGTTCACTGGAAGGTACATCGTCCCGGTAACCACATCGTCCTTGGATGAGGGGTCGGTCGTGTCCAGGCCCACGGCGGCTTCGTTGCCGGCGGAGGGATCCATCAGCTTGGGTTCGGTGCGGCCGTATTTTCCGTCTAAACCCGGATAGCGGAAATACCAGGCAAACTGCATGCCGGTAACCTCCACCGGCACCGAGCCGGGCGCGGCCGGAGCGAAGCGCTCGCTGGCCCACACGTGACTGCCCATCAGGTTCAGCCCGATAAAGAGAATCGCCGTGAGGGTGGTCCAGATCAGCTCGAGCTTGGTGTTGCCGTGAGAGTATTCAACCGGCCCATTGTTGGCCCCGGCGCGATACTTCCACACCAGGTAACCCAGGGCGCCCTGCGCGGCCACAAACACAATCCCCATCAGGACGTAGGTCAGAGCGAACTGATGGTCAATGAACGCCGCAGCCGTAGCCGCTCCATGCGGAAGCCACCAGGTTTTTGCCACAAAGAAATAAGTGCTAAAGAAGGTAATCAACCAGATGATGACGAGCAGTGCCAGCCCCATCTACGGAACCTCCGACGATCGCGGTTTGTGCATACTACTACGCCCCGGGAAAAATAAAGTGTTGATGGCCCGGAAGTTTATCACAGGTGGAAGTCGCGTGAGCAAGCCTGCTTTGCGATTCTGGTTCCCTGGTTCAAGCAAGAGCACAAAAATGGGAGCCCGGTACTTGACAGCGAAGGGACATGGAGAGCTACGCGCCGGGTCCTGCAGGATACAATCTTCTCTCTATGCCTCGGAAGCCGCCGGCACACGGTCACAGCACCAGCTACGTCCGCCTGCAGAAGAATTACTGCTTCGGGTGCGGAAAAAACAATCCTGACGGGATGCGCTTGAAGTTCGCCTACGACGAAGAAGTTGGCGGTTTTGTCGGCCGTTTCCGTCTAGGCAAACGATTTTCCGGGCCGCCGGGCCATGCTCATGGCGGAATCATCGCCACGATTCTGGATGAGGCCATGGGCAAGGTAAACAAGCTGCGCCAGGTCATCGCTCTGACTTCGGAAATGACAGTGAACTATCGGAAACCGGTGCCTCTTAATCAACCATTGCGCGTGGAATCACGCGAACTGAGCGTGCGTGGCCGAAAACACGTGAATGTTGCGGAGATTCTGAATAGCAAGGGCGAGGTCCTGGCCCGCGGCAAGGCATTGTTTATTGCCATCGATGCGCAGAAGATGTTCGCCAAGTTTGTGGATCGCTAGTAATAGACGAAGAGGACAGGCGTCCCCGCCCGTCCGGACCGGCGAATGCCCCACACAATATCTCTCGCTCAGCTCAACCTGGATACCCTTTCACCCGATTTTCCGTCCAAACCTCTCAGCCCGACCTCTGGAGGATGGAATGTTGAGCCGAGCCCTTCTGCTTATGTTGACCGTCCTTACGGTCTCAGCCGCGCAGACTAAACCGAACACACAGCCAGGTGCCGACCCGGCTCAAGGGTCCATCGTCCGAATTGTCAACCAGATCAAACGAGCGGACTATGAAGGTGACCGCAGAGCCTTGAAGAACCTTCACGACCAGCTATCACCCATGCCACAGGACGACAAATTGGCGTCCCGTGAGCTTTACTGGCGTGGCTTCGCCATGTGGCGCCGGGCCATTAACGGCTTCAACGAAACTCCGACTCCAACTGATCTGGAAGATGACCTCACGCAAGCGATCGCCGATTTCAAGGATGCTATCTTGCGCGACTCCGCCTTCGTCGAGCCCAAGATCGGCGCCGGCTCCAGTTATGGTTTCCTAATGTATATCCACCATAAGGATCCGGCGCGCACTCAGGAGCTGATCCAAAAATCAAGTCCGCTCTTGAAGGATGCTCTGGCGACGGCTCCCGACAATCCGCGGTTGCTTTGGGTACTCGGCCCGATTCGTTGGTCGAGCCCGCCGGAACGAGGCGGCGGTCAGGACAAAGCGTTCGCCCTTTACAACCAAGGGCTGGAAGCCGTTCGCAAGCAGAAACCCAACCCAGCCCCCCTCGAGCCGTCATGGGGAGAGCCCGAGCTGCTCATGAGTCTTGCCTGGTCGAATCTCAACCGAACCTCGCCTGACCTAAGAGCCGCTGAGGAGGACGCGCAGGCTGCACTTGAGATCGTCCCCTACTGGCATTACGTGCGCGATATACTGATGCCGCAAATTCGGGCGGCGCAGGCCAAGGCGCACTGATGAACGATTCATCTGGCATTGGGCAACAAGCCCTTTTCGACCAGTATGGGTGGCCTGCGGTGTCGCGTAGCCTGTTCATACGCGTATGCCCAACTCAGTAAGTCACCGTCTCGCCAAGGACGGGCAGACAACTCCAGGCCGAACGGAAGACCACCGGGATAGAACCCGCCAGGAACCACTACCGCCGGAACTCCGATCATGTTGACCCATCCAGTGTCGCTGTGCGGACCTGCACTGAGTTTGCCGTCCTGCGGCATGGTCTCATCGGGTGGAGGCATCTGCGCGGCCGGATAGACGAACCCGTCGAGGTGCAGCCGATCCAGGGCTTCGATGTACGCATCGACTGCCTTCTTGCGAGGACCGAGATAGTTGGTTTCCGCCTGGGGATCGTTCTCGAACACAGCTTGGACGACTGGCGGCCGATCTTTTCGCGTCTCATCCATGCCGCCGCCAAGAATCACAGCTGGGAAAGGGGAGCCTACGGTCTTTTCGTACTCGGCGACCGAGTGGTACTGCGCGGGGCCGTAATCGCTCAAGAATTTTTCTGTGCCTTCCCGAACGTAAGGCAAGGTGATGACGTGCCCGATCGTCACGGCAAAGCTTTCGGGCAGGATCGAATTGTCAAAGACAACAGTTGCGCCCGCCGCGCGCAGCCCGTCGAGTGCTTTGAGGAATGCTTCGCGAGTCTCCGGTTGCAGGGGGATTCGGGCGGCCTCCATGTCAGCTTTAATCTCAGCCGCTGACTCGGAAGGAAGGAGGCCCGGAAACGGCACCCCGGCTCCTTCAAGAATGAAGGCCGGGACGCCGAAGCGCTTCCCCTTGAGCGCATCCTTTTTCAGATATTGGGTGTAGGGACCCGGCTGTGCCTTTGTGGATGACCCAATAGTCTGGGGATCCAACGGATCTTCCCCAGCCATGACGTCAAGCGCGATGGCCGCATCAGTCACGTCTCGAGCGATCGGCCCGGTATTGTCGAGCAACCAGACCAGCGGAGCGATACCGGCAATACTTACCAGGCCACGGGTAGGAAAGACGCCTACGACGGAACTGGTGGAAGACGGCATGCGGATCGAGTTGCCGGTGTCGGTCCCATTGCCCAGCAATGCGAAGTTTGAGGTGACGGCTGTAACTGTGCCACCCGACGAACCACCGGGGCTGAAGCGGACATCGTAGGCATTCCCAGTCCGCCCATATGCTGTGCTGCGGTTCGTGTCGCTCGCCGCAAAATCCGGCATATTCGTCTGTCCGAGGATGACGGCTCCTGCGCCACGCAGCTTAGCAACGATGGTCGCATCCTTGGGCGCAATCAGCTCATGGCCAGGGATCATGTAGCCTTTCCATCCATCGGTTGTGATCAGGCCCTTGATGCTGGTGTTCGCCTTCACAACGATCGGAACGCCCCACATAGGACCGCGTACAAAACTGTCGCCGCCGGCTTTGGCCTCTGCGTCCTCGCGAGCAGCGGTGGAAAGAGCCCCAGCCAGATCCTGGCTCTGCACCGCACGATAGATTCCGTTGTACCTCTCAATGCGCGCAAGATACCAGCGCACGACTTGCGTCACGGTATATTTATGGCTGCGGTACAGTTGTTCGAGCTGGGGGATCGTGATCTCAAGCAGGTCGCTGTCCATCGTCTCCTGTAAATTCCTGTTGGCTGAGGACGCCGCTGCCTGCGCGTTCAGGCAGTTGGTATTGAGGACGATGAGCATGACGAGGAAATGGCAGAGCCTGGGCCGCATATTCATAGGATTGCTTTCAACGGAATGATACCTCTACCGGGCACGGCTGATACGTCCGACGGCGCTTCAGCCGCATTCTTTCAACACCTTCGCCAATTCCGCGACTCCCCGCCGTAACTCTCGCCCGTCCACTGCCGCAAACCCCAACACCAACCCATTCGGCCGGACACGCCCATAAGCATATCTGCCCAGCGGAACCACCTCCACGTCGCGCTCAGCCGCCGCCCTGGCAACTTTCTCAGCCGAAATCTCCCGTTGCAACCAGCCCACGGTTCGCAGACCAGCCTCCACGTCCGAGATCTCCAACCAACCCCCTAGTTGATCGCGAGCTGCCTCCAAGAGCACTCCCAACCGCTCTGCATACAACTCGCGCATTCGCCGCACGTGCCGGGCAAAGTGTCCTTCCACAATGAAGTCGCAAAGAATCGCCTGATCAATGAGTGGCGGATGGTGGGTGCTCACCGAGCCTGCCGCACCAAAAACATCCACCATGTCCGGCGGGGCCACTACGTACCCCAGACGCAGAGCAGGGAAGAGCGCGTCGGTAAAGCTTCCGGCATAAATCACCACTCCCGCCCGGTCCAGACCCTGCAATGCCGGAACCGGCCGCCCGGAGTAGCGATACTCGCTGTCGTAGTCATCTTCGAAAATGACGGTGCCTGATTTCCGAGCCCACTCCAGAAGCGACAGTCTCCGCCGCAGACTCATGGTCACCCCCAAAGGAAACTGATGCGCCGGGGTCACATAAACCAGCCGCGGAGGAGCCCAGCGCTGCTGGCCACTGGCAAAATCCAGACCCTCGGCATCCACCGGCACAGGGCAAATCTTCGCTCCGACCGCGGAAAAGCAAGACGCGGCTCGGGGGTAGCCCGGCTCTTCCATCCAGACCGTGTCGCCCGGATCGAGCAGCAAGTGCGCCGCCCGATCGAGAGCCTCCTGCACTCCAGAAATGATGAGCACCTGTTCCGCCGAACAGTTCACACCGCGCGCGGTGTTCAAGTACCCGGCGACCGCATCGCGCAGCGGGCGATACCCAAAAGCTTCGCCTCCCGCCAACAGGGTGGTCGAAACCCGCCGCAAGCGCCGGGTTGCGACCTGCGCCCACAAATCAGCCGGAAAAACGTCAAGCGCAGGCTGGCCCGCACGAAACGCCCGTGGCGCCGAACCGCCGCCACGCACGCGGCTGGGCAGAATGTTTCTTACCACCTCTCTGGGAGACTTCTGAAGTCTGTGCGCGTAGGCGGACAGGACGATCCGCCGCCGGCGTTTGGCGCGGCCCAAACCCGTGTGAGGAGCTTGCAGCAGTTCGTCCGGCAGGGTCTTGCTAACATACGTACCGGAGCCCACTCGGCCTTCAACGTATCCCTCCGATTGCAACTGCTCGAACGCAGTCACAATCGTGGGGCGCGAAAGCCCGTACTGCACTGCCAAATCGCGCGTGGCGGGTAGCCGCATCCCCGGCCGCAATTGCCCGGCCAGAATCCGTCCCCGCAACTCCTCATACAACCAGCGATAAAGCGGCGTCGAGGCCTTCGGCCCTCGCAAGCTCAACGGCAGTGTGCTCAGCTTCTTCGGCAAACTGATTCTCTCCGCGTTGTAAAGCTTTAGGTGTCTTGCGCCCTACGGATCCCAGGCCGCAAATGGTATGTAAGGGTTATACAAAATGGACATATGCAGCTGGCCATTCTAAGCTTATCCTACAAATAGGTTATCGAACCAGAGAGAGGACCCATGTCGCAGAACAACGGAAACTCCACCAGCCTTCGCCTCAAGACCGGGCTCGCCGAAATGCTAAAAGGCGGCGTCATCATGGATGTCACCAACGCCGAGCAGGCAGTCATCGCCGAACGGGCGGGCGCGGTCGCGGTGATGGCGCTCGAACGCGTGCCGGCGCAAATCCGTGCCGAGGGCGGCGTCGCCCGCATGGCGTCGCCAAAGAAGATTCGAGAGATCATGGCCGCTGTCTCCATTCCGGTGATGGCCAAGTGCCGCATCGGGCATTTTGCTGAAGCGCAGATCTTGCAGGAACTCGGTGTCGACTATATCGACGAATCTGAAGTTCTCACGCCGGCAGACGAAGCTCATCATGTCGATAAGCACGCCTTTAAAGTCCCCTTCGTCTGCGGCGCGCGCAACCTGGGCGAGGCTCTCCGCCGCATCGCCGAAGGCGCATGCATGATCCGCACCAAGGGAGAAGCCGGCACCGGCGACGTAGTCCACGCAGTGAAGCACATCCGCCAGATTGTGCAGGAAATGAAGATTCTCACCGTGCTCGGCGAAGAAGAACTCTACGCCAAGGCTAAAGAACACGCGGCGCCGTATGAGTTGATCCGGATGGTGGCGAAAGCAGGGAAGCTTCCGGTACCGAATTTCTCCGCCGGAGGCATCGCCACGCCCGCAGATGCGTCGCTGGTCATGCAGCTTGGCGCCGAGGCGGTCTTCGTCGGCTCCGGAATCTTCATGGGTAAACGCACGTCCTGTACACAATGTGCAGAGAACCACTCCTACGACGAAAATTGTGCGTTTGCTCCGTCCCAAGAAGCCGAGAAGCGCGCGAAGGCCATCGTGCAGGCCGCAACGCACTATCAAGACCCTAAAGTGTTACTTGAAGTCAGCGAAGACCTGGTTGGCGCGATGAAGGGGCTGGCCGTCGCGGGGCTGGACGAAGCGCAGATGCTGCAGACCAGGGGCTGGTAGAAGAAGCTCAACCACAGAGTCACACAGGACAGAGTCACACAGGGAAGAGCTGCACCCGGTTCTTATTTCTCCCGTGGCCCTTTCTGTCCTCAGTGGTTGGAGCTTGACGATTGAATGCCATGAACATCGGCGTACTTTCCCTTCAGGGCGACTTTGATGCGCACCGCAAACGGCTCGAACAGTTGGGCGCCAAAGTTGCGCTCGTCAAAAAGGCTGAGCAACTGGATGAAATCGACGGCTTGGTGATCCCCGGCGGCGAGTCGTCTACCTTCCTGAAGCTGCTCGGTGAGAGGGGCCTTGAGAAGCTGAAACAGTTCGTCCGGATGAAGCCGACCTTCGGCACCTGCGCCGGCGCAATCCTCTTGGCGAATGAAGTGGAGAACCCGAAACAGACCGGCCTGGGCGCGCTCGACATTGGAATCCGCCGCAACGCGTATGGCCGTCAACTCGAAAGCTCCATCCGCCAAGGCGAATTCAACGGCTCTCCGATTGAGATGGTCTTCATCCGCGCCCCCAGGATCGAGCGTGTCGGCCCTGGCGTCGAAGTCCTCGCCACCGAAGGCAGCGATCCCGTCGCCGTACGGCAGGGGAGAGTGATGGCGGCCACTTTCCATCCCGAGTTAAGCGATGACAGCCGGGTGCATCAGGCTTTTCTCGATCTGGTTGCCGCCGGAGCCTGAGCGTATCAGCTTATTTCTTTGGCAAGAACTCGATCTTCACATCGTGCGCGGCGGCTTTGACGCCGAAATCGGCCGTAACCAGAACAGAGTCCGGTGACTGGGAGGCCAATTCCACGCCGAATGCGGCCGCGTAAGCAAGCTTGCGGTTAACGCAGCGTCTGTTTCCTGCTTTCTAGTGTCCCTCTTTCAATTGTTTCAACGTCTTCTCGTACGTTGGGATGTCTGACTTGGCATTCGCCGGCACATTCTGGAGCGTGATCTCCCAGTTCTTGATCGCGTCGCTCTTGTCTCCCGCCGCGGTATAGGCTTGCGCCAGTCCGAGGTATGTCCAGAATTTTTCCTCCGGATGATGTTGCTGATTGGATTTCGCAATCTCCAGTGCTTTCGCAGCTCTACCGGCCGGGAGAAGACCGGCGGCGTAAACATAGATACGAACTACGTCAGTTTCCGGCAAGCGAAGGGCTTGATCAATGGTCGCATCAGCGTCGGCATCCCGCCCCATCGCCTGGAGTACGGAAGCTTTAGTGGCCAGAGTAGAAGAGTCAACATGGCCTCGCGAGGGCCCCTTAAAGGGCTCGTAGAGGGCTTTGTCCGCCCAGACCAGGGCTTCATCCAAATCGATCTTCCGGCTGGCGCAAAACTGGGCGGCAATCTGCCAGTTCTGATATTTAAATCCTGGCCAGCTCTGGAGGTCCTTGCGCATTTCAGCGACGTAGAGCTCATTCACGTTGGGAACATCGATTTTGAAAGGGATGTGCTTGTTTTCCCATTGCAGAAATGCCACGGCAGAATTCGGCCGGCGCTCATCGAATCCGTACGTTAGAAACTCGGTGTAAGGAGCAGGCTGGGGATTGGTAGAGACTCGCAGGATGTCCTCTTTGGGGTCGTACTGAAAACTGCCCCAGCCGGTTGAGTTGCTGGAAAAAATCCACATCCAAGGCCGGTCTTTCTCCAGTTCCAGGAATAATCCGTAGGTGCCGGCTTTGATGTCTTTTCCCTCGACCTTCACATCGTGCGAGAAAGTGATGGTGGTGGTTTCGTTGGCTCCGGCCCGCCAGGGCGTCGCACGCGATGGCCCCAGGCCCTCGTCAAAGAACCCGTACTTCACTAGTTCGCCCCAAATGTGACCGGTCCGATCTGCTCCCGTGCCTCCGTGGACGTTCGGGCTGTGATAGGCAATCGTGATCTTCACCGGGCCAATCCATTGAGAGACTTCCGCCTTCTCGTTTGCTCCGTTCGGCGGCAGGGAGAGCTCGGACAACTCCTGGGCGCGAGTCGAACTCACCGGCCCGAACAGACCCATCAAAGCTATTGCGGTGTATATCCTTTTCATTGCTTCATCTCCAACCTTGACAGTGAATTGTTGTTCGAGCACGCGAGACAGCAATGTCGCAGGCTTCGCGGCCAACGGCATCGACGGTTGGACGTAATCTTTCGAGAACGGTTACTGGCGGCAGGAACCGCGCTATACTGGGCCTGTATGTCAGCGGAGCCCCAGAAGACCTTTTACCTCGAAACCTTCGGCTGCCAGATGAACGCCCACGACTCGGAAAAGGTCGTCGGGACGCTGGTTTCGGAAGGCTACCGGCAAGTCCCGACGGTCGAAGAAGCCGGACTGGTTCTCTACAACACCTGCTCAATCCGCGACAAAGCCGAGCAAAAAGTCTTCAACCGCCTGAACGACTACAAGAAGCTGCAAAAGCAGGGTAAGAAATTCGGCGTGCTCGGCTGCGTGGCCCAGCAGGAAGGCGAAAAGATTTTCGAGCGGGCGCCCTACGTTTCGCTGGTCTGCGGATCGGCGTCGTATCGCAATCTGCCGCAGATGTTGATTCAGATCGAGGCAGGGAAGCGTGCGACCGGACTCGACGACCGCCAGACCGACGAATGCTTCGAGACCGAATTCACCGCTCGCACCAACCCGCATCGCGGCTACCTCACTATCATCGAAGGCTGCGATAAGTTCTGCGCCTACTGCGTGGTGCCGTTTACCCGAGGCAAGGAACGCAGCCGGACTTCGGACTCTGTTATCGCCGAAGCCCGCCAGATGGCCGATCTGGGCTATACCGAAATTCAGTTGCTCGGCCAGAACGTGAATTCCTACAAAGACCCGGCCGGGAAGAAGACGTTCGCCGAATTGCTGGCCGCGGTCGGAGAAACTACCGGCATTCGCCGCGTGCGTTTTACAACTTCCCATCCCCGCGATTTCGGCCGTGACATCATCCACGCCATCGATGCTGTCTCCACCCTCTGCGATCACGTGCATCTGCCGGTACAAAGCGGGTCGGACAGTGTACTCAACGCCATGCAGCGGCTTTACACGCGCGAACAGTATCTCGAACGTATCGCATGGATAAAGGCGGCACGGCGCGAGATCAGCATCACCAGCGATATGATCGTCGGGTTTCCGGGCGAGACCGAGGCCGATTTCCAAGCCACGCTTTCGCTGCTCGATGAGGTTGGATATGACAGCATTTTTGGCTTTAAGTATTCGCCGCGGCCGAATACGCCGTCGCTGAAGCTGGACGATGCCGTTCCCGATGAAGAAAAGGTTCGCCGCCTCTCGGTCTTGAATGAGAAACAGCGTGATATCCAGAAGCGGCATAACCAAAGGCACCTCGGGCAAATCCTTGAAGTCATGGTTGAAGGGAAGAACGAGGCCCGCGGCCAGTGGAATGGCCGCACATCGCAAAATAAGGTTCTTAATTTCACTGCCCCGGAGGGCATCACACCCAGCATTGGCAGCTATGCTTCCGTGCGCGCCACCACCTGTTTTCCCAACAGCCTGGTGGGTGAATTGGTAGTATAAGGGGTTTTAGGCAGGAGATCGCGATGGAAGTTGAAATGAAAATTCGCGGGTTGTTGATGGACCCAGTAACCAATATGCCGATTGTGATTCTGAAGGACTCCGGCAGTGACACCGTCCTGCCCATCTGGGTGGGGATCTATGAGGCCAACGCCATCGCCATCGAAATCGAGAAGGTCAGCACTCCCCGGCCCATGACCCACGATCTGATCAAGAACGTTTTGACCGGCCTCGAGACCCAGGTACACAAAGTCGTAGTCACTGAATTGAAGGAAGATACGTTTTTCGCGGTCATCTGGCTGGAGCGTAATGGCCACGTAATCAGCATCGATTCACGGCCGTCGGATGCGCTGGCGCTGGCGCTGCGCGTCGATTGCCCCATCTTTGTGGAAGACGAAGTCTTGAAGAATTCCAAGCAAGCCACCACCGCCTCCGACCGGGTCACCAGCGAAGAGCTGCGCAAGTGGCTGGAAGGCCTGAACGATGAGGATCTGGGCCGATACAAGATGTAGGAGTTAAGCAATCAAGTTTTCTCCATGCCTGATCCCGCCGCCCAACTTCAGCAAATCTACCTGGCCGGATTCGAACTCGAAACCTTTGACCGATTTCCCAAATGCATAGGCGTCGTCCGGGACGAGTGCATCGTAATGCTCGTGCCCGGCCCCGACGGCCTGCAAATGTTGGGCACACCCGGCTGGAAGATCGGAGAGTCCATGGGCGTGCTCACTGAAATCGGCGGACGCCAGGTCCTTCAGGCCAAAACGCAGCTTTTGGAAGCCACCCCCGAGCGGCTGGAGAAGCTGAGGAGATTCCGGGAAGAGCTGACGGCGCTACTGCGTGCTGACCCTCCAGCTTAGCGTCAGTTTACATAATACCTGTTATCGGACATTGTATCGCCCCAACCACACACCCTTTTTTTCTTTCCTGTCACCTACTACTATTGCGACTCGGACATTAAGGCCATGCGGGTTCATCCGAAGATTGCGCTCCTTTCGCTGTGCCTATCGATGGCTCCTTTGCTCTGCCTCGCGCAAACCGACAAGACCTCGCCAACCCCCGCGCCAAGCAAGCAGACGACGGCCTCTCCGGACGTGGAGAAACCTGGCGACCAACTTCCCAACGCTCCTTCGAGCACCCCTTCAGCGCCGACTTTGGCAGATCTGGGATTTCCTCCGGAGGCGACCAGAGGCAATGCGAACGAACAGGCGCTGCTCGACAAGCGGACCCACATGCTCAAGATTCATCAACGCATGGGTCTGATCACGACCATCCCTATGCTCGCTGCCATCTTCTCGTCGGCCGGCGCCGGCGGCAGGGGCAAGGACACCACTGGACGCGATTTGCACCTGGCGCTGGGCGCCGTGGCCGGCGATCTGTACTTCATCACTGCCTACTATGCCATCCGCGCACCCAAGCCGCCCGGAATTGAAACTCGCGGGCCCATTCGATTCCATAAGGCGATGGCATGGATTCATGGGCCCGGAATGATCCTCACGCCCATCCTCGGCGCCCTGGCGTACAACCAGAAAAATAACGGGGAGAAGGTCCACGGCATCGCTGCCGCGCACATGCCGGTGGCGATCGTGACCGCTGGAGCCTTCGGCGCCGCTCTCTTGTCGGTGTCCCTCAAATTCTAGGAGAGCTGATGAACAAAAAGATCCTTGTGGCCCTGTTGTTTCTGGCCCTCCCAGCGTTTGTCGCAGCGGATAGCCAATGGGTGCTCGACCAGTCCACGCTTAGCTATCGCGTATCGCACCCCTTGCATCAGACCGAGGGCGTCAGCCACGCGGCACGAGGCAAGGGCATTTGCCATGCTGGACAGTGCGATTTCCTGATTGCAGTGCCGGTAAAGTCATTCGATTCGGGAGACAGCAACCGCGACCTTCACATGCTGCAAGTTACGCGCGGCGCTGAGTTCCCCATGGTCACGGTGCGTGCCCGAATCCCTGAATCGGAGCGCACATCTGCGACCATCCTTGTAGATCTCGAGATTGAGTTCGCCGGCCAGACGGCCAACTACAAGCAGGTGCCGCTGCAATTAACGACAAGAGGCAATGAGATCAGCATTTCAGGAACGATTCCGGCGACCATGTCCGACTTCAAGATCGAGCCTCCGTCGCTTCTGACCATCCCCGTCAAAAACGAAATTCCGGTGCGAATCGAGATGACCTGGCATCCGCTGTGAATCGCGCGAGTCCACTCACTTGACCGCATGTGCCGCTTCGTTTCCGACCAGCACGATTCTGGGATGAAATAACGTACCGGCCACCCGGGTGGCGATGGCGATCAATTCCCTTTGCCCGCTGAAGACCTTGACCTGTTGCGCCTTGGAGAACTCGGGCAGGTTCACCGTACGTCCGCCGCGAATGTGGGCAGCCATGTCTTCGTTGGCGGTCACGGACGGCAAGCGTGGCAGAACCTTGCGCGGATGGATGAACAAATCTTCAAGGCTGTCGTCGATCGCGGCTGCCTGCAATTTTTCCAGAGTGTGGGCGTCAGCCAGTTCAAATTCCGCCACCGCAGTGCGCCGCAATGATTGCAAATGAGCGCCGCATCCCATTCGCTGGCCCATATCGTGCGCGACCGACCGCAGGTACGTCCCGGAGGCCACTCGCGCCCGGAAACTGGCGCAGTCACCCTCGACCGCCAGTATCTCGAATTCCTTGATCTCGACCTGCACCGCCTTGAGGACGACTTCCTGCCGTTTGCGGGCTAGTTTATAGGCCGGCACGCCCTGAATCTTCTTTGCCGAAAACGGAGGTGGCATCTGCTCCACGAAGCCGCAAAAGCCTGCGGCTAACTGGCGCACTGCGTCCAGCACGGGCGCCGCACTCTGGGGGACCCCCACGGCTTCACCATCGGCATCGTACGTCTCAGTCGCGAAACCGAAACGGATCACACCTTCATATGCCTTTTCTGAGCCGGTGTAGAACTGGGCCAGCCGGGTAAGTCTGCCAATCACCAGTGGCAACACGCCGGTGGCGGAGGGATCGAGCGTTCCCAGGTGTCCCACCGAACGCTCGCGCAGAATCCGGCGCACCCGGTTGACCACGTCATGCGAGGTCAATCCAGCGGGCTTGTCGATGATGAGAACGCCGTTCATAGAAATTCGGTGATTTGTATTTGGGTAATTTAGAATCCAAACCGGGCAAGCGTTTCGAATTGCTTTCAATTGCCAAATTACCGTTGCTCTAATCTCTCATGTTTCCCATCCGCGACGATACGCCCCGCTTCAGCACGCCCTACATCACCTACTTCATTATCGCCCTGAACACGGTGGCCTTCCTGTTTGAATTATCGGTAGGGGCGCAAAGTCCACACGCGCTGAATGGCCTTATGTACCAGTTCGGAGTAGTCCCACTGCACTTTGAGAGGGCACTGGCCGGAATGTCGAATGCTTCCCTGCCGGCCGTCTCGCTTACCATCTTGACCTCAATGTTCCTGCACGCCTCCTGGCTGCACATCATCGGCAACATGTGGTTTCTGTGGATTTTCGGCGACAACATCGAAGACTATCTCGGCCATTTTTCGTATCTGGTGTTTTATCTGGTCAGCGGATTCGCGGCCATGGCCACCCACATTCTGCTTAATGCCGGTTCCAATGTGCCCGCTCTCGGAGCCAGCGGAGCGATTGCGGGAGTGATGGGCGGCTACTTTGTGCTCTATCCTCGGGCCCGCGTCATGCTGTGGTTTCCGCCGATTTTTTTCTTTCACCTTCCCGCCTGGCTGGTGTTGGGATATTGGTTCTTGACCCAATTTCTGAGTGGAGCCGCCACCTCAATCGCTGGAACGGGCGCGACCGGCGGGATTGCCGTATGGGCACACGTTGGAGGGTTTGTGGCGGGAATCGTATTAATAAGGCTGATGCCTGAGCGGCAAGGGCGAGCCCGCTACGCTGCGTGGTAAATTGTCCAATGACCGCCCCCACGCTTCGCACAGACCGATTGCTCCTCCGTCCTTTTACTCGAGACGATATCCCTGGCCTGATACCGCTGATTGGGGCGCGCGAAGTGGCCGCCACCACGCGCCGCATCCCTCATCCCTACACCCTTGCCGACGCGGAGGAATTCATCAGGGCGCGCCAGCAGGGCGACGAGATTAGCGCTGCCGTTGTGCGGCAGGCCGACCTGTGTTTGCTCGGAGGCGGCATTCTTCGTCCCGATGCCGATCACCGGCACGCCGAACTCGGTTACTGGATTGGCGTCCCCCACTGGGGTAAGGGCTATGCCACGGAAGCGGCACGAGCCCTGGCCCGCTACGGATTCGAGGTACTGCAATTGCACCGCATCTATGCCTCGCACACTGCGAATAACCCTGCTTCGGGAACTGTGCTGAGAAAGATCGGCATGAAGTACGAGGGAAGAATGCGGCAACATCTGGTGAAATGGGGAGAGTATCTGGACCTCGAGTTCTATGGGATGCTCAAGGGCGAGGCCCGCTAGGGGTATCCCGCTATAATATTTCTGTGAGTTCTCAATCTGTCCGGCAGGTCGCCTCCGCCGACTTCCCTACCCGTTGGGGCAAATTCCGCATTTTCGGCTTCCAAGGCGATTTCGCGGGTCGCAAGGAAGAAGGCGTGGCCCTGGTGATGGGCGATATTCATTCCTCGCCGGCGCTGGTGCGAATCCACTCGCAGTGCCTGACCGGGGATGTCTTTGGATCGCTACGCTGCGACTGCCGCCAGCAACTCGAAATGGCTCTGGCAATGATCGCCGAACGCGGCGCCGGTGTCCTGATTTATGAACAGCAGGAAGGCCGCGGCATCGGCCTCATGGCTAAGCTGAAAGCCTACGAACTGCAAGACGATGGCTTAGACACGGTCGAAGCCAACGAACGCCTGGGGTTCAAGGCTGATCAGCGCGAGTTCGCCCTGCCGGCAGAAATCCTGAAAGCGCTGGGAGTTTCCCAGGTCCGCCTGCTGTCGAATAATCCCGATAAAGTTGCGGCCCTCGAACGCGGAGGAATCAAGGTGGTGGAACGTGTCCCCTGCGAAGTCTCAGCCAGCGCGCACTCGGAAGATTACCTAAAGACCAAGAAAGAGAAGATGGGACACTTGTTCAGTTCGAGATGATGCCGGTTTCTCCTGTGATCCTCTGTGCCCCCTGTGGTGAAGGCCTTTGACCTCCTCGTCCGGTAGCACGAGGACCCTAGTTCTCTGCCGCCGCCAGCACCGCGCGCTTTGTGAATACTCGAATCATCTCCCGCCGGTACTCCGGCGTGAGCGCTGAGGTCGTCAGTGGCTTCGCGGTCTTTGCCGCCAAAACTCCAACGGCATCCGCCACGGCCTCATCCACAGTCTTTCCACTGAGAGCTTCGCTAGCACCCTTCACCAGCAAGGGCGCGGGATTCACCGCGGTGATGGCCACACGCGCGTCCGCCACCTGTCCGTTCGAGCGCTTGATGACCACCGCCACTCCGGCCAGGGGGTAATCGATCGATCCGCGAATGCGCAGCTTGCGGTACACGCCACGATAGTCAGCAGAAGTCTTGGGCAAGAACACTCGTGTCAGCAGTTCGTCTGGCCGCAAGTTGCGGTAGTCGTCTCCCAGTCCGGTATAAAACTCACGCAGCGGAATGCGGCGCGAACCGCGCGGGCTGATGATCTCCACTTCCGCGTTCAGACACAGCAGCGCCGCCGGGGTGTCCCCGGAAAAGGCCGCCCAGCACTTGGTTCCACCGGGGGCAACGTGGCACAGATCGCCATCCTTCTTGATGCAGAAACCGCATCCCTTGCGCCAGGTCAGCGACTGGTTGTACCACAGGCAGCGCGTGTCCAAACAAATGTTGCCGCCGATCGTCCCCATGTTACGCAGCACCGGAGATGCCACCGTCCCTGCGGCCTCGGTGAGCACCGAGTAACGGCGCCGCAACAGGTCTGAGTGTTCGATGGCGGTAAGCGATGTCAGCGCCCCGATTTCGACGCCACTTCCCTGCTCGCGCACACCGTTTAGTTCGGCGATGTGGCGCAGGTCGAGGACATATTGCGGCTCGAAGAGCTTCTGCCGCATGGAGGGAATGAGATCTGTGCCTCCCGCCACGATCCGCAACCGGGCCGGCGAGTTCGCATACTTCGCCAGGAGCCCGACTGCCTCATCAACCGACCGCGGGCGCAGCAGTTTGAATTCGGGGAGACTCAATCGTCACCTGCCGCCGTTGCCGGAGATTCCCTGCGCGAAGGATCCAACGGATGCCGCTCCGGGCCTTTGCCACGGAACCACAGCGAACCGCCGTGCTCGCGAAAGGTCTTGGGCGAGGTGGGATCGACACCCTCGGTGAGATTGATGTGCTTGAGATTCTTTTTGGCGCGTAGCGCCGAGAGCACACGCTCGGGCGTGAAAGGAGACTCGTGCAACCTCACCCCGACCGCGTCGTAAATGGCATTCGAAATTGCGGGAATGGTGGCAGCCAGTGATCCTTCGCTGCATTCTTTTGCCCCAAACGGCCCTTCAGGATCGATGCTTTCAACGATGATGGCTTCCACCTCCGGCGACTCCACCGAAGACGGGCTGCGGTATTCGAGCAGCCCGGGATTCATCAGCATGCCGTCTTTCCAAATCATTTCCTCGGTAAGTGCCTGGCCCATCCCCATCCAAACTGAGCCGATGATTTGCCCTTCGACGGAGACCGGGTTCAGCGCCCGGCCACAGTCGTGGGACGCCCAGACTTTGTGGACCGTAACTTCGCCAGTCTCTTCGTCCACAGAAACCTCCGCTACTTGCGCCGAGTACGAATAAGCCGGCGATGGCCCAACGCCGGCGCCTTTGTGCTTTCCGCCGCGGGCGTCCGGCGGCGGAGCATAGGAACCCGTCCCGCTGAGCGCGCCGTGAAAATCAATGGCTGCAACCACCGCTTCTTCGAAAGAAAGCTGGTCTTTGGGGCCTTCGTCTTTGCGTTTCTGCTGCAACGAGCCGCGCAGGATCTGGCCCTCAACCCGGCCGGAGACTGAAGGCTGGCTTGGGCTCCCAGGCTCCGCCTGGCCGGACGGCCGAGGGCGGCCGTCCCCACGCGAACTCTTGAGACTCACGCGATCGTCACGAAAAATGAGGTCTTCGGAGGTGCAATTCATCTTGCGCGCCGCGGCAGAAGCGATCTGTTTCTTCACATCCTGCGCCGCCCGCAGAGTCGCGTTGCCGTTCATGAAAGTGACCCGGCTGGAATAGGACCCGATGTCGATCGGTGTAAGGTCAGTGTCAGCAGCAATAACTTTCACTCGCGCAATCGTGCAACCAAGAGTCTCCGCGGTAATCTGCGCCACCATGGTGTCCGATCCCTGGCCGATGTCGGAAGCTCCGGTATAAACAACCACGCCGCCGTCGCGATCAATCTTGATGTTCACCGTCGAATGCGGCATGTCCGAGCGGATAATCGAATTGGCCGCGCCGCTCACGTAATGACTGCAAGCCACCCCTAAGCCGCGGCCCTTGGACATTTTCGCCTTGCGCTGCTTCCAGCCAGAACGCTCCACCACCTTCTCAATGCACTCGGGCAGGCCGTAACTTTGCACGCGCAGGCCGTTCACCGTGACGCAAGGCGGCTTGAGCAGGTTGTGCTGGCGGATCTCAGCCGGGTCCATGCCAATGGCGGCTGCCAGTTCGTCGAGTTGAGTCTCGAAGGCAAAGCGCACGTTGACCGTGCCATGGCCGCGCATCGCTCCGCAGACCGGCTTATTGGTCAGCACCCGGTAGCCGTCATATTGGATGTTGGGAATGTCGTAGAGCGCCCCCAGCAGCGCGCCTGAGTAAAGAATCGTGACCGCGCCGTAAGAGCAGTAAGCGCCCCCATCCTGAATGACACGAGCCTTGACGGCGGTGATGCTGCCGTCGTTCTTGACTCCCGTCTTGAGATCGACGATCGTCCGCGGACGCCCGCGATGTGCCCAAAACACTTCCTCGCGCGTGTAGGTGACCTTCACCGGCGCCTTGGCCTTGCGCGCCGCAATCGCGGCGATGATTTCGAGCGGAATGACTTCACTCTTGCCGCCGAATCCGCCGCCCACCAGCGGCTTGATAACCCGAATCTGCGACATCTGCATCTCCAGCACTAGCGACAACTTGTGCTGCAAGTAATACGGAACCTGGGTGGAAGACTGCACAATCAGGCGGCCAGGATTGCCGGTCTGCGGATCAATCTCAAACGCCGCCAAAGTCGCATGGGGCTCCATGGCAGCGTGCGTAACTTCGTTGGCAATGAAGCGGCCCTCGGCAATGCGATCGGCCTCAGCAAAGCCCTTTTCCGGATCGCCAAAAACGTGGTGATAATCTTTCTCAACGTTATTCGGCTTGTTGTCGTGGATGAGATTGGTCTCCGCCTTCATCGAGTCCTCAGGATCGAAATAAGCCGGCAGGACTTCGTATTCCACGTCTATCAGTTCCAGAGCTTTTTCAGCCGTAGCCTCATCGACCGCGGCGACGCAGGCCACGTTGTCACCGACGTAACGCACTTTGTCGAGCGCCAGCGCGTATTCATCGTGGCCGACGGGGAGAATGCCGTAAGGGTTGGGCGCGTCTTTCCCCACAACGACGGTGACCACACCGTCGAGTTTCTCGGCGCGGGTAGTGTCGATGCGTTTGATACGAGCGTGCGGGTAAGGCGAATGCAGAATCTTGCCAATCAGCATGCCGGGCGCGCTGAGGTCGTCCGTATACTTGCCCGAGCCGGTAGTCTTGCCGGCCGCATCGACCATAGCGATGGATTTGCCGATGATGGAGAAATCAGTCATGCCCCACCCTCGTCATTTTGATCCTCTTACCCTTTGTCGTTCCGACCTCTTAACTTTTGGCATCCCCACCCCTTAACTCTTGTCATTCCGACCTCTTAACTCTTGTCATTCCGAGAAGCGCAGCGCCGAGGAATCCGCTTTTCATTTCGCTGCAACCATCCCCTTTTGCTCCGCTTCAATCGCAGCCTTGATCGCCTGATACATCTGGCTATAGCCGGTGCAACGGCAGAGATTGCTGCTCAAGGCGCTGCGAATTTCCTTGTCGCCGGGATCGGAGTTCTGCGCCAGCAGATGTCTCACCGTCATCATGAAGCCCGGAGTGCAATAACCACACTGCGATCCGCCCCAATCCCCATAAGCCTTCTGGATGGCCGCCAGACTCCCGTGTTCACTCACACCCTCGACAGTAGTGATCTCCTGGCCCTCGCAACTCGCTGCCAACATGGTGCAGGAGAGCATGGGAATTCCATCCACCTGCACGGTACAGGCTCCGCAGGATGAGTCATCGCAGCCGCGCTTGGAACCGGTAAGATCGAGGTCCTGGCGCAGAGCATCGAGCAGCAGCTTGCTGGGCTCGATAGCGATCTCGTGCGAGCGGCCGTTGACGCGAAGTTCGATGAGTTCTTTTTTCATTTGTAAGCCGTCAGCTTTCAGCCATCAGCGCACCGTCGTTGCTGATAGCTGAAAGCTGACGGCTGATAGCTTGTCTTCAATATCCAAAATCCGCCTGCGCCGCGTACGCATGCTGCTTCACCCCAAGCTCGTCCACGCGGCACGCACCCAACTGATTCACGTACGCCCGGCGATCGGCCACGCCATACACCCATCGCGACAGCCAAGACTCTGTGTCCTGCTTGGTCTTGGTTTGCTCGTGGTACTGCCGGAAGAAAGCGTCGTCACGTTTGTAGTAGCCCTGCACTGGAGAGGGATGGGCTCCATAGGTGCACTCGACCACGGCATTGACAAGAAATCCAGGAATGACGGTGCGGTTGGGATCGCTGGCAATGACTTCCGGCCCAACGATTTCTTCGGCCGCAACAATCACGCGCTTAGCCGCGCGAATGCCCTCGATCATCACGCCGAAGTTGCCCCAGCAATGTGCATTGCCCTCACGATCGGCGCGCTGCACATGAACGATCGTGACCTCGGGAGTCAGCGCGCGCACCGCCCACAACGGCTCCTTTCCCTCAAATGGAGAAAATATCTGATAGAAAGAGTGGTTGCCCCTGGTGGTATCGCTGCCCAGTGCGGTTTTCGTGGGCAGAAAAGGCACACCCATCGCTCCTGCCTGAAGCGCCAGCGCCACGGTGAAGTTCGTCATGTTGAAGACCTTCATACCGTCTTCTTCCACTGCGCGGCGAAAGTTGTAGGCCGACCCCATCATCACGTTGCCCACCCAGGCCGCGATGACCTTCTCCACGCATCCGGCGCCGATCATCTGATCGAAGAGAATGTCGGAAATTGGCCCAATCAGAGTCAACCCACGCTTCTTCTGACGAATAATCTCGTGGCCGGCGGCGAAGGGAATCATCTGCTCCATCTGCAAGCCGAGGGCCACCGAGGCCCCGTCGGGCACCAGGGCGGCAATCGCGTCGTGCATGGTAAGGAGCTTAGACATATCTGATCTTTGACTTGAACCACCACGAAACACCGACGCACCCGCCTACGCACAGCATCAGATCGATTATGCGAAGTAATGCTGCATTGGCAAACTGTGTCTCCACCGTCGCCTTGAGTAGATGCAGCAGAATCCGAGATGCGACACTCAACGCCCCTATCAGGGAAGCTATCCGAAACAAGCGCTCACGCCCCCAGCCGAACCAAGAGACCAATACTGCTAACAGCATCCAACTTTGCCAAGTAACATCGATTTGCGGTTGGGCGCCGCGTACAATTGGGAACAACTCTCCAGCTGCGACCAGCGCACATATGACAAATAGGGCAACCATCCCCACCGCGGGTCTCCAATCAGTGTTGAGTGCCAATTGCTTCCTCGGTTCCGCCAGGAGTTCAGACATCACTTCCCTCTCCACTTCGGTTGCCGCTTTTCAAGAAACGCCTTGATTCCCTCGTGCGCGTCTTCCGTCTTCATCAGGTCCTCAAAATAAATCTTCTCCGCCCGCGCCAGGCCTTTGTCGAAGTGAATTGAGTCCCACGCGTAAATGGCCTTCTTGGTAACCGCCAGCGCCGCCGGGCTGAGTTGCGAAAGGTGCTCCACGGCTTCCTGCACGGCGTGATCAAGATCGACTTCAGCGAGAACGGCATTGGCCAGACCGATGCCGGCTGCTTCTTTGCCGGGAATGCTGCGCCCGGTAAGCACCAGGTCCGCCGCGTGCTTCTGGCCGACCAGCGCCGCCAGTGCGGTGACGGCAACCGGGGGAAAGCAACCCAGCTTGATCTCGGGAAATCCCCAGGTGGCAAGCTCGGAGGTGTACACCAGGTCGCACACCATTGCCAACTCCGCACCTCCACCAAGACAGTGCCCATGGACGGCGGCAATGCTGACTTTCTTCGAAGCCACCAGCACCCGGATGACGGAATGGAACTTGCCGAGCATCTGCTCGACTTTGTCAGGAGTGTGAGCAGCGACATCCACACCGACAGAGAAAGCCTTCTGAGTGCCAGAAAGTATGATTACGGCAATGTCCGGCCGTGCTTCAATCTCGGTCAGCGCCCCCGCCAACTCTTCCATCATCGGAATGTCGATGACGTTAAGCGGAGGATTTTGCAGGCGCAGACGAGCCACTGGTGGCTCCAGCTCCAAGGCGATGCGCGATTTCGTGATTACGGCTGCACCCATAAGCGCACTCAGTTCGTCCAAAAACCTTCTTTGTCGTACTCACGGATCGCCTGCAACTCGGCCGGGCTCGGCTGTGGCGTCGGTGGCACTTCCCTGCTGCAACGCAACGGCCAGCCAGTGCTGTCGAGCACATCTTCGACTTCGATTCCGGGATGTACGGACGCCAGATAAGCCTCGCCATCCTGGCCAAAGCGCAGCACAGCTTTGGTCGTGATGACGGCCGACGGCCCTCCACGCGGCAATCCCACGCGGCGACGCCACTCGTGGCCATCGCCGTTTCCCGGGCTAGTCAGAAACGACACCCGTTCCGGCAGGCGCTGCTTGCTATGCTCAAGCAAGGCCACGAAACGCTGCGCCAGCGAAGCAATGTCGCACGCCCCGCCGGATCCCGGCAAGCGAACCATTCCCTTCGCCCCTTGCACTTCCGTCGAGTTCAAATTGCCGAAGCGGTCAACTTCCGCCGCCCCGAGAAAGCCCAAATGCACGCGCCCCGATTGCAGCAAACTCATCACGCCCAACATATCCAGACACTGCGTCGCTTCCAGAATGTTCGGCGGATCGGCCATGGTGTAAATCAATTCCGGCGCCGGGGTGGTACGGATGACACCGTTCTCGAATAGACCAATCGCATTCGGCGCATGCGTCTTTTTCGCCACCACAAAAGCAATCAGCGGCAGCCGCATGCCAACGAACACGATCTCCCGATCGCGAATCTCGCGCGCCGCGGTAGTCACCATGAGTTCGCCCATGGTGTAGGCTTGCAAAGTTGGAGCCGGAATGGTGGTCGATGTACTCATAGCAAAAAGCCTGCGGGGGCCTCGCTCCGCCGGCCGGGCGAGGGCGCCCGTACCACGCAAAGAAGATCTACAAATTGATTGCCGATTTTCTCACTTCACCAATCGACGCCAGCGGATCGCGCGCTCCTTCTTTCGGCGCGATCCATTTCTTTTCGTTGGCGATGATGTCGAGCAGCAACTTATTGTCTTCCGCCGTCGGCATGTACTCTTTCACGTGTTCGTCGTACGCCCGGTCATCCAGGGGCTCGCCCGTCTGCGCATGGAACTTCTGCCCCGCCCAGCGGCCAATGTTGCGGTTGAACTTGATGTGTGGCGCGTAAAGTTTTGACTGGCCAGGTTTTAATACACTATTGAAACGTTCGATGAGGCCCGCGACCTCGTCCCGATAGAGCTGCCGGTTATAGTCGTTCAGTTCGTCAACGTTAGCAGCCTCTGGATTCTTGGGTTCGTCATAGCGTCCCTTGATTCCCCATACATAAGACCAGTGCGCTGATGAAGAATGGTCGGTGCCGAACAGATCGTACGAACTCGAAATCCATTTGTTCAGGTAGCGCTGAATCAGCCATGCCGGAATCACACCTGCTTCCACGATGCGCCGCAGGCCGTCGTTACCCGTGCCCATGTGAAATGCTTCTTCGCGCAGCATGTAGGACATCGACCGCCCCAACGGGGCGAAGGCCGAATACTTCAGCATCTGCAACTGGAACTTGCCATCGCGATCGACAAAATCGGTGTACGTGAAGAAATCCATCCAGTTGTCGACATCGACGTTAAAGGCCCCCAGCAGTCGCTTGTTCTCAAACGCCCGCCGCTCCAGCATCTTTTGCGCTTCCACTTTGCCGGAGTAGCCGAAGTGCGCAATCAGCAGGGCACAC
This sequence comes from Terriglobales bacterium, assembly GCA_050745985.1. Lineage (GTDB taxonomy): Bacteria > Acidobacteriota > Terriglobia > Terriglobales > Acidobacteriaceae > JABCZH01. The sequence continues at coordinate 50,228 of JBOGLG010000017.1, read as the reverse complement.
ATCTGCCAGCCGTGACGCATCTCTTCGATCATCACCCGGGTAATGGCGCTGCGGTCCCAATCGGTGGGCGCGCTTTCGAACAGATTGCGCTGCTGCTCGACGCTGGCAAATTCAGTGTCGCCCTGATAGACGATCAGGTTGATGAGCGCGTCGCGCATCTGCTGCGTCGGTACCTGACGCAGGTTTTCCCATTTCCGGTTGCCCTTAAACGCGCCAAACTGGATCTCGTCGGTCTCGATGGCGCCATAAAGAGTGTCGAACTTGAAGTCGGCAATCTCCTTGTGATTGACGCCGATATCCTTGCGCCAGTCATCGAAGAGTCCGACCCAGTCGCTGAAAGTTCCGATTTTCGCTACTTTTCCCGGCATAAGTAAAAGTCCTTTTCACTACGGAGGAACTCAGGGTTTCACAAAGATTTTCTCCGTGGGCCTCTGTGTTCCCTGTGGTTAACGCTTTTCATCCCAAATCTATTCACCACGGGGAGCACAAAGGGGCACAGGGCTTTCCTCTGTGCAGATTCTCTGTGTCCCCTGTGGTTAACGTTCTTCATCCCAAATTCATCCACACTGTCTTGTTTTCCGTGTAATGTTCCAAAGCTTTTTCGCCCAGCTCGCGGCCGAGACCGGAACTCTTGTAGCCACCAAAAGGCATCGCAGCGTCCATCAGGCCGTAGGTATTGATCCACACCGTTCCGGCTTTCAGTTGGCGGGATACCAGGTGCGCCTTCTTCAAATCCCGCGTCCACAACGCCGAAGCCAGCCCGTACGGGTTCTGGTTGGCCTGAGCGATGGCTTGATCGACATCATCGAAGCTGATCGCCGCCAGCACCGGCCCAAAGATTTCTTCCTGCGCAATCTTCATGCTGTTGTTGACGCCGCTGAAGATTGTGGGTTCAATGAAGAAGCCCTTGCTGCCATCGACCGAGACGCGGTTGCCGCCGGCGATCAGCTTCGCGCCCTCCTGCTTGCCCGCTTCAATGTAGCCGAGTACGGTATTCATCTGTTCCTGGCTGACAATCGCCCCCATACGGGTTTTCGGATCGAGCGGATCAGCCGGGCGCATCTTGCCGGCTCGAGCCACCAACTTCTCCAGGAATTCGTCCCGCACCTTGCTCTCGACGAAGAGCCGTGAGCCGGCGTTACACACTTCGCCTTTGCCGTAGAAAATGCCGGTGATGGCGCCTTTTACCGCGTTGTCAATGTCGGAGTCCGCAAACACGATGTTGGGGGATTTTCCGCCCAGCTCAAGCGTAATGCGCTTCATGGTGTCAGCCGCGCCCCGCATGATCTCTTTGCCGACTTCCGTTGATCCGGTAAAAGCAATCTTGTCGATGCCGGGATGCTTGACCATGGTTCGTCCGACTTCGGAATTCCCGGTGATGACGTTGATTACGCCGGCTGGAACTCCGGCTTCGACCGCCAACTCGCCGAAACGCAACGCGGTCAGCGGAGTGAGGCTGGCAGGCTTCCATACCACCGTATTGCCGCAGGCAAGCGCCGGGCCGAGCTTCCACGACGAAAGCAACAATGGGAAATTCCACGGCACGATCATGCCCACCACGCCCACCGGTTCGCGCAGCGTGTAAGTAAAAGCCGTTTCGAAGGTGTTGACGGTCTCGCCGTGAATCTTGGTCGCCCAGCCCGCGTAGTAGCGCAGAACATCAATCACCATGGGCATATCGACGTAGCGGGACTCGAAAATCGGCTTTCCATTGTCGAGGGTCTCAAGTTCAGCGAACTCGTCAATGCTCTTTTCCAGCAAGTCGGCGAGCTTCCAGATCAGCCGTCCACGCTCGCTGGCCGACATTTTGCGCCAGGGGCCGGAACGGTCGTCGAACGCTTTGCGGGCTGCGACCACAGCGCGATCAACGTCATCTGCGGAGGCGGCGGCGATTGGGGTCAGAACTTCCCCAGTCGCGGGATTCGAAGTGTCGAACTTCTTCGCAGTTTCCACCCACTGCCCGTCAATCAACAAACGGCCAGGGGAGAGTTTCGCTTTCGTAGCTGCAATCATTAGTTTCCTGTTCTACCAAGATCGATGGAGGCTGGACGGCCGAGGGCGGCCGTCCACACCCAAGTTTATTTCGCTTTAAACACTGCCGGCCGCTTCTCTACATAAGCCGCCAAGCCTTCTTTGGCGTCTTCGCTCTGGAACAGCAACTGCTGGTTCTCGCGCTCCACTGCCAGCGCCGACTCCATGGGAATCTCCCAGCCAGTCTGCACCGCGCGCTTGATGCGTCCCACAGCCTTCGAAGCCTTATTGGGCGGGCAGAACTGCCGCGCGTACTCCATCACGTTTTCCATGAAACCGTCGCGCTCGAAGATGTCATTGACAATTCCGATCTCTTTCGCCTCTTCAAACGAAAACGTGTTGCCGGTGACCATCAGTTCGATGGCCTTGCTCTTCCCCACCATGCGGGACAACCGTTGCGTGCCGCCGGTGCCCGGAAGCACTCCGAGGTTGACTTCAGGCAGGCCGATCTTTCCCGCATCCTGACGCGCAATGCGAATGTCGGCGGCCATCGCGATCTCCAGTCCGCCGCCAACGCAGTGGCCGTTAATGGCCGCGATCACCAGTTTGGGCGTGTGCTCCAGGCGCAGCAGCATCTCGTTCGCGTGCAGGCAAAAGTAATACTTGAAGGTGGGATCGACGCTTGACAGCATCTTGATATTGGCGCCGGCGGAAAAAAACTTATCGCCCGATCCCGTCACCACGATCACATAGACGTCATTATCCATGCGCGCTTTGAGAATCGCCTCATCCAGCTGCCGGTTCATCTCGTAGGTGTAGGTATTGGCGGGAGGATCGAACATTTCGATCACTGCTACGCCGCGGTCGGTGCGGTACTTAACCAGGGTTTTCGTGGTTTCAGTGGTGGCCGGCGACATTGTGGTAGCCATTGTCACAACTCCTTTTTGTTATCGATAGAATTTGAGTTCAGTTTACCGATTTCCTTTTCCGATTCTTCCTGCGCGGAGCAGCCGTGCTTACGCCGTGAAGAAAAATGTCGCCCATCTTCCCGGCGATCTCTTCCGCGTCAGCGTCCACCCGCGGGTTGTACCAGGTGTAAATCCAGTTCATCATGCCAAATAACGTCAGCACGTCGAGGCGGCTCGTTCCTTCCAGTTTACGCTCCCGCCTGAAGTCATCCAGCAGACCCACGCAAATTCGATAATAGGCGCGCTTGATCGCGGCAACTTCCGCGGCGAATCCGTTCTTGAGCGCGTCGTCCTCGTGCGACAGCACCTTCATGGCCTTGCGGTTGGCGAGAAAGTATTCCAAATGGTTCAGGATGAAGATGCGGATCCGCTGCTCGGGATCGGAAACCGCATCCAGGCGCTCCCGCAGCCTCTCCACAATCGTGCTGAAAGTCTCTTTTTGAATCAGATAAAGCAGCTTTTCCTTGGACTCAAAGTAGTAGTAAAGCCCCGACAGCGACATGCCGCTGTGGCGGGCTAGATCGCGCATCGATGCGCCATCATAACCTTTCTCGTAGAAGACTTCGGTCGCATGAACCAGGATCTTTCCCAGCCGGCGGTCGAATCGGGTTTCCGGCGTTACCATTGGAGAAGAACGGCGTCGTGAACTGACCGCAGACGGCATGGAAGAGGATGCCATAAAGTTCGAACGTTCGTTCAAATCAGTATAGCACGTATGAATTACCTGTCACTCCGAAGCGCGGCTTTATCGCGCGAGGAATCTGCTGTTGTCAGCTTCTAGTTACGGATATCCATGAGCAGCTGCTCAACTTCTTCCTTCACATCCGCAGTGATCGGTAGCAGCGGCAGCCTTGCCGGGCCGCCGTGGTAGCCGTTGAAATCCATGGCGTACTTGATCGCCGGGATGCCCAACTCGCCCACGATTCGCTGCGCGGCTTTCATGATCCGCTGCTGTTTCAGGCGAGCCAACTCACCGTCCCCTTCTTTCCAGGCGGCGTAAATCTCGTAGCAGGCAGTCGGAGCGGGGTCGGCAAAGCCCAATATCGCGCCGGCGGCTCCGACTTGAAGCGACGGCTCAAGCGTCTGCGCTGCGCCAACCAACACCTGGAAGCCGACTTCTTTCTGGCGCGTTTTCAAGCCGCCGACCACGGCAATCGCGGAGGAAGATGGTCTCGATTGGCTCGTGCTCCCTGCGATCGACACCAGTTCCCCGTTGCTCTTTGCCGCAGCACTCAACCTGCGCGGCGTGACCGCCTCAAAGGTTTCCGTGACCGTCGTTACCCGCTTCACCGAGCGAGTTCCCTCCACCATGCGGCGGACCTTCTCCACGTCTCCACCGGATTCTTTAATCCCGATGATGTTGGCGTGCCCCGCCAACTCGATGACCATTTCCGCTGGAATGTCGTAGGCGGTGAACGGCGGCACGTTGTAGATCAGCACCGGCAGCGGCGAGCGGTCGGCAACAAATCGATAAAACGCCAACAGGTTTGCCGGCGCCATCTGCTTGCGATAGAAATGAGGCGTTCGGACCAGGGCCACGTCATAGCCAATCTTGGCCGCGTACTCCGTGAGTTGCAAGGTCTCATCGGCGGATTCCATTCCCGTGCCGGCGATCAACACTTTGCTCGGCGCAGAAGCCGCGCGAGCCGACTGCAAAACGTCACGCCGCTCCATGTCAGAAAGCAGGATGGCCTCGCCCGTCGAGCCCAGCACCACAATGCCCGCCACCGGGGTCTTCGAGTAGCGCTCGACATTGGCTTCGAGCTTTTTGAAATACACGTTGCCCTGGGGATAGAAAGGGGTCGTAATGGGAGGAAAAATGCCGGAAAGTAGCATGGAATCCGCTCCTGGCTGCCGGCTTCTAGCTTACCAGCTTGCGGGCGGATCGGCGGTCAGCGCCTTACCTTTGCCCCGCGTTCCGAGTGCAGTTTTTGTAGCGCGAACACGTTCACCTCCCCGCGTTGCAGGGCGGCGATGCCTTCCGCGGCGGCACGAGCAGCGGCAAGAGTTGTGATGGTCGGAATCCGCGCATTCACGGCCGCCCGGCGGATGGCCTGCTCGTCGAACCAGGGCTCCAGGCCCGTCGGAGTATTGATGACCAGTTGCATGCGCTCGCCTTTGATCAGGTCCACGACGTTTGGACGGCCTTCTTTGACTTTGTAAACCCGCTCCACCGTCATGCCCGCGCGTTCAATCACGTCTGCGGTGCCTGCAGTGGCCACTAGGTGAAAGCCCATGTCCGCGAACTTGCGGGCAACGTCCGCCACCTGCGGCTTGTCATGATCCGTGACGCTGATGAAGACCGTGCCTTTGGTGGGCAGTTTCTGTCCGGCGGCGATCTGTGCCTTGGCAAACGCCTCACCGAAGTTATCGGCCACGCCCATAACTTCGCCCGTGGATTTCATCTCCGGGCCAAGCACGGTATCGACTCCGGGAAACTTGTTCCACGGAAACACCGGAGATTTCACGTAATAGCAATTGCCGGTATCGAGGTCGGCGCGGCGCTCGATGAACTCCGGCAAAAACTCCCGCAGCTTGCGGCCGGTCATGAGGCGGGCCGCAATCTTGGCCATGGGTATGCCGGTCGCTTTGGAGACATAGGGCACGGTGCGCGAGGCGCGCGGGTTCACTTCGAGCACGTATACTTTGTCGCCGCCGCCGCTGCCGTTGCCACGCGGAATGGCAAACTGAATGTTCATCAATCCCACCACCTTCAACGCCCGAGCCAGTTTGAAGGTGTACTCGCGCATTTGATCCATCAACTTTTGCGGAATGTCCACTGCCGGCAGCACACATGAAGAATCTCCAGAGTGAATGCCGGCTTCTTCTATGTGCTGCATAATGCCGCCAATCACAACATCTTCCCCGTCGGACAACGCATCGACATCAACTTCGATGGCATCTTCAAGGAAATGATCGATCAGAATGGGCCGGTCGTGCGAATATTCGACCGCTTCTTTCATGTAGCGGATGACGCTCTCTTCATCGTAGGCGATGACCATGGCGCGCCCGCCCAGCACATACGAAGGCCGCACCAGCACCGGGTATCCAACCCGCGTGGCGCCCGCAACCGCCTCTTCAAGTGACGCGGCCATGGCCCCCGGCGACTGCGGAATTTGCAATTCTTCGAGCAGCCGGTTGAAACGCTTGCGGTCTTCGGCCAGGTCAATCGACTCCGGCGACGTCCCAATGATGTTAACGCCCGCCGCCTTCAAAGGCAGCGCCAGGTTCAACGGCGTCTGTCCACCGAACTGCACAATCACTCCCACCGGCGCTCCACCCGAACCCTCATGCTCGACGATGGCCAGCACATCTTCCAGCGTAAGCGGCTCAAAGTAGAGGCGGTCGCTGGTATCGTAATCGGTCGAGACCGTCTCCGGATTGCAATTGATCATGATGGTTTCGTAGCCATCATCGCGCAACGCGAATGAAGCGTGACAGCAGCAGTAGTCGAACTCAATTCCCTGCCCAATGCGATTCGGCCCGCTGCCCAGAATCACAATCTTCTTTTTCGCCGTGGGCGCGGCTTCATCCTCGTCTTCGTAGGTCGAATACAAGTACGGAGTGAAGCTCTCAAATTCCGCCGCGCAGGTGTCCACGCGTTTGTACACCGGCTTAATGCCGTGCTTCTTGCGCAGGTGCCGGACCTTTTCCTGTCCTGCCAGCCGCCAGGCGCCCGCCAGCCGCCCGTCCGAAAAGCCGTAACGCTTGACCTCGCGCAGCACTTCGACGGGGATCGATTCCATCGGATGCTTTTCCAGCTCCAATTGCATGTCGTTAATTTCTTTGAGCTGGTAAAGAAACCAGGGGTCGATCGAAGTCATTTTGTAAAGCTGCTTGACGGTGTGGCCCTGGCGCAGCGCATATTGCACATACGCCAACCGCTCGGGATGCGGCGTGACCAGACGCTGAGTCATGATCTTCGGCTCAATCTTCGATCCGCCGACGCGCTTGCCGGTGTCGAGCGAGCGGATACCCTTCATCAGCGCTTCCTTGAAGGTACGGCCGATGGCCATCACTTCGCCGACAGATTTCATCTGCGGGCCCAGGTTTTCGTCCGCGCCGGGGAATTTCTCGAACTGCCACTTGGGAATCTTGACGACCACGTAATCGAGAGTCGGCTCGAAGCAAGCCGGCGTCTTGCGCGTGATGTCATTGCGAATTTCATCGAGCGTGTAGCCGATGGCCAGCTTGGCCGCAATCTTGGCAATCGGGAAGCCCGTGGCCTTCGACGCCAGCGCCGATGAGCGCGAGACGCGGGGATTCATTTCAATCACCACCATCCGTCCGGTCTGGGGATGGATGCCAAATTGAATGTTCGATCCGCCGGTATCGACGCCGATTTCGCGGATCACGGCGATTGCCGCGTCGCGCATGGCCTGATATTCGCGATCGGTAAGAGTTTGCGCCGGAGCAACAGTGATGGAGTCGCCCGTGTGCACGCCCATGGGATCGAAGTTTTCGATAGAGCACACGATGATGACGTTGTCCGCCGTGTCGCGCATCACTTCCAGCTCAAATTCCTTCCAGCCCAGCACTGATTCTTCAATAAGAGCTTCGTGGACAGGAGAGAAGTCGAGCCCGCGCGCCAGCAGTTCCATCAACTCTTCGCGGTTGTACGCGATGCCGCCGCCCGAGCCGCCCAGCGTGAACGAGGGGCGAATGATGACCGGAAAGCCAATTTTGCCGGCAAATTCGAGACCGTCTTTGATGTTATTGACCAGCGCTGACTTGGGAACGTCGAGGCCAATGCGCTGCATGGCGTCTTTAAACACCAACCGGTCTTCGGCCTTCTTGATGGCGGTCACGTTGGCGCCAATCAACTGAACGTTGTATTTGTCGAGAACGCCGCCGTCGGCCAGTTCGATCGCAAGGTTCAACGCGGTCTGGCCGCCGACCGTTGGCAGAACGGCAAAGCCGGCTCCCGGCGACATCTGCCGCTCAATGCGAATGATCTCTTCCAAATACTCGCGGGTGAGGGGCTCAATGTAAGTGCGATCGGCCGACTCGGGATCGGTCATGATGGTCGCCGGATTGGAATTGGCGAGCACGACTTCGAAGCCCTCCGATTTGAGCGCTTTGCAAGCCTGGGTGCCGGAGTAATCGAACTCCGCCGACTGGCCAATGATGATGGGGCCAGAGCCAAGAATCAGGATCTTCGAGATGTCAGTACGTTTGGGCATTTATGCAATCAATTTTTTGTATTTCTCGCAGCGCAAAATGACGCCGTCCCTCGCAAATCACACACCCTCATCCCTTCCACTCCTCCATCATCTTCGTAAAGTCCTTGAACAGATAATGCGAGTCGTGGGGACCCGGCGAAGCCTCGGGGTGATACTGCACACTGAACAGCGGCAGATTCTTGTGCCGCAGGCCCTCGAGCGTGTCGTCGTTCAAGTCCATGTGCGTGAGTTCGACTTCGCTCATGGGCAGTGAATCCGGATCCACCGCGAAATTATGGTTGTGCGCGGTAATTTCGATCTTGCCGGTGTCCAACTGCTTCACCGGGTGATTGCCTCCGTGGTGACCGAACTTCAACTTGAAAGTCTTGCCGCCGAGCGCGATGCCGGTCAGTTGATGCCCCAGGCAAATCCCGAAAATCGGCAACCGCCCCATCAGCCGCTTGATGTTATCTACCGCGTAAGTACAAGGCTCAGGATCGCCGGGGCCGTTCGAAAGAAACACGCCGTTCGGTTTCATCGCCAGTACATCTTCGGCTGGAGTCTGCGCGGGAATCACGGTCACCTTGCAGCCTTCCCCGCGCAGCTTGCGCAGGATGTTTTGCTTGATGCCGAAGTCATAGGCGACCACATGAAACAGCTCGGGCTGGTCCTTTACTCCGACCACAGCGACCGGCTCATGCGAGCGTTCGCCCACTTCCCACACATAAGGATGTTTGGTGGTGACAACCTTCGCCAAGTCCGTTCCATCCATCTTCGGAATTGACCGGGCCTTGGCGATCAGCTTTTGCGCGTCGGTCTCAAGGGTTGAGATCACGCCACGCATCACGCCGTGGTCGCGCAGATGGCGTACCAGCGCGCGCGTGTCAATGTCGGCAAGCACCGGAATCTTGAAGCCTTCCAGAAACTCGTCGGTAACCTGCTGCGAACGCCAGTTGGAACTCACGCGCGAAAATTCGCGCACGATCAGGCCTTCGATATACGGGCGGGTGGCTTCGTTGTCGTCAGCATTGGTGCCGTAATTGCCGATTTCGGGATTGGTGAGAACGACAATCTGCCCGGCGTAGGAGGGATCAGTAAAAATTTCCTGATAGCCGGTGATGGAAGTATTGAAAACTACTTCCCCGTAACATTCGCCCTTTGCTCCGTAGCCTTTGCCTCGGAAGACTCTGCCGTCTTCCAGCGCAAGGATTGCTTGCATTGCGTCTCCGGGGAGAGTGGATTTTGTAGATTTTAGCAGGGATGGAGAAAATCAGCCACGGAATTCGCGGTGGAAATCGTGGATACAAGCAACAAATTCGACGATGCTCGCGCTACCGTACCCGGCCCATCTTGTCCACCGGCCAATATCCAAACACGGCCTTCCCGTAGATGTAGCTCTCTTCGACCGGACCGAAATCGCGGCTGTCGTTCGAAAGGCTGCGATGATCTCCCAGCACAAAATAGCTTCCCGGCGGCACCACCATCTCCGCATACGAGCGGAGGTCCTCGTACGCCGGTGGCACGTAGTCTTCATTCAGCCGCTTTCCGTTTACCCACACCTGGCCGGCGTTGATGCGAATGTGGTCGCCCGCCAGTCCAACCACTCGCTTAATGAAACTCTTCGACGGATCACGGGGATAACGGAAAACCACTACGTCGCCGCGCTCGATCGGCTCCACGCGATACACAAACTTGTTCACGAAGATGCGCTCCTGGTCCTCGAGCGACGGCATCATGCTCGTCCCCTCAACCTTCACCGGCTGGTAGACAAAAATGATGATGAATCCAGAAATGGCCAGTGAGATGACCAAGTCCCGCAGCCAGACCGATACCGCCAACCCGCGCGGGCGGGGAGGCGCGTGTTCGCCGTCTTTTTGGATCTCGACCTCTTCGGAACCGATTTGCTCTGGCATGCCTTTCCTGATTTTATACGGATTGCCGTTCCCAGTGCAGCCCGCTGTTGCCAGATCAAGTTCTCGGCCGCCAGAATTCGGGTACAATACCCAAACCGAGGATCCTTATGCAGCGCCGCATACTTAGCGTAGTTCTTCTGTTTCTTGCGACCCTGGTCACAACCACTCCCTGGGCGGCGTCTCAACCGGGAGAAGCAGTTCCCGCCTTCAATGCGGGGCCGCCGCCGAAGGGCGCCAAACTTCCCCCGATCCTGGGGCGTGATCAGCTATGGGGCGAGGACAGCCAGCAGCCTTATCAGATCCACGCCTACGAACTGGCAGCCAAGATTCCAGTCATTCTGCATCAACAACCATGCTATTGCTATTGCGATCGCATGGGGCACAACAGCCTGCACAGCTGTTTCGAAAACACTCACGGAGCACGCTGCGATGTTTGTCTCAAGGAATTGTATTATTCGTATTTGCAGCACAAGAAGGGTAAGACCGCCACGCAGATTCGCAGAGGAATCATCGCGGGAGACTGGCGGGAGGTAGATTTGGAAACAGCGGCTTCGATCAATTAGGGGTAGCGGGAGTTGACGCCGTCGGGTAGGCCGGGTAACCTACTTCGGGTCGCTTCCCGGATGAGTTTTCCACAGGCTGTGCAGCTGCCTCCCCGAAAGCTACATCGCATTCCCCCGGTAAATGTCCTGGAGAATCGCAGTAACGCTTAAGAAGTAATGAGCTAAACGTAAGATAAAGGAGTATTTACGAAGAGTTCCGGAAGAGTGTTGCACATGGCCCAGAAGACCACGCCCAAGAAGACGATCGTCGAAGACCCACGTTTTACACAGGCTGTGCAGAACTATGAGTCAGGTCTGCGTGCCATGCAGGAGCACAAGTTCGACAAGGCTAAGGGTCTGCTTCGCAAGGTGCTCGATGGTCCCCATAGAGAACTGGCCGACCGCGCCAGCGTCCACCTCAGCGCCTGCAATCAGCAACTCGAGCGGGTCACGGCCCAATTCAAGAACACGGAAGAGCACTACGACTACGCCGTTTCCCTCATGAACCTCGGCGACTATGTAGGCGCGCGCGAGCATCTGGATAAGCTTTCCAAGCAAACCCCCAAAGCTGATTTCGTGGCCTACGGCTTGGCTGCATTGGATTGCCTCACCGGCCATGTCGAAGACTCTTTGCGTCATCTCGACGAGGCGATTCACATCAATCCGTCCCTGCGTTTCCAGGCGCGCAATGATTCCGATTTCCAGAATCTGGCCGAAGACCCCCGATTCACTGAAATGCTGTATCCCGATCCCGGTGCCGAGCTTTCGTCTGCTGATTCCATTGAGGAGCGCTGAACCGCCCCATGGGCTTTTCTCGCCAGCCCCCCGAACGCGCCCCGGTTGAAAGGCGCGGCAGTCCCGGGCTGCGCGTGGTCGCCATCGGCGGTGGTACTGGCCTGTCCACTCTGCTGAAGGGACTTCGTTATTACGTGACGCCCAGCGGGGAGCGGCGGCGGCAGAAGCCCAACGAACCTTCTATTCACGATTTATGTGCGGTGGTAACGGTCAGTGACGACGGCGGCTCCAGCGGCCGCCTCCGCAAAGAACTCAACATGTTGCCCCCGGGCGACATTCGCAACTGCATCGTCGCCCTCTCCCAGGACGAACCGCTGCTCTCCAAACTCTTCCAGCATCGTTTCGACAAGGGTTCCGGCCTCGAAGGCCACAGCTTCGGCAATCTCTTCCTCGCCGCGCTCACCGGCATCACCAAAGACTTCGGCGAAGCCGTGCGCCTATCGTCGGAGATTCTTGCCACCTGCGGCCACATTCACCCCGCCACCACTTCGCACGTTGAACTGGAAGCGCTGATGGAAGACGGCACCCGCGTGCGCGGAGAAACCAAAATCACCGCCAGTAAAGGCCGCATTCACGAGCTTTCCCTGGTTCCTCCCGATGTCCAACCACAGCCGCAGACGCTACAAGCTATCGCTTCCGCCGACCTGATCACCATCGGACCCGGCTCGCTTTTTACCAGCCTGATTCCTAATCTGCTGGTACGCGGCATCCCGCAAGCCATCGCCGCTTCGTCCGCGGTGAAGGTTTACGTGTGCAATCTGATGACGCAGGCCAATGAAAGTCTGGGACGCACCGCCGCCGATCACATCCGCGCCCTTAACCGCCACGCAGGCGGACAAGTCTTTGACTACGCCGTCATGAACAGCCGGTCCATGTCTCCAGAGCTCAAGGCAAAATACGCGCTGGAGGGAGCTTCCCAGGTCGTAGTAGACGGTAAGGCGATTGAAGAACTTGGCGTTACCCCCGTGCTCGGCGACTATCTCGAAGAAGGCGAAGTCGCCCGCCACGCGACCGACCGCGTGGCTCGTGATGTCTTGCAGTTGGTGTGGCAGAAACATAGGGCCGCGAGGTCTAGCTAAGGGACTGGGATAGTCCTTTGTTCATGCCTTCGTCGCCTTTCTGGTTAACGCTCAATTCATCTTTTGCCGCCATTCTCGCGGTATATTGAATTGAATGCCAAAGGCCATCAGCAACCCATCGGACATGCCGCGGTTCGCCATTGCCATCATGGCCGCGGGCAAGGGCACGCGGCTGAAGTCCAAGCATCCCAAGGTGCTGCACGAAGTGGGGGGCAAGCCGTTGCTGGCGCACGTGATTGCCGCCGCAGCTCAAGTCGTGCCCGCCCAACATATTTACGCGATCGTCGGGCACGAGGCCGACAAAGTACGCCTGGCGGTCGCCCACACCGGCGTGAAGTTCGTCGAGCAGAACCCCCAAAAAGGCACTGGCCACGCCCTGATGGTGGCGCGCGATGCTCTGTCTTCCTACGATCAGGTGATCGTACTCTCCGGCGATGCCCCGCTGATCACCTCCGCCACCATCCAGCGCCTCCGGGATTTCCATACTTCCCAAAAGGCCGCCATGACTCTCCTGACCGCCAACTTGGCCGATCCAACCGGCTATGGGCGCGTGATTCATAAGAAGAATTCCAAAAGCGAAGTCCAGGCCATCGTCGAAGAAAAGGCGGCTACGCCCGCCCAGAAAAAAGTCCACGAAATCAATTCCGGAATTTACGCTTTCGCCGCCGCACCCCTCCTCCGGCACATCGATCAACTGCGCGCGGATAATGCTCATGCCGAGTTCTATCTCACCGACATGGCCACGATTCTTGGGAAGGCGAAGTTGCGAGTAGTAGCGGTGGCGGCTGCCGATGCCCACGAAGTGTTGGGCGGCAACACCCGCGCGGAGCTGGTGGAGATCGACCAACACCTGCGCCTCGCCAAGTGTCAGCAGCTCATGCGCGACGGCGCGACCATTTTTTATCCCCAAACTTGCGTGATCGACACTGACGTCGAAATCGGCGCCGATACCGTGATCGAGCCGTTCGTCCAGCTTCTCGGCAACTCCAAAGTGGGCAGCGATTGTCGCATCCGGTCCTACAGCGTGATCCGCAACACCGTGATCGAAGACGGCGTCATGGTTCTTCCCGGCTGTGTGATGGATGACTCCAGGCTGAAACGAGGGGCTGTGGTCGGCCCTTACTCGCGCCTGCGACCGGGCAGCGAGATCGGCGAAAATGCTCACCTGGGCAATTTTGTGGAAACGAAGAAGACTCGCCTGGGGAAAGGCTCCAAGGCGAACCATCTCAGCTATCTTGGCGACGCCGAGATTGGCGAAGGGGTGAACGTAGGCGCCGGAACCATCACCTGCAACTACGATGGCGTCCACAAACATGGCACCGTAATTGAAGACGGTGTTTTCGTGGGCAGTGATACAACGCTGGTCGCGCCGATTCGGGTGGCAAAGGACGCATACATCGGTGCTGCGTCCTGCATCACGCGTGACGTTCCGGAAGGCGCGCTGGCGATTGGACGAGCGCGGCAGATCATCAAAGCCGGCTGGGTAAAGCACAAACGCGAGGCGCTGGCCAAAACTGGGAAGCCTTAGACCTATGCCTGCGCTGCCCCGTTCAAGGCAGCCACCGCGTCATCCAGGGTCTCAAACATGAGAAACAACGATTCCGTCTTGGTGATTTCAAACAGCCGGAACACCCGCTCATTTACACCGCTCAAGGCCACGCTGCGGCCAGCTTTCTGGCGCGAGATGTATGCGCTCACCAGAGAACCCAGGCCGGAAGAATCAATGTACGGGACCTCGCTCAAATCGACGATCACGCTCTCTTCTTTTTCCTCGCGTCGAATCGCATTCTGGAAGGGCAACACGTTTTCCACCGTGAGGGGGCCCCGCAGACAGAGCACTCCCTGTCCTCCAATTGCGCCCAGCCGCTCGACCGTCAAAGGGACCGCGACCATCGGCAGATTCTATGGCAGACGCTCCCTCGGGGCAAGAGCCGAATGTACCTAGTACTTCTCATCGCAAGGCCTCATACGCGGCGCAGGCCGTTTCTGTCGTCACCGGAGGGCCGTTAAGCGCAGGGGTAAACCGCAGCACTCCGTCTTGGTTGGAGCAGAACCCGCGCACTCCGGTGCGATTGAAACTCGCGGGCGCGCCTCCCAGGGTGTAACCCACGTTCACCCCGTTTGCTGTGACCACGCCCATCTCGAAGTAATAGCCACTCTTGGCGGTTGCCGCGGTCGTGGCGTGCGAAACCACCCAGTCAATCAGGCAGGCATTGGCGGAACTCGGGGTAGTGCATCCGGCGGCGCTGGCCGGTCCCAGGGCTGCAACGGTAGAGGCATACCCTATCGAGGGAAATGCCGACGCATAGGCGATCTGCGCGGTATTGATAGCGCGCAGGGATCCGACCGCCGAGCCATCATCCGCTGCGATCTTGGCGGAGATCAAGCTGGGAATGGCAATGGCCGCAATGATCAGGATGATCGCAACCACTATCAACAATTCAATCAAAGAAAAGCCTCGGGCTGTCCGCATTGCGATTCTCCTTCGTGACAACTGAGAACTGGAAACTGAGATCTGACAACTGGTCTCTGGAAGGAACGCGGAACATCTTCAGGCTTGCAAGCCGAAAATCGTAGTTTGAAGGCCTACTTCTTGCGCTGCCGCAGACGAACCTCGAAGCTGACCACGCCGTTGTAATCACGAATCCCGACGATGGAGAGGTTCTTGCTGATGTTGTACTCGCCCTGAATGATCTGCTGCGACGTTTGGTTCACGTTACTGGTGTAGGCGAGCGTTAGATTGTCCCGCACCTGCTGCTCGATGGTCACCGCAGGGTAGGGATTGTTCTGGGTGGGCGTAGTCTCCGTGCTAATGCCTTGGGGGTTGATCTTGATGTGACTGATTCCAAACAAATGCTGCGCGCGGTTACTGATGGCCGAGTTCAGAGCCTCACCCAGCACCAGATTCGAGGCTTGCCCGGAAAAGGCCGATTGCCCGCCCTGCTGCATCTGTGCTGACTGTTCCTGAGTCTGACCCAGCGCCAGCAAGCTGATAATGTCGGCCGCGGGTAAGGGCGGTTCCGAGTGATAACTCAGATTCAACTTGTCGGTTCCGCCGTTTAAGTTCACCGTAATATCGTAATCCTGGATGCGGGTGGAGGCCTGTAGATCGAGCACCGCCGTGGTGGTCACCGGGTTCGAGAAAGTCACGTCCCCCCGCTCCAGATGATATTTCGTGCCGCTGAAGTACAGCTCGCCCTCAATCACATCCGCCCGGCCCAACAGAACTGGTTTGGCGGCCGTGCCCCGCAGCCGCAAATCCGCATCTCCCGTTAACCTCGCTACGGCAGTTTGCATTTCGAGTTCCGGCGTGGTCGCGATATGCACATCCATGCGAATGCGGTTCAGTACGGGATTGGTCTGCGGCAACACCGTGCCCTGCGCGCTACGCTGCATGTAGGAGGCGAAATCGAAGCCCGGAGTGACCCCCAACTTGGTGACGGTCATGTCCCCGGAGAAGGTGGAAGCCGTGGAGGTCCCCGACCAACGCAGCTGCTCGGTGGTCACGGAACTGATCCCGGGTGGATACCGCAGCCGCACATCCTGGCCCTTGAGAGTGAGGTCAAAACTCAGTTGCCGGTTGTAGGCGGTCGCATAACCCCCGAACGACACCATACCGCCGCCGACATGCGCACTCAGGTTTTCGATCTGTAGGCGATTGGTATTGAACACCAGCGATCCGTTGATATCGCTCAGGGCGCTGGGCAAGTCACTGTATTGGATCGACCCGCTATCAACCTGCAACCGTCCCTGGAAGGTTGGGTGGGCCATCGTCCCCGCCAAAGTCAGGTTCAAAGCCACCGTGCCCGAGGAAGTGAAGTCAGGATCAAAACTTTGAAGCAGCTGGAGGTCGGCGGTGCCGGTGGCTCGCAGATCAAGCGGCCGTTCTCCACCTAACTGCACCGTGCCTCCGATCGTCAGGTCGGTGCGCTGGCTGCCAAGCCGGAGTTGCTCAATGTTGAGCACCTGGCCGGCAACCCTGAAGCGAATCGGCCCACTGTTACGGACCTGGATGTGTTCTACGTCGGCAAACAACTCGCTGATGTTCCCGTCAACTTGCAATTCCCCGGGCTTCAGCCAGGGCCCGGCGAGATGCAAATCGCCCGCCGCTGCCGAGTGCCCGGTCACTCGCCCGCGCAAATAGGTGCGCAACACCGAATCCACATCCAACTGGCTGAAATGCAAATTGACGTTGGAAGGCCAGTCGCCGCGAAGACTGACGGTGCCGTTGATGTCGAGCTGGCTGCCCTTGAATTCGGAAAGCCCGTTCAGGCTCAATTCGGTTCCCCGTGTCACTGCATCGAACCGGTAATCTCCCATGAGCTCATGATCCAGCGCGAGGTCATGGACTCGAATCTTGGCGTTGATGACAGGCTCATCCAGCGTCCCCGAACTCTGGGCCTCGAAGTCCATGCTGCCATCCACCGCTACCCGAGAAGTTTGCAGAGAGGAAAAGCGTTTCAGGTCGAAATCCGTTCCCTTCAGGTGAAAGCGAAAGGCCCGCGTCGGGAACTCGTAAGTTCCGTCGCCGGTCACTTGGGCTTCGTAATGCACCATCCGAATTCCATCCAAGGAGAGTTGTTCGGGACTAATCGAGAATTTGGAATCGAAGCTCTGAATGGCTTCTCCGCGTACCATCGCGTCCGCCAAATGCAGGGTTCCGTCGGCATGGGGCTCGGCCCGTGTTCCCGACGCGTGTACGAAGAGGTCCATCTTGCCGCTGGCAGGATACTCATACCCGGCAATGGCCAGAATCTCGGAAATTTCGGCGTTGTGCATCTGCACACTGGCGGTGAAACTGCTGGAATCGAGAAACCGGCGTCCTTCGAGCTGGGCCTCCAGATCGAAATCCACGTGTGTTGCCCCACGATGGAGCGTACCGTTGTGAGCGGCAAACGTGGTCGGCGAAAGCTCCACCTCCGCTCCCAGATAGTCCCAGCGGATTTCCTGTTTGGGTGTCGCAGCGGTCGCCGGTATCAGGACTTCGAAGTCCTGGGATTGTAGCTGGCCTTCGAAATCAACTTCCGAGAGTTTTCCGGTGGCCGACCCGGTGAAGGCGGCCCTGCCCCGCATGCCGATGGGCGTGTGCTGTCGGTAACCCAGCGAGATCAGCATCCGCTCCCATTCTCCCAAGTCACTGGTGCTGACGGATATTTTCATGGCCGCCCGGTTTGAAAGTGTTCCCGAAGCCCGAACCTGACTGGCTCGGGTATTAGCGATGAACTCGGATACTTCCAACTCCGAACCGGCCGACCGATAAACGGCGTGGCCGCGAGCATTGATCGGCAATTGTTCAGGTGAGACCTTGGCGGGCGGGGCGACTTCCATGGTGATCTCAGTTTCGGCATTGCGGAACGACCCTCGCCATCGGGTTTCCAGGCTGCCATTGCCCAACCCAGCCAGGTTCATGCCCTGGAATGGCCGGTCCGCCGATGACAACACGGTGACAAGTTCCTGCGCAGAAAGGCCTTTCACCCGCAAACGCACAATTCCCTTCTGTTCTAGAGCTCTCTGTTTGCGGTCCTTGCCCATCACTGAGGGCAGCCAGTTGCTCACTTCCGCATCGCCGCTAACATCGCCGTTCAGCAGCTTCGCGCTGATCGAGCTTAGAGTCAGGCGCTGAGGGTCTAAAGCGTACTGTGTGCCCAAAGCGGGTGTGCGTAAATTGAGAGACGCAGAGCGCCACTCAAGGTCCTTGACCGAAAGCTTTCCGGAGGCTGAAAACTGCTCCGGCGACCACGCACCCTTGCCGTTTGCGATCAGCATTCCAGCGCGCAGTTCGCCGCGGCGTGAAACCGCCCCCGCTTCCCCCAGGTCCAGCGTCAGTTCGTACTCCCCCGCAACCTCTGGATGATCTAAACGCGACAACCGGCCACTCGCCTGCAAATGGGAACGTCCGGAGGTCGCTTTTAGCGACTGCACGTCGAGGCCATTGCGGCCCAGGGTGAAATGCACTTCCGTCATCCACGTCAGGGGCCGGTAACCGTCGAATTTGCTGTCAATTTTTCCGATCAGCAGGCTGCCATCGTATCGCCGGTGCAGAAGTGAATAATTCAGCTCCGCGGAAACATCGTCAGCAGCCACGTCAAGGGGAAGCATTTGATCGTTCCACAGCATGGCACCGTGACGCAGCTCCAAGTGACCGATGTTCAACGAAAAGAGTTTTGCCAAAGCGCTGCCGTCGGCTTTGACTTTCGGCTGGGGCTGGCTGGTTGTGCCGTCTGGATAGAAGATGACATGGACCATCGGACGTTCCAGCACCAGTGAGTCAAAGCCGAGTTCGATGCCAAACGCCGACGTGACCCTCACTCTCGCGAGCAACCGGTCAACGTGGGCATAAGGGATCTCACCCGCCGCCTCGCGGCCGTGGATGGTAAGGTCGCGAATGTCAACTAGAAACCGGAAGGGAATGGTGTGGATCGCGGCCAGTTCGACCCTGCCACCGGTAATCTTTTCCAACTCTGCGATCACCCGGCGACGCACCACAGCCTGGAATGAGTCAGTGGTTGCGTACCAGGCCACGCCGCCTAGCCCCAGAAAAACCACCAGCGCCGCAATCAGCAGGCGCCTTCCCCACTTGCGTCGACCCGGCTTGGCGCCGGCTTCGCTCATTGCAACTCGCCCTTGGAATCGGCCTCCCGGCGAATTTCACTTCCCGAACGCAGGTCTTGAAGCCATGCCATCAGCAACCGGTTCATCTGCTGTTGGGTGAGCAACTCTTTGATTTTGGGAGTGACGTCGGCGAGCGCCACTTCCTTCCCACCCGATTGTCGAAGTTGGGGCAGGAGTTGCTGGTTGTAGTAACTCTCGATACTCTTGGAGTCGACATTGACGCTGGGGCGCAGGCGGGCATCCACCAGTCGCATCAAATCGATCTGCTCCGAGACATGTTGTTTCAGCTCAGCCTCGGTCAGTCCATTGCGGCTCAGCAACGCCTCCCAATCTTGCGCAGTCTTCGCCTGGGGGTACTGCTGCCGAATGTCCTTTATCCGCTCTGCAATTTCCTGGTCGGTTGCGTGCTGAAAGTTGGAAGCGCGCATCTGCTCCCGCAGAAGTTCCTGATCGATCAGGCGATCCAGCGCCGCTTTGTGTTCGGAAGGTGGCAGTTGGTCAAGCGAGCGCCCATCCTCGAAGGCTTGGCAGCGTAGCGCGTCATCCCAATCGCTTTGAAGAATTATCCGGCCATTCACGGTCGCTACAATGCGATCCAGCACATCCCCTGCCCACAGAGTGGACGGGGCAATCAGCAATATGAGCGCACAAACCAGGCTGCGGAATCGATTCATTAGAACGTCTGCCCGATACTGAAGTAAACATTAAAGTGCGACGCGTGCTGTGGCACAAAATACGAAAGGCTCCCGGTGCTGTTTTGCACACAGTAGCTGGAAATCGCTTGCCCGCTGCTGCTCGGTGTCGCCTGACAACTGGGAAATGCTGGTGGGTTTACATTGTACCCGAAATCAAAGCGCACCGGTCCAATCGGGGTCTTATAGCGGAGCCCAATTCCGACTGCATGGCTCACGTAGCTGAAATGGCACTGGTCGGCCGTGCTTTCTTGCAAACACAGTGATGGAGTCTTTTGCTTCCAGCGCAATAAGTTGTCGAGCATACTGCGGCCGTCAACAAAAACATTCCCTGCATCCCAAAACAGAGCAAAGCTCATGTTGTCCTGGAGGTACGGCAATGTGGTCGGAGGAAAGCGCAGTTCCAGATTGTTAAGAAACAGCGCGCTGCCGCCCAGCGGAAACCCGGTGATAGGATCGCGGGGGCCCGCCTGGTTCAGCCCGAAGCCTCGATGCGAGTTTCCTCCACCTGCCAGGAAGCGCTCGGCCAGAGGAATAACAGTCGCCCCCGGGCAGTTCGCCTGGGTCGGGTCAGGGCAACTCTGCCCTGGCGGCAGGATCGAGGTGTTGCCAAAGGCGTTTTCAAGTCCCAACCGCGTGGAGCGCGCGATCACGAATTTTTTCTCCCTCGATCCGTTCTTGCCGAAAGCGTAATACGTAGAGTTTTGGATCAGAAGCCGGCTGAAGTCAGCCTGCGAACCGAAATAGCTGGAGGCGACCCCGGCGATCACCGCGTTATAGCTGCCCTTGGTGCTCTCCAGATCGCTGTCCCGGGTATTGCGGATATAGCTTACGGCCGGCTCGCCGACTCGCACCGGGAGGGACAGTAGCGGAATTTCTGCCGGACTAATCTCCAGGTTGTTGGCCTTCACCCGGCGATAAGTAAAGCTGTAATCGAGAGTGCTGGTCTTGTTGATGTTCTGCCGGGCCTGGACCGAGCCTTCCAGTCGTTGCGAGGTAAAAGTGGTGACGTCGAGGGTATTGTCGTAGAAGCCGGTGAACGAAAGACTCCAGTTCGGGTCTCCAAACAGGCGGGGCGCGCTATAGCTGATCAGTCCCCGTTGCTGCAAACTGCCGACGTCGGCCTTGAATGTGATCGTGTTATTCCGGCCGCGAAAATTCAGGCGTGTCATGGTCAGCGAGGCGCGTGGACTGACTCCCGTTTGGCCTTTGGCCTGGTCCGTGCCCACCGCCGTCGGCTGCCCGGTTTGGAATTCCAGTCCCAGACCGTAGGTGAACGTATATCGCCTGGCTTCACGCACATCCAGCAACACGTTCTTGGTTGGTTCCGTTCCAGCCGGATTCTGCACCGCAACGTCCACCTGGTTGAAAATACCCAGGTCATACAGCTTCTGTTGCGTCTTCAGCATGTCGATCTGGCTGAGGGGATCCCCCGGCGCCATTTGCAGCTCACGACTCACAATGCGCGGTTTGGTGTGTTCCAGACCCGATACCAGCACCCGGTTCACAAAAACCTGCCTGCCTTCCTGGATGGTGAACGTAACATCCATGCGGTCAGGCTGGCCCGGAATCGGGTTTGCCACCGCCTCAAAGGTAGCATCCGGAAATCCACGGTTGAAGTAATAGTTCAAAATCGTATCGCGGTCCTGGGCGACGTAATACTCCGAGAATGGCTGGCCCTCGGCGGTGTTGAGGTGGGAGGCCAGCACCGCCTCGGGAAAAGCAGGATTGCCCGCGATGCGAAAAACTCCCACCCTCATCTGAGGACCCTCGTCGATCGCAAACCTGACGGCCATATCATTTTCATGCCCCCCGTAATCGTCGAATACCGTCGCCTTAACCGAAACTTTTGGGAAGCCGTTTGCGCGATAGATATTCTCCAGAGTACGCACGTCGGTTGCCTGCAGACGCTGGCTGTATCGTCCATGGGCCAGGAAGCGCCCGGCCGGTTGGATTTGCAACAGCGGACGCAGCGTGGTGTCGGCGAGGAAGTATTGGTTTCCCGTAATTTCGACTTTGACCAGTTTGTGCCGGGCGCCGGCATCGATGGTATAGACAATCAACAATCGCCCGCCAGCCGTGTCGCTGCGCTTCTGCATATCCACCTCGGCATCAAAATACCCCCTGCTCTGCAGATAATTCAGGAGATTGCGGCGGCCTTCGTTGAGCAAGTCCTCGTCCACCGCATTCTCCTCGAACACAGGGACGTTTCGCCTGAGCACGCTGCGCCGAAGTTTGAAGCCTTCCGCAGAAACCTCCACCTGGGGGCCAGGCACTATGTTCAGCGTGTAGTCCACGGTATTGGTTTCCGGGCGGTACAGCTTGCTGGCTACCGAGACCTGGGCGAGCAAGCGGTCCTGCTTCTGGTAGCGTTTACGCAGGCGTTGTAGCGCGCGGCTGGTGTTTTGTGACGAAACCCGGTCGCCCGGCCGGAATTTTGCAATTCTGGGAATGTCCGCCCCTACGCACCCGGAATCGCAATTCACCGTTACCGCGCCCACCCGCGCCTGCTCGCCGGGGACCACCGTAAAGCGGATGGCGATCTCTTGGGTATCGGCGTTCTCCGATTGTTGCGGAGAAACCTTCGAACGGTAATATCCGTTCTCCTCCATGAGTTGTTGAATGTTTGTCAGCGCAGTCTCCATGCGGTCTTTGGAAAACAGGTTCCCCAGCGCCAACTTTGAGGCATTTGCAATCTTCCCCGCGGTCGGTCGAGCGGGCGCGCCTTCAACCCGGACTTCTCCGACAAAGTAGTTGGGGGTGGTCACAAACGAAAGTATGACGTTGTTGCCCGGGCCAGGCTCGGCCTCGGCGCGGATGTCGGCAAAGCGCCCGGTCTCGTAGAGCACATGAATGCACTGCCGGATCGCATCCCTCTCGAGCGCTTGACCTTGCTTTTGCGGAAGCAGGTCGCGCAGCTCCTGTTGCCCGGCCGTCGATGAGATTGCGGGAAACAAGATTTCTGTGACGGTGAGTCCCTGATATTTTGCCAGGTTGTCTTGCGTGGGGGGCGATTGCGGCGCCATGGCGTCCTGACGGCGTGGGGCTGTGTCCATCGCATACAGGGCGTGCGGAGGCGCGAACGCCGCCACTAGCAAAGTTACAAGCAAAGCTCTCCCTACGCGCAAACTGGCCCCTCGGTTCGCCTGAGACTAACTAGTTTCGATGAAGCCCCACGAATCAATGTTGTCCGCCTCGATTGCTCTGCGGCACCCAGCGGACCTTCACGCCCCCGGCGGCTACGTCGTTTGACCGCAGAGGACAGAAATGTCGCAACGAGCCCGCAAACCTTGCGGCCCCTATAATAAAGGTTTGTGCGGTTGTGAACGGTGATGACTTTGGAACTGGACGACCGTTACTCGCGCCAGGTGCTATTCCGCGGCCTCGGCGCCGAGGGCCAGCGCCGTCTGGCGGCCTCCCGGGTTGTGCTGGTCGGATGCGGCGCCACCGGCTCCGTGCTTGCTTCCCTGTTGGCACGCGCAGGGGTTGGCACAATTCGCATTGTTGATCGCGACTATGTCGAACCCAGCAATCTACAACGTCAGTCGCTGTTCGACGAGTCCGATGCAGCCGAGTCCCTGCCCAAAGCCATCGCAGCCGCGCGAAAAATAGCTGCCTTCAACTCCCAGATCGTCGTCGAACCCTGCGTTGCCGATCTGACCCCCAGCAATATCGCATCTCTGTTGGAAAATACTCAGCTCATCCTCGACGGCACAGACAATTTCGAGACTCGCTACCTGATCAACGATTTCGCCGTCAAGAATTCCCTGCCCTGGATCTATACCGCCGCCGTCGGCAGTTATGGCGTAACCTTCAACATCTTGCCCGGCCAAACCGCCTGCCTGACCTGTGTATTTCCACTGCCCCCGCAAGGCGCGCTCGAAACCTGCGAAACTTCCGGAATTCTGAATTCCGCTGTGAACCTGGCAGCTTCCTTCTCTGCCACCGAAGCCCTCAAGTTCCTGGCCGGAACTACTGAATCTCTGCGCCGCACACTGCTCTCTTTCGATGTTTGGCAAAATGAGCGTGCGGAGATCGTCGCCGACAAGCCTCGCCCCGGCTGCCCGACCTGTGATCGTCATGAATTCCGGCACTTGGCCGGCGAAGGCCGCCCCCACATTACACTCTGCGGCCGCAATTCCGTCCAAATCCACGAGCGCAGCCGGCCGCTGGACTTGGCAGAGATGAGCGAACGCTTGCGGCCTCACGGCGCCGTCCGCCATAGCGATTTTGTCCTCAAGTTCTGGCGCGAACCCTATGAGTTGACGCTATTTCCGGACGGCCGCGCCATCATCAAAGGCACCACCGACCCCGCCGTGGCAAGAAGCCTTTACGCCCGCTTTATCGGGACCTAACAAAAGCCGCGCCCAGAGCGGCATTTCGGGTGTATCATCTTTCAGCTTTGGATTCCGCGTACGTCCCGAAATGCATCCCGGTGCGCGCACGCGAATCCGACCCCGGTGGTAGCTTTTGATTAACCCAGGAAGTGGAGGATTTTTATGCGTCAGCTCTCAGTTTTGTGCGTGCTTCTTTTGCTCTCCGGATTGGCCGCGGCTCAAAACACCGTTATTGGTGGGACAACCGCGAATTGGGCTCCTGCGTACGGAGTGTATGCCGCCCCTTTTGTTCCGCTGGTGACCACACCCTCCGTGACCCTGTCCACGGTCTCGCCGTCCCCAGTCGGAGCGAGCAACGCTACATGGGGAAACGTCGCAGGCGCGACCAACGCCACCCTGTCGCGTGAATTCGTAGCCGAACCCCCGGTGGGCGTTTACACTCAGCCGGTCTGGTATGGACCTTCGGCCGCCCAGCATTTTGGCGGACCGATGCACGGGCACATGCATGCCCAGAGAGAAGCCGAGGGTGGAGAGTTTGTCGGCGGCGTGAGCGCAGGTACCTGGAGCGCTGCGCAGTTGATGGCAGGAATGGCCCCAGCCCGCAAAGCTTCCCGCACCTATACCAATCAAGACGTGGATCGGATGAACCAGGACACCGGTATGGTCAAGTACCGCGGCAAGACTGAGCACATCTAAGCAACCGGAATCGAACGGTCTCCTTCGCTTGCGGGGGAGACCCGTTCTACTTCACGAATTCCCCTGCCCCTCCGTGCGCCCACGGGTCATAACTCAGGCAGAAGCGTACGCGATGCGAAATTGTCGGATGATCGTAGAACAGAAACACATCCACCGGGTTCGGGTCGGGATCCGCTAAATCCACCTCACCCAGCACCTGAAATGCCTGGGCTGCCACCTGGCCTGAATCGGGAGTAAGACCGTGCGTCACTTCCAACCCGTACTGATCAGCCTGATGCTCCAGGTACCGGCTGAACGCGCTCCCGACCGGATTCGTCACAAAGAACAACAACGAAAGCAGGAATAGCAACGCCGGCAGCGACGCCCAGTCGCCCACGCCGCGAACACCCCAACCCGCTCCCCATCGCGCCAGCACCCATCCAATCAAGCGATGGACCATGTAGAAAAAGAGCAAGACCAAGGGAACAAAAAAGGCCAGGCCTTTGTAAATATGTTGCAAGATGTAGTGGCCCATCTCGTGTCCCGCCACGAACACAATCTCCTGGTTGTTCATCTTGGCGATGGTGGTGTCCCACACCACCATTCGTTTAGAGGCGCCGATGCCCGTGACATAGGCATTCAAGCCGGTAGTTTTCTCACCCGCTCCCATCCAGAACATGCGCTCGGGAGGAATATTTTCTCCTGCCCGCTGCACCATTCGCTCCAGACTGTCGGCAAGCGCCGGATCCTTCTCCTGTAAGGGTTCAAACTTGTGAAACATCGGGTCAATCACCCAGGGTTCCAGGAAGAAAACGAACACGCCGATGGGCACCGCGATCAGCCAGAAGTAGAACCAGGCGCGCTGTGGACTGCGGCGAAGCACCACATAGAGTAGCCAGATCAGAATGGTCCCAAGCACCAAGCCGATCAGTTCTCCCTTCACCCAATCCCAACTCCACGAACCCCATCCCTGCACCGAAATGCCATAGCGTTTCTCAATCAACTCAGCGTAAATATCCAAAGGCAGGGTGAAGACCGCGAGGGTCAACAACAGCAACGGAGAGAAAACCAGACTCTGTACAAAAATCCGGGAACTGGCCCGTTCCGCCCAATCGCGATATTTCGCCGCCAGCTTCCAGCGCAGCACCAACCACAGCACGGCCAGGCCATAGACGAATCCGATCAGTGCCAAACGAAAATGAATGCGGCTGCGCTGATGGGCTTTTTGGTAAAGGTCGGGAGGCAGCGTATAAGCCGTGATCGTCTTTGCAGACGCAGCCTGTGCGGTTGAAGGTGCTGTTGGTTGATCCTGACCCGGAAGCCAGATACAAACTGCCAGAACCACGACGACCGCAAACCAGAGTCTGTTCATCGATGCCCCTCAGCGGTTGAACGAGCAAGTCTGCGCCCCCACCAACAGCGCGTCAACTGGGAACTGAGAGCTGAACTACCTCTCAAACCCAACCGCATTACCGCACTACGCTCCCTAACATCTCAAAGAATCCAGGATAGGAAATGCCGGCAACATCGGCGCCGTCGATCACCGTCTCTCCCGCGGCGCGCAATCCCGCCACCGCAAAGGCCATCGCAATCCGGTGGTCCCCGAAGGAATCAATCTTCGCCCCATGCAGGCTCTGATTTCCGGGAATTTTCAGACCGTCCTCGCGTTCTTCAACTTCTGCGCCCATCGCGCGCAGGTTAGCGGCTATCGCGGCAATCCGGTCCGATTCCTTCACCCGCAACTCGCGCGCGTTCCGGATCTCGATCCCGCCTTCGCTGTAAGGCGCAATCGCAGCCAGCACCGGAATCTCATCAATCAGTTTTTCCGTATGCGGACTCTGAATCATCGTGCCGCGTAGCTGTCCGCCCTCCACCTGCACCGTCCCGGCCAGTTCCCCGTGCTGCTCTTCCAGTTGAGTGATGGACATTCGTGTGCCCATGCCGGCCAGCACATCCAGCAAAGCGCTTCGTGTCGGATTCAATCCCAGACCGCTGATGGTCAACTGGGAGCCTGGAAAAAGCGCCGCCGCGCACAAGAAAAATGCCGCACTCGAAATATCGCCGGGGATGGTCGCGTCCAATCCGTGCAACCGCTGGCCGCCGGCGATGCTGGAGCCGTTTCCCTGCTGTATTGTCTCGGCGCCAAAAGCCCGCAACGCCAGTTCGCCGTGGTCGCGCGTGCGCACCGGTTCTTCCACTCTGGTCTTTCCAGTGGCGAACAGCCCCGCAAACAGCACCGCCGACTTCACCTGCGCGCTGGCCACCGGCACCCGGTAGTCGATCGCCTTCAGATTGCCACCCCTGATCCGCAAGGGGGCGTGTGAATCTGCAGCCTCGATTTTCGCGCCCATGGTTTGCAGGGGCATGATCACACGCGCCATCGGCCGCCGCAATAACGATGGATCGCCGATTAGCTCGCTGCTGAAGTCCTGCCCAGCCAGAATCCCGCTGAGCATGCGCATGGTCGAACCGGAATTGCCACAATCAATCGCCGCCGTCGGCGCGCGCAATTGCGCTCCTCGGCCATTTATTGTTACCAGGTTGCCAACACGCTCCCACGCCACGCCTAGGGCGCGAAGACAAGTGAGGGTGCTGGCGCAATCGGCCCCGGTGGAATAGTTATCGAGACGTGTGCTGCCCTCCGCGATTGCGGCCAGCATTGCGTATCGGTGGGAAATAGATTTATCTCCAGGCAGGCGGATTGCGCCGGAAACACTTTTCGCGGGACGAATGACTTTTTGTTCCGCCATGTATCTTTTCACTATAGCGGGAGGAAACTGAGCTCGATAAGACGAAATGCAGACCTACGCCAGGGCTTGCGCCTCGGCCGTGGCTTCTTTCAAAATATCCGGCGGCACTTCGCGTATACTGACCCCAAACTTGAACATCGGCGTCTCGCTGCCCCGGCCCCAGCGTGCGACTTCCCAGTGAGCCCGCAGGAAGATCACCTGGGTGTTCCCTGTCAAATCCAGCAGCATGGGATGCTCCGCGCGATAGAACTTCTGCGGAAAGGTGGTCAACGGTTTCGCTCCCCAAGCCACTCCGTCAGCCGACCCAAAAATGCTGACGTCGATTGATTCCTGCTCAATGATCTCAGTGATGTTCAGGCTTAGCAGGAACACGCGATTGCCCGCGTCTTTGATCTCGACCGGCGCACCGTCGCCTTTGGCGGTGACTACAGTATCCTCTGCAACCAGGGAGGTATCAATCATGGCCAGAGAATTGTAACCCAGAGGCTGAGGATTTTTCCGGGTCCATCCGCGCAAACTCCGCGCGGCGAAGCGATTCAGTTAGATACGACCCGCTGGCCCATCGGCGCGGCCTCAGGCAGCGGCTCCTCAGGTATGACGATCCACGCAATCGGATAGGCCAGCAAGCCCACCCCGGTCAGGAAAGCAGTGAAAAACCACACCAGGCGCACCAGCGTAACGTCGAGATCAAAGTACTCGGCGAAACCGGCGCACACTCCTGCAATCCGGCGATCAGCGCGCGGCCGTAGCAGCCGTTTTCGGGCCAGCACCGCGCCTACACGAGTCCCACAATAAGCGCATACATTGGCGTCATCCTGGATGACCTTCCCACAATAATTGCAGTACATGACCCCGCCTCCCACACCGTGATACGCACTCTAGGATACAACGGTTCCTGCAAACCGTGACGTCTGTTCAGGATGAGGCGCCTCCCCCTATGAACCAACAAAATCACTCACATGACGCCCTCAGTGAGTACAAACTCCTAGGAGGGGGACTTTTGGCCTCGATAATCTTTGCTCAAAGCAGGTAAATCCTGCTCGGGCACTTGGACCACGACCCACGTAAGTCCCAGATTTGGAATGTTTTACAACAACTTACGGGAACTGGGCTTTGGCCCCTGATTTGCGACTAAAGAGGCAAAGCACCGCTATGGCTCAGGCCGTCCACAATGCGCCGCAAGAGTTTTGGCAGCCTCCGGTTGCCCATCCCCAGTCGTTGCCGGCGCTCGAGAACGCATGCGCCGGCTGTGGCTCAGAGTTCATGGTGGGGGCGCGCTTTTGCCACGTCTGCGGAGCTTCCCGAGCAGCCAAAGGACCCGCCGAAATTCCTTTTTGGATGCAGCCGCTCGAGATTCTCAAGGCCCTCGAATTCCAGAGCGTCAAGGATTGGCTCGGTCTTTCTCTGCCGGCGCTGATCGCCTTCTTTGCCGGGTTGGGATGCATCCTGGCTGCTATGACCGTCGGCCTCATCTACTCAGCTCAAAGCTTAGCCGATTTTCAGGCCATCCAACTCTGGCGCCTCGAGTGGTTGGTGGCAGCCCTGGTAGCGTTTGTCGCTGGTATTCTCCTCAAGAATGCCGGCTCCCATTAGCGATAAGGGCCCCGATGCGTAGGCTAAGTTTCTAGAAGTTCAAGCCCGAAGAGTCCTCGCCAGCAACCCGGGATCATCCGCGATGATACCGTCGACTTCCCATTTGGCCAGGCGCTGCATTTTCTTCTTGTCATTCACCGTCCAGGTGAGCATGGTCTTGCCCGCATCGTGGACCGCCTGCACCAGCCGGGCAGTGACCAGCGTGTGCTTGGGAATCACGTATTCCACAGGCAATTCCGGCCAGCGATCGAGAGCCTTCTTTCGATCACAGATGAAGCCGAGAGTCACGGTTGCGCTGCGCGTTCGCAGTTCCAGCAAGACTTCCGGCAGGAAAGATGAAACCACATAGCCGCATTCCGGCGGGTGCTCATGCAGGGCCATGAGGACATCCGACTCTAGCCCCGGTACCTTGAGTTCAATGTCGAGGAAAGCGCGCCCCACGTAGCGGCCCAGGACGTCATCGAGCCGGGGCACGGACTGCAGCTGACCGCAGCCGGCTTCGGCGACTTTTACTCCCTGCACCTTTTCGTCGTGACAAATAACGCTGGTGCCGCAGGCGGTGCGGCGCACGTCAAATTCGAAGCCATTACAACCCAACTCGAGTGCGAGATCAAAAGCGGCGAGTGTATTCTCAGCCGCCGTGTCAGAGACACGTGTACCACGATGACCGAGGAGGAGTGGAGGACAGCCGGACATCGCGGGTGATTCTAATCCCTGATCGCCCGGGTCAAAAGCCAAAAATGTCACAGTCGTTGGAAAACTCGCTCTTGACTCCAAGTCACCTTGTCAGTCGAGATCGAAGTCGCGAATGGGCTTTCCGGTGTCCGGGGACTCTTTGGCCTTCTTGACGGCCTCTTGAAACTTCTTTTCCAGCAAGTCGGATGCGTGTTTCTGGTTTTCGACCGATTGGCGAAAGATGGAGTCGCGGCGGTTATCCTGCTCCTTCATGGCCCGGGCGGCTTCCTCGATGTCCTGAAACATCTTGGGCTTGACGGCGGCGGTGTGGGCAATGACCGCCTGGGACTCGGCGTCGACTTTCAACACGGCACTGCAACATGGGCAGGTCACTTCGAAGGCTGGGGAACGCCGCACCATATTGGGAATCATACCGCAAAAAACCGGGATCAGCGTGGCTCCAGCTTGATGGGGAAGATGTGGAAGATGTTCAGCATCTCCAGTGCGAGCAGGACGAGGGAGAAAAAGACCACGGTAATCGCCAGGATTTCACCGAAGTTCAGGCCGCTGCGGCGGGGCTCAAAGCGCCGTAAAACCAAGCCGAGGATGTTGAGTGTGGCGAAGCCGAATACCAGCACCCACAGGACATTATAGACACTACCTTTTTTCTCAGCGTAGAAGTCGGAAAGCTCGGAAAATTGGAAGAGCAGCAGGGCCAACGCGTTCCATGCGGCAGCGAGGCGGGTGGTCGCGCCCAGGAGAGTTTTGGTCAGGGATAGGTGCATGAGCCCGGTTCGCAAACTACGATACTACATTTCGCGGAGCGCTTGTCTCTCAGAGCGGGGTTGTGCAATACAACCCACCACCGGCACGCGCTCAACGTCGCGAGCTCGGCGTGATTTATAATAGAAGATTCCCTGCCCCTTTTCGGGCTGTCTGTGTACCCGGCCTTGTGGAAACCACTGGAGATTGGGTCCGGAAAACGGGGGAGTTTTGACCGATGTCCACCGAAACCATAGTCATTCGCGGGGCCCGCGTCCACAACCTGAAGAACATCGACGTTGATATCTCGCACAATTCCCTGACCGTCGTCACCGGAGTTTCGGGATCGGGCAAATCATCCCTGGCATTCGATACCATCTACGCCGAAGGGCAACGGCGGTATGTGGAGTCGCTGTCAGCCTATGCGCGGCAATTCCTGGAGCGGATCGAAAAGCCGGACGCCGATACCATTGATGGCATTGCGCCCGCGGTCGCCATCCGGCAAAAGAGCAGCACGCGCAATCCGCGCTCGACCGTCGGCACCGCTACTGAAATCTACGACTATCTGCGGTTGCTGTTCGCCCGGGTGGGGCGCACCTATTGCATCCGATGCGGCCAGGAAGTCGCAAAAGACACGGTGGATGAAGTCACCCAGGCGGTGATGGCGTTGCCCGAGAGTACACGCTTGCATGTGCTTTTCCCGTTGCAGACGCCGCCCGCGGCTCCGGTAAGCGCAAAGCAGCCAAAAACGCGGGCGAAACGAGCCAAACGTGCGGAGCCGATTGCGGCGATTTCGGCGGAGCTCAAAGCGCGGCTGCTTGATCTGCGGACACGAGGCTTCAACCGGCTTTACCAGAAAGGCCAGATCTTCGAGTTTTCGACCCCGGAATCGCTGATCGACGTGAATTTCGCCGAGCCCGTTTTCCTCTTGGTAGACCGGTTGGTGTTGTCGCCGGACGCGCGCGCGCGCATCGCGGATGCGGTGGAAATCAGCTATCGCGAATCGGGCGAGGTGATTTTCGAGGTAGTCCCGCGCGAAGGAGAGGCACAACGACAGCTCCGCTTTTCGCAGCGCTTTGAGTGCAAGGTCTGCAATATCCGGTACGAGGAACCTGAGCCCCGCCTGTTTTCGTTCAACAATCCGTATGGGGCCTGTCCGCGATGTCAGGGTTTTGGAAACACGATTGACTTCGATCTCGACCTGGTCATTCCCGATAAGTCAAAGACGTTGAATGAAGGCGCCATCGAGCCCTGGACCAAGCCCAAGTACCGCGCGCTAGGCGCCGACCTGAAGCGCTTCGCCCGGCTGGCAAAGATTCCGTTGGATGTGCCCTGGGCGGAACTGGAGCCGGAGCAGCAGCGTCTGGTGATTGACGGCGAGGGGCGGTTCCCTGGAGTGCGCGGTTTTTTCAGTCATCTTGAGCGCAAGAAGTACAAACTGCATGTGCGTGTGTTCCTGAGCCGTTATCGCGGGTACTCTCTGTGTTCGGCCTGCAACGGGGCGCGGCTGAGGATGGAAGCGCAGCAGGTCAAGATCAACGGCAGGAATATTTGTGACGTGTGCCGCATGACGGTGGAACAGGCGGCAGAGTTCTTTGCACAGGTCCAACTGACCGAACAAGAGGCGGGGATTGCCGATCGGCTTCTCCAGGAGATTCGGGAGCGGCTGGGATTCCTGAACGAGGTAGGGCTGGAATATCTGACATTGGACCGGCTGTCGTCCACTTTATCGGGGGGCGAGGCGCAGCGCATTCAGCTCGCAACATCGCTCGGATCGCGGCTGGTGGGGACGCTGTATGTGCTGGATGAGCCCTCCATCGGGCTGCACAGCCGGGATACCCAGCGGCTGATCAAGATCCTGCACGGATTGCGCGACCTGGGAAATACCATTGTGGTGGTGGAGCACGATCCTGACGTAATGCGGGCTTCGGACGCTATTCTCGACCTGGGACCGGGGGCGGGGGAAAACGGCGGCAAGGTGATTGCCGAAGGAAACTACCAGCAGATCAAGAGTTCGCCGGCGTCGCTTACCGGGCGCTACCTGGCGCACGATCTGCGCATACAGATTCCGGGTAATCGGCGCAAGCCGGGGACGCAGCAGTTGAAGATTTTTGGGGCGCGGGCCCACAATCTGAAGAACATCGATCTGGCCGTGCCCCTCAAAATGCTGGTGGCGATTACCGGGGTTTCAGGCTCGGGGAAATCCACGCTTCTGCATGACGTTCTGTCGCGGGCCTTGTCGCCGGCCACGCCAACCAGCAACGGTTCCGGCCCGGTGACAATGCAATGGGATCGGGTGGAGGGCGCGGAGTATATCGACGAAGTTGTCCTGGTGGACCAGTCGCCCATCGGGCGTACTCCGCGCTCCAACCCAGTGACCTACACCAAGGCGTTCGACGGCATTCGTGACTTATTTGCCTCCCTGCCGGAGTCGCACAAACGGGGGTTGGCTTCGGGACACTTCTCCTTCAACATTCCCGGTGGACGCTGCGAGACCTGCCAGGGCGACGGCACCGTGACCGTCGAAATGCAGTTCCTGGCGGATGTTGAACTGATTTGCGAAGAGTGCAAGGGGATGCGTTACAAGCCCCAGGTCCTCGAGGTACGGTATCGCGGTAAGAACATCCACGACGTATTGAATCTGACGGTGCAGGAGGCGCTGCACTTTTTCGCTAGTGTGCCCAAGATCGTGCAAAAGCTGCGGGTGTTGGACGAAGTTGGCCTGGGATACTTGCGTCTCGGCCAGTCGGCGACGACTTTGTCGGGAGGCGAAGCCCAGCGCATGAAATTGGCGGCACACTTGCAGCCTACGATACGGGCCGAGTTGAAGCGGCGAATGCTCTATATCTTTGACGAGCCCACCACCGGCCTTCATTTCGACGACATTAGCAAACTACTGGCTGCGTTTCGCCGTCTAATTGAGGCAGGGGGATCGATTCTGGTGATCGAACATAATCTCGAGGTCATCAAGACGGCGGACTGGGTCATCGACCTTGGCCCCGAGGGTGGCGAGCGGGGCGGATATCTGGTGGGCGCAGGCACCCCCGAAACGATCGCTCGTTTGCCCGAGTCGCACACCGGCAAGTTTCTCGCCAAGGTTTTGAATGAGAACGGGGCTTCGGGGAATGGGAACAAGTAGGCGGACACGGGCGGCAGTGATCGCAGCAGTGTTAAGCGTTGGCTGCGTCAGTGCCGCCCGGCAGACTGTGCGCCATCACAAGATTGCGGAACCTGATCCCTCGTTTCCTCCTGAACTCGTACAGGCTGAAAGTTCCATCGAGAAAAAGGACTACGCGACCGCCGAACCGCTGCTGCAAAAAGTGGTGGCGGCCGATCCCCGGAACTATCAGGCTTGGTTCGATCTCGGATTTGTGTACAACGGCCTGGGTAATCCGACGGAGTCGATTGCCGCCTACCGCAAATCGGTGGCGGCCAAACCCGATGTTTTCGAGTCGAACCTGAATCTGGGGTTGAGCCTGGCGAAAGCCGGTCAGCCCGACGCGGAGCAGTATCTGCGGGCAGCTACGGAGCTCAAGCCCACCGCCAAGCCGGACGAGGGACGCGCTCGGGCATGGCTTTCGTTGGCCGTCGTGCTGGCCCCGGGTAAACCGGAAGAGGCGATTGCGGCGTACCGGCAAGCGGCGGTGCTCACTCCAAAAGACCCGGAACCGCACCTGGCCGCTGGGGCGCTCCTGGAAAGAGCCAACCACTTTGCGGATGCCGAACAGGAATACAAGCTGGCGTTGGCGCTTGATCCCGCATCGGATGAGGCGCTCACCGGCCTGGCGAACATTTACCAGCGCGGCAATCGGTTTGTGGACGCGCAGCAAATGTTGGATAAGATTGTCGCCCTGCGTCCCGATGACGTTCAGGCCCGCCTGGAATTGACCCGAGTGCTGGTGCTGATGGGAAAAACCGATGACGCCCTCGCCAGTGCAAAGGCGCTCAGCAAGCTGGAACCCGGAAATCCGAAAGTGCAGCGTGAGCTGGCTGATCTCTACGTGAGCGCAAAGAAATACGATCAGGCCGAGGCAGTATATCGCTCTCTGCTGACTCCGAAAGCGGACGCTGATTTGCATCATGCGTTGGGGGTGGCCTTGCTCGAACAGAGAAAATTCCCCGAAGCCGAACAGGAGTTTCTGGTTGCGGTCAAATTGAAACCGGATTTTGGCGAGGCCTATGGCAATCTGGCTGTAGCTGCGGTTGAAAACAAGGACTATCCCCTGGCCATCAAGGCCGCGGATGCACGCGCCCGATTTCTCCCGGAGATTCCGATTAGTTATTTCCTGCGGGCCAGCGCCTATGACCACTTGCGGCAGTTCAAGCTGGCGGCGGAAAATTATCACAAGTTCCTGGATGCGGCCAATGGGAAATATCCAGACCAGGAGTGGCAGGCCCGGCACCGCTTGATTACCATTGAGCCCAAGAAATGATATGCGTCAACCGCTGACTATCGCCCTGCTTCTTTTGCTCACGGCTCTGAGCAGCCTGGCCGCCAAGGAGACCTTGCAGGAGATGATCGCACGGGCGGACGCAGCGCGCGCGGAAGACCAGCCCGGGCTCTACATCGACATCGCAGAGCACCAATTGAAAACCGTGGACGATCTTTTTCGCGGTGGCAAAGACAGTGAAGCCGTGGCGGCCGTCAAGGACGTAGTTACGTATTCGAAAAAAGCGCATGATGCCGCTATCATGACTCGCAAGAAACTTAAAGGCACAGAAATCTCGTTGCGGAAAATGGCGGCCAAACTGCGTGACCTGGATCGCACCTTGACCTACGACCAGCAACCGCCGGTGGAAGCGGCCTCCGACCGCCTGGAAACGATGCGTACAGACTTGCTGGCCCAGATGTTTGGTAAAGGAAAATGAAGCGACCTCAGTTGACTGTTGCCGTGATGATATTGTGCTGCTGGCCGATGGCGGGAGGCGCGCAGGTGCGCGGGCGCGAACCCCTGGCCCCGGCGGAAATCGATCAGTTGCGGGACTCAGCCATGGACTCTCAGTTGCGCCTGAAGTTGTACACCGAGTTCGCGCGCTCCCGGCTGGTAAGTCTGGAGCAGATGCGCAGCGATCCCAAGACCACGGACCGGGGCCAGCAAACTCATGACCGGCTTCAGGACTTCCTCGACATTTACGACGAACTAAATCAAAACATTGACAACTTTAACGATCGCAAAGATGACCTGCGAAAGCCGCTGAAGGCGGTGATCGAAGCCGACAGCGAGTTTCAAGCAAAGCTGCTGGCCTTGAAGAACGCAGCGGACACCAATCCCAAGGAGGCCGAGCAATACCGGTTCCTGTTGGATAGTGCCCTGGAAGCAGTGAGCGACGGAGTGCAGGACCATCGGCAGTTGCTGGTAGAACAAGAAGCGGCAAAGCATCATAAGAAAGAAAAGTCGTAAGCCGAGATGCTTTCAACGCGGGAAGCGGCCAGGAGAACGCTGCTGCAATTTTCGAAAGCCTGCTAATCTGTCCTCGACGTGAACCCCAAGCTCTACACAATCTTCGAGGGATGCTATCGCGAACTGCGGCCGCGGGCGCCGATGCCTGACTTGGCGGTGGAGTTCTACCCTTTCGCCAGCATCAACAACAATATCCGCATGCGTGAGGGAAAGCTGTTTGTGCGGCTCTCGGATGTGTTGGAAGGGGCACCGGAGAATATACTGGAGGCAATCGCGCACATCCTTCTGGCGAAGATGTACCGCAAGCCCATCGAACGGGAGCGTGCCGCGCGTTTCCGCCGTTATCTCTCGAGTCGCAGCCTCCGGGACAAGGCCGCCCTGCTGCGCCAGATCAGAGGCAGAAAACGGATTGACAGTGCCCGAGGGCAGGCGTATGACCTCGAAGCAATTTTTGAGGACCTCAACACCCGCTTCTTTCATGGACTGCTGGCGCGGCCCCGCCTCAGTTGGAGCCGGGTGCAGGCTCGCAATCGCCTGGGCCACTACGACCCTGCACACAACGCCATTATCGTAAGCCGGGTGTTTGATGATGTTCGAGTGCCACGCTATGCCGTGGAATACATCGTCTATCACGAGATGCTGCACTTGAAGCATCCGGTGAAGTTGCGCGGGAGCCGGCGGTGCGTGCATTCCGGGGAATTTCAGGCGGAGGAACGGCTCTTTCCGCGGCTCGAGGAAGCCAAGGCGATGTTGAAACAACTCTAAGGGCGTTGACGCTCTTGTCCGCGAAAGGCTATCCTATACAAAGTCAAATTGAAATTCATTTTCATAATTGTCGAGGTTCCGGCTCTCCATGTTGCAGGCATTTATTGTCACCTTGCGTGAGGGTGTCGAGGCCGCCCTCATCGTAGGAATCACCCTCGCTTACCTGGCGAAGATTGGCCGCCCGGAACTGCGAAAGCCGGTCTATGCCGCGTTGATTTCGGCTTTTCTCGGGAGCATCGGCGTGGCGGTTCTGCTCTCACGCATGCAGTGGAACCAGGACATTTTTGAAGGCTGGATCATGCTGGCGGCCGCGTTCTTTGTGGTCACCATGATTGTCTTCATGATGAAGACCGGCCGCAAACTCAAGGGGCAAATCGAAAATAAGGTCGGGCTGCTGGCCGGCCGCAACGCGGGGTTTGGGCTTTTTGCCTTCGTTTTTCTGATGGTATTGCGCGAGGGCGCTGAAACCGTATTGATCTTGTCGGCGGTTTCATTGAACTCGACCGAACTGCTCAGTTTTCTGGGGACACTGCTGGGCGTCGCGGCAGCAGTCTTGTTCGGCGTGATGTTCGTGAAAGGCAGCGTGCGCATCAATCTGCAAAAGTTTTTCCGCATCACCACGGCAATCTTGTTCTTTGTCGCGGCCCAACTGGTCATTGCCGGACTGCACGAGCTCTCCGAGAACGGGGTGCTCCCCTCTTCGCGGCGGGAAATGGCAATCATCGGGCCGATCGTGCGCAATGACCTCTTTTTCTTTGTGACCATTGTGGCGTTAGCGGCGCTGATGGTGCTGTTTGACATGAAGCGGCGTGAGCCTGCGCCCGTAGCCGATTCCCCTGCGGCGCGACGCAAGGCCAAGTGGAGCGCGCGCCGCGAACGCTTGTGGATGATTTCGGTGTACGCCAGTTCATTCCTGTTCATCATGTTGGTGACGGCGGAGTTCATTTACGCCAAGAGCGTGAGCGCGCTATCGCCGGCGACCGAGGTCACGTTTGTGAATGGGCAGGTGGCAATTCCGCTGCAACAGCTTTACGACGGCGATCTCCACCGCTTCGAAGCCAAAGAGAAGGGCGTGGATATCCGCTTCTGGCTGTATCAGAAGCCGGATGGCAAGATTGCGAGCGTTCTGGATGCGTGCGAAATCTGCGGCGCCATGGGTTTTTACAAGCGGCAGAACGGAGTGGTGTGCAAGAACTGCGCTTCGCCGGTTAACCCGCAATCGATCGGCATGCCCGGCGGATGCAATCCTATTCCTTTGCAGTCGCAAGTCACGGCAGACTCGGTCATCATTCGGGAGGCGGACATCGCGGCGCACAGCCGCGTGTTCCAGCAGTAACTCATGTTCCTGCGCCTGGTGTACGAATCCTTCCGGCGGCAGAAGCGGCGCAAGCTTCTGGCGGGAACCGCGATCACATTGGGCGTGGCGGTGGCCACTTCAATGATTGCCGTGGCCACCGACATTGGCGACAGGGTCAGCCGCGAGCTTCGCGCCTTCGGTGCAAACCTGGTTGTCACTCCGCAGGAAGACACGCTTGATCTTCAAATCGCAGGGGTTGATCTGAAACCGCCAAGCGACGGCGCGTACCTAAATGAAGCCGATCTACCCAGGATTCACGGCATGTTCTGGCACAACAACATTGTGGGATTTACGCCCGTCCTGCCTGTTCCCGTGAATGTCGGCGGGAAAAACCTCACCCTGCTGGGCACTTATTTCTCCAAGAACCTCAGCTTTGGGAAGCAGGAATTCCAGACCGGGGCACGCGCAGTGTATCCCTGGTGGAAAGTGCGCGGCTCGTGGCCGGGGGATGACTCGGCCGACGTGCTGTTGGGCGAGCGACTGGCGGCGGGCCTAGGGCGCAGGGTGGGAGACGAAGTCGAGATTAGCGGCCAGGCGCACCGGGTGTCGGGTGTGATTTCAACGGGAGGGGCGGAGGACGATCAGATCGTGGCTCCGTTGGCGGTGGCGCAGGGCATTTTAGGAAGGCCCGGTGCGGTGAGGCGGCTATACGTGAGCGCGGTGACCAAGCCGGAAGATGCTTTTGCACGGCGCGATCCGAAGTCGTTGCGCGGGCCGGAGTTTGACCGCTGGTATTGCTCACCTTACGTCCAGTCGATCGCCTACCAGTTACAGGAGGTAATTCCCCACTCGCATGCTGAACAGATTCGCCAGGTGGCCCAAAACGAAGGCGTGGTGCTGGCGCGAATCAAGGGGTTGATGTTGCTGATCACCCTGGCGGCGTTGCTGGCGGCGGCGCTGGCGGTTTCGGCGGCGATGGCCACGGCAATGTATGAGCGGATAACCGAAGTTGGATTGATGAAGGCTTTGGGGGCGGGCAGTATTTCGGTAGCTTCGATCTTTTTCGCGGAAGCCCTGCTTTTGGCCCTTCTCGGCGGCAGCCTGGGATTTGCAGGCGGGGCCGTGCTGGCGCGGCTGATTGGGCGGTCGATCTTTAATTCCCCAATCGCGGTTGATTCCGTCCTGTTTCCCATCGTCATCGCAATGGCAGTGCTGGTCACGTTCGCAGGCAGCGCCTTGGCTATCCGGCGAGCAGTGAAGTTTGATCCCGTGTACGCACTGCGAGGTGAGGCTTGAATTCAAGGGCTCGTCAGGGTGTTCCGCGGCGGTCAATGTTCGTGCGTATGCTGGTGCGCGCGGCCGTGCTGCGCCGCGGGCGGCTGGCGGTAGCGCTGTTCGCGCTGGTGGTTGCGGCCGCAGTTGCCACTGCCATGCTGAATCTTTATGTGGATGTGCAGGCCAAATTGCACAACGACTTTCGCAACTATGGCGCGAACATTGTCGTGGTGAGTAAGGATGGACGGCCCTTTCCGAGCGATGCTTTGCCGAAAATCGAATCTCTGCTGGAGACGAATGGGATCGCGGTGCCGTTCGCTTATGTGGTGGCACGAACGGCAAGCGGGCAGCCAGTGGTTGTCTCCGGGACTGATCTGGACCAGGCGCGCAAGCTGAACCGCTGGTGGTCGGTCAGCCATTGGCCGGCCAATGCTCAGGATGCCTTGATGGGGGCGCGCGCGGCAGCCCTGGTGGCTCCGCAAGGGCAACGGTTCGACCTGAGCTTCAAGGGCCGGACTGTGCATTTGAACCCCGCGGGCATCTTGCGCACCGGTTCCTCGGAAGACAGCAGGATTTATTTTTCGCTCGAGGAATTCGCCACATGGACGGGAGTGACAGCTTCCACGGTCGAGATTGCTGCCGCTGGATCGCCGGAAGAAGTGGACGCCACCGTCCAGAAGTTGACTCTGGCTTTGCCGGAAGCGGAGGTCCGCCCGGTCCGCCAAATTATGGAAGGTGAGGCGCGAGTACTGGGAAAAACACGGAGCATGTTGCTGGCTTCGGCCGCGTTGATCATCTTAACGGCGGCGCTGTGCGTGCTTTCGACCCTGATGGGGTGGGTTTTTGATCGCCGCCGTGATTTTGCCATCATGAAGGCCCTGGGTGCATCGGAGCGGTTAATCGGCGGCTTCCTGGTCACCGAAGCTGCGCTTTTAGGAGCAATAGGAGCGGTTGTTGGATTCGGGATTGGAGTCGCAATCGCCGCCTGGATTGGCCGGGTGAACTTCCACGCCGCGGTAATTCCACGATTCGAAGTATTGCCGCAGGTGCTGGCAGGCAGCATAGCCGTTGCGCTGTTGGCGGCTGTCTTGCCAATGTTTCTGCTCCGGCGCGTGCAACCTGCTACCATCCTGAGGGGAGAATGAATTGATCAAGCTGAACCAGGTCAGCCGCCTCTACCCTGCCCATGCTGGCGCGGGCGGCGGCGCCATTCACGCCCTCGACGATTTTTCTCTGAACCTCGAACCGGGTGAATGGGTTGCGATCATGGGGCCTTCGGGTTCGGGCAAGTCCACGCTGGTAAACCTGATCGGCTGCCTGGATCGCCCCAGTTCAGGCGAGATATGGCTGGATGGCGAAAATGTTGCCGGCCTTTCCACGGCCGGCTTGAACCGGGTGCGGGCGGAGAAAATCGGCTTCGTATTCCAGCAGTTCCATCTGATTCCTTATCTGACGGCGGTGGAAAACGTAATGCTGGCGCAGTATTTCCATAGCATGACCGACGAGCAGGAAGCGCTGGATGCGCTGCAACGCGTGGGGCTGAAGGACCGCGCCCAGCATCTTCCTTCCCAGCTCTCTGGCGGCGAACAGCAGCGCGTGTGCATTGCCCGTGCCCTGATCAACGATCCCAAGATCGTGCTGGCTGACGAGCCTACGGGCAACCTGGATGCCGCGAATGAGGAGATCGTGCTGCGTCTGCTGCGCGAGTTACACGATCAGGGGCGCACCATTGTGATGGTGACGCACGATCCCGTAGTGGCGCGCTTGGCCGACCGGCGGATCGAATTGCATCATGGCAGGATCAGCGCCCAGGTTGTCTTCTCCATGGCCGACGAGGAGCAATTCGATGAGGTTTTGGAAGAATTGTGGGCGCTCGGCGAGCACGGTGAGATCGCGGAAATCGGCCGCATGGAGGTCCACGGAGCTTTGCCGGTGAGCATCGCGGTGGAGAAAATGATTGAGCTTGGGTTGGTGAGCGCTTCCCCGCATCCGCCCCTGGCGCACAATCACAAACCGTTCGTGAACCCGTGTCACGACGCGCTGAAACCGGACGGCGTCTCCATGGGGGACGGAAGCATGATTGTGGAATTGACGCCCAGAGGCCAGCAGCGGGCAGCGGACATCGTTCGCCGCCATCGGCTCGCCGAGAGATTGTTCACTGACAGTCTCGCCATGGACAGCGAGACGGAAATCGAGCAGCAGGCCTGCAAGTTCGAGCACATTCTATCGCCCGAAGCCACCGATAAGATTTGCACTTTCCTGGGGCATCCGCGAACCTGCCCGCACGGAGCACCGATCCCGGAAGGGGCATGCTGTGCGCGAGCGGCAAGTGCGCTGCCGGCGAACGAGAGAATAACCCGGGCCAGCTAGCCTCTTCGGGCGTTTCCCCGCGATGATGAACAAACCAAACCTGACAACTCGCAGACCTGTTCTCGGCGTGTTTGACTCCGGATTCGGCGGATTGACTGTCCTCAAAGCTCTGCTAAGGCTGATCCCGCATGCGGACTACGTTTACTTCGGAGACACGGCGCGCTTGCCCTACGGATCCAAGTCGGTCGAAACGGTTGCGAAGTACGCGGTGGAGGCGGCGCGCTTTTTGGAGCAGCAGCAGGCGCAGATGCTGGTAATCGCGTGCAACACGGCGACTGCCTTGGCGCTGGACCAGATCACCGCAGCGGCCAAGGTACCGGTGATCGGCGTAGTGGAACCTGGGGCCGAGCGCGCTGCCGCCGAAAGCACGAAAAAGAAAGTTGTGGTCGTCGGCACGGAAGGTACGGTGAGCAGTCATGCATACCTGAAAGCGCTGCGGGCGCGTGGCTTGCAGGCGCACGAGAAAGCCTGCCCGTTATTCGTGCCGCTGGTGGAGGAAGGTTGGGGCGATCATCCGGTAACCGAGGAAGTGGCGCGTATTTATTTGCGGGAGGCTTTTGCCGGGGGGTTAGAGGATGCCGACGTCTTGCTGCTGGGCTGCACTCATTATCCGTTGATCAAACCCGTTCTGCACCGGGTGGCTCCGGCGCACGTCAAAATTGTGGACTCGGCGGACGCGACCGCTGACGCGGTGGCAGACCTGCTCAGGCGTGGGTCTGTTCCGAAGGCCTCAGAATCGGAACCGGGCAAACCGCCCCGGGTAACTTTTTTTGCTACCGATTCTGTGGAGAAATTCCGCCGGCTGGGACCGCAGTTTCTTGGACATCCGGTCGAGGATGTCCAGCATGTGGACCTGAAAGAATAGGGCGTACAAGTTTGACCGCAAAACCCGGATGGACGAAGCTTCCTCTGTCAAATTATTCTCACCGTCAGGGCCATGCATCTTCTCGACAACGTCATCTGGAATGCGCTGAACACCTCCCAGGCACACCTGGGGACGGGCATGGGCACGGCGCGCAAGTTTCACCCTGAAGTGAGTCTGCTGGGAGGCTTCGCCGAGCCCACTGACGGTGCCTATGATTCTCTGGCAAATCTGCTCCAGGCCGGTGAACGGGTTGGGTTGTTTCTCGACGAAGACCCGAAACCGCCTTCCAACTGGAGCATTGTGGCTTGCGTCCCGCTGTTGCAGATGCTCCACGAGAGCAACCATTCGCAAACCTTGGCAGACCCCAAGGTGCATCTGTTTCACCAGCTCGACGAGGCCGATGTTCCGGAAATGCTGGCCCTGACCAAACTGACTAAACCCGGCCCGTTCGCGACCCGCACCCGCGAAATGGGGGATTATTTCGGCATTCGCAAGGAGGGTGTGCTGATCGCCATGGCTGGGGAACGGTTGCGAGTGCCGGGCTGCACGGAAATCAGCGCGGTGTGCACGCATCCTGAACATTTGGGGCAAGGACATGCCCGGCGGTTAATCGCCCTGCTGCTGAGTCGAATTCTGGGGCGAGGCGAGCAGGCGTTCTTGCACGTTCGCGCGGATAATGCTCGGGCAGTGGGGCTGTACGAACGCATGGGTTTCAAGAAGCGTGCGTTGCGGAAGTATGTATTGCTTTCAAAGTCGAATGGAGCGGAGATGCCATGAACGAAGTGATTCTGAAGCGTTTT
The DNA here is from genome assembly GCA_050745985.1 of Terriglobales bacterium. Classification (GTDB taxonomy): domain Bacteria; phylum Acidobacteriota; class Terriglobia; order Terriglobales; family Acidobacteriaceae; genus JABCZH01. The sequence continues at coordinate 6,928 of JBOGLG010000017.1, read as the reverse complement.
GAGCAGCCTGACGAAGTCCGTACTTTTGAGAAGGGAAAGTTCGAGTTGGTGCGCATCGGCGGGATGACGATTGGCCGTGCTACCTATCAGCCGGGATGGAAGTGGTCGGAGCACGTGGGGCGTGCGACGGGAACGAAAAGCTGCTCAGTGGAGCATGTCGGGATGGTCGTTTCTGGACGCGCGACCGCAGCCATGGATGACGGCCGCGTGATTGAAATGAAAGCTGGCGACGTTTTCTACATCGCGCCGGGACACGACAGTTGGGTGGTGGGAAATGAACCTTACGTTTCGCTGCATTTGATGGGTGCGGGGGAGTACGCAAAGAAGTAGGTAGCAGCGAAGATCCGTGGTGTTTTTTAATCGCTTCGGTGAAGGTCGACGTCGCCTGTGAGCACGTGGGCGTGCAGGCGGTACTTGCCTGGGCCCTGCTGCTCGAAGGAGCGGAACATGCCGCCTTTGGAGACATCGAACCCTGAGGCCTCCAGGCCTCCAATGGGGGATTTACTTTCGGCGAAATCGCTGAAAAAAACAAACGCAGAGTTTGCAGAGAAGGGCGGCGGAGAAAGGATTTCTCTCAGTACAGGTGGAAATCGACTTGTACGCTGATCTCGACTGCGACCGGCTTGCCGTCTTTCATGGCGGGCTCGAACTTCCAGGTCTTGACGGCTTCGATGGCCTTTTCGTCCAGCCCCAAACCCAGCGTACGCTGCACGCGAATCTCACGTGGCTTGCCATCCGGCCCCACAATCATCCAGAGCACGCACACGCCCTGGTACTTGGCTTTGCGCGCCTCTTCCGAGTACTCGGGATCCGGCTGATAGATCACCTTGGGGGCCGAAACTCCACCGCCGACATGAAATACCCCGCCGCCGATGCCGCCACCTTGGCCTGGGCCGACGCCGGGGCCTCGGCCCGAGCCCACTCCGCCGCCGCTTCCCGAACCAATGCCACTGCCCGAACCGGTGCCATTCGAGGGCGGACCGGGGATCGACATGGGATCGCCCAGGTTCGGCATGGTGCTGGCCAAATGGATTTGCGGCGGCACTATGACGGTTGGCTCAGCCGTCAATTTTGGATTTTCGTTGCGAACCACGACCATGGGAGGCACGATCTGTTGCATGGCAAACTTCGGCAGCTTGCCCTTGGAGGCTTGCAGCAAATCGCGGTCGCCGCCACCTCCACCGCCACCAGCAGCAGTTTTCGAGGGGGGCAAGGGTGGAATGTCGTCGGGCGCCAACAGGGTTATTGATTGCGGTTTGGTGATTTGCTGCACCACGTGCCGGCCCAGCAGCGTGCCACCGATGATCGCCGCAATGGCAATCACGTGTACCACGGTGGAGAACATGGCGCCGTTTTTCTTGTAATCGTAAAAACCCCAGATATCCTTGACCGGGATCGGCTTCGAGGTCAGTAGCAGTGGCGCCTGTTTTTTGGGAAAGAAGTACTCGTCAAGATTTTGAAACAGGGATTTCCACAGCGGCTGCTCCAACTCGGACTTGGAGAGCAACAGATTCAGTTCCGGCTCAGGTTGCGTCTTGATATCCAGCGTCGCCATAATCGACCCAAGCCACGGGCCCCAGACCTGCCCCACTCCTCAACTTGATGACTGCAAAGCGTGCTAAGTTGCACGCCAACTCTCATTTAGATGCTCAGTTTCAACAAACGTCACTGTTACTAAAAATTGTACACGATTCCCAGCTTTTCCCTAGTTGATTTCCGGCCACTGACCGTTACCCAGTGGAGTCAATAGACGCGCGTGCTCCTGCTCCCTATAATGAAAAAAATCAATCATTTGGGAGAATACCGAAGCGTGCCGCTAGAGCTGAAATCCACCATCAACCTGCCCAAAACGGACTTTCCCATGAAGGCCAATTTGCCGCAGAACGAACCCAAAATGCTGGCTCGCTGGGAAGAAATGGGCGTTTACCAGCGGATTCGCCAGGCCCGGGCAGGGGCGCCGATGTATGTGATGCACGATGGGCCGCCGTACACCAGCGGGCCCATCCATCTCGGAACCGCGCTCAATAAATGCCTGAAGGACTTCGTCGTCAAATCGAAAGGCATGGCGGGGTTTGATTCTCCGTACGTACCCGGCTTCGACTGCCACGGGCTGCCGATTGAGATCAAAGTGGACCAGGCGCTCGGCGGCAAGAAGTTGCAGATGAAGCCGTCGGACGTGCGCCTGGAATGCAGGAAATACGCGCAAAAGTTTCTTGACTTGCAGACTTCGCAATTCAAGCGGATCGGCGTGTTTGGCCGCTGGGAACGGCCCTATGTAACCATGAATCCGCAGTACGAGTCGGTGGTATTGGCGACTCTTTACAAATTCATGGAAACCGACTTCGTGTACAAGGGCCTGCGCTCGGTGTACTGGTGCATTCACGACAAGACCGCGCTGGCGGAAGCTGAAGTTGAATATGAAAATGACAGCAGCCCGGCGATCTGGGTGAAATATGCGTTGAAGGACGATCCGGCGTCGGTGGATGCGGCCCTGAAGGGCAAGAAAGTTTTCACCGTAATTTGGACGACGACCCCCTGGACTCTTCCCGCCTCGAGGGCCGTGGCCTTTCATCCCCATGAGCAGTACGTTGCGCTGGAAACTGGCGGGGAACTCTACATCGTTGCCGCAAAGCTGGCGGAGGGGTTTGCCAGGCACGCCGCATTGGATGCGCCCCGCGAGGTGGCGCGCTTTGCCGGAGGAAAGCTTGAGCGCAAGAACTTCGCACACCCTTTTCTCGACCGGGACATTCTGGGGGTACTCGCGGATTACGTGACCATGGACACCGGAACCGGTGTGGTCCACACCGCGCCTTCCCATGGTGCAGACGATTTCAATACCGGAGTGAAGTACAAGCTCGAGCTAAATGGCAACGTGGACGAAGCAGGGTTTATCCGCAACGGCTTGCCGGAATACGACGGGCTGAAGGTGTTCGCGGCGAATGCGCCGATCATTGACCTGCTGAAGCAGCGCGGCGCGCTCATGCATGAGGACCGGATCGAGCACTCCTATCCCCACTGCTGGCGCTGCCACAACCCCGTCATCTTCCGTGCAACCGAACAATGGTTCATCTCGATGGAAACGCCCATGGCGGGCGGAACGCTCCGCAGCCGGGCGCTGGAAGAGATCAAGAAAGTGAAATGGGATCCGGCCTGGGGCGAGGAACGCATCTCGAACATGATTGCCAGCCGGCCTGACTGGTGCATTTCCCGGCAACGCGTTTGGGGCGTGCCGATCGCGGTGTTCCTCTGCGCGGGATGCGGCAAGCCACTCAAAGACGCTTCCGTCAGCCGCAAAGTAGTGGAATTGTTTGCGCGATCCGGGGCCGATGCCTGGTACACATCCGAGGCTGACGGGATTGTGCCCGCGGCGACGAAGTGCGCGAAATGCGGCGGGACTGCCTTCAAGAAAGAAATGGACATCCTGGATGTTTGGTTCGAATCGGGGTGCAGCTACCTGACGCTGCGCGCGGATGAGCCCCAGTATCCTCCGGCGGCGGACCTTTATCTGGAGGGAGGAGATCAACATCGCGGATGGTTTCACTCTTCCCTGCTGTGCGTGGTGGGAACCGAGAATCACGCTCCCTACAAAGGCGTCGCGACTGCCGGCTGGACACTCGATGAGAATGGCCAGGCGATGTCGAAGTCGCGAGGGAACGACGTCGATCCCGTCGATATTGCGGGACGTTTGGGCGGAGAGATCGTGCGCTTGTGGGTGGCGTCGGTGGATTTCCGCGAGGACGTGGTGGGCTCCGAGAAATTGATGCAAAGGATTGCGGAAAACTATCGGACCATTCGCAATAATCTGTTTCGCTACGTGCTGGGAAATCTCTCTGACTTTGATCCTGCGCACGATGCGGTGCCCTTCGCCAGGATCGAGGCGCTCGACCAGTACATGCTGCAGCAGACAGCTGCCCTGGCAGCCGATGTGCAGCGCTGGTACGGGGAGTTTGCGTTTCACAAGGTCTATCAGCGAATACTGAATTTCTGCACCGTGGACTTGAGCGCGTTTTATTTCGACGTCCTCAAAGACCGCTTGTACACATACGCTCCCAATTCGCCGGGGCGGCGGGCGGCGCAGACCGCGATCTGGCGGATTGGCGAGGCGCTGGTCAGGCTGCTGGCCCCGGTGATGAGCTTTACCTGCGAAGAGGTCTGGGGATATTTGCCAGGCGAGCGGGCCGAGACCGTGCATGCGGTGCAATTCCCCAGCAGGGCGGACATACTTGGCGGCGAAGACGTGAGCGAAGATCCGGGGCAACTGGAAGACTGGAACACGCTTCTCCTGGTGCGAGACCAGGTTTTGAAAGCGCTTGAGACGGAGCGCAACGGTAAGTTGATCGGCAAGAGCCTGGAAGCGCAGGTCGCCATTTCAGCGGCGGAACCAGTGTATACGGTGTTGAAACGCTATCGCGAGCAATTGCGGTATTTGTTTATTGTGTCGGCGGTTACCGTGGAGGAGGCCAGACCGGGGAACGGGTCTGGCAACGTTACGGTGCAGGTTGTGAAAGCCCCCGGTCAGAAGTGTGAACGTTGTTGGAACTACTCGACGCGGGTCGGGGAAGATCCGGTGTATCTCACGGTGTGCGAGCGTTGCAGCGCGGTATTGAAAGAGATCGAAGCGGGGGCTCCGGTGGGATAATCTAAGAAAGTAGCCTTCGAAAGCCAGTGTTCTCGGAGATGTCCGTCGAGATCGCAACATAGTTGCTATGGGCGCAGAAAGGATTTTAAAAGACTTGGCAATGAGTGCACCACACGTCATGCGCCGGTTTCACTTCGTCATTGCTCTGCTGATCGTGTGCCTGGACCGCTTGACCAAGTGGATGGTGGCGAAAAACATTTCGCTGCACGACAGCGTCCCGGTTGTCCCTGGCTTTTTTCGTCTGACTCATGTCGAGAACCGCGGGGCGGCGTTTGGTTTGTTTGCGGATTCTCCGGAACAGTGGAAGATTGCCATGTTGGTTCTGTTTTCCATTGTGGCGTTGATTGTGGTTTTGGCTTTGCTGTGGCGGAATAGTCATGCCATGACCAGCACCGGGATTGGCCTGGCTCTGATTCTCGGCGGCGCGGTCGGCAATCTTTGGGACCGGCTGCTCAACGGCCGCGTGGTAGATTTTCTACTCTTTTATGTGGGACAGTATCAGTGGCCGGCCTTTAACGTTGCCGACAGTGCGATCGTCTGCGGCGCCGGGTTGCTGGTGATTGAGATTCTCTTCGCGAAGGCCCCTGCAGCTGAAAAATCCGCTTGAGTCTTAACACAAAGGACACAGGGGAATCGTGCCCCCGTGTCCCTCTGCGGCATACTCTAGCTACGCCGATTTCTTCTGCGCCTGCGCTGCCATCTCGGCGTAGAAAGTTTTGGCTCTTTCCTCGATCTCTTGCGGGTTCAAGTCCTCCTTGTGGGTGCTAAGGCCCCAGCTGTGGCCGGCGGGGTCCACAAAGGTTCCGAAGCGGTCACCCCAGAACATGTCAGCCACCGGCATCGTGACCTGCCCGCCGGCATCCACGGCCCGTTGAAAAGACTTGTCCACATCCTCGACGTAGAGATACAGGTTGCTGGCGGTTCCCCCAAGGGTCTGGGGTGATTTCGAATTCATCGCGGGATTCTCGTCGGTGACAAAGATTATCGAATCTCCGATTTTCAACTCAGCGTGCCCGATTTTGCCGTCGGGGCCGACCATGCGCACAAGTTCCTCCGCCCCGAGCGCTTTCTTGTAGAACTCGATGGCTTCAGGCGCATTGCGAACGATCAGGGATGGGGTAATGGTATGGAATCCGGGCGGAATTGGCTGGCTGCTCTTCATGACATTGCTCCTTAGGTGTGTAATTACTGCGAGAACTGGGTGGACATCGCGATTCTACCCGGAGGATGATTGCGGGAGTGTTAAAAGTTGTAAAAAACGGCGGGCTCTACGGCGTTCCGTACAACTGCCGGTAAACATTCGCGTTGCGGATGATGTTTTGTACATATTCGCGTGTCTCGGTAAAAGGGATCGATTCCACAAACTCTTGTGGGTCACGATACTTACCTTGCCCCATCCAGTCCTGCACGCGGTCGGATCCGGCGTTGTAGGCGGCCAGAGCGTATTCGAAGCTGTCGAATTTGTCGACCATGGCGCGGAAATAGCGCGTGCCCAATTCCATATTGATGGCAGGAACAAAAAGTTCCTGGGGATGGAATCGTTTCAACTTTTCCTGCCTGGCCACGCTCTTGCCGACTTTCGGAAGCAATTGCATCAAGCCCACAGCGTTGGCGCGAGAGACTGCATTCGGGTTAAACGCGGACTCCTGGCGGATCAATGAAGCCACCAGGTAGGGATCGAGGGCGTTACTGGAAGAGTATTTCTTGAGGTCGCTCCAATAAGGCTTGGGGAAGAGTCCTTCCCAATAAGGCCGCGGCAGGCTGGGCAGATCGAGAGCGAAGTAGTTGGGCGCGGCACGTTTCAGAGTTTCGATGGCAGCGTCGTAGCGCCCGGCGTCTTCATAGAGACGGGCGATCTCGATGGCCGCCCAGTCCCCTTTTTCTTGCTCAGCTGCGGCGTGGAGTTCGCGAACGGCGAAATCGAGCAGGGCGCCGTTGGCCAGCAGCTCTGCCTTTTGCACGCGCAGGTTGTCGCTCGGGACCTGGTCGCTGAAGGGCTTCTCTGCCGTGTTAATGGGAGGCACGCGATCCAGCAGCGCGAAGTGCGCCGGCGGATCGTTGCTTTTAAGCTTGGTCAGCCGCTGCCGCGCCAGGTCGCCATAGTAATAATTGCGATAGCGCTGCGAGAGCTTCATATAGAAGGCCCGCGCCAGCGGCCAGTCCTTGTCTTCCTCGGCCAGGCGGGCGCGCCAGTAAAGCGCGGCTGGAACCTCGGACGAAGTGGGATAGAGCGCAATCTGATTGTCGAAACCTGTCTTGGCTTCCGCTTCCCTCCCTTGTCGCAGGTTT
>JBOGLG010000016.1:0-8214 GCA_050745985.1 Terriglobales bacterium | reverse complement strand
TCCATACATTTGGAGTCGGGCCCATCGCTATAAGCGGGGCAGGTAGCATTCGCGCCGGTGGGCGGAATCTCCGCCGCCACCCGCAGAAACGTTCCCAGATTGCACAGCGAAGTGCTGACCACCTGCTGGCTCTGACTGGAGATACACGACCCCCCGCTCATGTAATAACCTGTTCCGGCCGCCGCAGATTGCAATCGCGAACGCACGCGCCGCTCTCCGTTGTAGAACAGATACTCGAAGCGCTTTGTTCTTGCCGGGAGCTGCACCTGCCAAAGCGAACCAGACTTATGAGACCAACCGGAAACCGGAAAACCTCCGTTCACCACAGGAGCTTCGTTGGGATAGTTTTCCCAGATGACCGGGGCACTCGCGGTGCCGGAATCGCTGGGCGTGAAGTTCAGGGTTCCCGGGTTGGTGGGGCTCAACGGAAGATAGTAGGCGCCTTCCCGTACCAGCACGACTATGGCGGAAGCCGGCTGGCTTTTCAGCACGTTCTGGACTGCGACTTGGGCGCGAGCCAGGGACGCGAACGGCCCGTCGGTCCGCCCGTCGTTCGGGGCAGCCAATTTTCCGCTCCACGAGTCCTTTCCATTCGTCGCAACGAAGAAGTTGATGTTTGCCGCCGAAATAACTGAAAGAGCCTCCCATCGTGCGACGGGGTGAACACTAGCAGCATCCGCAAGCGGTGTGCTGGAAAGCACCATCAGGAATACAAGCACGTGGCCGACAACTGCCAAACGCACTGCTCGATCTACATCTCTGGCAAGAACCCTGGGGGACATGGCACGCTCGAAAAGGACTAGATACAGACAGCACTATTCAACCGTCCTAAATCATACGTGCCAAATCTTCAGACTCGCAGGTCTCAGAAGTACATCTTCTTCACCGGAATCAGACTGGTACATGCTGATCCGGCTGGGGAACGCTCTCGCGAAATGTGACTTCTGAACCTGCTTCTCGGTTTACCATCACGTATGGGCGTCGTGGATGCAGTGAAAAGGCATGCGTTCTGGATGCTCTCGCGCACTGGCCTAGCCGTATATTCGCGCTTGCCTATCTTCGGGCCTTTAAGAGTTTCCGTCGGCGTATTTCGAAAGCAGGACAGTTTCCTCGTGATCGAGCGCAGCGACGGCCGTGGACTCTCGTTTCCGGGAGGAATAGCGATGCCCTGGGAGGGCACTGAACAGGCGATGAAGCGCGAGTTTTCTGAGGAGACTGGGTTGCTGGTTACCAGCTCGCGATTGAAAGACAATTATTTTTCCAACCAGGAAATCCCAGTCAATTTAGCGGTTTTTGAAGTAGAAGCCGAAGGCCAGTTGCGCGCCTCGTGGGAAGGCACACCGTGCTGGCTGCCGTTGTCGGCGCTCCGCCAGCGCCTGCTACCCAGTCAGAGGCGAATCGTGGATGCCTTCTGTCAGTCCTGATCCGGCCTTGCGCCGCCTCTCAACAACAACGAGAGCCATCCCCCGGTCCGGAGGATGGCTCCTTAATTTGTTGGTGCCGTACTTTTTACTGGCCGGTTCCGGTCAGTGGCAATTGCCCGGTCCCGAGGTTGGTGGTGATATTCAGATTTGCCTTCCGGTTACCGGTTCCTGTGGGTTTGAACACGACCGTGATAGAACACTCAAGGCCGGGCGCAAGTTCAGGAATGCAGGTGTCCTGGTTCTGGTAGATGGCAAAATCACCCGGATTTTGTCCTCCAAAACTCACCTTGGTCACAAACACGTCGTTCAACCCCTTGTTCTTAAATTGGGCGGTCATGGGTGCACTGGTCTGGCCAACCGGAGTTGGCGGGAAGGCCAGCTTCGAGGTCAGCGCCACACCCACCGGCACCGTATCCACCTGACGAACCCGATTGTTGCCCTGGTCTGCAATCAGGACGTATCCGGCGGCATTCACCGAGGCTCCCAGATTGTCGAGCGCCGCTTTGGTCGATGCTCCCCCGTCTCCTGCGAATCCAGCGTCTCCCGGCTTGCTGGGGTTCCCGGCAACGGTGATGATGGTCTGGGTGAGAGCGTCGATGCGGCGCACAACCAGGTCCGCGCCGGCGCTAACAAAAACATTGCCGGCCGGATCAAGCGTGACCACGAGAGGATTTTTCATGGACGCCTTAATTGCCAGGCCGCCGTCTCCCCCAAAGGAGGATTTCCCATTGAACGCATAGGGGACGATGGTGCCCACTGGCTTGCCAGTGGTGTCACCGCAGCCCCCAAGCGCGGCAATCACACAGCGAATGCGATTGTTCAACGAATCTGCGATGTAAACGTTGCCGGCGTGATCGGCAGCAACGCTGAAAGGATGGTGAAGTTCAGCTTGAGTCCCGGGGCCATTGTCGCCGGTATAGCCCGCCACTCCGGTTCCGGCCACAGTACTCAGGTCGCCGACGGCGTAGGTTGAGCCATTGCACCCACCGGGAACGGCCAATACGCAGCGGATTCGATTGTCATAGTAATCCGCGATGTACAGATCGCCCTGACCATCCACGGACACCGAGGACGGATAAGTGATTCTGGCGCCCGACCCGTTGGCAGGATTTCCGTCACCGCACAAAGCGGTAGGATTCTCGCATGAGAGTCCGCTGCCGGCCACGGTGGCAATGTCGCCCGGCTGAATCGTCACACCGAAAAGAGTGATCGCAGTCGACTGCATGTTCACGGCGCGAACGATAGAATCTAGGCTGTCGGCGATATAAAGGTTGCCTGCGGCATCAGTCGCGACGCCGCCGGGAGAGGTCAGCGTAGCGAGTAGGGCGCTGCCTCCGTCCCCGTTCATAAGCGGTTCCCAGTAAGTAGGCTCACCGTTGCCCGCGACAGTGGCGATGTTTCCGTCGGCCGTCACTTCGCGAACGCGGTTGTTGGCCGAATCAGAGATGTAGTAATTCTTCCCCGTCGGATCCCAGGCGACCGAAACCGGACTTGCGAGGCTGGCCGCCGTGGCCGGACCTCCATCACCAATGGCGCCGCCACCCGCCGTGGTGTTGATGTTGGAATTTATGACCTGTCGAATGCGTCCGTTGCCTGAGTCAGCGATGGTCATCGTACCGGCTGCATCCAGAATCACGGCAAGAGGACCGTCTAGATTGGCGCTTCTTGCCTTACCGCCATCACCGGCGAAGCCCGCGTTACCCGTCCCGGCCAGGGTGGTCACAACGGCGTTTTGACCGGTTGTCACCTCGCGAATCTTGTAGTCCCATTGATCGGCGATGTAGAGATTGCCGATGCTGTCCACCCATAGACCGGCAGGATTGTGGAACCGGGCATTAAAGGGGGACTGGCCATCGTTGCAAGAGTTGGTCGGCACTGGGCAATAGACACCCGTGTTTCCCGCGTAAGTAACGATTGTGCCCACCGCCGCGTTCGGGAAGGTCGGTTGCGGGCAGCCTCCCGGAACATTGACCACACAGCGGATCCGCTGGTCACGAGTGTCTCCGATGTAGATATTGCCGGCGCTATCAGTGGCGATGCCTACTGCCAGGTCGAGTCTGGCGCCGCTGGGGTTGCTGGGAGGGCTGGGCGGAGCGATCGACGAAAAGCCGTCTCCGCAAGCTTGCGTCGGACCATTGCAGGTCAGGCCGTTTCCGGCGACGGTCACGATATTTCCCGCTGGAACCGATATTCCCGCCACGGTAACCGTCGTGCCGCCGGTATTGATGAACCGAACCCGGTCGTCGCCAGTATCCGAGATGAATAGGTTGCCCGCTCCATCCACGTACAGCCCCTGGGGTTGGTAGAACTTGACGCCGCTGCCGCTGGCGAGTCCACCATCACCACAGGGATCAGTATTCGGCGTGCAAAGAAGTCCAGTGCCGGCGACCGTGTTGATATTGCCGTCTGCTGTGACGACCCGAACGCGGTTGTTGTCCAGGATGTAAACCTTTCCCGAAGCCTTATCCACACCCACTGCAACCGGTGCGGACATGGTGGCGCTGGTAGCTGGTCCGCCATCACCGCTGAATCCAAAAATCCCGCTTCCGGCAAAGATGGACAATGCGTTGGTGGCAGGGTTTACCTTGTAAATGTAGTAGCTGAACGACGAGGCAACATAGATATTGCCCGCCGCATCTTCCGCCACTCCGGTAGGATTCGGGATAGCTGCCAGAGTCGCGACCGTGTTGGTCGGGGCCCCGCCCGCCACAGTGTTGATCGTGTTGTTCTGTTGGGCGCCGCTGTTCGTCGTGGCAAGCAGCAAGAAACAGCTGAGCGCCAGCATCGCAGAAAGCAGTTGTGGTTGAATCCTCATGGCCGATTTGCGCCCCTGGCGCACGACAGCCGAGCTGAGTGTGGAAACGTTCAGGTACATAGAGCCTCCAAAGAATTTTCTGGGAACTTGATTGACTTGCGGAACCCCGGGGTCTGATCTGCCTTTTCTCTGCTTCGCCGTGAAGGATCTGTATCTGCTCCGGTTTCCAGTAGAAAACCGGCACGGCATCCCAAAGTTGCGCTGGGGCAATGGGGGCGGCCCCGACTAGAGCGCTGACTTTTCTACTATGAAATTCTCCATCACCAATGCGTCCATCTCACTCTTCGAAAACGTGCTGAAAGCGTTGGCCGGTGTATTCACGATGGGCTCACCCCTGAGGTTGAATGAGGTATTCAGCACTACGGGAACACCCGTGGCTTGACCAAATCGCTCAATCAAATGGTAGTAACGCGGGCTTTCATGCTTAAAGACCGTCTGCAACCGCCCGGTCCCATCCACGTGGGTAATGGCTGGAAGAGTGCTCTGCTGTGCCGGTTCTACCGGGACCACGTACAGCATGTAGCGCGCGGGATAATGCTTGGTGGCGTTCGGCAGAGTAAAGTATTTCTCCGCGGACTCCGCCAGCACCGAAGGAGCGAACGGACGATAGGGTTCCCGGAACTTGATCTTGGCGTTGACGATGTCTTTCATCTCCGGATTGCGTGGATCAGCCAGGATGCTTCTGCTTCCAAGCGAACGCGGTCCCCACTCAAACCGTCCCTGCGCCCAGCCGACGACTTTGGCGCTGGTCAGCAGACCGACCACGTTATCCACCAGCTCATCTTCATCTTTCAAGCGACGGTGTGGGATCTTGTTTTCCGTGAGGAAATCGCTGATCTCGGCGTCGGAGTTCTCACGTCCCCAGTACGCGTGCTTCATGGTGAAGTCGCGAGGATGTCCTAACAAGGTGTTGTACGCCCACAGCGCCGCGCCTAACGCGCCGCCGCCGTCTCCGGCTGCCGGTTGAACGTACAATTCCTCGAACTCGGTTTCGCGAAGAATTCGCGAATTGGCCACACTGTTCAGCGCGACTCCGCCCGCCATGCAAAGCTTCTTCATCCCCGTCTGCTTGTAAACATTCCGGGCCATGCCGAGGATCAATTCCTCTGTCACTTTCTGAATGCTGGAGGCGATGTCAGCATAGTGCTGGTTCAGCTTGCACAGTTCGCGATAGTTCGACGGCGGATCGCCGAAATATTTGGGAAAGCCGGTGACTTCAGTGAAGAACTGCAACTCCGTCGGCCGCGACTCACCCCACAAAGCTTCGAACTTCTTGCTGTAGGTGCGATTGGTGGAATGATGGAAGCTGAAGTAATCCATGTCCAGCGAAAACGAACCGTCCTGGTTTTGATGGATTACTTTCCACACCTTGTCCATGTAGCGAGGCTGGCCGTAAGGCGCCATGCCCATGACCTTGTACTCACCCTCGTTGACTTCAAAACCCAGGAAAGCGGTGAACGCGCTATAGAGCAGCCCCAGCGAATGCGGGAATTCCATCTGCTTCAGCAACTTGATGTCGCTGCCCCGCCCTACTCCATATGTACTGGTCACCCACTCGCCGACGCCATCGACCGTCAGAATCGCCGCTTCTTCGAACGGCGAGCACAAGAATGCGCTGGCCGCGTGCGAAAGGTGGTGCTCAGAAAAAAGGATCTTCTCCTTCTTGATGTCGCCCAGTTCGGCCTGCAGAGTGGACGCGACCCACATCTTGTCCATGGTCCAGGTCAGCATGGACTCGCGAAAGACCTTCCAGGACTTGGGATAGGTCTGGAACGCAGTCATCAGGATGCGGTCGAGTTTGCGGAACGGTTTCTCGAAAAATACTACGTAGTCCAGGTCCGGCCCCTGTATTCCACCCATCTCCAGGCAGTACTTGATGGCATTCTTCGGAAAGCCATAATCGTGCTTAATACGGGAAAAGCGCTCTTCTTCCGCCGCAGCAATAATCTTCCCATCACGCAACAGCACTGCCGCCGCGTCATGGTAATAACAAGAAATCCCCAGGATATCCACAGTTACTGCCTTCTGGCCCACTGCAAATCATGGGCCTCATCAGGATGGTCGAGCCATTGTGTCGGGCGCTTCTTGATCCGCAGGGGATCCGAAAACCAGCGCGCGCCCAACCCGAACGGCAGGACAAAAATGAAATAGAAAATCGTCAGCAACACTCTCGACTGGAAATTGCCGATCTTGTGAGCGATCCGCTTCCAGCCTTGCCACATTCGTTTCAACATAAAATCGCCTTCTCCTAAATCGACGCCGGTTACGGTTGGCTGGTGGCAGGCGGGCTCGTGAGCGAGGTCACCGCCGAACCGTTGGAGCTTGCCCGGCATACCGCTTCGTACGAATCCAGGCCTTTGACCGTGGAAAGCAGTTGCTCCGCAATCAGCGCATGCCCGGCTGCTGTGGGATGCACATGGTCCATGAACACTTCGTCCTGATTTCGGCCACGCATCAATTCAATGATGTTGACCAGAGGAATATTGTTGGCGTGCGCGTATTCCAGCATCGCTGCCTGATAGGGGTGCGCGGGATAAGTCTCACCCTTCGAGCCCAACAGAAGCAGAATCATCTGCACGTGATTGGCGTCGGCGACCGCCTTGGCTTTTTCCAATCGCGCCAGGAAGTGGGACGCCGGCAGGTCAGGACTCGATTTTGCCGAGTTCCAGGTACCGAGCATCAGCAACTCACGAAAACGGTAGTAAGCGTACTGGCGCAGCAGGTCTTCAATCAGAAAGTTATACAACGCGCTGTGCCGGGCGATGGATTTGAGTTCCACCTTCCTGAGAAATTCTTCTCGTTCCGCCCCTTGCAGATCCGGAATGCCTTCGAACCCGGTGTTTGCGCTGTACGCCACCACTACCGCATCGGGCCGGTAGCCATCCTGCACCACCTTAATCATCCGTTCCTCGGCCAGTGCGTTGGGATAGGCATTTACTCCCGCGGAAATCACCTGGGCCTTCACGCCGCAGCCTTGCGCATTCAACAGTTTCTCGAGTTGCGCACTGTAATTTGAATCGTCACCCACTCCCCACCCCATGGTGACGGAATCACCAAAGGCGAACACGCGGTAAGTGCCCGGGTGTTGCAGCGACAAGACCTCGTGATAGCGGAACCCCTGCGGGCTAATGGTCTCGGGGCGATGGTTCTGTTCCGTCAGTTTGTGGGTTCCGGGCATCGGCAGCCACAGCAGGCGCTCGTCCGGCCGATAAATCACATACGAGCCGAACCCGAATGGGCGCAAACCAATCTCCAGAACCACACAGATGGCCACAAACCACAACACCACTGTGCCGAACTTGCGCAGTATGCTCTTGGGTTTCTGCGTCTTCGGCGTGCTCTCTACGGACATGAGAATTGCTCTTCCTTTCGTTCAAACTCTAGGCTTGATCCCGGTGTAGTCAGGCAATCGCAGGATCGCCTTCCCTATAAGATACCCTTTGATACGGCATTCAACGTTGATTCCGGGGCTTGAAATCCTCGGCGTCGACATTTTGTCTTCCCGAAAAGGTTCTCCCTTGAGCACACTTTCCATCGGGGATGTAGATGCCAACAATTCTAATTGTGAGGACCCGGCTCTAAGCAGGTGACCCACCTGCCTTGGAAAGCTGCGGAACGGTGTCCTTATTCTTGCGGTGGATGAGCAGGGCTGCAATCTTCTCAATACAGCGGAAGTTCTCGATTTCGAAGTCTTGTATGTCGATAGGAGTCTTGAAGTCCTGCTCGATAAAGAAAAGCAGTTCGACCAATTTCTGCGAGTCCAAAATACCCGAGTCGAATAAGTCGGTTTCGACCGACGGCACCTCCACGTGCATCCGGGAAAACAGCTCGGACACCCTGGCTTTGGTGCCTTCAAAGTCTCCGTTCGTTGTATTGACGTCGATCACGAGCTTACGAGTTGGTCTCCGGGCCGCAAAAAGCCTGCCGCTGGCAGGTACGAACCACTAACCTGCAATTTGCTGGCCAGAACCCACT
>JBOGLG010000015.1:0-203170 GCA_050745985.1 Terriglobales bacterium | reverse complement strand
GATTTGTGGTAGGGGGCAGCGGCATACCTACGGATCGTGCGGCCGAGATGTGGGCCCCCCGCCTGTCTATATGAAAACAAGAGCACGCCGAGCTTAGATAACATAGCGCGGGTTAGTTCGCGATCATCGGGAAACTGCGACTCCCACGTCGATTGACGGGTTAGAAAGAAGGCAAGGCTTTACCACAGGGGGCACAGGGGAACACGGAGAAAATCGGGGAATTCTTAAAACGCAGAGGGCGCGGAGGGTTCGCGGAGACGCAGAGGGATTTCCACGAGGCTTCACCGCCGGGAGCACAGGGGAACACGGAGAAATCGGGAAATTCTTAAAACGCAGAGGGCACGGAGGGTTCGCGGAGAACGCAGAGGGATTTCCATCCCTTCGCTGATTTCCACCCCTTCGCTGAGGAGCGCGAAGGGGTGGGCAGCCTCGGGGTTGAGTTTGCGACCGGCTTGCTTACTTTCCCTTCAGCAGCGTCCCGGCCAGGATGGCCACGCTTGGATCATTGGGCAAAGTAATGCTCTGCACTGCCTTACTCTTGTTCAGCGGGAACAGGTACGCGTACAGGTTGAAGGTGCGCTTGTCCTTAGTGCCGTTGGCCTGGTTCCGGTACTGCATGCCGACCGCTTCGTACTCCCGCATGTAATTCTGCGGGGTGAACCAGTCGCTGAAGCTCTGCTTTACGGCGGTGCTGGTGCCGTCGGTGTAATGGACAGTGATCGTCTCGCTGGCTTGATTTCCGTTCACGCCCGTCCCCACCAGCACGAAGTTGGCAAAGTTGCCTTGCGGCAGATCGATGGTCTGAGCGCTGCACGAAACAGCATCGGGTTGGTTCGCCGGACCGAACTTGAAGAGCACGCCGTTCATGACGCGCGATGCGGTCAGCAGATTGGCCGAATAGGAGTTGCCGAGTCCGTCCAGGCCTGGGGTCGTGTACGCCATTCCATCCTGGTAGATCCCGTAGAGATCAAAGTCGGAAGAAAAGTCCACCTGGGTTCCGGCTCCGGTGTTGCCGACCGCGGCACTCACCGCAAGAGTGAACGTCGTCGTTTCTTTTATCTCCCCAGAGGTGCCGGTCACGGTCACCGGAAACAATCCGGTGGCAGCGGTTGAGTTGGCTTCGAAGCCGATTTTTCGCTGATCGGTCTGGCCTTTGAAGCCCCCCTTCACCCCCTTCGGAAGTTGCGAAAGGCTGAGAGTAATTTGGCCATCAAATCCGTTCTGGCGGGTGATGGTGATGGTCCCGCCGACCTTCCCGTTCTGATTCAGGAACAGGTTACCGGGCCCGGAGAGTTCAAAACTGCCGCCGCCACCGGCGCCCACCGCGGTATTGATGGCGTTGGCATATTGCGCGGCCAGGCCGTTGCCCACGAAATCGTCATAAAGCCACATGAATCCGCCGAGAATTCCGCACTGGCTGTGCCAGGCGCTCATGATGCTCTCGACCTGGGCGGGAGTGTCGTCGCGGTCCCACAAGCCGGGGAAGACGGGAACGCTTCCGAAGTCCCATCCCGAGCAGGGGCTATTTCCCTGGCCGCCGGCGTAAGCCTGGAGGTGAACCCCGTCCACGGTGCCCGGCAGTTGAGTGTTGATCTGGGCGACGACATTCGTCCAATAACTGCTTCTGGTGTAGGGGTCGGGCATTACGTGATAACCCAATTGGCCGAGCATGACGCCAAAGGCAATGGTGGTGGGGGAGTCGTAGCTGTTCTCATCGTCGAAATCGAGGGCGTCGAGAGCTGGGATGGCAGCCTTCAGAGCCTGGAAATCCTTATAAAGGATGCTGTCAGAGCCGGTTCCCTGTGCCTTGACGAGGGCAGTGATGTCCTGCCAGTCGCCGACGTTGGATGAGCCGATGCTGAAAGTGACGCGCTTGACCATGCCTTGCTTTAAGAGCGCCATGTTTGCGGCAAAATCAGGATGGGTCTGATTGCCCACATAGACGCCGTTTGAGGTCAACGGAAACTCTCCATTGAAATTCAAGTCGCCGTTGCTTTTGACTTCGACGCTCCAGACAATGGCTTCGCTGAAGCCGGAATTTTCGATTTCGGTGATGTTGTTGGCGGCGTTTTTGTAAAACGGGCCGCCACCAAAAATTCCGGTATATCCGGTCTGGGCGAAGGCGGTCGCGGAGAAGGCGACGGCCAGAAGCATGCAGGAAATAATTGCGGTGGCGCGAAGCAACGTCGGGATGGAAGAGTTTGCGAAATGACGGTTCAGTGAGCGTTCCACTTTTTCTCCTAGCTTGGCATTCGGCGGGGGGATCAAAACCGTGGGGTCGATCTCGAGCTTGTGCCATCAGCGAAATATTGTGACATCATCGAAGCCGCCGGAATTATACACTGCTGCGGCCTGCGCAGCCAGCGGGATAGCGTGCTTAGAACCTGCAAAAGCCGCGCGGGACGCGGAAAGGCGAAGGGCTGGCTCAGGGCGGACGGGCGAGGCGCCCGTCCCCACATGGTTGGTTCCGTGGGGCGGGCGTTCTCGCGAGCCGCAGGAAATTATTTTCCTTTGTAGGTCAGGGGAGTGCCGATGCCGGTGCAAATGTCCCATCCGACCTTGCAATTGGAATCGCCGGTGGTGATGTCAGTGAAGGCGCCTTTATAGGCTTTGCCGTTGGCGTATTCCCCGTAGGCGGCGGTAAGGGCCTGGTTGGTCGATTTGCCCAGCTTGCCGGCGGCGCTGATGATGCCGGCAAAAGTGGGAGAGGACCAACTGGTGCCGCCGACCTCGCCCCAGCCTTGAAGGTAGATGGCGGCGCAGCAGTAGTCGGAGGCGAAATCGGGGTATCCGCGGTGGCTGCCGACGATGTTGGAAATGGAGTTCTGGTAGGCGGGGCGGGCTTCATAGGGGCTGATGGTGCCACCGCCGCCGCCGGTGTAGTACTGCTCACTGACGAAGTTGCCATTGCGGTCGCGGTTGAAATAGGTGCCGCCGATGGCGACCACATTGGGTGAGGCCGCGGGATGGAAGGGAACGTTCAATCCCCAATCGCCGCTGGCGGCGAAATAGACGACTCCGGGAGCGGTGAAGAATTTGTCGTAGTTGACTTCCTGCGGCCACTCGGAAATTCCCCAGCTCATGCTGACCACGCCGCCGCCGTTTTCATGGACCAATTTGCCGGCGACTGCGACTGCGCGCCAGGTGGGATCGGTGTTGACCTCGACCGACTCGACCAGGAAAAGTTTGGCTTTCGGGGCCATGGCGTGGGCCCACTCGATGTCGAGAGCTTCTTCGACGATCCAATCGTTATAGACGGGAGGCTTGGTGCCATCGGCGTAAACGATCTGGAAATCGGCGTCGGGGAGGCCGAACTGAGCGGAGAAAGCGTGCAGGTCTGAGGCGGCGCTAGGGTAGTCGCCGGCATCGACGATGGCGATGGCGCCGATTCCGCCGGTGGGGACGTTGGTGCTGGTGGCGATGGGGCATCCGGAGGGGCCGGAAACCAGCTTGTAGACACAGGCCAAAGAGGCAGGAGTTTCGGCGTCAGGAGGGGGCTGCGGCGTGAAATCTCTGGAGCCGACAATGAAGTAGTTGGTATTGATGCGGCCGGGACGAGGAATGCTGGATTCCGGAATGATGATCTTGCGACCCTGGAAAGTTCCGGTCTGCTGTTCCTGAGCAGAGCCGGAGGAAACGTAGAGAGCAACGGACAGGACAACGGCGGTGGCCGCAAAAATCAGACTCGAGCGCTTCATTCTTGATTTCCCCTTTGGACTTGGCTTGGCAGGCGGGACGGCCCGACTGGCGCGGACTATTGTACTCCAGGGTCGGGGGTTGGGCGGGAAGTTTTTGGGCTGATTTAGGGGATCAGGTCAAGTGCAGCAATCCGCGAAACGCACGCGGCGATTTCTCGCGCACAGAACGCGCGAGAAATGGGGCACCCCGTTGGGATTAGTGGCAGGGGGCCGTGGTACTTACTCGGATCGTTTGGGACGAGATGTAGCCCACGAGGTTATTTGTGCTGGTCTTGCTTTAGTTCGTCGAACCAGTGGAGTATGACATTGACCTGGGTGGCGGTCGTCTTGTCGGTGGCTTCGCGGGCGACCACCAGGCGTCCATCCGGGAAGAGGTCGTAGCCTGCCCACGGGGCTTTATCCTCGAACAACAGAACTGGCTTGCCGGGATTGAGGGCAGGGCCGGGCGCGAACTTTACGGACATGACCTTGCTCTTGGTTAGGAAGATCAGCTCGTTGCTGGAACGAGTCCAGCGCGGCTCTTGGCCCCCCTCGGACGAGATCTGAGCACGGGTAGTGGGATCGTTCACGGCCTGCACGAAGACCTCCTGCTGCCCGGACTCATTCGAGACATAGGCGAGCCACTTTCCGTTGGGTGAGATAGCGGCCTCGGTTTGATCGAACGGCGCCACGACCAGAGGGCGCAATTTGTGGTCGCCGTCGATGGCGGCGGCGTACAGGTCTGCGCCCGTGTCTTTGTCGTCGCGGCCGAAAATAACCTCTCGACCATCGGGCGTCCACCCAAAGAGAATCTTGCGCTCGGGTCCATCGGTGACGACGGTTTCGTCGCCTTGTAGAATGCCGCGTTTCACGTACACCTGAAGGTGGCCGGATTTTGAGGAGGCATAGGCGAGCATCTTGCCGTCTGGTGACCACTTCGGCGAATAGTCGTCCCCTCCAAAACTCACTTTGGTGAGTGCGTCGCGTTCCAGGTCATACACCCAAACATCGAAGGTGCTGCTTTGCAGAGTGAGGGCGATGCGCTTGCCGTCGGGGGAGACATCGGGCGAGCCATAGGGCCTCACTTCGGGCGTGATGTTTGTGGTTTTTCCGGTGCGATCCATCCATGCCAAGTTGCGCTGAAAGGAAGAAATGCTTCCGGGTTCAAACACGAGCGTACCGTTGGTGGAAACTGCGAAGTCGGCATCACCGTTGGACGCTCCCGTCATGACCCCGTCGATTACCGGCACGGGCGTGCCTTTCACCTCCATGCGTTTCGGATCGAAGGCGACGACGAACAATGTGCCGTTGCGCGCGAAGGTGAGGTAACCGTTGGAAAGGTAGTGGCCGCCGGTTCCGCCCTCGATCAACACTTTCCGCTTGCCGGTGCTCAGCGAGAGACCTTCAATGCGGGCATCATTAAAGGACTGTCCGGTCCAAACTGTGAAAATGATGCCGCTGCCACCCGGAAGCGGGCTGGGCCAGACGTGAGCGCGGTCGTCGGGAGCTGATGCGGTCTGGGTTACGCGGCGGGGCTCACCGCCTGCGCTGGAGACGGCATAGATTCCCGATGTGAATGATTTGAGATAGAAGATGGTATCGTCGTCCGCCCAGCATCCCCCAATTACTGCGGGGGGTTCGGCGACAACTACGGGACTTCCGCCCCGGAGGAGAATCTTCTTCAATTTGTAGCCGGAGACGAATCCCAGCCATTCCCCATTGGGCGAAAAGAACGGAGCTTCGGCTCCCTCGGTGCCGGCGATGGGAGTGCTATCAAAGCTGCCGAGGCGGCGCAGGTAGAGTTGCGACTTGCGGTCTTCACCATAGGCTGCGTACACGATGGTGGAACCATCCGGAGAAATGGTCAGCGGCACTGTCGATTTGTTGACGAGCGACTTTCCGGGAGGGAGAGCGACGGTCAGATGTATGGGAGCACTATTTTGATTGCTATGCCCGATCTGCCAGCCCAGGTAGGCGGCGGCCAGCGTGAGGGCAAGTCCGGCGATGATCCAGAGCGCGGGCTGCGGCTTTTTCCTCCCGCCGATTGCAGGCGCGGTGGCGCCTGACTGGGACCCGGCGGAGAGTATCCAATTCAGTTCGCTTGCCAAATCGCTGGCACTCTGCCAGCGGTCATCGGGATCTTTGGCCAGGCATTTTCTGACTACTCGTTCCAGGCTGGTTGGGGCCAGGGGCTGGAGCTCGGCGATGGACTGGGGTTCGGTGGTGAGGATGGCGGCGATCAGGCTGGCGCGGCTCTTGCCGGTGAAAGCCGCCTTGCCGGTGGCCATTTCGTAGATCACTTCTCCGAGGGCGAAGATGTCGGTGCGGGCGTCGGCTTCCTTGCCTTCCAGTTGCTCGGGGGCCATGTACTGAAAGGTTCCGACGATAGCGCCTTCGCCGGTGAGCTTGGCCTGGTCCATGGTCATTTCGGTCAGCGCGGCGGCAAGCGGCGCAGGGCCGGCTTGCTTGGCGAGGCCGAAGTCCATGAGCTTGGCGCCGGACTTGGTCAGCATGATGTTGCCTGGCTTCAAGTCGCGGTGAGTGAATCCACGCTTGTGGGCCTTGGCCAAGGCGTCGGCAATTTGGGCGGCGCAGCGGATGGTCTGGTCGGCGGGGAGTGGGCCTTTGAGCAGGCGCTGCTCGAGGGATTCGCCTTCGACCAGTTCCATGACCAGGAAATCGATTCCGTCGTGGCTGCCGATGTCGTGCAGGGTGCAGATGTGAGGGTGAGAAAGCTTAGAGACGGCCTTGGCTTCGCGCTCCAAGCGCTGGCGCAGGGAAGGATCAGAAGACAGGCTGGTGAGCAGAACCTTGACGGCGACTTCGCGATCGAGACGGGTGTCACGGGCGCGATACACCTCTCCCATGCCGCCGGCGCCCAGCGGCGAGAGGATTTCGTAGGGGCCTAGCTTGGTGCCAGGGGTTAGAGGCATCGGGTCGGGGTCATTATATATGGAGGGTTCGGGAAGCAGTCCGGCGCGGGGGGTTAGGCAGCGTTCTTGAGCGGACGCAGTTTCGCTTGCAATTCCCGGATGCGATTGTGCCTGGCGTCGTACTCATCCCACTCGGCGTCGGTCAAGGCGACAAAAGCAGCCAGATCCAGAGTCTCGAGCTGCTTCTGGAGGAGTTGAATCAGTTCGGCGCGAATTTCAGTAAGGTCTTCCACTGGCTGATTCCAATAGACGAAGCGCGCCAGTATTCCGATGGCAAACGGTTCGCCAGGGTTGGCCGAACTGATCCAGGCCCGAAAGGGCCCAATCTTTATAGTCCGTAATTTCAATGGGTTAGCGTCGGCGCAAAAATTCAGAGCAACTGGGGAAGAACTACTGGGTTCTGTTTACAGGGTACGGGAACGCTTTGACAACGGCCTTCCGAAAAATCTGGGTTATTGGAATACCATAGTTGTTATAACATTGGCGGTGGCGGGTCACAGTATTTCCGGGCTTTGAGCCTTCCCGTGGTTTTGCCAAAGCGAGGGTGATTATGGCGCCTAACGCTTCGCTGTCTGGCCGAGTATTAACAAAAACTGGGACGCGTTACATTGTCGCACTGTCGGCGATGATGGCGGCGGTGTTACTACGCGTGGCATTGAATCCCTACCTGTTGGATTACGCACCCTACATCACACTGTTTCCTGCTGTAGCATTCTGCGCCTGGTACTGTGGAGTCGGCCCGTCCATCCTGAGTCTGGTTGTGGCCCTGGCCGGGGCGCGATACTGGTTGATCCGTCCGGTAAATTCGCCTGGGGTTGTGGAGCCCGCACAGGTGATTGGCATTGTGGCTTTCCTGTTGTTTTCCGGGTTGATGATTGCGATGGGAGAAATCCGCCGCCGCCGGGAGGGAGCGCTGTGGGCGGCGCAGTCGGAACTGGAAGACGCGGTCAAAGAACGAACCGTGGAACTGGACAAAACCAACTCCAGCCTGCGCGAACTTTCGGCGCGACTGCTGCGCTTGCAGGATGATGAGCGACGGCGAATCGCGCGTGAGCTGCACGACAGCGTGGGGCAGATGTTGGCAGCGCTGGGAATGAACCTGGCCGCGGTCGGAAGCGACATTGAACGGCTCACTCAGACCGCCAAACGAGTTACCGACAGCGCGGTTCTGGTGCAGGAACTGGTCAAAGAAGTGCGCACGATTTCTCATCTGCTGCATCCGCCGCTGCTGGATGAGGCAGGGCTCGCGTCGGCGCTGCGGTGGTATATCGACGGCTTCGTTCAACGCAGCAACATTGAAGTCGAGCTGGAGTTCTCCGCCGAGTTTGGGCGGCTGTCACGCGATTCCGAAACCGCCATCTTCCGGACCGTGCAAGAGTGTCTTACCAATATTCATCGTCATTCGGAAAGCTCGAGTGCGACCATTCGAATTGCCGCGTTCGATAATGAAGTTCACGTTGAGGTTGAGGATCGAGGCAAGGGGATATCGGCAGAAAAGCAATTGGAGATGGCCTCGGCGGGCACTCCTGGGGTGGGAATCCGCGGCATGCGGGAGCGGCTGCGGCAATTGGGCGGCAGCCTGGAGATTGAATCCAATGGCAAGGGGACCCGCATCGTGGCACGGCTGCCGGTGACGGACACTTCCTCGGCCCCAATAGCTGCCTGACGTAGTCCGCACCTGCCCATTTACCTCAAAGCAGAAGCCCGCTCGATCTTGGACCTCTCGTCCACCTGAACCCAAGTCCGTGCGCCAGCAGGATTGTGCCCGCCCGTCAGGATGCAGGTTTGAGTTCGACGATGAGGATGCTGATTTCGGAGTTGCCGATGTTCTCGATGGTGTGGGGCGGAAGAGGTTCGAGCCATTGAGTTACGGGGAACCTGGGCGGGGCGGGGGCCTGGCGGCTGTCGAAGAGGATTTTGTTTTCATGGTCGCGGCGGATGAAGTCGCTGCTGATCATGACGTAGGCTACGGCGTGCCAGCGATGAGTGTGCAGAGGAACGAGGGCGCCGGGCGGAATGTGGGTGTGGATTACGCGTACACGGTCATTCTCCAGAAGTAGAGTGTGGTGGGCAGGGGCGGCGGTGAGGGCGTCAAGGGAGTCGGGCCAGGGCCAGGATGAGAGGTTTTTCATTTGTCTTTAGAAGAATAAACCTTAAGAACTTTTACCACAGGGGACACAGAGTTACACGGGGGATCATGGAAACGCGGCGGGATGCAGAAAATTAGGAGATCAAAGTCTTGAATCGCAGAGGTCGCGGAGGAACCGCGCAGAGTGCGCGGAGAAAATCTGCTGTGTGCGGTTTTCTGCCTGGAAGAATGAGTATTGATTTTGAGAACCTTTACCACAGGGGGCACAGAGGTACACGGGGGGGACTATTTCATCACGGAAACGCGGCGGCATATGGGGAATTAGAGTAGCAAAGGCCTGAATCGCAGAGAGCGCGGAGGAATGGCGCGGAGAGCGCGGAGAAAATCTGCTGGGTGCCGGTTCTCTGAACTGGGGCACCTGTCTGATAACAGGAGGCAAAAGCGGGAGCGTTTATACTGCTGGCAGTGCCAACCCAAAGAATTCTGGTTACCGGCGGGGCGGGGTTCATCGGGTCGAACTTCGTGCTGCACTGGCTGAAGCGCGAGGCTTGCGCGCTGGTGAATCTCGACAAGCTCACCTATGCGGGGAATCCGGGAAATTTGGAGGCGGTGGCCAAGGATCCCCGGTACAAGTTTGTGCATGGAGATATTTGTGACCGGAAATTGGTGAGTGATTTGCTGCATGAGCAGCGGCCAGGCGCAATAGTGCACTTTGCGGCTGAGAGTCATGTGGACCGGTCGATCCACGGGCCTGATGATTTTGTGCGCACCAATGTGAACGGGACATTCGCTTTGCTGGAAGCAGCGATGGCGTATTGGGAGGGGTTGGCTACTAACGAGAAGGCGAAGTTCCGATTTCTGCATGTTTCGACCGACGAAGTATACGGATCTCTGGCACCGCAGGCCCCGGCTTTCTCCGAGGCGACACCATACGCGCCGAACAATCCGTATGCCGCGTCGAAGGCGGCATCGGACCATCTGGTAAGGGCATATCACCATACGTTTGGTTTGCCGACGCTCACCACGAACTGTTCGAACAATTATGGGCCGCACCAGTTTCCGGAGAAGTTGATTCCGCTGGTGATTCTGCATGGCATGCAGGGCAAGCCGATTCCGGTTTATGGGGATGGGCAGAATGTCCGCGACTGGCTGTATGTGGAAGACCACTGCGACGCGATCCGGACGGTTTTGGCGGGGGGGCGGGTGGGGGAGACTTACAACGTGGGCGGGCGGAATGAGTTGCACAATATGGAAGTGGTGAGGGCGATTTGCGGGCTTTTGGATGAATTGCGGCCAGGGGATGCGGTGATGCCGCACAGCAGGCTAATCACGATGGTGACCGACCGGCGCGGCCATGACCGGCGATATGCGATTGACGCTGGGAAGATTGAGCGGGAGTTGGCGTGGCGGCCACGGGAGACTTTTGAGTCGGGGATACGCAAGACGGTGGAGTGGTATCTGGCGCATGAGGCTTGGATTGCGCAGGTGACCAGCGGGAGCTATCGGCAGTGGATGGAGAAGCAGTATTCGATGTAGGCCAGGGGCGGATCAGCACGGATTAGCCAAAACATAACCACAGGGAGCACAGAGGGACACGGGAAATCTTAAAACGCAGAGTGCGCGGAGAAGGGCCGCGGAGGACGCAGAGAAGCACGGAAAATCTTGAAACGCAGAGTGCGCAGAGTACACCAATTGATATGGCATATAAAGGGATCATTCTGGCGGGTGGATCGGGGACTCGGCTTTATCCCGTGACTCATGCGGTTTGCAAGAGTCTGCTGCCTATTTATGACAAGCCCATGATTTACTATCCGCTGTCCACCTTGATGCTGGCGGGGATACGGGATGTTTTGATTATTTCTACTCCGGAAGATTTGCCGCGGTTCCGGCAGTTCATGGGGGATGGATCGCGGTTGGGGATGAATTTTCAGTATGCGGTGCAGGCGCGGCCGGGGGGGATTGCGCAGGCGTTTCTGGTGGGAAGGGAATTCGTTGGCGGGTCGTGCTGTGCGCTGGTCCTCGGCGACAACATTTTTTATGGGCATGACCTGGTGAAGAGCTTGGCGCAGGCTTCGGAGAAGACTTCCGGGGCACGGGTGTTTGCCTATCCCGTGCAGGATCCGGAAAGATACGGCGTGGTGGAGTTCGATGCTCAGGGGCGGGCGGTGAGTCTGGAGGAGAAGCCGAAGGCCCCGAAGTCGCGGTATGCGGTCACGGGAATTTATTTTTATGATCCGCAGGTGGTAGAGATTGCGAAGGGGTTGAGGGCTTCGGCGCGTGGGGAACTGGAAATTACCGACGTTAATAAGGAGTACTTGAAGCGCGGGCAGTTGGATGTGATTGTGATGGGGCGGGGAATGGCGTGGCTCGATACCGGGACGCACCAAGCGATGCTGGAAGCGTCGTTGTTTATTCAGACTCTGGAGACGCGGCAGGGGTTGATGGTGGCTTGTCCGGAGGAGATTGCCTACCGCCAGGGATATATTTCGGCGGAGCAGTTGGAGACTATGGCTTCGGCGATGAAGAATAGCGGGTACGGGGGATATCTTTTGCAGTTGCTGCGGGAGCGAGTGTTTTAGAAGAAACTTGCAACGGATTTACGTGGATTCGCGCGATAACCCAAAATCCACCACAGAGGCACCGAGAAAGCCTACCGAAGGTTTTTGGCGCGTACTGACCGGTCGTGAATTTCGTCTCGGTTGAAGCGCCAAGCATGGAAATTGCCGCGACCCGACAGGCGCACGAACTCTGCAATCCATCGCTTGCGATTGGCGTCACTGGCCAGGTTTTTCAGATTGTCGCGAATCACCTTCATCTAACCTAGTATATCTTCGGTATCCTTCGCCGTCCGTCCTCCGCTTGTCGCCGCTTTGTGGCTAGAACCCACAAACTGCAAGAGTTTTCACTCCGACCGGTTTCGTCCGGCGACAAGCTGCCAGATAAGTGGCTTGCATTGAATGATATAGCGGTGATCGTCGCTGGCACGCAGCATGCCTATTTCCTGGCATGCGGTTCGGGGGAATAAGGATTTTGGGAGTGGTCGCGTTGGCGACGGCTGGTATGGCTTCGGTGAATCCGCCGCGGCCGAGCCTGACTCCGCAGTGGGCTATGGAGCGGGTGGTGTGGCCGGATTCGTTTCACCACACGGCGGTGGGAGCGCGCCCGAGTTGCGAGAGTCTGCGGCCGGCGGAGGCGCTGGCGACGCCGGATCCGTTGCTGGACGCGGCTGAGGTGAAAGGCAAGGTTGCGGTGAGCTTCGTGATTGGAACGGACGGGCGGGTGCATTCTCCAGTGGTGCTGGAGAGTGGCGGGTCGGATGAGGATTCGAATGTGTTGGAGGCAGTGCGGGCGTGGCGTTACCGTCCGGCGACTTGCAACGCGGTCCCGGCGGAGACGGAGAGCAAAGTGGAGTTTTCCAGCCGCTGAAGGTGGTTTTAGAATAAAATGAGCGGAATCCAAGCACAACAGCGGGTTGGGACGTGGGCCAGGAGAAGCCATCTAGTCAGCCGAAAAGCGTGCCCGGCAGCGGGCGTAGGCCGGAGCCTGCGCAGGCGCCGTCGTTGCAGGAATTTGTCAACCGCTTGAGATCAAGTATGAGCCCGCCCAAATCCAACGACGAGAACATTTCGGAAGCGCTGCAACGGATGGTGCTCCAGATGGAGAGCGGCGAAGCGGTAGGAGCGGTCGCGGAAGCCGAAGAACGGCGCTCGTGCCGGGCATGCGGAGGGCAGAATCCGCGGGGCAATCGCTTTTGCGCGAAGTGCGGAGTGCCCTTGCAGGAGGCCGCGCAAGCGGAAACGCCGACGGCGGTTCCCAGTCTGCCGAGACTGGAAGAGACGGCTCCCGGGCAGCACCACTACCATCATCACTATCACCACCATTATTTCCCGCCTGCGGAAGGACAGAATCCCGTCGCTGCGAGCGGTGTGACGCGGACTGCGGCGCGCGAGGCGCCGCGAGTTGGAACTCCGACGGCGGGCGTGGGACACAGCCGGGCGGAAGCGTCGGTGCGGAAGTTGGCCCAGGACTGGGCTCTGGCCTGCAACACCAAACATCTGGAAGACCTGATGGATTTGTATGCGGTTGACGCGACGGTGCTACGTCCGAATGTGCCGCCGATACGGACGGCGGCGGCCATCCGCGAATATTTTGTTGGGGCTCTCGAAGCGGGATTGGGAGATGTGGAGATGGAACCCCTGCGGGTGGAGTTGTTCGGAGAATTCGCCTATGAGGTGGGCCGGTGCAGCATGCTGGTTCCGGCAGCCATGGGCACACGCCGCGAGGAGCGCGGCAAGTACGTGATCCTGAGCGCGCGCCAGGCTGGGGAGTGGAAAGTCATTGTGGACTGCTGGTCGAGCGATTTGAGTTTGGCGGAAGCGAAGCCACAAGCGCCGGGGAGCGCGGTTGCGAGGCCGGCAAAGAGCGCGTAGGTGCAGGTCGAAGATTCCGTCCTTGCCGTCTTCGGCGAAGATCAAAAGCAAAGTCAAAGGCGGTCCGCACCACACGAGCGATCCTTCCTTGGGATAACAATTTGAAAATCTGGGGTCTGCTCTTTCGCCGCTACGCGGCTGGATCGACACTGGCACTCTACCCACGGCTTGCCCCGTGGGCTGCATTCTTTTGCCGCTACGCGGCTAAGAACTGCAAGTCACGTGGGCCGCATGCCGGCGTCGTGCGCAGCTAAGAGCTGCAAATCACAAGGTGGCGCCGAGGGCTTCGAGGTCGCGGCGGAGTTGGGCGGCGTCTTTCATTTGGATTACGTGCATGCCGAGGCGGGTGGCGCTTTCGAGGTTCATGGCACGGTCGTCGATGAAGCAGCACTCTTCGGGCGGGCGCTGGGTAATGTCGAGCGCCAGGCGGTAAATGCCTTTCTCGGGTTTGCGCATTCCGACGAAACAGGAACTTACGAACAAGTCGAAAATGGCTTGTAGGCCGAAGGTCTGAACGCGGTAGCGGTTCAGATCGGTGGATTCATTGTTGATGGTGGCCATCAGGTATTTGCCGGAATTGGCGAGGGAGCGGGCCAGGTCCAGTGCTGGAGGGTTGGGCTGGGACAGGGTCAGCATGTAGTTCTTGAAATCGTCGAGGGTGAAGGGGCGGGTGCGGTAGAAGATGGTGCGCTCCAGATATTCTTGCAGGTCGATTTTGCCGCGCTCGAAGGAGGAGATGACCATGTCATGGCGGTCGTCGAATTCGGCTTCGTCTAATTGGAAGTGAGCCAGCGTTTGTTTGCGCTGGGCGTGGTCCCAGGCGTTCGAGAGCAGGACGCCGCCGACATCCCAGAAGAGGGCCGTGATTTTTGGCATTGGGTTCCTTGATGACGTGTTCCCACAAGGTGGGCTATCCATTATCCCTAGCTTTGCTGAAAACGCAAAGCAGGGGGGTGAGGACAGAAAGAAAATCTTGAAACGCAGAGGGCGCAGAGGAAATCTTTCAATGTAGAGGGCAGAGAGAAAATCTTAAAACGCAGAGTACGCGGAGAAAGTCTTAACACGCAGAGGACGCGGAGAATGGCCCAGGACGAAGAGCGCGCGGAGAAGTGCCTTGCGGGGCCAAAAGAAACGGGCCCGAATCCTAGGATTGCGGGCCCGCTATTTTTACCGTGGCGGACGAAGCTAGTTGGTGCAGACTCCGTTGGCTACGTTCGCGCAGGGCGAGAAGCTCTGGCGGTAGCTGAGGTTGTCGATGTCGCGGAACATCGGGGTGCCCGGCGGCAGGTTTTGCGGCTGGGTGAAGTTCGCGTCGAAGGTGTAATTACGTTTCGGTGGTTCGTAGGTGGTGCCGCCGCCGTTTTTGTCGGTTCCGGTGGCATAAGCAGCGTAGTACATGCTGACCATGGAACCGTTGTAATTGAGGGTCTGGCCGCCCCAGTTTTCGAGCAGGCGGAGGAAGTTGTGTAGACCGCCGTCGGTGCCGAAGTCGCCCACTGCCCAGGCGATTCCGGTGACCCAGAAGTTGATGTTCTTGCCGGAGGCAACAGCGGTGCGGTAGTAGGTGGTGGTGGCGACGCGCCCGCCGTCGTTGCTGGGAGAGCCGAGGCTGGCCCAGTCCGACCAGTTGTTGGAGAGCACGGTGACGGCATCAGCAATGACGCCGGCAGCAGCGTGGGGCACGTCTGCGCCACCTCCCCAGATCGGATCACCTGCGTTGGAGTTGTAGTCGCCCCAGATATATACCGGGTTCTCTGAACCGACGGTGAAGCCGCCCCAGTTGGGGAAGGCCAGATCAGGCCGGACGGGGAGGTTGCCGAGGCTACCATCCACCAGTCTCAGAACGTGGCGGGCGCCGCTGACCCAGTTGTTTTGCGCGATCCAGCAAGTCGGCTGAATGCGGCCAGTGGTGAGGTAGGGATTGTCCACGGCTCCCGCGTTGACCAAGCTGTTGACTTGCTTGCCGGCGGTGTAGGCGGTGCCCGGAGCGTTACTTGGAACCGGTACGTAGCCCAGCCCGAGGCCGAGGTTCGCACCGCCGAAGGCGTCCAGCTTGGTATTGTTGTTGACGTCTTCCGAGGATTGCGTCTTGCCGGCCTGAACGGCTTGTAAGACGCCGTCGGGAGTGCCCACCTGGCTGCCCAGGTTGATGACGTCCTCAAAGCCGGAGTCCCCGGTCTTGGTGTTGGCAGGATCGACCTGGGTGCCGTTGGGGTTGGGCATCATTCCGCGGCGGTCGGAGAAATACAGGACATAGCCGTTCTGCGTAGCATAGTCCACCAGGCCGCCACTGGCGCCAGTCGCGCCGGCCAGCCACTGCTTCAAGTTCCCTACGTCGATTTCGACGGCGTTCATGATGCCGAGCGGAGCGCAGCTCTGGTCTCCGGTTTTGACGTCGCGGGCTTCGCCTTCACGCGCGTCATAGAAGTTGATGGGATACCAGTTGTACTGGCTGGGGCTTTGTGAGCCGGCGGCCTGCGTGCTGTCGCCATACCAGGGGCTGCTGACGAGAACATCGTTGGTGACCTCGGGCGGCTTGGCCGGAAAGGGGGTGTAGGTGGTCTGGATGCACACGCCGCCGGACTTCTTGGTGCAGGCGGAGGTGAAGCCGGGAGGCGCGCCGACGGAATCCAACACGCCATCGCGGTTGCGGTCAGCAGGCTCCTGCAAGAGCAGAATCGCATTGGGGTTCATGGGGTTGGTGCCGGGCGCGGTGGGGGGCAGGGAGCCGCGGGCAAATCCCAGGCCCAACCATTCCTGAGTCACGGGATGATAGACGCCGTTAACATCGCGATACTCGACGCGGAGATAGCCGTCCAGCAAGTTCCAGGTACTGGTTTTGGGTGGCACGGTCGGGTAAGGCAGAACGACCGGCGGCGTGTTGTACGGGTTTAGAGAATAGTACGGGTAGGCAGCGACACCATCGCAAACCGGCGGAGGGTTAGGTGAGACGACCGGAGTGGAAGGATTGCACTGATCCAGGTTGGCCCAGCCCGGCGCCTTGGTAACGGCATTTCCGCCGGCATCACGCACCATATAGGGCGCTTGGTTGAGGCCTGAAGGATCGTAGAGCGTGGCCACGGGGGGCGGGTAAAGTGGGCCGGTGAGCCAGTCGTTCGGGATGGTGGGGTTCAGATAGCTATTGACCCAGTTCGTGGGATCGGCAACGCCACTGCTGGCAGTAGCGAAGTAAGTGGTGTATTTGCGTCCACCGCCGAGCGCGGGCATACCAGCCGGGACACCGGCGATAACGCCGTGGCTATAGTCATCGCCGTTGTCGGGATCTTTGTAGTTGGCGAGGCGAACGTTGTTGGCGTCATTGGCGCCGCCGGGAAGTTCTTTGGGATCATCCACCAGCAGGACGCGAACCGAAGCCTCGTTATAGAGGCGGGCTGCACCGAGCAGGGAAGTGGCCGACTCTCCCGCGGGAGGGCGGCGCACGATCTCATAAGGCTGCGGGCTGTTGGCTTGTCCATTAGTTCCATTGACGAAAGGAAGCGTGAGCTGTTTCGCGCCGGTGCCGCCGACCAGGCCGATGTTGCCATCGATGACCCAGGAATTGTAGTTGGCGCTGCCTGCGGAAATTGCCGGCCAACCCGCGCTCTGACCGCTGGTTGTCCAGTTAGCGGGAGCGGCGCCGACGGTGACGCTATCCTCATTTGCAGCCATAGGGCGGCACTTGGCCGGAGGGGGATTGACGCCATCGCAACCCTGAGCCGTGGTGAGGATGTTGACGGTGCCGTTGTGAGCGGTGTTTGCATTGAGAGTGCCGTTTGCCATCGCCCAACGGACGACGTTGCCCCAGGCAGTGACCTTGTCGTGAAAGGTCACGCTAGTGCCGTCGCCCGCAGCCAGGTACAGGTCACCATTGGTGTGCACGCGGCCGTTGAAGTCGAGGTTGACGCCGGCGAAGAAAGAGAGATCGCTGTCGGAATAGATACCGAACTGAAACACCGGGATCAATGCGACCTGCACGGTGCGCGACATGTTGACTTCGTCACCCAGAGGTCCCTGAGCGGTGGCCTCGAGAGTCACCGGAAGCAATTGTGCCGACAGGCCTTGATAGGGGCCGGAGGCG
This sequence comes from Terriglobales bacterium, assembly GCA_050745985.1. GTDB lineage: Bacteria > Acidobacteriota > Terriglobia > Terriglobales > Acidobacteriaceae > JABCZH01. Next base: position 185,963 of record JBOGLG010000015.1, on the reverse strand, counting down.
ATCTGGCCATAAGAAGTTAGAGGGACGAGGTCGCCGTTGGCGTTGACCTGAGTGGCTGGAGTCAGAGTGTAAACCGGATATTTCAGAGCCAGGGTGTTGGTCGGTTGCAGGGCGCTGAGGCCGGTGATCTGACTGACCGTAGGGGACTCGACGTTTTGGAAGGTGCCAGCCAGGTCCGAGGTCATCTTTTCAATAGCGCCCTCGGCGGCATGGAAGGTCGTGTTGCTCTGCACGTCGTGGGTGCCGACCTTGGACTCAGTACTGACCATCATGAGCATGCCGATCGCGATGCCTGACAACAGCAGCAAGAGCAGCAGGGTTGCGATCAGAGTGAATCCCTTTGACCTAAGTTTCGTGCTATCCATGTTGTAACTCCCCATATCGTTTTCCAACGTCAAATTGCCTCGGACTGAAAATCGGCCCCGGATGCGATCTAGGGGCCGGTGAAGCCATAACGGTTCTGGTAACTCAAGTTGCGTGCACTGATGGAAGTCTGCACGTCAAAACCCTGAAATCCATTGGTTGCAAACAGCGAAGTGCGAGAGCCGTTGAGCTGGCTGCGCATGGTCAAATGAAGGATGTTGATCTTACGAATGAGATTGAGAGAGACGCCGAGCGACTCGCCACCATCGCCCAGTTCATTCAGCAGGGCGCCGTTGGCGGCATAAGTGTCGTAAGTGTATTGAGTATTGATGACGTTTTCAGCGGCGGGAACGGCGGTATGCCCGTTTACCTGGCGCATGAGGACAGGGGTCCCGGCGGTGACACCGGTGGGGTCAGGGTTCACCCGCAGGTAATAAGTGATGACAAAGATGCGATTGGCCACGGTGCCAGTGCTGCTGGGCCCGGCGGGAAAGCCAGAGATCTGGGTCAAGTCATTGGCGGTGCCGGCCTGATTCATCTTGAGAGCGTCGCCATCGGCGAAGGTGACGGTGTAAGTGGGGGCGGCGCCGGCGACCAGGGTGACTTCTCCGATGGCCGGACCTTTGGCAGTGTTCTGAAAGTAGATGAGATCACCGGGCTGCAAGCCCACGGCGGGATCATTCACGTTCTGAGGAAACGCCAGGCCGGGCGGCAAAATGCAGCTCGCCGGCGGCGGCTTGGGAGGAGCCGTGAAGGTGACGACGTTGCCGGGTGCGGTAAAAGTGACGGTATAGCAGTTCAGAGCGAAAATGGTGTCGCTATAGGCGACGGTGATCAGATCGCTGGTGGTGATGCTGCCCGGAGGCTTGATCCCCAAGGCGAATCCGGGAATGACCCCGTACAGAGTGGGGGTACAGGCTCCGACGATCGAGGCGCAAGGATACTTGACGCCGCCGTTGGGCGGGCAACCAGAAGCCAGACCGGTCTGATCACATCCGTAAATCGGAACCACTCCAGCGCCATTCGCAAGTGATATGCCCTGGCCGCTGGCCAGGCCGGCGCCGGCCAGACTGATGTCTTTGGTCAAGAGGGTTTGAACGGCGCGGAGGTCTTGCTGCATTTCCGCGCGCTGAGAGACGACCCAAGTGGCATCCACACCCTGGCTGAACAACTTCACCGCGGCACCGACGATGAGCATGCCGAGAGCCATGGAGACCATCAACTCGATGAAGGTCAAACCGCGAGTGCGAATTTTTGCTGGTTGTTCCATAACTCCCCTTCTAGCGGTATTGCGATATGTAAGTCGTAAGCACATAGTTCTGCGGGATCCTGAGCTGGGGGTTGGTGTACTGAACCGTGATGGTGACGACGTTCAGCGTGGGGATGGGGTTGCCGCCGGCATCGGTAGCGGGGACAATCGCAATCTGGCGCTGATAGTTGGTCAAGGGTAGCAGCACGTCGTCTGCGGTGCCGAAGATTCCGTCCGGGCCGGGCATGTCCAGGGTTTGAGCGCCCGCTGCGGCATCGTCCGCGGTTCCGATGATCCCGTCGATGCCGGCTTTGTTAATGGGATTAAAACCGGAAATAAAGATGCCGCCGTTGCCGGTGTTGGCGATCTGGGCCCAGGTGATGTTCGAGGTCTCGCGCGCGGTGAGAATTCCCTCCAGAGCCTCGTTGGCCAATTGCTTGGAGACGCCGTTCTGCTGCGAGGTTTGGGTGGAAGCCATCGCCAGGCCGAAGACTCCGAGCAGGCTGACCAGCCCGACGGTCATGACGACCATGGAAATCATGACTTCAATGAGGGTGAATCCCTGTTGCCGCCGAGTGCTCCTCACATTTGCCTCCAATAGGGGACGCCAGTCTTGTTGTAGAGACGCCAGCCGCGTAGTCGTCCGGTGGCCCCCCAGACGGTGATGGCGTGCGAACTGTAGAGATCATTGGTGCGGGCGACGTAGATCACGCCATTATTGAGATTGCCGTTGACATCTTCGACCGTACCGTCCGGGTAAAAATAGACGACGTTCTTGTTTCCCCCGCCGATGCCTTGGTCGAAATCGATGGCAAGGGCGCCGGTGCCGAAATTGTCAGGCGTGCTTCCGGCTCCCGGTAGGCCGACTTGAACTCGAAAAGCCGTGTCGTTGGGGATGGTGAAAGTATTGACGACTGCACCCGTGGCGCCTTGAGTGATGGTGATCTGGTCGGGAGGGACGGCGTTATGGGTGAAGGTCACGAAATAGACCTGGCGCTGCGAGATGGCAGTGTCGCGGGCCTGCCGCATGGCCATGAGGGTGATGTTGTAGGCGTTGGTCACGCGCGTGTATCTCAGCGTGGGCTGTAGTGTAACCAGGGCCATGACGCTGATGATGAGACCGATGGCGATAACCGCCATCATCTCCAACAGCGAGAAACCGCGCATTTTGCGTTGCAACATGTGACCTTTCTTTTTCCCTGCGTCCAGCTTTGAGGGTTGAGCTGGGCACATTGCTGACCCAGAGGAGGGCGGAGCCGCCCCGGGCGTGCCCGCGGGCTAACCCAGTGAATTCCATCGTAAGTAGGGGGCGTGGGAGCGCCAAGGTACCGAAAGGACGACGAGTGCATTGGCCTTAAGTAAGGTAATTTGCGGCTATGACTCTGGTCACTTTGGCACGAGGAAGAAAGCGAATTTGTTCAGGAATATGGCCCTTTGGTGGGGGTTGGGAGGGAAGTGCAGAGAATGTGGAGGGAGTTTCGCGAACAGGTGCGCTGAGGACGGTCATGACCCTGGTAATGTGTGGCGGGGTGAGTACGGCCCCTTCCATGCTGAGGACCGCGTCCTATGACACTGCGGATGCGGCCTGGCGGAAATACTCAAGGCTCAAATGGAGGCCGGTTTCGAGATCGATTTTGGGTTCCCATCCGAGCAAGGTTTTGGCCTTGGTGATGTCGGGGCAGCGCTGTTTGGGATCATCCTGGGGGAGCGGTTCGTAGCGGATGTTGCTTTTGGACGCGGTCACGGCGAGCACGCGCCGGGCACATTCGAGAATGGTGAACTCGGTGGGATTACCAAGGTTTACGGGCAGATGCTCGCTTGATTTAGAGAGCCGGATGAAGCCCTCCACTTCATCGCTAACGTAGCAGAAGCTGCGGGTCTGACTGCCGTCGCCGTAAACCGTGAGGTCTTCTCCCCGCAGCGCCTGTTTCATGAAGTTGGGGACGACGCGGCCGTCGTTGAGCTGCATGCGCGGTCCGTAGGTATTGAAGATGCGGACGATGCGGGTGTCCAGCTTGTAATAGCGGTGGTAGGCCATGGTGAGAGCTTCGCTGAAGCGTTTGGCCTCGTCGTACACCGAGCGCGGGCCAATGGGATTCACGTTTCCCCAGTAGCTTTCTTTTTGCGGATTCTGCAGCGGGTCGCCATAGCATTCAGAGGTTGAGGAAATCAGAAATCTGGCGCCGTATTTGCGGGCGTTTTCGAGGGCGTGCAGGGTGCCGAGGGAGCCGACTTTGAGGGTTTCGACGCCGTGCTGCATGTAATCGACGGGGCTGGCGGGGCAGGCGAAATGGAAAACGTAATCGACTTTTCCGCAGTCGAAGGGCTGGTTGATATCGAGTTGGCGAAACTCGAACCGGGAGTCGTGGCCCAGATGATCGAGGTTAGAGGTGCGCCCGGTCAGCAGATTATCAACCACGATAACGGAATAACCCTCGGCCAGGAGCGCGTCACAAAGATGGGACCCGAGGAAGCCGGCTCCGCCGGTGACCAGGGCGCGTAAGTGGCTCATGCGTTTCCTTGAGGCAAGCCTTTAACCGTGCGGCCGGCCGGTGGTTTCGCCGGGGAACGAATATCGACAGGCGAAGACAGAAAGAATACTTTATCAGGTTTTTCCAGCGTGGAGATGAATTGGACCGTCGGGAGAATGGATACACAAGAAATCGGCTCTCGAGTTTTTATTAGGACGTCTCTTACGCCGCTACGCGGCTGTAATCATTCTGCGGCTTTCCCACGGCTTGCGCCGTGGGCTTTATTCTTGCGCCGCTCTGCGGCTAGGGTCCCACGCAGTTCATCGATCTGAAGCTAGGCGGTTCGGGCAGACTTCCGTCCTGGAACACAGAGCGGTTGCTGCTGGGTCATGCAGTGCATGGCGCCGAAGCCCCAGATCAGGTCGCCAGAATAGATTCCGACGATCTCACGGTCGGGGAACAGGTCGGCAAGAATGTCGAGCGCGAAGCGGTCGTTGGGATCGTTGAATACCGGGACAAGCACCAGGCCGTTGGCAATGTAGAAATTGCCGTAGCTGGCTGGCAGGCGTCGGCCTTCAAAGACGACCGGCGCGGGCATGGGCAGCTCGATGATGGAGAGCGGTTTGCCGTTCTGGCCGGTGGCCTCGCGCAGGCGGCGGATATTTTCGCGCAGGGGTTCGTAGTTGGAGTCACCGGGGTCGGATTCGACGGCGGTCACGACGGTGTCCGGGGAGACGAAGCGGGTGATGTCATCGACGTGGCCGTGGGTGTCGTCGCCGGCGATGCCAGAGCCCAGCCAGATCACTTGCTTGACGCCCAGATGATCGGCGAAGAGTTTTTCGTAGTCCTTGCGCCGCATGGCAGGGTTGCGCTGCTGGATTTTGCTGAGCAGGCACTCTTCGGTGGTCAGCAGAGTGCCTTCGCCGTTGACGTCGATGGAGCCGCCTTCGAGGACGACTCTTTGTTTGCCGAACATGGGGCGGATTTCGGGGGCGTTGGCGGTTTTCGCCATCAGGCTGCCGATTTTTTCGTCGCGCTTCCAGTTGGGGTATTTGGCCCAGGCGTTGAAACGCCATTTGATGGCGGCGATATCCCCGCCGTATGTGATCTTGCGCTCCTCCGGAGCTGGGTCGGCTTTGCTTTTGAACCCACGGCTTGCGCCGTGGGCTTTATTCTGGCGCCGCTCCGCGGCTGATTTGTTGAGAGCTTCTTGGCGCGAAGGGGTCGGGTTACAGTTCACGAAGGTGCAGCCCGAGTCGCGGGTCCAGACGCGGTCGCTCGGCCAGCGGTGGAAGCGAATGTTGTCGCTGAGCGCGTTGGCGAGGTCGAGAGTCTTGCGGGCGCGCCTCTCGGAGGCGGCGTCGTTGACGATTAATTCAACGCGCTCGTGGCGCGCGAGGTGGCGAATAATTTCTGCGTAAACCCAAGGGATGGGCTCGAACTTGCCCGGCCAGTCGGCTTTGTAATGGGGCCAGGCCAGCCAAGTAGCCGCGTGAGGCTCCCATTCGGCGGGCATGCGCAGGTTGTGAGTCATGGGTTAGTCAATCAGCCGGCTGGTAATGGCGGCGTAGCTGTCGATGCGGCGGTCGCGCAGGAAGGGCCAGTTGCGGCGAATGTCTTCGAGGGCGCGAATGTCCACTTCGCCCAGCAGAATCTCTTCTTTATCAGCGGAGGCCTCGGCGATTACTCGGCCGAAGGGATCGCACAAAAACGATCCGCCCCAGAATTCGAGGCCGGCGCCAGGAGCGGACTTGCCGCGGATGTCTCCGGTTTCGAAGCCCACGCGATTTACTACGGCCACGTAAACGCCGTTGGCAATGGCGTGGGCACGTTGAATGGTGCGCCAGGCGTCGTGCTGGGCTTCGCCGAACTCGGCTTTTTCGGCGGGATGCCAGCCGATGGCAGTGGGATAAAACAAAACATGCGCCCCTTGGAGCGCGGTCAGGCGCGCGCCTTCGGGATACCACTGGTCCCAGCAGACGAGCGTTCCAACCCGGCCTACCCCGGTGGCGAAGGCGCGGAACCCGAGGTCGCCGGGGGTGAAATAATATTTTTCGTAATAGAGCGGGTCGTCGGGAATGTGCATCTTGCGATAGAGACCGCGGACAGCACCATCTTTATCGAAAATTACCGCCGTGTTGTGATAGACGCCGGCGGCGCGCTTTTCGAAGAGCGAGGCTATCAGTACGATTTGCAGCTGCTTGGCTACTTCGGAGAGTTGGGCCGAAGTGGGTCCAGGGATTGGTTCGGCCAGGTCGAACAACGCAGGGTCTTCGCGCTGGCAGAAATACTGGGTTTGAAAGAGTTCCGGGAGGCAGACGATCTGTGCTCCTTGCGCGGCGGCCTGGCGCACGCGCTCGATTGCGCGTTGCAGATTCTGGCCGGGGTCGGGAGTGGCCGACATCTGCACTAATCCGACGCGGAATTTTTCCGGTGGCAAGGGACCTCCTTCAGGAAAGATAGAATATCAGTTCCCGAATGGTCAGGCGGCTGCTTGGTTTTGTTTAGGCTGGAGAGGCTTCACACCTTGAAACGCAGAGTGCGCAGAGAGCAGGCGCAGAGGGCGCAGAGAAGCGCTAAAGAACAACTTCAGACCGCCCGGAGAAGCCGGGGCTCTTTCGCTCAGGCGGTTGCTTGATTTTGTCTGGGCTAGAGAGAGGTCTTCACAGCTTGAAACGCAGAGTGCGCAGAGAGCAGCCGCAGAGTGGCGCAGAGAAGCGCTAAAGAAAGCAAAACAATCGCGCTTGCTGGCAGTGGGTCATAAGCTTCTAGTAGAGTGGTAGTTCGCAAACAAATTGGGGGAGACACGAGCATGAAACCTGGCAATCACGACGGCAGCGGCGTGGATCGGAAGCTGCATAACCCGGTCGAAGACCGGCTGACTCCGCTGGAGCCGCTGGATTTGACCAAGGTGCGTTCCATTGATGACCTGGTGAGGGCGATGTCCAAAACGGCCTTTACCGGAAGGCAGATGGGCGAGGCGGCGGATGTGCTGGAGGCCATGGCCCGCGATGAAGACTGCTTCGTCGTGATGACCCTGGCGGGCGCGATGACGGTCGCCAAGCAGGGGCTGATCATTACCGAACTGATCGATCGCGGCATCGTCAATGCCATCGTCTCAACCGGGGCGCTGATGGCGCATGGACTGGTGGAAGCGACCGGGCGGGCCCACTTCCGTTACAACCCGGAAGTGGCTGATACCGAGCTTTACGAGCAGGGTTACAACCGGGTTTACGACACGCTCGAGCCGGAGACGAATCTGGATGAGGTCGAGGAGGTGATGGCCCAGGTATTGGGAGAATGGGACCACGCCGAGGTGATCTGCTCATACAAGCTGAACCATGCCATTGGCGCGTATTTGGCGAAGCATGCGAAGGAGCAGCGCGGCATTCTGAAGTCCGCTTATGAGAAGGGAGTGCCGATTTTCGTCCCGGCATTTACCGATTCAGAGCTGGGCCTGGATGTGGCGCTGCATAATCGCATGCGCGAATCCACGGGACGGCACAAACTCAGGTTTGATCCCTTTGAGGATCTGGAGCATTTTGCGGCTACCCTCTTGCGGCAGACGCGGCTGGGTATCCTCACCATCGGTGGAGGTGTGCCGCGCAACTGGTCGCAGCAGTTTGGGCCGTTCATCGAGTTGCGGCATCGGCGGATGAACGAGAATGTCCCGCTGAAGCGTTACCACTATGGGGTGCGGATTTGCCCGGAGCCGGTTTATTGGGGCGGGCTGTCGGGGAGCCCGTATAGTGAGGCGATTTCCTGGGGGAAGTTCGTGCCTCCGGCCGAAGGCGGGAAGTTTGGAGAAGTATTTGTGGATGCGACTGTAGGTCTGCCGATTATTGTTGCGGCGGTTTTGGAGAGGCTGGGGAAAGCCTCGCCACGGAAGAAGGAAAAAGCGGCGGTCAAGAAGTAGGCATTAAAGCGTTAACGCAGAGAGCGCAGAGGAAAGACCGCAGAGATCGCAGAGAGCGCAGAGAAAAAGGCGCAGAGTGGGGAGAGAAACGACTGCGAGACGTCGCCCGCTTCGGTCGTCCTAGTCGAAAATCAATACTGCTGAGGCAATCACGGTCGTCCACAGGCCGCGCTTGTCGCCCACGGCGGATTGCGTCACGTTTGCGGTGCGGACGATTTTGTTTGATATCCGGTAGATTTCCTTCTTTTCGTCCCAGGAGCGGTCGGGGTCGAACTCCACATTCAAAGTAGTGGCGAGCATTTCGGCGGCGAGTTCTTCGGCGTAGTCGCCAGCAGCGTTGTCGGTCTCGCCGAAGGAATGGTGTTCGCTTAAATAGCCGTAGGTATTGCGGTCGGCTGGAATGGCTACGCCGATGCTTGAAGCCAGCAGGCGATGGGGCTCGCGAGTGGAATTCTCCGCGACCACGGCGAAGACCACTTCGCCGGGACTCAGATACTTCAGTCCCTGCGACCTGGGCACCAGTTTGCAATTGGGCGGGAAGATGGATGAAACCCGCACCAGGTTCTGGGCGGCGATGCCGGCGTCGCGCAGCGCCAGCTCGAAAGAAGTAAGACGTTCGCGATGTTTTCCGACCCCCTTAGTAAAAAAAATCCGCTTGGGGACCATGTCTTTGCCCAATTTTTTCCTCCGCCGGTTGGGGTGAGCGTCAAATTTAACACAGCGCGTCACGCAGGCAATATGAAAATTGGGTTAAGCGGATGGAATTTTCGGAAAGGCGGGTTCCGTGGCGTTGCCCGAGTCTCAAGTTGGCTATTTGGCGGCGGTGACGGACCTCACGGTGATGGTATCGCCGTCAACAGTGCCTTTGACGGTGATTTTCTGCGGCCCTAACTTGCCGAGCGTATCCAGCGTGGCTTGGTTGCCGGTGTCGAGGGTATAGACCTTGTCGCCAACCACCAGGGCGTACTTTGAACCCCGGCTGATGCAGGTTTTCAGGCAGGAGGCGTCGTCGCCCGCCATCATGTGTTTGGCTCCGCACATGGCGTCGCTGAGGGTGCCGGTAAAAGTATGGGCTTTGGCGGCGAAGGCGGCGGGGGTGAGCAGGGCCGCCAGCAAGAACGTCGCGCCGAGAGAAACCACTTTGCAACTGGATCTCATGAACTTCAACTCCTTGGGAGGTTATGACGCCTGAGATAAGCCTATCAAAGCATGAGAGGAAAGTTGCGAAAAATGGCTACGCGCCGGGATGCTCCCTCAGGGTTTGGGAGTGAACAGCAGGGTGACATCCACGGTCTTGTCCTTGGAATTGACGGATTCGTTGATGGCGATATTCCAGTCGTCCTCCTGCTTTTCCGCCTCCTTGGCAAATTGGCGGGGATAGTCGGAGTTGTAGGTGTCGCCGGTGCGCAGGGCCCAGGCGGCCTGCAACTGGGCGGTGGCGTTGGAGTCGAGGCCGTGGATGTCGAGGTCGCCCATGGTATAAACGGCGCCCTCGGAGATGCTGACAGCGTATCGTACGGATAGTGAGGCGTCTGCCAGTTCGCGGCGCACCTTGATCGCAGCGGCCATGTAACCGCGGGTGCCGTACAGGTGCTCAAGCGCTGCCACGTCATTGTTCAGCTCGACCTGATTGACCGGCTGACCGACCTGCATGTGAATCAGTTTTCGCAGCGCTACGGCGGGCAAGACTTTGTTTCCTGAAATGGTCAGGGCCGCCAGTTTGTATTGGGATCCGGGGTCGGGGTGGAAGATCACATCCACCGTGGTCTCTTGGGGGCCGGTCGTAACCACGCTGGCCTCGGGCTCGCCGAGGCTCGCCTTCAGATAGCCACGCTGCAAATAGAACGGCAGAAAACTCTTTTCAGCCTGGGTGCGAATGCCGGCGCGAGAGTATTCTTTTCCGCTGAGGTCGCTGGCCGCGGCTTGTAGCGCCGGAAGCAATTTGGGATCGGCTCCTGGGAATCGGACCTCGCGAATGGTGATGCTTTGCCCGCTCACGCTGAAATCGAATGCCTGGGTAGGGCCGTTATCGGCCCCAACCCGCGTGTAGTCGGCGCTTCCTGCTACTTTCGCCTCAATCAGCAGGGCTTGCAGGGTCTCTGAGATTTGGTCGGCCAGTCCTCCGCGGATGGGAAGCTCGCCGTGGAAGAGGGGAACCTGGGCATGGAGTTTTCGTGCCAGGTCCTGGTTCGAAAACCAGACAAAGTTTTCGAAGCGGGCTGGAACAAAATCCGGGGAATCCTTCAGCTGGAATTCCACTTTTGTGCCGGCCTCTGAGTAGTCAAAGCTGAAAGCAACATCGCTGAAGGCGCCGCTATCGGCGAGAAGCCGGGCGGCTGTCTTGAAATCGTCTTCGTGGGCGGTCTGCCCGATCTGCAAGCCGGTGGCGGCGGCCACATCCTCGGGCTTGTAGCGCTTGGTCCCGGTAACGTTGATGGCGACCAGTTGGTAGGCGGAGGTGGGCAGCTCCCGAGGAGCGGATTTTCGGGTTTGGGCGGCGCTGATAGCACAAAGCAGGGCACAAGCGCAGCGCAGGATGCGGCGCGCGAGGGGAGGCTTTACGGTCACGCTTTCCCTGCCAGCGCGTCGGCGCCTTTTATTCTGACAGCGATATCGATGAATGCGGAGGTGGCACGGCTGAGGGATTTGTCCTTGCGAAAAATCAGGGCGAGGTCGCGGCGGATGGTGGCCTCGGAGATGGGAATGGCGACCAAAGAATTGGCGCGCACATCCTCGAGCACGTTGGAGCGTGCGATGAAACCGACGCCGGCGTCGGCGGCCACGAAACGCTTCAGCAGTTCGCTGGAGTCGAGTTCCATGGTATAGCGGGGTTTGAGTTTGCGTTCGAAGAACAGGTCCTCGAGGGCGTCGCGCGTGTGGCCACCCTTGGGCACGACCAGGGGGAATTTGGCGACTTCAGCGATGGTGGCCGACTTTACTTTGGCCAGCGGATGTTGCGGGGGAGCGATGATTACCAGTTCGTCGCGATGGATGAGGACCACTTTGAGGCGGGCATCGTCGACGGGCAGGGAGACCACGCCGAAATCGACCGAATTGTCGAGCACCGATTCCAGAATCCGGGCGTAGTCGGAACGGGTAATGCTGACGTTTACATCGGGATATTGCTTTTTGAATTCGGCGAACACCTCGGGCAAAATGTGCAGGCAGGTGCCTTCATTGGCTCCGACGATGATTTCGCCGCGCGGCACGCGCTCGGTTTCGGCAATGCCGGAAAGCATGGCCTTACGAGACTCGATCAACTCCTCGGAAAACTTCTGGAACAACTTGCCGGAGGCGGTCAGCGAAACCCTGCCGCCGGAGCGGTCAAGCAGCTTGGCTCCGACTTCTTCCTCGAGAAGGCGAATCTGGGAGGAGATAGCCGGCTGGGTGCGGAAGCGCTTGTCGGCGGCACGGGAAAAGCTCAGGTGCCGGGCGACTTCAAGAAACGTTTCCAGTTGATCGAAGTCCATGGGTCGGAGCGCTCCTCCGGTCGAATAAGGGGTCACCCCTAAGATAACCCCGGCGCAGGCAGCCCGCAAAACCGTGGTTCTCGACCAGAGGGCGAATAACCAAGCAAAGCTCAACAGCCCTTCCCCTCTTGTCATTCCGAACCATCCGGAGCGCGGAATGCGGCGAGGCGCACCTCTTGTCCTTGCGAACCGTCCGGAGCCGCGGTACACGGCGAGGAAGAGAGAGGAATCTGCTTCTCGCTTGCACCGCCCAACCGCGCGGGTGTCCCATCCTAGTCGCGCACTTTGCGACTGGGATGGGACACCCCTTAACCAAGCGATTCAGCAAGCATCACCTCGCTCCGGTCCTTGACTCATCCACACCCTCGGAGTATGTTTGCCTCTCCCCCAAGCAGTCGGTTCAGCTGTATTCCCTGGGACAACCTAAATCAAGGAGAGTCTATGAAGCCATTGTTGGCTGCATTCCTTTGCATCGCGATTCCCGTTGCCCTATTCGCTGGAGACAACGGATACAAAGTCACGTATGACGGGGGCTCGTTGCCAGAAACGAAGACCGGGACGGGCGTAAGGGTGTACATCGAACCGCATCAAGTGCGGTTTGTGAGGGGCAACGCAACCCTAGTTACAATACCGGCATCCGCCATCACCGAGATCAGCTACGGCCAAGATGTCCATCGGCGGGTCGGCACGGCGGTTGCTGTCGGTGTGTTCACCCTGGGTGTTGGCGCATTGGTAGCCCTCAGTAAATCCAAGAAGCACTACGTCGGATTGATATGGGCCAACGGAGACGAAAAGGGCGGACTTGCCATGCAATGCGACAAGAACGACTACCGCGGCATCCTCGCCGGACTGGAAGGTATCTCCGGCAGGAAGGCTGTCGACTCAGAATCCATGACGGTCAAGAACTGAATAGATCGGCTGGGACTTCTGAGGCTTCGGGACAAACAGAATCGTGGCGACATAAACACATTTGAAGGGCGGACCGCGTAATGCTTGACCAGATAAAGCAGGAGATCGTCAACGACCCTTACTACCAGCAGAACTTCAGCAATGACGGCGAGCGGTTCGTGGCATGGTATTTGCGACGAATACTTCTTCGCGATGCTATCGCGGCGCGAGACGACATCACTGATGGCCAGAATGATAAACAAATGGATGCTGTCATTGTCGATGACGAAGACAGGCGAATCTTGGTCATACAAGGGAAGTTTGTGTCCAGCTCTCAGGTGGACTCAGAGCCGCTTCGCGAGGTGCTGGGCGCATGGTTGCGCTTACAGGACCTCCCGAGCCTGCAGCAGGACTGCAATCAGAAGTTAAAACTGAAACTGGAATCCGTTCGCCGGGCGCTCGAAGACGAGTACCGGGTCGAGTTTGAGCTACTAACGACCGGCACGTTGACCGACTCTGCGAAAGCGGATCTCAAGGCGTTTTCAGAAAAGCTAGAAGATTTTGAGGAGTTTGCCGCGGGCCTCCAACTTGTGGATGCCGAAGTGCTCGAGACGCGATTAGCAGAGGCGGAGGCACAAGAGCTACCGTCGCTTGAGCACGCCATCGCAGTTGACCCGAACAAGACACTTGTTACAAAGCTCGGCAATGCACAGACGATCATTACGATCCTTCCTCTCGAGGAATGTCTTCGGCTCCCAGGTATCACTGACGGAAGGCTGTTTAGGAAGAATGTTAGGCAGTCTTTGGGTGCCAATAATAGGGTCAATAAGGCGATGCGTGCAACTATCAATGGTGAGCGTGTACGCGATTTCTTCTACTACCACAACGGCGTCACGGCAATTTGCGATTCTGCGTCCTACGATGCGGCCAAGGGATCCCTGTCGGTCAAAGGCTTGAGTGTGGTTAACGGATGTCAGTCGCTATCGACAGTGTATTCCGTCTCTGAGAGGGTAAGGTCCACGGAGGCAAAAGATGCATCCATTCTTTTTCGCTTTTACGAAATTCCCGATCGCGCGCTGGCTGATCGCATGAGCATAAATACGAATTCGCAGAGTGCGGTGAAGCCGCGCGACCTTCGAAGCAATGACAAGGTCATGGTTGGCCTTAGGCGAGCTTTCGAGAACCGCTATCCTGACGGTTTTTTCATGACGAAGCGCGGCGAAGAGCGCCCTGCCGACAAAGACCAGGAGAAAACAATCGAACGCCGCCGTGCTTGCGAAGATGCTGATGGCCTGGCACTGCCAGAGGCCGAACATTTCATATAACGAGAAGAAACTGTTTGATGAGTATTACAAGACTCTGTTCCACACCGGCTATGATCCGGCCTCGATGCTTGCTCTTCAAATGTGGCTGAACGCAATTGATGAGGCGTGGCCGAATCTCGCCCTCAACGATGTTCTGAAGGCTGGGCGTTCGTACGTCAAGTTTCATGTTCTTTTTTCCGTGTCCTCAATCATTGCTGCGGTGAACAAGCAGCCGACCCTGGTGGTAGAGCCTAGTGCGACGCTCGCAGCGGCACAGAGACCTGGTGATATCCTTCCATTGGCGGCCAACTGTTTGGAGAATGCGCTTCAGGCTGCGTTGAACCAAGCCCAGATTAGCGGCAAGGTTTTCAGTCCTCAAAACTGGCTGAAGACAAACGCCAGCGTACAAGGCGAAACCCTCGTTGCAGGAACCGTTGCTGGAATGTTGCCGGGTTTTCCGAATGGCAAGGCGCTTCTGGAACTCTTCAAGGTACCAGCGAGCGCCATGACACATCGATGGTCGGCGGACTGAGCCGTGTGGCAAGCGCTCGGTGCTCAACCTTCGCGCCCCGGCTTCGGGCGCCGACCGGGCCGAACCCGACGAATTAGGAACGGTTCATCCGTTTGGCAAGTGCGTCCGACTTTTCCTTTAATTCCTTGCCCTCTTTTCTCTTTCCGACGACGAACACTGCCGTAAGAGCCGCCAAGCTAGAAATTATTGCCGCTAAGCCTTGGCCGTCCTTACCAAGTGTCACGAGGTAGATGCCTCCCATGATTGCTGTCATGGAGATAATGAATCCGAACCACGCTCCCCGCGTTTGACTCTTAACGCCGGCGACTATAACAGTCGTTTCCAATGCTTCGCGATGGGCACCTTGCCTTTCGGCCATCGCTAGAATGCGCTCTGCTCCACCCGGGACTGCCTCGTTGTATTTTATGAGCATCCCAGGGGGCGGGAGCGGTCCGGTATAAGATGCTTCTACATGCGTGATTGCGGTCACAGGGGTTCCCCGTTGCCTGAAAGAGGCCTTCGGTTTATCGTATCGCCTGCCACCCACAAGTTTAGAGGTTAAGCAATGTGTGCGCGCTGAGATTGGAATTCGTCAATCGCGTCTTGGAGATCTTGGCCGACGACGATCCAATCAGACGCAAGCGCACGAGTATCAGCTTCTAGCGGTGTGCTGCTTGCGTTGTGGGCGTCATATAGGCCGTACACATCGAGTGTGCGGGCCAGTCCCGACAGGAAAGACGGATCGGAGTAGAGAAATCCGCTTTTTACTTTATTTGACATTCCGTTCCTTTGAAAACGATAGATGCTACCACACTTCTATGATGGCGGGACGTGACGGAAGGGTTCGCCCCTCTGCAAACAGCGGTTACTGAGTGCCACGCAAACTACTGTAAATACAAATACTTACAAAGTCAAGTAGGTATCGAAAAATTTTGTCCGGTGCCCAAGCCCGTGCCTCGGTTCTGAGGCGCAAACCTGGGCCAACAAATGACGGAGACATTCTTTCGCTGCTGTCAAGTTCTCGGGGAAAACTTCCTGCGGCGCTGGCGCCGGGTGCAAGGCTCCATTCGTTGGGAGTCGCTCGAAGCGCGACCCCTCCGCCTCACTCCATCAACCACCAGGCATCCCGGTACTGCTCATAGCGGTTTGTCCTCGGATCTTCTCGCGGGTACACGTGGAAGCTCTTGTTCGGTGCGAGTGCCTGTATCGGAATCACCATCCACGCATCGTCGGGCACGATGTGCGCCACCAGGAAGTCAATATCATCCGCCGTGTACTCCGCCATCTTTCCATTCTCATTCTTCTGAGCGCTTATGACATACGCCCCGCGAACCAGCAGACCCGTTGACTTCACCTGTACCTTCCACAGCCGCTTGCCGGAATGGACGATGAAGTCATAACGATCGCTGTCGCCGTAAGGCCGCGACACCGTGTAACCCACGCTCGCAGCCTTGTGTAGAAACGCCAGTTCAGAGATTTCTCCTCGCTTCTTGCAACTGCGAGTGGCACGCAGCACTCGCTGCCTTTCATAAAACGCTCGCTGCTCTGACTTATCGGATTTTTTCTCCATAAACCAATGACGCCGCTCGCCCGGTTTCTGGCGTTCTTTGCGACCAGTGGGCGACGGCGCTTCACCTTTCCTCTAAATTGTTTGGGATATCGACGTGCGGGAGGCGCTTAAACAAAAAAGGCGCGGGATTGAGGCCCGCGCCGCATCAACTGCCTATACTTCCAGAATAGCAAATTCGAAAGGCAAGTGAGACACGGTTTCGAAATTTATATTTCCATCGCAATCAGCGAGTTGAGGCGAAATGCCTGGTTTTGACCCCTTGACAAGAACTTTTCGCAGGCCCGCCAAAATGGGAATAAGGGTAGGAAAATTCCAGATCGGGAATGAAACGGCCCTTCGCTCCGTGGGGACAGCCCTTTTGACTCCGCTCCGGGCAAGCTTTCGCCGGCTGTACCCACGCGAGCTGTGCTATTGCTTTAATTCTTTCTCAATCGCCGAAGTCACTTCTGGCGAGTCGGGAGTTACCGCCGGCTCGAAACGCTGCACCACTGTGCCCTTGCGATCTACCAGGAACTTGGTGAAATTCCACTTGATGTCGCCAGCGATGCCTGCGGGAGTCTGCCTGGTGAGGTATTGATAAAGAGGCGTCTGGTCGTCGCCTTTTACCGAGACTTTGCTGTACATGGGGAAGGTCACGCTGTACTTGCGAGAGCAGAACGTCTTGATTTCTTCATTGGTACCGGGTTCCTGCGCGCCGAAGTTATTGGCCGGGAAGCCGACGATTACGAAACCCTGGGCTTTGTACTTTTCATAAATGGCTTCGAGGGCAGTGTATTGCGGGGTGTAGCCGCATTGGCTGGCGACGTTGACCACGAGCACGACTTTGCCCTTGAAGTCGGTCAGCGGCATGGGCTTGCCGTCAATGTTGGGGAGGGTGAAGTCGTACACGTTGGAAGCAGCAAACGTAGTTCCTGCCATCAGAAGCACCAGTCCTAATAGAAGATAGTTTCGGGTTCGTGCGGTCATTCGTACTCCTCAGAGAAGATTGCCGCTGCTTGCCTGACGCGAGTGAGGTCAGGATAGCGGATGGATTGTGGGGGAAGCAAATCTTCGCGGAGCGGTTTCGTTCGACTGCCCGGAAAAGGGCAGAACCTTAAAACGCAGAGACCGCGGAGAACGGAGGCGGAGTGCGCGGAGGATATGTCCGGAATCGGACAGTGGCTCCCATGAGTGGACAGAAAGGAGGCTTGCGGACGGGCGCAATATCTGACTAACTGTTTTCTTCTGTGGGGTTTGCCTGATAGGGTCCTGTGGTAGGGGGCGTGCCCCTTGGAGGTTCAAATGGATATCGCTCGGCCCAATGTTGCGCGCCAGAAACGTCGGCGGCAGATCATTTATATAGCGGTTGGAATTGTCCTGCTGGCATTAGTGACCATGGGGCTGTCGCGGCTGAAGCCGGCGGCGCCTACGGTTGAACGCTCCACGGTTTGGGTGGATACGGTGAAGCGGGGATCGGTGTTGCGCCAGGTGCGCGGGCTGGGGACCCTGGTTCCGATGGAGGGGTCGATCCAGTTTCTGCCGGCAGTCACCGAGGGCCGGGTGGAAAAGATACTCCAGCTTCCCGGCGCCCAGGTGAAAGCGGATACGATTCTGCTCGAACTCAGCAACCCACAACTGAGCCAGGAGGCGCTGGACGCCGGGTGGAAGCTGAAAGCCTCTGAAGCTGATTACAAGAACCTGCAAGTTCAGCTTGCCAGCCAGGTGTTGGCCCAGAAGTCGTTGTCGGCGCAGGCGCAATCGGAATACAGCCAGGCCAAGATGCAGTCGGACATCGATACGGAATTGGCCAAGCTGGGCGTCATCTCGCAACTGAGCGAAAAAGTTTCCAACCAGAAGACACAGGAATTGGAGACCCGGAACGACATTGAAAAGCAACGGCTGGTCAATAGTAGCGAGGTGTTGCAGGCCCAGTTGCTGGCCAAGCAGGCGGAAGTGGAAGAGTTTCGGGCGCTGGCGGAACTAAAGAAGAGCCAGCTTGACCGGCTGCGGGTGCGGGCCGGCATTGACGGCGTCCTGCAGGAACAGACCCTTAAGATCGGGCAATTCGTCACTCCCGGCACAACTTTGGCGAAAGTGGTCCAGCCTCAGCGGCTTAAGGCGGAACTGAAGATCGCCGAAACCCAGGCCAAAGACATTCAACTAAACCAACCAGCCTCGGTAGATACCCACAATGGGGTTATTCCTGGTCACGTTGTGCGGATTGATCCGTCTGTTGTAAATGGGACGGTGACCGTGGACGTGGCCCTGGACAGTGCGCTTCCCCAGGGAGCGCGGCCGGACCTGAGCGTGGACGGCACCATCGATCTGGAGAAGATGCAAAACGTGCTCTACGTGGGGCGCCCGGCGTTCGGGCAGGAGCAGAGCACGGTGGGCATGTTCAAGCTGGAACCCGATGGGAGCACGGCCGTGCGTGCGCAGGTGAAGCTGGGTCGCAGTTCTGTGAATACGGTTGAAATTCTTCAAGGGCTGAAAGAGGGCGACCAGGTGATTCTGTCTGACATGTCGCGCTGGGACAACTTCGACCGGATTCGGCTGGAATAGATACTCTGTGACCTCTGTGGTTGAGAAGTTCAAAAACTAACCACAGGGGTCACAGAGGCGCACAGAGGAAAGCACTCACTCCCAGGATTAGGAAAGGAACTTCGATGGCTGACGCGGGAACCATGATTAGCATGGAGAACATCACCAAGGTGTTTTATACGGATGAAGTTGAGACCCATGCGCTTTCTGGAATTCACATGCAGATCCGGAAGGGAGAGTACGTATCGATTGCCGGCCCTTCGGGATCGGGAAAATCGACGCTGCTGGCGTTGATCGGGCTGCTGGATTCGCCGAGCGATGGGACTTATGTGTTGAATAGCCACTCGGTGGCGAATCTCGATATCAGCGAGCGGTCGCGCATTCGCAATCGCGAGATTGGATTTATCTTTCAAAGTTTCAACCTGATTGGCGATCTCAACGTTTATGAGAACGTGGAATTGCCACTCACTTACCGCGGGATGCCTTCGGCGGAGCGCAAAGAGCGCGTGCATGTTTCCCTGGAGCGGGTGGGCATGAACCACCGGACCAAGCACTATCCTTCGCAGCTTTCCGGAGGTCAGCAGCAACGCGTCGCGGTGGCGCGCGCGTTGGCTGGAACGCCTTCCATCCTGCTGGCTGACGAGCCTACCGGAAACCTGGATTCACGCAATGCCGAAGCGGTGATGGACCTGTTGCGCGACCTGCACCGCGAGGGCGCGACCATCTGCATGGTGACGCACGATCCGCGATTTGCGCGTCACGCCGACCGTCAGATCCACCTATTCGATGGCAGGGTCGTCGAGGAGAGCGTTGAGGTTGGCTAATGGAATCGGTGTTGCAGGATGTTCGCTATGCGCTGCGCATGCTGCGGAAATCGCCGGGATTCACAGTCGTAGCGATCATCACGCTGGCGCTAGGCATCGGGGCAAACACGGCGATTTTTTCCGTAGTGAATGGGGTCCTGCTCAATCCGTTGCCGTATCCTCAAGCGCAACAACTGGTCGCGCTCTACAGGCACACCGCGCAGTTTACCGAAGCCTCGATTCCTTACCCTGACTTCCTAGACTGGCAGCGGGAAAACCGTTCCTTTTCCAACTTGGCTGCCTATCGGCACGGGGAGGACTTTAACCTCACCGGAATGGGCGAGCCGGAACGGTTAAAAGCGGAAATGGTCTCAGCCACATTCTTTCCGCTGCTCGGCGTGAAACCGATCGTGGGTCAAACATTCACCGCATCGGACGACCAACTGGGTGGGGCGCCGGTGGCGCTCATCAGCGCGGGCTTTTGGAAACAAAAATTCGGTTCCTCCCCGGAAGCGGTCGGAAAGTCTCTCGACCTTAACGGCACGTTGTACACCATCATTGGCGTAATCCCCGCCAGCTTCCACTACCGCAACGAAAATTTTTACGAAGATAAGGACGTGTACGTTCCTCTCGGGCAGTGGAATAATCCGCTGTTTCGCGACCGGCACACTGGCATGGGCATGGATGCCGTGGGGAGGTTGAAGCCAGGAGTGACGAAAGAGCAGGCGAAAGCAGACATGGATTCCATCGCCAGGCATCTGGCGGAGATCTATCCCGACAGCAACAAGGATTCCGGCGTCAGCCTTGTCCCGCTGAAGGAAAACATGGTGGGAGACAAGAACGGCGTGTTCGGGAACATCCGTCCGTTCCTCCTGGTGCTGTTGGCCGCGGTAGGTTTCGTTCTGCTGATTGCTTGCGCAAACGTTGCCAATCTAATGCTGGCACGGTCGACCGGAAGAATGCGCGAATTTGCGGTTCGCGCCGCGCTAGGCGCCAGCGGGTCGCGAATCGCGCGTCAAGTTCTGACTGAAAGCCTGCTGTTGGCGTTCGCCGGCGCAGGGCTGGGGGTGTGCCTGGCCGCATGGGGAACGCAAGCAGCCATCCGGGTGCTGCCGGATGCTTTGCCCCGCGCCGAGGAGATTCATCTCAATGGCCAGGTCCTGCTTTTTACGTTGGGCGTTTCGATGCTTGCGGGTATTTTGTTCGGTCTGATACCGGCTTTCAAAACCTCCGCGACGAATCTTCAAGAAACCCTGAAAGAAGGTGGCAGAGGCACGAGCGGCCGCCATCGGGGACAAGGCATGATTGTGGCCGCGGAGATGGCTCTCGCCTTGCTGCTGCTGGCAGGCGCAGGATTGATGATTCGGAGCCTGGGGAAACTCTGGAATGTGGATCCCGGCTTCGATGCCCAAAACGTGTTGAGCTTCGCGCTGGCCTCGAGCAAACCATTGGGCAGCACTCCTGCGGAAATCCGATCGGCTTTTCGCCAACTCCACGACTCCCTGGCTGCCGTTCCGGGTGTACAGGGCGTTTCGATGACAGCCGGGTCCACGCCGATGTGGAGCGACTCTGAATTTCCTCTGTGGTTGGAAGGAGAACCCAAACCGTCTTCGCAATCGGAAATGAAGAACTCGCTTTTCTACGCGGTGGAGTCGGATTATCGCAACGTCATGGGCATTCCCCTCAAGCGCGGCCGGTTTCTGACCGAGTCGGACAACGAAACTACCCCCCGCGTGATTGTGATCGATGAAGAGTTCGCCAGGCGGTTCTTTGGGGATCGCGATCCCATTGGCCAGCACGTGAACTTCGGCATCCTGAACACAACTGCCGAAATTGTGGGAATCGTAGGGCATGTGAAGCAGTGGGGACTCGATGAGAACGACAGCGCCCCGGTTCGTGCGCAATGCTATTTCTCGCTTCCCCAAATTCCCGATTCCTTTCTGAGCCTGTTTGCGCACGGCGTGGAGGCTGTGGCAAAAACCCGGCCAGAGACCGCCAACGATGTGCGCCTGATTACTGCCGCCGTGCAATCCGTGAATCGCGACATTGTGGTTTATGAGGCCAAGAAGATGAGCGACATTATTGCCGAGTCGCTGGCGGCCCAGCGCTTCGCCATGATGCTGCTGGGCATATTTGCCGCGCTGGCCACCGTGCTGGCCTCAGTGGGGATTTATGGAGTAATTTCTTATATCGCAAGCCAGCGGACTCATGAGATCGGAATTCGGATGGCGCTCGGAGCTAGACAGTTTGACGTGCTGCGCATGGTGCTTTCACAGGCGGGGCGGATGGCGGTGGTCGGGGTTGGAATCGGGTTGGTTGGAGGATTAGGACTCATGCGGCTCATGTCCAGCTTGCTGTTCGGAGTCAGCACTCATGATCCGATGACGTTTTCGGTAGTGGCGCTGCTGCTGATTTTGGTTGCGTTGGCAGCCTGCTATGTTCCCGCGAGCCGGGCGGCCAAGGTCGATCCCATGGTGGCGCTGAGGTACGAGTGAGCTTATGGAGACATTAAAGCAGGACTTACGCTACGGACTTCGCATGATGGCGAAGAGTCCTGGATTCACCATCATTGCGGTGATCACGCTGGCGCTGGGCATCGGCGCAAACACTGCCATCTTTACTCTTTTCGATCAAGTGCTGCTGCGGCGGTTGCCGGTGCGGGATCCGCAGGAGTTGGTGCAGTTCCGCTATTCCGGGTCGGACACGGGACGTGAGAACTCACGCGGCAGCCACTCCGGCGACTATTTTTCTTTTCCCATGTACAAGGACCTGCGCGATCAGGGGACCGTGTTCCACGGGGTCCTGGCCACGTTCCTGACCGAGGTCGGAGTCGAATGGCACAACCGGCCTGACCTCGCGAATGCAGAGTTGGTCAGCGGTAATTATTTCGAGACTTTGGGAGTCCGGCCGGCGCTGGGGCGGTTGCTGGTGCAATCGGATGACGTTGTGCCCAGCGCGAATCCTTTGGCGGTGCTTAGTTTCGCTTCCTGGCAACGCCGGTTTGGGTCTGATCCCGGCATATTGAATCAGGCGGTGCTCATCAATGGGCATCCTTTCACCGTGATTGGAGTGGCGCAGCCGGGGTTCCACAGTGTAGTGGTCGGGGATTCTCCGGATTTTTTCGTGCCGATGACGATGAAGGGAGAGATTACTCCTGGCTGGAATGATCTGGATAATCGCCGGTCACGCTGGTTGACGATCTTTGCGCGACTCAAACCGGGGACCACGGCCGCTCAGGCTGAGGCGGGGGTCAACGTATTGTGGCGTGCGCTACGGACAGAAGAATTCAAAGACATCAAGACCCACTCCGCGTCATTTGAGGAACGATTCATCCACCAGAGCCACCTCAGCCTGCTCAGCGGAGACCTGGGGTTTTCTCCTCTGCGCGAGAACATCCGTACGCCGTTGCGGATTCTGATGGGCATGGTGGGCTTGGTCATGTTGATTGCGTGCGCGAATGTGGCCAGCCTGCTGCTGGTGCGGGCGGCGGGGCGGGTGCGTGAAATGTCGATCCGCTATGCGCTGGGGGCGCGGCCAGGGCGGATTGTGCGCCAGTTGATGATCGAAGGCGCGATGTTGGGAGTGGCGGGCGGCGCCCTGGCGATCATCCTGGCGCCACAGGTTTCTGCATTGCTGTTGCGTCGAATGATGACCGGCAGCATCGGCCAGACGCCTTTTTTTTCTCATCCCGACCTGAGGATATTTGTCTTCAACTTTGGCCTAGCCATTGGAGTGAGCTTGCTATTCAGTCTGGCGCCTGCCATCCAGTTTTGGCGGCCCGACGCGACTCCCGCGCTCAAACAACAAACCACGACGGTAGCCGGCGGCGGGCTGCGGTTCCGGCGGGTTTCGGTCGGAGTGCAGATCGGCCTGAGCCTGCTGTTGCTCGCGGGCTCTGGGTTGTTCGTGCGTACGCTGTACAACTTGAAAACCATGAAGGTGGGTTTTGCGACCGATCACCTGCTCACCTTTGGGATCGACGCCAAGCTTGCCGGGTACGACCCCAAAGATGTTCCCGGGCTGTTTCGGCGCATTGAGGACACGTTGGCCGCGCTGCCCGGAGTACGTTCGGTGGCGGCAACCAACGATCCGGAACTGGCGGGAAATTCAGAAGGAAGAACCATCGCGATCGCCGGGTATGCCCCCAAAGATGATGAAGGGATGAATGTGGAGTGGTCAGTAGTGACTGAAGGCTATTTCTCAACCCTGGAAAAACCCATGGTGGCGGGGCGAAGCTTCAGCGGGCAAGACGGACCGAACGCAGCCCCGGTAGTAGTGGTGAACGAGAGTCTGGCGCGGCATTACTTTGGCAGCGCGCAGCAGGCGCTGGGGCACTCGCTCGCTCCAAAGGCCCAAGAGGGCAAGCCTGACATGCAGATTGTCGGCGTGGTGGAGGATGCGCGCCACGAAAGCGTCCGCAGCGACGTAAGGCGGTCGGTGTTCGCTCCTTATCTTCAGGCGAAAGAAGCAGGCAACATCCCCCTGGAATTTTATGTGCGCACCTGGCAGGCGCCACGAACGGCTGAGGCCACGGTGAGTGCGGCGATGCGAAATTTCGATTCGAAGCTCGTGCTCGACACCATGCGCACCATGGACGAACAGATCGACGACAATCTGAGCACGGAACGGATGATCGCCCTGCTGGCTGTGAGCTTCGGTGTGCTGGCCACGCTGCTGGCGGCGATTGGGCTTTACGGTGTGATGGCGTATGCCACGGTGCAACGCACACGGGAGATCGGAATTCGGGTCGCGTTGGTTGCGAGCCGGGGCAACATCGCCGGCATGGTTCTGGCAGAAGTGGCGCGACTGGCGGGCATCAGCATGGCACTGGCGCTGCCGGCGGCGTTGGGGCTGGGGCGGTTGATCGGGAGTGAACTGTTCGGAGTTTCCAGTCACGATCCGCTCACCCTGATTGCGACGGCGACCCTGGTCGGTTTGATGGCGTTGCTGGCGGCCTGGATTCCGACGCGCCGGGCGACGCGTGTCGATCCGATGGTGGCGCTGAGGTACGAGTGAACGGGAAACGAAAATGACTGGAACGCTTCAGGACCTTCGTTATTCGGCGCGTGGTTTGCGCAAGAGCCCGGCGTTCATGCTTGTCGCCGTGTTGACTCTTGCTCTGGGCATCGGAGCCAACATCGCGGTGTTCGCAGTGATGAACGCGATTCTGCTGAACCCGAGCGGAATTCCGCATCCCGAGAGCGTGGTGGCGTTGCGCGCGCGCTATTCGCTGGCTGACCTCGCGAATATCAGCATGTCCGCACCCGATTTTGGCGACGCGGTCACGGGCAAAGAAATCTTCACGTCGGCTGCGGTCATGCAGGCGGCGAACTTCAACTACAACCCGAACGGCACAAATCCTGAGCGGCTGGTGGGGGCACGGGTTTCCTGGCAGTGGTTCGACGTGTTCTGGGCGAGCCCTTGTCTGGGGCGGGTGTTTAGACCGGAAGAGGACCAGCCGAATGCGAACCACCAGGTGGTGCTGTCTTACCGGGCGTGGAAGCAGCGCTTTGGAGGCGACCCGGCGATTGTGGGCAAAACGCTGGTGCTCAATGAGGAATCGGATGAAGTGATCGGCGTGATGCGGCCGGATTTCGACTGGCCGAACGGAACCGAGATGTGGGCGCCCATAGGGCTGCCTTCGGGCCGGTTCTTCGACCGGAACTATCGTTTCAACGAAAGTCTTTTCGCCGTGGCGCGATTGCGCCCGGGAGTGAAGGTCGAGCAGGCCAACGCCTTTCTCAACCTGCGCGCGGCGCAGGAAATTGCGTCGGAAGGGCAAAACAGTTTTGCGCAGCGCTCGGGTTGGGGAATGTTTTCGATGCCGCTGGTGGAGTTTGTGGCGGGAAAGCTGCGCAAGCCGCTGGTGATCCTGCTGGCGGCGGTGGCGACGGTGCTGCTGATCGCATGCGCCAACATCGCCGGATTGCTGCTGGCGCGGGCGACGGGACGGCAGCACGAAGTTTCGGTGCAGATCGCGCTGGGGGCAGGAAACGGGCGGCTGATCCAGCAGGCGCTGGTGGAGAGCCTGTTGCTCGCGGTGGTGGGCGTGTCGCTGGGCATGCTGGTAGCACACTTCGCAATTCCTTTCCTGCTGTGGCTGGCGCCGCCGGCGCTGGCGGCGAATTTGAATATCCACCTGGGCGGGCCGGTGCTGCTGTTTGCATCGGCGGTCGGAGTGCTTTGCGTGCTGCTGTGCGGGACGGTCCCGGCCTGGCACATGACGCACAGCCACTGGTTCCAGATTTTGCAGGAAGGCGGGCGCTCGGGAACTTCGGGCCGAGTGCGGCAGCGGGTGCGCTCGGCGCTGGTGACCGGTGAGATTGCGCTGGCCATGCTGCTGCTGGTGGGCGCGGGCCTGTTGCTGCGGAGTTTGTCGGAAGTCGAGCGCCTGGACACGGGCTTTGAACCGCGGGGCCTGATGACGGCGGTGTTCTCGCTGCCTGCCACCTACAAAACGAATGAGCAGCAGGAAGCGTTCATGATCGCGGCCGATCAGGAACTCAAGAATATTCCTGGAGTCAAGGATGCGGCCATCGCCGACTCGCTGCCGTTCTCGAACACCGGCGGTAGTTCTTCATTCGATATCAAAGGCCGGGTTACGCCGCCGAATGATCCCGGGCCCCATGGCAACGTGCGGGGAATTTCTGTGGGATATTTTTCAACGCTAAGAATCCCTCTTCTGCGGGGGCGTTTCTTTACCAGCGAAGACCGGGCAAAGAGCGAGCAGGTGGCGATCGTCGATACGGTGCTGGCGCGGCAATATTGGCCGAACGAAGATCCCGTCGGGCAGCAGATTCGCTTTGGCAGCGACGCGCCGTGGATGACGATTGTGGGCCTGGTCGCGCACGCCAAGAGCAACTCGCTCGAGGCAGATGTGAAAGAAGGGTTCTATTTTGTGCCGCTGGCGCAGAACCCAAACAACGTGGCGGAAATTGCAGTGCGGCCAGAGAGCGGAAGTCCGGAGGGGTTTGCGGAACAGATGCGAGCGGCCATCCGGCGGGTGGACCCGAACCAGCCGCTTTACGGCTTGCAAACCATGGAAGACCGCATCGATGTGTCGCTGGTGGGGCGGCGCTTCCTGGTGGTGCTGCTTTCGATCTTTGCCGGGCTGGCGTTGCTGTTGGCGGCGCTGGGCTTGTACGGCGTCATCAGTTATTCGGTGCAGTTGCGCACGCGCGAGCTGGGAATTCGGGTGGCGCTCGGAGCCACGCGCGGCGACGTGCTGCGGCTGATTCTCGGGCAGGGCGTTCGCATGGCGGGAGCCGGCCTGATCCTGGGGCTGGCGGCAACCTTTGTGGCCGGGCGCGCGCTTTCCAGCCTGCTTTATGGAGTGAGCCTGTTCAATCCGCTGACGATTGGGCTGACGGGAGTGTTGCTGCTTACGACGGTGATGGTGGCCAGTTATCTTCCCGCGCACTGGGCGACCAAGGTGCAACCGATGGTCGCGCTGCGCGACGAATAAGGGGCGAAATGGAAAATCTGATTCAAGACGTTCGCTACGGGCTTCGCATGCTGTGGAAGTCGCCGGGATTTACTGCGGTGGCCATCCTTACGCTGGCGCTGGGCGTCGGCGCGAACACGGCCATGTTCAGCGTGACCAGCGCGGTGCTGTTGCGCAAATTGCCGTTTGCCGGGCCGGAGCAGCTGGTTCGCGGATTCGGCAAGTTTCCGCGCAACGACCGGGCTTCGGTCTCGCCACCCGACTTCCGGGATTTCCGCACGCAAAGCCACAGCTTCGTACAACTGGCCGCGATGACCGGGCAGGACACAACGGCGAACCTCACGGGAGGCGAAAGGCCGGAGCAGGTGTTGAGGAGCCGGGTTTCGTGGAATTTCTTCGACGCGCTCGGCGTCCCCATGAAATTCGGCCGCAGCTTTCAGGCGAGTGAGGAGCAGGTGAGCGATGCCCAGGTGGCGATCCTCGGCTACGGCCTTTGGCGGCGGGATTTCGGCGGCGACCCGGCGGTGGTGGGGCGCAAACTGACGCTCGATGGCCGGCCGCTGACGATTGTGGGGGTGCTGCCGGAGGACCTGCCGCTGCTTTCGGAGGCGCAGATCTGGGTTCCGCTGCACATGCTGTCGCCGGAAATGAACCATCGCGAGTGGCATTTTCTCGGAGTGATTGGGCGGCCGAAGCCGGGTGTGAGCCGGGAGCAGGCGCAGAGTGAAATGGACGCGATCTCGGCGAATTTAGGGCGACAGTACCCCAAGACCAACGAAGGGTGGAGCTTGAACCTGGTCGATTTGCGGGAAGTCTTGATCGGGCCGGTGCGGCCCACGCTGTGGCTGCTGTTTGGGGCGGTGGGAATGCTGCTTTTGATTGCGTGCGCCAACGTTTCCAATCTGCTGCTGGCACGGGTGAGTGGGCGGCGAAGGGAAATCGCGGTCCGCGCGGCCTTGGGCGCAAGCCGACGGCGAATTGTGGGTCAGGTACTGACGGAGAGTATGTTGCTGTCGCTTGCCGGAGGAGCGGTTGCGGCGCTTGCGGCGATGTGGGGAGTGTCACTGCTGCGATCGTTGGCACCCGCGGATTTGCCGCGCATTGACGAAGTGCAGGTTAACGGCGGAGTGCTTCTGTTTACCTTCGCGATTTCGGTGGTCACGGGTGTTCTTTTTGGTGCGGCGCCGGCACTGCAACTCGCCAGGGGAAGCATCGATGAGAGCCTCAGGCAGGGCAACCGGGTTTCGCACGGGCAGCGGCGCCGGCTGGGCCGGTTGCTGATGGTCGGGGAGATTGCCGCGTCGTTTGCACTGCTGGTGGGCGCGGGCCTGTTAATGAAGAGCGTTTGGCGCCTGATTCACGTGGATCCGGGTTTTCGCGCGGAGCATGTGGCAACGGCGCGGATCAATCTGAATGAAGGCAGTTATCAGGACGAGGGAAAGCGCGCAGCATTCTTCCGGCAACTGGAGGAGCGCCTGAGCAGTCTGCCGGGAGTGGTGAGCGCGGGAGCGATTTCCGAGCTTCCGTTGAGCCATCAGGATAACGACGACTCCTTTCGCATTCAGGGGCGCGTTTACGCAGAGAACGAAAATGAAGACGCCAATTTGCGGGAAGTGACGCCAGGATACTTGAAGGCGATGGGCATCCCGCTGATCGGCGGGCGCTGGCTCGATGATCGCGATCAGCAGTCGTCCCTGAAAACTGTGGTTGTCAATGAGCCGTTCGTGAAGCGCTATTTCGGCGGAGAAAACCCGGTCGGGAAGAGTTTGCTGGTTGGCGGCGACAACGGACCGAGGGAGATCGTAGGTGTGATCGGCGGGGTGAGCCATTTCGCTCTCGACCAGCCGCAGCCTGCGGAAATGTATCTTCCACACGCGCAGGCGCCTTCGACGGGGATGAACCTGGTGGTGCGGGCGGCGTCTGACCCCGAGGCATTGGCCTCGGCGATGCGGGAGACGGTGACATCGCTTGATCCGGCGGAGAGTCTCTCTACGTTGCGCTTGCTGGATGACGTGGTGGACAGTTCGATTGCACAGCCGCGATTCTCCGCGCAACTGCTGGGAGTTTTTGCCGGGTTGGCATTGCTGCTGGCGGGGGTCGGGTTGTATGGCCTGATTGCGTATGCAGTCGCGCAGAGGACGCAGGAAATCGGTATCCGGTTCTCGCTCGGGGCGCAGCGCAGCGACGTTTTGCGGATGGTTTTAGGTGAGGGAATCCGGCTGGCGTTATTGGGTTCAGCGATTGGCCTGGCGGCCGCGCTGGGGCTGACTCGCCTGTTGTCGAGCCTGCTGTTTCACGTGGCCCCGACTGATCCCATGACCTTTGCGGGGGTAGGAGTGCTGTTGACCGGGATCGCGCTTCTGGCATGCTACGTTCCGGCGCGGCGGGCGATGCGCGTGGACCCGATGGTGGCGCTGCGGCATGAATAAGGAGTTGAACTGAATGGAGACACTGATTCAGGACGTCCGCTACGGGCTGAGGATGCTGTGGAAGTCGCCGGGATTTACGACGGTGGCGATTCTTACGCTGGCGCTCGGTATCGGCGCGAACACGGCGATGTTCAGCGTGATCAATTCGGTGCTGCTGCATTCGCTTCCGTTTCGTGATCCGGCGCGGGTGATGGTGGTGTGGAAGACCATGTCGAACGGCCAGCCCAATGCGTTTTCCACGCCGGCGTTTCTCGAAATGCGCCAGCAGGGCGACGTTCTGGCGCACATGGGAGTGTATTCGGGAGTCAGCTATAACCTGGCGGGGGAGGAAGTCCCCGAGCGAGTCGCGGGCGGCAAGATCAATGCCGATCTGCTTCCCGTGCTCGGAGTGCAGCCGGCGCTCGGCCGGAGTTTTGCGGACCAGGAAGACCATCCGGGCGCGGGGAATTTTGTGATCCTGAGCCACGCCTTGTGGCAGACGCGGTTTGAAGCGATTGCGGGAATCCTGGGAAAGCCGATCACGCTCAATGGCACTCCTTATACCGTGGTGGGCGTGATGCCGCGCGGGTTCCACGTGCTCTCGGACAAGGAACTGTTCTGGGTGCCGCTGCAACTGGAGACGGCGAACGCCGCAGCGTCGGCGCGCAATGTGCACTGGATGTTCGCGTTCATCCGCCTGGCGCCGGGCATGACGCAGAAGCGGACAGAAACTGTGCTCGAGACATATGCGGCGCGGTTGAAGAAGCAGGACCCGAATGGGGAAGGCGGGTTGGGTGTGACGCTGCTGCCGATCAGCGAATTCTTGAACGGAAATGTGAAGCCGGTACTGCTACTGCTGATGGGAGCGGTAGCGTTTGTGTTGCTGATCGCATGCTCGAATGTGGCGAATCTGCTTTTGGCGAGGGGCACCATCCGGCGGAGGGAAATGTCGATCCGCACGGCGCTGGGCGCGGCGCGCGGGCGGGTGATTGCGCAGTTGCTTACCGAGAGCGTACTGCTTTCGGCGTTGGGCGGAGCTTTGGGGCTGGCGCTGGCCTGGGCAGCGGTGCAACTGCTGGTGGCGATTCATCCTTCGAGCATTCCGTCGGTGGAGACGGTTGGCATTGATGCGACGGTTCTGGGATATACGGCGCTGTTGTGCGGCGTCGTGGGAATTTTGTTTGGAGTTTTTCCCGCGCTTGAGGCATCGCGGGTGAATGTGAGCGAGGCGCTGAAGGAGGGGGCGCGCGGCAGCAGCGGAGGGTTTGGGAAGCATCGCATGGCGCTGGTGATCACGGAAACGGCGCTGGCTTCGATCCTGCTGATTGGAGCGGGCCTTTCGCTGAAGAGCTTATGGCGGACGGAGAGCGTCGATCCGGGATTCAATCCAACGGGAGAGATGACCTTCCGCATTGGCGTACCGGCGCAATACAAGGGAGAGCGGATTCCGGTCTTTTATCAGCAGGTGATGGAGCGGGTGCAGGCGGTGCCGGGAGTGCAGTCGGCGGTGCTGGCCCGGAACCTGCCGATGAGCGGCACCGATCCTTCCATGGCCATTGCGATTGAAGGCACGCCGCCTCCGCCAGACCAGATTCCGATTGTGACGCGCTTTCGCGCGGTGGGGCCGGGCTACTTCAACGGCCTGGAGATCCAACTGAGAAAAGGACGGGAATTCAACGATCACGATACGACGACGGCGCCGCGGGTGGCGGTGGTGAGCGAGAGCCTGGCCAAGCTTTACTGGCCCAAGGAAGATGCGATTGGCAAACGCATCAAGCCGGAGGTCACGGGCGGCGAGTGGTACACGGTGGTAGGCGTAGCAAACGATGTCCGCCACTGGACGGCGGACGTGACCGATGTGGAGCCGACGGCGTATTACCCCTACACGCAGGTGCCGGAGGCGTTCTTGCCGGTGCTCGAGGACAACATGAGCGTCGCGGTGCGTAGCGCGAACAGCGCGGGGATCTTGAGCTCGATTCGGGCAGCGGTCGCCGAGGTGGATGCGACCGTGCCCGTCTATGGAGTGAAGGCGATGGACGAGATGGTCGCCGACGCCGGGTCGTTGCGGCGGTTCGACATGTGGCTGATCGGTACGTTTGCGACGCTGGCGCTGGCGCTGGCGGCGATCGGTATTTACGGAGTGATGGCCTATTCGGTTTCGCAGCGCACGCGTGAAATTGGAATTCGGGTTGCGCTCGGGGCGCAGCCGGGCACCATCCTGCAACTGGTGATGAAGCAGGGAGCGGGGCTGGCGGCGATTGGGGTTCTGGTGGGCGTGGTGGGAGCGTTCGGACTGACGCGGTTGATGGAGAGTCTGCTATTCGGAGTCAGCTCCCGCGATCTGGCAACGTTTTCGCTGGTGCCGGTGATTGTGCTGGGGCTGATTCTGGTCGGGTGCTTCATTCCGGCGTACCGGGCCACCAAGCTTGATCCGTTGGAGGCGTTAAGGGAGGAATGATGGCCTGCTGGCCTCAAAGTCAAAAGCTTTAACGCAGAGGGCACTGAGAAAAGGCCGCTGAGGACGCAGAGAAAGCTGGGAGTGAATCATGATTCAGTTGCGCAATATTGAACGTACTTACAAGACCGGGGCGGGCGTTACCTATGTGTTGCGCCGGATCAACCTGGATATTCGCGAGGGTGAGTTCATCACGGTGATGGGGCCTTCGGGCTCGGGGAAGTCCACGCTGATGAGCATTCTCGGCATGCTCGACGACACCTGGAACGGGGAGTACACGTTTCTGGAGCACGAAGTCCACAAGATGGACCGCAAGAAACGCTCGGAGTTGAACCGCAAATACATTGGATTCGTGTTTCAGAGCTATCACCTGCTCGACAATCTGACGGTGTACGAAAATCTCGACGTGCCTCTCTCCTACCGCAACATTTCGCGCGGTCAGCGGGCGAGCATGGTGGCGGAGATTCTTGATCGCTTTCAGATTGTGGGCAAAAAGGATCTTTATCCCAGCCAGCTTTCGGGCGGGCAGCAGCAACTGGTGGGGGTGGCGCGGGCGGTGGTGGGGAATCCGAAGCTGATTCTGGCGGACGAACCGACCGGCAATCTGCATTCCAGTCAGGCCAAGGAAATCATGGACCTGTTCAAGAAGCTGAATGATGCCGGAACCACGATTGTTCAAGTGACCCATTCGGAGGTGAACGCCGCGTACGGACACCGGACGATTCAATTGTTCGACGGCTGGATCACGAGTGACCCGGCAAATCCGCAGGCGAAGATTCCAGCGGTGGCGGCGCCCTAAGCGATAGGAGGCGGTGGTGGCCTTCCTGGCAAATTACATACCCGCCAGCCGGGCTGCACGGATCGATCCCATGGTGGCGCTGCGTTACGACTGAGGAAACATGGAAACGCTGATGCAGGATGTTCGCTACGGCTGGCGGATGTTGCGCAAGAGTCCGGGGTTCACTTTCATTGCGGCGGCGGCCCTGGCTCTGGGCATCGCGAGCACGACTGCCATTTTCAGCGTGGTGGACACGGTCCTGCTTCATCCCCTGCCCTACCCGGACGCCCACCGGATTCTCAGCGTCAGCGAATCGCAGGCGAGCACCGGCGAGGGTGGGGGCGCTGTGGCGCCCGCGAATTACCTGGACTGGGCAGCTCAGAACCATTCGTTCCTCTACATGGCGGCGTCGCGTGGATGGCAGGTGAACCTCAGTGGTGGAGACCGTCCAGAACGAGTTCGAGGGACGATGACGACCGGCGAGTTTTTCCGGCTGTTCGGCGTTCGTCCCGTTCTTGGGCGAACCCTGCTGCCTGAAGATAACCAGCCTGGAAATGATCATGTAGTGGTGCTGGGTTTTGGCCTGTGGAAGCGCAGCTTCGGCTCCGACCAAGGCGTGCTGGGCCGCAAGATTACGCTCAATGGCGATTCATATGTTGTCGTAGGCGTGATGCCGGCGAGTTTCAATCCTGACAGCTATGGTGAACTATGGTTGCCATCGCACTGGGGGGTGCCCCCGAATCTGTTGCGGCCGAACGAAGATCCCCGGCCGGTTCGTGACAGCCACTATCTGGATGCGTGGGCGCGGCTGAAGCCGGGAGTGAGTCTGCGGCAGGCTCGCGAAGACTTGAAGGGCGTCGCCGCCCGTCTGGAAAAGCAGTATCCCGATTCCAACAACGATGCTGGTGTCAGCCTCGTTGGCATGCAGGACAATTTGGTCAGCGACATCCGGCCGACATTGTTGCTGTTGCTGGTGGCGGTTGCTTTTGTGCTGGTGATCGGCTGCGCTAACGTTGCCAATCTGTTGCTCGCGCGCGCGACATCGCGTTCCAGAGAGGTTTCCATTCGCGCCGCTTTAGGGGCAGGCCGCCTGCGCCTGATCCGGCAACTGCTCACCGAGAGTGTGCTGCTCGCACTGATGGGCGGCGCAGCCGGAACCCTATTGGCGGTTTGGGCGGTACCGGCTCTGCTGGCCATGAGTCCGTCTGACATCCGCGAGTTCACGAGCATTGGCGTGAACCGCGATGTGTTGGTATTCAGCATCGTGGTGTCGGTGCTTAGCGGAATTCTTTTCGGCCTTGCTCCGGCGCTACAGGCGTCGCGAGGAAACCTCAACGAATACTTGAAGGAAGGAGAACGCGGCAGCACCAGCGGACATGGCCGGACCCGCTCGGCACTGGTAGTGGTGGAGGTCGGCCTGTCGCTGGTTCTGCTGGTCGGCTCCGGCCTGTTGGTGAAGAGTTTCGTGCGCCTGATGCGGGTTGATCCGGGTTTTGACACCAGCCGGTTGCTGGTCTTCAACGTCGGCCTTCCGCCCACGACCGCGCCTCCGCAACAAGATGATTTCTACCGTCAGGTGGTGGAAAGGTTGGAATCGATGCCCGGAGTGCAGTCGGCTGGTGCGGTGAGCCGATTGCCTCTCGCCGGGGGCAACAGCGACCGCAGCTTCCAGCTTCCCGGCAGCAATACCAGCTACAACGCCGACATTCGCGTCAGCACCGCGGATTACTTTCATACCATGGGCATCCCGCTGCTGCGTGGCCGAGGCCTCTCCGAGCAGGACGACCACAATCACGTCTCGGTAGCCGTCGTGAACCAGGCTCTGGTGGACAGTGTTTTTCCGGGGCAAGACCCGGTCGGCAAGTACATTCTGAATTTTGGCCCAGGCAACGCGAAGCTCCAAATTGTCGGGGTAGTCGGCAATGTGCGACATGTGGGGTTGGAGACGGCCCCTCGTCCCGAGGTTTATCTCGCCTTCGGCCAGGCCCACTGGCCTTCTGTGTTCGTCGTGGTACGCAGTAAAACTTCCGATCCGCTGGCGCTTGCTTCGGCAGCCCAGAATGCGGTGGGGATGGTGAACAAAGATATCCCCCTGGCCAACGTGCGGACCATGGAGGACGTGATTGCCGAATCGGTACTGCGACGGCGTTTTGCCATGTTGCTGCTATCGATCTTCTCCGGGCTGGCCATGCTCTTGGCTGCCATTGGGCTCTACGGAGTGATGTCTTACACGGTTTCCCAGCGGACGCGCGAACTTGGAATTCGTATGGCGCTGGGCGCGCAAAAAGAAGATGTCTTGAAACTGATCGTAAGGCAGGGAATGAGGCTGGCCGGGCTGGGAGTATTGCTGGGGATGGTTGCCTCGGTGGCGCTGACCCGGTTAATGGCAGGTCTGCTGTTCGGTGTCAGCGCGCGCGATCCCATCACTTTGGGCGCGGTGGCAGTGCTGTTGAGTGCCGTAGCTTGGCTTGCGAACTATGTTCCAGCGCGAAGGGCGGCGAAGGTCGATCCCATGGTGGCGCTGCGGTACGAGTGAAAGGGACACATGGAGACCTTGAAACAAGACCTTCGCTACGGCTGGCGGATGTTGCGCAAGAGCCCGGGGTTCACGGTGGTCGTCATCCTGATGCTGGCACTCGGCATCGGGGCCAACACGGCGGTGTTCACCATTCTCAGCGCAACGCTGCTACGCCCCTTGCCGTTCGAGAAGCCGGACGAACTGGTGCAGATCTGGCAGACGCGCACCTCAGGCAGCTTTCAGCTGATGGAAGCTTCCTATCCGAATTATCTTGATATGCGAGATCACAGCCAGGTGTTCTCACGGCTGGGTGGATATTCGAACACGACCGCAACGCTCTCGGGCAAGGATGGGGCCGAGCAAGTTCCGCTGACGGTAGCCAGTTCAGGATTCTTTGAAGCTCTGGGCGTGCAACCAATGCTGGGCCGGACTTTCGCTCCGGCCGAGGACGGAGCGCAGCAACAGACCGCCGTCATTCTGTCGTACGGCGGCTGGCGGCGGCGTTTTGGAGGAGATCCGCACGTAGTCGGCAAGAGTCTGACCCTGGATGGATCGCTATGCACCATTGTGGGCGTGTTGCCAGAGAGCTTTCAGTTTGGCCCCAGCCGCTCAAGCGACATCTGGCGGTCGCTTCATCTCGCGGGAGGGATGCTGGCGAGAAGAAACCTGTATTGGTTCCATCCCGTAGCCCGTCTGAAACCAGGAACCAGCTTGCAGCAGGCACAGGCCGGCATGCAGACTCTGGCCCGTCAATTGGAATCGCGGTATCAAGACTCGAACCAGGGTGTGGGGATTCGGCTGGTGAGCCTGCGCGATGAGTTGGTTGGATCCATCCGCCCGGTGTTGATCATGCTCATGGCTTCAGTCGGGTTCGTGCTGCTGATTACTTGCGCGAACGTGGCCGGCTTGCTGCTGGCGCGCTCGGTCCCCCGGCAGAGAGAAATTGCAATCCGCATCGCTCTGGGCGCTGCCCGGGCACGGATTGTCCGGCAACTCCTCACCGAAGGGGTTCTTCTGGCATTGATTGGCGGCGCCGCGGGTGTGGTGGCGGCCTCGTGGGCAGTGCCGGCCATTCTCTCCGCCATCCCCAAAGATCAGGTTGCGTCCCTCCCTGCTTTGCTGGGACTCGGGGTCGACCGCACGGTTCTCCTGTTTTCGCTGGGACTGTCCGTCATTACCGGGATTGTGTTCGGAATGGCTCCGGCATTACAGATTTTCAACTCCCACGTCGGCGGAACCCTTCAGGAGAGCGGGCGTAGCTCGGTAGCGTCTCCACACTCACGGCTGCGCAATGCTCTGGTCATCGGCGAAGTATCCATGGCCGTCGTCCTTTTGGTTGGAGCCGGCCTCATGTTGAACAGCCTGCGCCAGGTGCTGCAGGTCGACCCGGGATTCAAAACCGATCATCTGTTGACCCTCTCCGTGGCCCTGCCCGACAAGAGCTATCCTGACGACGCGCGTGCGCAGGCGTTTGTGCGTCAGCTGCTTGAAAACACCGGCCGTCTGCCGGGAGTGAAAGAAGCGGCGGCGGTGTCGGTGGTGCCGTTGTCGGGTGGGGGCAACACTTCGCGCTTTGATCTTGAGGGTCGGCCCAAGGCAAGCGGCGGCGAGGAATACGAAGCCAACAGCCGCACGGTGAGCGCGAACTATTTCCGCGCAATGGGCATCCCGTTGCGAGCCGGCAGGTTCTTCACGGAACAGGACAATAGCAAGTCACCGCATGTAGTCGTCGTGAACCAGACACTGGCTGACTTGGCTTTCCCTAACCAGAACCCAATAGGCAAGCGCATCAATTTTACTTACTCCAACGCGCCGAATCTCTGGGAAATTGTGGGAGTAGTGGGCGATGAGAACGTCACTGCCCTTGACCGCAATCGCACACCGGTGGTCTATGACAACTTTGAGCAGGATGCCAGCGGTTATTTTTCCCTGATGGTGCGCACTGAGCAGGATCCTGCGGCTCTTGCCGGCAGCGTTCGCCGGGTGGTGGGAGCCATTGATCCGCAGGTCCCGGTGTTTGGTGTCGCCAGCATGGAGCAGGTGATTGCGGACAGTCCAACCACGTTGCTGCGGGCCTATCCTGCATACCTGGTGGGGGCCCTGGCAGGAATTGCGCTGTTGTTGGCTGGCCTCGGCATTTACGGGTTGCTGGCGTACTCGGTGGCACAGCGTACCCGGGAACTGGGACTGCGCATGGCGCTGGGCGCGCAGCCCTGGCAAGTGCTGGGGATGATCATGCGCAATGGATTGCGGCTCACCTTGATCGGTACGGGCTTGGGAGTCTTGGCGGCGGTCGGGGCGGCCCGGCTAATTTCCAGCTTGCTCTTTGGAGTGACCCCAACCGATTTCGCGACCTTCGTGGAAGTAGGTGGCCTGCTTTTGCTGGCCGTGCTGCCGGCCACCTACATTCCGGCGTACCGTGCCACCAAGGTCGACCCCATGGTCGCGCTGCGCTACGAATGAATTCAGATCAGCACAGGAGAAGCAATGACACTCACAAGCATTAATCAAGTATCTCATCAACTAATCAATAGGATACGCGGAATAATTCCAGCATTGCTTTCAGCGGCGATTTTCCTGGCGGCCAGCTGTGCGCCGGCGCAGAAGCTGGTTGACTATTCCAAACCAGCGTCCCATTTCCCCTACTTCGTGAGCCCATATATGGCCCGTGAGGTACCGCCGCCGAGCTTTGGGAACACTCCCCGAATCGAGAACCTGCTCAAGGATGGCAGGCTCCGGCTGTCGCTGAGCGACGCCGTGGTGCTGGCACTCGAGAACAATCTCGATCTCGCCATCGCCCGCTTCAACCTCTCCATTGCTGACACTGACATTCTCCGGGCCAAGTCAGGCGAGAGCGTGCGCGGGGTGGCGACAGGGTTGGTGCAGGGAACTCCCGGCGGCGGTGTGGGAGGCTTCGGCAGCGGTGCCCCGGGAGCAGGAGCAGGCGGTACTTCGGGTGGCGCGGGTGGCGCGGGCGGCGGCGCGTCAGGATTGGTGCAGTCCACCCTCGGCACCGGAACCAATATCGACAGCTTTGATCCGG
Source organism: Terriglobales bacterium (assembly GCA_050745985.1). Lineage (GTDB taxonomy): Bacteria > Acidobacteriota > Terriglobia > Terriglobales > Acidobacteriaceae > JABCZH01. The sequence goes on along the minus strand of JBOGLG010000015.1, from coordinate 148,252 downwards.
TGGTAAGCGGCGGCCTGAACCTTGAGCATGCCACCTTCCCGCAGTCGAGCATCATTCTGGCGGGGGTGTCGTCCTTACAGCAGAACACCGGGGTCGCCAATTTCAACTACTCGCAGGGATTCGGAACGGGCACGTTACTGAGTGTGGGCTTCAATAATGATCGTGTAACCAACAACAGCCTGTACAGCATTCTTTCTCCGGAAGTGGACAGCAGCTTCCGTTTTTCCCTGCGTCAGCATTTGCTGGCCGGCTTCGGTTTTGGGCCCAACCTGCGATTCGTCCGCATTGCCCGCAATAACCGCGAGATCTCTGACGTGGCTTTCCGTGGGCAGGTGATCTCCACGGTCTCGCAAATCCAGAATATCTATTGGGACCTGGTGAATGCTTACGAAGATGTGAAAGTGAAAGAGCGCTCGCTGGAACTGGCGGAGAAGACCCTTTCCGATGACCGCGAGCAAGTGCGGATCGGCGCCATCGCTCCCATGGAAGTCATGAAGGCGGAGAGCGAGGAGTCGGCGCGCAGCCAGGACCTGCTGCTTTCGCAGAACGGATTGCAATTGCAGGCGCTGCTCATCAAGAATGCAATTACTCGCGACTTGAGCGATCCCGTCCTCGCCTCGGCCGAGGTGGTTCCGACCGATACCATGAGCATCCCGGAAGAGGAGCCGGTCACACCCATCCAGGACCTGCTTGCCGATGCGCAGGGACATCGTCCGGAATTAGCGGAAGCGCGCATTGACCTCAGCAATCGTGAGATCACGCGCAAAGCGGCAGCCAACGCCCTGAAGCCGCAGGTGGATCTGGTGGCATTCTATGGGGCGTACGGGTTGGCGGGAGTACAGAATGCCGCCTATGGAGGCTCTCCACTTTGCAACAACCCTCCGTGCCCGCCGCTGAATCCATCGGGATACTCCAATGCGTTTCGCGATCTGTTCAAGAACAATTCTCCTGACTATGCGGTCGGAATCAATCTGAACCTGCCGTTACGCAACCGGGGCGCGCAGGCTGACCAGATCCGCTCGCAACTGGAATACCGGCAGGCGCAATTGCACCTGCAACAATTGCAGAATCAGATCGGCATTGAAGTGCGCAATGCCCAATTTGCCCTGGTGCAGAACCGCTCCCGGGTAACGGCCGCGCGCAAAGCCCGTGACCTGGCCCAGCAAACCTTTGACGTTGAGCAGAAGAAAAAAGTATTGGGCGCTTCGACCAGTAACCTGGTATTGCAGGCGGACCGCGATCTCGCGCAGGCGGAGTCGAACTTTGTCGCGGCCATGTCAACCTACGAGAAATCGCGGGTGGAACTGGACCGCGCCACTGGCCTGACTTTGGCCCATACCGGCATCGAGATTGAAGATGCGGTGCGCGGCACGGTGCAGCAAACTCCAACCTTCTCGGGGGTGGCGCCCCGCACCATTGCCCAGCAACAAGATTCCAAAACGGAGCCAAATTGAGCGCGGTTCAAAGTCCGAATACGGAAAAGGATAGAATTCATCCACGTGTAACAGCCATGCCTGCACCCAGCCATTCCGGTTCGCGCCTGCTGATCGCCGACGATCAGCGCGATGTACTTGAAGCCCTGCGGCTGCTGCTCAAGCCGGAGGGTTTCGCCATCGAGACTGCGACTTCGCCGGCGGGGGTGCTGGATGCTTTGGGTCTGCGGGAATTCGATGCCGTCCTTATTGATCTGAACTACACCCGTGACACCACTTCGGGCCAGGAAGGTTTGGACTTGCTCTCGCGCATTCAGGCCATGGACAGCACGCTGCCGGTGATCGTGATGACCGCCTGGGGCAGCGTGGACTTGGCGGTCGAGGCCATGCGCCGCGGGGCCCGCGACTTCGTGCAGAAGCCCTGGGAGAACGCACGCCTGCTCTCGGTTCTGCGCACCCAACTGGAACTGGGGGGCGCATTGCGCCACACCCAGCGTCTGGAGGCCGAAAACCGGTTGCTGAGGGCTGATGGGCTGCCCAAGTTCATTGCCAATGCCGAGTCCATGCAACCGGTGCTGCGCCTGATCAGCAGCATCGGCCCTTCGGATGCCAATGTGCTGGTTACCGGCGAGCATGGCAGTGGCAAAGAAGTGGTTGCCCGCACGCTGCATGCGCTTTCCAACCGGGCTTCGCGGCCGCTGGTTGCAGTCAACACTGGCGGCTTGCCGGAAGGTGTCTTCGAGAGCGAGTTGTTCGGTCACGTGAAAGGCGCCTTTACCGACGCTAAGACTGACCGGATCGGGCGCTTTGAACTGGCCCACGGGGGAACGCTGTTTCTCGATGAGATAGCCAACATTCCGATCTCGCAGCAAGCCAAGCTGCTGCGGGTGCTGGAGAGCGGGGAGATGGAACGGGTCGGGTCCTCGCAGACTCGTCGCGTGGACGTGAGAATCATTTCCGCGACCAATGCGGATCTTGATCAGGAAGTTGCCGCTGGACGCTTCCGGCAGGATCTTCTCTTCCGATTGAATACAGTTGAGATTCAAATTCCTGCGCTGCGCGATCGCCGCCAGGACATTCCTCCCCTGGCCACGTACTTCCTGAGCCGGTACGCCGAGCGCTATCGCAAGCCGGTCAAGACCTTCGATCCTCCAGCCATGCAGGCCATGCTGGAATATCCCTGGCCGGGGAATGTGCGCGAATTGGACCATGCGGTGGAGCGCGCAGTGCTGCTTTCGAGCGGAGACGCGGTGCGCAGCAGCGATCTTAGTCTGAAGCCTCCGCAGGCGGGAACGCAGCGTCTGGAGGAGTTGAGCCTGGAAGAAGTGGAATCCCTCTTGATTCGCAAAGCAGTCGACCGTTATGGTGGCAATATCAGCCAGGCGGCTGAAGCGCTGGGTTTGAGCCGCAGCGCGCTCTACCGGCGTCTGCAAAAATATGGAATCGGGAGCAGCTAACGAGGTCCGTCCGGCGGCCGCACTGAAGCCTTCGCCCCCGCCCGGTCATCGTCCCCGGCCAAAGTCGAAGCATCTCAGCCACGAAAACCGCATTCTGTTGCTGGCGCTGGCATCGGGCGCGGCCGGAGTGCTGTTGACCCTGGTGCTGCTTTGGACCGGCGAGCACGATCCCAATACACGCTGGAGCCTGACCGCCGTGGTGGTCTTGCTGTGGGTGGGTTTCGCCTTTGGCTTGCGGGCCGCCGTCATCCGGCCGTTGCAGACCCTATCCAACATGCAGTCCGCTTTGCGGGAGGGCGATTTCTCCTTCCGGGTGCGCGGCGCCAAGGCGGGCGATGCGCTTGGCGAGCTCATGCTCGAAGTCAATACGCTCTCGGAGTTGCTGCGCGAGCAGCGCCTGGGAGCGATGGAAGCCAGCGCGCTGCTCACCACAGTGATGACCGAGATCGACGTGGCCGTCATCGCCTTCGACGGCGACCAGAGAGTCCGCCTGGTCAATCGCGCGGGCGAACGCCTCATGGCGCAGAATGCCGAACGGCTGATTGGCAAGAGCGCCGAGGAGCTGGGCCTGCTGGAATGTTTGCAGGGAGAATCGGCCCGAACGCTGGAGAAGGCTTTTCCCGGACAGTCGGGGCGTTGGGGGGTGCGGCGGTCGGTGTTCCGCCAGGGGGGGAAGCCACATTATCTGGTGGTGCTTGCCGACTTGAGCCGGGCGTTACGCGAAGAAGAGCGCCAGGCCTGGCAGCGCCTGGTGCGTGTGCTGGGGCACGAACTGAATAATTCGCTGGCGCCGATCTGCTCGATTGCGGGGAGCCTTGAAGACATCATGAAGCGCGAGATTCGCGCCGCCGACTGGCAGGATGACTTGCGGGGCGGACTGCGCGTTATTGCCGAGCGTTCTGATGCCCTCAGCCGCTTCATGCGCGATTACTCGCGGCTCACGCGCCTGCCCAAGCCCGAGCTTCGCCCGACCGATCTGCACCTCATGGTCAAGACTGCGGCCGGGCTCGAAACCCGTAGTGCCGTCGAGATTGAACCAGGACCTTCAATCGTCATGAATCTCGATTCCGATCAGCTTCAGCAGGTGCTGATCAATTTGATCCGCAATGCCGTGGATGCGTCGCTCGAAGGCGGAGGAAAAGTGCGTGTGGGCTGGACGAAGAACGGGAACTGGGTGAATCTCATGGTGCGCGATGAAGGCCCGGGCATTGCCAATCCGGGAAATTTATTCGTTCCTTTCTTTACTACCAAGCCTGGGGGATCGGGCATCGGCCTGGTGCTCAGCCGGCAGATCGCCGAGGCCCACGGCGGGACGCTCACCTTGCGAAACCGGGACAAGGAAAAAGGCTGCGAGGCGGTAATTCAACTGCCGCTCTCGACCTGAACTCCCTGCGTACCGGGCTTCTGCTCGCTCCGCGCCAGCTCTCGGCGTTCCAAGGTCTGGCCTCAGCACGTACAACAGCCTTTATCGCGGAGGCCGCGAAGAACGAACTCAGAGGACGCAGAGACGGCGTTTCGACACGAAATCACGTTACAATGTGTCGCCCTTCAACACTCATAATCCAACGACAAGGCCGGAGGCAAAGTGAAACGACTGCTGCTGTGTTTGATCGTATTGTTGACGTTCGTGGGGACATTGTGCGCCCAGAAACAGGATCCCGTGATGCAAGACTCGGAGCGGTTCTTTCTCCCGAAAGACACGCTGTGGGGATGGGCGCAATTTGACCTGGCTCCTCCGCACAACGAGATCGACCCCAACCTGTGCGCGGGCAATGCCGGGACGTATGGCGGCGTCAATGCATTGTGCAGCGAATTTGCACGCTACATGCTTTCCGGGCTGCTCGAAGTGCGTCCGTTCGGCAAAGGCCAGTTGCGACGGTTCATGGTGTGGGGGCAGCCGTCGTTTTTGTTCGGCAAGACCATTCCGCAAACGCTGTATACCTGGTCACCTGACGCCATCGGGATTGAGCATTCCTGGGGTGTGGGAATTTACATCGCCAAAGGATTCGAATTCCGTTTCACGCAGCATTTTCTGTTTGATCGACTGGGGGCGCGAGACAAGAATCTTGGTCCGGCGGACTTGGGTAACAACGGTCCGTGGGGACGATATAACTCGGTCGGAGTGAGGAAGACGTTTGGGACGAAGAGATGGTAGGCGAGGTAAAGGAAACGTGCTGAAACGACTGCGAAATCTATGCGTATTCGGGCTTGGCTTGTTCCTCGCGAACATAGCTCTTGCGCAGAACAAAGCTGCAACCACAGTCAACGACGTGTCGCGACTGAATCCAATTCAAGTTCGGAGAGTTTGCGAAGTTCACGACGTCGATGATGTTCGAGCCGGGCTGAAGGATGCGGTTGCCTTACATCTAAAGGTTTCCATCGCTGGGAAAAGGCACAGCCAGGGCGGGCAAACTGCGCATCGAGACGGAATTGTTCTGGATATGACGCATTTCAATCAGATACTCCGAATGGATCGGCAGCAAAAATTGATCACTGTGCAAAGCGGCGTCACGTGGGAGCAGGTTCAGAGCTATGCCAACAATTACGGTCTTGCAGTTGAAGTGCAGCAGGCGTCGAACATTTTCACTGTTGGAGGATCGATAAGTGTAAACGCTCATGGACGCGACCCAAACTTTGGTCCGATCATTCAGAGCGTACGGAGCCTTCGACTGATGAGGGCCGATGGTTCGATCGTCAACGTCAGCAGAAGCGAAAATCCGGCGCTGTTTTCCTTGGTAATCGGAGGCTATGGACTTTTCGGCGTGATTCTCGACGCTGATCTTCAATTGACTGAGAATGATGTGTACGAAAAGCACCAGCAAAGCATGTCGTATACCTCATATGTGCGCTACTTCATGGACCACGTAAAAGGCGATTCGAACGTCGGTCTTGAATACGCGTGGCCGTCGATTCGACGCAAAGACCTGCTCCAGCATCTCGTGGTGTACACCTTCGTGAGGACCGGCAAGCGGCCACGCGGCATATTTGACTTGCAGCAAGAGAAGGACGTTGAATTCGACCGTTCGGCGTTTGCCATGTCTCGACATTCGGAGGTCGGCAAGGATGTCCGCTGGTTTCTTCAGGAAACAGTTGGAGATCTCGTATCTACGCGCATTATTTCGAGAAACAATGCCATGCGGCCTCCCATCAAGTTTCTGGCATATGACTCTCCTACCGACACTGACATCCTTCAGGAATATTTCGTGCCCGTAGAGAATCTGGTGAGCTTTATGGACGAAATGCGAAGCGTGGTGGTTGCAGACAAAGTCAACCTGTTAAGTGTCACGATTCGTTATGTACCGAAAGACACGGAGAGCTTTCTTGCATACGCGCGCAAAGAGTCATTCGCTTTCGTTCTCTACGTCAATCAAGAGCTTTCTTCGGGAGGGCGGGCAGCGGCACAGGGATGGACTCAAAAGCTAGTCGATACGGCGCTGCGAAATGGTGGCACGTATTATTTGCCCTACCAGCAATACCCAACAAGGGAACAAATCAGGATGGCTTATCCGATGGTGAATTCATTCGTAGCCAAGAAAACGGAATACGACCCAGATAGTACGTTTAGCAGCAGCTTCTACGAAAAGTACTTGGCTCCAGAAAAGTAGCGGGTTTACGCAGCCGCCGCCACTGGCCGCCTGCGCTGAAACAGCCAGATGATCAAGGTCACGAATGCGCCCAACAAGACCAGCGGCCCTCCGAGGATCAGCAGCATCCAGCCAGCGCCGCCGAGAGAAGTGACATCGCCACCGATTTCGGACTGCGGGTCGCGTTTTACCGTACCGGCAACGGCCACGACGTCGCCACCAATCTGGGTGGCAGTTTGTAATCGCACGTCGCCGACTACAGCCGTTGCGCCTCCGGCAATTTTTGCGCCTTGCTCGAGGATCACGCTGCCGCCGACGGCCACGACGTCTCCCGCGACCGGGCCGCGGATGTAGATGGAACACCCCACGCAGACCAGATCGCCGGCCCTATCCTGCGGCTCGATGTAGATGTCCCGCCCAAAGTGCACCTGATCAGAGTTTTGTTGGGCAACAGCCCTGGCAGAGCTGAGCGAAGCCACAGCCGCCAACAGCATTACCGCATATCGGCAAATTCGAGGCATACACATGTCCCCTGGCACAGGGGGTGCTCCCTTATAGTACGCTGCTCCGGGCTGGAAAGTTCCGTTTTAGAGATTTGGATTTTCGCTGCCTGCCGGGGAGGAGCAGGCTCTAAACGGGCCGCTTTAGGGCTCGCTCTAGTGCGGACGCTTCGTCTTCAGGGAATAATTCCGGATGTCCCCGAAGGCGGTCACCCCGATGTGGCCGATCGACATCCAGCGCTCCAGCGTGTGATGTCCGGTGCGGTGCAGAATATACGAAATCCCGACCGAAGCGACTGTGCCGGCGGCCTCGATGCTGGCGAAGGCGGCGGAGTTGTCGACGACATCTTCGGGGAGGAGAATCTCCTGCCGCCCGCGGGCCTGAAAGTTGCGGGTGGAGGCGTAGTCCATGCCACGCACCACCGCCACTCCCGAAAACAGAAGGATGTTGGTGCGGTCCCAGAAGCGATGTACTGGAGGCGGGGGCGCATTTGGAACGGGCGCAGAAGAGGAAGCCGGCGTCTGGCCCAGCAACAGCTGAGTGAAGATGACGAGGGTCGGCAAAAGGACGAAGAGCCTGCGCCCTGCTTGCAAAGACATCCCAGCATTCTAACGGCGCAGGATGTCAGAAGGAAATTGTCTCTGCGTGCTCTGCGCTCGATCTGCCTCTCAGCGTCCTAAGGTCACAAATCTTGAAACGCAGAGGGCGCAGAGAAACCATCGCAGAGGGCGCCGAGAAGAACCTGCGTCCTTTCGTTCTCCCCAGTCCGCCACACTAGCTTTATAATTATTGTTTCCCTCAAGCCTTGCGGAGGTAAAGAATGGCAGTGTCTTACAACGGTCTTGCTGTGCCCAACGGAGCCAAGATTGGCTATGCCGGAAGTCGATATCAGGTTCCTGACAATCCCATCATTCCTTATATAGAAGGAGACGGCACCGGGCGGGATATCTGGAAGGCTTCGGTCCGAGTGTTCGATGGTGCAGTGCAGAAGGCCTATTACGGCAAGCGTCGCGTGGTCTGGTACGAAGTGTTTGCGGGAGAGAAGGCCTACTCCAAATTCAAGAACTGGCTTCCAGACGATACTGTGGACGCCGTGCGTGAATTCCGGGTCGCAATCAAAGGCCCTCTGACGACGCCGGTCGGTGGCGGCATTCGTTCGCTGAACGTTGCTTTGCGGCAGATCCTCGATCTCTACGCGTGCGTCCGGCCGGTGCGTTATTACAAAGGGACGCCGTCGCCGGTGAAGAATCCCGATCGCATGGACATCGTCATTTATCGCGAGAACACAGAGGACGTTTACGCCGGCATTGAGTGGGAACAGGGAACGCCGGAGTGTGCGCGGCTGATTGAGTTTCTGAACAAGGACATGCTGAAAGGCGGCAAGAAGCAGGTGCGCCTCGACTCCGGCGTGGGCATCAAACCCATGTCGGTAAGCGGCACCAAGCGTCTGGTGCGCATGGCCATCCAGTTTGCACTCGACCATGGCCGCCCAAGCGTCACTCTGGTGCACAAGGGAAACATCCAGAAGTTCACAGAAGGTGCTTTCCGCAAGTGGGGATACGAACTGGCCACGGAAGAGTTTCGTGGTCAGATCGTAACCGAACGCGAAAGCTGGATTCTCGACAACAAAGATAAGAATCCGAATATCAGCATCGAAGAGAATGCGGGGATTGTCGAGCCGGGGCTGGAATTTGCCAACGACGCCTTCCGCCAGGCGGTGTATCAGGAAGTGCGAGAGGTTCTAGGGGCGATCTATGCCACCCACGGCAACGGCGCGTGGAAGCAGAAGCTGAAGATCAACGACCGCATCGCCGATTCTGTGTTTCAGCAGATCGTGACGCGGGCGGACGAGTACTCGGTCCTGGCCACGCCCAATTTGAACGGCGATTACATTTCTGATGCTTGCGCCGCGCAGGTGGGCGGATTGGGGATCGCGCCCGGCGCCAATATCGGCGACGGCTATGCCATCTTTGAGGCCACGCACGGCACCGCGCCGAAGTACGCTGACAAGGATGTAATCAACCCCGGTTCCGTGATTTTGTCCGGGGTAATGATGTTTAGGTTGCTGGGCTGGGATGAAGCTGCGGACCTGATTGAGAAGGGCATGGAACGTACCATCGAGCAGAAGAAGGTTACGTACGATTTCGAGCGTCTGATGACGGGCGCCACCAAAGTCAGCACTAGCGGGTTCGCGGGGCACATTATCGAGAACATGGGCGCAGGGGTGCTGAGCGCGACTAGATGAAAATCAACGACAGGGGCACAGGGGAACACGGGGTACATTTTTCTGTGCCTCTCCGTGCCCGCTGTGGTTGAAAAGATGTTTATGACGAAAGGATGATTCATGCGCAATAAAGTCACGATCGTAGGTTCTGGCAACGTCGGCGCTACTGCTGCTCATTGGATCGCCTCCAAGGAACTGGCTGATGTCGTTCTCATCGATATCGTCGAGGGCGTGCCCCAGGGCAAAGGCCTGGATCTGCTCGAAGCCATGCCCATTGAGAAGCGCGACTCACATGTCACCGGCACCAACGACTATGCCGACACTGCCAACTCTCATATCGTTGTCATTACCGCCGGCATTCCGCGTAAGCCCGGCATGAGCCGCGATGACCTGCTCAACACCAACCACAAGATCATGAAAGACGTGGTCAGCAAGGTCATACAGCATTCGCCCAATTGCATCCTGATTATCGTCTCGAACCCGCTCGATGCCATGGCCCAAGCCGCCTACAAGATGGCCGGGATCCCGCGCGAGCGCGTGATCGGGATGGCGGGCGTGCTCGATTCCGCCCGCTTCCGGGCTTTCATCGCTGAGGAGTTGAAAGTCAGCGTCGAGAATGTGACTGCCTTCGTGCTCGGCGGGCACGGCGACACCATGGTGCCGCTGCCGCGTTATTCGACTGTTGCCGGCATTCCGATTACCGAACTCATGGACAAGGCCACGGTCGAGCGATTAGTTCAGCGCACGCGCGATGGCGGGGCTGAGATTGTGAAGTACCTCAAGACGGGCAGCGCGTACTACGCGCCGTCTTCCGCCGTCGCTGAAATGGTGGAAGCCATTTTGAAAGACAAGAAGAAGATTCTGCCCTGCGCTGCCTATCTGGAGGGCGAGTACGGGATCAAGGGTCTTTACGTCGGGGTGCCGGTGAAATTGGGGTCGAAGGGGATTGAGAAGATTATTGAGATCAAGCTGACGCCGGAGGAACAGGATGCGCTGAACAAGAGCGCGGAGGCGGTGAAGGAATTGGTGGCGGTGATTGGAGTGTAGATCGGGAAGGGCACGACTTCCGCAAGTTGACCATAGTCGTTGACCACGGTACAAACTGGAATATGAAGGAAAAGCCCATTCGCGTCACCCGCTTTGGCCAGCCGGTGGCTGAAATTGTGCCGCCCACGCCGCAGCCCCGCTCCAAAAGCTGGTTAGGCGCGATGGCGGGATCCGTGGAGATTGTCGGGGACATTGTCGGCCCTAGCGGACGCTTCGAGGACTGGGAAGCATTTCGCAAATGAAGCTGCTTCTGGACACTCACATTTGGATTTGGAGCGTCAGTGAACCGCAGAGGCTGGCCCGGCGGGTGGCCAAGGCGCTCGATGATCCCAAGAACCAACTCTGGTTATCGCCTGTCAGCATCTGGGAAGCGATGCTTCTGCATCGCAAAGGGCGCCTCAAGGTGCCGGAGGGCTTTTCCACCTGGCTCAGCAGAGCGCTGACCATTACCTCGTTCACGGAGGCGCCTTTCACTTTCGATGTCGCGGCGGCGCTCTCCGCCATGGATTTGCCGCACGCGGATCCTGCCGATGTGTTTCTCGCCGTATCAGCCAAACTGTTTGAACTGACGCTGGTTACCTCAGACCGCAATTTGATCCGTGCCAAAGAAATCTCGGTCATGGAAAACTGACGAAGCGGTCGCCCTACACTCGCTCAATCACGACACTCTTCAGCGCCGCATCCTTTACTGGCTTATCCTGCCGACCGCGCGGGGTGTTCACGATCTTCTCCACCACGTCGTTGCCCTCGACTACCTCGCCGAAAATCGTGTGCTTGCCGGTGAGCCAGGTGGTGGGCACCACGGTGATAAAGAACTGGGAACCATTGGTGTTGGGGCCGGCGTTGGCCATGGCCAGCTTGCCCGGCTTATCGAATTTATGCGGCGAACCCTTGGTCTCGTCTTCGAACTGGTAGCCGGGGCCGCCCATGCCGGTGCCCGCCGGGTCGCCGCCCTGGATCATGAAATTGGGGATGACCCGGTGAAAAATGGTGCCGTCATACAAACGGTCTTTGCTCTTCTTACGGCTGACGGGATGGGTCCATTCGCGCTTGCCTTCGGCTAGTTCGATGAAGTTCGCCACCGTCTTGGGCGCTTCCTTCTCGAACAGGCGGCAGACGATCGTACCCTCGGAGGTATTGAACGTGGCATAAGTGCCGGGTTGGCGTGTCATGAAATCCTTTCGGCAAAACTATTGTCATCCCGACCGAAGTCGAGGAACGTTACTATCCCTGTTACTTCTTGATGGTGATGTGGACGATTTTCACTTGCTTGTAGGGCTTGTCATTGGAATCGCGTCCCATGCGGGCGATCTCTTTTACTAAGGTCACGCTGGCGTCATCGCACTGGCCGAAGATGGTGTAGTGGCCGTCCAGGCTGGGATAGGGAACTTCGGTGATAAAGAATTGTGAGCCGTTGGTGTCCGGACCGGAATTGGCATAGGCGAGGCGTCCGGGGCGGTCGAATTTGAGGTCGGGAGATGTTTCGTTCTTGAATTGATAGCCGGGATCGCCCATGCCGGAGCCCGCCGGATCTCCGCCCTGGATCATGAAGTTCGGGATCACGCGGTGAAAAATCGTCCCGTCGTAGAGCGGCACGCCATGTTTCTTCTGGTGGGTGACCGGGCTGGTCCAGTCTTTGGTGCCGTCGGAGAGGCCGATGAAGTTGGCGACGCCGATCGGGGCCTTGTCCGGAAACAACGTGCAGGTGAGTTTGCCGGAGGTGGTTTCGATGACCGCTGTGGGCTGGGCCGCGGCTGCAAATGCGGCTTGCGAGAACGTCAACGCCAACAAAATGACTGCTGTCGCGAGAATTGGCTTACGCATGAATCGGCTCCTTGAAGTTTGATAGCAGAATTATGAATTGTACGACATTGAGCAGGGAAATTACCCGGGGATTTAGGTCCGATTCGCGAATCTTGGAGCCAAATGATAAGCGGGCTAGCGGCTGGCTGGTCCTTTCTGCATCTCCCGGCTTACCCGCTCTACCTCGGCAAACACGCGCCGCAGATTTCCGCCGAGAATCTTGTGGATGTCCTCGGCGCTGTATCCCCGGTCCAGCAGACCCTGGGTTATCTTAGGCAAGTCGGCGGCGGAATCCATGCCCTCTGGGGTTTGTCCGCTTACGCCGTCGAAATCGGAGCCCAGTCCCACGTGATCCACGCCGGCGACTTTGGCGATGTGATCGATGTGGTCGATCAGCACCTTAAAGGGCGGGCGGGGTATCTTGTTCAGCCATTGACGTTGGATCATCTCTTCGTCCAGGTAGGACGGTGTCTTGCCCTCGGCCTTGATCTTGTTCAGATAGTCTTTCACGGCGGCGTCCTGCTCTTTCGCTTGTGCTTTGGCTGCGTCCCAGTAGCTCTGGTCGTCAAAGCCGGAAAAGAAATTCACGTCCACCACGCCGCCGTTCTTGGCCACTGCGCGGAGCATGTCGTCGGTCATATTGCGGGGCGCGTTGCACAGCGCGCGGGCTGAGGAATGCGACGCGATCACTGGAGCCTTGCTCACCGCAATCGCGTCCCAGAAGGTCTTGTCGGCCACGTGGGAAATGTCCACCATCATTCCCAGACGATTCATTTCCAGCACCACCTGCCTGCCGAAATCGGTGAGGCCGTTGTGATGCTGGATTTTCGGATCGTCGATGTCGCCGGAGGAGTCGGCCCACTCGTTGGTGTTAGACCAGGAAAGCGTCATGTAACGAACGCCGAGGCGATAGTAGTCGCGCAGCAGGCGAATGCTGTTCTCGATGGAATGGCCGCCTTCGATGCCCATCAGGGCCGCCAGTTTTTTCTGTTTGTGGGCTCGTTCGATGTCGGCTACCGAGAAGGCCATCATCATGCGGTCGGGATGGCGTGCGGCTTGCTCGTAGACCGTGTCAATCAGTTCAAGCGTGTGCTTGGCGTAGTGTCCCTGATTGGTTTCGGGGTCCACCCAAATGGAGAAGAATTCCGCGCCCAGGTTGCCGGCGCGAGCCTTGTCGAGGCTGATGTGGCCGATATCTTTGGGGTCGTTGTTTCCGATGTCGAAATTGTCATCCAGGAAGCGCTGTGGCGTGTCGGCGTGGGTGTCGACCACGATGGCCGAGTCGTGAATGGCGCGCGCTTTCGGAGTGACGGTGGGCGGGGCTTGAGCGAAGAGCGAAATGGAGAGGGCCGCGATCGCTAGGGTGATCCGGGGAGAATTCATGATTCGGGAATTCTATATCGTGGTTACTGGAAAAACGAACAGCTGGCGGGAAAAGGAAAATCTTAAAACGCAGAGAACGCAGAGGAATCGCGGAGAACGCAGAGCGCAGAAGCAGAGCGCAGAAAGAGTGCAGAGAAAGCTCAGATTAGGCTATTGCTCGTTCGTATTGGCGGCGGAGGCTTCGGGCTGGGGGCCGTCAGCGACTTGGCTGCCGGCCTGCCGGTTGGCGACCATTCGTGACTCGCGCCAGTCGGCGTAGCTGCCGGAGACGGCCACGTGGAAAACCCACTGCCGCCGCTCTTCCTCGGGCTCGATCAGGCCTTGCTCTTTGAGCGGCAGCATGTAGTCCTGCATCCATGCGATTTGCTCGCGGCTCATGCCGCGGCGTTGAATGTCAACGGTGATGCCGGCGAGGTGAGAAGATGCGGTCTCACCTTTCTCCGGCGCTGCGTTGCGGTTATGACGTCGCAGCTTCTTTTGCACTTGTACCGTGCGTACGGCGGAATTCACCTGGATCTGACTGTGAAATTGGCTGTAGTAGGCCTGGCTGAGGTCTTGCAGAAAATCGCGCGTCCAGGGACGGCAGTAGCGCCGGTCGGGGTCCAGCCGGGGATCGAAGCGCAGCGTCTCTCCACTGACAATGGGAACCAGGTCCCCGCTGGCGATCAGTTGATCCAGTTGCGCCTGGTTCTGGATACGAGGCAACTCCATGCGGTCAATTTCTGCGTTCTGCCGCAATAGCGAATCGCGGGAAGGGCGAAATACCGGGTTCCAGCGCGCACGCCGCAAGTGTGCCTTTTTACGCTTGCCGGGGCGACGCATGGTTTGCGTAGGAATGTATTGATGCAATCCGAAGGCTTGGCTCGCAAGTGACAACATCAGCAATGCGGCCAGGACTGCTTTCTGTAATCTCGCTCCCACGAAGTGGCTTCGCTCCTTAAAATTTGTCCTTGGCTGGGTAGGCGGTCATTCTAGCGCAGCTACCGGCCGACTGCCCGAAAATTGTGCAGCCTGGTTACCAAAGAGTTTCTCGACCACGGGTTACTGTTGGTTACCCGCGGCCCTGACACCGTTAAATGGAGCAGCTGGGGTGCCGTTCTCGCGACTTGGCAATCGCTGACAAGTGGCTGGATTGCAAGGGTTGGAGTGTCTCACAAATGCAGGCAACGAAGCCAGTGGCACAAATTGGCGATCTTACTTGCGGAAAAGGTCACCGATGGCCTGTTTCATGACCGCGCCGCCGACCTCGGAAATCGAGCGGGTGAGCGGAATGTCCTTAGGGCAAACCTCGACGCAATTCTGGGCATAGCCGCATTCCTGGATGCCGCCATCGCCCATGAGCGCGGTCAACCGCTCACGCTTCAAGGCGGCGCCGGTTGGATGAGTGTTGAAAAGGCGCACTTGAGCGATGGTCGCGGCGCCAACGAAGCCCGTATCTTCGTTGAATTGGGGGCAGACTTCCATGCAACAACAGCAGGAAATACAGCGTGACAGGGGATAGGCGGCCTCTTGTTGCTCGGCAGTCATGCGGGGGCCGGCGCCGAGGTCGTAGCTGCCGTCGATCGGGACCCAGGCTTTCACCGTCTTGAGATTCTCGAATAGCACCTGGCGATCGACTGCCAGATCGCGGACCACAGGAAACTTAGAAAACGGTTCGAGGCGGATGGGTTGATCGAGTTTATCCACCAGCGCCGAACATGCCATACGGGCGCGTCCGTTGATCAGCATGGCGCAGGAGCCGCAGACTTCCTCCAGACAGTTGGAGTCGTAGGTAATGGGGGTAGTGGGCTTGCCGTCGCGAGTGACCGGGTTACGAGCAATTTCCATGAGCGAGGAAATCACGTTCATGCCCGGCGTGTGCGAAAGTTCGAATTCTTCCCAGTGGGGCCTGTCCGCGGGTGTGGACTGGCGCTTAATTTTGATAATGACGGTATTGGCCATTGGCTTTTAGCTTCTAGCTGCTGGCTTCTAGCTCTGAAGCCTACGCATGCCTCTGTGTTCTTTCAATATTTCCGCGGCCGCGGCGGAATCAGCGAAACATCCACCGCTTCGAACTCAAACTTGGGCTCGTCCGCATCCGGAGCGAAATATGCCTTGGTGGTCTTCAGCCAGTTCTTGTCGTCGCGCTCGGGGAAGTCGGGCTTGTAATGGGCGCCGCGCGATTCGTCGCGCATGGCCGCTCCTTGAGCAATTACCCGTGACAGTTGCAGCATGTTGTACAGTTGGCGCGCAAACATCACGCTGGTGTTGGCCCATTGCGACCGGTCGCTGAGATTGATTCGCCGGAAACGCTCCAGATACTCGCACAGCTTAGCATCCGTCTCTTTCAAGTTCTTGTTATAGCGGATGACCGTACAATCTTTGGTCATCAGTTCGCCCAGTTCCCGCCATAGCCGGAAAGGATTTTCTTTCCCCTCGGACTTCATCAGCATGGCATTGTTTTCTTCCTGCTGCTTGCGTTCGCTGTCGAAGTGTCCATTGCTGGCCGCGGCTTTCAGGTTGCGGGCATATTGGACGGCTGCCGGGCCGGCCAGGAATCCACCGAAAATGCACGACACCAGCGAATTGGCCCCCAGGCGATTGGCGCCATGGTATTGGTATTCACATTCTCCCGCGGCGTAAATGCCGGGGATGTTGGTGGCCTGGTTGAAGTCCACCCAGAGGCCGCCCATGGTGTAGTGCATGCCGGGAAAAATCTTCATCGGCGTGTCGCGGGGGTCGTCTCCCACGAACTTCTCGTAAATCTCGAGAATGCCTTCCAGCTTGCGGTCGAGAATCTTGCGGTCAATGTGGGTCAGGTCGAGATAGACCATGGGCTTGCCGTCGATCCCGAGGTTGTGTTCATACACGACTTTGAAGATCGCGCGGGTGGCCACGTCGCGCGGCACCAGGTTCCCGTACTTTGGATACCACTCTTCGAGGAAATACCAGCGCTCACTGGTCGGAATCGATTTGGGATCACGCTTGTCGCCCGGGGTTTTCGGCACCCACACGCGCCCGCCTTCGCCGCGGGCCGACTCCGACATCAGTCGCAGCTTGTCCTCGCCGGGAATCGATGTGGGATGAACTTGAATGAACTCGCCGTTGGCGTAGAAGCATCCCTGCTGATACAGGGCAGACTGCGCCGATCCTGTGCAAACCACGGAATTTGTGGACTTGCCGAAGATGGCGCCGATGCCGCCGGTGCAGATGATGATGGCGTCGGACGGGAAGGCACGTACTTCCATGGTGCGCAGATCCATGGCGCAGATGCCGCGGCAGATCTTGTTTCCGTCGAGCACCGCCGAGAGAAACTCCCAGTGCTCGAATTTCCTGACCTTGCCCTCGGACTCGTAGCGCCGTACCTGTTCGTCAAGCGCGTACAGAAGTTGCTGTCCGGTCGTGGCCCCCGCGAAAGCGGTACGGTTGTACAAAGTCCCGCCAAAGCGGCGGAAGTCGAGCAGGCCTTCGGGAGTGCGGTTAAAGGGGACACCCATACGGTCGAGCAGATCAATGATGCCGGGGGCAGCCTCGCACATGGCCTTGACGGGCGGCTGGTTGGCCAGGAAGTCGCCGCCGTAAATGGTGTCGTCGAAGTGCTTCCAGCAGGAGTCGCCTTCACCCTTGAGGTTCTTGGCGGCGTTGATGCCTCCCTGGGCGCAAACTGAATGCGATCGCTTGACCGGAACAATGGAGAACAGATCCACCTCTCCGCCCATTTCCGCGATCTTGATTACCGCAGCCAGACCTGCCAGGCCGCCGCCGATCACCGTGATTTTAGGAGCCGTCGCCATTATGATGTGTTTTCGTCAGCGCATGGGCGCCGACAACGTAACCTGAGTCGCCCCGTTTGACTCCATTGGCGTAGTCAGGAACGAATACATAGTCGCTGCGCCCACTCCCACAAATAGCAATCCGATCGCGAGACAAACGTAGCCGAAGCGTCGCCGCGCATTGTCTCCGACGGTGATGCCCCACTTGGCCGCGAACAACCAGATCCCGTAGGCGAAATGCCAGGAAGCGCACAGAATGCCCACTGCATAGAACGCCACCGCCCAGGGGCTCTGAAATTCCATCTGCACTTTGCCGAACGCAGCATCGGGATGGCTCAACACATGAATCCCGCTGAAGCGCAGGTGCCAGGTGTGCCAAACTATGTAGAAGAAGGCGATGGCGCCGGTCCAGCGCTGCGCGTTGTACATCCAGTTGCCCGCCCACGGGTACTCGGCAACGTTGCTCTCGCCGCGATACCAGATGTAGAAGCCGTAAAGGGCATGATAGAGAATCGGCAGCCAGATTCCGAATAGCTCCAACCCCACCACGAACGGGAAACTACTGAGGAATTCAACCTGCTTGGCGTAAGCGGCAGGACCGCGAGTGGCAAAGGCGTTAGAAACAAAGTGCTCGACCAGGAATGCGCCGATGGGAACAATGCCGCTTAGCGAATGCAGGCGCCGCAGGAAGAACGAATAACCCTGGCCCGCTCGTAATGGTGCGACGCCTCCGCGAACCTCCAGTGCAGACGCGGGTCTCGCCGTCGATGCCACGTACGCTCCTATGAGTGCAATGAGATTAAGATAACTTTTTATTATCTTGTTGCGGGCGAAGGGAAGTCAAGGAAGGGGCTGTTGTTCGAGGGTCCGATTCCGCGCCCACTCCAAGAATTTCCGGAATGCCGCGCCACGATGGCTGTACTTGGCCTTCTCCTCGGCGCTCAATTCAGCAAACGTTTTGTGAATTTGCGGGTAGAAGAAAAGCGGATCGTAACCGAAGCCATTTGACCCTCGCGGAGCGTCTAGAATTATTCCTTCGGCTTGGCCGCGAAACACTTCCAGTGTTTGTCCATCCCGGGCGGCGGCGATTATGCATACGAACCTGGCTATGCGCCTCTCCGGCGGAACAGGCTCTAATTCATGGAGCAGTCGTGCGTTGTTGGCCGCATCGTCGGTGTTGGCGCCCGCGAGATGCGGAGATTCGGCGGCGTAACGGGCCGAATGTACGCCGGGAGCGCCGCCAAGGGCGTCGACTTCAAGTCCGGAATCGTCGGCCAATACTATTTGTCCTATGGCGTGTCGGCTGTAGGCTTCGGCCTTCTTGCGCGCGTTGGCTTCGAAGGTGAGGCCATCTTCGACTACTGGGGGTAGTAGAGAGAAGCCGGGAAGCGGCGTGATTTCCACTCCCACCGGCGAGGCTGCACCGGCAAAGTCCTTTAGTTTGCCCGGATTCGAAGTCGCGATCAGGATCCGCTTCACGGCAATTTTCCCCTGTGTTCCTCTGTGCCCTCTGTGGTTGAGACCCAGTCCGGTCTGTGCATAAATTCTCGAGGATTTTACAGGAAATTAACCTTCCTGAAACCTTCCCGTCGCCCACGCTGACTAGACTGCGAACATTCGAGGTGGAATAAACCCGGCGCTATGGGGGTCTGCACGAGAGACGGCGTGTAGACCCCTTACCGCTTCCGCCCCTACCGGCGTAGCTCTTCCAGATTGGCCCAATTGAAAAATCAAGAACAGAGCGGTCTTAAGCGGGTGCTGTTTCTTCAGAATGGCGTTGCTGGCGAAGTGTGTGCAGAAATTCTTCCTGGCTTAGTGACTCGTGTCCGCGCAGCAACTCGAGCAAGGGATCATCCACTTCGTCGGCTTCAGGGGTTGGAATTGAATGGCGCTCTTCGCTCTGCGCCCTGGGCGTAATCAGGAGTTCAGGCATGGCCCCGGGACGGCTGGTGAGGAACTCGATGAACTCTGTGACATGGGCGCGATCTTCGGCCGTGCGGGTCATAAACTCGATGCCCATGCCGAATGCGGGATGCATCACTCGGACCGTACCTTCAGCCTGCACTTCCATGCCTACGGCGCGCAGAGTGAGGGTGATGCCGGAGCGTTCCGGAAATGGCGATTCGCTCTCCACGTAGCATCCGCCCACACTGAGGTCGGTGAGCTTGCATTGCGTTACCGGATCGGGGTCGGGAGGCGGCGGTTCCGGCGCATTGGCTGCGACCCAGTTCTGCAAGATGGTTCGCACGGACTCAGGAAGATCGAGGAAGTGCACACCCGCTTGTCCATTGGGATTTGCCCACGCGACTTCACCACGAGCCTCAATTTCGGTCCCCTCAGGAAGCGCGAACTTCACCTGGATGGCGGCTGAGGGGCGAACCGGCTGGGCTGCCAGCAGATCCAGCCCATCCTCGCTTAAGTCGAGCAGGATGCCTTCGGTTTCGGGATCATCCTCTACCTTGAGCTGGACTGGAACCTGCACTGGGACGCGGAAAGAGGAGCGCCGCTCACGCTTGAGCAGCACGATGGCGGCTCGCAAACCGGCCTCCGCCTGCTCGGTGGAGAAGGGCTTGTAGAGCACGAAATTCGCGCCTTTGCCGAAGACGTTGCGAAGTTTTGATTTGTCGCTCAACAAAGCCACGGTGACCACGTGATTTTGAGGGGCCGATTGCAACGCCTTCTGCATGACCAGTTCGGCGCTGTGGGGGTCATCAAAGTCAACGATGACGGCGTCGAAATGCTGTTCGGTGAGCTGGCAGATTCCGTCGGGATAGCCGCAAGACACGGTTTCCACTCCCAAGCCGGACAATACGCCGGTGAGAGTGGCGGCAGATTCCTCGTCTTTAGAAACCAGAAGTGCTTCGAACATCATAGGCCGCTCGTGATTGCGCCGGCGGAATGCCCCTTCTAGGGCCAGCGCGGCGAACTACTGCGAGGCTTGCCGGAGGCGCTTCCCGCAGCGGCGGCAGCGGCTTTCGCCTGGGGCTGCTCATCCATTTCGGTAAGCACAGCGCTATCGTCCTCGTCATTCTCGGCGAGCAAAGGGGCCACTTCCCGCAGTTTCTCCGCCGCCTGCTGCAACATCTCGATTTGCTTGGTCAACTGGGCGTACTTGGCCTGCTTCCGCCGCAGTACCTCATGAATGTCCTTCATACGACCCCCTCTGGCGAATTTACGGTCGCTACCAGCAAGAATCAATTGCATTCACCCCCAGGGCAATTACGAGAGTAACCCGACGCCATAGCAGCTTTCCCGGTGTGGAAAGCTGGAGGGGTGGCATCCGAGGCCGTGGGGCTTCCTCTCATCGCCCGGATTAGAAGATCGCCCGAGCTCGGTAGTCACACGCGGTAAATGGGAGGTGTTTATTGGCGA
Source organism: Terriglobales bacterium (assembly GCA_050745985.1). GTDB lineage: Bacteria > Acidobacteriota > Terriglobia > Terriglobales > Acidobacteriaceae > JABCZH01. Next base: position 127,696 of record JBOGLG010000015.1, on the reverse strand, counting down.
GAGGGGATGTCATGTCCGAGTGTTGCCCCTTTCTTGCCGTGTATCTCCGGTAGTATCAGACGTTTATGGGTGGTGCTCGGATGGCTAATTGGTGCCATGAAATGGCACGAAGGGGGGATTTACAGTTGGCCAGGAGAGTCTTATCTTGGCCGTGAGCAGTTCTGGGGGAGGGCTGTTCGGGCGTCCCGCAACTCGAAAGAGTTCGGGGCGCTTCTCATTTGTGGCGGAATGTTTCGCTTACCCCACAGACCTTTACATCTCGTGGCGAGCCGTGTTCTAGTTCTTTGCGATATCCTGATGGCCACCACGGAGCACGTGCTTGAAGCGTAAGGACCTGTTGATTCTTTTGCTCCTTACTTTTGGGGCGCTGCTGGTTCACGGGTACCACCCCTGGGCTGAGGATGCTGAAATCTATGTGCCTGGGGTCGAGAAAATACTTCACCCCGAGCTTTTCCCCTACCACGCGCAATTCTTCGAAAACCACTCCCACTCAACCCTGTTCCCAAACTTTATCGCAAGCTTTGTCCGGCTGAGTCATCTGCCGCTCAGTTGGGCGCTGTTTATCCTGCATACCGTTTCCATCTATCTATTTTTGCTCGGATGCTGGCAGCTTATGGGCAGGTGTTTCCCCCGCGCCCGGGCGCGTTGGGCTGGAGTGGCGCTGATTGCAGCGCTCTTGACCCTGCCGGTGGCGGGGACGGCGCTGTACATCCTCGATCAGTACGTTAACCCACGGAACCTGGCGGCCTTTGCAGCCATATTTGCCATTGTGAAGGTGGTTGACAAGAAGTACTTCGCAGCAGGATTGTTTCTTGCCTTTACTGCGTGCATTCATCCCCTGATGGCGGTTTTTGCTTTCTCTTACTGCGTCCTGCTGGTGGCTCTCGAACATTTTGATCCGCGGGTCGCCGCTTTCGCCGGACTGCTGCCGTTCGGACTGTCCTTCGATCCGCCGTCCGCCGCCTACCATCTGGTGGCCGTGAGCCACCCCTTTCACTACATCACGCGCTGGCAATGGTACGAGTGGTTGGGTGCGCTGGCGCCGATTTTTATCCTGTGGTGGTTCGGCCGGTTGGCACGTTCGAAGAATCTTCAGACGTTGGCTCTTCTCTGCCGAGCTTTGGTCATTTACGAACTCCTCTACCTGCCGCCGGCTGTAATGCTCTCCAGTTTTGCGCGCTTGGAGGCTCTGGCGCGGTTGCAACCCATGCGCTCTTTGTTCCTGCTGTACATCCTGATGTTTCTGTTTATCGGGGGATTTCTCGGCGAATATGTGTTGAAGAACCGAGTGTGGCGATGGCTGGCACTCTTTGTTCCGCTGTGTGCGGGCATGTTCATCGCCCAGCGTGCTCTCTTTCCTGCCAGCCAGCACCTCGAGTGGCCATGGTTGGCGCCGGCCAATCCGTGGTCGCAGGCTTTTGTCTGGGCCCGTGACCACACTCCCGGCGATGCTGTCTTCGCACTTGATCCTGAACATATGAATCTTCCCGGTGAAGACGAGCAGGGCTTTCGGGCGATTGCCCGGCGCAGCCGTCTCGCCGATGACGTCCGCGATGCGGGCGCGGTTACGATGTTCCCCGCCATGGCCGAGGAATGGTTCCGGGAAGTGCAGGCGCAGCGCGGCTGGAAACTGTTTCAGGCACAGGATTTTCATCGTCTGCGGACGGATTTTGCAGTGACCTGGGTGGTAGTGCAGGCGCCTGGTGTTTCCGGCCTGGATTGCCCCTATCGCAATGCGGCGGTACTGGTCTGCCGCTTGTGAGGGATGCGTAACGCCGGCCGGGCGGAATGAAGCAACTTATCGCGCCGGGGTGTGTTTTATTGGTAGAATACCCGACATACAAAATACAAGCGGGTCTGACATCATCTTGATTGGGAAGGTTCCCAGGGATGGCATTCTGAATTCGTGGTTGTCTCGATTCCGACGGTAGCTGGTAAACTTGGAAAGGTTGCCAACTTTTCGGGAGGACGGATGAAAGACTTCGGGGCTCCGCTCGATCGACCAGGCAATCCCAAAAGGATCCGTGCTCATGTCCTGTACGCAAACAGTAGAGGAAATTGCCCCTTTGTTCGACTACTGTAGGTGGAATTCACAATTAGCTGATTTGTCCAGGCAATACGCGGAAAACAGTCCCTTGCCGCACGTCTTTTTAGGGGACTTCCTCGATGCCGACGTCGCCGGCGCGATGGCGCAGGAGTTTCCCCGCACCCACACTGAAGCGTGGATCCAATACAAGCATCACAACGAGAACAAGCTAGGCATGGCCAAGCGGGAGATGTTTCCGCCGCGGCTGGGAATGGTCACTGACGAGTTAAACTCTCCGCGTTTTGTGGCCTGGCTTTCGCAATTGACGGGCATCCCGGACCTGGTCGCCGATTCTGACCTGGAAGGCGGCGGATTGCATCAGTCGGGGCCGGGCGGCTTCCTCAATCTGCACACGGATTTTTCGCACCACCATTACCACAAGAATTGGAAGCGGCGCCTCAACCTGATTCTTTACTTGAATGATGGCTGGGAGGCGGCGTGGGGCGGCGACATTGAGTTTTGGGACTCAGGCATGAAGAAGTGCCTGTCGAAGTACCCACCGCGGCTAAACTACGCGATGATCTTCAATACGGATGAGCATTGCTTCCACGGCTTCCCCGAGCCGCTGGCTTGTCCGGAGGGTGAATCGCGGAAGAGTCTCGCGCTCTACTACTACACGGTCGAGGGTGACGCGAAAGCGGCTCCGCGATCGACCGACTACCGAGCGCGGCCGACAGACGGCACCGCGGAGGCGGCCATGATCTGGCTGGATAAGCAGGCTGTTGATCTCTACTCCCGCGCCAAGGCTCGCTTCGGGTTTTCGGACGAATTGGCCAGCAAGATACTCGGAGTCATCTCGCGGAAGAAATAGTTCCTGTGGCAAACTCAAAAATCCTAAAACGCAGAGGACGCGGAGAACTGCACGCAGAGGACGCGGAGAAAGCCCTAGTCGGCGTGGCTGGCGGCGGGTGACGGCCCGGGTAGCTGTGCCTTCCGGCTGCGCCGCAGCCGCAGTTTATCCATGTAGAGATAGACCACCGGAGTGGTGAACAAAGTCAGCGCCTGGCTCACGATTAGTCCACCCACAATAGTGATGCCCAGCGGCCGCCGCAACTCTGAGCCGATCCCCGTTCCCAACGCCAGTGGCAACCCGCCCAGCAGCGCCGCCATGGTGGTCATCATAATGGGCCGGAAACGCAGCAGGCAGGCTTCATGAATGGCATCCATCGGCGACTTGCCCTCGTTGCGCTCCGCCAGCAGCGCGAAGTCGATCATCATGATGGCATTTTTCTTTACGATGCCAATCAGCAGAATGATGCCGATCAGACCAATGACGTTCAGTTCATTGTGGGTGAGCTTAAGCGCGAGCAAGGCCCCCACTCCAGCGGAAGGCAGCGTGGAAAGAATGGTGATGGGATGAATATAGCTTTCGTACAGAATTCCCAGAACGATGTACACCGTGAGCAGTGCGGTCAAAATCAGAACCGGTTCACTCTCCAGCGAATCCTTGAAGGCCGCCGCCGTTCCCTGAAAGCTGGCGTGGATGGTGGCAGGGAAATTGATCGATTCCTCCGCCTTTTCAATCGCGCTTGTCGCCTGACCCAATGAGACATTTGGAGCAAGGTTGAAGGAGATGGTCACGGCCGGCCATTGTCCCAGGTGATTCACGGCCAACGCGGTGTTCGCCGGGCCGTAATGGGTGAAGGCGGAAAGCGGGACCATCGCGCCGTTGGAAGAATGCACGTAGGTGTGTTCAAGTGTCGCCGGATCCTGCTGAAATTGCGGCGCCACCTCCATCACCACGTGATACTGGTTCAACGGCTCGTACATGGTCGAAACCTGCCGCTGGCCGAACGCGTCATAGAGCACGGTGTCTACATCCGCCACGGATACGCCCAGCCGCGACGCGGTATCCCGGTCGATGATCAAATTCGCCGACAATCCCTTGTCCTGCTGATCGGTGTTCACCTGCATGAGCAGTGGTATGGCGCGCATTTTCTGGAGCAACTGCGGCGCCCAGGTATTCAGCTCATTTAGATCCTCGCCTTGCAGAGTGTACTGATATTGCGCCTGGCTGAGGTGCCCACCGATGTGCAAATCCTGCTGCGCCTGCATGTAAAGCGTCGCTCCCGGCACCACGCTGAACTTCCGGCTCAGTTCGTTGATTACCTGGTCGGCACTCAGTGTGCGTTTGTCCTTCAGGGTGATGTACATTCTGCCTTGGTTCATTGCCGTGGTGCCGCCACAGAACCCGATCATGTGTTCCACGTTGGGGTTGGCCATGGCGATCTGAACATAGCGCCGCATCTTCTGACTCATGGCGTCGAAGGAAATATCCTGCGCCGCCTGAATCGATCCCTGGATTCGCCCTGTGTCCTGCTGCGGGAAAAACCCTTTGGGCACACTCTGATACATATAAATGCTCAAGCAAGCGGTTGCGATGGTGATCAGGAGCACGGCGAATTGATGGCGCAGCACCCAACCCAGCCCGGTCGCATACATTTTCAGGATTCCATCGAATACCTTCTGGCTGGCCTGGTAAGCACGACCGTGTTTTTCCTCGTGCAGCGGCTTGAGCAGTTGAGCGCACATGGTCGGTGTGGTGGTGAGGGAAACGATGAGTGACACGCCAATCGCCGCGCTCAAGGTGACCGCAAACTCGCGGAACAGCCTTCCGACAATCCCTCCCATCATCAAGATCGGGATGAACACCGCCACCAGCGATGTACTCATGGAGAGCACGGTAAATCCGATTTCACGCGCGCCGCGGAATGCCGCCTGTGCCGGTTTCACCCCCTGTTCCAGGTAGCGGGTAATGTTCTCCAGCACCACGATGGCATCGTCCACCACGAAGCCCGTGGAAATTGCCAGCGCCATCAGCGACAGATTGTTCAGGCTATAGTGCAGGAGATACATCACACCAAACGTGCCAATCAGCGAAAGCGGCACCGCAATGCTGGGAATGATCGTCGCCCGCACCGTGCGCAGGAAGACAAACACCACCAGGATCACCAGCACTACCGAGATCAAGAGCGTAATCTCAATATCCCGGAGGGAGGCGCGCACCGTCGTGGTGCGGTCGGAGACAACAGTCAGCTTGATGGCGGGCGAGATTGCCGCCTCCAGTTGGGGCAGCAGGTTGAGTACGTTGTCCACCGTCTCAATGATGTTGGCCCCCGGTTGGCGAAAGATAATCAGCAGAACCGCCGGCTTGCCGTCCGAGAGCCCATAAATGTGAGCGTCTTCCACCGAGTCTTCAACCGTGCCCACATCGCCCAGCCGCACCGCCGCGCCGTTTTGCCGGTTATAGGCCACCACCAGCGGACGATACTGGTCGGCGTGCAGCATCTGATCATTGTCTGAAATCGTCCAGGTATGCTCGGCATTGCCCACTTCACCCTTGGGCCGGTTAGCATTCGCCGCGCCCAGAGCCGTCCGCACCGCGTCCAGACCGACGCCAAAGTTGTTCAGCAGATTCGGGTCCAGCTCCGCGCGCACCGCCGGATTGGCCCCGCCTGCCACGTAGACCTGACCTACTCCGGCCACCTGTGCCAATTTTTGAGAAAGGATCGAATTGGCCTGGTCGTAGATGTCCGGCCGGGTAACGCTGTCGGAGGTGAGGGAAACGATCAGGATCGGTGCATCCGCGGGATTCACTTTCCGGTACCAGGGGGTGCCGGGAAGGTAGGAAGGCAGCTGGCTGCGCGCGGCATTGATTGCGGCCTGCACGTCGCGCGCGGCAGCGTCAATGTTGCGATTCAGGTCGAACTGTAACACGATGCCGGTCGAGCCCAACTGGCTGACTGAGGTCATTTGGTTGATGCCGGCGATGCGGCCGAATTGCCGCTCCAGCGGAGTCGCGACTGCCGAGGCCATGGTTTCCGGGCTTGCCCCGGGGAGGCCGGCCGATACCTGAATCACCGGAAATTCAACCTGGGGCAGCGGCGCTACTGGAAGAAAGCTGAATGCCAAGGCTCCTGATATCAACAGCGCCAGCGTCAGAAGCGACGTTCCAATGGGCCGTTTTATGAAGGGAGCGGAAACATTCATGGGCTAGTCACCCGCAGCTGGTTCCTCGATCGGATTGCCGATTCCGAGTCGCTCAAACTTTCTGGCCAGCCGGTCAAACCACAGATATACCACCGGAGTTGTGTACAGAGTGAGCGCCTGACTCACCAGCAGCCCGCCAACGATGGTAATGCCGAGGGGATGACGCAGCTCTGATCCAGTGCCGCGTCCGAGGGCCAGCGGCAGCCCGCCCAGCAGGGCCGCCATGGTCGTCATCATAATCGGCCGGAAGCGCAGCAGACAGGCCTGGAATATGGCCTCATCGGGCGGCTTGTGTTCCACGCGCTCTGCTTCCAAGGCGAAGTCGATCATCATAATCGCGTTTTTCTTTACGATGCCGATCAGCAGGATGATTCCGATGATCGACACCACCCCCAGATCGTTTCCCGTAATCAGCAGCGCCAGAATGGCTCCCACTCCAGCTGAAGGCAAGGTGGAAAGAATCGTGACGGGATGGATGTAGCTTTCGTACAGGACCCCCAGCACGATGTAGACGGTCACAATCGCGGCCACAATCAACCAGGGTTCGGTGGACAATGAGTTCTGAAACGCCGCTGCCGTGCCCTGGAATGCGGTGTGCACGCTGGCGGGCATCCCGATTTCCTGTTCGGCCTTGTCGATGGCCTTCGTGGCATCGCCCAGGGACTTTCCTGGCGCCAGGTTGAACGAAAGCGTCACCACCGGAAACTGCCCCTGGTGATTGACAGCCAGCGCTGCATTTGAAGTGTTGAGTTGGGTAAAAGTAGAAAGCGGTACCTGCTGTCCAGGCGCCGACTTCACGTACAGGTCTTTGAAAGACCCCGGGCTCTGCTGGAACTGCGGGGCCACTTCCAGGATCACGTGATACTGATTCAACTGGGTGAAGATGGTTGAAACCTGGCGCTGGCCATAGGCGTCGTAGAGCGTATTATCAATCTGCGCAGGCAGGATGCCCAATCGCGATGCGGTATCGCGGTCGATGGTCAAATCCGCTTGCAAGCCGCCGTTCTGTTCGTCGCTGGCTACGTCCCGCAGTTCCGGGAGAGTGCGAAGTTTGGCCACCAGCAGAGCGGAGAGCCGGTTTAACTCTTTCTGATCAGCATCCTCCATCGTGTATTGAAATTGCGTGCGGCTCACCCGGTCTTCGACTGTCAGGTCCTGCACCGGTTGCATGAACAGGGTGATGCCTTCGACTTGCGCCAGCTTGGGTTGCAGCCGGCGGATAATTTCTTCCGCCGTGGCCGTTCGCTGGTCACGCGGTTTTAGATTGATCTGGATGCGGCCGGTGTTGGGCGTAAGGTTGGTGCCATCCACACCGATGAACGAAGACAAGCTGGCAACGGCCGGGTCTTGTAAGATAACCCGCGCCAGGGCATGTTGATGTTCCGCCAAGGAAGCGAATGAGACACTCTGCGCTGCATCCGAAACCCCTAAAATGACACCCGTATCCTGTACCGGAAAGAATCCTTTGGGCACGATTACGTAGAGGAATAAGGTGAGAACCAGGGTGCCGAAAGTGACCAGCAGGGTAGCGGGCTGATGCTTCAAAATGAACTTGAGCGTCCGCCCGTAGAACGCGATGACACTCTCGTAGAACTTCTCGGTGGATTTGTAAAACCGGGTCTCCTTCGCGGGGTCTCTCGGCTTCAGGAGTTTGGCGCACATCATTGGCGTCAGGCTCAAAGACACCGCCGCCGAAACCAGAATCGTGACTGCCAGGGTCACGGCAAATTCCCGGAACAGACGGCCAACGATATCTCCCATGAACAGCAGGGGAATTAACACGGCAATCAGCGAGACCGTCAGCGAAACAATGGTGAAGCCAATCTGTCCCGCTCCCTTCAGCGCCGCATCCAGGGGGGAATCACCCTCCTCCAGATAGCGGTCGATGTTCTCGATCATGACGATGGCATCGTCCACCACGAACCCGGTGGAAATGGTCAATGCCATGAGAGTCAGGTTGTTGAGGCTGTAACCCAGCAGGTACATCACGCCGAACGTGCCCACGATGGACAAGGGCACGGTGACGGCGGGAATCGACGTCGCCCAGAGGTTTCGCAGGAAGAGGAAGATGACCATCACCACTAATGCGACGGTCAACATCAGTTCGAACTGTACGTCCTTCACTGAGGCGCGAATGGTCTCCGTACGGTCGGTGAGGATGGTCACATTCACCGCCGCCGGCAAACCCGCTTGTAACTGCGGTAACAGCTTTTTGATTTTGTCGACGACGCTGATGATGTTGGCGCCCGGTTGGCGCTGAATGTTCATGATGACCGCAGGGTCGAGGTTCATCCACGCGGCCTGCATCACGTTTTCGATTCCGTCGGTGATGGTGGCGACGTCGGAAAGCCGCACTGGAGATCCATTCTTGTAGGCGATCACGATTGGGCGGTATTGATCACCAGACAGCAATTGGTCGTTAGCCCCAATGGTGAATGATTGCCGTGGTCCATTCAGCGTTCCCTTGGCTTGATCGACGTTGGCCGCCGCCAGCGCCGTCCGCACATCCTCGAGACTCAGGCCATAGGAGGCCAGGGCGGTGGGGTTGGCCTGGATACGCACCGCAGGTTTCTGCCCTCCGCTGAGCGAAACCAAACCCACGCCGGTGACCTGCGAGATTTTCTGCGCCATGGCGGTGTCCGCCAGATCTTCAACCTTGGAAAGCGGAAGGCTCTTTGAAGTCAACGCCAGCGTGAGAATCGGCGAGTCCGCGGGATTCACCTTGCTGTAGATGGGTGGATTCGGAAGGTCGGCAGGCAGGTAGGTGGTGGCTGCATTGATGGCTGCCTGCACCTGTTGCTCTTCCACGTCAATGTTCTGATCGAGACCGAATTGCAGGGTGATGACCGAACTACCAAATGAACTGGTGGAAGTCATCTGGCTCAGGCCAGGCACCTGGCCGAACTGCCGCTCCAGGGGAGCGGTCACCGACGAAGCCATGACATCGGGATTCGCACCCGGATAGAAGGTCATGACCTGGATGGTCGGGTAATCGACTTCGGGCAGGGCGGAAACGGGGAGTTGCCGGTATGCTACCCATCCCACCAGCATGATGGCCACCATCAGCAGAGCTGTGGCCACCGGCCGGACAATGAAAATTCGCGACGGGTTCATGACGCCGGCGTTCCCGAACCTTGCTTCCCGGAGGGAGTGTCGGCAGGCGTCTTCTGTAAGCTGCCGGACGGTCGTGCCTGGCGCACTTCGATCTTGCTGCCGTTTTGCAACTTGTCCTGACCATCCGTCACTACCAATTCCGCTGGCGACAATCCGCTGGCGATATTGGCCAGATTGTCCTGTATGAACGCTATTGTGACCGGACGAATGTCCGCAGTGTTGTCCGGCTTGGCCACGAACACGTACGTTCCCTGAGGCCCGCGCTGGATGGCGGCTGCCGGAATCACGGTGCTGTTCTTTCTGACGTCAAGCAACAACCGGACATTGACAAACTGGTTCGGCCAGAGCGCATTGCCCTTGTTGTTAAACACTGCCTTCAGCCGTCCGGTGCCGGTTGTCTGGTCAATCTGGTTGTCGATGGTTTCGAGCCGGCCAGTGCCGAGTTTCGACTGATTATCGCGGCTGTAGGCCTCCACCTGGAGGGGCCCCTGGCTCATATGCTGGGAGACCGCGGGTAGGCTGTCTTCGGGCAGCGTGAACAGCACCGCGATGGGCTGAAGCTGAGTGATCACCAAAAGGGAATTGGTGTCACTGGCGTGGACCATGTTTCCCGGATCGACCAGCCGGAGTCCAACCCGGCCGTCGATGGGTGAACTGATATGGCAATACGCGAGATTCAGCTTGGCACTCTCGATGGCCGCCTGATCGTTACGGACCGTGCCTTCAAGCTGAGCCACGGTGGCGGCCTGCGTATCTACCTGCTGCTGCGACATTCCGCCAGAGTCCTGGAGCAAGCTCTTGTAGCGCTCGTAATTCAGCTTGGCGTCGCGCAGCAAAGCTTGGTCGCGGAACAGCGCGGCCTGTGCCTGGTCGAGCGCCACCTGGTAAGGCCGGGTGTCAATCACCGCCAGCAATTCTCCCTTTCTTACAAACTGGCCTTCCTTGAAATTCACCTGCACCAGTTCGCCATCGACACGAGATTTGATGTTCACCGTGTAGTACGCGGAAACCGATCCCAGTCCCGTAAGGTAGTAGGGCATGTCGCGGCGCTCTGCCGCGGAAACCGACACGGGCACTGCTGGAACCGCATATGCCCTGGCCGAAGTCGGTTTCGGGTCTCCGCCGCACCCCAGCGACCCCAGGCAGAGTAGAAGCGCCGCCGCGGCCACCCTCCAGCCGCGCGCTGCGCCGCTCCCACAACACTCATCTTGAACCGCTGCTTGCCCCATTTTTTTCGGGCCTCGTTGATAGAGAGAATATGATGGATTCGCCATCGGCTATGAAGTACAACCGCTATGTCTTAGACGTTGCCGGACCGCTTCCCGGTGCTTGATTTCGTTTAACCGGGGAACTGCTCCGAGAGCCCCGAACTGCCGCAGAATCAATATTATTCCTCCCGGAAGGTTTGCCCAAAACCTTTACAAAATTTTACCTTGGTGTGCGTCTCGGTTATAGTGTCTCGCGGTCGGACTGGATGGATGATACAGGCAGAACCCAAAGCGGCGATTGTGATTCGCGATCTTGCCGGCTTCGATGACCTTAAACAGGTCGAAGCGGTAGAGCGGGAAGTCTGGGAGCTTTCTGATTTGGACACCACGCCTCTCACCCTCGCCATCGCGACTCAGCAGGCGGGCAACCTGTGGCTGGGCGCGTTCGAGGGCGACGCGCTGATCGGTTTTGTTTTTGGCTTCCTGGGTGTTGAAGACGGCCGCCTTAACCTTCACTCCCACATGCTCGCGGTACGCGCCCCCTACCGTAATTCCGATCTCGGCTACAGGCTCAAGCTGGCACAGAGGGAACGGGTTCTGGCCATGCTGGTCAGCAACTCTCGCATCACCGAAGTCACCTGGACCTTCGATCCGCTGCAAAGCAAGAACGCGCACCTTAATTTCGCCAAGCTGGGAGTAATCTCCCAAAGTTACAAGGTCGATTTCTACGGTCCCGAGACATCCAGCACGCTGCACCGGAACGGCACGGATCGTCTGTGGGTGAAGTGGCCGCTTACCAGCCGCCGCGTGCAAAATCGGCTGCAAGGGAAGGACCCTCGCGGCGAAATGCTGGACGCGCTTCGCACCTTGCAACCGCTCATCCAGTTCAACGCCCACGGCAGACCGCACCGGACCGATTTATCTGCCGCCCTGGTTCGCCAGAGAATCGCCATCGAGATCCCCAGCGACATCGGATCGATTGAGCAGAAAGATGCAGACCTGGCGCGGCAATGGCGGCTTGCGACCCGCTGGGCTTTCACCGAGGCATTGCAATCCGGATTTTTCGTCGCTGAGTTCTGCCGCACCGTCCGCGGCCAGCAAGGTCCGGGAGTGTACTTGTTGGAGAAGGTAACGCCGGAGGAATACGTTCCGGAGCTGGCCCACTAGACGGCAGTCTCCCGCTGATTTCTTCGCGACCTTGGCGAAGTCTATGCTGGTTCGCGGTGACGCGCTCTGATACTTGATTCCAAGAGGTGACCGATGGCTTGCAATCCTGAAATGCTAAAGGGTGTTCCCTTGTTCGCTCAGCTCGATGACGATGAAACCGCGGTGTTGTCCGCCCAGGTTGAACTCAAGAGCTTCTCACCGCGCCAGCGCATCTACAAGATCGGCGATCCTGGCGGACGCGCTTACGTCATGGTTTCAGGCAAAGTCCGCCTCACCACCGTCGATGAGGATCACCAGGAAGTGATTGTCGACGAGCCCGGTAGCGGCGAGTTTTTCGGTTTCGCATCCATGCTGGAACAGTCTCCCCACCAGACCAATGCGGTCGCCACTGAAGAAACCAGCTGCCTGGAAGTTGACCGCGAAGACATCATGATTCTCTTGCAGCGCAAGCCGCATGCCGGCATGGACATGCTGGCGGTGCTGGGCCGCCAATTCCACGCCGCTCAGCAACTGGTGCGGGTGCGCGCCGCCCGCAACCCCAATCTGATGATTGAGCAGGAAGCCACCTTTGGGGAGCGGATCGCCGACCGGGTTGCCGGGTTTGGAGGATCGTGGACCTTCATCATCATTTTCCTGGCCGGGCTGGTGGTGTACAGCGTCATCAGTTCTGTGATGGGCCAGGCTTCCTGGGACCCCTATCCCTTTATCCTCCTCAACCTCTTCCTATCAATGCTGGCTGCCATTCAGGCGCCGGTCATCATGATGAGCCAGAACCGGCAGGACACCAAAGACCGATTGCGAAGTGAACTCGACTTCGACGTCAATCGGCGCGCGGCGTCTGACATCCAGGGATTGGCCCGCAAGCTGAACGCCCTTGACAATAAGATCGATGACCTCGGCGACCTGCTGCGGAGCAAGCCGGCCTAAATTCATCAAATTTTAACAAAGCTGTGGCACATGCCATCTGTTAGGCTGCTGCAAATTTGTTAACCGATCGAGACTCGGCTCAACGGAGAAACCTATGGCGAAGGCAGCATCAGTGGCTGGCTCGGGCAGTGCAGAGTACAGTGTCTGGCGCGTGATCATGGCTTCGTCGGTCGGCACCATGATCGAGTGGTACGACTTCTACATCTTCGGCAGCCTGGCGGCTGTACTGGCGCTGAAGTTCTATCCTCCGGGCAACGATACCTTTGCCTATGTTGCCTACCTGGCGACGTTTGCGGTCGGCTTTTTGGTGCGCCCTTTCGGGGCCTTGTTCTTTGGCCGCATCGGCGATTTAGTGGGGCGCAAGTATGCCTTTCTCGTCACTCTTTCCATCATGGGCTTTTCGACCTTTGCCATTGGCCTGATGCCCTCCTTCACGACCGCGGGTTGGTTCGCGCCGGTGGTGTTGATTTTGATACGAATCTTGCAGGGCCTGGCGCTGGGTGGAGAATATGGTGGCGCCGCGGTTTATGTGGGCGAACACGTGCCCGACAATAAACGCGGCTTCTACACCAGCTTTATTCAGATTACGGCTACATTGGGTCTTTTCGTCTCGCTCATCGTGATTCTGGTCACGCAGAATGCGATGTCAAAGGAAGAGTTTGCGGCCTGGGGCTGGCGCGTTCCTTTCCTGGTTTCCATCATCCTGGTGCTGATCTCGCTCTACATCCGCCTGAAGATGAAGGAGTCGCCGATTTTCGCCCAGCTCAAGAGCTCTGGCATGACCTCTGCGCAGCCTCTCAAAGACGCTTTCACCAAGTGGACGAATCTGAAGCTCGTCTTGATTTCTCTGTTCGGAGCGACCGCGGGGCAGGGCGTCGTATGGTACACGGGGCAATTCTACGCGCTGTTTTACATGCAGACGATTCTGAAGGTGAACGTCAAGACCGCCAACATCGTAGTTGCCGTCGCCCTGCTGCTGGGGATGCCATTCTTCACCGTGGTGGGCGCGCTTTCCGATCGTATTGGACGCAAGAAGCTCATGATGGCAGGGTGTCTGCTCGGGGTGCTTACCTATATCCCGATCTACAAAGCCATGGAACGTGCGGCGGGCAACAACGTGGTCACAGTCAAATCCACCCGCAACAAAGTGACCGGCGCCATCGGGCTTACGGCGATGACGACGGACGCCACCGGCGCATTGGTGCCGGCTAAGGAAGCTGCGAGTCCGAATCTCACCATGTTGGTACTGCTCATTTTTGTGCAGGTGCTCTATGTGTGCCTGGTGTACGGCCCGATTGCCGCCTATCTCATCGAAGCGTTCCCGGCGAAGATTCGCTACACTTCGCTTTCCCTGCCGTATCACATCGGCAACGGTGTCTTTGGCGGGCTGCTGCCTTTAATCGGTCTGTCGTCCGTCGCGGCGACAGGCAATATCTATGCCGGGCTTTACTACCCGATGATTGTGGCTGGCTTGACCTTCATCGTGGGGAGTCTGCTGCTGCGCGAAACCCACGGAGTGCGCATTTGGGATGAGGCCGGAGGCAAGCCCGCAAGTCGGTAAGGAATGAACCTACTCGCCGAATCCAGAGTGAATTCGCGGGGAAAGTTTTGCTCGCTAAGCGCAAGCTTCTGGAAGTTTCGGGAGCAAGCCCCATACAGTGTCGGCCGTATGGCCCGCGCGATTGCTTGGGTTGATCCGCCTGCCTGACTCAAGCTAAAGCGTTTAGATAGAAGGCGCTGTATTTCTGCGAAGAAACGCCGTCCCGCAGACTAACTGTGGCCAACCGATTGCATCAAAGCACAGCCACTTAGACAAACTCGGAGGCTCTCATGAGAAAACAGATTTGTTCGCTGTGCTCCCTAGCCACGCTAGTTGTGATGGTGGGCATTCTTTCGACCGGCACGTTGCTTTTTGCGCAGCAAGGCAGTTCCGATCACGGCGATGCTGCACAACCACAACCAGGACAGACACAACAACCGCCGGCGCAGTCACCCGATCAGTCCAGTCAGCCCGCGCCCGATTCCCCGGCCCAGACTGCCCCAGCCCAAGCCCCTGAGGCACAATCTCAACCGTCGGACACTCAGTCTTTCGCGGGCACAATCGTGAAGGCCGGCGACAAGTACGTGCTGCAAGATTCTGATAGCGGTAAGACGTACGACATTGACCGCCAGGACCTGGCAAGAGAACACGAGGGCAAGAAAGTCCACATCGCTGGTACCTTGGACCCGAATGGGAAGTTGATCCATGTGAAGTAGAGATCTGCTCACCATTAAGGTGTTGCGCAGAAAGGGCCGAACATTCGGCCCTTTGTTTTTAGGTCCGCAGGGGCAGATCAGACTTGCAAGCCAGTCCATTCTTCTTTGCAAAGTTGCAAGCAGATTCCTAGTCTCACATACTTGAACTTCGATTTCCTACCGATAGCTGCCGATCGAGGCATTGTGGAGATCGCATCGGTGTTGCTTCTGGCGGTCCGCTTTCTGGCTGCTCACGTGGTGTGAATTCGAGATGACGGCACTAAATGTAGCCAACACACGAACACCATCATCAGGGTCTTCTCGCGAGATGCCCGCTTTCACAAGCTCGCCCCCCCCGCCCCTACCCGAACTCCCCGCTTCCCATTAGAATCTTCCTGACACTTCATACAGGAGACCTTCATGGCCGCGGATCCCAGCACTAACATCGATTCCGTCCTGCAAGAGCAGCGCAAGTTCGACTGCCCCGAACACTTCCGCCAGCACGCCCACATCAAGTCCGCGGAAGAATACGACCGGCTCTATCGCGAATCGATCGAGCAGCCGGAGAAATTCTGGGGACGCATTGCCGGTGAATTGCATTGGTTCAAGAAATGGGACAAGGTCCTCGAATGGAACCATCCCTGGGCGAAGTGGTTTGTGGGCGGCCAGCTCAATCTCTCCTATAACTGCCTCGACCGGCATGTGAACTCACACCGCAAGAATAAGGCCGCCATCATCTGGGAGAGCGAGCCAGGCGAAGTACGAACTTTCACCTATCAGCAACTCCACCTTGAAGTACAGAAGTTCGCCAATGTGCTCAAGTCACTCGGGGTCAGGAAGGGCGACCGCGTGGCCATTTATATGGGAATGACGCCAGAATTGCCCATAGCAATGCTGGCCTGCGCCCGCATCGGCGCAACCCACACCATCGTCTTTGGCGGATTTTCGTCGAATGCGCTGGTGGACCGCATTCATGACTCGCAAGCCGTCGCCGTCATCACTCAGGACGGCGCTTATCGACGCGGAGCCGAGGTCAGGCTCTTCCCGGCTGTCGAAGAGGCACTCAAGTCGTGTCCGTCGGTCAAGCATGTGGTGGTTTACCGGCGCACCGGCTCGCAAATCCAGATGCAGCCGGGCCGCGACCACTGGTGGCATGAACTCATGGCTTCCGTTTCCGGCGAATGTCCCGCCGAACCGCTCGACTCCGAGCATCCGCTGTACATTCTCTATACCTCCGGCACCACCGGCAAACCCAAAGGGCTGGTTCACACGACTGGCGGATACTCCGTCGGGACCTATCTCACATCGAAATGGATTTTCGATCTGAAAGACGAAGACACCTACTGGTGTACGGCTGACATCGGATGGGTGACTGGGCACAGCTACATCGTGTACGGCATCTTGCAGAATGGCGCGACCAGCCTGATGTACGAAGGCGCGCCCAACCATCCCGAGCCTGACCGGTTTTGGAGCATTATCGACCGCCATCAGGTCAACATTCTCTACACTGCGCCCACGGCGATCCGCACTTTCATCAAGTGGGGAGAGCAGTGGCCGCGCAAGCACAAGCTCGCGAGCCTGCGGCTGCTCGGCACCGTCGGTGAGCCGATCAATCCTGAGGCGTGGATGTGGTATCGCGAAGTCATCGGTCACGAGAACTGCCCGATCGTCGATACCTGGTGGCAGACGGAAACCGGCAACATCATGATCAGCCCAGTGCCTGGCGCTGTCGCTACCAAGCCCGGTTCCGCGACACGGCCAGTTCCTGGAGTGGTGGCTGAGGTTGTCACCATGGAGGGTAAGCCGGTTCCGGACGGCTCCGGCGGCTTCCTTGTTCTCAAGCAGCCATGGCCGGGCATGGCGCGCACCATCTACGGTGATCCCGACCGCTATGTGCAGCAATACTGGTCGCAGATTCCTCCGTATTACTTCACCGGAGACGGCGCGCGCAGAGACAAAGACGGTTATTTTTGGATCATGGGCAGGGTGGATGACGTCATCAACGTCTCCGGCCACCGCCTGAGCACGATGGAAGTGGAATCGGCGCTGGTGGCGCACGAAGCTGTGGCCGAAGCTGCGGTTGTGGGCAGACCTGATGACCTGAAGGGGCAGGCCATCTCGGCATTCGTAACGCTCGAACACGGCCGCCAGCCGACTCCCGAGCTGAAAGAAGAGCTGCGGCGCTGGGTGACCAAGGAAATTGGCGCGCTCGCCCGCCCCGACGACATCCGCTTCAGCGACATGCTGCCCAAGACCCGGAGCGGGAAGATCATGCGGCGGTTGCTGCGAGAACTAGCAACCAGCGGGGAAGTGAAGGGCGACACCACTACGCTTGAAGACTTTAGCGTTATTTCAAAGTTGAAAGAGCAGGATGAAGTTTAGTTTGGCGGCCAGATCTGAGGTTTCAATTCGAGCCGCTGTCGGGCTCGGCGGCTTTCTTTCCGCACCTGTGCAGATTGAACTGCCCCTGGATGGCCGACTGTGCATTTCCCCGGTTGGGATCGCCGGAGAACTGTGTATTGCACTGCTCGCAGATGCCGAGCACCGGAACGTTCCTTACCCGCTTCACAATACGAAGGTTGCGTTTAGGCATGGGGCAAGTTTCCCATAGGAGCCCGAACTTAGCCAGTCTGTTGCAATCAGAAAGTCCAAAATCGCTACTCGGCCTTGGTGGCGATTTCCCGCTCCTCCGGCGTCATCTGCTGCCACAACACTTCCAAGTCCCGTTGTAGCCGCACATTTCCGGGGTCCTGATGCAGTGCTTTGGCGAACCAGCGATACGCGGCGGGCACATCACGGGTCACGCAATGCCCGGTGGCATACATCGTACCCAGTACACTCTGCGCTTTGATGCTGGAATGGGCTGCGGCTGCCAGCAGGCTCTTGCCAGCTCGCCCGCAATCCGCCTCCACGCCACGGCCGTAAAGATAGTTCTCGCCCTGGCTTTCCAAAGCTTCCGCGGACGCGTCCATTGCCGGAGCTTTGCGCTCAGTCCTGGGCGGGGCTGGCTCGGGCTTAGCGGCCTTGGGTTCGACCGGCTTAGGCGCAGCGGGTTCGGCGGCGACCGACTGCGCCGGCGGCGGCGTGGTCGCAGGGTTTGCCGCCGCATCCGGTGGCTTCTCTTCCTTCGTCTCAGGAGCCCTGGACACAGCATCGGTCATGGTTGGAGGAGACGACGAACTCTGCTCCGGGGGCGGAGCCGCCGATGACGGGGGAGAACTTGTCGCAGCGCCTTCCGCTGCCGGAGCGGGGGCTACTGGCTGTGGGTTGGCAGAAGCAGTGGCTGGAGCGTTTTCCGGAGCAGGCGTTGTTTGCGGCGCCGAGTTGGTATCCAAGGCAGCGTTATGGGAAGGTGGCGTAACCCACGCGCGGATTGCCGTCCGCCAGTGCCAACCAGCGACTCCGGTTATCGCCAACAAAACTACCACTGCCGCCCATCGACGCAAGGTCCCGCTGCCGGGATCGTCTTCCAGAAGATAGCTGATCCGCTCCCGCTCCGTAGGCTCACTCCCCAGTCCGAGAAGGGAAGGCCCGTTAATGATGCGTGGCTGGATCGGTGGGGGTTGCGGATGCGAAGGCGGCTGACTTGGCGTTGGAACTGCTTCGGCGGCCAGTGGTGCTGCGCGCAGGGGAGACGGAAGCTTCGCTCCGCACATCCCGCAGAAACTGTGCTGCGCCAAATTCTCGTAGTTGCAGTCTTCGCAGCGGACAAACATTGGTTCCACCATTAGGATGTACCGTCCGAAACCACTGCTTTCGATCTCCGGTCAGGGGCTGGCGCGAACCACTGCGGAACCGCTGAAGCTATGTTACAGCATTTCCCCCGCCCAGCGCCGTGGTCACCAAAGCTTAGCGGTTCTATTCTGGAAATAGGAGCGATCGCGGGGGCCTAGGTCAGATGTACCGCTTCTTCCCCTAATTGCTGGTTGATCAAACGGGTGGTCAAGAGCTTGAGACCTTCACCGGTTTTCTGGAGCACGAAGTCCTTGCGCTCATCGGACCAATCCAGCTTGAAGCTGGTAGCCAGCGCCGAAATCCATATCTGCCGCACTGGCGCATTGGGAGAAATAACGAACCGGGTGCCATCCTCGAACGAGACTTGCAGAGCGCCGGCATGATCTTCGACCTCGACGTCGGCGGATTCTTCGGCGGTGATCAGGCTTTGTTTCAGCGAACCGAGGGCCGCGTCGGCACAATTGCGGAAAGTGAGTTCATCGAGCATGAAGTGATTATAGAAGCTCCTGGCCGTTGGCACTTAGCCGGCTTTTGCGCTGGAAGCGAGAAGCGGAGAAATGCCCGCGTTGCCGGATCAGGGTTGCGGCAGTTACATTAGCCATTCGCCATGCAGTCACAACCGGAACGTCGGCTCACGACCATTTCGATGCCCGCCTACCTGCGGCTGGTACGCCAGAACCGCAATTTTCGCCGCCTGTGGTCGGCGCAAATTGTCAGCGAGATTGGCGACTGGTTTTACACCCTTGCAATCTACAGCTTGCTGCTGCAATTGACGGGCAAGGCCAGTTCGGTGGCACTGGCCCTGGTGCTGCAAGTGCTGCCTCAGACTTTCATCGGACCGGTCGCGGGTGTGGTCAACGATCGGATAAGGCGCAAGCATGTCATGATCGGCGCCGACCTGGCGCGTATGCTGATCGTTTTCCTGATGCTGTTCGTGCGCTCCCGGTCGATGGTCTGGCTGGTCTATCCCCTGCTTTTTGTCGAGACTCTTATGGCCGCCTTTTTTGAGCCGGCACGCAGTTCAGTCATTCCCAACATCACTGAACGAGAAGATGTCATCCTCGCCAACACGCTCTCGTCTGCCACCTGGTCGGTGAATCTGTTGGTGGGAGCGTCGATCGGAGGAATCGTAGCGGCGTTCCTGGGGCGCAATGCGGTCTTCATTCTGAATGCGTTGTCGTTTCTGGCATCGGCGGCTCTGATTCGGGGGATGCACTTCAATGAGCCGCATGCTGAATCCGCCGCACCGTTGCGTGCCCGCGACCTGTGGGACCACTCCCCGATTTTCGAAGGTGTGCGCTATGTACGCGGCAACCGCCGCTTGTTGGCCACGGTGTTCGGCAAGGCGGGAGAGTTGATGATCGGCCCCAGTTGGGTGCTGTTCACGGTGATGGGCCAGCGCTACTTTCCAGTACATTGGGGCGGCATGGATGCGCAGCGCGGAGGCATGCTGGGCATGAGCCTGCTGCTCGGGGCGCGCGGGCTCGGCGCTCTGGTGGGTCCGCTGGTTTCGGCGCGCTGGGCCGGCCATTCGCAGGAACGGCTGCGCCTGGGAGTTCTGTTCGGCTATCTGGTTGTCGGAGTCGGATACGCTGCGCTGGGAGTTTCCAGTACGGTTTGGGTAGCGTGTTTCTGGGTGGTGTTGGCGCACTGCGGGGGTTCCACGACTTGGGTTTTCTCGACGACGCTGCTGCAACTCAATACCGATGACCGCTTTCGCGGACGCGTCTTTGCCGCCGATTTGGGCTTGAGCATGCTCACCATCGCCATCGGCGCTTATCTGTGTGGAGTATTCCTCGATTGGGGATTTTCGCCAAAATCCGTTGCAGTTGGAACCGGCATGGTGATGGTGATTCCGGCGTTGCTCTGGGCATGGGCGCAGCGGCCCTGGGGGCAACGCGATGTCCACGCGTAGAGCCGCAACTTGGCAACACCCTACCCTGGGTACAACGTATCAATCTTCGACGCCATGATGAAGTCGCTCTCTGTCAGGCCGTCGATCTTGTGGGTCCAAAGGGTGATTTCAGCCTTGCCCCACTTCAGCAGAATGTCTGGATGATGGCCCTGCTCCTCGGCCACCTCCCCTACCCGGTTCACGAAATCAAGCGCCTGTTTAAAATCCGGAAAGTCGAAGGCGCGTGTGATGTGATGCTCGTTCACCACATTCCAATTGGGAAGCTGATGACTGAGAGCGTGAAGTTGCTCGCCTTTGAGCGGCGGCATGCCTCCACGGCAGGGAACACAATTCTTGCTGGCAAGATCGGACATGGCAGGCCCTCCGGTTTAGGGTAGTCGAATGGGCAGGGGTTTTAAAAGTGGACTTTCGGGATTCAACGCCCAGCGGCCAGCGCATTGGCCTGCGGAAGCGGCTCTACCGATGCCCTGCCGGGTGCATCGAACCAGCGCTTGATCCTCCAGACAGCCACTGTGCTTGTGGCCACCAGGCTCCAGGGTAGAATCGGCGAAACTAGCATCCCGTGGGCGCCGAAGCGGACCAGCAGGAGCCATGCCATCGTCAGGGCGAATCCTGTTCCAGCCGTCAGGGCTCGACGGGAGACTCTGGCTTTGCCGTCGGGCGAGACTATGGCTTGCACCGCCAGCGCGAATGGCACGCCGGCCACCAGATCAACAAAATAATGCTCGCCGGTTCCGAGGGTCGAGACTGCGGTCATAACGGCATAAGCAGCTACAAAAATCCGCAAGCCGCGCGACAGCCCTTTGGTATTCCAATAAAGCAGCATCACCCAGGCCATGTGAAGCGACGGAATCGCATTGCGGGGAATATCTGAATTCACTGGGACCAATTCCAGGAACAGCCGGGGCAGCGATCGATAGGGCAGCGACCGCCAGGGGAAGCTATCTGTAAACACGTACACCGGTCCGGTTGCAGGCACAATGTTGTACAGCGCCCAGCCACCGAGTCCGGCCAGTAGGAACAACGTGATGATGTCCCACGACGGCCGTTCCGTACCCTTCGGCAGACGTAGCGCGTAGACGAGCGCCATCACGAAGGGCAGAGAAATATAGGTCAACAGGCAAGCCATCCGCAAGAGTGACGATGTTGCCATCGCTCTACCTGCCAGGAAGCTCGGTTGAAAGCCGAGCGATCCATCGAACACATATAAGTAGAGATCGAAAGTCTTCGGATAAAGCACGTTGGCCAGGCTCAAAGCCCGCTGCGCGGAGAGGACAAACAGGACAATAGCCACTCCCGGCGCAAGCATCGCGTAGGTTTTTCGCCGCTCCACTCCGGTGGACCACAGCCAGCGCAGGCTGAACATCAGGAAAGCGCCCAGGCCGAACAGCGACAACACACCCGCGGCGGTGTTGATCCAATTATGGTCGTGCGGGAAGCGGACAATCAGTGCGAAACCTTGGGAAGCGACGATCCACGCGATTAATTCCTGGATCGCAGGCCAGTTGCGCAGGTAGAAAACCAAACCGCCGGCAATGGCCAGCGGCAAGTAAGGGACGGTGAGATCGAGCGCCCAGGCGGCGAGCGCGAAAAATGCAATTACCGGTAGGCTGCACGCGATCCACAGCAGCCGGCGCGCCGGGCTCGACGTCTTCCACGTTTCCCATGCCATAGGATGTTGTGATTATGCCCCAGGGAAGGTAAGAAGAGACTGTGGGCGGTCTGGCGGGTGTGCCGTTAGTAACGGGTCACAACAAACTCTCCAAATCACGAGCCCCGTGGATGACGCGAATGATCAATAGGCGAATCCGTGGGGCCTTCACTCGCGACGCGTCCGATCACGCAAAGCGGCGACCAATCCCTTCCTGCGAATCTGGGCAACTGGAACCTCCAGTTTGGGGCCTTTCGTTGCCGCCCTCAGATCTTGTTCGAGATTATGGAATCTGCGTTCCTTGTCCTTGCGAATGAGTTCGCGGACATATTCGCTGGGCGTGCCCCAGTCGCCCGATGCAACTTGCCCTTCAACGTACTGCTTAAGGGCTTCGGGAAGAGAGATGTTCAATGAGGTCATGGCCATACCGTCATGTTATGACAGTTTATGACGACTGTCCAGGGCCAAAGAACCCACCCCGGCGATTATGTGTACTTGGATCACCGCCTAGAACGGAATGTCTTCATCGCTGATGGGCGATGAATTCGCCGACACTGGCTCGGCTTCCGGCGGCCGCTGATCGAAATTGTTGCCGCCTGCGGCCGCGCCCCGCGCTGAATCCCCGGCGCCTTCGCCGCGTCCGCCGAGCAGGACCAGATCGCTCGCCACTACTTCGGTCATGTATTTTTTCTGATTGGTTTGCTTGTCGTCCCAGGAGCGGGTTTGCAGGCGGCCTTCGATGTACACCTTGCCGCCCTTCTTGAGATATTCTCCGGCAATCTCGGCCAGCCGCTGCCACAGCACTACGTTGTGCCATTCGGTGCGGTCTTGCCATTCGCCGTTCTTGTCTTTGTAGCGCTCGTTGGTGGCCAGCGCCAATTTCGCTACCGGCGTGCCTTGCGGCGTATATTTCACTTCGGGATCCTTGCCCAGATTCCCAATCAGAATGACTTTGTTAACGCTTTTGCCTGCCATAAGGGCTGCTCCTTCTGCTCGTCTTCGGGTTGAAAGCGCCACTATAGCAGAACTGTGGCGGTGGAGAATGTGATGAGTGAACATCGCCGTCGGCTTCAGCCTTCAGCCTACTTCCGAATCGACACCCCGCTGCTAACTGGAGAGGGGAGCTGAGGTTCCTCAAATGCTATAATCACCGCCATGGCTGCCGACACCAAGGCTGTTGGGATGGTTCCCGACGAGCTTAAATTCGAACCCCGGTCGAAGGGGATTGATACTGTTCGCAAAAAGAAACCAAAGGAGTTGGCGGTCATTACCGAGTGCTGTACCGGATGCGCCGGCTCGCCCGCCTGCGTGGAATATTGCCCCATTGAAGACTGCATGTTCTGGGTCCCCGACGAAGACCATCCACCCTTCGGGCGCATCCAGGTGGATCCGATCCTGTGCATCGGCTGCAAGAAGTGCGTCAGCAAGGGGCCGGATGGCTGCTTCCTTGATGGTTGTCCCTGGGATGCCATTGCGATGGTGGATACCGCCGAGGTAGAGCTTGAAGTCGGCGTCATGCCGATTTAGCGATTGGCCTTCAGCCGTCAGCTCACAACCTGTTCCAGACTACTTCTCCCGCGCGCGTATCGCCTTCTCTGTCTCGACTGCCTGTTGCCTCACATGATCTGGAATATCCGGCAACTCTCGTTCATAAGGCAGGACGGCGGCAATGTCCTCCGGCTGCCCCACCAGGTATAGTCCGCGTAGCGCCTCCCAGACTTGCTCCGTTCCCGGATCGATGGTGGCAATTTGAGCATCCGCTTCAACGGTCTCTCCCACCCGGACTCGCATCTCGCGCACGCGCCCGCTAAAAGGAGAGCGCACTTCAATCGTTTGGCCATCGCCTTGTATTTTGGCTACCAGGCCGCCTTGATGGATGGCAGTACCCGCCGCGCTGGTGTCGAGCACCTTTCCCGCTTGAGACGCCACGACCACCGCCGGTTGCAGCAGCTCAACAATCTGCGGCCGTCCGCTTGGGTCGCCAAAGCGCACCAGCGACAGTGCCGCGTTCCCGCGCACGGTCAGGGACCGGTCGCCCAGCATCTTCAACAACGCTTCATGAAATCCGGCGCCGGAGGTGTCCTGCCCCATCACCCAGGCATCAGTGTTGCGGACCTCTTCCACGGGATAGTTCGCCAGCCGCACCGCCTCGGGATACCACTGCTTTACGCCGGCATCGCCGCGGGTCATGCGCTCGCCCATCTGTACCAGGGCATGTTGAATGTGGCGAGGATGCTTTTCATCCTGCAAGTACTCGGCAAGTTGCTTGTCGGAAAGCGTGCGCCCAAACCAGGTGTTCCACCAGAAGAGAAATGGCATGAGCACGATCAGCCAGCCGGTGGCG
Organism: Terriglobales bacterium; assembly: GCA_050745985.1. Classification (GTDB taxonomy): domain Bacteria; phylum Acidobacteriota; class Terriglobia; order Terriglobales; family Acidobacteriaceae; genus JABCZH01. Next base: position 103,324 of record JBOGLG010000015.1, on the reverse strand, counting down.
AAGAAGAGCAGCCGGTTGCGGGTGGACATGCGGGGGCGGGACTTGGCGGCGGGAGCAGTATTAATCGCCGGGGGTTGAATCTCGGAGTTGGGAGAAGCTGACATGAGAGCCACTGAAATATAGCAGAGAGACGGTCCTACTCCACCACATCCGCGTCCAGCACGCGGTCTTGTTCCAGGTAGTGCGAGACTGCATACTGCGCCAAAAGCGGTGTCTGTAGCCGGATTTCGGCTCCGATCCATTCTCCTTTGACATGAGGCGCGTTGGCTGGATGCTGGCAGGGCCCGCTCGACCCAAACTTCGGGCCGAACTGGGCGCTCTCGATCTGGTCAAACTGCTGAATCCCGCGCCAGGCCTCGTCGCCTACGGTTCCGGAAACGTCGATTTTCAATCTGACGACAGACATGAGAACAAATCTCACCACAGAGACACAGAGATGCAGAGAAAAATGAGTTTCTCTGCCTCTGTGGTAAACGGTTGCTACACAAATATCTGATACAGCATGAAGTAAACTACGACCCCAGTCACCGACACATACAACCACATTGGAAACGTCCAGCGCGCGATGGCCCGGTGGCGGTCGAAGCGCTGACGCAGCGCCCGGCTCAGCGTGATGATCACCATAGGCACAATGGTAATGGCCAGCAGCGTGTGTGAAATCAGAATGCTGAAGTAAACCGGGCGCCAAAACCCCTGCCCCCGGAAATGCACCGAACCCACGTGCCAGTGGTAATACAGGTAGCTGGCCAGAAATAGAGTCGAGGAGGCCAGTGCTGTGAGCATTACAGCCCGGTGTGCCGCCATACGGCCGCGCTTGATGTAGCCGCGCCCCACCACGAGCAAAACCGCGCTGGTGCCGTTCAGCACCGCATCGATCTTGGGAAAGATGGCGTATTCGGCTGCGACTTGCATCATGCGGCGGGCCTGGTAGTGCGGCGGTTGACCATGAAGAACGACAGTCCAAACATGACCGACGCGAACAACCCCAGCGCCGCGAACGAGACGGGCAGAGAAGTCAGGGTGGGGCTGGCGGGATAGAGCAGGCCGCGCAACCCTTCAACCCCATAGGTCAGAGGGTTCGCCCGCATGACCAAGGCCAGCCAGCCAGACGCGCCTGACACTGGAAACATCGCCCCCGAGAGCAGCCACAAGGGAATCAAGAACAAGTTGATGATGGCATGAAACGCCTGAGTAGAATCCATGCGCCAAGCGATGACGAATCCCAGGGCAGTCAGGGCAAACGAAACCAGGAACACGACCAACGTTACCAGGAGGAAACTGCTGACGCCCATTCGCACTCCCACCAATGGTGCAAAGGCCAGAAAGATCAGCCCTTGGATTGCCGACAGAGTCGTTCCCCCGAGCACCTTGCCGAGCACAATCGCCGAGCGCGGCACCGGCGCTGCCATCACGGAGAGCAAGAACCCCTCCTTGCGATCTTCAATCACGGACATCATGGTGAAAATCGAGGTGAACAGAACGATCATGATCAGCGCTCCAGGGTAGAAATAATCCAGATAGTGCTGTTGCCCGGCTGCACTGCCGGAGCGAAACGATGTACCGAAACCGGAGCCGATGACCACCCAAAAAAGCAGAGGGGATGCGATCACTCCCACCACGCGGCTGCGCTGCCGGTAAAAGCGTACAATCTCCCGCCACCATAGTGTGAAAGCCGGCAAAGTGATGCCCGTGGCGGCCGGAGCAGGCAAGGTTGCCGATTGCGTCGCCATCTTATTTGCGCTCCTGAGGCCGAGGGGCTGCGCTTTTCGCCAGCTTTCCGCGGAGCTCGAGATAAACGTTCAAGAAAAGAATGCCGGACAGGCTGAGCAAAATCAGGCTCAGGAACAGACCGTCAACCGTCGTCACCGTTCCGTTTATGACCGTCCATGCCACTCCCAGCAGTGGAACGATTCCGAGCACAATTGAAAGCATCAGCGTCATCAGTTTTTATCTCCCCCGTTCTTTTCGCAAAGTGCGCGAAGAAATTCCTACTGCTCTATTCCTTCCTCTCCTTCCGTCCAGAACTTGTGTCCGGTGCGGTGAATGAAAACGTCCTCGAGCGTTGGTTTGCTTACCGAGACCGCGTCGATTTCGCCGGGGAACGCCTCGACCACCTCGGTGATGAAGCGATGACCCTGTTCCCGTTCCAGCCGGACCTTGTTTTGAAGGACCTGCGCTTCAAGATGAAATCGCTGTTGAACACGCTGCGCCAGGGAGGCTGGATCGCGGGCATCCAGCAAAATCACATCGCCGCCAATTTCCTGCTTCAATTCGACCGGAGTGCCCAGGGCAACCACCTTGCCTTCGTTCAGAATCGCCAGCCGGTTGCAGCGTTCCGCCTCTTCCATCAGGTGAGTGGTCACCAGGACGGTGATCTTTTCCCGGTCGCGCAAGATCGCCAGGTATTGCCAAAGATCCCGCCGGGCGCCGGGATCGAGCCCGGTCGTGGGTTCGTCCAGCAGCAGGATACTGGGGTGGTGGAGCAGACCCTTGGCCAGCTCCAAACGCCGCTGCATGCCGCCGGAAAACGTCTCGGCCTTTTCATGGGCGCGGTCCGCCAATCCCACGCGTTCGAGTATCTCCCGAATGCGTGCCTTGAGCGTCGCACCCCTCAGGCCGTAAAGATGTCCCTGGTGCCAGAGGTTCTCCGCCGCCGTCAACTTCACATCAATACTCTGGGCCTGGAAGACCACGCCAATGTGTCGGCGCACGGCATTCGCATCGCGGCCGACATCGTACCCCAGGATCGTTGCCCGGCCTCCAGTAGGAACCATCAACGTAGAAAGGATTCGGAACAGCGTGGTCTTGCCACTACCGTTGGGACCGAGCAGTCCGAACAGTTCTGCCGGCTGCACGTCGAAAGAAATGCCATCCAGCGCAGTCCGCTTTTCGTAGCGGTGAACTAAACCTTGAACGGAGATAGCGGCTGGACTGGTGGCCGGACGGGCCAACTCACTGGAGACTGTAGGGGTCGTAGAAGCCACAGAATATTCTACCGTAAGAAAATTGCATATCACCCGCAGTAGCAGGAAAAACTCCGCGAGGTCAGGCGCCCCTGTGGGGCGGGGTCGAATGCGGGAAGCTTGTCCGCACGAGGGGAACTCGCGCGCTTCCCGACAAAGCTATGCAGCGACCGTCCGGCGTTCGCTGCCGGTCACGCGCTCGGCAAACGAGACGGGCACGTGGCGCCAGACTTGAATCGCCAACACCACGGCGGTGGCGAGCAGCAGCGCACCGACTGCGACGTGTGCCACTGTCGATACTACCATGGGTAATTCCGGTTGCACCGCGTCGCGGCCCCACGCCACTCGCGTAAGGAATGCCGCAAACCCCAGGCAGAGTTGCGTGATTAACAGTCCGAGCAGTGCGATTGCCGGCCGTCGCACAGCTTCAATCTTCGAGTACACGGCCAGTGCGCGCACTGCTGTCCATGTGAGCACCAGCGCCACAACCGGCGCATTCACCACGTGCGGCCACCAGCCCATTCCGTGATGGCGAAACATGGCCCCCAGGATCAGTTGCACGTAGAGCACGAAAATCGATAATAAAGTCAGCGTGATCAGGCTTGGCCGCCGCGAATCCGACTCTACCTCGGGAACTTCTTCCACCCAGCGGCGTCCGGTGAAGACCGCAATCGAAACCGCGATACAAAAGAACGTCTGGGCCAGCGCCGCGTGTGCCGATGAGATTGCCGGCGGCAGGTAAAAAAGCACCGTCAATCCGCCCAGCACGCCCTGGGCGATCACGGTTCCGAGAGCGCCCACTGCGAGGGCCTTCATCCAGCGCCGCTTCTCTACGCGCCACGTCCAGACCGCCAAAACGATGGTAAGCAGGCCCACCAGTTCGGCAATCATGCGGTGGGTGTGCTCGAAGCGAACCCCGCCAACCATGTGCGGAATCTTGTAAATCGATCCGAAGGAAGTCGGCCAGTCGGGCACCGAAAGCCCGGCGTCGTTGCTGGTAACCAAAGCGCCGGCAATCAGCAGACAGAAAGTCACGCCCGCCGTTAAGACTGCAAAGCGGTGGTGGGCGCGATTATAGGGAATTGGCAGGGATTGCAGAGACGGCTCCTTATTGCAAATGGTCAGTTGTAGCGGCCAAGGTCCGCGAGGGCGTCTCGCAACTCGACGGTGCGGGCCAGAGACGCCCGCACCGAAAGCCGCCGCGACGCGGCGCTACGACTGTGACCAACTACTGCTTAAAGCTCGCGTCCACTGTTTTGCTGTCTTTCGCGGCCAGTGTGACTTGTTGAGTTTGCTCACCCAGTTTTTCCTGCACAAAGCCCAGCGTATAGGTGCCCGGCGGCAGTCCCTTGATTTCGTACTTCCCATCCGGGCCAGTCACCGCATAGAACGGGCTCTTCACTACGTTGACATACATGCGCATCCAGGGGTGCTGGTTGCACTTCACCGGCAGCATGATTTCTTCGCGCGCAAAGCTCTTCTCGATGGGCGGGGCGTTCGGAGGCTGCGATTCGTTCCACTCGCGGTTGTCAGCGGGGGTGGGATGAATGTTGTGCGTGGTCGGATCATCATTCTTGATTTCGATGTTCTGACCGGCCATTACACCCAGCACGTGGGGGTGATACTTGCATCCTTGCTGATTGATGGTCACAGCCGTCGTGGGAACATCAAAGGTGCGGGTGCCCAAGCCATCCTTGACGTAAACGAAAACGTTGGCCAGATTACCGCCGTCGTCAACGATGGTCTCGGCCGTGTTCACGCCCTTGCACGCCGCATCCTGGCTCATGTCAATCTTGGCAGCCTTAGGGGCCGCGCCCTCCAGTTTCACTGTGCCGCTCACGCTGGCGGCTGTGGCGGGATCGATTGGTGTGGCTGCCGGCGCCGCGGCTTCCGGTGCAGCCGCAGGTTGGGCTTCTTCCTTCTTACTGCAACCGACCAGGACTACGAAGCCCAGGCAAAGCAGGCCCATTAAAGCGATCCATGTCTTCTTATTCATGATGTCGTCCTTTCGTCTATTGAAAGCGTTTGTAAGTCTGAAATTCAAATCCTCATCCCGAGAGGCGTGGGCGCCCACTCGATAGCTGCCGAGACAGCGAAACCCGGAACCCAATATTCTATCGCGAACCCCCGGTGGCTGCGGTGGTCTGCTTCCGAATCGCCGGCGGCTGGTTCAAGGCATGCGATCTCCCCATAGAAGCGGCCACCCGCCGCTGCTCTTCCGGCGTGAGCTGGAAAATGTACTGTACCAGCAACTTGGAGTGGTCCTTCTCGTAGCCTTGGAACGAAGGCGGCGTCGGGCCGGCAAACACCCACTGATTGTTTTCTTTTCGGAACAATCCCGATGGCATCGAGGTTCCAGGGCTGATGGCCTGCGGATCCAGCACCCAACGCTCCGCCCAATCCGGCTTTAAGCGCTCCTTGGCCAGGAGGAAATTCGGCGCGGTCGCGATCTTGTCGTGCTGCGGATCGCCGGTAGCATGGCACTTCAGGCAAGGCGCCGCCGTACTTGAAAACAGGCTGCGCGCCATGTCAGTTTCTTTGGCGGTGAGCGTCGGTACCCGTTCCGGAATGTAGGGCATCGGCTGCTGCGAAAGCGCCTGGAAAAAACGCACCAGTTTGCGCAGTTCATTATCCGAGAAAGAGAACGTCGGCATCCTGACTTGCAAGTATGGCCGAACGCCGTTGCGATTCGTGTCCGTCTCGCTCAACGAAGGGTTCGACAGGAACCGCCGCATCCATTCCGGATCGACGCGCGCGCCTTCGGTCAAGAGCTTGGGGGGCAGCTGTTCAGGATTTTCCCGGTACTGGGGCAGGTCCATCAGAACGGTTTTCTGTCCAGGAATAAATTGATGGCATCCCATGCAGTTGTACTTCTTAACGATCCACCAGCCCTCTTGAATGTCGTGCCGGGCATCCCCCGGCTTGTACTGGTAGCTCTCGGGAAGGGAAGTTTCCTCGCTCCCCAACAGGAACGTGGTCAGCGCCTGAATCTGATCTTTGTTCAGATGGAGGTTGGGCATCCGCAGAACTTCTGTCTCCGACTTGATCTTTCCCTTGTCGTACACATTCGGCTCTGCCAATTTATGTTCAAAGAATCCCTTGAGGTTGTACCAGGGACCCTTGGCCGGCCCCTCGGGCAAGCGTGCCAGGTCTTCGGCATCGGTAATGGGTTCCACGGTCCCGCGCTGAGCCGGAACAGTGAAGAGAGCAAAGTCCAGGCGCTCGATGGGCTTGCTGCCTTCATATGTCAGTTCGGTTCCGATGCGGCCTTCGTCTTCCAATCCTGAAATCTCGTGGCAGCCGGCGCAACCATACTGGCGAATCCACTTCTTGCCTTCGTCTTTCAGTTTGGGATCGTCCATGAAAGATGCGCTGGCGTAAGCGGAAGGTTCTTTCCGCTTTTGCGTCATCAGGAAACTGGCAATGTCCTGGGCGTCTTCCACACTGAGGCGCAGGCTGGGCATTACGGTCATGTTCTGCACTTGCAGTTCATGGCCGTCATTGGGGCATTGGCTATGCTGCAGGTCAAACTGGTAAGGCAGACCCTTCTTCGCGTAATCCTCAGGCCCGATGTCTTTCTTCTCGTAAGGGCAGTAAGGGCGCGTGCGCTGGCGCGCATTGTGAATCCAGCGTACCAGGTAGTCGTAGTTGGCCTTTTCGCCTTCGCGGGTGAGGTTTGCGGCAAAAGTCCCACCCATCATCTGGCTGCCTTCGCCAATGGAGTGGCAGGCCAGGCAACCGCGCGTCTGGAACAGCTGCTTGCCGTGTTCGACGTTTCCCGGCTTCTGAGCGGGTAACGTATCGGTAAGCGCCGACTGCCACAAGTACGCCGATATCGCCTGAATTTGATGATCGGTCAGGCGGAAGTTCGGCATCTTGGTGGTGGGGCGAAAATCCGTGGGTTTCTTCAGCCACACCGGAACCCAGTCCTTGTTCAGCTTGAGCCGGATGTCCTTCAGGTTCGGCCCTACTTTCTTCTCGTCCTGCATCAGACTGTGGGACTGGAAATCGAGTTGCTGAAGGTGGCCATCGATCTTGCTGTTGCCCACCTTGAGGGCGGTGGCTTGATCGTTGAGGAGGTTGGCTTCCTCGTTGCTCTCGGCGGCATCGGCCTGCTTCATCAGATCAGCCGCAGTCTTCCGGTTGTCGATCTTCTTCTGCTCGGAAAGTTTGATCTGCTGCGCAATGGCGTTCAGCTCTTCCGGTTCTCGGTCGTAACCCTCGTAGCGGTGACAACCCATGCATCCCTTTTGCCGGAAAAGGTCTTTGCCTTCGTCGATAACTTTCCATTCCGTGCCTCCGCTGGCCAGCACCATATCGGCGGCATGGCAATTCTGGCATCCCGCCTGCACGTTCTGCATGGGGAACAGCGGCCACAGCCAGTGCTCATAGTTGCCGTGAGCTTTTTCCGCGCTGGTGGTGGCCCGCCCGTTGCCCTGGTGGCATGGCGAACAGCCGAATTTCTCCGGATCGTGAAGCCCCAGTAATTCGGGTTCAGGGTGGCTGGTAAAAGCGCGGGCATATTCGTCGGGTTGCTTTTCGCCTTTTGCCGTCATCGATGCCGCGGTCAGTTTCAGGGGTTCGAGGATTCCCATGTGGCAGGACTGGCAGCGGTCCACGATGTTGGCGTCGGCGACGTTGATTTGGACGATATGCGGGTCCCAAGATTCCGTCTTCCTCTTCAATCCGTCAATCTGGGTGGGGGTGAGGCTGACCATGTGGTCGTTAACATAAGCCAACATCTTGGTATTGGCCGCGGTCACGGGTTTCAGTACCTCTCCCAGCGCGAGGCTGAGCTTGGTCTTTTCGGCATTGGCCTCGTTGAACGCCTCTTCGAGCTGGGGAAAGGTATATTGCTTCCGGCTGTGGTCGGGGAATTCAACCGTCGCCGGTTCCCTTTCGTATTCTGTCAGCTTTTGCTTTAGGCTTTTCCTGGACGAGGCGCTGGTTGAAGTCTCAATGTCGTAATTGATGGCGTTGACATAAGCGCGCCGGTCAGTAAAGACCGAGCGCACGGCCAGCAACTTCCCGTTCGCGTCTGCCAATTCTTCCTTGATTTTCGCCGCCGGGGCCTTGGTCTCCTCCTCAGCCTGATCGTAAACCCGTTTGAGCGCCTGATAGTCAGGGCTGCTTTCGACCGCGGCCTGCGACGCCTCTGACTTCGAGATCGTCTTGTCCAGAACCGCGGTATAGCGGGTTTGCCAGGTGTGCTGGAAGGCCTTCCAGGGCCGCTGCCCATAACCCTCGTCCCATAGCGCCCAGAAGAGGGTGGCCATGAGAATCACCATGGCGACCACGTAGTGCAGCGCGTACGATTTTGTGACTACCGGATCTTGCTCCGGAATCGGTTTTTCAGGCAAAGCATTCTCCCTGACCGTCGTTGGTCATTGGTCGCCAGCCGCCGGCAACGTTCACCGCCAAACGCCAACAAGAGTGGACGAACGGCGATTTCATATGTTGAACCACGGCGTGATCCACACGTACTTGATGTGCCACAACAGCCGCAACGCCATTTTTGCGGGCAGGGCCACCATAGTCAGCAAAAAGAACCCCATGAGCGAATATTGCAACAGGCTCATCCGCTTGTAGTCTTTGGGGTTGTAGCGCCGAAACAGGGCGTGGAGCACGAACCCGCCAACCAGGTAATAACCGCCGACGACAAGCGCGCCGAAGATTGCCTTGCCCAGGTTCGAGGCAATTCCAAAAATATCCGGCAAGTCGCGATTCACTTCGTAGATCAGGCGATTGTGGTCCCAGGTTTGTCCCGGCCAAAACCACTGCCAGCCGGGGCCGCGAATAAAGGTGCCGATCAGGATCATGGACACCCACAAGATGATGAAACCGAATAAGAACGTGCCGATGGCAAACTTACGCTGCTTGATGGTGTAATAGCCGCTGCCCAGCGGGTTGGTATCAATGTACGGAATGATCATTAATCCAACGATGATCAGCGTAGGCATTACCACCCCGGCGATCCAGGGATCGAAATAAACCAGCATCTCCTGCAAGCCCAGGAAGTACCAGGGAGCTTTCGCCGGATTCATGGTCAGATTCGGATTGGAAGGCTCCTCCAATGGGGCATACAGCGTGATCGACCAGACCATCAGGACGATGGTGACGATAATTGCAGCCAGAAACTCAATCCGCAGCAGGAAGGGCCAGACGTGGACCTCTTTCTGCCAGCCCGGCCGGAAGGGCCACGCCTTGCGGTGGTGGGTCTTGGCCAGCGCCGGATCAGTTTCCAGTTCGGCAATCAGCGCGTCATTGGCCTTGGCCTGCTTCCACGCCAGATAGCAATAGAACATCAGCAAGGGAATCATGCCGACAATGGGCACATTGTCAGGCGCAGACGCGATCTGCCAAAGTTGTTGCCAATCCATAATCTCTCTCCACCGCTTTTACGCAGTATCGGGACGGCGGCGTTGTAACTACACTTGCCGCCGCGGTTTGTCCGCTTCTTCAGTGAGCATTACCGGCGCCGGTCCGGAGATGCCGCCATCTTTTCGGACCCGCCAGAAGTGAACAATCATCAACACCGAAGCCACAATGGGTATGCCGATGCAATGCCATATATAGGACCGCAGCAGAGCGTTCGCATCCACGATCGAACCGCCCAGCAAGCCAAAGCGCACGTCATTGTAGGGAGTCATGCCCAGTTGACGGCCGAAGGGTCCTTCGTGGCCGAGGAACGGGGTCGCCCGCGCCATGTTGGTTCCAACGGTGACTGCCCAGAATCCCAACTGATCGTCCGGCAACAGGTAGCCGGTGAAAGAAAGAAGAAGTGTGAATACCAGCAGCAGCACGCCGATGTTCCAGTTGAACTCCCGCGGTTTCTTGTAGGAGCCGGTCAGGAACACCCGGAACATGTGCAGCCAGACTGCGATCACCATCAAGTGGGCGGCCCAGCGGTGCATGTTGCGCAACAATTTGCCGAAGGGGACGTCGTGCTCGAGGTAAAGCACGTCACGGAATGCCTGCACCTTGCTGGGATGGTAGTAGAACATCAGCAGCACGCCGGTGAAGGTCAAGACAATGAAGAGGTAAAACGTGATCCCTCCCATGCCCCAGGTGTAGCTGTAACGCACCGCGTCACGATTGATCTTGGCGGGATGCAGATGGAGGAAGACGTTCGACAACACGCCCAATGCGCGATTGCGCGGCGTGTCATCGTGTTTGTGACGGAAGATCGAAGTGTAAACCTGGGTCTTGGTCGGGTCTTTCAGGCCTTCAATCTGTTCTTTCGCCTTTGCCGGCACATCTGTCTTAAGCGACTGAACGTCGTCTTTCACGCCGGCTTTCACCCGCTCCAGCAGGCCCACCCGGTTCCCGTTTTTGCCGTTTCCTTTTTCTTCAGCCATTTAGGTTCCTCTACAAATCTGCTGCCACGCCGCCTGTAATGTGATCACCCCGGTAAATAAGCGCCGGGATCGTTGAATTGGCTGGGTTGGCCCTTGGGCCACTGAAAAAGCTTGGCCACATCCACCAGAATCTGACCGTCGGCGGCAACCTCGATGCGCGCCCGATCCATTGGACGGGGCGCCGGGCCTTCGAAGTTAATGCCTTCGCTGTCGTATCCGCTACCGTGGCAGGGACACTTGAACTTGTTCTCGCTGGGCTTCCAGTCGGGAGTACAGCCGAGATGGGTGCAGCGGGCATAGATGACAAACAAACGGTCGGGCGTGCGGTCCACCCAGATGCGGTACTTCTGCTGAAACTTGGTATCTACGCCCAAACCAAAGTCGGAAGGGTATCCGATCTTGAAAGTGGTGGCAGGCTCGAACAAAGTGCGCGGCAGAAAGAATCGGAAGAAAGCCAGCAGCCAAGCGGTTAGAAATGCCGCAACCGTCGCCCACACCAACCGCCGCCGGGCGCGATTGATCTCGTTGTCTTCCGGGCCGATGGCTGCCAATCCTCCGGCGGCCGCCGCCTTTGAAGTTCCCACAGCCGGCGTGCCTACATAACGTGTGGATGCTCCGCTGCGTGCCACCGAAGCTGCGGCTGATGCGGCCATGGCCGGAGCCGAGGCTCGTGGAGCTGCCGCCGTGGCTGCGGCGATGGGAGCGGCGGCACTCGGAGGCGCAGGCGCCGGCTCTCCTAACAAGGCAGCAATTTCGGAATCATTGAGCGCAGGCAGGCCTTTACGTTGGCGGCGCGCTTGCTCCGCGGCAATGGTTGATTTGCTCCACTTGTTCCCCTTAGCCACCCAGCCCGCGACTTCCGCGCTGATGTTGGCCGATGCGGCAGCTGGAGCCGCAACCGCGGGCGTTGCCGCCGGCGCTGCGGGGGCAGCCGCCGCCGGCGCAACCGGCGCTGATGCGCCCGGCGCCGCCCCGCCGACTTCCCACGCCATCGGCTGACCTGCCTTGAGCGCCTCGATGTCTGCGTCCGAGAGCAGAGGCAGACCTTTGCGTTGCCGATAGGCCTGCTCCATACCGATCACCGAATTGTTCAGCGCCGCCCGCGGCAACGGCGGGAGACGCCCCAGAATGCCTTTGGCGGACTCGTCAGCCATCCCTCTTACCTTTCACAAAACGCGATTCACAGCGCCCCGCACTCTACGCGGCGGCCTGGCCAGCCTCAATCAGCGGCGACCAGTTCCCGCCGATTCAAATTTACACCAACCGCAGATACCACTAAATCTGCGAGCGCGGAAATAAACGCTGGAGAATCGTTCAGTCCCGGCGTCATCTCAAATTGTGTGATGCCAAGAGCCGTCGCCTCGTGACGGGCCTCATGATCAATTTCGCCCAGCGTTTCCACGTGGTCGGAGACAAACGAAATTGGAACAATGCAAACTTCGCGCGAGCCTTCTGCGGCGAGAACCCGCAGGGTTTTGTGTAATGACGGCTGCAACCATCTGCTGGCGCCGACTTTGCTTTGGTAGCAGATCCGGTGCGGGTTGTTCCAGCCTCCGTGCCGCATCATTAGTTCCACGGTTTCTTCAATCTGCCGCTGATAGGGGTCGCCTTTTTCGATTACTGACACCGGTAAGCTATGGGCGCTGAATACTAACTCCGCCCGGCGGGGATCGGGAAAACGCGCAAGCGTCTCCTCGATCTTCTCAGCCAGCCCGTCCAGGTAGAGATGGTGACGATAGAACGGATCAATACAGTAAGCCGGGAGTTCATCCTGAAACAAGCGCCGCCACTCGTTAAGGCTGCTGCCGGTGGTAGTGCTGGAATATTGCGGATATAGCGGCAGGAGGACAACTTCATCGCACTGCGCGGCGCGCAGATGTTCAATTGCCTCGGCTGTAAAGGGATGCCAATAGCGCATAGCCACAAAGCAGCGGGCGTCAACTCCTGAATGATTCAACCGCCGCTGCAAGGCCAGGGCCTGCTGCTCGGTGAACCGCCGGATGGGCGAAGCCCCCCCGATCACCGCGTAATGGTGTTGGACCTTGCGCGCACGGGTGCTCGAAATCAATTTGGCGAGGGGTTTGCGCCCGATGCGGGCAAAAGGGAAGTCAATAATATCGGGGTCGCAAAACAGATTAAAAAGGAATGGCTCGATGGCTTCCAGCGAGTCGGGCCCGCCCAGCTGAAAGAGAACCACACCTGTCCGCCGTGTTGAGTGCGTCATCCCCCGGAAATCCTTAACAAATATATAAGAACGTAAAGAACAGAGGATGTTACTCAATCGTGCAAGACTCGTCAACGCAGAACTTCACGAAGACAAGAAGTTATGGCGCCGGCCGATGCACTATGATCTTGTCCCCGATCTCTATGCTCATCAGGTCCTCGCCGACTTCCAGTGGCCCCGAATAGGTTTTTCGAGTGTGGGGGATGACGTCGGGAACGTCGGGCGGCACAATGTGAGAATAGACGGCGAGCCTGGCCTTTACCCGGGTGAAGATCGTTCCTGCCTGCTCGGCAGTCGTATGATGTCCGACAATTTTCCTGGTCTGCTCTGAGGTGTCGCTTTTTGACAGGTTTCCATAGGCAGGCACATCAATCACTTCGTGGATCAGGACGTCTGTTCCCTGAGCAAAGCGGACCAGGTTTTCCGACGGGCGCGTGTCCCCTGACAGGGTGACGGAATGCCCGCCATAGTCGATGCGGTAGCCGAAGGCTGGCTTGATTTCGCCGTGATCCACCAGAAACGCGGTGACTTTTACTCCATCACTGTCATAGACGACGCCCTGTTCAATGTCCCTGGCGACCACCATCGCGCCCGCGCCGGGCAGTTTGGTATCCACGTCACGCCTGATGTGGATATCGAAGGCGTATGCCTCCTGCAAATGCTTCATCATCGCCTTCGTGCCCTTCGGCCCCCAGACGAGAAGATGGGTGTCGCGGCCCATGACCCATCCGGTCAGCCACAGGTCGGGGATCCCGACGGTGTGATCGGAATGCAAGTGGGTGAGGAAAAGGCCGTTGATTTCATTGAAAGGAATCTTGAGTTGATACAGGCGCTGAGTGGCGCCTCGACCGCAATCGAATAGCAGTTTGGTCTTCCCGGCTTCCACCAGAATGCTGGGTCCGAAGCGAGAAAGAACCGGGCGCGGGGCGCCAGTGCCGAGGAGGGTGACCTTGAAGTTCTGCGCGAAGCAACCCTGAGCAAGAGCAGCCACCATCGCCAGAGACAACATGGTGGTTCGACCGATCCGGCTTGAGAAGGGCAATGGGTTCATGATCTCAGCTCGAAAGTCGCGAGGATTCTACCGCGGTGTGAACTCCAACTTCGGTCGCCATGGCTTCGATAATGGAGTCGGCGAACTCCGAGGTGCCTGCTTTGCCGCCGACGTCCCGGGTCAGTTTGTCGCGGTCGCGATACACCTTTTCGAGAGCGTTGCGGATTTTCGTCGCCGCCTCGAACTCGCCCAGATGCCGCAGCATCAGAAGGGAACAGCGAATGAGTGCGGTGGGGTTGGCGATGTTTTTCCCGGCGATGTCGGGCGCGGAGCCGTGTACGGCTTCGAAAATCGAACAATGGTCGCCAATGTTCGCGCTCGGAACCAGGCCTAGTCCGCCGATGAATGCCGCGCACAGGTCGGAAATGATGTCGCCGTACAGATTTTCCATCACCAGCACGTCGTACTGATACGGGTTCATCACCAACTGCATGCAGGTGTTGTCAACAATGTGCTCGGCGTAGGTGATTTCCGGGAACCCTTTGGCGATGTTTCGGCAGCAGCGCAGGAAGAGGCCGTCCGAAAGCTTCATGATGTTAGCTTTGTGGATGGCATGAATTTTTTTGCGCTGATTCTTGCGGGCGTACTCGAAGGCGAATTTTGCGATCCGCGTGGAAGCTTTCTCGGTGATGATCTTTAGACTCTCCACGACGCCGGGCACGACTTCATGTTCCAGGCCGGAGTAAAGACTCTCGGTATTCTCGCGCACGATGATGAGATCCACGTCCGGGTAGCGCGTCGGGATGTGCGGCAGATTGCGGATGGGGCGGAAGTTGGCATACAGCTCAAACTGCTTGCGCAAAGTAACGTTAATGCTGGCAAAGCCGCCGCCAACCGGGGTGGTAACCGGACCCTTCAGGCCAACTCGCGTGCGCTCGATCGACTGGCTCAACTCCTTGGGAATGTATTCGTGATATTTCTCAAAGGCCTCCGCGCCGGCGGCGAAGGTTTCCCACTCGAAGTTCAGGCCCGTGGCTTCGAGTATGCGGACGGTTGCCCGGGTCACTTCGGGGCCAATGCCATCGCCGGGTATCAGCGTGATTTTGTGCGCCATAGGCTGTCTATCTATCGGCAGAATCGCGGCCTTGCTCGATTACACATCAATTCTTGACCACAGGTTTTCCGCGAACTTCTGCGGCGTCTTTGGTTTTGAGCAGGTCTTTCAGTTCGGTCATGAATTCCTGCACGTCCTTGAAATCGAGATAAACGGAAGCGAAGCGCACATAGGCCACCTTGTCGTAACGGCGCAGGCGGCTCATGATCAACTCGCCCAGTTCGCTGGTCTTGCGTTCACGCTCCGCCGATTCAATCACAAAACTCTCGGCTTCGTTCACGATCTGCTCCAGCTTGCTGATGGGCACCGGCCGCTTCTCGCAAGCCCGCAGCAGGCCGTTCAAGACCTTCTGGCGGTCGAATTTCTCCCGCCGCCCGTCCTTTTTGACCACCATGTAGGGAATTTCATCGATGCGTTCGTAGGTGGTGAAGCGCTTCTCGCACTTCAGGCACTCGCGGCGGCGGCGGATGGAATCCGCCTCTTTGCTCTCGCGCGAATCCACCACTTTGTCATTCGCAAATCCGCAGAAAGGACACTTCATGGGGCTAATAGGTGAACTAGTGATTGTAACAGGGTGGAACATGACGCCAGCGCATTGTGATTCCACTGCCCATGAGTTCCGCGATTCAGGACTTTGCGTCTGTAGAATTCGAGTCGCGATCAGCGTCCGCCAATTCCGCCTTTTCACTTTCCGCGGCGATTTTCCGCAGAGACAGCCGCTCATGATGCGCCAGGGCCAGTCCCACCGGCACGATGGCTACAAAGCTCACCAGCCAGAGCAAAATGCCGCAACTCACGGCCAACTCCCGCGGCACGGCGAAGACTTTGTTCAGAGCTTCGATGGTCGCAAGTTGCGCACCGCCGCCTACGCCCGGCAGTTGCAGCATCGAACCCACCATGCTCGAGCCCATCAGCAACAATACTTTGGTCACGCTCATGAACTGCATCGGGGCGCCGTAGGCGTGAGTAACTTCTTTGTAACTGACTGCGATCATCCACCACATCAGCACTGAAACTGCCGCGACTTGCAGCAGGGCGAAGACGCTGTGAATGGTGTTCAGCCCGCTGGCAAACTCGCGGATGCGCAAGGCAATGCGGTGTCCGAGGTTTTTGGCCAGATGCCCAAAGCGAATCTCAACCCAATCCGCAACCCTCGGCCCACGGTAGCTGATCAGCAGGGTGACGCCAACCAGGCCAGCGACCAGTGCCGACAGAAAATATCCCGAAACGTGCAGCCAGTGGTCATAGACGGGGCGGGCAGCGGCGAACGCCCGCAGCTTGGTGGGAAGGAATATCGCCGCGACCATAAGCACAGTGAACGCCCCCAGATCGAAAATCCGCTCCACCATCCACACTGCCAATTGCGAAGAGAGAGTGAGATTCAGGCGGCGCGCGATCAGATAAGGCCGAATCAGTTCTCCCGGGCGGCCGAGCAGCGCCAATCCGGTAAAGCCGACCGCTGTGGGCGAAATCAGCGCTATGGTTGAGGCGTCCTTACGTACCGGGCGAAGAAAGATCTTCCAGCGGTAGGCGCGCAGCAAATAAGCGAAATAAGTGAACAGGACACCGTGCAAGACGTGCCGCCAGCTCACGTCTCGGGTATGTTCGGCAAATTTTCCCCAATCGAAAGTGCGCCAATGTCGAAACTGGAGGTAGACCAATCCGGCGAGCACGGCCAGCACTATTCCATAAATCATTGCGCGGTGTTTGTTCATGGATTAGACGCCCGCCACGGCCCTGCCCCGGCACCTGTTGAAGGTAACTGACGGGGAGAGAAGGGTCAACGGAGCGTCGTGGACGGAGACTGTGAAGACCCGGTAGCTGTCTGCGGGGGTTGCGCCTTATGCGCACTCGCTTTCTTTCCCATGGCTGCCTTTTGTTCCGCCAGTTTCTTGCGGTTGAAGTCGCGCACAACCCTTGCCACATACGCTTGGGTTTCGTAATAGGGAGGTACACCGTGGTACTGCTCCACACGCTGCGGGCCGGCGTTGTATGCGGCGAGCGCCTTGATCAAATCAAAGTCGTATCGCACCAGCAGTTCCCGCAGGTAGCGCGTGCCACCCTCGACGTTGGCGCCGGGATCCAAAGAATCCGTCACCCCCAGGTGAGCTGCGGTTTGCGGTTCCAATTGCATCAAGCCCACGGCGCCTTTGCGGGAGACGGCATTCGGGTTGAAACCACTCTCAGCGCGAATCACACTGTTCACGAGGTCGGGATCGAGGTGATAGCGGTGACTGGCGGAGCCGACGACATCCGGCAATTGCAGCGCAGTCGTGCTCTTGGCCGGGGTCAAATCCGGCTCAAAATGGTCAATTTCTTCGCTGCGAACGTCCACGTATCCGCTGCCGTCGCTATTCAGGAACAGGCGGGTGACGGGTCCGATGACCTCACGACGTTCATGGCGGATAGAAAAGCCGTTGCGCAGGATGGCGTCATCGGCTGCGACGGCGCAAAGCGAGACCGCGAGAACGCACATGACCAGCGTCATAACGCGCATGGTCCACCTGGATCCTCGAGTATGCCCGCTTTGGCTCATAGCTTTGTTCGAAACCTAAACTTGCACCCGCGCCGGACCCAGAACTTGCTCGATCGCCGCTGCAACGCCATTCTCTGCGTTCGACCGGGTCAAATTCCATCCCTTGACAAGCAATTCTTCCGAGGCATTTCCCATGATAAATGCCGTACCGGCGTAAGCAAGCATCTCAATGTCGTTATAGTTGTCACCAATGGCCATGACCTGTTCGCGGGGGATGCCACGGAATTTGGCCCAGCGTTCCAACGCATGGCCCTTGGTGCATCCCCGATTGAGCACATCCACAATTGAGAGATCGCGTCCGGGGTATTCCGTGCGCAGCACGGTAAAGTGTTCTTCAACCGCACTGGCCGCCAGACCAGCCCGCACCTGCCGCATGCGGGCGATGGGGCCACAGAACATGGCCTGCACCGGATCCTGGGTCAACGAGTCTTCCAGGGGAATGACAAAATCGATGTATTCCATATTCTTTTCCAGCCAGCGCTGTATGCTTTCGTTCAACTCCCGCATATGCTCCAGCACGATGGCGCCCTTGCCCTCGGAATCGAACGTCAGGACGGTATTTCCGCGAAACTCGGCCATTTCGATGCACAGACTGCGGCAGGCTTTTGCAGGCAGCAGATCACGGTGGAAGGTTTCGCCCGCAAGCGACCGCGTAACCGCCCCGTTCGAACTGATGACCCAAAGATCAAATCCCAGTTGCTGAGCAATCGGGAGGGCAAACATGTGCCTGCGCCCTGTGACTAGAACGATCTCCACCCCCTCGGCTTGCGCCCGGCGCAAGGCCGCCAGGTCAGCCTCTGAAATCTGGAACTGGGGATTGAGCAGGGTGCCGTCAATATCGGCGGCCAGTAGGCGTATGGCAGGGGTCAGCACAGTCGATTCTAGCATCGACTGCTGAGCGACCGTTCGCCTGGGTAACAGCCGGCCTTCCGGTGATACTCTGTGATCTCCGTCGGAAAGCTCTTGTCGGACAGCAGCAAACCCCTACATGCTATATTCCGTTAAACCATGGGATCGTTGATTTTTTTGTTTTATCCCTGGGGGTTGATTCTCCAGGCAGTGGCGATTGTGCACTATATCCGTCGGCGTCCCGACGGCTATTGGCTGTGGATCATTATCTTCCTCGGGGGACTCGGGGCATTGATCTACATTGCCGCCGAAGTCGTCCCTGACGCCGGCCTTCTGGGCCAGTCGTTCAAAGTATTTCCCCGCCGCCGGCGCATTCGCGAACTCGAATATGCGATTCGCGACAATCCCTCCGCCGGCAATTACGAAGAGTTGGCCGACCTCTATCTCGAGGAGGGGGCTTATGCGCGGGCCCGCCACTGCTACGATATTGCCATCTCGGCCCGGACCGATTCGCCCGATCCGTTCTACCGCCGCGGGATTGCGAAAATAGAAATGGGCGAGTTCGACGCCGCCATCCCGGACCTGGAGCGCGTGGTCTCGCAGGATTCCACCTACGACTTTCAACGTGCTCCGGCCCTGCTGGCCCACGCCTACGCGAATACCGGCCAACCCGAGAAGGCTGAAGCCTTGTTCCGCGAAGTCACAAAAATCTCTACGGCATCGGAAACTTACTATAACTACGCGTGTTTCCTGGCTGCACAACGGCGCAACGCCGAGGCCCGGCAGTGGGCCCAGCGCATCCTGGACAAGCGGCCGACCATGCCTGCCTACCAGCGCCGCCGCGAGCGTCCGTGGTTTCGCAGGGCGACGGCGTTGTTGCTACGCTTGAAAGCATAGATCAGAATTTACCGGCTTATTTTCCCAGCGACTCCTGAAAATGCAGCACCATGCGCAACGGCTCCGCCTGCTGGCCGTTGGCGGACTGCAGCACCAGAAGACGGCCATCGCCGCCAAATCCCAATGGTTGAGCCTCGAGCGTAGTGACCAGGGCGGTGCCGCCGAGTTCCATGGTTTCAGGATTACGAATCTCTGCCGCCATCAATTTCTTGCCATTGGCGAAGTAGAGCTTCTTTCCGTCGTGGCTCCAGTCATGCCAAAACGCTCCTTCGGAAGAAATCTGCATTTTGGAGTGTGCCCCGGGGAAATCGGTTACGTACAACTCCAGCCGCGAGGACTCATTCGACAGGTAGGCCATCCACTTGCCATTCGGCGAAACCACCCCGTCCCTCTCGTCGTAGCTCTGAGTCAGCAGCGGGATGGGTTTGCCGCCGTCCACCGGCTGAACGTAAATGTCGAATAACGTCCTGGGATCCTGAATACTTACCAGCAGGTATTTCCCATCCGGACTCCACGAGTGTACGTAGGCGATATCTTGAATCTCGGAGGCGATCACCTGCTCGGCGGCCGTGGCGAGAGTCTTGATTTTCATGCTGCCCTTGGTGCCGATGCTGGCCGTAATGGCGAGTTTTGCCCCGTCCGGTGAGAACGCGGAGTAAATGAACCCGGGAGTGTTGAAGGTTTGCCGGGTCATGATGTTTCGCTCCGAATCAAAGAGCCAGAGGTCGGTGTCCGGCGCATTGGGTTCCCGTTTGGGAAACGCAACTTTCCTGGCGTCCGCCGAGACGCTGATTGGATTGGTAATGCCGCTGATCGTATCTCCGAATTCCTCACTCTCTTTTCCTGGAAGCTTCACCCACGCGAACCGCGACTCACTGGTTTGCGCCTTCCGGTAAATAAGACTGCCCCCGACCGAGACCGAAAAATTCCCCAGGTCTTTTGGGCCCCAATATTCCACGTCCTCGGTTACCGGCACCGGGTTGCTGCTAACCGCCATCGATTTGGGGTCGAAGCGTTGGGCCATGAGATTCCGGTCATGGAGGTAGAGCAAATACCCCTGGGCATAGGCCGCATTGGAAGCCTGCTGCACCACCAGCTTCGGCACACTCCCGTCGATTGCGCCTGCATAAAGATCTCCCACAGTGCCGGCCACCAGGCGCTGCGTGAAAAGGAAGTGCTTGCCGTCGGGCAAAAACAGCGGGTTGCGATGGGTGTGGCCCTTGCCCCCCAACTTGGTCACCGCCGCAGGTACGCCCCCGCTTTCCGCGACTTTGTAGAGAGGCTCTTCAATGTTGGGAGTGAATACGATTACTCCCGTCTGGCTCCACGCGCCTCCGCGGCCGGCCGGCGCGTCGCAAATAATCTGCACCGGGCCGCCGACCGCCGGCACCGTGCGCATTTTGCCATTGGAGAAGAAGCCGATCATGTTGCTGTCGGGTGACCAGAAAGGGAAGGAGGCGCCCTGAGTTCCGGGCACCGCCGCCGCCTTGCCGCTGGTCATATCCCGCACCCAGAGCTCGCTACCAACGGGGACCGCTCCGGGGATTGCCAACTTTTTACCATCCGGCGAGATGACCGCGCCGCCGAAGGCGTTCATATTCATATCCACGCCGTTGGGCAGCTCAATCTCCACGCGCACCGGTTGCTGCTCTTCTGAGAGGCGGCGCGAATAGAAGCCTGCCGCAACCAGTCCGGCTATAGCCAGTACCCATCCCGCCAGCGCAAAGGCCATCCCCAGACGTCGGCGTCCGCGGCGAGCCCCCGCCACCACCGCCGGCACGCCGGCTTTGCTGCCCATTTCGGAAATCGTTTCCAGTTGCAGCTTCAAGTCGTGTGCCGATTGCCAGCGCTGGTCAGGATCTTTTGCCAGACAGGTGCGAATCAGTTTTTCCAGCGCGGGCGGCGTCATGGGCTGGACCAGGCTGATCGGTTCCGGATCCTTTTCCAGAATGGCGGCCAGCAGCCCTACTTGCGACTTGCCATCAAAGGGGCGTTTGCCCGCAGCCATTTCATAAAGCGCGCAGCCGAAACTGAAAATGTCAGAGCGCGCGTCTGCCTCGGCCCCCTGCAACACCTCGGGCGCCATGTACTGGAAAGTGCCGACGATCAGGCCCTTCTGGGTAAGTGGCGTCAGCGGCGAAGTCATCTCCGCCACATTCATGGTCGGCGTCGAGGGGGTCAACACGCCTACGCCGCTTCTTCCGGACATCGCGCCTTCCGCTTTTCCCTTGGCCAGGCCAAAGTCCATGAGCTTGGCTCCGGACTTGGTGAGCATGATGTTTCCCGGCTTCAAATCCCGATGAATAATTCCATGGCGATGAGCGCGTTCCAGGGCATCGGCAACCTGGATCGCAATGGCGAGGACTTGATCCAGCGGCAGTAGGCCTTTTTGCAGCCGGGCGGCGAGTGTCTCGCCCTCGAGGTACTCCATCACCAGGTAATCAATGCCGTCCTGATGGCCAACGTCAAAAAGAGTGCAAATATGCGCGTGCTGTAAAGATGAAATGACCCGGGCCTCGCGTTCGAAGCGGGCCTTCAGGTCGGCGTCGGCGTGTAGTTGGTGAGGGAGAACCTTGATGGCCACGTCGCGGCCGAGGCGCGAGTCATGGGCACGGTAGACTTCACCCATGCCGCCAGCGCCCAGGGGCGATTGAATCTCGTAGGGGCCGAGTTTGGTTCCGGAAGCCAGAGCCATGCAGCGCGAATTATACGCTGCATCGCAGAGTCGGCATTTGTTTTCGCCACCAGGAGATCTCGGGTGAGGCCAATCTGCAGTTTGACTGGTTTAGATTTCCTGGGCCGCCACGGTGGCGCTGATTCGATCTTGACGGTTCGGCGAGTCTATTTGCGAAGCCGGGCCCGGCGTGGTCACGGTTCGCGCCGAGAGTTCCTCCGCCAGACGGCTGAGTCTACTCTCAGATGCAGCCGATGTGGGCTCTACGCCGGTGGGCAATAGGCCAACCGCCTGGTTTCTTCCTGCCTTCTTAGCCCGATACAGTGCCGAATCCGCCAGCCGCAACACTTCAGAATAGGGAACCGCCTCAGGCTTACGTTCGAACCAGGGGAACACCGCCCAGCCGATGGAGCAAGTGCAGGAAACGCTGAGACCGCCTTCGAGTTGGAAGGGTTCGCGGCCCACGAAATTCAAGACACGGTTCGCCAGGGTGGCTGAATCGCCGCGATTGGTGTAGCGCGAAGCGACCAGAAATTCATCTCCGCCCCAGCGGATAAGCGCATCGGAGTGACGGATTGCGGAGCTGATGCGCCGCGACAACTCCACCAGCAGCTTGTCGCCCGCATCGTGCCCATAACGGTCGTTGACCTGTTTGAAATCGTCTGTGTCAATGACGTAGAAGACCAGATCCCGATTCCGTTTCTCCAGCGACGAAGCGGCGGAGGAATAGGAACGCACTGCATGGCGAACGTCGGCATCGATAGTGGCGTTCAGAAAACGGCGATTTCTTGCCCCAGTAAGCACGTCGGTGAGCGAATCTTCACGCAGCTCACGGTTGGCCCGGGCCAGTTGTTTGTCCAGGCGATGTTGCTTGATCCAGGCCATTGCGCCCAGGATCATCATGGTGATCAGGGTCATCAACACGCGGAAATTTCGCACCGGCGTGGGCGCCGGGCTGAAGTACAGTGCCCATCCCGCCATCACCGGCAAGGACAGGAGTGTCACCAGCGCCAGCCCTGACATCCAGAGATCCCGCTTGCTCTGGTCATCCTTCGCCGCTTCGGCACGCAGTATCTGGGAGCGCGCCAGCAGTCCCGCGCGGGCGAACCAGGCCATGGCCAGCATCAGCGGAGGGTCATACACACTTCCGGTGTAATAGTTTCCGAAGTCGATGGCGAGGCTGGAGGCAACCGAGCTGAACGCATACAGCAATCCGGCGACAAACAAGGCCCTGTAAACCACCCTCCATCCGCCCGTGCTGCGCCACCAAGTGGCTCCGGCGAAAACCAGGAAAACGAAATGCTCCATGAAAAACACGAGATCGAAGCTGTAACCGTAGGCGGCCCCGTCGGGCCATACAAACTGCCACGGGATCACGACGAAAAGATAGAGGTACAGCCACCAGGTCACGAGCAGGGCAAAATCCATCGCCCCCAGTTGAATGGCGTGCTCCTCGCGTTCCACATGCGGCCGCACCGCCAGCGCCCCCATGAAAGGCACCATGTGCAGGATGAGGATCACGTCCCCAATAAAAGGGTTGGGGACTTCCTGACGCAACACCACTTCAAAATAGGTCCATAACAGTTGTGCCAGCAGCCAGAGCGCGCACCCGAGCGACATCAGCCGCCAGAAAAGCCGGGCGCGAGGATCCGGCCCCCGGCTGTTGAAAACGATGCAGCCCAGCATGACCGCCAGCAGGAGACACTGGGTGATATTGCCGAGGGCGGTGAGCAGGTAACCGCGCGGAAGGATCACGGTCAGCGCCGCATTAATGAAGACCAGGGCGCAGATCAGCCACCAACACTTTTCCCGCGACATGGGACGAGCGTCCACGCTTGTGATTCTAGGCCCCCCTTGGGGGCCGGGAATGTTACCGAGGTCATCTTCGGTTGTCCCGATTGTGAATGTACTCGGGTTCCCGAACGCTGCTAGGCAGAATGAAGCTTGGAAAGAGAGGCAGTTCCGAACTGCCGTTCAGGCGCCGCCGGAATCTTGTTGATCTCAGGACTCATTTCTCGGCTCAACCGCGTGGTCCAGACTGAACCTGCTACTACGATCACAACTCCGAATACCAACCATCCTTCCATCAACAGCTTGAGCCAATGCATGAATCCCCCAGGGTCTTTGAAACAGCCGTCCGGCGCAGATTATAGGGCAAATCCCTGCTCTTGGGAACGATGAAAATGTTTTCCTATTTGTTGCAACTGCCGAAACCAGACCAACTATCTTTTGCGGGCATATCCGCGTCTATGTGTTGTAGGGACAATTTCTGAATCAGCAGGCTTGATTTGAGCTTGGGGGGTTCACAGCGGGCTCGTCCCGGAACTGTGAGCCGCGAAAACAGAAGACCCGGTTTCAACGCGTGCTTTCCGTTTCCCTTTTCGAAGGCTGGAACCTAACCGGTTCCCCTCACGTATCATAGAGTTAGAGCCATGTGGGTGCTTCTTGAAATCTTCGCTCAGACGCTCCGTACCTTGTGGGCCCACAAGCTCCGGTCCTTCCTTACCATGTTCGGAATCGCATGGGGAGTGGGGTCACTGCTATTGCTGGTCGGGTTGGGAGAAGGCTTCCGTTCGGGTAATCGCAAGCAATTCGACCAGATCGGCGAGAACGTCTTGTTCATCTTTGGGGGCCGCGCCCCTGCCATGAACGGCAGCTTCACGAGCCTCCGACAGTATTACCTTACTTATAAAGACTATGAAGATGTTCGCGATGAATGTCCCGACGTTGGCCTGGTGGTTCCCATCATTGCGCGTGACGACATTCGTGCGGTGAGCGACTTTTATCAGAGCAGCGGGCGGTTGATGGGCGTGCCGGCGGAATTCAACCGCGTCCGCTTCATGCCCATGGATCAAGGACGCTGGATCAATCAGCTCGATGACAGCCAAAGGCGGCTGGTTGTGGTGCTCGGTGACGAGGCCCGCAAGAATCTTTTTCCGGGGCGCCCCGCGGTCGGCAACACCATTTTGCTTGGCGGCTTTCGCTTCCAGGTGATTGGCACCGCCAAACGCATCGGACATGGCGACAACAACACCATGAACCTGCGGATCTTTGTCCCGTTCCACACCGTCCAGACCTATTTTCCGCCGCTGAACGTGGGGGAAATCGACAACGCGATTTCCTTTCTCAACTATCAGCCCAAGGTGCGCGAACTGAATGAGGTTGCCAAGCTTGAAGTCCACAAGATCGTCGCACGCAACCACGGCTTCGACTACCGCAACGCCGACTCCTTCGACGAGTGGGACACCGTTCGTACATCCGATCAAGTGGGCAAGATCTTCGACGCCATGAACGTGTTCCTGGGCAGCGTGGGACTGGTCACACTGGCCTTGGGTGCGATTGGGATTATTAACATCATGCTGGTGGCGGTTGCCGATCGCACACGGGAAATTGGCCTGCGCAAAGCCCTGGGGGCCACCAACCGCAGCATCATGTTCCAGTTTTTTGTGGAGGGAGCTTTCCTCACTTTGCTCAGCGGCGGGATTGGCATGGGTGGAGCGGCGGCGCTGATGGCTGCTCTCTCGACTTTGCCCTCGCCTCCAGGTTGGGACACGCCCAAGATCGTCCCGCTTACCGCCGCCCTAGCGATTGGATCATTGGCCCTGGCTGGAATTGTGGCTGGCCTTTACCCGGCCCGCAAAGCCGCTCTCCTGCAACCTGTCGAAGCTCTGAGGAAGGAATAGATGAAGCGCGATCTGCTGGAACAAGCCTACGAGGCGATGCGCCACGACCTCCGCAAGACCGTGCTTACCATGCTGGGCATGGCCTGGGGAATCGCCACCGTGGTCTTGTTGCTGGCTTACGGAGAAGGCTTTGGCCGCGCCATCGAGAACATCTTTCACAGCTTTGGCGCCACCGCGGTCGGCATCTTTCCCAACCGCACTTCCGAACAGGCTGGCGGCAACAAGGCCGGCGTCGAAATTCGCTTCACCAACGACGACATCGAACTGTTGCGCAATGTGGTGCCATTGGTCCGGCAAATTTCCCGCGAGTCCGACAAACAGGGCAAAGTGCAGTTCGATACCCGCACCTTCAGCTTTCCGATCGTGGGGATCGACCCCAGCATCTTCGACATTTGGAACCTGCATGTGGCCGATGGGCGTTTCCTCAATGATCAGGACAATCTAAGCCATGGCCTGTTCGCGGTGGTCGGCTCCGAGGCCAAAGACAAATTGTTTTCCGGCTTACCCGCGGTGGGTGAATCGATCCGGGTGGACGGCGTCAGCTTCCAGGTGGTCGGCGTGCTCCAGCCCCGCATGCAAGAGGGCGACGACGACGACAACCGCGTCATTTACATCCCTTACAGCTCCATGGATGTGTTGCAGGACAATCACTACCTGGGAGGAATCTGGCTTTCCTCCGAAGGAGTGGACCATGACAAGCTGACCCGCACCGTCCGAGAATCGCTGGGCCTGGCGCACGGCTTCAAGCCCACTGACGAGCGTGCCATCTTCGTCTTCGATGCTCAAAAGCAATTGGCACAATTCGCGATTATCAGCATGGGACTGAAGATTCTGCTGGGATTCATTGGCACGATCACACTCGGCATCGGGGGGATCGGACTGATGAACATCATGCTGGTTTCGGTGACCCAGCGCACACGCGAAATTGGAGTCGAGAAAGCCCTGGGAGCCCGCAAACGCGACATCCTGTTTCAGTTCCTGGCGGAGGCGCTGGTGATTACCGCGGTGGGCGGCGCTTTTGGAATTCTGCTGTCCTATGCGATTTCCCTGTCAGTAGGAACTTTGACCTTATACAGCGCGCTGGCCCAACACGCTTCGGCTGGAGACATCACGCTGTTGGTAGCGCCCAAGACCCTTCTCGTCGCTACCGCGATTCTTGCTCTGGTGGGCATCGCCAGCGGCATGTTTCCCGCCATGCGCGCCGCCAACCTCGACCCCATTGAAGCCCTGCGCTACGAATAGGCCGCCGGGTCGAACTTTTTACCTTGAGTCGAATATTCTTCCTACTCGGGACGCCGTCCGCAAGCAGGAATTGTTTCGCGACTCAATAACTTACGAAGTTTGGCAGGCGTGCTGCTGACACTCTGACTGGCGAGGAGGGTCATCATGAAGAAAGAACTCACCAGGCTCGGTCCACTTCCGTGGGCGCTATTGCTGTCTATTTGGTTTCTGTGCCCCGCAACATTTGCGGGCAATACGGTGATGGGAGAGCTTCAGTTCCAGGGGAAATCGCATGTCGAAAAGACTTCCGGGGTGTGGATTGACGGACAGTACGTCGGTTATCTGAAGGAACTCAAAGGATCGAAGAAGGTCTTGCTGCTGCCGGGCGAACACATGATTAGCGTGCGCCAGGATGGCTACCAGGACTTCACAGAACGAGTCGTGATCCAACCCGGAGAAAAGGAAGTGGTTCACGTCGCCATGGAGAAGGCGCTTACGGGACCACTTCCGCAGGTGACGGCCACGGTCAAGATCGCGGTCAACCCATCGCGCGCGGCGGTGTTTCTAGACGGCCTTTTTGTCGGACATGTCGGAGAATTCGAGGGCATCGGTCGAGGGATGTTGGTGGCGCCGGGGACACATCAGATCAAGATCGCTCTTCCCGGCTACCAGACGTTCGAAACTCAGATCGCTCCGCTGGCCAATCAGAAGGTTGAAATTAAGACTGATCTGATTAAGAGCGATGTGCCTCCAAATGGGCCTCTGGTCAACACCGAAAGCAGCGACGTTACTCCACCGCCTGCTCCGCGTTAATGCGGCGGTGGTGAACCTAAAACGCCACACTCGGCAGAAACTCCGGCCCCTTCCTCGCCTTCGTTAACTGCTCGAACCCATAGGCAATCTTCAATAGCGTCCCTTCGCTCCACGCCCGGCCGAAGAACGACACACCCACCGGTAAGCCGAATATGAATCCTGCCGGCACGGTGATGTCCGGATACCCCGCCACCGCCGCGGCGTTCGAGCTGCCCCCGCTTGAACAGTCTCCATTCACCCAGTCCGTGAACCACGCCGGCCCTGCGGTCGGGGCCATAATCGCATCGAGCTTGTACTGGTCCATCACCGCGTCAATGCCTTCCGCGCGGGATAGGCGCTGGTCCTTTTCCAGTGCATCGGTGTACTCCTTGCTGGTGAGCGGGCCCTTGGCTTCTGCTTTGATGAAAATGTCCTGCCCGAAATACGGCATCTCTTTGCCCTTGTTGCGCTCGTTGAAATCAATGATTTCTTTCAACGAAGCCGGCGCCCCCGGCCGCGCGGCCAGATAAGCGCCGAGGTCCGCTTTCAACTCGTACAACAACACCATGAACTCCGACTCACCGAATTTTCCATGCGACGGCAGGTCGGCGGGATCCACAACCTCCGCACCTGCCCGCTTGATCCGATCGATCAAATCGTTCATCAAGGCGTCGACAGGATCACTAAAGCCAAAATACTTGCGCGCCACACCGATGCGTGCGCCCTTCAACCCGTTGGAATCGAGAAAGCTGGTGTAATCCGTTGCAGCCTTCCCGGCGCTGGCGGCCGTGGCGCTGTCCCGCAGATCGACTCCCGCCATTGCGCTCAGCAGAATGGCCGCATCGCGCACCGTCCGCGTCATGGGGCCGGCAGTGTCCTGGCTGTGGGCGATGGGAATGATTCCCGAGCGGCTCACCAGTCCGAGCGTAGGCTTGATTCCGACCAGTCCATTGGCGGACGCGGGACATACCACCGAGCCATCTGTTTCCGTGCCCACCGCAACCGCGCACAGATTCGCCGCCGTCGCCGCTCCCGACCCCGAACTCGATCCGCAAGGATTACGGTCAAGTGCATAGGGATTCTTGGTCTGCCCACCGCGTCCGCTCCACCCGCTGCTGGAATGGGACGAGCGGATGTTTGCCCACTCGCTCAAGTTCGTCTTCCCCAGAATGACTGCGCCCGCCTCGCGTAGCCTCTGCGCGACGAACGAATCCCGCACCGGCTTTGACCCCAGCAACGCCAGCGACCCCGCCGTCGTCTGCATGTTGTCGGCTGTGTCGATGTTGTCTTTAATCAGCACAGGCACGCCGTGCATCGGTCCCCGCACATGCTTTTGTGCTCGCTCTTTGTCGAGCCCGCCGGCGATGGCCAACGCATCCGGATTCACTTCGATCACGCTGGCGAGCGCGGGGCCGTGCTTATCGATTTCATCAATCCGCTCCAGATATTTCTGAGCGATGGAGCGCGCCGTGAATTTGCCCGACGCCATTCCCGCCTGCAGGTCGGCGATCGTAGTTTCGTCCAACTCAAATGCACTGGGCCGATCCGGTGATGCGGAGGATGCCACGATCTCGCGCGCGCCTGCCAGAGCGGGCAGCGCGGCGGCGGTTACGCCACTCAAAAGGCTGGTCTGTATGAAACGCCGGCGTTGGGGCGAGCGAGGATTATTCAACTGTTTCCTCCTGATTGGGAAAATGATCGCTTTTGCGAGAAACGGCATTATAGGC
This sequence comes from Terriglobales bacterium, assembly GCA_050745985.1. Taxonomy (GTDB): domain Bacteria; phylum Acidobacteriota; class Terriglobia; order Terriglobales; family Acidobacteriaceae; genus JABCZH01. The sequence continues at coordinate 74,295 of JBOGLG010000015.1, read as the reverse complement.
GATTCCAGCAGGCGGATTGTTATGGCGATCTGAGAAGTGGGGACAACCGGCCACAAATCGGGCACGCGCAGTTGCGCCATCTGATATCGCCCGGCCAGTGGCGTGAAATGCTGCTCGACGATTTGTGAATGTTATGACTGCTTCGCTTCCAGCTTTTTTCGGATGCGTCGCAGTTCTATGAAATTCAGCGCGGTCACGGTGCAGAGCACGCTTCCGAACATGATCATCACAATGCTGTCCATCGAGGCGGGCTCCTCCCCCGCGGGGTTACCGGCACGGCTTCTTTGCCAAAGCGCAGACTTCTCAGGGAAATATACCCGAAACCCACGCTTTCCGGTGTTGGCGTTCTAGTTACGGAATCAAGGAAGTTTCTTCGTTCTGCTCCTTTTCTGAGCGGTAGTGCTCTGCGAAACATGCGAAAAAGCTCCTCTGCCCCGAGCAACGAACCACGCGGGTTATGCTTCACAATGGGTATCCTGCAGGTATAATTGAGGCATCCATGCCCAAGTACTCCATCGTAGTTCCCCTGCACGATGAGCAGGAGAACGTGACCGACCTTTACGACCGCCTGAAGGCGGTTATGGAGGTCAATGGCGAGAGTTTCGAGCTGGTCTTTGTCGATGACGGCTCCCGCGACCGCACGTTCGACCTGTTGCGAGAGATTGCCGCCATTGATAGCCGGGTGACCGTGGTTCGCCTGCGGCGCAATTTTGGCCAGACCTCCGCCCTGGCGGCCGGATTCGACCACACTCGTGGCGAGTACATCATTGCCATGGACGGAGATCTACAGCACGATCCCGCCGATATCCCGATGTTTCTTGAAAAGATTGCCGAGGGCTATGACATCGTCAGCGGCTGGCGGAAGGTCCGCATCGACAATCTCTGGATGCGCCGCATCCCCTCGCGCTGCGCCAACTGGCTGATGGCGAAACTGAGCGGGGTTGACATCCACGACTTTGGCACGACTTTTAAAGCCTACCGCCGCACTATTCTGGAGCAGGTGCCGCTTTACGGGGAACTGCACCGGTTTATTCCCGCGCTGGCTTCGGCGTACGGAGCGTCTATTTGTGAAGTTCCCATCCGCAACGTGATGCGGGAACGCGGAGTTTCACACTATGGCATCTCGCGTACGTTTCGAGTGTTTTTCGATCTCATCACCATTCGCTTTCTCTTGCGCTACTTGTCGCGGCCGCTGCATTTCTTCGGAAGCCTGGGGATGTTGAGCATTTTTTCCGGAGGCGGAGTTGCCCTTTGGCTGATGCTTGACAAGGTTTTCAATCACTCCGATACCATGGCCGAGCACGGGCCGCTCATGATTTTTGCCGCCGTTCTTTTGCTGGCAGGACTGAATATGCTGGCGGTTGGACTGCTGGGTGAGATGCAAGTTCGCCACTACCACGAACCCACCCGCCGCGCGCCCTATTTTGTGGATCGCGTCCTACGCGCACAGAGCAGCGAAGAACACACCGTCTCGGAATAGGACTACTTCCCGAATGCTTCCTTATTCACGACGTAAGGCATCTTGGTAATGTCTCCGCCGTAATTCCCCTCAAGCACATCAATGAGCCCCTGCGCCGTCCGTCCGGCCATGCCTTTATTCGGATCAGTCGAGAGCCGCGTAATTCGTGCTGCGCTGGCAAAGTGCGGCAGCAGCCGGCAGCGGTCTTCAATGGCCGGATCGCGCAACGGCGAATCGGCTGGCAGCGGCTCTTTTTCGTACACATCCAGCGCCGCCCCCGCAATCCAGTTTTCCCGCAGCGCTTTGGCCACGGCCGCCTCGTCCACCACCGGGCCTCGCGAAGTGTTCACCAGGTACGCCGTCGGTTTCATCATTCGCAGTGTCTTTTCGTTGAACAGGTGATGAGTGGGCGTAGGGCTTTCGCCCTCGCGCAGCAGCGGTACGTGCACGCTCACAAAATCTGCCGTACGCAACCCCTCATCGAGCGACACATACTTGATCCAGGTTTTCTCTTTCTGAATGCCCCGCGCCTGTCGCAAATCCATGACCTCCTGAATTCCCTTTATGTAGTCATGGTTCTGATAGGCCGGGTCATAGCACAGAATGTTCATGTCGAACCCGGCGCACTTCTTGATCAGCGCTAGTCCGATGCGCCCCGTGCCAATCACCGCCACCGACTTGCCGGTGACCTCGTCTCCGAGGAAGGGAAGATAGGGATGCCAATAACCCCATTTGTTTTCGCGGGTGAGATGCTCCGCCGTCCACATTCGCCGGGCGAGCGCGCCCATCATGAAGAAGGCGAATTCTGCCGTGGCCTCGGTTAGTACGTCAGCGGTGTGCGTGAACGGAATCTTGCAGCGATTGGCGTCGGCGCGGTTGATGTTGTCAAAGCCCACGGCTATCTGCGCCACTACCTTCAGGGTGCCTTTGCCTGCCTCAAAGACTTCGGCGTCGATGGGATCGCGCAGCGTAGTGATCAGCCCATCGATTCCCGATTTCACTTTTTCAATGATCAGGCTCTTGGGCGGCGCTTCAGGCTTGGGATAAACCTCGACTTCATAGCCGCGCTTGCGTAGCAGTTCGATCGAATCCCCGATATCACACGTGGCAAAAACTCGAAATTTCTTGCTCATAAGTTTTCTTTGTTAGGGAAAGCCGCCCCGTTATTGAAGTGGTCTGTGTAGATCCGTGGAAGGCGTTCCTTGGCGTTCTCTGCGATATCGGCTGTGAAAAGCAGTTCACAGATTCTTCTTCGTCCACTGATCTACCCGGTCCAGGGCCTTATTCAAATTCTCCAACGAATTAGCCACGCTGAAGCGCAGATAGCCTTCGCCAAAATCCCCGAACGCGGTTCCCGAGAGGCAGGCCACCCCGGCCTGCTCCAGCAGCGCATCCGCCAGCCTTTTCGACTTCCATCCCGTCTTCGTCACATTGGGGAAGACGTAAAACGCGCCTTTCGGGAGGCGGCATGAAAAGCCTTTGATCTGGTTCAGGCCGGCCACAAACGCATCCCGCCGCCGCTGAAATTCCGTCCGCATCTTGTCGACCGACGACTGGTCTCCCTTAATCGCCTCCACTCCCGCAATCTGGGTAAAGCTTGCGGTGCAGGAATTCGAATTGGTCATCAGCCGGGTGATGTGCGCGGCCAGGTCGGCCCGCATTACGCCGTATCCCATGCGCCAACCGGTCATGGCCCAGGTCTTGGAGAATCCATCCAGCAGGATCGTACGGTCCTTGAATCCCGGCACCGTCATGATCGAGTAGTGCTCGCCATCGAAAATCAGCCGGCTGTAAATCTCGTCCGAAAGCACCATGATGTTGCGATCGCCAATGGCCTCCGCAATGCCCTGAATGTCCTGCTTGCTTAACACACCGCCGGTAGGATTCTGGGGCGAATTCAGGATGATCAGGCGAGTGCGGTCAGTGATCAGCGCCTTCAACTCTTTGACGTCCAGACCGAAATCCCGCTCCTCATACAACCGGATGGGCACTGCCTTGGCCCCGGCATAGTTAATCATCGACTCGTAGATGGGGAAGCCGGGGTTGGGATAAATGACCTCATCTCCGGCCTCAGTCAATGCCAGGAGCGTGAAGAAAATAATTGGCTTGCCACCCGGGACAACGACCACTTCGTCGCTCGTGACTTTCACTCCGCGTGAGCGCGAAACATCTTCGGCGATGGCTTGCCGCAATTCCGGCAACCCGGCGGATGGTCCGTAGTGGGTCCAGCCTTTGCGCAGAGCATCGATGCCGGCATCGACCACATTCTTCGGAGTATCGAAGTCAGGCTCGCCGATTTCCAGGTGGACGATGTCCTTGCCCTGACGTTCCAGCGCACGCGCCTTGTTGAGCACTTCAAAGGCGGTTTCCGTGCCCAGGCGCGACATGCGCTGGGCCAGCTTGAGTTCATATTGCGTAGAGGTTTCCATGGTCGCAGGCGTCATATTATATCCCTCGGGCCTCGCCGGGCCGGCCTCGCCCCGCGAAAAGCCTCTCCGGTATCATTGTCCCACATGTTTTCCCAGCGCACCGATTGGAAGCTCACGCCCAACCGCTTCACCCAGGCGCAACGGGAGTTGTGCGCTGCCGGCAGGGAAGTGCTCGACCTGACGATTTCCAATCCAACCCGTGCCGGATTCGACTACGACCGGCAAGCCATCCTCCGTGCCTTCAGCAACCAGGGCGCACTCGATTACGATCCCCAGCCCAAAGGCCTGCTCAGCGCGCGCCAGGCGGTGGCCGAATACTACCGGCACCGCGGCAAGGTCAATCCTGAATCGCTCGTGCTGACCACCAGCACCAGCGAGGGATACTCCTTCGTTTTTCGGCTGCTCTGCAATCCTGGAGATGAAGTTCTGGTTCCGAAACCGAGCTACCCGCTGTTCGAATTTCTTGCAGATTTACAGGATGTCAAACTCGTGCCCTACCCGTTGCTTTACGATCACGGCTGGCAAATCGATATCCCGTCACTCGAAAAAGCCTTCACCCCGCGAACCCGCGCCATTGTGTTGGTGCATCCCAACAACCCCACCGGATCGTATGTGAGCAAAGACGAGCGCGTGGCGCTGAACCTTTTCTGCCGCGAGCATAGGCTCGCCATCATGGTTGACGAAGTTTTTCTCGACTACGCGCACGACGGCGGCTTGCCAACTTCCTTCGCGACCAACACCGAGGCCCTGACCTTCACCCTCAGCGGCATTTCAAAAATCTCCGCCCTGCCGCAAATGAAACTGGCCTGGATCGCCGCCAGCGGCCCCGCCGATCAACTGCAACCCGGGTTATCGCGCCTCGAGATTATCGCCGACACTTATCTCTCGCTGAATGCCCCCGTGCAACTGGCCGCGTCCACATTGATTGATCAGCGTCACAGCATCCAACCGCAACTGCTCGATCGCGTCCGGGGAAATCTAGCCGAACTTGATCGCCAACTCGCCCGGCAAAAAGCCTGTGAGCGCCTGGCGGTCGAAGGCGGATGGTATGCCATCCTCCGCGTTCCCGTCACGCAATCCGACGAAGACCTTGCCATCGCTCTGCTGCGAAAGGCGAGTGTCCTCGTCCATCCTGGACACTTCTACGACTTCCCTCGCGACGGCTACCTGGTTTTGAGCCTGATCACGCCGCCGGACCATTTCCATGACGGCGTCGATCGTTTATTGAAGTTGCTCGCCGCCTAGACTCGCGTGAGGCCGGCGCCCTTCGTCCGCCGCATTCGGCAGGGTCGATTCCAGATTTTTTCCTTGCCTGACGCCGCATCCAGTTGTAAGATGCACCCCGTGCTGGGCGATCCTTTCAAGGGTTGCCGGTTCTACGAACCAAGTCTTCTGGCCCGACTTTTCGGCACCATTGCTCTCGCTGCTTCGTCCGAGGGGGATCAATGCTCTGGAAAATGGTGCTGGAGGTTCTTACGGCCTGGTTACTTCTTCCCGCGATTGCGTGGATATTGGTTGATCAACTTCTGCGGTTCCTTCGCTTGCCTTCTTCGCAAAATTGGTTTTGACCGCATGCCTTATACTTTCTCTCATGCCCGCCATCGACAAGCACCAGCCAGGCTCTTTCTGTTGGATCGAACTCGCAACCACTGACCAACCCGCCGCCAAGAAGTTCTACAGTGGGCTGTTTGGCTGGCAAATCAATGATATGCCCATGGGGCCGACCGAGGTGTACACCATCTTTCGTCTCGAGGGCCGCGATGCCGCTGCCGGATGCACCCTGCGCCCGGAACAGAAAGGCGTTCCGCCCCACTGGATGCTCTACATCACCGTGGACAACGCCGACGCAGCCGCAGCCCGCGCCGCCAAGGCCGGCGGCAAGGTTTTTGCTCCCGCATTTGATGTGATGGACGCCGGCCGCATGGCCGTCATCGCCGACCCTACCGGCGCAACATTCTGTGTCTGGCAACCCATGAAGAGCAACGGTATCGGCATCGCCGGAGTGGACGGCACACTCTGCTGGGCGGACTTGAGCACACCTGATCCCGAGCGTGCCCGCAAATTCTATACCGACATGTTTGGCTGGAAGATCAGCGATGATACCGACGACGATCCGCCGTCAGGCTACGTTCACATTCAGAATGGCGAGGAATTCATCGGAGGAATTCAGCCGATCCAGCATCGCCAGCCCGGTACGCCCGCGCACTGGCTGCCCTATTTCTTCGCATCAAACTGTGACGCCACCGCGGCCAAGGCAAAACAGTTGGGGGCGAAGTTCCATATGGAGCCCATGACCATGGAGAACGTTGGCCGGTTCGGGATTCTGGCGGATCCCCAGGGCGCGACCTTCGCCATCTTTCAGTCGATGCGGAAGTAGCGCGTGGACTTGCAGGGAGGAGGTGCGCGCACGAACAGACACACGCCTGGCAACGGGAAATTCACAACCGCGAACGCGCTCTAGCTGACCAGGCGCGCGGAAGTATGCTCGACAGCTTCCTCGGCTCGCACCGCTTTCTTGGCGAACTCCAGAGTAATCTGCTGCCGAATGGCGCTGGAAATGTCCAGCAGCCGCTGGTCGGTGTTTTCGAGTTGCCGTTTCAGATCGGCGCTTGCCTTCAAAGCTTCGTCGCGCGCGTCGCTGATCTGTTCCAGTTTGCCGGCCAACTCGCTGACCAGGTCGTTGAACTTCCGAACTGCTTCTACATAACGATCAATATCAAGATTCAAAGCTCCCCCTATATTGCCTAACCACCAAGACCGCGCCATAAAATACCACACGCGGCCTGTCCTATCAACAGCTTGCTATGTGTTCACGCCAATCGCCACACTAATACTGCACCAAGCCCTTTCTTTTCATTGCTACCTTCCCGCGAGGGTTGGCCGGTGTGCATTTTTCTGTCCGCGCCTGTTACCGGGAATGCCCATGACCGCTCGCGGTCAGCGCCGTGGTGAACCCGCCGGGACGTGCCCGTCGATCAGGGCCAGCAACTCGCTTCGCAGCGAGGACCCGCAAGCCACCAGGCCAGAAAGCAACGGTGACCGGTTGTTACAGCGAAGCGGTTGGTGGTCCAGCGTACCAACGTAGCCTCCGGCGCTCTTTACCAATGCTGCTCCTGCCGCTACGTCCCATTCGTTCTTGGGGGTCAGCGTGAACGTTGCATCGGCCAGGCCCGCCGACACCAGCGCCAGCTTGTAGGCGACCGATCCCATGGGTCGAATCTTGAATCCTGCACTTTCGAACGGCTTCCACTCACCGCGCTTGGTTTCGCTGCGGCTGGCGAGCAGAAGGGCGCCATCGAGCGAGGTTCGCCGGCTGGGTTGGGCCGGCCTGCCGTTGTAAGTCACGCCGGCATCGAGCGATCCCAGAAAAATCTCGTTGCTCGCAGGATTACAGATCCCCCCGGCGACAGGCACACCGTCCTCCACCATCGCGACCGAGATGCAATATTCGGGAATGCCCGCAACGAACTCGCGCGTCCCATCAAGTGGATCCACCACCCACACCCGGCTCTTCTGCAACCGGCCCAAATCATCCACGCTCTCTTCCGAGAGCCAGCCCTCGCCCTCACGAAGGAGTTCCTTGCGCAGCACGGCATCCGCGGCACGGTCGGCCTCGGTGACGGGATCGTGTCCCAGCTTATATTCGGCATCGATCGCACCGGCAGTGAAGCGGGCGAACACGGAGCGGGCAGCCTCCAGAGCCGACTGGATCCGCTCTACGATTACGGCATGAGAATTATTTTTCATGGATATCAGGTCAGCCCAGTCACGCCAGCAACATGCGTGCTCCAGTTGCCAGCAGAACCGTACACAGAATGCGCCGCAACCAAACCACCGGCATACGGGTGCTCAACTGCGAGCCGAGGATGCCGCCGGGAATGGAACCGATGACCAGGGCACCTACGAGATAGGGATCGATGTTGTGAATGCGGAAGTGCATGAAGCTGGTCACGCCGGTGAGGATGACGGCGTGCATGATGTCAGTGCCTACCATCATTTTCGGCGGGAAGCTGTAGAACATGAGCAGCAGCATCATGATGATACTGCCCGAGCCCACCGAGGTCATGCCCACCAGAAAGCCGGCCAGTAAGCCAATGAAGAACATGCCTACAATCGATTTCATCGTGGGCTTGCGTTGCGCAACGTGCTCTTCAATCCGCCGCTGGAAAAGCATCAAGATGGGCACGCAGATCAGCAGGATGCCAACCGCTGTGGTGATGAAGGTATTCACCCCCGTGCCATAGACCGTTCGCAGGTGGCCAAGCAGGCTCACGCCGGCAATTGAGCCGGGGACGCTTCCCGAAGCCAGGCACATGACCACTCTAGGTTTAATGGTCCCCTTCTTTACATGCACCCAGGCCGAACCGATTTTGGTAACAAAGTTAAAAAGCGCGTCGGATCCCACCGCCAAAATTGGTGGAACCCGAAGCGCAAAAATCAGGATGGGCAGCAGCAACACTCCGCCCCCGATGCCGGTCATTCCAATCAGTGTGCCGACCACAAAGCCGATCAGAATTTTTTCGATAAGCATAACGTCAGTCGCATCCGGTTGAGAGAACGAAAAACTTCACCATCAACTATGGCCGTTCACTCCGATGAAGCCTTCGCGTTCCATGTGCAGAATGATTTGCTGGGCCGCCTCTTCCGGACTGAGATCGGCGGTGTTGACTATGACATCCGCGTCCTTGGGTTCTTCGTAGGGGTCAGAGATGCCGGTGAACTCCTTTAGAATCCCAGCCCGCGCCTTGGCATACAGTCCCTTGCGGTCACGCTGCTCGCAGGTCTCAACCGAAGTGGCAATGTGCACCAGGATGAAACCGCCCACCGGCTCGATCATGCCGCGGACCGCCTTACGCGTCGCGTCGTACGGCGCGATGGGAGCACAGATGGCGATGCCGCCGTTCTTGGTAATTTCCGATGCGACATATCCGATACGCCGGATATTGATGTCGCGGTGCTCCTTGGAAAAGCCCAGCTCCGAGGATAGATGCTTGCGTACCAGGTCGCCATCGAGGATGGTGACCGGGCGGCCGCCAGTTTCCAGGAACTTGGTGAGCAGGACGTTGGCGATGGTTGATTTTCCTGAACCTGAAAGTCCGGTGAAGAAAATAGTAACGCCTTGTTTATGCCGCGGCGGGAAACTGCGGCGCAATTCCTGCACCACTTCGGGATAGGTGAACCAGTTCGGTATGTCGCGCCCTTGATTGAGCCGGTCGCGCAGGTCAGTTCCCGAAAGGTTCAGCACTCGCGAGCCGTTCGGCACCTCGTTTTCGGGGACGTATTGGTCCTGGTCTTCGAGGTAAACCATCATGTTGAAGGGGACCATGGTCACGCCGATGTCGGTTTCATGCTTCTTGAATAATTCCTGAGCCTCATAGGGGCCGTAAAAGGGTTTGCCGTCGGTGTCCTTGCCCGGGCCGGCATGGTCGCGGCCCACAATGAAGTGGGTGACGCCGTGATTCTTGCGGATCAGCGCGTGCCAGATGGCTTCGCGGGGTCCGCCCATGCGCATCGCCAGGGGCAGGAGAGAAAGCTTCACGGTTCCTGCGGGGAACTTTGACAAGAGCAGTTGGTAGCAGCGCACCCGGGTGAAGTAATCAACGTCGCCGGGTTTGGTCATGCCGACTGATGGATTGATCAGCAGGTTGGCCTCCACCTGTTTAGCGGCGCGGAAGGTCAGTTCCACGTGAGCGCGATGCATGGGGTTGCGGGTTTGAAAGGCCACCAAACGGCGCCACCCCAAACGCGCCAACTCGGTACGGATCTCCGCCGGAGTCAGGCGCAGCGCGCGGAAATCGTAGTGGGAAGGCATCTGCAAGCCTTCCAAAGTTCCGCCCACGTACCAGGGATTGGACTTGTTCATCGCATAGTCAGCGCCGGGATGGGCCGGACTGGTGCTGTTGAACACTGCTTTTGCTTCCGCCACGCGGTCGGGCTGCCACACGTCTTCTACTGACAGCACCGCCAGCATCACGCCTTCTCCATCGCGCAGCGCGATCTTGCTGCTGCCAGGTTTCAGGGTCTTGGCAAAGGCCTCGCTGACATCGAGGGTGATTGGCATCGGCCACAGCACGCCGCTTTTCAGCCGCATGTTGTGACAGACGCCTTCGTAGTCGGCCCGCGTCATGAATCCACGCAATGGCGAGAAGCCGCCGCTCAACAGCAGCTCCAGATCGCAGGCCTGGCGGGCGGTCAGATCCCATGAGGGATATTCACGCGATTGTGCCTTCAGTTCCGCAGAACGTTCCGGTGTTGTAATGAGATCGATTAACTCGCCGCCATGAGGCGGAATAAGATGACTGGTCGAAGCGGTCAAAGCCGTGAACCTCCCAGGTTCGTTAGGTTTTTCTCTTTACTGTCTTTTTCCCGATCTTTTTTCCTGACTGAAACGCGAGGCTCAGCACTGGCGGATTCCAGAACGGAAGGATGAAATCTACATACGTCGCCCTGCCAGAGTACTACGCAATTGGGTACGGCATCAATTTCAGATGGGGCCGGACGCAGCAAACGAACTACGGAGCAATTTCAATTCCTTCAAGCGGCCGCGCGCGGGTTTGCAACCCTATGAAACTGAAAGTCTTGGAGATATTGTCGCGGAAGGCCTTGCATTCCGGCCGGCAATGCGCAAATGTTTGCGATAAAACGTCCCGCCATCGTGCAAGCGTTTAGCCCAGTCAAAAAACGAAAAAGTGGCTATTGTCCCGCATTTGATACTTTTTTAGGGGCAGGCTGAGCGGGTGCATGAACTGGCATGGCATAGGGGAGGCTTCGGGATCTTTCCGTGAATGAATATTTCAGCAAGTACCACGCTGCCCGCAACCCGTCCTGCCAAACGATTTTCTTTCCTTCCTCGTAGGTTCGTCCCCAGTAGCTGATGCCCACTTCATAAATCCGCAGACGCTGCCTGGCGACCTTCACCGTTATCTCGGGCTCAAATCCGAAGCGGTCCTGCTCGATCTGGATGGATTGGATCACTTCCCGGCGGAAAGCTTTATAGCAAGTTTCCATATCGGTCAAATTGATGTTGGTCAGGCAATTTGAAAGCAGAGTCAGCAGACGGTTTCCTACGGAATGCCAAAAATAGAGAACCCGATGCGGAGCAGCTCCCAGGAAACGTGACCCGTAGACGACATCTGCATTGCCCTGGATCAGCGGATCGAGCAGAGTGGGATAGTCGATAGGATCGTATTCCAGGTCAGCGTCTTGAATAATTACGAAGTCGCCACGTGCAGCTTGAATGCCGCGCCGCAAGGCCGCACCTTTTCCCATGTTCGCCGGCTGGAAGAAGACCTGCATCTGCGGATATTCCTTTTGCAATTGAGTGAGGACTTCCGCAGATCCGTCTTGCGAGCCATCGTCCACACAGAGCACTTCGACCTCGAAGGGAACTGCCAGCACGCGCTCTACGATCTGGCGCACCGTCGCGCGCTCGTTGTAGACGGGCATGACTACGGACACTTTCATACTCGACAGTTGCCCTAGTGTAAATGCATACCGGGCGCGGGCTCAGATTATTTCACCGATGCGGCGATATGTAATTAGTTCCAAGCTGCCCCGGCGATTGGGGAAATTTGACATAACACTTGAGGCCTTCGATGCACCTTCGTAGGGGTAACCATTGAGGTACGGCAAACGTCGAAAACGGCTGCTCAGCGGGGCGAACAGGACGATCGGAGCAGCCAACTCCCGGTGGCCGGGCCCTTCCGCCAGGTTCCGAGGCGGGCGCGATTTCTGCCGTGTTTTGGCGAATTTAGCAACCTCCGGAGAGACTGATTCAGAAGTTTCCAGCGGCCTGGACCGAAGGTCATATTTCCCAAAGGGCAACTCACGAGAGGTAAGCACAACCGGAAGCCCTGACTTGTCCTCGGCGGTGGCAATGTGAGTGCTATGGATTTTAGTACGCCAATCAAATTTGGTTTCTTTGCAGTTGCACGGCGAAGGTGTACCCGAAGTGCATGGGGCAACCGTGCGTCGAACTTATTAAATTTCTTTAGGTCGTGGGATGAGGGAGAAGACTGTTCGGCTGGGTCCCCGGGAAGAACAAATCACCGAGTTGCTGTTGCAAGGTTGCGACAACTCCGAGATTGCGACGCAGTTGCACATGCCACAGCGTACGGTCAAAGCACATTTCAACCGGCTCTTCCTGCGCTTCGGGATCAGAAGCGGAATCAAGCGAGTCAAGCTCGCAACACTGTTGTACCGGAGGGAGCTATGCCAGCAGAGCAACTCTACGGAACCCGAGTCCCTAGTCAGCGCGAACAGCGAGTCATCGCCCTGGTTGCCCAGGGACTCAAAAACAGCGAAGTCGCCGAAGCCATCGGCACGACGGAACACGTCGTCAAGAACTACCTCCGCGTTATCTACGACAAGCTGGGGCTCTGGAACCGGGTCGAACTAGCGCTGTGGTACGAAGCGCGGCGGCATGAGGGTCTGGCGCGGGCCTGAAAAAGCTACTCGCAGTTCTTGCGGGCTGCGGGTTGGAACTGATCCAACTGGGCCTCGTGTTGAAGCACAAACTTGCCGCCGTCGGTCTTGCCGTACAGGTCTGCGCCCGGACAGTAATAGAGCGCGGTATGAACATCCACCCACACCCACACATTAGGATTCCCGGTGGCCGCCGGTGGCGGCGGAGCCTCTGCCACTCCTAGGGCGACCAGCATGCGCTCAAAGAGAGTGAGTTGATGTGCGGACGCCTTCGGATGCAATCCCCAACCCGTGAGCGCCAACAGCAGAACCAAGGCCGCCAGGATGATCGAAACGTCCCCGCGATGCTTGGCCAACCAAACCCGGCCGGGCGAGTTGGTTTTTTCCAACCCCTGTAGCCATTTCAGTGCATGCGAAGCCGAAGTCCATGTTGGAGGCGAAACCGGCTGTGGAGATTGCTGCGCGCTTTCAGGTTTCGGCTCCGGGATCTCGAATTCGACCTCAGTTGGAGCTTCCACAGCACTGCTGAGAGCAAGCGCGGAGCTGCTGTCGGTGGAATCGGGAAATCGTGGCGGCAATGGTTCGGGCGGGTGAGGTGTTGGAGGCTCGCTCGGCAGACGCGGGCCGGCTTCCATCCGTATCTTCGGAACGACCAAATCCTCGGGAGCGAATTCCGGTTGTTCGCCGGGCGCGTCCATCAGGCGGGGAGTGCCACAGCGGCCACAGAACAGCTCCTTCTCTCCAAACTGGTAGCCACATTGTGCGCAGCTTGAGCGCGAGCTTTCACTCTCATTGGCCCGGCTGATTGCGGTCAATAATTCTTCAATTTCGGGCGACATGCCTTCCGGACCAGATTGCGCGGCCGGCGCCGGGATCGCCGCTTTTTCTTTCACCGCAGGAGTGGTTTCTGGCGTTGCCGCCATACGTTCCAGTTGTGGTCGCAGAAGTTCCAAAACCTCCAGCATGGTGGCTCGTTCGGTTGCCAGCGCCTGCTTCCATTCCACCTTGGCGGCGCGGGCGATCGCTTCTCCCAGCAGCCCAGCCATTACCTGGCAGCTCTGAACGTCTTTCGCCGGAATGGCATCGCACTCGATGAAGCGTACATCCAGCAGGCCGGCCACTTTCCCTTCGTGGTAAACCGGAAACCAGAAAGGTGATCGACTGTTGTGCCGTTTCAATAAATGGCTGATGAGCGCGGGATCGGCGGCGGCGGTTTGCAGGAATTCGGACAAACTGGAATCAATCGGCATCGTCATTCCCGCCAGGGACGCAACATCTCCTACCGCTGCGGCGTACTCCAGTTGATCCTCATGGATGAGTGCGACTGCTACTCCGATGGCGCTCGTGATCTTCTGCAACCGTTCCGCGATCAGTCCGGCAGACGCCCGCAAATCGCTATCCTTGGAGCGCAACAGTTCCTGGGTGGCCGCAATCTCTGCCAGAGTGTCAATGGGGTCGATCGCAGGACGCGGGGCGGCTCGTTCGCGCCGTTCTTGCAGCACATAGGCGGCTTCCAGCATTTGCTGAAAGCCCAACTCATCCAAGCCCGGCGAAACGTGAGAATTTGCCACTTGCGATTCCATCTCTGTCCGTCGTCTCCTTGTTGCTCGCTTCAATTTTGCGGCCCCCTGAAGGAGTGCAATTGGCACTCCAAACCCTGACGGTACCTCCGCAAGCCCTTGATTCTAGCAGCCTTGGTCAAGCCAAACTACGTCTTCCCTGGAGCCGTCGAAGTGCTTTCCAGTGTTGCGATTATGGCCAGTCGGTAGAAGAAAACTGGGGCCCAGGCGTGGTGCAGACGAGCGAGCAAGTAACCCTTACCAGAATTCAAGCGTAATCTGATGCGCAAGACTTTGCACTCCGTGGAGGAAGTCTCACAACTCTCGTTGGATTGCGGATGCGCCGGTCGCCTTTGTCCGATTCTGAACATTCCATCTCGGCGGTGAACACTGGGTACCTCGTCGCTGGTATCGAATCAACAACTTAGGATTCTCTAAAGCGGAAACCGGGTTGCAATGAGGATTCCGCTCGGGAGCTGATCTCGCTGCGTGCGATGGGATTTCTATGACAACCCTCTTCGAAGACGTTCGTTATGGGATGCGCGTGCTGCGCAAAGCGCCGGGGTTTACATTGGTGGTGGTGCTGACGCTGGCACTCGGCATTGGCGCGAACACCGCACTGTTTTCGGTGGTCAACGGCGTGTTGCTGAACCCGCTGCCTTATCCCAATCCTGACCAGCTGGTTACGCTCCACGAAAGCAAGCCGAACTTTGAAACCGGTTCCATCTCCTACCCTAATTTTCGCGACTGGCAAAAAGAAAATAAGACGTTTTCCGCAATGGCGATTTCCCGCAGCACGTCCATCGGACTGAGTGACGGAGGCGAACCCGAACAGTTGAGCGTGGAACTGATTTCATCAGACTTTTTTTCGGTGCTGGGCGTGAAACCAGTAATCGGGCGCGTTTTCGCCCACGGGGAAGATGAGGTCGGCGCCAGTCCGATCATCCTCATCAGTGCTGGTTTGTGGAAACACAAGTTTGCTTCCGCGCCCAGCATCCTGGGCAAGGACATTACTCTCGACGGCAAGGATTACACGGTAGTAGGAGTGATACCTGCGAATTTCGATCTGCTGATGCGGGGCTCCAGTCGTAGTTTTCATCCCAGCGACGCATATCTACCCATCGGGCAGTGGGGCAATCCGTTGCTAATGAACCGCGGCGCCGGGCTCGGATTCCACGGTGTCGGCCGGTTGCGTGCGGGTGTCACAATTCAGCAGGCCCAGGCGGACATGGATCGTGTGACCCGCAACCTGGCAAGCGCCTATCCCGATATTGACCGCGGCATTGGCGCCAAGCTGATTCCGCTCAAGGCCTTGATCGTCAAAGGCATTCAGCCGGTTCTGCTAGTGTTGCTGGGGGCAGTGGGATTTGTGTTGCTGATTGCCTGCGTGAACGTGGCCAACCTCATGCTCGCCCGCTCCACCGTGCGCATGCGTGAGTTTGCAGTTCGCGCGGCGTTGGGCGCGAGCCAAAGCCGTGTGGTCCGGCAACTTCTCACGGAAAGCACCCTGCTGGCTCTTGCCGGCGGCTCTCTTGGTTTGTTGCTGGCCGCTTGGGGTACGCGCGCCGCGCTCGCGTTGCTGCCGGCGGCGGTGCCGCGTTCGCAGGAAATCGGACTCGACAGCCGGGTTCTGCTTTTTACTCTGCTGATCTCTGTGGTCGCGGGCCTGCTTTTCGGACTGGTTCCGGCATTACGAATTTCCCAACGGGATGTCTATAGCACCCTCAAAGAAGGCGCACGCAGCGTGAGTGGGAGTCGTCATCGCGCCCAGAATGCTTTTGTGATTGTCGAAATGGCGATGGCCCTGGTGCTTTTGACCGGCGCCGGGTTAATGATCCGCAGCTTGGTGCGCCTGTGGAATGTCGACCCCGGATTTGATCCGCAAAATGTGCTCACCTTCAATGTGTCCCTTCCCCCATCTACCGCTCAAGCCCGCCCCGCTGCCATTCGTGCAGCCTGGCGTGAGTTCGACGACAAAATGAAAGCGACTCCCGGCGTCCGCTTCGTCTCGCTGTTGTGGGGCGCGTTTCCCATGAGTGGCGATGATGAAGCGCTTTTCTGGATAGAAGGTCATCCCAAGCCCTCCAGTGAGCACGACATGAATTGGGCGCTCAAATACATTGTTGACCCTGACTATCGGCCCGCCATGGGACTCCACTTGCAACGGGGCAGGTTTCTCACCGCGCAGGACACCGAGCACTCGCCGCTCGTGGTCGCGGTTGATGATGCTTTTGCCCGCAAATACTTCCCCAATGAGAATCCCATTGGCAAGCGGTTGTACTTGGATCAATTCGATCCCGATGCGGCCGAGATTGTCGGCATTGTCGGCCACGTGAAGCAATGGGGTCTCGATCGCGATGAGTCTGAGGCCCTGCATGCCCAGGTTTATCTTTCGTTCATGCAAATGACAGACCAGGTCATGAAGTTGACGGCTCCGGGTGCGGGAGTAGTAATACGCTCTACCGGTGCGGCTCCTGCTCTGTTCGAGTCTCTGCGTCATACCAGTGCACAGATGAGCAGCCAGCAGATCATTTACGGACCCGAAAGCATGGACGAGATTATTTCTCAATCGCTCGGGGCGCGGCGTTTTTCCATGATTCTGTTGGGAGTCTTTGCCAGCCTGGCTTTGTTGCTCGCCGGCGTAGGCATCTACGGCGTGATCGCCTATGTAGTCGGCGAACGTACCCGCGAAATGGGCATTCGCATGGCCCTGGGCGCGCAACGCTCGGACATCCTGTGGCTGATTTTGCGGCAGGGTGGAGCTTTGGCCGGCGCGGGCGTAGTCGTCGGGATAATTTCGTCGCTCGGGCTTGCCCGCTTTATGACCGATCTGCTCTATGGAGTCCGGGCTACCGATCCGCTGACCTTCCTCGCGGTTGCGATATTGCTTAGCTTGGTTGCGCTGGCAGCTTGCTGCGTCCCCGCCTTACGGGCGGCGCGAGTCGATCCAATGGTGGCTCTGCGTTACGAATAACTGCGCGCTTGGAAACCTCGCTGTAGCAAACCCGTTCTGGAACGAATGCGCCCATTCTGGCTGCTGCCATCCTGTCGAACTCCAGCCTGCATTCATCAAGTTGCTCGGTTCAAAGGGGTTTGGCCATTCGCGTTTCCCTCTGAAGGTTTGGCGAATTACCTGCTTTACCTTTGGCGGGTGGCGCAGACGATGCGCCAAAAAAAGAAACAGCGCCGACGCAGGAGAAATCATGGTGGATCTTACCGGGATCAAAATTACTCACCGAGACGAACAAGTTCTCAACCTGCTGGTGCAGGGTTGCAGCAATAAGGAAATTGCGGAACAACTCGACATCAGCCCGCGGACCGTGAAGCAACATTTGCGCACATTATTTCTGCGCGCCGGAATTACTGACGGACGAAAGCGCGTGAAGCTGGCCACGGCGATGTACCAGAAAGGAGCGAACCCCAGTGCAGCCATGTGATCAATTGACCGACAAAGAAACGCAGGTGGCAACCTTGGTTTGGCGCGGCCTTACCAATCGCGAAATCGGCGGCCAGATCGGAACCACTGAGCAGGTGGTCAAGAACTATTTGCGCAGCACCTTCGACAAGCTTGGAGTGTGGAGCCGACTGGAGCTTGCGCTCTACGTAGCCAGCCATGGCGGGGCGGAGTGGAGATCGCCTGTGGAACTGCTACAGGAGGTGTGAAAGGCGGTGTCTCCCACCGGGTTTGGCGTGACCGGGCAGGGGCGGCAATCGGGGCTGCGGACTGGGAGACCGGTGCCCGTTAGGGAATGGAGCGAAAGCCCGTCAAGACTGGATTTGGCCAAGTTTTTCACAAACAGCGAACGAGGAAGAAATGACAGCGCATTTTTTTGTGGGTTGGATCAAGAGCGGCACGCCTATGCCATTCGACGCCTACCAACCACGCCACACCGCTCTCTGCACCGCGCGCGGGGCAGTGGGCTGTGGAGAGCGGGCATCTTCTAGAAAATCCAGAGTTCTTTTCGACCACAAAAGTGGTTGACTCTAGCGTGGTCAAGGGCGTAGACAGCCGTAAGTTTCGCCGTCTCGTCGCGCCGGGGTTCATTGTGCTCTGGAAGCAGCCTGCCATTCGAGGGACACCCTCTTGCGGATGCCCGCCCGAGTCGCTAGGAAATGTCCGGCGGAGCAAAGTGATCCCAAAATGACAACAACCGAATTCGCTCCCACACGAGCCACCGTCCTAGTGGTTGAAGACTCCCCCGAACTGCAGAACTATCTGCGCTTTCTGCTCGAACTGGATCGTTATCACGTGGAAATCGCCGGCAACGGAGAGGAGGCGTTGCAGCGCCTGCACAACGGGTGCGCTCCCAAGGTGGTGCTGCTCGATATGCAGATGCCGGGAATGGATGGTCTCGAGACTTTGCGAATCTTGCGGCAGCTTCATCCTTCCGCGAAGGTGATCATGTGTTCTGCGGTGGATGATCCGGATAAGATCCAGCGGGCAATTTCATTGGGCGCCAGGGCTTATCTGGTGAAGCCAGTCAAGCACTTGTATCTCTCGGCGGCGATCGAACGCTGCCTGGGGCAGGATGCCGCCGTGGGACATGAACCCCTTGGGTCACCAATGGACATGCGGACGCCGCAAGTGCTGTCCCGGCCCAACTAGCCGATGCCCGGGCTCACCTCGTAATGCGAATCGTGCTTTCGAGGAATTGCTCCAGTTGAGTCTTGTCCTGATCCGAAATCTGAAGAAACTGCACGCCAATTCCAAATCCCGGGTTACTGGTGATAACCCTGCCATCGGCCCATAACTTGGTGTCCTTCACCCAAATTCCGATCCGCATCTGTGCGCCCTTTGGCAACGGGTTGGGCATTTCAATGAAACATCCGCCTACACTCAGGTCGGCGGTGCGGGCGCGAATGGGGGCCTGCTGTCCCTCAGGATGAATCTCCACCGAGTTCACCGTCTTGAACCGGGGATGGGCTCGTCGGTCGTTCGGATCGCGCGCGATGCCGCTGCCATCGATTCCCGGCCCGGGCAGGATAAAGTCCCAAAGCGGCTTGTCCGGTGAGAGGTTGAACAAGCCGATTCGTCCGTGCTTCGGGCTGCCCGGGGTTCCAACCCACATGATCCGGAAGTGGACCTTGTTAGCTCCGTAGGTCAGGCCGATAATCTCGCCCATCTTGAGCTGGGCCTGAACTCCAGCCAGTTCGGCCCCGTGGCGGCTCACGTTGAGCGTGGACAGCTTTTCGGAGAAGACTTGCCCGTTGGTGTCGGTGCCGAAGATTCGGACCGGCACCGCCTTATCAACTCGGGGCTCCCGGCGTTTGCCCATGTTTCTCCAGACCCCTCGGCTGGATCGAGTGGGACTTCCTGGGTGTGGTGATTCTAAACGCAAACCGGGCCGTTGCCAAAGTATCGGCGTCGCTACCTATCCACCAAATTGCGATGTTGCCGGGAAAAGTCTGCAAAAGCTTGCACGAGTCCTCTTGGGAGAAGCGCCCGGGAGGGCTTTGAAACAGGTGTTTGGTGGGTTTGGAGCGGCATTCCAATTGCTCAATAGAGCGGGACGTCCTGGGCTCCCGGCTTATCTCCCGCCCGGTGGTCTTGAATCTGAGGTGGGAATGACTCACAAAGAAACCTTCTGGATGGCCTGCGACTCGACCGAATCTCTGCGGGCTGAGTACGGCCCCTTTCACACTCGCGCGGAAGCTGAAGCCCATGCGCACCGTCTCGGGTTCGGCTACCTGCTGCGCTACGAGCATGTGATCGACGGCCAGGACGACATCAAGGAAGTTCGCTGCATTTTCATCGAACTGCCCGGAGCGACCCCGCGGCCGGTTGCGGCCGCGAACGACACGCGAAAGTTTCACACTCGCTGCGCCACTTGCGGAGAAGCGGCGGTCCACGACGAGCCTTGGCGGGCTGAAGTCTGGGCTGACATTCACGAATTCGAGCACACTCGTCATCGCGTTCGCTTGTTCGAGCAATCGCGTGCCGACGGCTTCAAAGAGATTGGTGACTGGCGCGATCAGTGTGCCTGATCTCGACACCGCCTGCACCGCCGCCCGGTCTGCAAAAGATGGTTTTTTTCTGCTAGTCTGTTTCTCAGTACTCTACTGAGAACTTCCCTATGACCTTGCTCCTTCTGCTCGCGCTGGCAGGAATCCCTCTGTTAGGTGTCCTTTGGATCGTCGTCAATAGCATGCTCTTCACTGTGGATGGCCTCTTCATGACGCTGATCCTTTTGTCGATGTCCGGCATTCTGGGCGCAACCGCGCTCTTCGAGTTGAAACGGGCCAAGTCACCCGCCTCGTCCAGTGGCCGCGCGGTCACCGCCGGCGGCATGGTGCAGAGCGGCCGGGTGCAGGAGGTGGTGTTCTTCGAAGCCCACGTAGGCGAGCCGAACAAGTCCTTCGTTACCCTGAGCATCGACGGCAAGTCGGCGCAAACTTTGGTGGTTGAAGGCGATGCGCGCAACGCCCTTCCGGTGGGTCAGAAGGTGCAAATCACCCTGCGCAAACAACACGGACAGAACGTGCTGGCCGATGTCATCTATTCTTAGTTCTCCATTAAATTTCCAAGCCCAAACTGCCGCGCTGGCGTTACCGTCGTAACCCTTGCGTCTGGTTCTGACTCGCTCCCGGCTCCATATTCAGAGGAAAATTCTGGATGGTGCCGGTTCCGGTTCGCGTCGGCTGGAGCCCCAAGGTGAGTTTGTGCAGAAGAATGAGGAACAGGCCGCACCCCCCTCGATGCTTGCTCGGACGGAGCAGATCCAAAGGGAAATCCAGAACCTTTCCGGCCGTGACCTGCAATTGTGGTCGATCGGCATTCTGGTCATGCTGGTGCTCGCCGCCGGCCTTTCCGCGTTTATTTTTCCCAATGTGATTTGGTCGCAGCGCGTGGTGCGCATCGAATCCGCCTACTTGCCGCAGTTGTTCTTTGGCTTGATTTCCCTGGTCTTGCTTTTCAATATCTACCTGATCGGGCAAAAGCTCACGTTGAACCATACTCGCCGCGCGCTGATCAGCGAGTTGGTATTGAATGAACGCCTGGAGAGTCTTTCCCTGATCGATCCCTTGACGCAATTGCTGAACCGGCGGGCGGTGAACGAAATGATTCCCCGCGAAGTGGCGCGCGCCAATCGTCTCGGCGCTCACCTGACCTTCCTGACCATGGACATCAACGGTTTCCGCGAGATCAACTCCAAGTATGGGGCGATCGAAGGGAACCTGATTCTGATGGAATTCGGCAAAATGCTGCGCACGGTGTTCCGCGGCGGCGACATGATCTTCCGTCATGGCGGCGACGAGTTCCTGGTGGTGATGCCTGACACCCAGGAAGCAGAAGCCGATCCGCCGATGCAGCGCCTCTTGCGCTCCGTGGAGCATTGGAACCTGAACAACGGCAAGCGCTACGAGATGGGTTTTAGCTGGGGCATCGCGCCCTACATTACGGGCAGCGATTTCTCTGACGTGCTCCGCGCAGTCGACCGCAAGCTCTACCAGAAGAAGCACAACCTGGTGCCGGTCTTCTAACAGCCATCCAAGAGTTCCCGCTCCCGCTAGAACTTGTGTATCCGGTTGTTGGTCTGTTCAGCCATCCAGATGTGTGCGCTGTCGAAGGCGACGCCCTGGGACTGCAACTTGTGCACGGCGACCTGTCCACCATCGCTCGCCCGTAGCACCAGCACATATGAATCGCCCGATATCCAGACGTACGTACCATCGAACGCAACTCCGTATGGGCCGCCAGGCGCGGGGAAGTTACCTAGCACCGTTCCATCGCGGGCTCGTAGTTTGGTTACGGTGTTGCTGTTCCGGTTGGCCACCCACATGTTGGCCCCATCAAAGGCGATACCCAAAGGCGCAACGCCAACCGTGAATGTGCCAAGAATGGCTCCATCGGAGGCCCGCAACCTAGTAACCGTGCCAGCGCCATTATTCGTCACCCACACGTTTGCGCCATCAAAAGCAATCGCGGTCGGTGCGTTTCCGACCAGGAAGGTGCCCAGAATCTTGCCGTTTATGGCCCGCAGCTTGCTCACCGTGTTGTCCCGGGCGTTAGGCACCCAAATGCTCTCTCCGTCGAACGCCATCCAAGCCGGAAACGCACCCGTGGAAAAGGTGCCCAAAGTCTTGCCGTCACTCGCCCGAAGTTTGGTGACCGTATTGTCGAGCTCATTCGATGCCCAGATATTTGCCCCGTCGAATGTGACCCCATAGGGCTGAGCTCCAACATTAAAAGTGCCCAAGACCTGGCCATCGCTCGCCCGGACCTTGCTGACGGTGCTATCGCCAAAGTTCGCTGTCCAGATGTTCGCGCCGTCGAAGCACAAACCGTAAGGCTGGCTGCCCACGGTGAAGGAAGTCGATGTATCCGCCAGGTACCAGTGCAGCAATGCAATCTTAAGCGGGTTCAGCCGCGCTCCTGCATCCGGGATGGGAGCCTCGGTCTGCAACTCCGGTCCCGCCTGCGTGGGCCGCGTGGCTCCTTGTTCCTGCCCCGCAAATAGGCTGGAGAGCGTTAGGACGGCGGCTAAAAGAGAAATTCCAAGGATCACGCGTTTCATGGGTTCCTGCCTCACTGGAGAGCCCGATTGGGTCCCACACCTACAGTTTTCCGACCGAGTTCGTTCCCGCTATCCAGATATTTGCTCCGTCAAAGGCGACACCAACAGTATCGGTGTTTGGGCTGAAAAGGCCCAGCGACGCTCCATCGCTGGCACGCAACACATTCACATAATTCCCCGAAACCCATATGTTCTCCCCGTCGAAGACGATACCGTATGGCGAGATGGGGGCGGTAAATTTTCCGAGTAGCGTGCCGTCACGGGCCCGGAGTTTGCTCACCGTACCATCGCCACGGTCAGCGGTCCAGATATTCTCCCCGTCAAAAGCCACTCCTGTCGGCCGAGACCCAACGTTGAAGGTGCCCAAATTCTTACCGCTGCTCGCAAGCAGCTTAGTCACTGTACCGTCCCCGGTGTTCGTTACCCAAATGCTCATACCATCGAAGGCTGCAGCAATTGGTCCATTGCCCACAGTGAAATTGCCTTGATTCTTGCCGTCCCTCGCCCGCAGTTTCGTCGCGGTGTTGTTACCGTTGGGGACCCATACGTTGGCTCCGTCGAATGCCATCCATCCAGGAGCCGCTCCCAATTGGAATTTCCCAAGTCTCTTACCGTCGCTGGCGCGCAGCTTGTCCACCGTGCCGTCTCCAACATTCGACACCCAAATATTAGCGCCATCAAAGGTCACGCCATACGGCTCCCTTCCAGCTTGGAAGGTTCCCAGCAGCTCGCCGTCATTTGCCCGGAGCTTCGTCACCGTACCGTCACCAAAGTCGGCCGTCCAGATATTGGCTCCGTCAAAGCAAACTCCGTAGGGCTGACTGCCAACCGGAAAATGTGCCGTCTGGTTAACCAGATACCAGTGAAGCAATGCAATCTTCAGCGGGTTCAAGTGTGCTCCCGCATCCAGCTGGGGAGGCTGCGTCTGCAACTCCGGCTGAGCCTGTGCAAGTTGGCCGATTGATTTTTGCGCTTGTCCCACAATGAAGCTGGCGAACATCAAAACGACCAATACCGGCAAGATTCCAACGAGTGCCTGTTTCATGGGCCTTATACCTCCCCAGGGGCAACTGCTCGAAAAACCACGTCCAGACAGGGATGGAATTCGTGGTTACTGCCAGCGGCAGAGCGCCGCACGTGGCAACTGATGACCGGACATTATCACTACTTTTTCGCTTGTCAAGTGGGGAAATTGCTCCTGTCTCGTCTGCGGAACAGTAGCGGCGTCGCTTTCGATGGAGCGAACATTTGGGTAACAGGCTACGACGCAAACAATGTTCTGAAACTTTAAGGTCCAGCTTCGGGGAGGGGATGTAGTTCGATTGCTTGCGCTGGCCGGTTTTCCAGCGGATGCAAATCTATGCAGCAGCGGAGTGTGCGTGACGACGTGGCGGCAGGCCCCACCTCAAACTCGCATTACCCTGTGGTTCCCCTCGCCCCTGCGCAGCGGGCCGCGCCCAGCAGAGCAGCCTTGTCATTGGTAATGACCTTTACCGGTATCGCCTCAAGCAGCGGCTGCATGCGACCCTTGCTGACGAATGCCTCCATGAACAATGGGCCCGCCAATTTCGAGACCAGCTTGGGAGCGATGCCGCCTCCAAGATAGACGCCGCCGGTTGCCAGCAGCTTCAGCGCAAGGTTGCCGGCCTCGGCGGCGTAGATACTGATAAAAAGGTCCAGCGCATGTTCGCATAGCGCGCACTTGCCTTCCAGGGCAGCGCGCGAGATGGCCGCGGCCGGGTCGGCCTTTTGCATCTCTTCGGTAAGCCACTTCGGTTCCGTGCCGCGCCCGGTGTCGCGCAAGAAATGAAATACATTGACGAGTCCCGGACCGGATACGATTCGTTCGTAACTGACATGTCCGTAGCGTCCCGAAAGATATTGGAGAAGATCACTCTCCAGAGCAGTGCGCGGGGCGAAGTCGCAGTGTCCGCCCTCGCAGGCAAAGATGTGATAGTTGGTTCCATCCCAATACATGCCGGCTTCACCCAAGCCGGTACCAGCGGCGATCACGGCCTGGTTTCCCGTCGGGTGGCCTTGGACCGGGTTCAGGCAAAGCACGTCGCTGGCATCGAGAGCGGAAATGCCCCAGGCGTTGGCTTCGAGGTCGTTAATCAAGAGGGCCTGCTTGAGCTTGAGTTCTTCCGCCAGTCGTTGTGCTTCGATCGTCCAGGGCAGATTGGAGGTTTCCACGCGGCCATTGCGCACCGGGCCGGCAACTCCGAAACAGGCAGCATCCGGGCGCAGCGAGGAAGAGTCTACAAAATGGGAGACGATTTCATCCAGCCCTGCATATTTGCGGCTGGGAAACACCCCCGCCGAGACCAGGCGGAAGTTGCCGTCGCTGACATCGAAGAACGCCAAGCGCGAGTTTGTGCCTCCGATGTCGCCGGCCAGAATCACTTTTCGAAGTTCCTCCAGCGGCGTCCGTCGCGTTCCAGCAGTTCGTCGGCATCTTTGGGTCCCCAGCTTCCGGCGGCGTAATTCGGAAAGTTACGCGGCGGCAGCGCCTTCCACACGTCGAGCGCAGGGCTGACGACGCACCACCCTGCTTCCACCATATCAGCGCGCTGGAACAGCGTGGCGTCTCCGATCATGCAGTCGTGCAGCAGCCGTTCGTAGCCGGTGCTGGGTTGTGTTCCGAAGTAGTCGGCGTATTCGAAATTCATGTCCACCGCGCCCAGGCGCATGATCGGCCCGGGAACCTTCGCTGCGAATTGCAGGGAAATGCCTTCCTCGGGCTGAATGTGAAGCACCAACTGATTGGGCATCAAATTTTCCACTGGAGTGTCACGGAATAGAACGAACGGCGCCCGCCGGAACTGGATGACGATGTGCGTGTTTTGAGCCGCCAGCCGTTTTCCGGTGCGCAGATAAAAGGGAACGTCAGCCCAGCGCCAGTTATCAATGAGCAGCTTCATGGCAACAAAGGTTTCGGTCCTGGAATCGCTGGGCACGTCATCTTCTTCGCGATATCCCGGAACCCGCTGCCCGTCGTGCATTCCCGGGCCATACTGCCCGCGGACCGTCCTGCTGAGCACCTCCTCCGAGCTCAGCGGCTGAATGGCGTGCAGAATCTTGTTTTGCTCGTCGCGCACTGCATCGGCTTGAAAGGAAACCGGCGGTTCCATCGAGGTCAGGCTGATGAGCTGCATGATGTGGTTGGGCACCATGTCGCGCAACGCCCCGGCAGTGTCGTAATAACTGCCGCGCTGTTCCACGCCCACGGTTTCGGCCACCGAAATCTGCACATGATCGATATAGCGCCGGTTCCAAATGGGTTCGAATATGCCGTTGGCAAAACGAAATGCCAGGATGTTCTGGACCGTTTCCTTTCCAAGGTAATGGTCGATGCGATAGATCTGCTTTTCGTGCACGACTTTCAGCAGTTGCTGGTTCAGCGTCTTGGCAGAGTCCAGATCGTGGCCAAATGGCTTTTCGATGATGACCCGCCGCCAATGCTGGTTGGCTTCTTCCATCAATCCCGCCTCGGAGAGTTGCTCAACCACGGGTCCAAAGAAACGCGGCGCCGTTGCCAGGTAAAAGAAATAGTTTTCGTGGGTGGTGTGGTCGCGGTTGACCTGTTCCAGAGTCTGTTTCAACTTCGCGTAGGCGTTCTTGTCATCAAACTCGGCAGTGATGTAGTACGCGCGCTTCAAAAACCATTCCACAATGTCGCCATCCGCGTCCTTTCCCGCGTATTCCTTGATATCGTCGGAGATCCACTTACGGAAGTCGTCGGTGGACATGGCCCCGTGAGAAAGGCCGACGACGGCGAATTCACGCGAGAGCAGATCTTCTTTGGCCAGGTTGTAGAGCGCGGGAAACAGCTTACGGCGGGTCAAATCACCGGCGGCCCCGAAGATCACCATGACACAGGGATCGCCAGGCCGGCCGACGCGCTGCGATTGCGAGGTTGGAACTGCCGCAGTGTCGAGCATGGGATTCATATGGTTCAGCTCCTTCAACTCAAAAGGCGGGATTGCTCAAGCTGTTTTCTTTTCCGCCGCCGCTTCGATGTGCCCGCCGAACTTCTGGCGCATGGCGGAGAGCATTTTCTCCGCGAAGGTGTGTTCCTGCCGTGAACGGAAACGGGTAAACAGCGCGGCAGAAAGTACGTCGACCGGGACGGCCTCGTCAACCGCCGCCTGGATTGTCCAGCGGCCTTCGCCCGAGTCTTCCACAAACCCGCTGTATTCGGAAAGCGTTGGATTCTCAACCAGGGCCATCGCCGTCAAATCCAGCAGCCAGGAACTGATCACACTGCCGCGGCGCCAGACTTCGGCGATGTCCGCCAGATTCAAATCATAGCGTTGATTCTCGGGAATCTGCTGGGTGGTGGCGTTGCGGAAGATGTCAAAGCCTTCGGCATACGCTTGCATGATTCCGTACTCGATGCCGTTGTGCACCATTTTTACGAAGTGTCCGGCGCCGGAGGGGCCGCAGTGGATGTAACCGTCCTCCGCCGTGCCTGGCATTTTCTCGCGTCCCGGCGTGCGTGGAATGTCGCCACGGCCGGGAGCCAGCGTCTTAAAGATGGGATCGAGTTGCCTCACCACTTCCTTGGGACCGCCGATCATCATGCAGTAGCCGCGTTCCAGGCCCCACACGCCGCCGCTGGTGCCCACATCCACGTAATGAATGCCCTTGTCTTTCAGTTGCTGGGACCGGCGAATGTCATCCTTGAAATAGGAGTTTCCGCCGTCGATCAGAACATCGCCGGGCTGCATCTTCTGCGCCAACGCCTGCACGGTTTGTTCGGTAGGCGCCCCCGCCGGAACCATCAGCCATGCGACGCGGGGTTTGCCCAACTTCACAACAAAATCGTCCAGGGAGGCCGATGCCATGGCGCCCTCGCCAGCAAGTTTCTTAACGCTCTCAGAGTTGTAGTCGGTGACGACCAATTCGTGACCGCCACGCAACAAGCGCCGCGTCATGTTGGCCCCCATTTTTCCTAAACCCACCATCCCTAGTTTCATGGCTGCTCCCTTAATTCGATATTAGATCGATAGATGGACAAGGTTCACGCCAGCGCTTCCCGAAAAGCACTCGCCAGCTTCCCGAGTCCGGAGTTGAGATCTCCGCGGAGATGCACACGCAATGCCCGCCGCCCGCGCTCCGCCAGGACCTGAAAATCTCCGCGGGCCTGGGCGGCTTTGACGATTCCGAAAGTATATCGTTGTCCGGGCACGGGAAGATCAGCAGCGTCATCGCAGGTGACTTGCAGAAATACACCGGAATTCGGTCCGCCCTTGTAAGCCTGTCCCGTGGAGTGCAGAAATCGCGGACCAAAGCCGAGGCACGTCGCCACCCGCTTCTTGTCGCGCATTCGCGAACGCATGTGCTGCAACTCGGTCTCGTGCTGATCATTCATTTCAATGTATGCGAGCAGTGCGAAATAATCGCCTGCGCCCAGGCGGCTGAAATGAGCGCGAAGATATCCGGCAAGTGACTTGTTACTTTCGGCAGCCTTGGCCAGGGCGTCCGCATTCCTGGCGTCGGTAAAAAGTTGCACGTCGCCATATTCCGATAACGCCTGTTCGACGGGCAGGGAACCAGTCTTTTCGTACTCCGAAGTCAAGGCGCGGGTTACGTTCTTGCTGGCTTCGACATCGGGCTGATTAAAAGCGTTGATGCCAATGATGGACCCGACCACGGCGGTGGCAATCTCCCAGCGAAAGAATTCCTGGCCCAGATCATAAACTTCCCGCATCGGGACCCGTACCACCGGCTGGCCTGCGCGCTCAAGAGCTGCCACTTTGCCATCCTGCGCCTGGTCGGGCGCTGACTCCAGCCGTACGTAGGCAAAAACCCGATCGTTCCCATAAGCCTCCGGCGCGGCCAGGGGTTCGCGGTCCACGGGAATGATTCCGTGACCCTGCTTCCCCGTTGACTCGGCCAACAGTTGTTCCAGCCAGGCTCCGAGATCGGCAATGCCGGGAGAAGCGATGATCGTAGCTTTGTCGCGGCCATCCCTGGCGGCGGCGCCGAGAATGCAACCCAGCAGAACTCCGGGATTTTGTTCCGGCGGGACTTGCGGGCCGCATGCCGTAACCATTTGTTGGGTGCGATCCAAAAACTTGGCCACGTCCAGCCCCATCAACGCAGCCGGAACCATGCCGAAATTGGAAAGTGCGGAGTAGCGTCCGCCAATGCTGGGGCGTCCGGGGAAAACGTGGAGAAAGCGATCGGATTCCGCGACTTGATGCATCTTCGAGCCGGGATCGGTGACCGCGATGAATCGGCCGCCGGTTTTGTCGGCGCCAATGGTTTGCGAGACACGCTCGAAGAAATATTGCTTGAAGATGTTCGGTTCGAGGGTCGTGCCCGACTTGCTCGAAACCACAAACAGGGTGTTCGCCAAATCGACACTTTGCTCGCGTGCTTTGACCTCCGCCGGATCGGTGGAGTCAAGCACGTGCAGTTGCGGGAATCCGGGGATGCGGCCATAGGTCTTCGCCAGGACTTCTGGACACAGGCTTGATCCTCCCATTCCAAGAAGAAGAACGCTGCTGTAGCCACCCGCTTTTGCCTCTTGACCTAATCGCCGTAAGTCATCGAGATGGGCGGCTTGCTCGGTCACAATATCGAGCCAACCCAGCCAGGAGGATTCGTCAGTTCCGGTCCACAATGAGGCATCGCGGTCCCACAGGCGCTTGACTTTCTTTCCTGAGCGCCAGTCCGCGAGGGTCTTTTCTACCGAAGACGCCAGGGGTTGCGGAAGTTGGTAGGTCGGCTGGCTCACTTTGCTCACATGGACTGTGAGCTCTTGTCCACGGCTTTCAAGAGCTTGTCGAAGGCTTCGGCAAACAGGCGGACGCCGTCATCGGTCAGTTTGTCAGTCACTTCCTTGATCGAGATGCCACGCTGCGCCAAAGTCTGCATGGTGCGGTTCGCAGAGTCCAGATCCTCGGTCAAACTGGCGCGCGGATGGCCGTGGTCGCGATAGGCGTCAAAGGTTGCCGGCGGAATCGTGTTGACGGTGTCCGGCCCAATCAATTCCTCGACGTACATGACGTCGCTGTAGCTGGGGTTCTTGGTGCTGGTACTGGCCCAGAGAACACGCTGCGTCTGCGCCCCTTTGGCCGCCAGTTTCCTCCACCGATCTCCGCCGAAGACCTTCAAATATGCCTGGTAGGTCTGCTTGCCGTTGGCGATGGCCACCTTGCCGAGCAGTCCTTGCAAGTCAGCTTTTTCACGCTCATCCTTGGAGGCTTTCAACCTGGCGGCAATCATGGAATCCACCAGCGAATCGATGCGGCTGATAAAGAAGCTGGCTACGCTGGCGATGCGGCTTACGTCGCCCCCGCGGCCTGCGAGTTCCTCTACGCCCGCAACGTAGGCCTCGGCGACCTTTGCGTATACTTCCTGCGCAAAAAGCAGCGTGACATTGATGTTAAGTCCTTCGCTGATCAGTTGCCGGAAGGCGGGAATGCCTTCGGTTGTACCGGGAACTTTGACCATCAGATTTTCGCGTCCAACTGCTTTCCACAGGCGCCGGGCTTCTTTCAAAGTGCCTTCGGTATCGCGGGCCAGGTAGGGCGAAACCTCCAGGCTTACATATCCGTCGCGCCCCTTGGTGCTGTCGTAGACCGGCCGCAAAGCGTCGGCGGCATCCTGGATGTCGCGAATGGCGAGAAGCTCATAACGGCCGGTGGCGTCAAGATCCTTGCGCGACGCCAGTTGCTTCAGGGTGTCGGCGTAGAGCGTGCTGTCGGCGATGGCCTTTTCAAAGATTGCCGGGTTTGATGTCATTCCCCGCAAGCCATCTTCATCGATTAGCCGCTTGAGCTCGCCGCTGGTAAACAAATCTCGGCGGATGTAGTCCAGCCACACCGATTGGCCGAACTTTTGCAGATCTCTTAAGGGGTTGGTGGCTTTGGCGGTCTCAAGGACTCCAGTTGGCTGCATAGAACACCTCGCGTAAGAAAAACTTTGAAAGCGACCTACTTGGATTGCGCAAATACCTGCCGGGCTGCCTCTACTACATGCTCGACGGTGAAACCGAATTTCTTCTGCACGTCTTTGGCAGGAGCCGATGCTCCGAAACTGTGCATGCCGATCATGATGCCGGCGGGGCCGACGTACCGGTCCCATCCCAAGGTTGCAGCCTCTTCCACGGACACCCGCGCCTTCACCGCCGGCGGCAGCACCTGATTCCGGTAAGCAACACTCTGTTTTTCAAAAATATCCCAGCACGGCATGCTTACGACTCTAGCCTTGATTCCCGCGGACGTGAGCTGTTCGTAGGCGCTGACGCAGAGCGCAACTTCGCTCCCTGTCGCCAGCAAGATGACATCGGGCTTGCCATCGGCCGCATCGGCCAGAACATAAGCGCCTTGGGCAACTCCGGCCGCCGGCGCATATTTCGTACGATCAAGAGTGGGTAGAGCCTGCCGCGTCAGGACCAGCGCGACCGGGTGATGGGTGATCGGCATGATGGCCTTCCATGCCTCCACGACTTCATTGGCATCCGCAGGCCGAAACAGCACTAGCCCCGGCATGGCCCGGAGTCCCGCCAACTGCTCGACCGGCTGATGCGTCGGGCCGTCTTCACCCAAGCTGATTGAGTCATGGGTGTAAATGAAGATGCTGGGGATTTCCATGAGCGAAGCCAGACGAACCGCCGGCTTCATGTAATCGCTGAAGTTGAAGAATGTCCCGCCGAAGGGCCGAATCTTTGATACCGCCATCCCGTTCAACGTCGCAGCCATGGCATGTTCCCGCACCCCGAAATGCAGGTTGCGTCCGCCGTAGCTTCCGGGTTGGAAGTCGCCGGCGCCCTCGAACTTCAGCCGCGTTCGGTCTGAGCCGGCAAGGTCAGCCGAGCCTCCGACCAGCCAGGGAACGTTCTGTGCAATGGCATTCAGCACCTTGCCGGAACTGTCGCGGGTGGCCATGCCCTTGGCGTCGGCCGGAAACACGGGCAGATCTTTGTCCCAGCCCTTGGGCAATTCGCGGCGCTGAATTTGATTCAGTTCGGCCGCGAGTTCGGGATATTTTTTTGCGTAGTCGTCAAACAGCCGGCCCCACTTCTGCCGCAGTTCGCGACCGCGCTTGCCGAAGCTGGCCTGAAAGTGTTCGAGCACGCCATCCGGAACCAGGAAGGTGGCATCTTCCGGCCACCCGTAATTCTTCTTTGCCAACCGCGCCTCTTTGTCACCGAGCGGCTCGCCGTGGGCTTCATTGGTATCCTGCTTGCCCGGCGATCCGTATCCGATATGGCTGTTCACCACAATCAGAGTGGGGCGGTCGCTGGTCTGTAGGAAATCGCTATATGCCTTTGCCAGTTGACCGAGATCGTTGGCGTCGGTCACATGTGTCACGTTCCATCCGTAGGCGCTAAACCGCGCCGCGACGTCTTCGGTGAACGACCAGTCGGCAGGACCATCCAGCGTGACCCGGTTGTTGTCATACATCCAACACAGGTTGGAAAGCTTTAGATGGCCGGCGAGCGAGGCGGCTTCCGAACCGATGCCTTCCATCATGTCGCCATCGCCACACATGGCGTAGGTTTTGTACGTAAACAGCTCGAATCCCGGGCGGTTGTAATGCGCCGCCAGCCATTTGCTGGCGATCGCCATGCCCACGCTGTTTGCTACGCCCTGGCCAAGCGGCCCGGTGGTAGTTTCAATGCCTGCCGCCGCGCCGTATTCCGGATGTCCGGCGGTGCGGCTCCCGATCTGACGAAAATTCTTTATTTGATCGAGCGAGATGGCGAAATCGGCCGTGGGCTGACCCGCAGAATCGACGGCGCGGACTCCGGTTAGATAAAGCATGGCGTACAGCAGCATCGAGGCGTGGCCGTTCGACAGCACAAAGCGGTCGCGATCGGGCCAGGTGGGATCGTCAGGATCGAAGCGCAAGAACTGCTGCCATAAAGAATAGGTGACCGGGGCCAGTCCCATGGGGGCGCCGGGATGGCCGGAGTTGGCCTTCTGTACGGCATCGATCGCCAGGGTACGAATGGTGTTGATGCACAAGAGATCCAACTGCGTACTGGTCAGCATCTGCTCGCTCACCACCATAGAAATGCGTTCCCCTTTCGGGCGCGGATGAGAGGTTCTGTACCTAGGCAGTTTATCAAGTTCTTGCCGGACGTGGGCGATCGACGCCTCGTGACAGGCGCCCTAACAGTTGAGATGATTCGATTTTCGAGAAGGATTCAGTGGCGGGAAAGAAATTTCTAAAGTGGGCGAAACCAAACTCTAGCGCTTAATCTGCGCCAGGTAGCCGTGCTCGTAGTGGTACCCCTTGGTGGTGTTTTCCACAAACTTCAGAAACTCGCGCAACCTTTCGCGCTCTGAGATTTCCATTTCGCCGAACTTGATGCGCAGTCCGAAGGAATTGCTTCGCGTCACGATCCCGTTGATGATCATGCCTTTGATCCAGATCTTTCCGTTCGCCACCCACAGTCCAATTTCCAGCTTGGCGCCGTCGCCAAGCATGGTGGCCGTTTCCACGAAGCATCCGCCGCGGCTGGTATTGGATAAGTTGCCCCAGACCGGAGTAGCAGAACCTTCCATGCGCAATTCGACCGCCACAAAACACTTCATGCGCGGATAGTGTCTGCGATCCTCACCCCACGACGGAGTAAAGATGTCAGGCTCGAAAGGTGGGCTGGCGGCGGAATCCGTAGCGACGACTTGATCGATTGGATTGGGATGGGGTGACGGCGCCGAGCCGCTCGCGGGCAACCCCTTAATTTTGCGCATGGTTTCGAGCAGCGCGCGGTCGCGCTTTTCGGGCGGAGCTTCGCGATAGGCCCGCAGCAGCTCGCCGAGATGGCCGGCGATCTGCGGGTCGGTGAGCAGCTTGGTCCAATCCGCGCCCGGCGCGGCGGCCTCAGATTTGTTCATTTCCGGTCGGTACGTGCGCGCGTCAGCAGAATTTCCACCAACCCCTAGAGTGAAGCAGGCTGGCGGGTTGAGCAAGATGACTCTGGTTACCATCGTCAGTAACCGGCCACATGGTTACCGGCGAAACAGGGTTGACGGGGAGAGCGGCAACCCTTTCCTCCTGGCGACGCTTGCTCCCCTCAGGCTTGCACGTTGACGGCGGGTGAGCCGTTCGTGCTGCTGCCGGTTGGTTCCGTGGTGCTGGGAGAGCCCGGGACGGAGAAGTTTTGCCCCGTGATTGCCCAGTAGTCGCCCTTCAGGTCTGAAATCGCCTTCTGCGCATTCTCCAATCCCCCCTGCTGAATGTCGTGCCTCACGCGTTGCAGGTCGCGTTTCAAAAGGTCGGTGCCGAGCTGTGCGTTCACTTGTTGCGCGGTTCCCAGGTCGCCCGCTTGCAGGGCCTGGCCTAACGCCGCGAACTGTTTGGCGAGTGATGGATTGACAAAGGGGCCGGAGTGGTTTGGACCAAACGCGGCCAGCGTGTTGTAGGCTTGTTGGGCGCCAGCCAAATCGCCTGATTGCAGCGCCAGTTCCAGTTGGCGGCCCACCGTATCTTCCTGGAACCGGCGTGAAATTGCAGAGGCTGGCGGCGGAGTAGTACTTGAAATGCTGGTAACCGACATGAGTTTCTCCTGAAATTTTATTTCCGAGCTCGATCAACGGTTGACGCTAGCTTCATCGGCGAATTGCCGATGTGCTTTAGCCAGGCATCGCAGCAGCATCCGTGGCTGGGTACCTTTGGTTCCTCAGCCTTTGCCGGATACGTTGGCGAGCCAGACTCGGTTTGTCAAGCAAGCGGTTTGCCAGACTTAGTTCCTTGAGTCCTCAGCCCGGAATGCGGTTGCGGTAGGTAAAGGAAGTGTTTCAGGGATGTCGTCTAGGCAAATGGTGCCTTGCTCCCAGTCTTTTATTCGCGAACTCTGCGACTCTTTTCGTTCCTTTGAGTGAAGGCTTTGGAGAATCAAGCGAGTGGTGATCGACCCGGCCGATTACAATCAAAAGTCGCCCTCGCCGTTCCCAGGTTTGTTAGACGGACGCCAGGGCCCGAAATCAAGTAGGCTTCCATGGTGCTGAAGGAGTCGGAAGCAATCGTTTTGCGGACCTACCCGCTGCGGGAAGCTGACCTGCTGGTCACGCTCTTCACCCGCGCCGAGGGCAAGATCCATGGCGTGGCCCGTGCCGCGAAGAAGTCCAGGCGCCGCTTCGGCGGCGCGCTCGAGCCTCTGACCTACGTGCGGGTGCACTACGAAGACCGCGAACGCCGCGAATTAGCGCGCCTGGATTCCTGCGAGGTGCTGGAATCGCCCCTGGCTTCCGAAGTCACCTATCCGCGTGCCGTGGCACTCGCACACGTCGCAGAATTGCTGGACGAACTGCTTCCTGACCGCGAACCGAACGATGCGGTTTTCCGGCTGGCCTTAACGGTTCTGGCGGGGTTGCGTGGGACCGACCTGTGGTTACCCCTCACCTACCTTGAACTTTGGATGACCCGCCTCATGGGCTATCTTCCCGAGCTTTCCGAATGCATGACTTGTGGCCGGTCTCTGAACGGAAGCCGGGCGTTTTTTCACGCTTTGGCGGACGGCGTGGTCTGCATCGATGACAAGCGGCTGGCGTCATCGGAGATTTCGACCGAATCACGCCGCCTGGCAGCGCAAATGCTCCGCGCCCCGCTGGAAAGTTTTGGTTCCACTCCGTGGCCCAAAGCCCAAGCCGCCGATCTACGGAGGTTCCTGTTGCAGACCCTGCAGCGCCACATCGAAAAGAAGCTGGTCACCGCGGACGTGCTCGAGAAGATCGGCCCATAACACCGCTAGCTGACGGTTGCGCCCAGCTTCCGTTACAATCGTTGGTTAAATCCACTCGTTGCCGAGCAAGCCTTGAACCCATCCAAACCCAACGCGCTGACGTTTCAGGAGCTTATCCTGCGGCTCCAGACGTTTTGGGCGGAACGCGGTTGCGTCTTGCAACAGCCCTACGATGTGGAGGTGGGCGCGGGCACCATGGCCCCCGAGACTTTCCTGCGGGTGCTCGGACCCCGGCCTTACAAGGTCGCATACGTGCAGCCTTCGCGCCGCCCGGCCGACGGCCGCTATGGGGAGAATCCCAACCGCCTTTATAAGCACACGCAATTGCAAGTCATTCTGAAACCGCCGCCGGAGAACGTACAGGAGATCTACCTGGAATCGCTGGCCGCCATCGGCCTTGACCTGCGGCAGCACGACATCAAGTTCGAAGAAGATAACTGGGAAGCGCCGACGCTGAGTGCCTGGGGGGTGGGCTGGCAGGTCATGCTCGACGGCCTCGAGGTCACGCAGTTCACTTATTTTCAACAGTGCGGGGGCGTCGATCTTGACCCGATCTCGGCCGAACTCACCTACGGCCTGGAACGAATCGCAGCCTTTCTCCAGGATGTGGATTCGATTTACGACGTCGTATGGTCGCGCGATCCCAGCAGCGGAAGAGCCACGACTTACGGTGACGTGCGTCTGGCTGATGAACTGCAATTCTCGGTGTACAACTTTGAGGCGGCCGACGTAGAAAAAACCTGGAAGCATTTTGATTTGTGTGAGGCGGAGTGCAAAGGGTTGCTGGAACAGTACGCGGCGCTGATCAAAGACAAGAAAACAGGCGACGGCATGGCTCGCGATAAGAAGAGGTTTCCGATCCTCGCGGCCTACGACCTTTGCCTCATGTGCTCGCACTTGTTCAATATTCTCGACGCCCGCGGCGCAATTTCCGTGACCGAACGAGTTGGGGTCATTGCCCGGGTGCGAGGGTTGGCTGTGGGCATCGCAAAGGCCTATGTCGATCAGCAGAGAGCAGACGCGCCTGATCCCGAACCAGATCCGCTGAAGAAGCCGAAGGCCGGCAAGAAATTGGAGGTTGCTCCGGCAGTCTCGTAAATAGCGAACTGAATCAAATGCCTGACTTTCTGCTCGAAATCGGTAGTGAAGAAATTCCCGCTCGGATGATCGATGCGGCCTCGCTCGACTTGCGTCAGCGCGTCCAGAAGTTGCTGGAACGCGAGCGCCTAGCGGGAGCGGAGGCCACGCAATTCGATTCGCCCCGCCGCCTGGCTGTGCTCGCGGCCGGCATTCCAGCAACTCAACCCGACATTACCGAGCAGGTGCAGGGCCCGTCTGCGGCAGTGGCATTCAAGGATGGCCAGCCCACGGCCGCCGCGCACGCGTTTGCGAAAAAGGCGGGGATGGACGTTTCGCGTCTCGAACGAGTCGCAACCTCGAAAGGCGAATATCTCTCAGCGAAGGTTACCAGGAAAGGTCGGGCGGCCTCAGAAGTCCTCGCCGAACTGCTTCCCAAGGAGATCAACTCGGTTTATTGGCCTAAGAATATGTATTGGCGCAAACCCGGAGAAGTCTTCGTGCGCCCGGTGCGCTGGTTAGTTGCCATGCTCGACCAGCAAGTAATTCCTCTGGAGTTCGACGGTGTTGTCGCAGGAGCCCAATCCCGCGGCCACCGAATCCTTGCTCCGAAAGACATCCAGATTCCGAGCGGAGCGTCCTACATAGACACTTTGCGCGCCGCCAAAGTCCTCGGCCGGGCGGAGCGCGAACAGCAGATCCGCAAAGCTCTCGATGCCGCCACCCGCACCATCCCCGGCGCCCGCTGGCGTGAAGACAAGAGCCTGCTCGACGCCGTCGTCAACCTGACCGAGTGGCCGTCCGCCATTCTAGGCAGCTTCGACCCCGAATTTCTGGAGTTGCCGGAAGAAGTCCTGGTCACGGTGATGCGGGACCATCAGAAATATTTCGCCATCGGAGATGACGCCCACAGGCTGCTGCCGCACTTCCTTGCGGTCCTCAACACCGACGGCGATCCGCAGGGCGTCATCCGCCACGGGCACGAGCGCGTGCTCCGCGCCCGCTTCAACGACGCGCGCTTCTTCTGGCAGACCGACCAGAAGCATCCGCTGCGCGAGCGCACCGCCTGGCTCAAGAACGTGACCTTCCAGAAAGACCTCGGCAGTTACTACGAGAAGACGCTGCGCGTGCAGCGGCTGTGCAGTTGGCTGTGCGAGATCGTTCGCCAAAGCGGAATGCCGGTTCGCCCCGGAGTGGTGCACAAAGCCGCCTACCTAGCCAAGACCGACCTGACGACGGAACTGGTCAAAGAATTCACGGAATTGCAGGGCATTGTCGGCGGCCTATACGCCCGCGTGCAGGAACTCGACAGCGAGATGCCCGACGCGACCCGCCAACTGATCGCGCAAGCCATCTACGATCAGTACAAGCCGGAATCGATGGAAGACACGGTACCCAAGACACTTGGGGGCGCGGTTCTTTCTGTCTGCGATAAAGCCGACAACATCGCCGGAATGTTCGCCCTGGGGTTGCAGCCGACCGGTTCGAAGGATCCGTTCGCGTTGCGCCGCCAGGCCAATGGCATTGTGAAGACCATTGCTGAACAAAAACTGCCGGTGAGTTTGGACGCTTTGTTCTGCGACGCACGTGAGACCTACCGGGGATCGGAGGCGGAGCGCAGGTTTTCGAAAGAAATCGACTACGCCGGATCGATCCGCGGCTTCTTCCGCGAGCGTCTGGAGTTTTATCTGCGCGACGCGCTCGGCTTCCAATACGACGTGGTTAAAGCCGTGCTCGCATCGGGCGCCGACGATGTGGTGGACGTCTGTGCCCGCGCCGAGGCTGTCAAGGGCGTGTTGCACATGCCGGAATTTCAGGCGATTGCGGCAGCCTGCAAGCGCATACGCAACATTTTGAAACAGGCGGAGGAGAAGGGAATCAAGCCGGCGGAAAAGTTCGAGTTTCTGCCGGATGCTTCGCCCGAAGAAAAGAACCTCGCTGCCTACCTCGAGATTAATGCGCCCAAGATCGAGGCCAATCGGCAGAAAAAGGAGTACCCGGACGCGCTCTATCTGCTCGCAACCGTGCGCGAACAGGTCGACGCATTCTTCGATAAAGTTATGGTGATGGTTGACGACGAACGTATTCGCGCCAACCGTCTGGCGTTGTTGCAGACGTTGTTAAAGGAATTCACTACGATCGCCGATTTCTCAGAAATCGTGACTGACGGCAAGATTTGAATCTTGCTACGGCTCTGTGAGAAACATCGAAATCTTCGAGTAAAGGATTAAATTCATGGCTACCATCACCCGCTCCGAAGCGACCCTCGTCACCGAAACCCTTACCAAGTACGTTTACTTCTTTGGCGGCGGCAAAGCGGACGGCAACGGCAAGATGAAGGACGAGCTCGGCGGCAAGGGCGCGGGCCTGGCTGAAATGACCAATGCCGGCCTGCCCGTCCCGCCTGGCTTCACCATCCAGACCGACGCCTGTCGCGAATATATGCGGCACGGAGGCGTCTCGCTGGAAGTCGATCGCCAGATGGACACCGCGCTTGCCAGCCTTCAGGATTTACAGCGCCAGAAACTGGGTGAGGGCGAGAATCCCTTGCTGGTCAGCGTGCGTTCCGGAGCCAAGTTTTCCATGCCCGGCATGATGGACACCATTCTCAATCTTGGCCTGAATGACCAGAGTGTCGAGGCACTGGCCAGGCGCAGCAACAATCCGCGATTCGCCTACGACTCCTACCGTCGTCTCATTCAGATGTTCGGCAACGTCGTGCTGGAGATTCCCAAGTCCGCGTTCGATGAGGTGTTCGATCGGAAGAAGAAGCAGAAGAGGGCCAGACTGGACACCGACCTCGACGCCAAGGCGCTCAAAGAAGTCATTGTGGAATACAAAAAGGTAGTCAAGAAGCACGCCAAGCGCGACTTTCCGCAGGAACCGCACCAGCAGTTGGTCATGGCCCGCGACGCCGTGTTTCGTTCCTGGGAGAACGATCGTGCCAAACATTACCGCCGCATCAACAACATTTCCGACGATCTCGGCACCGCGGTGAACGTGCAGGCCATGGTGTTCGGCAACCTGGGAGACACGAGCGGCACCGGCGTGGGTTTCACCCGCAATCCCGCCACCGGCAATAAAGAGTTCTACGGTGAATTTCTGATGAATGCGCAGGGCGAAGACGTGGTCGCCGGCATTCGCACCCCGGTTCCCATCCTCGAACTCGAAAAGATTATGCCCGACGTTTACCGGCAGCTTCGCGAAATAACCACACGCCTGGAAAAACACTACCGCGACATGCAGGATTTCGAGTTCACCATCCAGGACGGCAAGCTCTACATGCTGCAAACTCGAAACGGAAAGCGCACCGGGCGCGCGGCGGTTCGGGTGGCGATACAGATGGTGGAAGAGGGATTGATCACTAAGGAAGAAGCCATCTTCCGTGTGGAGCCGAACCAACTCTATGACTTCCTGGTTCCTGGTCTGGACGAGAAAAGCGCGAAGGTGGAAGTGCTGGCTACCGGGTTGCCGGCGTCGCCCGGAGCCGCAGTCGGTCAGATCGTGTTCACTGCTGATGAGGCGGTTGAGCAGGCGGGACACGGGCCCAGGAAGAATCCTGTGATTCTGGTTCGGGCGGAAACCACTCCAGAAGATATCCACGGCATGGAAGTGGCAGCAGGCATTCTGACCTCGCGCGGCGGCATGACCAGTCACGCCGCCGTGGTCACGCGCGGCATGGGCAAATGTTGTGTCGCCGGCGCGGGTGACATTGAGGTCAACGAGAAAGCCCGGGAGATGCGGGCCAAAGGGCAGGTGTTCAAACACGGAGACTGGATTTCGTTGGACGGCACCACCGGCCGGGTGATCAAGGGAAGGCTGAAGACGCTCGAAGCCAAACCCGATGATCCCGAACTGACCAAACTCATGAGCTGGTCAGAGCCGTTCCGCACGCTCGGGGTTCGTGCCAACGCCGACATTCCGCGCGACGCCATCCAGGCCCGTGCGTTCGGCGCCGAAGGCATCGGCTTGTGCCGTACAGAGCACATGTTTTTTGGCGAAAAGAAGCTGCCGCACATGCGCGCCATGATCATGGCCCGCGACGAAAAACAGCGCCGCGCAGCGCTGAAGAAACTTTTGCCCATGCAGCGCGCGGACTTCATTGGCGTGTTCCGCGCCATGAACGGCTTTCCGGTGACTATCCGTACCCTCGATCCTCCGCTGCACGAGTTTCTGCCGCGTCGCGAAGACTTGATGGTCGAGATTGCTGTACTCGAAGCCCGCCAGCCGAAGTCACCAAAGCTGAAGGGTCTGAGGGCTGTGCTGCGCCGGGTGGAAGAGTTGCACGAATTCAACCCCATGCTTGGACATCGTGGCTGCCGCCTGGGCATCACCTATCCCGAAATTACCGAGATGCAGGCGCGTGCCATTTTCGAAGCTGCCGTGGCCGTTGCCAAAGAAGGCGTCAAAGTGAAGCCTGAAGTCATGATTCCGCTGACCGCGACGTTGAAAGAAATGGCCAATCAAGGGGACATCGTCCGCCGGGTAGCGAGTGAGGTCTTCAAGGAAAAAGGCATGAGCGTCGAATACCTTGTCGGCACCATGATCGAGTTGCCGCGGGCGGCGCTGGTGGCGGACGAGATCGCAAAAGGCGCGCAGTTCCTTTCCTTTGGGACCAACGATCTCACCCAGACGACATTCGGTTTCTCGCGTGATGACGTCAACAAGATTCTGCCAACCTACATTGCCGAGGGCATCTTGAAACAAGACCCCTTCGCGGTGCTCGACCGCGAGGGTGTTGGGCAATTAGTGAAGATGGCCACCGAGCGTGGGCGCAAGACGCGTCCTGATCTTAAGGTTGGAATCTGCGGTGAGCACGGGGGAGACCCGTCGTCGGTCGAGTTCTGCCATCAGATCGGATTGAACTACGTTTCCTGTTCGCCGTTCCGCGTGCTGACCGCTCGCCTCGCCGCAGCCCAGGCCGCCGCCAGCGACAAGCTGAAAGTCGAAGGGGGAAGGACGAAATAATCTGAAGATCGCAGAGCAACGCGCGCTCTGCATTGTGAATTCACTGTACTCTCTGTAACCGGCTAATCAATTTCTGTGCCAGGTTCTCTTCCGATTCTGACCACAACAGCCGCCCACTGGTTCCCGAATGCTTTTCCACGCCGGCGGTGAAATCAACCAGCTTTTGAACGTTTGCCCGCACTTGCAGCTCTGCTTCCGCCGTGAGCTTCACGTGCTCCTGTAGAAACGGCGAATCCGGGCTGAAGTCAACTTGAATGTGTCCCTCGTCGCGAAACGATCCCTGGTCGAACTCCTCGCCGCGCACCACGAACCTCACCAGCGAGGGTTTCAGGAGCCATTCGCTCTCGTTATCCCCGGGCACCCACAGGTCCCACGCCGCCTCAAAGACATAGGCGTAGTCTTCATGCAGCAGATCGGCTGCCACCAGCACGGCCGCTTCCGGCTGAATTCCGCGCGGGAAAGATTGTTCCAGAACCGTGGCTTCGTCCCAGGAAACCGGATGCAGCGCCACATAACGGACCCCGGGCCGCTCCGCGGAAAACCGGAATTGCCGCATCACCGACAAGGCGCGCGGCAACATGTCTTCGACCGCAAAATCCGGAAACCATAAACTGAGATAGAGCGAATCCGCCACGAAAGTCTCCGCAGAAAAAAGTAGATGCCACCACTATTGTAGATGCTTTCGCCGGCGGCTACTTTGACAGTGCGGAACACGCACTGCTACCATCGATTGTTCCGTCAGAAGCGCACGTCTCAGCTCGTCCCCGTCGTCTAGCCTGGCCT
Organism: Terriglobales bacterium; assembly: GCA_050745985.1. Taxonomy (GTDB): domain Bacteria; phylum Acidobacteriota; class Terriglobia; order Terriglobales; family Acidobacteriaceae; genus JABCZH01. Next base: position 32,374 of record JBOGLG010000015.1, on the reverse strand, counting down.
AGGACATCGCCCTTTCACGGCGGTAACACGGGTTCAAATCCCGTCGGGGACGCCAATCTTGACAAGGAAGTTTTCCAGCGCGGCTTGCGAATCTCCAAACGATTGAATGTATTCGTCCAAGTCGTGCACCAGAATCGAAGTCGCAGGTACAAACCTCGGCCCGTTCGCTTCGTGCGGGCAATGACTCAATCTCAATTCGTGCAGTTGATCCGCTTGAAATATTTCATTATTGGCTTCTTGTGCTACGTTTCATTATCGGGACGTAGCCCTATACTGAAGGTATGTCGAACGCCACGGAAGTTCTCATTACCCTCTACTTTTTGCCGCCCGTTCTTGCCACGGGCTGGGGGTGGGCGGTCTGGAAACTTTTCGCAACCAAGAAAGAGAAGTTCGTATTCGCGGGCATTTTCCTCGCGCTCAGCGCAATCCCGTTCTACTTTTTGTATCCGACATTGTGTGTGATGGTGTTCCCCGGTTTGCGTTGAAAATTGTTTACCCGGACACGCCGTATATGCAGGAGTACAATTTCCCCACTATGGCAAAGTTCAAAACCACTTACTACGGCATCGAGGGTGCCATCCTCAACGCGCTGTACGAGATCAGCCACGACAGTTCTTACGATACTCACGGTCTGGCGATGATGTTGAATCAGACCGTCAAGCCCAATAGTCCCGAAGGCGAGAAAGCGTTCACCGAGACCCGTGATGCCGTTGAGAAGCTGATTGAACAGGGTGTGGTCAAAGGGAAGCGGTTGAAGCGCGGGGACGGCGTGATTTACTTTCAGATTTGAACCTGACCGGACAAGGTGAACGTGAAGCCATTCGCTACCGCAGCGAACAGAAAGCCGGGAAAGAAGCGATGGCAGAAGCGGTTGAACAGATCAAGAAGGACGAAGCCAAGGACAAGAAATAACCGCGAATGATCCTCAAGGAAAAGCTGCCACAGGGGAGCATCTATCCCCAGATTACACAGGTTCCAATCAGCACCTACACTGACTTTTTGAACTTTTTTCGTGCTGGTCACACTATTGATGACAATCTAGAGGCTACGGCTATCGCCAGCACCATGCACGCCACCATGTTGAAAACCGCTATCGCCAGCGGACATCTCAAGAAAACGAAGAACATGATAGAACCTAACGGTCTTGCGGACATCGTTCTATCGAAGCCGGGACTGGAACTCATCCAAACTTTCTTTGATCGGCAATTCTGCGAAGCCGCAGTCGTTGAGGCGAAAAAGAGTGTCGCGGAGAAAGACGACCGCCTGCATCCTTATGTTGGCGCGGTTGTCGTGAAAGACGGAAAGCGTCTCGCTGCTGGATACCGTGGTGAAACGGGCGAAGGAAGGCACGCAGAATATTGTGCTCTCAGGAAGATCAACGACGATGTGGACAACGTCGATCTAAGCGGTTGCACTGTCTACACAACGCTGGAGCCTTGTTCTATTCGCAAAACGAAGACGCCTTGCACCAAGCGCCTGATTGACGGCAAGGTCGCACGAGTTGTGTACGGTCTGGCGGATAAAGATGAGACAGTGTACGGGCACGCTTCCCTCGTCGAAGCTAGGATTGAGGTTGGATTATTTCCTGACGATCTGATGCAGGAACTCCTTGTACTCAACAAGGCGTGGTCTGACTCGCTTAGAGTTAAACCGATTGTTCCGCCGAACAACGCCTCTCCCCTTGCCACTGTTTCCTATTACAAACTGGGAACATCTATGGCGGACAACACCCATTTCTATGTTCGACCGCCGAAAGATGCTGCTGGGTTCTTCACGATTGAGGACGCCGTCAAGAATGTTTTGGCTCACGGTAAAACAATCGAAGAAATCGCTATGCAATGGCATCGAATGGACGACCAAAAGGTAATCATGGAGAAGCTGGTTCGGCAAGGTTCGGGCAGCAACCACCGATTTCTGACCCTTACCTAAGACCTACGCCGCCAAGGACAAGATAATGCTCAAATCAATCGCTGTGGTTCCGCTTATGCTGGTTGTGTGTGCTTCGGTGGTGGCTCAGTCAAACGTTGTGTGTACCGCTGATGTCCCACCTGCGACGTGCAAACTGTATAGCGTGAACATGGACTGGTCAGAATTTGTTTGGGTCAAGAATGTTGAGGTAGTCGTTGCTGACCCTAAGAGCTTCAAGGATGAGGACAAGAAACTCACACAGTTGATAGACAACCGTGGGAAAGCCGCCAAGACCGTTGGGGACATAAACAGGGCAGGTAACCTCAAAGTCGGAGAAGGCGTGTTTGCAAATATCCTCATGGAGACGGACGGAGGCTTGGTTAAGAAAGTTGTCATTTCAACCGACCGACATGCAGTCATCAAAGGGGGAGATGGGAAAGACATCATCCTTCCAGATGACGGGGACATAGAAAAACTCTCAGACGAACTACTGTTCTACCTGTTGGGATACGCTCAGGGGCATTTGAGGGGTATGGCAAGCACACTTCCGTAATTCCGGCGCGCGCATGTTTGAGAGTTCGGGATAGGCGCAACTCAGGCATCGTTCTGCTCACCCTCGCTGCCGTGCTGGGAAAGACATGCAAATAGCTGGGTTAGACTAGCCCAAGGGTTTAAACAGCGCCCCGAGGGACGCCAATCTTACAGGGTTTAGCGCTGCGCCTCTCGCGGGTCCATTCTCGGATACCGAAGAGACAACGATAGAAAAGGATTTCTTCGGGCATAAACGGCGCGCTGCGGGGAAGCTATGGCGCGGAAGCGCCTGAATCGGCTACGTCATCGCCCATTGCCGTTATGCTGCTGAGACAATTTGTTTGGAGTCTGCCTCATTGGTGGATTGGGTGAGCACCTTTTCCCTCAAGGGGATAGCGATGATAACCTTCGTTCCTGTTCCCTTGGATTGGATTTCCAGTGATCCACCCAACTCTCTCATGCGCTCCCGCATCCCTGCGATTCCGACGCCGGCTTCGGCATAGCCTTCGGTGAGACCACGCAGGCGTTCTTGAGGAATGCCTTGCCCGTTGTCCTTGATTTCCAAGCGAACCTGTTTAGCATTTAGAGTGACGCGAATATCGACTTCTGAGCCGCCCGAATGGCGATGAACATTAGTTAGAGCTTCCTGCACGGCGCGGAATAGCGCGATTTCCACGTCCTTGTTTAGCCGTCCCAGCTCTGCCGGCAGATCAAGGTTTGCTTTGATGCCGCTGCGTTGGGCAAACCCTTCTACGCACCAACGTGCAGCGGAGGCGAAGCCTGATTCATCCAGCAGCGGCGGATGTAAAAGATGGGAGATCGTGCGAGTTTCCGTCAAACACTTCTGTACGATCTCGGAGCATTCGGAAGCAAGCGCTGCATTGTTGCCGTCAGAGTTCGGGATCCGATCGAGATTCATTTTGAGAGCGGCTAGGTATTGCCCAAGACTGTCATGCAATCCCCTCGCAAGTCGGCGGCGTTCTTCATCCTGCAAGGTGAGGATTCTACCGCTCAGACTTCTGGCAGCGTCCTCTGCCCGCTTGCGGGCGGTGATGTCGGTGTTGATTTCCAGCCAGCCAACTGCATTTCCATCCACGTCCCGCAACGTCGTCCAACGACTGGAAACCACGATCCGAGTGCCGTCTCGTTTGGTGTGCCGAAGTTCCCCTTCCCATGAGTCGCTGCTTTCAATCTCCGACAGCGGAAGCGGATATTCTGTGCGGAGCAATTCGCGGGGTAGGCAACCAAGAGCCTGGGCTGCTGTCCAGCCGTATAACCTTTCGGCTCCTCTATTCCAATAAGAAATTGTGCCGTTCGCGGCTTTTACAAAAATGGCGTCATTCGCCAAATCCAGCAGAGCAGCTTTCTCGATTACCTCGGAGGTCTTCTGCTCCAGTGCCGCTGTTCTTTCCCCGACTCGTCTTTCGAGGTCGTGTTGCGCTTTCCTCAATTCTTCTTCCGCGCGCTCTCGTTTGCCTGCAATCCGGCGCGTGGATTCTCCCAAAGCGATAATGACAATGGAGAAGACGAGAAAGCCCAGCATCCCGAACAATGCCGCGCCGTCAAAAGCATGGTACGGAGCCACAAACCAGTACCAGATTCCTGCCCCGCATATGGCGACCGCAAGCACAGACGCGCCGATACCGCAGTACCAGGCGCAGAATACAATCGCGAGCCAAGCGGTGTGATAGGGATTCTGGCGCCCTAGGAGCGGGTTAAGCAGGCCACGTAACACAAGGGCGGCGACGGCGACGACCGTGGCAAGAGAATACCGCACCAGATGTTGCTTGATCCTGAGCATCGCCCACCCATGAATGCGATGTAACGAAAACGACTAGCGTTTTCGTTTGAGGCCATTTTACCGCTGGGGAAAAAGGGAAATCAAGATGAAACCTTTGGATTTCCCACCGTTCGAGGGTTTCGCTCGCGTTTGGCGATTTATCGCGCCAATCCCGTCCACCACAAGACTTTGCCCACAACCCGCCATCCGGAGGGCGTCACCAAAGAAACGGAATGGTATTCACGGTGATCCGACACCAACGCATCCATGTGGTCGAATCTGATCAATCGCGAAACCAGCAGTCCTTTCTCGATATTCCATGCCACAACAATACGACCAAGCAGCTCGTCATGGGCCACAATCGAGGTGTCAATTGCGATGATGTATCCCTCAAGAATCAGGGGAGACATGGAATTGCCCTTTACGCGAAGACAGATCGTCGCAGCAGGATTCGGACACCATCCCGCAGGCGCAGCCAGCATTGCTTCAGGCTTCAACTGATAGAGGTCCGTAACCGGGTCCCCCTCCTCGCCCGGAGTTGCCGCCCGGACGGGAAGAAGCGGTACAGCAACAAAAGCGTCTTTGTCGAGCTGCTGCTCGCTTCCCGCGCCAGCATGAACTACCTGCACGTTTGCGATTCGATTGTCCAGCAAACGGCGGCGGGTTTTTGGCATGACATTCATTACATCGGCGGTAGTCAATCCCGCCCTTCCCCAGAAGAACCAACAGAGCGGATCGCCTGCCAATTTGCCCAGCCGAATGTAAGCATCGGCAGGAGGCTCCGCCTCGCCACGTTCCCATCGGGAAATCGCCATCGCAGAAGTCTCCAATTCTTTTCCCAACTCTGCCTGGCTGAGCTTCAGAGACCGTCGCAAACTCTCAATGGTGCGAGACCACTCTGCACTGGCTTTGATCTCGTTATTCATGATCGCCACCTTCCCATAGTTTAATCCGAGAGGGGCTTGTTTGGCGCCTTTGCGAAGGGGGTAACGTTTGATCGTAACTCGGAAATCAATACAGTGAAGACCTGATTGATCTCACAATACCCAGTTGCGTTATAACGTTATTGTTAACCCCAAGAGTTGGCTATGGCAACAATCCTTTGCATCGACGATGATCCGCTTATTCTTGAAATTCTACGTGCCCTCCTAACGCATAGTGGCGGCAGCGTACTGACCGCGACCGACGGAATCAGCGGAATTGCCCTTGCCCGCCAGCACAACGTTGACGTGGTGGTGCTCGACTTTCACATGTCCGGCCTGGACGGAAATCAAGTCGCGCAGGTGTTGATGAGGGAGGACCCGACTCTGCCAGTTGTGGTTTGGAGCGGTTCTGTGGACAACATACCGGAATGTTTGAAATGGTTCGCCGATGCCGTGTTGCGAAAAGAAGATGGGACGGAGGCTTTGGTTTCAACAGTTGAAGAAATCGTTGCGAGCAAGGAGATGTCCAGCCGAAGACCCGCCCGCGCACGCCAGCGGCTCAGTGCGTAACGAGTTTGTTTTTCAGACAGGGAGTAGCTTTACGCCGCGCACTCACGCGCTGACGAATTGGCCATATCGTCTTCTTCGCTTCGAAAGACAGCTTCGCATTTCAGATCGCGCTGGTCCAGCGCCTGGTTGATTTCAGAGACCAGCGCCATTAGCTTTTCCGAGTTTTCTTCTTTCGCAGCCGCTTCGCAGAGTCTACGCCAGTCCTTTGGTTGATTCGCAACCATATGTTTCCTCCTTGAAGACGAAAGTTAGTCGTGCCTAAGGCGTAACGCACTCGACTACCACCGACGTTAATGCACATGAATCTCCAGAGTAACTAACGGCTGTGGATCCAACGACTTGGATGAACGCAGGGCCTCTGAGGGCACGAAATTCCTTCCAGCCTCTATGTAAGATTCACCGGATAGCCGGGCCAGATGGCTGTTTGGGGAGCTGATCATATAGATAGAGAGATGCAATAGTCACGTGGACCGGCGCCGTTCCTCGTGTCGCAGACCGTACCTGGCGCGCGCTAGAGTCGGATCAGCGCATCCCAGCTTTCACGAGCTTTCGCGCTTGATTGGGACCCTTCACGCCTAGCACCCGGTATTTTTTCCCCGAAAGTTTGTGGTAGGTCACAAAGAATTCTTCCAGTTCCCGACAGAATTGCTTTCCCAGATCGCTAATGGTCTTGATGTCTGCCCAGCTATGTGCATCCTGTTCAACTGCAATGATTCGATCATTCCGCTCCTTGTTGTCCTTATCGCCCTGCTCGCCCTCGATCACACCGATGACTCGGCACGTGAGCACACATCCGGGGAAAGCGGGTTCATCCATCAAGACCAACACGTCCACTGGATCGCCATCATCGGCTTTGGTTGAGGGAACGAACCCAAAGTCGTAGGGAAATGTCATGCCCGCAGGCAGTACTTTCTTGAGCTCGAAGATGTGCTCTTTGGGATTGAAGGCGAACTTGTTGCGGCTCCCTTTCGGAGTTTCGACAACGACGCGAAGCATTTGCTTATCATCGGAATCGAAAGGTTTGAGTTGGATTGGGTCCGCAAGCCCATTCTTTTTGCTCATTTGGTCTCCAAACGTGCTGAAACGTGGATGCCGGCAGCCGCTCGAAGGTTTGTTCTTCAGCAACCTGATCGGAGGGCCGGGAATTGGTGTGTCATCTGACCGCCAATGCCAAGGTCTTGCTCTTGTTTCCACGCAAAGGGCAGGAGGATGATTCGTACTTCAACTATCCCAAAGCATCGGACGCCCATGCGCGCCAATAGCCCCGAGCGGCCTTAGTCAAGGGCAAGATCTTCGATGCGGTCCAAGATGTCGGCCGGATTGCCGTCGAGGTCGAACAGGATCGCCGGAACGAATGATTGAACGCTCATTATGCAAGGCCTTGAGGTGCATTCCTGCGGTGAACCCCAGCTACGCGGCTTTCCCGGAAACTATTTTCCGCAAACGCGGCAACACTTCCTTGCCGTAGAAATCGATCACTTTATTCTGATCACGCTGGCCCGAATGTATATGAACGCCGGTCGCTCCACTGTCAAACAACTCGGAGAGAACTCTCACATGAACTTCCGGATCGTTGCCGATAGGCCATCCTTTCGTCACCTCTTCCAGGGGGATTTCGGTGTCGGCGCGGTCCTGGATTGCCTTGGGATCACGAATATTAAAGTAAGGCTTCCAGGCCTTCGGGCCGAAACGCCACATTTCCGCCGCTTCGGCCTTCTCCTTATCACCCCCGACCACTACATATTGCTCAATAAAAACTGGCATTCGAGCCAGGTCCTTGCCGGCGTCCGTCGCTCCTTCTTGAAATTCAGCCTTGTGTTCCTTCCAGGTTTTCGGATCGGTGATCAATCCATCCGCGTGTTGCCCGCAACGACGCATCGCCTTCGGACCGTTTCCCGCCATCATGAGAGGAATGGGCTGCGACGGCGGATCGTACAAGCGCGCATTCACTTTATAGTACTTCCCGGCATGATCGATCTGCTTCCCGTCCCAGAGTTTGCGAATGATCTCGGCGGCTTCCAACAACCGCTCAGATCGCTCCGGCCATTTCGGCCAGAAGCCAGTCGCGGCTTCTTCATTCAAGGCTTCGCCGGAACCGATGCCAAGGAAAATCCGTCCCGGATAAAGAAGGCTCAGCGAAGCGAACGCCTCGGCCACAACGCCCGGGTTGTAACGCAACGTGGGACAGGTAACCGTCGTGCCCATGCGGATTCTTCGGGCTTTCTGGCCAATTGCACTCATCGTGATCCAGGCCTGCCCTGAATGGCCCTCGTTCTCCTGCCACGGCTGAAAGTGGTCGCTTACAGCGAGCAGATCGAATCCCGCCTGGTCCGCAGAGATTCCGAGTTCGACCAGTTCGGGTACCGTAAACTGCTCATGTGCAAGTTGGAAGCCGACCTGGCGCGTAAGCCATGCAGAGGTGACGGGTTCGCGTGTGTTCATATTTCCCTTGTCCTCTTGGGACGTGAGTTTTTGCCCGCTTGAAAGATCATCTCAACCGCCCCGATGATAAATCTCCGGCAGGTCGATTATTGCGAACGGGATCGCCGCCATTTTCAAAACACCCCGCCCGATATAGCGTGATGGCTGACTGACCGAATGTGGGCGAGTGGAGATTTGAGGCATCTTGTCCGACCAACTTCAAAATATCGGCTGGTCTTGGATGCGTAGCCAGGTCTGAGGGATGTTCCGCAAGTTGTGGTCGCTTTGTACGACTTTCAGTCTTGGCGAATCATGGTCAACACCAGCGTTTATGGATGAACCACACCGTGACGGCCACGACCATCCACAGCCCCGTCGCCAGCAGCAGCGCTAGCCACAGTGCAACCTGCGGCAAGAGTTTCCACGCGACTGCGGCGAATCCCATCAAGCCCAGGCAGCCGATTGCGGCTCCCGCCGCATCGACGCCTGCGGCAAGCCGTCCGCGCTCTTTGCCGTTCATACCCGCGCGCCGCTTCTTTTCCTGCTGGTGTTTTTCAATCAGGGAAGCGCCTGCCGGAAAAATAGCGGGGAAAGCCAGGAATAATCCGCCAGTCGCAGGGCCGAATTTGTCTGCAATGAGACCAGCCAGCAACGTAACGGCTCCGCCGAATAGAAATCGCGACGCGTATTCACCCCAGGTTGTGCTGCCCGCGGAACTCAAATCTACTTTTGCAATCATGAGTTATCCAAGAACCACGAGTTTCAATCCGATCGCACAAACAAGCCACACCAGCAGGGACGCCGCCGCTGTCATGAGTACCGGAGTTTTTGTGCGCATCAGCAGCCGACACACGAGGCAGGCGTAGAGCAGGAAGGCGACCGCGCCCAGAATCATCGATCGTGCCTCGATGGCGGCGTACGGCTTTCCCTTTTCGAAGACGGTGAGAATAACCGTCGCAAGTGCGACCGATGGCGCCGCTCCAAATAGGCCGGCGAAACTCTTGGGCTTTAGCGCTCCTCCGATCATCGCGAAAGCCGAGACGATGAGACCGCCAATCAGGAATCGGAGAGAGAGTTCAGCAATCATTTCCAGGTCAGAAACACTCCGGCGCAAACATAAGCCATCATGGCCGTGGCCAACCATCCGGTCCACAGCAAGTATCGTGGCACTTTGAACTTGCCCATTACCTTCGTGCTCGACGCCATGAGCATGATTACGAACATGAGCGGGGCAGCGACCAGTCCATTGAGTGCTGCGGCCCAAACGAGAGCTTTAACCGGATCGATGTGGAGAAAGTTCATGACCAGGCCGATCACTGTTGCAATGCCGATTGTGCTGTAGAAGCGTGGCGCCTCAACAGGCTTCTTCTCCAGGCTGGTCTTCCAACGGCACCCTTCGCCGATGCCGTATGCGGCCGATGCCGCAAGCACCGGCACCGCGAGTAAACCGGTGCCGACGATTCCGCAGACAAAGAGCACACTGGCGAAGCGGCCGGCAATCGGCTCAAGTGCAGACGCCGCCTGGGCGCAACTGGCGATGTTCGTGATGCCGTGCGAATGTAACGTAGCCGCGGCGGTCAGGATGATGAAGAAAGCGACAATATTCGAGAACGCCATCCCAACCAGAGTGTCGGCATGGATCCGTTGCAGCTGTTTAGGCGCTTGAGCAGGCGCACGTTTGAGAGCTTTTTCTCCCCGATTGTTTCTTACCTCTTCGGCCTCCTGCGAAGCCTGCCAGAAAAACAGATAAGGGCTGATAGTGGTTCCGAGAACCGCAATCAGCGCGACGAACGCTTCGCGCGTAAAAGTCATGCGAGGAATCACTGTCGCACTCACGACATCGGGCCACGAAACCCGGACCAGAAAAGCGACACCCAAATAGGCAAAGAGCGAAAGCGTCAGCCATTTCAGGTATTTGGTGTAGGTCCTGTAGGGAATAAAGAGAATCGTCAGAAGTGAGAAAACGCCAAAGATTACGGTGAACAGTGTCGCAGCTCGCGGAACGAGCAAGGCGGCGGATGAACCCATGGCGCCGATGTCGGCGCCCAGATTGAACACATTCGCTGCCGACATGAGCAACAGAACGAGAAAAAGGAGGGGCTTGGGATAGTTCTCGCGAAGGTTGGCGGCAAGACCACGACCGGTCACCCGTCCAATGCGAGCGCAGATTTCCTGGATTGCCGCCATAAGGGGATACGAGATGAGCATCGTCCAGAGAAGCGTGTAGCCAAACTGAGCGCCAACCTGTGAATAGGTCGCGATCCCGCTGGGATCGTCATCCGACGCCCCTGTAATGAGCCCAGGACCCAGTTTTGACAATAAGCGAGTGAGGGGGCCCCTTCCTCGATCGCTTTGAATGGCTTGGGGTTGTTTTCGGTGTTCTTTCTCGACCGTGAGCGGAGTTGTCATCGCTGCCGTCTGGGAGAGCCCCCGCTTGCTCCTAGCTGGCGCGGCGCAGGCGGGGTTGCTCCTCGACTTTCTTGGCAAGTTTTTCAACCGCCTCCACTGCCATCCCCCTCACATAAACCATCTCTCCACCCAGCCAGCCACCAATACCAATACCCACGACGCCGACAATCGACAAAATCAACGGTAGATAGCTGCCGGCGGGCAGAACAAAACGGGTCCAAAGATTGAAGGCGAAAATGACGAGTGCGGCGGAATTGACGATCAAGTGGAAAGTTGCGATTCGCCGCATTGCCGTTTCGTCGATGGAGAAATAGTCGATCAAGCCCGGCACTGCGGCAATAACCGCCCCGACGATCCCGCCGGCCACACAGTAGAGAGCCACAGTGCTCCAGATGCTCGTGCCACCGGCTGCGGCGGCAACATCGCACACCAATGCGAATGACCACAAACCGATTGGCACCGCTACAAGCATGGGATGGAGCGGGTGCTTTTTGAAACTCGCCGGGCTTGACATGGCACTTTTCTCCGCGGCTTCAGTCACGCGACGCGGCGGGTGGACCTCTGAGGTGATTTCTTGCGGTTGTCCTCATTCTGCGTTTCTATTTTTTCGTTCGCCTGCGAGTTGATTGTTTTGGCAAGCTCTGTCAGCTTTTCGTCGGTATCCTTCTCTTCTTGCAGGGTTTCTTCGAGCAGGGATACGTGTTCGTTCTTGCCCAGGAGTTTCGCGAATTCCGACGCGGTTCCATAGGCAGCGATTTCATAATGTTCAACACGCTGCGCTGCTCCAATCAGGGCCGCATCCATCAGAGCGCCTTCGAAGTCTTCATCGATGACTTCGCCGCCCTCCTTCACCAGACCCCCCATGCCCAGGCACTTCTTGCCTTTTGGGCTTTCATCGAGCGCCTCGAAGATTTGCTCGAGGCGGGCTACATGGCCGCGCGTCTGTTCAAGGTGTTCCTCGAATCCTTGCCGCAGCTCTTCGGATGATGCCGCCTTCGCCATCTTCGGCAAAGCCTTGAGCAGTTGATTTTCCGCGTTATGCAAGTCCTTGAGTTCGTCGATATAAAGTTCTTTAAGTCCTTTGTTCGGCATTGTCTTCTCCCAAAATTATCAAATCGAATGAAAGGGCCGGAGAGACTCAACAAATCGTCTCTCCGGCGCCTGTTTAAGAAGCCCGACGCTGACCGCCCTGTTCGTTCTGCTTCCGGTCATCGTCACCTTCGCTGCCACCATGCGATGGGCGCTTCTGGGACTCGTTCGGAATGTCACGTTGCTGGTCGGATTGTTGCCCCGGTTTCTGCCCAGATTGCTGACCGCTCTGTCCGCTCGAACCGGTTCCTTCATGCTGTTTCTTGTTGGGATCGTCTGACATGGAGTACTCCCTTCTGATTAAGGCAGACTTCGCCTGCACTTCCGCACATTAGTTGCTTGGCGCCTTCCGTAGGTTGGATCACCATCGGTTTGCCATCGTGCGCGGCCCTGGCTGCATTTTTCCGCAGTGCTCACAAGTGCCTGCTCCGCGCGGAAGCAACAGTTTCTGTCTTCTGCGCGTTTCTCTCGAAGGCCATGAAGAGTTGCCTTACAGCCTCGGTTTTGTTCAATGATTTTCATTCTTTCAGCCCTCATGGCTGGTTCAGACTGGGCCCTGCGGATTAAACATCGACCCTTAGGGGCGCAAGAAAAAAAAGGACTTACCGAAAACTCGGCAAGCCCTTTTTCTTTGACCGCGACATTAACGGGAAAATCTTTTGAGCCATCCGGACTCCCACGCGGCTGAGATGGTTGTTCAGCGGCTTCCGGTTGAGTGTCGCGCTGCGCGGGCTACTCGTCGCCCCGCACCCGCCACCAATCCATCTGCTCGAACTCGGCCATCTTGTCGACGCCGTGGTCGTTGTACCAATGCTGCCAGGCCTCAGCATCTGAGGGTAGGCGCTCGTCGGTGATTTCCGTCAATGCGAGAAACGTCCAATTGCGCATGACCGGTGTGATCTGAGGGTCTTCTGCCAAGGCGATCAGTTTGGGCACCATGCGCATCCGTTGTTTACGCATGAAGTTGCCGCAGTCGGAAATATTGCATCCGGCGCGAGTGCGGACCGCGTCGGAGGGATCGTGAGTGAAGGAATAGAAGAGCTGGTCGAGGGCTTCATCCGTGCCCAGATACCGCATGCCTTCGACCGCCCATTGGCGTACATAGGGATCGGGGTCGCCCTTGGCATACTCGGTCAGGACGGGATAAATCAGGTTGTAGCCGATGCCGCGTCCAGCCAGCATTCCCATCTCATACACGGCCGTGGCGCGGGACGACTTATCGGTCTGTGCCTGCGTGATCAATAGGTCAGCGGAGTTTTCCGTCTTTGACCAGCCGTCCATGGCAAGGTTAAGGTCGGCATTGGCGTAGCGCACCCGCAGATCGGTGGAGTAGCTGGAGCGCCGCTCAAGCTCTTTCATGCGGTCCGTGAGCTTGATGTCTCCTTGCCACAGCGTAATGTTCTGTTCGAACAGGTCTCTGGCCTTGTCATCGTGGTGAAGGGCGCGGTCCAGGAGTTCCTCGGCTTGCGTCTGCTCGGGCAACAGTCGTAAGCGCTGTGCGTCCACATCAGTAAGCGGCGTGTAGGTTACCGGTTGTGGGCGCGAGGGCCTGGCCCGGGACTTTGTGGCCGCAGGCCGCTGCGGTACGCTATGGCGCGCCGCGTTGAAGTGGTAACCCACGAACCCAATCCACGCGAAGCCGAACGCTATGCCGATGGCGGTGGACATCACTCCACCGCGTCGCCGCCCCAGGGGTGGGCGGACCGGCGTTACACCCCGCTGCGGCGGCGGGCCATAAACGCCAAGCGGGTTGTCAACCGCGACGTGGGTATCCAACTTGAGGCCGACAAACTTTTCCAATTGAGCGGCAAGCCAGCGCGCCTCCTGGCGGCTATCTATCCCTCCGGCAAGATTGATTTTCTTGCCGCTTTTGGTCTGCAAGCGGAGAGTGTACGAGGCGTTATTTGGATTTGTGCCCTGCTGGCTGCTGACTGCAACCAAAATTTTATCGATTTCGGGGAATGGAAGCTCGCGCGTCGAACTCACTCCCAGCAGGGCGCTGGTTATCCGCAGCTTTCCGCTCCCCACTTCAATCCGCGCAGAACCCAGAGCCAAGTGGACCACGCCGTAGAGCAACAAGAAATCAATCAGGCCAAATGCGACGCGGAAGACCCACGGAGCCTTTACCGATTGTAGGCCGAGAACCAGGGCGCCGAATGCCAGCGCGACCAGGAACAGTACCAGGACTCGCAGCGGACTTCGAAAGGGGGGAAAGTAAAACTCCGTGCCGCCCGTTGGTCCCGTCGAAACCACGACTTTCGGGTTTTCGGGGGGTGCCACATCAGAGGAATCGCTCTGGAATGCGGGAGCGGCCTCGGGCTGCGAATCGACAAAGCTTGACACCGCCGGCGCCGGGACGGATGCCGGCGTTAGATGGAAGACCGGCACCTCGAAATCGTCAGAATAGTCTACCCCGGGAACGTCGGCTTGCGCGTGCAGCAGCCAGAGCAGTTGATCGCGCGACTGCTCGTGATTAGTTTCATAGGCATCGCTCGGGACGACGAAGTTTACCGGAATGGTGGCGTCTCCCATGGGTCCGGGCCTCAAGGTCTGTCCCGGCACATTGGCCTGCGCTTGCCAGAGCACGACCTGATTTGTGCTCTGGTTTTTCCCCGATCCAGTGACCACGCGGCGAACACAGGAAAGCGTCAGATCGACACCGTGCCGGGTGGTGGTGTTGAAGCGCAGGTGAATTGCTCCCTTCAGCGCTTTTCCCGGAGAGAAGGGAAGCGAGGCGAATTCAAAGTAAGTGGCGCCAAAGCGTTTCCGGCGGATGGTTGCACGCACCGCGAAACCGACCAGGACGGCGCCGACAACGCAAAACGCGAGCGGGAAGAATACCCTGGGGTCGGATTGTCGCAGAAACTGAGGTGCGACCGCGCAGGTAACCGTAAGCGCAATGGCATTCCAGAAGACTGCCAGCATCCACAATCCGGTGGAATTGTTCAGGTTCTTGCTCTCCGCGCGGCTCGCGGCCCAATCTTTTCGCCAGAGCCAGGGAGAATCCGGCGCAGCCTGCTCGGCCGCAGCTTGTTCCTTCAATTTGCGGTTGCCATAAATGGCGAGGAAAACGATTCCTCCACCGACCACAACGAAGACGCCGGAGACCAACGCTGCGGCCATCGGGCTTCCATGCAAATTCGCGGGATTAGCTGCCAGAAATGCGCCTGCGACGGTCAGGCCTGCCCCGGCAAAAATCAATCCAAGAACGATCAGGAACGCAGCCGCACCTCGGGATGGCGTAGTCACAACAAAATTATAGGTTTACGCACACCGATAGCAGCGACAGCAAAGCGCCGTTTCCATTACCTTAGTCATATGCATTCCCGGGCAAACACGGATACAAGACGCGTGCTTGGTTGGCCGGTCCAGTTTGGGGTTCTTCTGTCCATAGGACTGCTTGCAGCCAGTGCGTTCGCCAGGTCGCATCGGCCCTTGCGCATATACTTCGTTGACGTCGAGGGTGGTCAGTCTACTCTGATCGTGACTCCAGCCCAACAGTCAGTGCTTATTGACACCGGCTTTGCCGGCGGGCGGGATGCGGATCGTATCGTGCAGGCAGCCACTGACGCCGGCATCAAGCAGATTGACTACGTGCTGATCACCCACTACCACGGAGATCACGTAGGCGGGGTGGCGGACCTGCTGAAAAAGATAAAAGTTGGGACATTCGCCGACCACGGCGAGAATCAGGAAGATTCGGACAGCACCAAAAAGAACTACACCGACTACCTGGCCGCGATTGCTCACGTTCCGCGTGTGGTCTTGCTTCCGGGGCAGGGGTTGCCCCTGAAGGGCATCAGATTACAGGTACTCGCTGCCGCCGGCGAGCACATCTCCGGTCCTTTGCCGGGCGCCGGCGAGGCGAACATCTACTGCGCGTCGGAAAAGCAGGCTCCAGAGGACCTCAGCGAAAACTCGCGTTCGCTGGGAGTGCTCGTTTCTTATGGTAAGTTCCGCTTTCTCGATCTCGGGGATTTGACCGATGAAAAAGAATTAGGGTTGGTTTGTCCCAACAACCTGATTGGTCCGGTCGATCTTTATCTGGCAACCCACCATGGAGGCAATCCGGACAATCCCCGGGCTTTGGTGTGGGCTTTACATGCCAGGGTAGCCGTGATCAACAATGGCCCGCACAAGGGAGGCAGCCCGGAAGCCTGGCAAATCATCCACGACTCACCCGGCCTTTCCGATCTTTGGCAATTGCACTACGCGATGGATTCGGACAAACAGCACAATGCGCGGGAAGAATTGATCGCAAATACTGACGACAAGTCCGACGGCCATTTCATTGAGGCGGTTATCCAATCCGACGGTGAATGGAGCGTAAAGAATTCACGAAACGGCTACGAAAATAAATACGGGAAATAGCTGGGCTGGACCTGATGATCAAGACGAAACCGCAGGATTTAAGTATCGGGCAGGTTGCGGGACGCAAGTTTCCCGGGTGCGGTATTGTTCGCGGACACTTTACCAGGCGGCTTCCGCGGGCACAATGTCAGCCTTTTGCTCAATCGCTAACCCACTGCGTTTCCGGCACTTCGCTACTTCCGAGCGCAATAACTTCGCGCTTTGACCGCGATTGTTTACAATAGGGACTTTCGTTTCTCTTGTTGGCTCCAGAGTGCGCATCTCGGAAGAAAAGACCTTTGAAACTGTCGCAAGAAAATCCTGGCGGCCCCGGCCATGAAGACCCCGTTTATTGGCGGGTAGAGGGCAGCCTGCTTGAACTGACCACCGTCCGGTCGATCGCTTTCTTCACCTGGAATCTTCAGACTTTTGCGGCGCGCTGGAGCCGCCGCGGTCTGGTTTTTGTGATGGCTGTGTTGCGCCCATTCCTGTACGCATTGAACCGGGAATTCGCCACTCGCGTGGTATATAGCGTGTTGCGGCACGTCAGCCGCGACCGTCTTGATCTGCTGGGCGAAGAATACTTCCAGTACCGGCTGAAGCCTCAGCTTAAGCCCGAGGGCGTCCGCCAACTCCAGGCGCTGGTGGATTCACGGCACAACGTGGTTCTGGTGAGCCAGGGTCTGGACCATGTGATGCGCCCCCTGGCGCGTTATCTGGGAGTGAATTGGATCGTCGCCAACCGGTTGGAGTTCCGCGATGGCATTGCAACCGGCAGGCTGCTGGATCCGGTGATTCGTCCGCGCGGGGCTTTCGCTCGAATTACCGGCGCTGGTCCGGATGGGAAGCGCAACGCCGAACGGCTGGTGCGTGACCTGAACTTGTCCACTGTGGCAGAGTTGCGCGCCGCCGTGGTCTCGTCCAGCCGGGAAGTATCGACGCCGTCGCGGCCCATTGTTTATTTCGAGGGCCCGCGACAATCGGGGCCCCTGTCGGTGCGTGCGGCGTTCGCCGGAAAGCACGTCATGCTGATCGGCGTCACTGGATTCATCGGTAAAGTATGGCTGGTGAATACGCTGATGGACCTGCCGGAAACCGGCCGTATCTATTTGCTCATCCGGCGGCAGAAGTCGAATCCCGCTCAACACCGCTTCGAAAGGTTGGTGGAGGATTCACCCGTCTTTGATCCCCTGTGGGCACGCTATGGAACGGACCTATCCCGTTTTCTTTCCGAACGCGTTGAAATCGTCGAAGGTGATGTGTCCCAGCCCGGACTGGGGCTTTCCCCGTCTGCCACGGAGCGGTTGCAAAAGAAACTGGACTTGATCATCAACAGCTCCGGACTTACGGACTTTAACCCGGATCTGCGAGATGCGCTGCGGACCAATGTGGATGCCGCGGTGAATGTGGTCGAGTTTGTGCGGCAGTCCGGCCACGCCGGTTTGTTGCATCTTTCTACCTGCTACGTGGCGGGCCGGCAGGATGGACGCGTCGCCGAAAGAATACGGCCGAACTATGTACCAGGCGCGATGGCCGGCTACGATGCCGAACGCGAATGGAAAGCTCTGCGTCAATCGATTCAGGACGCTGAAGAGCGCGCAGAAAGCGGCGAGGTTACGGGAGAACTCCGGCAGCAGGCGCTGCGGAAGGAACATGCCGCCAAGGACCTCCATGGCGCTGCGCTGGAAAACCAGGTCCGCAAGAACCGGGTACGCTGGCTGCGCAGTCATTTGACCGAAGCCGGCACCAAGCGTGCCCTGGAACTGGGTTGGCCGAATACTTACACTCTGACCAAAGGCCTTGCGGAGTCGCTCATTGCCAAGTACGGGGCTGGCCTGCCGATCGCAATTGTTCGGCCTGCCATTGTTGAAACTTCGATCGAAAAGCCATTTCGAGGATGGAATGAAGGCATCAATACTTCAGCCTCGCTGTCTTATCTGTTGGGGACTTATTTCCGCCAGTTGCCGTCGAATGAGCGTAAACGGCTGGACTTGATTCCCGTGGATTCAGTCTGCGCGGGCATGACTTTGATTGCAGCCGCGGTCATGGAACGCCGCAACGATGCGGTTTACCAACTCGCCGCTTCCGTGACCAATCCCTGCGATATGCGACGGTCCATCGAACTCACATCGCTTGCTCATCGCAAACACTATCGTGCGCAGGAGGGCCTGGAGAGCTGGCTGCGCCTGCGCTTCGACGCCATCCCGGTTTCGAAGGAGCGCTATCAGCGTATGTCGGCGCCGGCGCAGAAGGCAATCATCAAGTCGATTCAGGCCATCATGTCGGCTTTGCCGCTCAAGAAGACTCCCCTGGCCCGCACCGAGCGAAGTCTCGAGAGAGTCGAGAAACTGATTGAACTCTTTGAGCCGTTCATCCTGCTGAACGAGCATGACTTCGTGGCCGAAAACGTCGAGAAGCTGGCTTACGCGCTGGTTCCCGAAGAGCAGGCCGACTTTGCCTACAACGTGGCCGGCATCGACTGGTGGGATTTCTGGATCAACATTCACGTCCCGGCGCTGCGCCGCTGGACCTATCCGCTGATTGAGGGACGTCCGCTGGAAGCGCGTCCAGCGCGCAACTTCCAACTTGCCGAAGCCGAACGCGGCGTCGCCGTCAAGACCGGCACCAATGGGGCAACGTGGCGATATTCCTGACCGGCTCCACCGGCTACATCGGCGGCCATGTCGCCGCGAATCTTCTCGAGCAGCACGGCGCGTCGCTGAATGTGCTGATTCGTGCGCGAGATGCCCACGAAGCCGAGCTCCGGCTCTGGCAGGCGTTGCAGTTGCATCTCGACTTTCCACGTTTCTACGAACACTTGCAGACGCGCGTGCGCATCTTCCGCGGCGACCTGACCGGCGAACGCTTCGGCCTGGCTCGCGATGACTATGACCGTCTCATTCACACCAGTGACTCGGTGATTCACTGCGCCGCGTCGTTGAACCGCAAGTCGGAGAAAAGCTGCCTCAATGTGAATCTGCGGGGCACACTGGAAGTGCTGCAACTGGCCATGCGGGTTCATCACTACCACGGCATGCGGCGGTTCAGCCACGTGAGCACGGTCGCGGTGGCAGGGAAGCGGCAGGACGAAGTCGTCACCGAAGACAAATCGATCGATTGGGACCGCTCGGACTACGATCCTTATGCCCGCACCAAGAAGTTCTGCGAACACATGATCCGGCAGTTGCTGCCCGAGGTCCCGATCACAATATTCCGTCCCAGCATTGTGCTTGGTGACAGCCGCCGCGCCGAAACCACACAGTTCGATATGGTGAGGTCTTTTGTCTTTCTGGCAGGACTGCCGATGTTGCCGTTCCGACCCAATGACAAGATTGACATCGTGAACGTCGACTTCGTGGCGGATGCCATTGCCACGCTGCACCAGAAGCCGCAAGCGCAACATGACGTGTATCACCTTTCATCCGGCGAGAGTTCGCAGACCTTCCGCGAGCTCACCAACGCGCTGGCCGCGGCCCGGCAGAAGCGTGGGCCAATGTTTCTGCCAATGCTGGAGCGGCCATTTTCCGCTGGGGTCAACGCTTTGGCAAACCTTCGCGGCCCGGTCTCTCACGGGGCCGCCCTGATGAAAGTATTCATGCCGTATCTCACATGGAATACGGTGTTTGACAATACTCGCGTGATCGCGGAACTGGGCCGCAAGCCGGCGCCTTTTTCCGAATACAGCTTTCCGCTGCTCAAGTTCAGCAGCGAAGGCAAGTTCACCTACCGTTACAAGGATTGGCCCACGCGGGCTGGAGGTACGGCGGCATGATGGACTTCATTCTCGAAGCCTGGGTCAGCGCCTCCATCGAAAAGTCGAAAGCTGCGTGGATCCTCGGGAAAGGCAAGCCCTGGCAACCCGGAGAGAAACTAAAACTGCTGTTCGCGGGGTACAACGGCACTCGCAATATGGGCTCGGACGCCCGCGTGGAAGAGATGTTGCGCCAGATTCGCCACATTCTCGGCGCGCAAAACGTTGATTTCAGCGCCATGACGTTTAACTTCGAGCGCTCGCGTGGCTACTTTGAGGGCACTACCCAAGTGCGCCTGCCGGATATTTTCCCGCCTTTTCTGGCGCGTGAAGTCCCCAGGCACCACGGCGTTGTCGCCTGCGAAGGTTCAATGTTCAAGAGCAAGTTCGCCAACGCCCTCACCACCATGATGATCGGATCGTTGGGAATAGCCGCAGCCGAGAACAAGCTTTCGGTGGGGTACGGCGCCGAAGCCGGGCACATGGATCCGCTTGTCCGCAAAATGTGCGAACGCTTTTGCAAGAATTCGTTGATCATCACCCGCAATGAGGAATCACGAACCATCCTGCGCGAACTGGGTGTGCCCACGGAGTTGGGGACGGACACTGCATGGACCTTCGAGCCGCATCCTGCCGAGTTCGGGCAAAAGACTTTGCGCGCGGTGGGGTGGGATGGCAAGACCCCGGTGCTGGTGGTCTGCCCCATCAATCCCTTCGAATGGCCGGTGAAAGCCTCGGTGGCCAAGTTGGCCATCCATAGCCTGACCGGAGCCTACAAAGAGGAGCATTACCGCGGGCCGTATTTTCACAATTCAGGGCCTGATGCCACCCGCGCCTACGAGCGCTACCTTACCGCGATCGCCAAAGCAGTAAGCGCGTTTCGCGCGCAGCACAGGGTTTTCGTCATCATGGTGGCGACCGAACGGCTGGATTCCCGACCCGCGAATCGCATTTCCGAGCAGCTCGGCGGCCTTCCGGTGCTGACGTCCGAAGAATACAACATCTACGAACTGGTGAGCGTGCTGCGCGCCTGCCACATGATGGCGTCATCCCGCTATCACGGAATCGTGACCTCGATGCCGGGACTGGTACCCTCGGCGGGCATTACCATGGACGAGCGCATTCGCAACCTGATGAACGAACGTGGCCACTCGGATTTACTGATGAACGTGGACGATCCGGACCTCGAACCGAAACTTCTCGCTGCCCTTGAGAAGCTGGCAACGGATGGCGAGCGCATTGCCGAGGCCATCGGGCGTACTGTGGTGCGCAATTTGAAAGTGATGGCGCGCATGGGCGTGTACTTCGAAGAAGAAGTTCGGCGGCGCTATCCCGAATTTCCGACGCGCAAGGGCGAGTGGAGCTGGGAAGATTACCTGCCGCCAATGAGCGCAGGTCTTAAGGGTTTGGTCGAGGCCTACAGCTAGTGGGCCGCTGACTTGTTCAGGGATAGCCGCGAAGGGCGCAAGATTACAGCCCACGGCGTAAGCCGTGATAAGTAAGCGGTATGACGCTGCCGCGGAGCGACGGAGACGCGTCGCAACGGTGCTATCTTCAAACGTGGCGTTTCTGGAAAACATCTTCGCGCGGCTCGAGGCGGCATATGACGCAGTATTGCTGCGCGAACTTCGAGATAGTCAACCTGCCGCGGTCACCGGCTGCGAACTGCTGAGCAAAATCTCCGGTGCTCGAACGTTCCTTGCCAGCCATCGCCTCAAGAAAGGCGACCGCGTCGCCCTCCTCGGTCACAATAGCATCGATTGGGTCGCGGTGGATTTGGCCATCATGGCGGAAGGGTTGATCGTCGTCCCGCTCTACGCCCGTCAGGCGCCGGCGGAGCTGGTCGCCATGATGAAGGACTGCGCCCCGGCTTTGATCTGCTGCGGAGACTCGAGCCTGCGAGGCGCCATCTTGCATGAATGGCCCGACGCGCCGCCGCAGTATTTGTTCCATGACATTCTGTCCGTCAAGCCCGCTGCCAACGTCCCAATCAGCGTCGAAGATTCCGATCCCGTCACCATCATTTACACCTCGGGCACATCGGGGGAAGCCAAAGGGGTCGTGCTCACCGCGGGCAACATCGGCCACATGCTGGATTGCACCTCGGAACGGCTGGACACGCTGATGCGGAGACGGCCCGGCCAGGACCGCGTCTTCCACTATCTGCCATTATGCTTCGCGGGATCTTGGATCATGCTGCTGACCTGCCTTTTGCGCGGCAGCCAACTCACGCTCAACACCGACCTGAGCAAGCTCGCCGGCGAGGTCCGCGCCGCCGCTCCCGACTATTTCCTCAACGTTCCTCAACTGCTCGAACGTATGCGCAAGGCAGTGGACGAGCAACTGTGGAAGACCGGAGGCATGGTTCAGGCGATTTACAGCAAGGCTAAAGCCGCTTGGATGCGCAAGCAGGAGCGGAAGGCGAGCTTCACAGATGTGATGTGGCTAGCCTGCGCGAAAAATGTGGTGTTCCCCACCATCCGTAAGAAGATGATCGGCTCGAACCTGAAAGCTCTGATCTGCGGATCGGCGCCGCTCACGATCGACACTCAACAATATTTCATGATGCTCGGAATCCCGGTGCTTCAGGTTTACGGACTGACCGAGACCACCGCGATCTGCACCATGGACGATCCGCGCCAGGTTGAGCCCGGCCGCGTGGGGCCGGCCATTCGCGGGATCGAAATGAAGCTTGGCGAAAACGGCGAAATCATCGTCCGTGGCCCCAATATCTTCCCGGGATACTGGAACCGCGCGCAGGAGACCGCCAGGGCGCTGCGCGACGGCTGGTTTCACACCGGCGATCAGGGCGAGGCCGATGCCAAAGGAAACTGGAAAATCAGCGGCCGCATCAAGAACCTCATTATCCTTGGCTCCGGCCACAACATTGCCCCTGAGCCGATTGAAGACGAGTTGCTGCAAAACCTGCCGGGAGCCTTGCAAGCCGTACTGGTAGGCAACGGGCGAGGCTATCTTTCGGCGATTCTCGCCGGCCCGGTGACGCCTCAGCAAGCCCAGGCCGCGGTGGACGCGGTGAATCTCATCATGCCACACTACAAACAGATTCGGGCGTTTCACATTCATGCGGATCCGTTTTCGATTGAGAACGGCCTGCTCACAGCCAATGGAAAATTGAAACGTGACCTGATTGCAACCCGGCTGAAGAACGAAATCGAACAGATGTACACCGTGAAGCAAGCGGTGTGAAAGTACTGCCGCTATGCCGGCGGCTGTCGTGGGGCTACTGAATGAACGAATTCAAGGGCGAAACGCTTTCGTGGCAAGTGAGGGATGGCGTCATTGAACTGGCGCTGCACCGCGAGCCAGCCAATGAAATCGGTTCCGCGACCCTCAAAGAACTGGAGCAATTCGTCACCGCGCTCGCGCTTCTTGAGCAGGACTCTCAAGCGCTGGTTATCTACAGCGAACTCAAACCCGGCTTCGGGGCGGGAGCCGACCTGCGCGAGTTGTTTCGCCGGTCACAGGAAATGGGCCAGGCCCAGGCACTCAAGGGGGTCCGGGATTATCTCGAACGCAT
The DNA here is from genome assembly GCA_050745985.1 of Terriglobales bacterium. GTDB lineage: Bacteria > Acidobacteriota > Terriglobia > Terriglobales > Acidobacteriaceae > JABCZH01. The sequence continues at coordinate 9,104 of JBOGLG010000015.1, read as the reverse complement.
CCATCGAGTGATGAACGCCATCGACTCCTCGTCCCTAACCACAATTGCGGCGGTGCATGGCGTTACTTTCGGTGGAGGGTTTGAACTGGCCTTGACCTGTGACCTCATTATTGCGGATAAAATGGCGCGTTTCTGTTTCCCGGAGTTGCGCTTGGGGCTGGTTCCAGGATTTGGCGGAATCCCCCGGCTGAAGCGTGATTTGGGGAACGCCGTGGTTCGTGATCTGCTGCTCACCGGGCGCAGTTTCAATGCCACCAAAGCGCAGCAGGCCGGGTTGGTCAGCCAGGTGGTGGGCGAGGGGGAAGCCTTGAAAGCCGCTCGCGCCACCACGGTGCAATTGAAAAAGTTTGATCGCGCGACCGCCGCTGCCGCGAAGAAATTCATTAAGCCGATTCCTTACGAAGAATTGAAGCGTGAGATCGATCTCTTTTGCGAACTTTTTGCCCAGCCGGCAGTGGAGGCGGGCTTGCGAAAGTTCGTGGAAAGCGGCGACGCGCTGCCGTACTTGCCCTGAGGACAGATCATGCACATGACAGCCACCGACAAAACTCTCGACGAAATTCTCTCCCTGGCCGCTGCCCACTTCAAAGTATCGCGGCAGAAGCTCACCCCGGACGACGACTTCTTCAAGACTCTGAGCATCGACAGTCTTCAGGCGCTTGACCTGCTCACCAAGCTGGAGAACCATTTCCGCATCGAGTTGCCGGACTACGAATTGCAGGGCGTTTCCGATTTCCGCACCCTGGCCAGCCGCATCCAGGCGCGCCTGTGAGCGAAAGGCATTAAACACCAAGGATCACAAAGAAAAATCTTGTCCCGGTGGTTAATCAGGGCAATACCTGATCCCGAGCTTTCTTATGTCTTGCCCACTGTCTGTGGTGAAATAGATATTTCATGCTCAATCTTGACCAGTACAGTTGTCTGGGCGCAGCCCTGCGCGACGCCCTCGAGCGCTGGCCGAATGAAGTTTGCCTGATCGAATCGGACCGCAACCGGGAGAAGACGCGCTTTACCTACTCCGATTTCAAAGAGACCGCCAAGCCGCTGGCGCGCGCCCTGGAGGATGCGGACTTCAAGCCTGGAGATCGCGCAGCGATCATCATGACCAATCAGTCCAAGTGGCTGATCTCCGCCTACGCTGTTTTCTACGCTGGTGGTGTCTTGGTCCCACTCGACTACAAATTAACTCCGGTCGAGCACCTGCAACTGCTGTCGCACTCGCACGCGAAGTTGCTGGTGGTTGAATACCATCTTTGGCGGGCCATTACCCACGCTCCGGAGTTTTCCAGTCACCACGTTAAGACTGTCCTGGTAACGGAAGCGCCATTAGGCGCCGAGCTTGCCGGCGCCTTCCGCTGGGAAGATTTCAAGCGCAAGGGCGAGCCCGGCTTCGTAATGCGCAAGCGTGACGACATTGCCTGCATCGTCTATTCGTCAGGCACCGGCGGCCGTCCCAAGGGGTGCGTCCTCACCCATGAGAACTATTTGGAACAATGCAAGTCGTTGATCGCGTGGTACCCCTTCTGGCCTGGAGTGCGCTATCTGAGCATTCTTCCGACCAATCATGCCATCGATTTCATGGTCGGTTTCATCGGACCGTTCGTGTGCGGGGCCTGTGTTGTCCACCTGCGCACGCTGCGGCCCGACTTCGTGCGCGACGCTTTCGTCAAATACAAAATCACCTACGTCAGCTTGGTTCCCATGATGTTGAAGAACCTCGAGCGTGGGTTAAAGGCCAAGTTCCAGGAATTATCCCCCGGCAAACGCTTTCTACTGAATCGCATGATCTGGCTGAACTGCGCCCTCATTCGCAAGCGGCCGAACATGCAGCGCAGCCGTAAGCTGCTGCGCCAGGTGCATGACGGGTTTGGCGGGGAGTTGCTCGCCATGTTCACCGGCGGCGCATTCATGGAGCCTTCGACGCTGCAATTCTTCTACGATCTCGGCATTCCGGTGGCCAACGGATACGGCCTCACCGAAGCCGGGACCGTGCTTACGTTGAACGACTTCAGGCCGTTCCGCTCGGATACTGTCGGCAAACCGTTACCCGGAGTCGAGATGCGAATCTTGAATCCCGACGCCGAAGGAATCGGCGAAGTGGCCGCGCGCAGCAAGAGCGTTATGGCGCATTACCTCGATGATCCCGAATTGACGGCGGAAACCATCGTCGATGACTGGCTGTTGACCGGCGACCTCGGCCGCTTCGATAGCGCCGGCCACTTGCAGTTGTTCGGCCGCAAGAAGAACATGATCGTCACTGAAGGCGGCAAGAACATTTATCCTGAGGACGTTGAGACGGTATTCGACGGTCTGGCAGTCAAGGAATATTGCGTATTTGCCGCCAACTACATCTGGCCGGACCAACGACTGGGCCGCGAAATGCTTGTTCTGGTCCTGCGCCTGGATCAGAATCAGAAACTTACCGACGCCCTGAAGAACGATATCGTTGCCCGCAATCGCAAGCTGCCCGACTTCAAGCGGTTGGGGGGCTATGTGATGTGGGAGCAGGACTTCCCCCGCACCGCGTCCATGAAGATCAAGCGGAACGTCTTGGCTGAAGAAATTGGCCAGCATCTTGAGCGTGCCACCGCGGTGATTGAGCTGTGAACGAGACGTTTCTGGCTGTGGTGAATCCCGCCGCCGGCGGCGGCCGCTGCCGCAAGTTAGTGGGGCCGGCTCTCGACCGCCTGCGCGCCGGCGGCGTTTCCGTGGAAGTTGCGGAGACCAACGGCCCCGGTCACGCCACCCAACTTGCTCACGATGCCTACGCGCGAGGGCGCAGCCATTTCATTGCCGTCGGCGGCGACGGCACTTCCTACGAAATCGTGAACGGACTTTTCCCACAAGCAGTCTCCGGACCGCGTCCCACTCTGGCGTTTCTTCCTCTCGGTACCGGCAACTCCTTCCTGCGTGAATTTACCGATCGCGGAGTGGAGCACGCGATCGAAGCCCTCTTGGCGCGCCGGTCGCAAGCCTGTGATGTGCTGCGCATGAAACATGCCGGCGGCGTCATCCATTACATTAATCTTCTGAGTATGGGATTTGCCGCCGACGTTGCCACATTACGTGCTCGTAGCTTTCGCGCCTGGGGCGAACTCGGCTACCGGGCGTCGATTTTCATTTCGTTGACACGAATGCGCCGCCGCCCCTTTCCCCTGCGTATCGATCAGCAGGGAGATCTCGACCGCCGTCCATGTCTGTTTCTGACCTTCAACAACAGCAAATTCACCGGCGGCACCATGATGATTGCGCCTCAGGCGGAGGTTAGCGACGGCCTCATCGAATATGTGCGCTGGGGGCCGATCGGCAGAATCGAACTCATCCGCAAACTGCCGACCTTGTACGATGGCACCCACATCAACCATCCCCTGGCAGAGCGGTATGCGGCCCGGCGCATCGATTTCGAACTCGACGCCCCGGCAGATGTCATGGTGGACGGGGAGGTGATGAGCATCCAGGCTCAGACGCTGGATGTATTGCCTTCCGTTCTCAATGTCGTGGTATAAAAATTATTGCCATGTCGGACGAGCGAAGGAAACACCAACAGGAACCTGAAACGGCTGCTCAGGCAAAGACGCGGTTGCAGAACTTCATGGTGGTTGTCGGCATCGTCGCTGTGTTTGCAGCGCTTTACTTTTTCGTGCGACACAAGCAGAACTCCCGGATGGATGCTTTTGCCCAGTGCCTGAGCGCAAGAGGCGCCAAAATGTACGGCGCCTTCTGGTGTTCACACTGCTCCGACCAGAAGGAACTTTTCGGTCCCTCCTTTCAATATGCCCCTTACGTCGAATGTGGAATCAAGGGCTCCCGCAACGAAGCGCAGGTGTGCTCGGATGCCGGCGTCAAACGTTTCCCCACCTGGATTTTCGCGGACGGAGTGCGGGTTGAAGGCGAACGTCCGCTGGATTTCCTGGGCCAGGCAACCGGATGCCCACTGCCATGACTGAGGCGCCGATGACCAATGCGCTACGGCGTGTGTTCGCAGCCATCGCGGTGCTGGCGTTGGCTGGAATTGCGGTGTCGTCGGTTTCGCTTTACCACCACTATGGCGCCTCGCAGACCAACTACTGTGATTTTGGTGAGAATTTTAATTGCGACATCGTGAACCGCAGCATTTATTCCACGCAACTGGGCGTGCCTGACGCCCTCATCGGAATTGTTGGATACGCCGCGCTGCTGGCGCTGGCAACTGCATACCGCGCAAAGGCGGAGACACCCGCGATGCTTTTGATTGCCTCCGTTGCCGGGCTGAGCTTTGCTCTTTACCTAACCTATATCGAGGCTTTTGTGCTGGCCACCTGGTGCATCCTGTGCCTTTCCTCGTTGACTCTGATTATCCTAATCACCGGGCTTTCCTCATTTCTGACAGCGAGCGCAATGCGCCGTTCTTGACTCTATATGTCCTCAGACCGACTCATGGAAAGCGCTAAGGAACCGCAGGTGGAATCGTTGGCGGCTTCCCACGGGTCGTCGGTGGTTGGAAACCTCCGCCTGCACGAATTCCCCAGCCGCATCTATCGCAACACCCGCATGCTGCGGGTCTGGCTGCCGCCGGATTACGATGCGCCCGAGAATGCGACACGTCACTATCCGGTCTTCTATCTCAACGATGGGCAAAACCTGTTTGATCCCGCCACCGCCTTTGCCGGCGTGGACTGGCAAGTGGACGAAACTGCTGACCGGCTGATTGGGGAAGGGAAGATTGTCCCGCTCATCATCGTAGGGATCGACAATACCGGGGTCAACCGGATCAGGGAATTCCTTCCCTACCGCTCCTTCAGCCCGCCAGTCCTGCGGCCCCAGGGAAAACGCTATCCGGAGTTTCTGGTCAACGAAGTCATGCCGTTTGTTTACGAGCGCTACCGCGTGGTGCGCGGAGCGGAGAACACCGGGCTCGGAGGCTCATCCCTGGGCGCGCTCATCTCGCTCTATACCGTGCTTGACCGCCCGGGGATGTTCGGCCGCCTGCTATTGGAGAGTCCGTCTTTGTTCATTTCCAACCGCCGGATACTGAAATACAGTCGCTACTTCCGGCAATGGCCGCAGAGGATCGTCATCGGCGTAGGGACCCAAGAGGCTGGCCGCGAGGACAAAGACCGCCAAGTGGTCGAGGATGTCCGCGGGCTACAGGAAATTATTCTTCACGCCGGCCTCACTGACGATCGACTTAAGGTACGCATCGATGTAGGCGCCGGTCACAATGAAGGAGAATGGGGTAGGCGGTTCCCCGAGGCCCTGAGTTTCCTGTTTGCGAAGTAGTCGCGGCCTGTCCGGAAGTTCCGCTGCTACAATGCGTGGCATCCATGCCAAGTGTGCGCCGCGCTGTCCTGCGAATCGCTGGGTCCCCGGGCGTGGTCTTTCTGGTCGCATTGACCATCCGAGTGTGGGTGCTCTCCCAGCTTCTTCCGCAAAAGGCTTGGGAATACTTTTACCGCTACAACGAGCCCTCGCGCATCGCCTGGGCACTGGTGTCAGGCTTCGGCTATAGCTCTCCCTGGCCGAACACGCCGCTCCTTCCGACGGCCCAGCAGCCACCCGTTTATCCGCTCCTGGTCGCCGGTATTTTTAAACTCGCGGGGGCATACAGCTATCGCTCTCTCTGGATCGCGGCGGGTCTGAACGCGGTTTTTTCCAGCCTGACCGCGATATTGATTTTGCGGTTGGGGAAGCGCGACTTTGGGCCGCTGACCGGAATCCTCGCTGCCTGGATGTGGGCTTGCTGGATGTACGAAGCTGCGGCGGCCGTGCGCATCTGGGAGAGCAGTCTGTCCGCTCTTTTGCTGATGTCGGCTCTTCTCCTGCTGCCCAAGCTGAAATCACCGGCCCTGCCACCGTGGCTGTGGTTCGGCTTTCTCGCCGCAGTGGCCGTTCTTACCAACACTACGTTGCTTTCGGTATTCCCGTTTTTCTGGATTTGGTTATGGATCATTTACCGGCACAAGAGGCAGCCCTGCCGCGGGGTCCTCGTTGCCTCGGTTGCAGTGTTTGTTCTTGCTTTGCTGCCCTGGACAATCCGCAACTACGATGTTTTCCACCGGTTGATGCCGGTTCGCGACAACTTCGGACTCGAACTGTGGATTGGAAACCACGAGGGGGTCACTCATCAATATGACCGCGACTTTCCGATTCTTGATCCCACGGAATATAACCGCCTGGGCGAGATTCGTTTCATGGAATCCAAGCGCGATATTGCGCTGCAATTCATCGGGCAGCACCCGGCGGAGTTTCTGCGGCTCTCGGCCAGGCGATTCTTCAGGTATTGGACCCAGCCAGATCCCGCGCCCTGGTTCTTTGTGAGCCTGATGGCATGGGCCGGTGTCATGCTGGCCCTGCGGCGGAGGGGATTTGGGGCGCTGCCCTATCTAATTGTTCTTCTGGTATTTCCCCTGGTGTACTACGTGACTCACGCGTTTCCCACCTATCGCCATCCCACGGAGCCGGTGATGCTTTTACTTGCGGCTTACGCGACTGTCGCTCTCGTGGAAACCATCGGCGGTCGGTTGGGTCTCAAAGCATCATGATGTAGACTGGCGTTCGAGCAGGCAGATCATCGATTGCCCGCGCTGATCGGGACTCATGCTGTCCACATCACCGTTAAAAACTGAGGCTCCCGGCGCCGGACCGCGGAACCTACCCGAGCTTTCCGTCGTTCTCCCCTGTTTGGACGAAGCGGCGACCATCGGTGGTTGCATTGAGCAGGTTCGCAAAACTCTGCTGGCGAACAATATTTCCGGTGAAATTATTGTTGCCGACAATGGCAGCAGCGACAATTCCTGCCACATCGCCGAAGCTTTGGGAGCATCGGTCGTAGCAGTGGCCAATCGCGGTTATGGGAGCGCGCTGATGGGCGGCATCGCCGCCGCCCGAGGCAAATACATTGTGATGGGAGACGCCGATGGCAGTTACGATTTCTCCCAGATACCTCTGTTCCTGGACAGACTACGGTCTGGCTATGAATTGGTCATGGGCAACCGTTTTCAGGGGGGCATTGAGCCCGGCGCCATGTCGCCCCTTCATCATTATTTCGGAAACCCGGTGCTGACCGGCATCGGCCGTCTTTTGTTCAAAGTCCCCTGCCACGATTTTCATTGCGGTTTACGAGGCTTCACCCGTATTGCGTATGACCGTATGCAATTGCGGACCACGGGAATGGAGTTTGCCAGCGAGATGGTGGTCAAGGCTTCGCTTTTCAAACTCCCGGTCTGCGAGGTCCCGACCACGCTGTCTCCCGACGGACGCCACCGGCGCTCCCATCTTCGCAGTTGGCACGATGGCTGGAGGCACCTGCGTTTCTTGCTTCTGTACAGTCCGCGCTGGCTTTTCTTTTACCCCGGAGTGACCTTGCTTCTGGCGGGTGTTGTCACCGGATTGTGGTTGCTGTTCAACCCCAGTCGTGTCGGTCCCATTCAACTCGACGTGCACGCTCTTTTGTATGCCACGCTTGGAATCCTGGCCGGCTTTCAGACGGTATTGTTCGCTTTTTTTGCCAAAGTATTCGGCGTCACCGAAGGGCTGCTTCCTGAAGATCCGCGTCTCACTCGCGCATTTCGCATCCTCAACCTCGAAAAGGGCCTTCTTATCGGAAGCACGCTTTTGGCAGTGGGCATGGGGACGTCAGCGTACACGCTCTACGTCTGGAACCGCACCGGGTTCGACGCGATGGACCCGGTCGTCCTGGTGCGCCTGCTGGCCGCGGTCATCATTCTCATCACTCTGGGCGTAGAAATTATTTGCGCCAGTTTCTTCCTCAGCATTCTCGGCATCACTCGCAAATGAATCTGCTCGAGCAAGTTCACGAGAGATACGTTTACGGCAGGCGGATTCGACGGCTTAGCGCAATCCTGGCTTCGCTGGTTCCCCCCGATTGCAGCCTGCTCGATGTTGGCTGCGGCGAGGGAAGACTCGCGTGGTCGCTCCTTGAGAGGCGACCCGACCTGAATATCGAAGGTGTGGATATTCTCGTGCGGGAGAAAGCCTGCGTGCCAGTCAAAGCGTTTGACGGCGCCAACCTTCCTTATTCCGAAGCCAGCTTCGATGGAGTCATGCTGGTTGACGTGCTGCATCACACGCACAACCCACTGTCCTTGTTGCGAGAAGCCGTGCGCGTCTCCCGCCGTTGGCTGGTAGTGAAAGATCATGTGCTGGCAGGTCCCGCCGCCGCGGCGCGTCTTCGATTCATGGACGACGTAGGCAACGCGCGCCACGGTGTATCTCTTCCCTACAACTACCTGGGGGCTGGAGAATGGGCCGCACTGCGGCATGAGCTGAACGTCAAAGTCGCAACCGAGTTCGTGAAACTGTATTTGTATCCCTGGCCGATGGATTACGTTTTCGGCGCGGGCCTGCACTTTGCCACGCTTTGGGAACGCGCCGGCCGGTAAAGACCGTCATTTCTCGTCAGAGGCCGGAACAGGTGCGGCCGAAGGCGACGGAACTGGCTGTAGGTGCAAGGGCGTTGCGTCGGGATCCACCCGCCAGATTTTTCGGTCGCGAAAGTATTGCAGCAGTTCTCGATTGTCAGGCTCGCCCATATCGTGCGCCCACACCACTTTGGCGTGATCGATATCAGCTGCGTTGTACACCCATTCTCGATCCGGTGCGTGCCCGGGGCCGTAGTGCATCAGAATCAAATGTTCCCCCGGAGTGCCTTCCAGCTTGCGAAGAAGCGCGGCGCGGGCCAAGTCCCCGCGTGGCCAGGCCGGCTCGATGGGAGCGTGCGCCAAAATACCCGTAATCCGTATGAGGATCAACGCACAACCGATCAGCGGAACACTCCGCACCAGGTCGGCGCCCACCGCCCGCCCGTGCCAGCGCCAGAACCTGACGTGGCGCATCCCCTGGATGGCGATGAGAAACGCCAGACCGGTGGCGGGCGCGAAATAATGCGGCCAGTACCAGGTTTCGCCGGCCAGGCAAAAAAGAAATGCCGCCCCGGCAATCAAAGGAAAGCGCATGCGACGGTCGCGGATGATCCACGGCAACGCCAGCAGGCCAATGCTCTGAGTGGCGCCGAAGAAAAACCCCCAGGCCATCAGGAATCTCATCCCTTTGAATTCCAGAAAGCCCTTGAGGGTGCGTTTCCACTGGTAGTCGCGAAAGTCTCC
>JBOGLG010000014.1:0-35730 GCA_050745985.1 Terriglobales bacterium | reverse complement strand
CCAGCGGTGTCCGCATCGGGCGCCAAATTTCGGGCGGCGACCAGTATGCCTACGTGCCGCAATCGTTGACCGTGCAGAACAACGTGATCCAGGGATATTCGCGGGTATTTGCCGACGGCGAAGGCGTGTCGATGGGGAACGGTCACGATGTGATCATTCAGCACAACGACATCACTGACGGGTATCACGCGGGAGTTTCGATCTGCATGAGCGGATGTTATTCGCAAAACTACTCCGCGAACGGGATCAACATCACCACCCAGTACAACCACATCTGGAACGTGATGCAGGGCATCACTTCGGATGGGGGAGCGCTTTACTACAACATTGGGGGAACGGGCGGAAGCGGGACAGGAAACCAGATCCTCAACAATTTGGTCCACGATGTGACGGACTCATCGATCATTGACTCTGGAGCAATCGGAACGGGGTATGGGGCGCAGGGCATTTACTTGGACAGCGAATCTGCTGGTGTAAACTCGGCGAACAATGTCCTGTATCGCATTGGAGTGAGCGGCCTCACCATGACCCAGGGTCCGCACCAGGGCATGCCTGCTAACACCTTCACCAACAACATCGTGGCCTACGCACGCAAAGCCATGTTTGAGGAGCAGAACCCCTGGCCGGAGAACTGCAGCAGCACGCTCAAAGCCAAAGTCACCAGTAATTTGTTCTACTTCGATCTCGACGACACTTCCGGTTTCCACGTCGTGAATGGCTGTGCTGACTCCTGTGGTATGCCCTACAAACAGTTTCAAAACTTCCAGGGAAACTTGTACTGGCGAACCGACGGCGGATTTGCCAACTATGCCAATGCGTTCTTTTTGTTGAACAATCCGCCGCCGCCAGATCAGGCGAGCGCGTGCTTGAACTATACGAATCCGAATGATTATACGTATCTGAGTTTTTCGCAATGGCAGAATAGTTCACAGATGGTAGACGGACAGCCTCTGCCGGTTAGAGAAGATACGCAAGGGACAGCCAAGGTTGATCCCGGGTTCGGCAACAGCGGCCAGGCGACGGACTTTCTGCTGTCGAGCACGCCGATTTCCGGGTTCGATTACACGCTGACCAACGACACCATCAATAATGCTGGACGGACTGATCCTGTAATCACACCGCCGCCCGTGCCCGACACTTTTCCGACGTACTACTATTCAGATTTCTAGGTTGCGTGCGCCCCAATAGAGTCTTTCCTCTCTAGTCTTTTTGCTACTTGCAGTTACCGGGCACGAGACCTAACCTAGCTAAAGCGGCAGTTAGCGATTAGGTCGCTAAGATATAGAAACTACTACCTTTGTAGCAATCCCCCAAACTGGAGCAGGTGCCTCGGACGACGGCAATACCGATGCCCTGGGTACGGCCTGGCTGACGTGCAGGAGTTCATAAGGGCGAGCATGATCGAGTCAAGTCGTGCCACCCAACATCGTCACCGCCGGTAGTGGGAATCAGCAACATGCGCATACTCGGACTGTCGTCACTCAAACACGATACTGCGGCCGCTTTGCTCGAGGATGGAGTCCCGACGGCTGCGATCGAGAACGACAAACTGGAGCGTGGCCGCAGCCGCAACCGCCCTGAGGCGGCAATCCGATCGTGTTTTGAAACCGCCAATACGGGATGGGAAGGCATCGATATGGTGGCAGTAGCTACCCGTCCCCTCCGCAGTTGGTCGAGAAAGTCTCTGCTGCGCACCAAGCTTTCAGCCCTGGGGCCGGCGGCCAGCGCCTACTACGGTGTGAACGAGCTCGGGGTCCTGGCGCGCGAACTGAATGACCTGCGCGTGCTGCGTCGCTATGCGACGGGAAGCGACCACAAAGTTCTGGCGTTCGATCATCACCTTTGCCATGCCGCCGGCGCTTTCTTTGCGTCTTCTTTCGAGCGCGCTCTGATCGTCACCATGGATGAAGACGGCGACGGCAACTCGGGCATGCTGGCGGTTGGCGAGGGAAATCGCATCCGGGTATTGCGCACGATCCCGTTCCCGCATTCACTGGCCTGGGTATATTCACAAGTCACGGATTTGGCCGGCTTCCGCCCGCATCGCGACGAACACAAGACGCAGTGGCTAAGCCTCGCGAGCGAGCCCAGGTATAAAGACGCATTCTTGAAGATGGTTCGCGCCCGCGGCCGCACCCTGCCGCGCCTGGATTACAGTTTCTTCAATCGCGGCCTCGCCAATCAACTTTCTTTTTCCGGGAAGTTTTACCGCGAACTCGGCTTGCCGCCGGATTCACGAGAGCTGGATGAAGATCAGCGTAAGGCGCTCGCCAGCAGCATCCAGGCCGCGTGTACCGAGGTGGTGACAGATCTGGTGGAAGATCTGCGGCGGCGTGAAGGCATTCGAGAAGTTTGTTTTGCGGGCGGGCTCTTTCAGAACGTGTTGCTGGTTTCTTCGCTGGAAAGAAATCTGGGTATGAAGCAGGTTTTCGTTCCTCCCGCCCCCGGAAATGCCGGGACTGCGCTTGGGGCGGCCCGTTTGCTCTGGCACCAGGTGCTGGGGAAGCCGCGAAGCGATGCTGTGACCCATGCCTATCTGGGCCCGAAATTCAACCGGCACGCCATCAAGGATGTGTTGGAGAACTCGAAGAACCGCTATATGCTGTTAAACACTGAAGAGCGAAAGCTCGACGTCGCCGTGCAGTTGCTGCAATCGGGTAAGATCATTGGCTGGTTCCAGGGCGCAGCGGAATTCGGGCCGCGGGCTTTGGGGAACCGCAGTGTGCTGGCGTCTCCTTGGGCGGGCTACGTCAAAGAAAACCTGAACGATTTCATCAAGCACCGGGAGTGGTTTCGGCCGTTCGCAATTTCCGTTCCTGAGGAAGATTGCGAAAAGTACTTTGAAGCATCCCAACAGTGCCGCTTCATGAATTCGATGGCTACGGTCCGGCCGGGCAGCGAATGCCTGCCGGAAAGTTTCTTGCTCCCCAACCGGCAGGTGCGCTTGCACGTGGTGGAACGGCGCAGCAACCCGGCATTTTGGGCGCTGTTGAAACGCTTTGGCGAAGAGGGGCCCGCGCCCATGTTGCTGAATACATCGTTTAACTTGTTTGGAGAGCCGCTGGTGATTACGCCGAGAGACGCGATGCGCAGTTATTTCAGTTCGGGATTGGACGCGCTCATCATGGACCGTTTCATTTTGTCGAAGGCAGCATTGCCGGTTTCGGCGTCATCTTTCTCCGTTAATCGCGTAGGGCTTGGAGCATAAGAGGCATGGAACTAAGAGTCGAATCGAAGCATTTGGGAGATGTTTGGGTCCTGGCGCCACAGGTTTTTCAGGATGAACGCGGCTTCTTTACCGAGGTGTTTCGAGCCGATCTTTTCGGGGGGCTGGGGCTGCCCACGGAGTTTGTTCAGGACAATCATTCCGGATCGGTGCGCGGGGTCTTGCGCGGGCTGCATTTTCAGTGGGAGCCGCCTATGGGCAAACTGATGCGCGTGACCCGTGGGACTGCATTCCTGGTCGCAGTGGACATCCGCAAGGGATCGCCGACGCTGGGAAAGTGGTTTGGGGCGGAAATCTCGGCGGAAAGCCGCAAGCAAGTGTGGGCGCCGGCGGGATTCGCCCGCGGTTTCTGCGTGCTCAGCGACTATGCGGAGATTCAGTACAAGTGTACCGGCATTTACAACAACCGCGGAGAATCGGGTATTCGCTGGGACGATCCCGAGGTTGGAATTCAATGGCCGATTCGCGATGCTCAGCTTTCTGAAAAGGACGTCAAGGCGCAGACCTTGAAGCAGTGGCTGGCCAGACCGGAATCGGAAAACTTTAAGTACGAAAACGTTCACACCATGGTAGGGAGATAAGGGATCATGAAAATCTTAATCGCTGGCGGAGCAGGTTATCTGGGTTCGGTGCTGGTTCCGAAATTGCTGGAACGCGGCTATGAAGTGGACGTTGTAGACCTGTTCTGGTTCGGCAACCATCTGCCGCGGGAGACGAAAATCATCCACAAGGATATTTTTGATCTCACCGTCGAAGATCTGCAAAGCTACCAGCAGGTGGTGTTCCTGGCTGGTCTTTCCAACGATCCGATGGCCGAGTTTTCTCCCAGCCAGAATTTCATTTTCAACGCCGCCGCTCCCGCCTACCTGGCCTACGTCGCCAAAAAGGCCAGCGTCAAGCGCTACGTGTACGCCAGTTCCTGCTCGGTGTATGGCTACACCGACAACGAGTTGTTCGATGAAACCCGTCCCGTCTCCTCCTCCTATCCCTACGGGATTTCCAAGCTCCAGGGCGAACAGGCGGTCATGAACCTGATGGACGAAGACTTCTCCGTCATTTCTCTGCGCAAGGGTACGGTCTCAGGCTACAGCCCGCGCATGCGCCTGGACCTGATCATTAACACCATGTTCAAGAACGCCATCCGCAACCGTGAAATCACGGTCAACAACCCGTCCATCTGGCGGCCTATTCTCAGCATTGAGGACGCCAGCAACGCCTACATCCGCGCGATCGAGGCCAGTGACAAGATTTCCGGAGTATTCAACATCGCTTCGGGAAACTACACGGTCGGCGAAGTGGGTGATCTGGTGAAAATGGCAATCGAGGAGCAACTAGGCATTTCGGTGCGACTGACCATTCATCACAAGAATGACTTCCGCAATTACAAAGTGAATATTGAGAAGGCCGAGAACACCCTCAGCTTCCACCCCAATCACGACGTCAAGGGCATCGTGAAAAACCTGATCGAGAACATGGAAAAATTCCAGGACTGGGACAATCCCCACTACTACAACATCGAGACGCTGAAATTGCTGACGGCGAAAAGCCAGCATTTGCGTGAGTTGCAGGAAGTGGCGGCGTAAGGGCGGACATTCACAATGAGCGTGTGCCGAGACTTATCTATGGATAGCCTGCCCCCGGTGTCGAACGGCGACGGGCGGCGGGTTGACATCCTGGGCGTGCGGGTGCGGCCGTTGAGCCTCGCCCAGACTGTGGACGAGGTTGAAGCGGCCATCCGCAACCATCAGCGCACTTACGGAGTGTTCATCAATGTGTACAACGTGATCGAGGCTCGCGGGAACGCGGAATATTGCCAGACCTTGAACGACGCCGATTTCCCCATGCCGGATGGGATTCCGCTGGTGTGGGCGAGCCGCATGCTGCGCGATCCGGTGCCCAGCCGTGTATGCGGGCCGGATTTCCTTACGGCGATGAACAAGCGCGCGGCTGAGAAAGGCTATTCCGTTTACATCATGTGCGGCGGCGACCGCAAAGCCGAACGCACCGCAGAGGCCTTCCAGAAGATGCATCCCAGCATCAAGATTGTTGGTGCATGGACGCCTCCCTGGGGGCCGATCGAGGGTAAGAACAACGAATATATCCTGGCCGAACTCGCCCGTACCCAGCCCGACATTTTCTGGGTAGGGCTGGGTGCCCCGTTGCAGGAGCGTTGGGTTTGGACGAACCGCGAACGCATCGCAGCGCGCTTTACCGGCGCCGTGGGCGGAGCCTTCGACTACCACATCGGAATGCGAAAACGGGCGCCGCGCTGGATGCAGCATCGCGGACTGGAATTCTGGTACCGCATCAGCCAGGACCCGAGCCTGTTTTGGAAGAAACGGCACTACGCCGATTTTCACAAGTTCGTTTTGCCCGTCATGGTGCAGGCCCTGCGGCGTTCAGGTTCGAGGGCGAATGGGCATTCCTGATACGGGTCTGGACGGGTAAGTTACTTTGCAGAGTTGTCAGTTCATGGATTTAGCAGTGATAAGATCATAATTCCAGGAGGATGGTATGGGGGTCGTCAGCAGTTCGGTCAGCAAGTTACAAACCGCAGGCGAGTTATTCGGGTTCTTCGGCAAGAAGCGCTGGTGGATTCTGCCGGTCATCATTGCGGTCGTGGTTTTGGGCGTGGTGTTGATCGTGGGAGAAGCAACCTCGCTCGCGCCGTTCATCTACACGATGTTCTAGCCAGCCAGCAATCTCAAGGGTTTCTAAATCAGCCAGTCGCGCGGGACTCTCCCGCGGGCTGGCTGATTGTTTTTATGGACGACGTCATTTCGCCTCCAACAGCACCGGCTTGGGTCCGATCTGAATCGCACCCTTCTTGACCTCTGCCGTACTTCCATCCAACTCCCGCCTCATGGCGAACGGCCGCTCCGGTGTGTAACTGACGGAATCCGTGCCTTCACTCCAGACGAAGCGGGCGTGGTAGGCGCCGCCATTCTTGCTGAAGTCGCAGACCCAGGCCTTTCCTGACAGCAGTCCCAGGTTCTGCGGGCTACACTCCTTGTCAAAGACCGCGCCCAGCAGCCATGACCGCACCTGCTCGTAAGCCGGAGCAGTCGGACAGAGGTAGCCCATTTCCCCGTGCTTGTTGGGAATGGTGCAATCCCAGGGTTGCTGATCCCGGGCCCACATCTGTCCCACCGGGCCCAAATCCCAACCGAAAAATATGTACTTCCTGACGCCCAGCGAGGCGGTCAGGATCAACGACCGCGCCATCCATGCGGAGCGCATGTCCCAGTCCGGCTTGCCGTTCGGGCGCATGAACACGTCGCCTCCGGGCCACGCATCCTCGCTATCGTAGATGGGCTTGCCACGTACGCTGGCATGCTTGTCCATAATGCCGGTCAGCAAGTGGACGATATCGACGTTGCGTTCCGGGCGCGGGAAGTACCCGTGGAATGTGACTCCGTCGACAATTGACGGACCGTATTTGTCGAGCGCCGCAAAGTAGCCTTCCGTCCAGTCTTCAAAATCGGCGGAGCCGTGGGGCCAGCAGTGGCAGGTGTTGGCGGCAAGAATGACTGCATCGGGGATCACAGCCTTCACGGCATCGTGAAAGTCTTTGGTCATTCGTGCCCACTGCTTGAAGGTCCAGAACTCGGGATTGGCGGAACGAATATTGGGAGCTTCGTTCCACATCTCCCAATATTTGATTTTCTTCCCATAGCGCGTGGCGACTGCGGTGACGAAGTCCTTAAAGGTCTTGTCAGAACCGTCTCCCTGACCACTGCCCACGACGGCATCGACATCGGCCGGGGGGTCGCACAATCCGATGGAGTTCCTTCCGCAGTCGTCATCTGCCGGGCCGGCGCAATTGGCATCGGGCACGCCCTTGCCGCGGCAGCGCTCGCCGCGGTTGGAAATCCATCCCGGCGTGTCATACACCGTGAACATGACGTCAACGTCGTGCGCGGCCGAGTCATTGACTACCTTGTCGAAATCGCCGTCTTCGCGATTGTGTCCCCAGTGATAGCAGGGATCCTTGGGACTGGGGCCGCCGGCACAGGTTTCCACATCGTCCCAGGTGAGACGATCGCTCACCGTACGGCGAATACTGAAAGGTACGGTCGGCCAAGGCTCTCCGCGCGTGTATTTATTCTGATGAAGGCCGAAAAAACTTTCCTGGATTTGGGCAAAGCAGGGAAGGGAAGAGAGAAGCATGCCCGCAAGCCCGATACCCAACGCGGCCGTCCAGAAGGCGTTACGGGGTGAATGTTTGATCATGTATAACGCGAGTCTAGCACGGGTTAACCGCCAGCCACATCACCGTTACCACGCCCAGCGTCGGGCTGGCCAGCGACAACAAGTTTCATGTAATCCAGGAGCTATTGGGTGATGGTGAAGGTCAACGCGTTGGAGGTTCCGCCCCCGGGTGTGGGATTGGAGACGGTGACCTTGGCGGTGCCGGCTTTAGCGACATCCGACTTCAGGATCTTTGCTTCCAGCTTGCCCGCACCGACATAAGTTGTGGCGCGCGCCGATCCGTTCCATAACGCCTGCGATGCGGTCACGAAACCCGAGCCGTAAATGCTCAAAGTGAAGCTTAAGCTTCCTGCTTTGATGCGGGAGGGATTCAAAGACGTGAGGCTGGGGACGGGATTATAGATTGTGAAAGACTTGGCGTTGGAAGTGCCGCCCCCCGGCGTCGGGTTGAACACCACCACACTGGCCGTACCGGCCGTCTTGATCTCGCTGGCCGGCACATTTGCCTTGAGCACGGTGCTGCTGACGAAGGTCGTTGTCAGCTTGTCGCTATTCCAATAAACCTTTGAGCTGGAGACGAAGTTGCTGCCGTTGACCGTCAGAGTAAAGGTGGGGCCGCCAGCCTGGGCTTTACTCGGCGAGAGCGAGTCAATTTTCGGTACCGGGTTCTGTACAGAAAAGGTAAGGCCGTTGGAGTTGCCGCCGCCCGGGGGCGGATTGGTCACTTTTACGGTGACGTTTCCCAACTTCGCAATGTCAGAGGCCAAAATCTGGGCCTGTAACACGGTGGAACTGACGTATGTTGTGCTACGTGCCGACCCGCTCCAGGTCACCACCGCCCCGGTCACGAAGTTTGTGCCCCCGACCGTCAACTGAAATCCGGGGCCGCCAACGATGGCGCTGCTTGGTGAAAGGGAAGTCTCTGAGGGCCGGGGATTCGGAGCCTGGAAAACATAGGCTGCCCCCTGCGCAAGCTTGAGCCCAAAGGTGTGAAACGGTGCGCCGATTGCTTCAACGTTGCCGCTTAGAGAAACCGACCGGCCGAAATAGTCTCCAGCGCCTCCGTCCGATGAAATTAACTTGGCGCTCTGGTTCTCGTCGATCCAACCACCGGGCGGCTCGGCGAACATATATAGCGCACCCTCGTAGGGATTGCCGTTAACTTTGGTGGCTACCGCGCCCGCCATCACCGTTGTTTCATTCACCGCAACCGAGGTTCCGAGCAGAAGCGGAGAGGTAACTCCGGTGGGCGTCAATTCTGCGGTTTGTGCGGCATCGGTCCATCCGCCGGGCGGCTTTACGAAAACGTAAGCCGCGCCGGAATAATCGCTGGGGGCGCCCGCGATCGCAGTATTGCCGCTGACAGCCACGGAACTGCCCAAATAATCGTCTGTCATGGCATCCGACGCGGTAAGCTCCGCGGTTTGGGTCATATTGGTCCACGCGTTGTTCGGCTGAACGAACAGATAGGCCTTGCCGGCGCTGTTGTTGCCGCTGACGCTGGCTTCGCTGGCGCCGGCCACGACGGTGTTGCCGTCCACCGCCACCGAACCGCCGAAAATATCGCTGGCGTTGCCGTCAGACGCGGTGAGCTTGGCGGTTTGAGTCATGTTCGCCCAACCGCCATTGGGCTGGACGAATACGTAGGCGGCTCCCTGCTGGAAATCGGAGCCAATGCTGGCGTAGGGCGCCCCGACCACGACTGTGTTCCCGCTGATGGCAATCGCCGCACCGAAATCGTCGCCGACATAACCGTCGGACGCGGTCAGCTTCGCGTTTTGCGTCGTGTTCTTCCAGCCGTTGCCGGGTTTGACGAAGACGTAGGCCGCTCCTTGATGCGGATTGCCATGCACGGTGCTGCCGCCTGCACCCACTACGATGGTGTCTCCACTGATCGCCACCGAGGAACCGAAAAAGCTGAGGGCGGCCCCATCCGAGGCGACCAGTTCGGCGGTTTGCTTCATACTGGTCCAACCACTGGGTGGCTCCACGAACACGTAGGCCGCACCTTGGCTCAGGTTAAGGCCAACCGCATGAAAAGGAGCGCCGACCACGACCGTATTTCCGCTGGCAGAAACCGACCAGCCGAACTGGTCGCCTGCCGCGCCATCGGAAGCGGTCAATTCTGCGGTCTGTACCCAGGGATCCACGATGATGGGATAACGCGCGTTGCGGTCGTTCACATGTAGCAGCAAGCGCTGCCGCTCAACCTCAAGCCTCGAAGCCAATTCACGACCAGTGCAGTCGCGGGCCTGAAGGCCGGAGTAGCGAAGCCTGGACTCGCCCGCCGCATCTCTCAGCGTCACTTGTTGGTCATCATCTTTACGCGCTGACAGATTTCCTGAGAGCGCCAACTCGATGGTTAGTTCTTGCCCTCGCGATTGCCCCGGAGGCCGGTTGATGGTGAAACCCTGTTCCAGGCCAATGGGCCCATTGATGTACCACTCCGTCAGCGCCCCACGCCGATACTGGATTCGATTCCCATCCGCCTCGGGGACAGCTGTGGCTAGGGGCTCGAGATCGGCGCCATACCCATAGCGTTCAAGTGCCATGCGCCAAGTCACGGACCCGGAGCGCACTTCGATTTCTCGTGCGGTGAAGGTCGAGCGCAGATGTTGTTCAGCGTTTACGGCGAGAAAGCGGCCGGATTGCTTCCGCGCGGCATAGGCCGGTATGCGTTTCCCCAAGGCAGCCGAAATCGTCGCCTGTGCAGCGGCAGGTACGCCGGACAGGCCCGGTGCGGCTGCATGTTGATCAGAGCCCGCGGCATTCAAAGCCAGGGCTGCGCACACAGCGAACACGAGCGCGCGAATTATACGCATGGAAACACCTCAAACAGGGATCGACCACCTGTGACGAAGCGGCTCTCAGAAGAACACAGCACTGGGAAAATGTTCGGACGCGAAGATGTCCCAATTCTTGCCCCCACCGAGCCCGCGGTCAAGTCCCGGAAGGACACGTAACCGTGACCGTACCAAAACCAGCGCCCAGTCGCGATTCTACAGCGGGCCTCAACATTTGCCACTTCAGTCGTCATGCGCAATTATCGTGATCCTGATGCGGCATCCGGAGTCAGATGCCGTCATTGGGGCAATTTGGCGGATAGAGCCTTTTCTCTCCAACGCTTTCGTCTCCTTGCGGCCATTCAGCGCAGCCAATATCGTTATTGGGCGGATCCTGCCGTTCTGCGGCCCAAGTGCCTCGTCCTGTGTCGTATGGCGTTTGCACCCGTTTTCCGGCGCCACGCCATCCCCAATTGCGCGGTAGTCTTGTAACGGAAGTACGATTTAGCCATGAAGAAGAGTGCCTGCAACATTTCCCGCGGACCGTATCTAGGAGAATCTCGAATGCCATGCTTCAAGGTGTCTTCTGCCAGCGCCCAAAGCGAAAATCCACAACTTGGAAAGGGGCACGCGATCCGGGCGCACCACGCCGCGCGAGTCAGTACGGTTGCGTCACTAGTGTGCTGCCTTGGCGCCCTGGTTTGGCTGGCGATTCCGCAGGTGACGATGGCTCAGACGACCGCAATTACGACGTTCCATTACGACAACGGTCGCACCGGTTGGAATTCGAAAGAGAGCGTCCTGACGCCGGCCAACGTCGCAAGCTCATCGTTCGGAATACTGCAAACCATACCCCTGGACGCCCAGGTGGACGCACAACCGCTGGTGGTGCCGAATGAGCTGATCAAGGCGGGCAACTTTCAAGGCCAGCACAATGTCGTCTATGTGGCCACCGAGAACAACACCATCTACGCCATCGACTACGATACTGGAACGATTCTGTTGAGTGTCAACTTTGGCGCTCCCGTGCCTACTCCTGGAGCTTGTCCGACCAATCCCCTGGTGGGTATCACCAGCACGCCGGTACTCAACCTGGCGAGCAACACGATGTACGTCATGATCTACACAAAGGAGGCCAACGGTCCGGTTTACCGGCTCCACGCTCTTGGCCTGGGCACGTTGACCGACCAGATCGCGCCGGTCGTAGTGGCTGCCTCCCAGCAACTGACTGATGGCTCGACTTTCAATTTCAACGCTACCTATCAGCGCCAACGGCCTATCGAATGGAAACATCTACGCGGGTTTTGGAAGCTTTTGCGACCATGACAACGATGTTACCCGGGGCTGGCTGCTGGGTTGGAATTCCGAGACCCTGGCGCCGCTGACCAGCGTTCAGTTGCTCGATACCCAAGCCACGTCCCCCGACAACTATTTTCTTACTCCAATTTGGATGTCTGGCTGGGGAATTGCCGCCGACGGGGAGGACAATTTGTACTTTGTCACCGGCAACTCTGATCCGTCGGGAGACACCTACGATGGCGTCACCAACCTTCAGGAGAGCGTAGTTAAAGTTTCCTCGGATCTGAGCCAGGTATTGGATTTGTTCACGCCTTACTACTGGCCCATGCTGGATGCAAACGACAAGGATTTCGGTTCAGGCGGAATCATGCTGTTGCCTCCGCGGCCGCCGGTGGCGACGCGGACCACCTCACAAACTCGACCGGCCCCGGCTCACCTCGCCGTGGCCGCAGGCAAGATCGGAGACATGTTCCTGATGGACCAGAAGGATCTGGGCGGCTACGATCCGGTTGAAAACCACGTGCTGGGGACGTTTTCGATTGGCAATTGCTTCTGTGGCGCGTCCTATTTTCTTGATCCCAAGGACCAGACTCCACGCGTGGTAAGCAGCGGCGGAAACGTCGTGGCCGTATGGAAGCTTCAGACCAGCCCCAGCGTAACCCTCACCAACATCGCCCAGTCCGCCGCGCTCTTCCCGAGAAACCACGGTTTCAATACAACCGTCTCTTCCTTCGGGCTCCAGAATCCCATTATTTGGGCCATCGCAAGACAGACCTTCCAGACACCGGCGCTCGTCTTCTTCGCAATTGACCCCGAGGCCGGTGGTGCAAAGCTGAACCCGATCTTCTCGACGCAAAACATTGGCACCTGGCCGGAACCCGGAAACGCCAACCTGGTTCCGGTGGTGGCGAATGGAAAAGTATTCGTCGCCGCCAGTCAGCAGCTCACAATCTTCGGCCTTGGGACAAAACAGAAAAACGCAGCAGCCAAGAGCGCCGCTCACTGAGGACTGGCAGCCTAGATTCAAGACTTACTGAGGCGGAACCATGTTCTCCAGGAGTATGGGAGAAGCGCCGATGCTGGGCGGTGTTCCGCTGTGGGTGTTCCCGGCCAGATCACGCCATTGAAAATTGGTGAACGGCTGAGGCGCTGGAACCGGGGTCGAGCCGCACATGGGATTGTCACATGACGCTACTTCGTGGCTATCCCACAGAAGTTGCGCCTGGTAACCTCCTGGGCGCGAAATCGTCAAGCTGAAAACGCCCGGGTCTGGATTCGAGCAACTGGCCGGGCAGGTGCCAGTGACCACGGTGGCTCCCGACAACCAGCCGACGGTTTGCATGTACGCAATACCTCCAGTGCAGTAGTAACCGCCGATTTGTGTGTCGGGGGTCGTGCAATCCATGGGAGGAGTGGTAACCGGGTTGGGAGCCCACAAACCGCCTGTCGCCGTAGGCTGCCAACCGTCCCAGGCAAACCAATAGCCGCGATCCACGTGCGATAACAGCAACACCGCCCACCAGCGAGTTATAAATGCGGGAATCAGCGCGCCGCTGACCACTGTCTGGTTCTTACCCCAACTGCCCTCGCCGGTGTAATAGGGTTTAGCTGCATCCGCCGGCGACAACATGGCTTTTTCCGCCGAAATGTATCGCATGATCCGTTCAGGGAAACCGCCGTTGTTGAAATAAGAATGTCCGCTGATTACATCCGTCGCATTCGCGCCCAGCGGATTGGCTCGGCTCCAGGTACATTCGCTGCCCGGCGGGGGACTGGCGTCGCAATACAAATAGTTCTGCAACGGTACGACGCCGTTATCCAGCGCCTGACCGCCGGAGTCACCTTCCATCACCAGGGCCTTCGGATCAATTCCAATCTGCGCGTAGTTTGCCGCGCCGCAGGTCAGACCCAGGGCGGTAATGGGGTCGCCGGCGTGCCCCTCTACGATGCACCGCATGTCCTGGGTCATGCGCAACATCTGGGCAAAAGTGCCGCGATAACTGCAAGGGAAGCCGCCCTCGCTTCCCGGAGTAACGCAAACCGTCCCGGGAACGCCAACCGTGTCGGAGCGGTGGAATTCACTCCAAATTTCGTAATTCGTGATGCGCGCATGGTTTGACAAGTAGGCCGGGTCCGATGCGTGGCTGACGAGAGCTGTGGTAAATGAACGCCACGCAAGGTCCGTGCCAGTGCCGTCTTTGTTGAGGTCCAAGGGCGGGTCGCACATACCCGGAGGCTGGCCAAAGACATCCGCGCGGTCACATAACATGTCCGTGGGATTCGAGGAAATCCAATTGGGCGTGCTTCCCAGGGAAATATAAACGTCATCCACGCCTTTGATTTTCAAGGCGGCGAGCAACTCGTCCAGGCCAGTGAAATCGAAACTGTTGGGACCCGGATTCATGGCCTGCCATTGGGTTCCGCAGGTGCCCCAAATCCGGAAGGCCCCGGCTCGGGCGTCGAACAAAGGGTAATCGAGCGGCGGTGGGTCACACGCCGCGGCATGATTCTGATGCATTCCAAAGAATGCGGCCGCCGGCTGCGACGGCACTGCCACCACCGGCCCCTGTCCGCCGCCGCCGTTCCCATGCGGCACCCCGCTGCCAGTATTGCCGCCACTGCCGCTGATGCCGTTATCGCCGTTACTGCCCGCTCCGCACCCGCTCAACAGGGAGCCGAGGAGAATGGCCATCACACACCCAGCGCTCTTGAAAACACCACGCATTCCTATTCCTGGCCTCCAGGAGCGTCATCTCATCGCTTTTGAACAGGGCAAACCCGTTGCGGGGAGGAAAGTTGCGCAGGCGCCGGTTCAACCAGTTGCTGGTCTCCTGATTTCATGCGGTGACCGGCGCCATTGGATCTGGCGCCAGATTGCTTTGCCTTCTCTCCTGTAGATATCTCGGCAGCGCGTCCTGCCAGGAGGGAATCGACAAGCCAAGATGGCGTAGTTTCGCTTTGCTGAGAACAGAGTAGGCGGGACGCTTCACCGGGCTCAGGAAGTCAGTAGTCTTGCAGCCGGACAAATTTGCCTTCACTCCGGCACATTCGAAGATGTGGCGAGTGAACTCGTACCACGAGCATTGCCCCTCAGCGCTCAGATGATACAGTCCAAACTGTCCGGTCTGGACGAGTTGGCGCGCAGCCTTCGCCAGGTCAACCGTGTAGGTGGGCGTAAGCACCTGGTCTTCGACCACACGAACCGGCTCGCCGGCCAGTGCCTTCTTCAGCATGTTCTCGACAAAATTTCCGCCCTTGCCGCTGCTGCCCGCGGTTCCGTACAGGCCGCAGACGCGCAATACAAAGTAACGGTCGGCGTGAGAGGCAATCAGGTGTTCACCCGCCAGCTTCGAAACGCCATAAACATTCAGCGGCGCGGCGCGGTCCGTCTCCTCGAATGGCGTGTTCCTGGCGTATCCGCCAAAAACGTAATCGGTGCTGAAGTGCACCAGGATCGCGCCTGCCTTCTCGCAAGCCTGCGCGAGATTCATCGCGGCCGACCCGTTCACCTGAAAGGCCAACTCCGGCTTCTTTTCGCATTCCTCTACCTTATGGAATGCGGCGGTATTGAGCACCACCTGCGGGTGAACCTCCGTGACCATCGCTGTGACCCGTTCTGGATCGCAGACCTCCAGTTGAGCGTGGGTGAGGGAAACAACCTCATCGCCAGCCGCCGCGAATACTTTCTTTAGATCGCTGCCTAGTTGTCCGTTTGCACCAATCACCAAGACCTTCACGTTTGCACCCCCGGGGTCACAGCACGCCACAAGCTCTTTCATCGTAACATTGCAGTGCAGTTCTCCCTCAGAGCGTCCCCGGTGCCCTGAGAAAGCCCGGTCTTGTCGGAGGCGCGCAGCTTGTCCCGGGTTGAAATCGTCTCAGTAGTCGTCGGGAGGTTCGGGCGATACTGCCTCGTCCAGAAAATGTTTCGCCCCCCATTTTGCCTGGATAGTCTGGAAAGGCCGGGGTGCGATATTGAAGTTGAAAAAATTGCTCAAGTCATCCGTCGTGCGTGCATCAGAAAATCCGAGCGAACCTTCGGGAATGCCGAAAATACCTTGCATGAATCGCACAATGCTGCCGAAATCATGCCGGAAATTGGAGACATACCCCGGTTGGGTGTAGGCCGAAATGACCAGCAGCGGCACCCGGAACCCCAACTCGTAGTCGCCTTGGGGACCGGGAAGAATGGGGGGAGGCACATGGTCGTACCAGCCTCCCCAATCATCCCAAGTCACCAGAATCACCGTATCGGACCAGTAACCCGCGCCCTGCTCGCAGGTTTTGTCATTGCCGACAGCATTCACGATCGCCGCGACCCAGGATGGACCTCCAATGTCTTTCTTGGAGCCGGCGTGATCAGCTTCGTTCGCAGTCGGAGTCACCCAGGCTTCAGAAGCGAGGTTGCAATGGGCGATGTCGCTCAGAATGTCGTGAGGGTTAAGATCAATGTTGGTGACGAATTCTGGAGACGTACAGACGGGCACTTCCTGGCTGTAATCGGGCAAACAGATATTGTAAATAGAACTCGGGGCCGAAAACATGAATCCCGCGGGATTGTAGCCCTGCATGGTGGGGTCGTTGGGATAGGGATTGCCCGTTTGCCCGACTACGTAGTATTTCCACGAAAGCTGACCTGCATCCAAGAGGTCCGCCATGGAATCGTGGTCGAAGCAGAAACTTCCAATTGGATCGTTGAGGAACAGGTAGGTGTCGGGGGCGCTCTCGGGTGAGATGAAGGCATTGACTTCACCGAGAGGCGCAAGACATCCCGAGTCTCGCATGCCGTAATATTGGTCGCCTTTCGGCTGGCCTGGATTCCCCTCCACGAAAACTCCGTTCGCGTCGTCTTCTTCAGTTCGCGCCGAGGTGCCTGCGAAGAGAATTTGATGGGCCACAAAGCTCGGGCCTTGATTGGTCTGAAACATATAATTCGCCCAGCCGTACTGAGAGGCCAACTGCAAGTAGGGATCGATGTCCGATGCCTGGACATATTTGTAGGAGAGAAACTGGCCCTGACCTCCGTTCTGGCAATCAACCGCGTCCCGATTGCAATTGTCCGGCACTAAATTCGCGCCATCCATTTTTCCCTTATTCCACATGTCCATAAAGGCGTCATGGCTGTGCTCTAAGTCATAGTCGGTTGAGAGAGAGCGTGGGGTTAAGGGTATAACCTGGTCCTCCCCGTTCACGAGGGCCAGGCCGCTCGACGCCAGGTCGTACCGAACGGGATTGATGCCGGGGTAAGTCAATAGGGACAGAAAGAGATTATCCGGTGTGCGGTTTTCCTGAATGACCAGGATCACATGTTTGACGGGGTTGGGGTATGGGACTCTTGGGTTTACGTAACCCGTCCTGGGGTTTCCCCCATTCTGTGCGAACGCGACGCCCCCTGCGAGCCATAACAGTAGAAATAGGGACTTCGTGGCGGTTTTCGTTTCTTCCTCCTTCTGAAGCCTCGCCGCCGTTAACTCAGGTGTGGGTCGCAACGCTGCGACCGTTGCATTCAATACAACGGCGCCCGTTACCGTTCCTTGCGCCCTTTCTAGTAGTCATCGGGGGGCTCGACTTCGACCGGCTCGTTCATGAAATGTTCTGGTGCATACTTGGTCTGGATCGTTTGAAATGGCCGTGGCGCCATCTTGAAATTGAAAAAATTGCCCAAATCGTTGTTGACTCGAGTGTCCGAAAACCCAAGGGCGCCCTCGGGAAAATCGAACACGCCTTCCATAAATCTTATGATGCTGCCGAACTCATGGCGAAGATTGGAGACAGCTGCGTTGGGCGTGTAGGCTGAAATCACCAGCAACGGCACACGGAAACCCAATTCATAGTCGCCCTGGTTGCCGGGGAGAATGGTTGGCGCCTCGTGGTCGTACCAGCCGCCCCAGTCATCCCACACCACCAGGATTACCGTATCGGACCAATAACCTGCACCTTGCTCGCAGGTCTTGTCGTTGCCGATGGCATTGACGACGGATGCAATCCAGGACGGCCCGGCATTGCCATGTTTCGTTCCAGCATGGTCGGAGTCCGGGCCAGTCGGAGTTACCCATGCCACTGAGGGAAGCTCACAGTGTCCAATATCGGTTAGCACATGCGAGGGCTTAAGGTCGATATTCGTCGTGGTTTCCGGAGAAGTGCACACTGGTTCATCCCCTGTATAGTCCGGCAAACAGATGTCCCATAGAGAGGCGGGCGCGGTGAACATGTGACCCTGCGGATTGTAACCCAGCTTGGTCGGATCATTTGGATAAGGATTGCTGGTTGCTTCGATGGAGTAATACTTCCACGAGATCTGGGCTGCGTCCAACAGAGTCGCCATGGAATCGTGCTGGAAACAATAGGTGCCCTGCGGATCGTTGTCGAAGCGATAGGTTTTCGGCGCACTTTGCGGCGAGATTGCAGCATTTACTTCCCCCAAGGGGGCAAGGCAGCCGGTGTTATCCAATCCTACGTAGTTGCCGCCCTCAGGGCGGCTGGGAAGTCCCGCGACAAAAACGCCCATAGCATCATCTTCAAGGGTTGGCGCTGAGGTTGCAGCGAATAGAATTTGATGAGCCACAAAGCTTGCACCCTGGTTGGTCTGAAACATGTAATTTGCCCAGCCATACTGAGACGCCAATTGTAGATAAGGCCCAACATCCGACGCCTGAACGTACTTGTAACCCAGGAACTGGCCTGCGCCTCCGTTCTGGCAATCGACTGCATCCGGATTGCAAGTGTCGGGGATGGAATTGGCGCCGTCCATCTTCCCGTTGTTCCACATAGTCAAGAAATCGTTGTGGCCGTGGCCCAAGTCATAGTCGGTGGCTAGCGCTCTGGGGGTGAGAGGCACAACCTGGTCCTGTCCGTTGACCTTGGCCAAACCACTCGACGCGATATCGTACCGGGCAGGAATTATGCCCGGATAAGTCAGCAACGTCTGAAACAAATTGTCCGGAGTGCGGTTCTCCTGAATCATCAGGACAACATGCTTGATGGGGTTAGGATAGGGCACTCGCGGGTTGGCATTCCCAGTTCTTGGATTCCCATCATTTTGGGCGTTCGCGGCAACTCCAACCCAGACCAACAGAAACAGAAACCCTACGACGTGTCTCATTCCTCTAAGCTCCTAAGCGTTTTTCATAAGCACTTTTCGACCCGCGCGGTGGGACAACGGGAAAGGGTTCCGCTGAAAGAAGGAATACGAACGCTATCCTGAAAACTGATTCCATTACATTTTCTCCTGGTTAGGCAGAATTAGAACCAGGACCGAGGGAGGTCGCCTTCGGGAGTATCGCGCACCAGAGTGCCGCAGGATCGGACGGTTGTCAAGGGTTGCGGAGAGTATTTCTGCTTTGCCCTGGCTGGGTAGTACAAACAGCCCCATTACATTGGGGTCCTTTGTCTCTTTATTTGCAGACTCCGCAGCAATCTCAGGCCATGAGGTGCCCCTAAGGGGCGGATTAGATAATCGAGCGGTTCGTCGATATTTTTCTGTTGGTCGAGGCGCTCCTTGTAGCAAAATTGCTTGCCGCTCAAACAGCGGCCGCCGGTTTGTCGAGGAGGGAATTCCCGTGAAGCGCTCCTTCATTTGTTGCTGCGCATTGCTGATCCTGGTAGCCGCAGGGCTCAGGGCCGAGACCAACGTCCTGACATCGCGCAACGATAATTCGCGCGACGGCCTGAACTCCAGCGAGAGCGTCCTTAACCAGGCCAACGTCAATTCCGCCAGTTTCGGGAAGGTTTGTTCAGCGGTGGTGGATGGCCAAATTTTCGGACAGCCCCTGGTTGTATTTGCCAAGGGCAAGAACGTCGTCTATGTGGTGACCATGAACGATAGCGTTTACGCCATCGACGGAAGCAATTGCACCCAACTCGCCCACGTATCACTGATTCCGCAGGGCGAAGAAGCGGTGCAGTGTGCGGACCTCACGGGCAAGTGCTCAGAGATTGTCCCCCTCATCGGTACATTGGCAACTCCGGTGATCGATCTCAGTTCGCGCACAATTTATGTGACCACGGAAACCGAGTCCACAACATCCTCCTGCCAAAACAGCCATGCCGAGTCCTGCTTTATTCATCGCTTGCACGCCCTGGCGCTGACAACCCTTGCGGAGAAGTTCAACGGTCCCACCGTAATTGCAGGAAAATTCGGCAGTGCGACTTTTACCGCAAAGCAACACATTCAGCGGCCGGGGTTGCTATTGTTGCCCGGGGTTATGGCAAATGGTGATAGCGCGGTTTACATTGGATTTTCCGCGATTGCCGGTTTCGGAAAACCCGGTGTGAGTATTCCGCCGGGCTGGGTTTTCGGTTACGACGCCAGGAATCTTGCGGCCGCTCCGCTGGTTTGGAGCAGTACGCCGAACGGCGAAGGCGGCGGCTTGTGGGGCAGCGGAAGTGGTCTGGCAGCCGGGATCGACTCACCGCGCGGGCAGACTTTCCTGTACCTTGCGACTGGGGATGGAACGTTTGACGCCTACAGCGGAGGCCCCGACTATGGGGACAGTCTGGTCAAACTGACGCCGTCGCTCAGCAACCTCGCCAATGGCTATTTTACGCCGTTTGATCAGGCCTGCCTTAATCCTGCTGACCACGATTTCGGTTCTGGCGGGGTCGCGCTGACTCCCAACAGCAGTTCAACTTTCTATGCCATAACTGCGAGCAAGACCGGAGTTGTATTCGTGATGAATCGTACTAGCCCGGGGGGATTCACTCCTCCAACCAATCAGACTTGCCCCGCGATGGGAAGCAATGCCAACCAGGAATACTTTCAAGCGGGAAGCCGGCCGTACTTCACCACGCCAGCGTACTGGAACCTGCACTTGTACTATATGCCGACGCAATCTCCCCTGACCCGGTACCAGCTCAGCCTCAAGTGCAATCCCGGTCCCATTTGCACCACCGGCACCAACACCTCAACGGTCAAGTTCGGCTTTGCCCCCAACCCGGCAATTTCCGCGTCAGGGAAGACCAGCGGGACTGCTATCTTATGGGCTCAAAGTGGAAACGGCTGGCCGAGCACACAAGGCGGTCCCGCGCCAGCCGTGCTTTACGCGTTGGACGCCGAGCACACCAACCCTCCCGGCACCGTTCCCGAGCTGTGGGATAGCACGCAATGTCCTGCGCGAGACACTCCGGGCAACGCGACCAAATTCGTTGTGCCCACAATCGCCAACGGAATGGTTTACCTCGGAACCATGGATCCGACTGACTCGACCAACACGCGAGGCCGGCTCGACGTATTCGGCCTGACCAATGCGGTTTGCCAGTAATTCCGTTAGCGAGCCGCTCTACTGCGCCCCGGAAATCTCATACGCCACTCCGCATCCAGCCACCGGAGATTTCTGGCAATGATTCGGGTCGCCGCCCCACATGGTGGTTCCGTAAAAATTGCCGGCGCTGTCCATCACCAACGGAGCTGCCGGAAATCCGCCGTCGGTCTTTCCCGTAAAGTTGTACAGCAGCTTGTAGGTGAAGCCGGTCGGGCCAGGAATGATCTCGTAAACAATTCCCACGCCTCCAGTCCCACCCTGGTAGGTCGTGCCGAACAGATTGCCGGCGGCATTGACTGCCAGGCCACTGTAGGGATATGCGCCGTCACCCGGCTCTCCGAAACCGTGGGCGTTCATTTCCGCCCAGCCATGCTGGTTTTGAGTGAACCTGAAAACGGTACCCAAATCGCCGTGAGTGCCGCCAACGGTGGACGTGCCCCACAGGGTTCCCGCTTGATCAAATACCAGCGTGCCGTAGCATTGAGCGCCATCGGGGCGTCCGTCATGGATTCGTCCCCAAGGATGAATTGCCACTTCGGTCCAGGTACCGTTCGACAGTACCATCTGAAAGAGCAGGCCTCCTCCATACGGCGACCCCCAGGTGGTCTGGCCAAACAGGTTGCCATTGGCATCCGGAGTGAGACCGGCGACCGGCAAAAAGCCGTCGTTGCCGTCGTTTGTGAAGTTGTGAATAATGCTGTACGCCCCGGTCGAGGTGAATTGATAAACCGTGCCGCAGGTAGTGCTCTTACCCGACAAAGTGCAGGCCGTGCCCGTGCCACCGTTGTACGTGGTTCCGAATAGACTGTTTCCAACGATGACGGGAACCGCGATTGGAAATGCGCCGTCCGGCCCATTTCCGAAATTGTGCAGCACCGTCTCGGTCCAACTGCCGCCGGGTCCCGGCTTGAGCTGGTAGAGAGTGCCCTTGTTGCGGGTGCCACCGCGCAGGGTGGTGCCATAGAGGTTGCCCGCGGAGTCTATTACCACGCCGCTGTAGGGATTGGCGCCGTCCTTGGCCTTGCTCCCGAACTGGTAGAGTACGGTTTTCGTCCAGCCACCCCCGTCAGCCGGAGTAAGCTCGTAAACCACTCCGAAGCCAAGTCCGCCCGCTTGCGTGGTCCCGTAGAGATTTCCAGCCTGGTCGAACGTCAGACCGGCGAAGACCGAGGATCCATCGCTGCCGATGAAACTGTTCAGCACGGTGTCGGTGACCGCTGCTGCCGCCGAACTAACCGCCAATAAGACGCCCAGCGCCAAGAGGGCTAAATGCAAGGGCAGAGAAATGCGAGTGTTGCCTACCATACCGTCTCCTTAAGGAAGCTCTTCTGATTTGGATCGTGCAGGCCGCCCAGGGGAAACTGCGGGTGGCCGACCTCCTACCACAGGGCGCATGTCACGGATTTCGTGAAAGCACTCTTGTTTACGACTCAACTCCGATTCAAAATAGGTTTATTGCCGCCTGTCTAATATCCCTTCCCGATGACCGCGGTATTGTGCGGCGTGCCCGGGGCATTGTCCGCAAACATCACCTGAGCGACCCGCGGGCCGACCGCAGACGGCGTAAAGGTTATCTTGATGGTGCAGTTGGCATTGGCCGCCAGCGTAGCCGGACAATTATTGGTTTGCGTAAAATCCAACGCGTTCAATCCACGAACCGAGATGGCTCCGACCGTCATATCAGCGGTGCCCAGGTTGGTTAAGACCAGAAATCGCGCTGGACTGGTGGTGCCGACCGCTTGTTTGTTGAACGTGTAACAGGGGCTGGACAGGCTCACGCGCGGAGCGGCGGGTGGATTGCCTAGCAGGCCGAAAACATCAAGCGTGTTCTGTGTCCCCACATAAACCTTGCTGTTGGCGACCACCGGAACCTGGAACTTATTGGCGCAGCCTCCGGTATCTCGCGCTGCATTTTGCGTGCTGTTATAGAGCATGTTCGCAAGGTTGGTAGCGTCGTAGGCAAAGAGAATCGCGGGCAACTGGCCCGGTGTCAGGCCCAGGGATTCCTGGCGCAAAGTGGCCCAGATGATGCCATTGGTGTTGCCATTGCCCGAAGCTGAAGGAGTCGCGCCAATGGGGAAAACATTCGCGCTTTGGGAGACTGGAGTATTCGAAAGCTCGTCCTTCGAAATGGTGTACATCTTCAGGTAATCGCCCCCGCCGGCCGGTGCGCTCTGGCCGGCGTAGTAGATCGCGGCCGTGGTTCCTTCGCGCCAGTAAGCGGGACTACTCCAATAGCCGATCGGCGCCCCAGAAACCTCCTGAATGACATTGTCGGCACTGACATTGTATTTCCCCAGATTGTCGCGATTGATGACATAAATGGGAGCATCACCTGAAGCATCGCAGGGAGCGCCGCCCTTGCCCGATTCGATCACTTCATCCGGATACTTGCCACCCTGGGAGGGAATGACCACCGGCCCAGAAGCTGAGAGGTCAAAGTCATAGGTGAGACGGCAAGCCTGCTCCATGGGCGTGAAGTAGTCAATGACGTTGAGATCCCCGTCCAACTTAAGCAGCGAGTCGCCGTAGTCCCGGCCGTTGCTGTCAGCGTCGAAGGGTCCATCGCCGGTAGAGGCGTAAATATATCCTTTACTGTCGGCGGCTAACCCACTGCCACTCTGCCAGACGCCGCCTCGGATCCCATCTGGCGTGGTATTGAAAATCGCAGTCTGCTGCAAGGTGCCGGCGTCATAGGCCATGATCCAACCATGCGCTGCGCCTGACCAGCCGATGTACACGGTCTTTGCACCCGTGACACTATTTTTCTGCAAGAGCAAACCCGGGCGCTGGACGTCGGCCAGCGGGTCGAATGTAATCACGCCGTGCACATTTCCTGCGCCCGTGCCATTTACCGAACCTGAAATCAACGTTGGCCCGCCGAATTTTTCCGCTCCGCTGGTGATATCGATCGCGTGCAAGCCTTGAAAAGCCTCTTGCGTATTGTTGTTCCAGGTGCGGGCAAGCAGATACATGGTGCGCGTAGTGATATCGATCACGGGAGTGCCGGTGATACCGTAATAGGGGTAGACGGCGCAGCTGATCTGTTCTTGTCCATCACTGGAACAGGGGACCGGACCAATGCCGTTTGCGGGGTCGGTAAAATTGACCTGCCAGAGTTGGACGCCGGTGTTCGCGTCAAAGGCAAACACGCTGTCCATTTCCGTCGCCACATAAACTACTGTATGTGTGCCCTGACCAGGAATCTTTACGCCGCTCACCCAGAGTGGCTGAGCATAGACCTGACCATCGACGCTGACAGAGAACAGTTTGCCGAACTTGGTGGAGTTAACATTCGCCGGAGCCAGTTTTTTCTCGTAGGTGTTATTTCCCGTCCGGGTGTTGTAGTACTGCTGCGTGAAGACTCCTAAGGCTGATTGACCTTCGGCGACGGAGTTCAGACAGGCGAGGGTTAGACAAAGAGCGGCGGCTGGGGAGAAAAGACGCGTCTTGTTCATGAACCGAACCTCTCCACGGGGGGTTAACCTGGTTTAAGGGGGAACCGTCGATTGTCGTACGCTTCGCGATTGTCGCCCGTGTGCAAAGGCTTGTCAAGATGCAATAATCTGCAACGCGAGGGAACAAATCTTCCATTGGGGCAAGTCTGCGGCCCCTGGAATCTCAAGATTAAACAGCCAGAATGCGTACTGTCGTACCCTAGAAACAGGCCGGGGCGACCGTCTCCAGTGACGTGACGTTTATGCGGCTTGCTGTGGCGTCCTTGATCAGAACCCCTTTCACTGCCGTCTTCTGGCCCTTATGGCTTGCAGGGTCGAATACGCCTACGCCGAGCAATTGGTACCGCTGGTTGCCTAGCGGCTCTGCGGCCGCAGCCTTTAGCGCCACCGACGAGGTAGGCTGGGTTTTGGATATTGCCGGTTCGCTGCCCTTGCTCAACTGCCAGAACCCCGGCGAGCTTTCCTCCAAACAGCCGACGACCTCGACAATCGGGAGGGTGTTCTGCTGCGGTTGATGCAGCGTTGGTTTGGCCGGATCCTGACTGTCGACGGAATACTGAATGAACGGAGTAAACATCTCATCCCAGCTCTGGTTGGCTTCGCGAAAATAGACTTCCTTTTCGGGCGAAGGGTTGTGCGACGGATCGCCGGGGTTGTGGTGATGGACCAGGTGCTGGTTGTGCGTCGAATTGTCGTAGTGGGCCGTGACCACCAGCTTACTGCCGGCAGGCAGTTTGAGCGGCTGATCGAGCTCGTAAGCCAACTGCCAGTGAAACTCGTAGTGTGGCACCGTCAGTACGGTTTCTTCGCGTCCGTCGGGAAAGACGACGGCATACGTGAAATCCTTCCCGCGCAGGTGCGCGTGAGGTTGAAACTGGTAGATGGTGACCGGCTCGGTGTAGGCGGTAATTCCGATCACCTCATAGTTCTCAGCGTACGGCGGAATCGGCGGAATCATCACGCTGGTGCCCTCGGCCTTTGGCCCCGGGGTATCGGTCAGTAATTCCTTGCCGTTGGCGATGATCGTCCCGGCGGACGCGGGCACGCGATACAACTGATGTCTTGGCGGGTCTTTTCGAAACCAAAAGGCGAGCATCGACTGGTCGGTTTCCGGCTCTCCTGTGGTCTGGTAATGAATATTGAAGTTCAGGTAGGCGTTGTTGCCGCCCTTTAGGAATTTGGCGTTGCCGTCTCCGTAGGTCTCAAAGGTCGTGCCCGGAGTGTAAACGGCGAGCATGTCGTATAGCCCAGGATTTACCGGATCAACCACCGCCGGCCGCGGCTCGATGGCATTGCTGGGAAATCCCAACTGGCGCGCGACCCGCGCCAGTTCGTCAAGCTTGTCCGGCGTCACACCTTCGTTCAGCGTCACCTCGGTAATCGCCATGTGATGAACCAGCGCTGGATTGCCCGGCCGCATCTGGAGCGCAGTGATCCACTTATCTTCTTGGAACGGTACCTTCGCCAGATACCGAACGTAAGGAATCTCTCCCGTGGCCGGGAGATGAAACTCGCGCAGTGGGATGACCAGGTCAGGCGGCTGCCCGTCGGGGTTTTGCCAGCCTTTGGCGAGTGTCGGCAGAGGCGGCAGATCGGCATCGTTCCCCTTCGGCGTGCCGGCGTCGACCCACGCCACCAGAGTATCGATTTCCCGCTGACTGAGGCTGGGATCGTTGCGAAACTTCAGACTCCTTGTAGGGTCAGCCGGCCATGGGGGCATCGCGCGCTTCGCCACCTGTTCCTTAATCGCCGTCGCCCAGGGTCGCGCGCTCTCATACGACACCAGTGATACCGATGCTGCGATCTGGCCCGGACGATGGCAGTTCGCGCAATGGGCAAAGAGAATCGGCGCTACCTCCTTGCTGAAAGTCGGGGCGGGCGTACTGGCGGCAGAGCCAAATGCCGCGCAGGCCAGCGCGAGGCCGGTAATCGCGCCACCGACGCTGACCCATTGCCTGATTTGTTTCGCCATCATGAAAACCACAACCTCAGTAACGGAGATGCCGAGAAGTTCGTGGGAGTGACCTGGCTTTAGAGGGAACTTTCGACGGCAAGTATGAGTCACGATTGTGACCCGCCCCCACCACGGTGTCAAGATACCGGAGCGTGCTTTCGCTGTGAGAATCGTGTGCTACGATTCTGGTAAATCCCCCCGGAGAGATTTTTAAGGAGCGAGCGATGCGTGGTTTCGTGCTGGTTGGAATATTGATGGCCCCAATGGCATGGGCACAAACAAATTCGGCTGCGGCGCCCGTCAAAGATAGCCAGAAGCCGGCCGTGGTCGCCGAGAATGATGCCGTGCTTACCGTCAAGGGCCTGTGCTCACCGCCGAATGCCGCAACTGGTCCTGCCGATCCCAAGTGCGAGACCGTCGTCACTCGGGCTGAGTTTGAGGAACTGCTGCTCATGCTGCGCTCGGACAAGGACCCGCAAACCAAGCACGAACTCACCACCGCGTATCCCCAACTGCTGGTCATGGCGCACGAGGCGGAAGTTCGCGGCGTGGATAAAGAGGCGCGCTTCGAGGAAAGAATCAGATTCGCCAGGCTACAGATTCTTTCGCAGGAACTGCTACGGGAACTGAAAGAGCAAGCGGCACAGGTGCCCGAGAAAGAGATTGAAGATTACTACCAACAGAATGCGGGTCAGTATGAGCAGGTCGTGCTCGACCGCGTCGTAGTTCCAATCCGTGCTCAGGGCGCGAAGCAGGGAACTATGGACGAAGCGGGATTGAAGAAGCTGGCCGAGTCTCTGCGCGCGCGTGCTGCTGCCGGTGAGGATTTCAGCAAGCTGCAGAAGGAGGCCTACAAAGCCGCCGGACTGAGCGGAGATACCGAGCCTAATCCTCGCATGGAAAAACTACGCCGCCGCGGCTTGCCACCCGCGCACGCTTCAGCATTCGATCTGAAACCGGGCGAGGTGTCGCCGGTGATGAGCGACGTGAGCGGCCACTACATTTACAAACTGGAGTCGAGAGAAACCCAGCCGCTGGAAGCGGTAAGGGCAGAGATCAGCAAGACCCTGCGACAGCAACGGCTGGAAAAGCTAGTCCATGACGTCCAGGAGCCGTTCACCACGGATGTTAACCAGGCGTACTTCGGCGGCGGAGGGAAGGCCGGAAAGAACTAGCGAGCAGACGTCCGCGATGGGCTACGCTGCTTGCTGGCCCTACTGTATGTTCGATGCCTCCTGTCCCGGGCCGGCGGCGACGGGTGCGCTGGATCAGCGGGCCAGGTCGGCTCTAGCCTACCGCACGCCTGCGCCCGCCATTTGCTGTTGCCGCTGCATCCACTTCCAGGCGGTTGAGACGCTATCGCGCAAGGAGCGCTTGGTTTTCCAATTGAGGATCTGCTGCGCCTTCCTGGGGTCGGCAACCAACGCCGGCGGATCACCGGCGCGCCGCGGCACGATGCGATGCGGAACCTTCTTGCCAGTCACTTCTTCGACCATGGAAATAACCTGCTTTACCGACGACCCTTCGCCGCTGCCCAGATTTACGGTGAAAGACGGTTTGCCTGCCATCAGATGTTGCAAGGCCTTGACGTGGGCCTCGGCAAGATCAACCACGTTGGTGTAGTCGCGAATGCACGTGCCATCGGGCGTGGGATAGTCAGTGCCATACACCTGAAGCTCGCCGCCGATGCCCGCAGCGGCGCGCAGGCACAGGGGAATCAGGTGAGGCTCAGGCTCGTGGCATTCACCGATTTCGCCGCTCTCGTCGGCGCCGGCGGCATTGAAGTAGCGCAAAGCGGAAAAGCGCAAGCCGTATGCGGTGTCATAGGACTCGAGCATCTCCTCGAAGAACACTTTCGAAATTCCGTAGGGATTCACCGGCAATCGAGGCGTCGCTTCGGTAATCGGCATGTGTTCCGGAGAGCCGTAAACCGAGCAGGTGGAAGAGAAGATCACGTACTTGATGCCGGCATCCATGGCGGTGTTCAGAAGCGAGATGCCGCCTTCCACGTTGTTGCGGTAATATTTTCGCGGATTGATCACGGATTCGCCAACATAGTGGTTGGCGGCAAAGTGCATGACCGCATCCGCTCCCTTGAGCGCCTCGGCCAGCTTCTTCTGGTCGTGAACGTCGCCAACGACCATTTCAAATCCCTTGGCGAGAAAGTCGAAACCGGTGGAGAGATTGTCGTATATACGAACGTCGAGGCCGGCGTTTCGCAAAACCCGCGCCGTATGGCTACCGATGTATCCAGCTCCGCCAACCACTAGAATCTTCACCGAAACGCTCCTCAATCATGGGATCAGAACAGATGTTCGCAAGCAGACGAAAAGGAAGACTTCGCCGTCGAGACCTCCGACGAAATTATGGTAACAGACGGATTCCGGCTGAGGGAACCGTGCAGGCCCGATCAAAACTTCATGGCGCTAGCAGCCGGACCCTTTCTTGCACGTGTAGACGCGGGTCGCCCAGGTGCAGCCACTGGTCCCTTGGCCGTTGCAATTCGCGACTTGATCGCCGGCCATGTACTCATCCACGGCCCAGAACGTGAGATCATCGTTGGGATCCACGGAAACGCTGACATACTCTCCCCAGGAGGTGTCGGTTTCGTCCTGTCCGCTGGCGCCACTGTTGGGGAGGAACAACTCCACCGGCCCCGCTCTGCCCAGGGTGAGGGCCATGAACACCGGCGAAGGATCGTAGTTCATTGCACTGACGCCCGCTTTGCCGGTAACGCTGAAAGTGACACCCAGGTTGCCATTATGATCCATGGCCACGCTGGGCATGTAAGCCGAGAGATGGGTGTTGTTATCGGTAAGGTCGCCCTTCACCACCACCGTAGGGTTGGTACCGGCGGCAATCTGGTAGTAGCGAATTCCAGTGCGCTGCGTATTTGCGTCTTCCTGAATGGTGTGGGCGACGGCCAGGTATTCGCCTTTGTATTGGCCCGTAATATAACGGTAGGCCAGGCGGTACATGAGACGGTCTCCGACGCTATCGCTATAGTTTCCGGCAGGCTGTTGAACACATACCGTGTTCCAGGGATGCTCGGGAGTGTAGCAAGCGGGAGTGAATGGCGTCTTTGTCGAGATCAATGTCGGACCCGCGCCGCTGGTGATCCCAGACCATGTCCAAAAGGCCATCACGTTCGAAGTGCACGGCAAGATAGTGCACTGATTATTGGTCCCAGGGTTGCTGGGATTGACCTGGGCCAGGAAATATTCTCCCGCGGTGTTGGTGGGGATGGGATTGCTCCCCTCGAAATCCGCCGGCAGAAGCGTGTGGATCAGGCTGGCATTTGTGGTTGGAACATAGCTGGGAATATAGGTGTAGCAGACCGGAGAATTGGAGGACAGTCCAGCAATGATGTTGGCTTTGTCCAGCTTACAGACCTCGAAGCCAACAATGTTGACGTCGTTAGTATCCGGGTCTTCCAAGTCCCAGGCCACATAAAACCCGTCTGACCAGGTGCCGAACCTGGTGTAGTCGGGGAAGTAGTACCTGCCACTTGCATTCTTCGGGATCGCAACGTTCAGTTCGTACGCGTAAACGTTCCAATCGGATTGACCGCCGGAACCTTGCAGGTTGCTGGCAGGAACACCGCCGGTGGCGGCACTGACCCCTATGCAGTAGTAGTACGTGCCTTGGTTGCTTGGGTTGAAGACGTTACCCAGAACAAAGACGTTGTCGATGCGGTCGTACGTAGCGATGGCATCGGCCGTGCCACTTCCACAGTAGTTTTTCCCGCCAGGGGCAAACACGCCGGTGAGAGGCTGAGGGTTGGCTCCGCTGTTAGCGGAATGGCTGAGAATGCCGTTGCCGGTCTTTCTGTCGTAGGCCTGCACCAGTCCGCCAGCGATTTCCAGATACTGGCCGACGCCGCTCGCATCCGTGGGGCCGACACCGCCGACCGGGTCGGGCTGTGGACGAGGTACGGCTCCGCTATTCAAAATCGTCTTGGCGTCGAGGCCTTCAAATTGGCGCGTCCAGGAACCGGCTTTCGGAGACGAAGTAAAGAAGCCCACTTTGGAGGTCCCGCCGGGACAAGTGCTGGCGGGGTTGTTCCCCGCGCACCAGACCTGTACCGGGGGGTTCGGAACCAGACAAGTTCCAGTCGGCAAAGCGCCGGTGCAATTGTTTTGTGCGAAGGACGCCACGCTGCCCAGAGCGAGTAGCATCGGCAGCAGCCGGTACGTCTTGATATTCATTGTGCTTACTCCACAGCCTTGATTTTTCACCAGTCGTGAACCATTCTTTTCAGGATAGCCAAAAATCCGGCTCAGCATCCTGAACCTTTCTTACAAGTAAATACCTGCGTCGCCCACGTGCAACCGCTGCCGACCTTGGCCGTGCAGTTGCCGGTTTGATTCCCCTTCATATACTCGTCGACCGCCCAGAAAGTCAGATCATCGTTGGGATCGGAAGTGACACTCACGTACTCTCCCCAGAAATCATCGGTTTCGTCCTGGCCGCTGGCGCCGCTGTTGCTGAGAATTGCGACCGGGGCCCCAACCTGCCCTTTGCTGGATACGGTGATAAAAAAAGGAGAAGGATCGTAGTTCATGGCGCTTCCGTGTTTGGTATTCCCAGTCACGGTAAAGGTGATGCCGAGGTCGCCGTTCTTATCCATGGCTACACTGGGCATGGACGCGAACAAATGATGCTTCGAGTCTTGGATTTCTCCCAGGCGAACAATTGCCGGACTGCTGCCTGCGGCAATCAAGTAATAGCGTATACCAGTGCGTTGCGAAACGGCATTTTCCTGCACCGTCTGCGCGACTGCCAGATATTCACCGCTGCCCATAGTGGGAAGATAACGGTAAGCCAGGCGATAGTTAAGCCGGTCGCCCAAGCCGTCGATCAGCCCGCCGTAGGGTTCAGGCACGCAGATCGTATTGTAAGGGTGTTTCGGGTTGTAGCAGGCGGGAGTGAAGGGGCTGGCAGGAAAATTGATGTAGGTTGGACCGGCCCCGGCAGCAAATCCAGACCACGTCCAAAAAGCCAATTGATCAGAAGTGCAGGGCATGGTGGCGCACTGGTTGTTGGTACCAGGATCACTGGGATTCACTTGAGCAAGAAAATATTCGCCCGCAGAGTTGCCCGGGACGGGGTTCCCGCCTTCGAAGTCGGCGGGCAAGAGAGTATGAATCAGACTCCGGTCAGTCCCGCCCGGACCCGCGATGTACGAAGGGATGTAGGTGTAACAGACCGGGTTATTCGATGAGAGGCCGGCGACGATGTTGGCCTTGTCGAGTTTGCAAACTTCGAAACCTACAATGTCGTAATTCTGAGTGGGGTCTTCCAAATCCCAGGCCACATAGAAACCGTCGGACCAAGTCCCGAAGCGCTGGTAATCGGGAAAATAAAGGTGTCCGGCCGCATTGTGAGGAATGGCAACGCTCATGGAGTAGGCATAGACATTCCAATAGCTGCGGTTGTTCGCTCCTTGCAGATTGCTGGCAGGCACAGAACTGCTGGGCGCACTTACGCCGATGCAGTAGTAGTAGGCGCCGCTACCGCCCGGATTGAAAATGTTGGCAAGCACAAAAACACCGTCGATGCGGTCGTAGGTGGCGATACCATCCACCGAACCATTCGCGCAATAGCTGCTACCGCCAGGGAGAAACGGAGTTTGACTCGCCCGCGGACTCGCACCGCTACCCGGCTGGGCGCTGAATATCCCATTTCCGCTGCGTCGATCGAACGCTTGAACGTAGTTGGCGGAGAATTCCAGGTACTGGCCGGTGCCGCTCTCGTCCGTGGGACCAACCGCCCCGTTGGGATCGGGCTGCGGCCTCGGCTTTCCGCCAGAGGCGAGCAGGCCGGCGGCGTC
Source organism: Terriglobales bacterium (assembly GCA_050745985.1). GTDB lineage: Bacteria > Acidobacteriota > Terriglobia > Terriglobales > Acidobacteriaceae > JABCZH01. Next base: position 3,705 of record JBOGLG010000014.1, on the reverse strand, counting down.
CAATCCTTCGAAGTGCTTGGACCACGAACCTGAAGCCGGCGCCGAAGTTGAGAAACCCACCCAGGAAGTGCCACCGGGACATGTGCTGTTGCTGTTGTTTCCAGCGCACCATATTTGTACCGGCGACGCGGCCGCGCAGGTTCCTGTGGGTGGAAGGCTACCGCAATTGTTCTGGGCGGGCGCAATTGAGTTGCCGAGGAGGATCAATAACGCGAGCGAACTCCACCTGCCGAACCGCCGCTCGCTCTCGCCGCTCGCCTGTCGAATGTCCAAACCCGCAGTCATCCCTCTTCTCGAAATTGGGGAGTTTTGCTGTGTTTGCGCCGGAACGGTGCCGCTACCTGAGTCCCAGGGTCGGACAATCGGCCACGGTGCAGACAGAAAAACCTATGCTTCCGGGGGAATAGGGAATAGTACAACCCGTTGTTCACAATAGCGATTGGGGAAAAATCGTGCCAGAGGAAGGAAGTAATGAGAGGAAGGTCTCCATCGCGCCCGGATCAGCCTCAATATCTTGATCTTAGACCGGTGGCGCCTGTTACAGACTGCCGTCGCCATCGTACTGGCAGGGATCCCAGGCGTTGGGGTCCTGCAATTCTGCCGTCAACGCTTTGGACGTAGCCCGATAAAAATATAGCCAGGCGGGAAGCCGCCTGCGGCGCGGCGCGAGACCGTTGATTACGGACTGCTTGTCGGCACGCATGCTGAAGGCTTCGAGCATATGAATGCCCTCCTGCTGACATCGGCGGACCGCCCACGAGAGCATGGGCGCCAAAAGTTGACTGTTGCGGTTCAGCACCTGAAAGTCAATCAGGCGGACTCTCTTCAATTGGATATCCGGCTTATCTTGTCGAAGGAAGACGGCGTACGCCACCAGACGAGAACCTTCTTCGATGGTAGTGATCCAGACTCGTTTTTCCGCCACTCCGTACTTGAAATGCCATTGCAAATCCTCGCTCGACCGGGCAGTCAACAGGCGCTCCGGATAAGCGCGCTTCAATTCCTCCCAAAACAAGTCGAAGCGTTCGTCGAAGTGTGCGCAGGTTCCAACCTCGATGTCGTGTTGACGCGTCCAGGAATAGGTTCGCGCCAAACGGTCGCGTATCGAGAAAGCCGAGGCCGCGGGAAAAGACAGTAATCTCGGCCATCCTTTTTTGACACAGGCGCTGGCCAGGAAACCTTGATAGTCGGTGATCCAGAACGCAGATCGGTCCCAGTTGCCCGGAGTGCGCGCCGTTCGCATGGCAACGTTAAACTTCGCGGAAAATTCGTTGGCTGTGCTGACTAGAAACACGTCGGCGGGAAGTCTGGAGCAACGCTTAAGAAAGAAGCCCGCAATGCCGCGATGGGCAGGGTCCATGGCCATGGCGTGAGGCGTGGCGGCGACAAGATCCTGCCCTTTGAAATGGCAACGAAAAGGGATGCTGCCCATGTAGCCCACAATCTCTTGCTGCTCATTCTCCGCCACCCAACCGATGGGCCAATCGATCCGCTTGCATACGGGGTTTTCAGTCCAAAGGTGTTCCCACTCCCGCCTCTTCTTGGGCCGCAGGCCATTGCGCATCTCCACCGCGGCAATGCCTGGGTAATCGTCGAAGACAGCCAAGCGGATTTTAGCGCCGGCCGCCGCTGTCGAAGCCTGGGTTTTTGTTTCCACTCTTCAAAGTCTCTTGGGACTGTATTCTGACTGGCAAACGAAATGGCAGGCCTCCCTCGCGGGGAGACACACCGAATGTACTGAGTCAGACTGCCCCGGGGTTTGAAAAAGGCTGACGGGGGAGGGAACCAGTCGGCCCGCGATTACGCGGGGAACTTGCTGTCAGTCGTCAAGAAGCGTGGTCCCCCCAAGCACTTCTCTCCAACCAGAACTTCAAGTCCAACAAACTGTACGCAAGTACGATAACACGCGCCCGCCAAACGGTTGGTAAGAAAAAAACGAGAGGGGCCAGCAAACATTTCTGTCTCGCGACAACGAGGCATGCATTGACGAGCACTATCCCACCCGGGCTATGAACGGAAAAGAAAGGCTACCCCGACGGCGATCAATGACTCGAAGTTTCGGTTGAAGCATCGCAACCAAGCAGTTCGCTACCCTTGCGTCGCGGATCTGCCGATCTTCCGCCTCCCGCCGAATAAAGTCGCGATCCATATCGGCAAACCGTCGCCATCCTTAAGCTCAGGGGACGAGAGCCACCTGAAAGCCTGCTCCGGCAGCCACTTGCCTGGCTCAGCGGCGCCAGCGCAAAGTCCGCCTAGGTTCCTAAAGACGCAGCACTTGCAGAACTCCCACTCTGAGGTACAGGTACCGCATTCTCGCGCCACACTGTCCGATTCCTCCTGGCAGGCTCGTTCTTAGGGAACCTGTTCATGTGCCAATCCCGCTGTCACCCTAGTTTTGGAAAATCCTGCCCCCGCACCGAGACGCTGGGGCGAGGCCAGCAGTTCGATGCGAAAACAAATGAGACTTGCCCGCACAACTCGCACCCTTCGACTTCTCGCAACCATTCCGGCGCTTTGGTGCGGCTTGACCACTGTCGGCTGTACTGGTCTTTCCTCAGGATCCGGCAACCATGTACAAAATGGCGCCTATGATATTTCTGGAACCATCACCGGCGTTGGCGGGGCCACACTGACTCTGAGCGGCACGGCCAAGGGAACGGCCACGGCTGACGCTTCCGGCAAGTACACATTTTCCGGACTTGCGAATGGCTCGTACACCATCACACCCAGCAAAACCGGGTTTGTCTTCAGCCCCCCGACGGAAACCGCTGCGGTAAACGGGGCCGATGTCGCGGGCATGGATTTTGGCGCCGCTGCTTCTCAGCTCTATAGCATTCACGGCTCGATCACGCCAGCAGGGAGCGGCAACAATGCCACTGTGACTCTGGGTGGCGCCGGCGACGCTATCACGACCGCCGATGACTCTGGCAACTACGTCTTTACCGGGGTGGCGAGTGGCTCGTATACGGTGACACCGGCTCGATATGGGGTGCTCTTTACTCCCTACAGCCAGAATGCCGCGGTGAATGGGTCCGATCTTAACGGAGTTAACTTCCTTGGCGCTTCGGGATGTAGTGGAGGCCACGGGACTGCGAACTTCTATGTAAGCCCGGGCGGCAATGATTCGTGGTCAGGGACGCTCGACTGTCCGAGCCAGGGTTTTACTGACGGGCCGTTCGCATCCCTGGCTCGGGCCCAGATCGCAGTCCAGACTCAGCTGAAAAACCACCCTGGTTCCGCTGTTGTGGTGATGGTACGGGAAGGCACGTACTACCTTCCGTTGAGCCCCACCAACCCGGGAACCCTGAACTTCACGCCCAGTGATTCCGGCACTGCGAGTGCCCCCGTCACCTGGGAAAACTATCCGAACGAAGCTCCTGTGGTGAATGGTGGGATTCCGCTTTCAGGTTGGACTCAGGTCTCTGGCCCGCTTTGGCAGGTTTCAGTTCCGGCGAACACGCCACCCTTTGAGTCTCTGTTCTACAACGGAGAGCGGCGCCAGCGTTCGCGATTGCAATCTGCGGCGGCCGGAACAGGTTATTACATGAGCGGGGGGTCGTGTATCTCCAGCCAGAGCAAGCAGGTGGTCAGCACTTCGCTGTGCAATCTGGGAACGTTTCTGCGGGTGGCGGCGGAGATTCCGCCCACCGGCGCGAATGCTACCTGCCCCGCTTATAGCGATGGGCCCGACTCCAAATGTATGGA